>CAWCOI010000007.1:0-593762 GCA_963797125.1 uncultured Thermoleophilia bacterium | reverse complement strand
TCGTACAGAGCCTGCTTGTCGAGCAGGACTCGGAGCTCGCTCTCGAGCTCGGACATGGGCGTGTCCTTTCTCCGGTTGGACCATCAATCGTACGCGGAGGGAAGTGTGCGAACGGCGTGCTGTACGGTCAAGGTGCCCGCACCGGCCGCGGCGCTGCCCGGCCGACTCTCGACTCGACCCGGAGGTGATCGTCTTGCGTCTTGCCCTCAACTGCGTCGGGCTCGAGGGGGTAGGGCTCGACATCGCCTATCGCATCGCGTCCGAGTACGGGATCGAGTGGCTCGAGATCTTTCACGAGCGGAACTACACCGAGGCCGACGGCGAGCAGGTCGTGGCCGACATCGCCTCGCGGGGCCTTGGGGTCTCGGCCGTCGACGGCCTGAGCCAGCTCTACCGCGAGTCGCCGCTGGCCGAGCGCAACCAGCAGGTCCTCCGCTACCAGATCGAGCTCGCTGCGGCGGCCGGCGCGCCGTACGCGATCACCTACTTCGGCTTCGGGGGCAAGCGCGACGACCGCCACGCCATGAAGGTCTACGCGGAGCGGCTGGCGCCGTGCCTCGAGCTGGCCGAGCAGCTGAACGTGACGATCCTGCTCGAGAACGAGTTCGACTCGGCGGCTCTCGACCCGGCCGGCACCGACATCACGCGGCGGCCCGAGGTCGTCCGGGAGCTGATCGAACAGGTCGGCAGCGCGCGCTTCAAGACGAACTTCGATCCGTCGAACTACAACTTCGCCGGAGCCGAGCCGTTCCCGTACGCCTACGAGGTCCTGAAGGACGTGATCGAGTACGTCCACGTCAAGGATGGGCACCGCCTCGGCGAGCCCGGGCCGGCGCATGACGAGAACCTCTTCGTGCGATCCCGGGACTTCGACCGCCCGTACGGGTGGTGCCCGGTCGGCGAGGGCGCGGTCAACTGGGACGGGCTCCTGCGCGCGCTCGTGCGGGACGGCTACGACGGCTTCATCGCGCTCGAGCCCCACTGCCAGATCCGGCATGCCGAGGACGCCTGGCGCCAGTCGATCGAGTTCGTCCGCCCCCGGATCGGCTGACCCGGCTAGATCGTCCCGGCCGACGTCGATCAGCACCTTGACCTGCTCCTGCCGGTGCAGCGGCTCGAAGCCGGACGCGACGAGGTCGTCGAACGCGATCATCTCGATCCAGTCGCCGGCCGGGAAGGAGCCCTCGGCCATGAGCCGGATCACCTCGATCCAGTCCACCAGCACCGGGCCGTTGCTCATCGTCACCCGCACCTCCGCGCGTCGGAAGCGCGGGATCTCGAGCGTGATCGGCGCGAGCGGCACCGCGACGACGGCGACGATGCCGTCGGCCCGCGTCACGTCGAGCGCCGTCTCGATCGCAGCCTGGAACGCCCGCCGCGTCGACCGAGGCGTCGACCCCGACGCCATCCGTCAGCTCGAGCACGTAAGCCAGCACATCCTCCGAGATCGGATCGAGCACGTGCTCGAAGCCGAGCTTTCGTGCCGCCTCACGTCGTCGGGCCGAGGGGTCCGAGAGGATCACGTCGACGCCGAGCGCTGCGAAGCTGAGAGCCGTGGCGAGGCCGATCGGGCCGGCCCCGAGAACCGCGGCCGTGCCACCGAGCGCACCGCCGCGCGGCGCGCCGCGTGCATGCCGACGGTCATCGGCTCGACGAGCGCGCCACGCACGGGATCGATCTCGGGCGGCAGGCGATGCGCCATCCGCTCCGTCACGGTCGTGTGCTCGGAGAACGCTCCGCCTGCGCGCGAGAGCCCATGCGCGGCGCGGGTGGGACAGAGGTTGTACGAGCCCGAGCGGCAGTAGAGACACACGCCGCACGTCTGCAGCGGCTCGACCGCGACGAGGTCACCGACGGCGACGCCCGTCACGCCGGAACCGATCTCGACGACCTCGCCCGACATCTCGTGGCCGAGAATCACCGGGTTCGTAACGCCAGTCAGAGGATGCGGCACCGTCCCCGGCGTGAACAGGGGGCCGTTGTAGTACTCGTGCACGTCGGTGCCGCAGATGCCGGCGTAGAGGACACGCAGCTTCACCTCGCCCGGACCGGGATCGGGCTCCGGCACCTCCTCGAGACGGATGTCCTCACGTCCGTGGAAGCGCGCCGCCCTCATCGTTCGATCATAGAGCGGACCGCGTCAGGCGCCGGGAGCGATCAGCTCGATCACGTTCCCGTCCGGATCCTCGCAGTAGCAGTACACCGGCCCGGGCAGCGCACCGTGGATCGCGCTCCGGCGCCGCCCGCCGTGCGCCTCGAGCCGGGCAACCGCCTCCGCCACGTCGGCACACCCGAGCCCGATGTGCGAGATGCCGGTGCGCCAGTAGGCGAAGCTCTCGGCGCTGCGCTCGACGGCCGGCTCGGTGAACTCGAACAGCTGCAGCCGGGGACCGGTCCCCGAGCCGAGGTAGGCGATCCGGAAGTCTGCGACATTCGGCCCGAAGATGTCGCGCACGCGCTCCTCGTCGCCGCCGATCACGTCCGGCCCCTGCAGCACGTCGAGCCCGAAGACCGTCACGTACCAGGCGATCGCCGCGTCGAGATCGGTCACGGTCAAGCCGACGTGATCGACCACCGTGTGCTCCGTCGACCCTGCCTCCGCCATCGATCGCTCCTCTCGTTCGGGTTCACGCCACTGTTCTCCGCAGAGTACGCTCGTGTGACCAACGTCGATCGCCGAGGGAGCCTGCTCACATGGAAGACACACACTTTCAGGTCGGATTCGTCGTGCCCGACCTCGAGGCTGCGATGGAGGAGCTCGGCGGCGATGCTCGGGGTCGAGATGATCGGGCCGCAGGAGCGCGACCTCGGCAGCGACGGCGTCCTCCGCATCGCCTTCGCGCGGACGCCGCGACCGTATCTCGAGCTGATCGAGGGGCCTCCCGGCTCGATCTGGGACTCGACAGATGGCCCGCGAATGCACCACCTCGCCTACTGGTCGGAGGACATGGACGCCGACAGCACCCGGCTCGAGGCGGCGGGCTTGAAGCGGGAGATCGATCTCGGGCTTCGCGCGCTACCACGGCCCGGCCGCCGCCACCGGAACCCGCATCGAGCTGATCTCCACCGAGCACCGAGAGGCCTTCTACGGACGGTGGGGGCTGGCGGAGGACTGAGTCAGAGCGCGGTCGCGTAGGTCCCCTCGACTGCCTTCAGCGCGTTTCCGACGACCCAGTTGACCGGCGTCGGCACGCCGTGCTCGGCGCCAAGGCGGGCGACCTCGCCGCAGAACGCGTCGATCTCGGTGCGACGGTGCGCGAGAACGTCTGCCGCCATCGACGTCGTGTGAGGACCGACCTCACGGAATGTTTTCTGCGCGTGCTCCCAGGCCGCCTCCTCGTCGAGCGGCACGCCGGTCGCGTGGGCGACGGCGACGATCTCCTCGAACATCGCCCGTACGAGCGCGAAGGAGTGCTCGTCGCCAGCGACGTCGCTGACGGTCCGGCGCAGGAGCGCCGTGACAGGCCCCATCGGCCCCGCCAGGGCGAGCTTGGTCCAGATCACGAGGTCGGCCGAGTCGAGCGCCTCGGTCGGCAGGCCGGCCGCCGTCATCGTCGCGGCCACCTCCTTTACCCCGTCCGGGAGCGGGCGACCCGTTCGCGGCGGGCCGAGGTGGGTCACCGCCGTGCGCGCGGCCGTCGCGAGGCTCATCGTCACGACGCCGGGGCCGCTCTGCTCGGCGCCGACCGTCGTCGTGCCGGGAACGACCCGCTCCGGCCCGATCACCTCCGCGAGGCGCAGGTCGTTGCCGAGCCCGTTCTGCACCGTCGCGACCCAGGTCTCGTCCGTCAGCGCGCCCTGAATCGACCGGAGCGCCTCGGGTCCCGCGAACGTCTTCGTCAGCACGATCACGAGCTCGACCGGCTCGAGCAGCGACGGGTCGTGAATTGCCTTCACGGGCACGATCACGCTCGACCCGTCCGGCGTGCGCAGGTCGAGGCCGTTCGCCGCAACGGCGTCCATGTGCTCGCGCCAGACGTCGACGAGGGTGACGTCGTGGCCGGCGAGCGCCATGTGGCCGCCGAAGACCGAGCCCATCGCACCGGCTCCGAGGATCGCGACCTTCACGAGGCGCGCCCGTGGATCACGACGGGGAGAGACGGGGGCGAGCGAAGGAGAAGCCCATCGCCCCCGGGCAGCGGTCCCTGCGGCTCGAGCCAGGCGGCACGCCTGACGAGCTGCTGCAACGAGTGCACCATCTCGGTGCCCGCAAGACGCGAGCCGGCGCAGTGGTGGCGGCCGGCGCCGAAGGGCAGCACGTCGCCCGCGTTCGTGAACTGACGGTCGGGGTTGTCGAGGAAGCGATCGGCGCGGAACTCGGATGCGGCCTCGAACCGCTCCTCGTCGCGATTCGCCGACGCGATCAGGACGACGAGCTTGTCATCGGGCCGAACGGTGACACCGTGGAACTCGGCCGTCTCGGTCGCGCGCCGGATCGTGCCCTGCACCGGCGGGTAGAGACGCAGGGACTCTGCCGAGAGGCTGAGCACGTAGTCGGCATCGTCGATCCGCGCGTCGAGCCTGTCCCACTCGTCCCGGTCGAGCGTGAGATGACGGAGCAGGCTCGTCAGCGCCCGCTCGACGGTCTCGATCCCGGCCGTGAGCAGGAAGGCGACGGTAGCGATGATCTCGCTCGTGGGATACGGCTCGCCGTCGTAGCTCGCCGTCGCGAGGTCGGAGACCATGTCGCTGCCCGGCCGCAGCCGCCGCTCCTCGACGATCGGAGCGACGATCTCGCGCAGGCTGTCGAGCGCCTCGAAGGCGGCCACCCGCAGCGAGGGGTCGGCAATGCTCGAGATGCCGCCCTTCATGATCGCGTCGTACATGCTCCGGAACTTCCCGGCCTCGTGGATGTCGAGCAGCTCCGTGATCACGAGCAGCGGCACCAGCATCACGTAGTCGGCGCGAAGGTCGACTGGCTCTTCGAGCGGCAGGTCGTTTGCGGTACGCGTCGCGATTTCGAGCACCTTGCCGTCGATCGACTCCCTGATCGCGCGCGGCGACCGGATCCGCTTCACGACCGGGCCGCTCTTCTTGTTGTGCTCGACGCCCTCCCACTGCAGCATCGACCGACCGTAGATCGGCGACCCGGGACCGTCGGTGAGCGTGAGGTAGCTGTGATCCTCGAGCACTCCCCGCACGTCGTCGTAGCGCGCCAACACCCAGGCACCGAGCGCCTCGCTGAAGAAGATCGGCGCCTCTGCCCGGCAGCGGGCGAAGAACGCATCGCGCTCGGCATCGCCGGCGCCGGCGAGCAGAGCATCGAAGCCGGCCACGATCTCGTTCTCGACCTGTGCCATCGTTACCTCTCCTCTCCGGGTGCGATTGCGACCGGCAGGACCAGGGCGCTCGGGCGCGCCGCGTCGTGGAACACCTGCTGCGTGGCTGTGACCGCGTCCGCCGCACCGTCGACGCCGATCTCGTTGCCCGTGTTCAGGTTGCGGTCGAAGCGCGGGAAGTTGCTCGAGCTGATCTCGAGCCGGATCCGATGGCCGGGCAGGAACGTGTGCGCGAGATCCCAGAGGCCGATCGAGAAGGCGGTCGGCACGCCGGGCTCGAGGGGCTCCGACCGTCGCCGCGGCGAGTCGCGGTAGCGGGCGCGCACGATCCCGTCTGCGAGGTTGAAGGCCCGCCCGTCGGGCATGACGTCGACGAGCTTCGCGGTGAAGTCGGTGTCGACGGCCGACGAGGACGCCCACAGCTCGACGCGCACGTCCCCGTGCACGACGACGGGCTCGGTCAGGACGGGGGACGTGTAACAGAGGACGTCTCGGCGATCCTCCACCGCCGACTGGTCCTCGATCCCCGCCGTCATGATCGTCGGCATCAGCGTCTTGCCCCCGACCGTGGGGGCCGGGTCGAGCGGGTCGTAGAGGTAGGTGTCGGCGGGCTCGTCACCCGCCGGCGCGGCGACCGCCAGGGTGCCGTCGCCGTTGCGTGTGTTGGCGCTGCCACCCGACCCGAGGTGCCAGCGCTGCTCGCTGCTCGGCGGCGGCCAGGCGTCCGCCTCGCGCCACTCGTCCTCGCCGAGCTGCCAGTAGCGGACGCCGCCGGCGGCGCCGGCGTCCGCACCCCTGATCCAGCGGTCGAACCAGTCGAGCAGGAGCGGCGTCGAGAGCGCCACGCCCGAGACCGCCCTGGGGCCGAACTCGACCGCGCCCGCGCGGCTCGTCGAGAAGGGCGAGACGTAGCTCGTGTGCTCCCATGGCCCGACAACGAGCCGGTGCGGCGCCTGATCGGCGAGAGCACGGTAGAGGTCGAAGTGCGACTTGAGGAAGTTGTCGTGCCACCCGATCAACGACAGCATCGGGGCGCGCAGCCGCTCCGTCAGCGCCAGGACGTCGAACGACGCCCAGTAGTCGTCGTAGTCCGGGTGATCGAGCCACTCGCGGTACTGCGTCTCGCCGACGCGGTCGAGGAGGGGATGATCGGAGATCGGCAGCCGCGCCGCGACTGCCGGCGCCTCGATGATCGCCCGCTCGTACTCCTGCTGCAGCTCCTTCCTCGTCTCCTCGTCGACGTCCAGGCGCTTGATCGTCTCGGCCGCGGTCATGTAGGCCCAGTAGACGTTCCAGCCGAGCTCGAATGCGCCGCTCGTGTAGACCCAGCCGTCGTGGATGTCGGCGCCGGTGCCGAGAACCGCGAGCGCCTTCACCTCGTCGCGGCCCAACGCGGACAGGTAGAGCGCGGTCGAGGCGGAGTACGCGGTGCCGTACGTGCCGATGCTGCCGTCACACCACGGCTGCGCGAGCACCCAGTCGAGGCAGTCGGCGCCGTCGTCGAGCTCGTGCACGAAGGGATGCCACGCCGCCTCGCTGCCGGCGCGGCCGCGCACCTCCTGCACGACAGCCGCATAGCCGCGCGCGACGGCCTCGAGCGGGTTCAGGATCAGGACGCCGACGATGAAGCCCGATGACCGGGCCCCGCGGATCCGCGTCACGAGCGTCGGGAACGGCCCCGGCCCCTCGGGCAGGTAGACATCGGTCGCAAGGTGCACGCCGTCGCGCATCTCGACCGCCACGCCCCGCTCGATCCGGACCTGCTCGCTCACCGCGCCACCTTGTAGCCGTGCTCCTCGCGATCCCACGTGTCCGGCGTCACGCCCTCGTCCCGCAGCTCGAACTTCTGGATCCGCTCGGCGTGGTTCTTCGGCAGCGCCTCCATGAAGCGGACGTAGCGCGGGATCGCGAAGTGGGTCATCTTGCCCTGGCAGAAGTCGAGCAGCGCCTCGGGCGCGATGCTCTCCCCCGGCCTGAGCACGACCGCGACCATCACGTCCGACTCGGAGAGCTCGGACGGGACGCCGTAGGCGGCCGACTCGAGCAGCGCCGGATGCGTGTTGATCGTCGACTCGATCTCCCAGGTCGAGACGTTCTCGCCCCGCCGCCGGATCGAGTCCTTCATGCGATCGAGGAAGAAGAGGAACCCGTCGGCGTCCATCCTGGCGCGGTCGCCCGTATGGAACCAGAGGTTGCGCCACGCCTCCACCGTCTCCTCGGGGCGCTTGTAGTACTCCGTGAACAGCGCCCACGAGTGCTTCGGGCCGGATCACGATCTCACCCGGCACATCGGGCGCCACCGGCTCGTCGTTCTCGTCGACGATGCGCACCTCGTAGGTGACCGACTCGCGGCCGGCGGAGCCGATCTTGCGGTCTTCGAGCCGGTTCTCGCAGCCCATCGGCGCCTCGGTCATCCCGTAGACCTCGACGAGGTCGACGCCGAAGCGCCGCTCGAACGCCTCCCAGATCTCGACCGGGCACGGCGCGCCGAACGCGATCCGAATCGGGTTCTCGGCCGTCGTCGTCGCCGGGGCGGCTGCTTGTACAGCATCATCAGCAGCGCGCCCATGTAGTTGAACGCGGTGACCTCCTTCTCGCGGGCCATCTCCCAGAAGGTCGACACCGGGAAGCGCTTGTCCATCACGAGCGAGCCGCCGCACTCGAGCGCCGCGCACACGCTCGTGTACTTGGCGTTGTTGTGGAAGAGCGGGAAGGCCGTGTAGAGGCGGTCGTCGCTCGCTGTAGCCCATCAACCAGACGATGTGGCGCGTGAGGTGGAGCACGGCACCGTGGGAGAGGACGACGCCCTTCGGCGGCCCCGTGGTGCCCGACGAGTGGAGGATCACGGCGGTGTCCTGGCGCTGCAGCGACGGGGTCGGCGTCGGGCCCTCGCTCGCGTAGAGGTCGGCGAGATCGTGGACCGCGAGCCGCGCCGGCAGGTCGACGGCCCCTTCGCCGGGCTCGTTGCGATTGACGATCACGTGCCGGAGCTGCGGCAGCTCGTCGGCGACAGCGCGCGAGATGCGGAAGGAACGCCTCGTCGACGACGAGGGCGCCTGGCGTCGGCGTGGTCGACGATGTAGCGGAGGGCCGTCCCGCGCGAGGCGGTGTGGATCGGAACCTCGACGAGGCCCGCCTTCTGGAGGCCGAACCAGGCCTCGATGTTCTCGAGGCTGTTCTGCATCATCACCGAGACGTGCTCGCCGGCCGTGAGGCCGAGCGCCGCGAACCCGGCGGCGGTGCGGTCGGTGACGTGGTCGAGCTCGGCGTAGGTGCGGGTGACGCCACCGATCTCGAGCGCGACCTTGTCGCCGCCGCTTCGCGCCCGCTGCCTGATCCAGTCGGGAAACGTCCGCGGCGCGTCAGGCCCGAGGGCGAAGACCGATCCCTGTGCCAAGCCGACAACCTCCCTCGTCGTGGAACACGAGTGAGCCTATCGGGTTTCGCTCAACCAACCAAACGATTGGTCAACAGCACATTCGCATCGAGATCGTCGAATTTCGGCGTGCCGACGAGGGCGAGGGTGCGGTCGATGTCGCGCGCCATCAGCTCGAGCATCCGCGCGACGCCGGGCTCGCCCGCGGCCGCGAGCGCCATGAACCACGGCCGGCCGACGAGGCAGGCGCGGGCGCCGAGCGCGCGCGCCTTGACGACGTCCTCACCGCGGCGCACGCCGCCGTCGAGCAGCACTTCGGCGCGGTCGCCGACCGCCTCGACGATGCCCGGCAGCGCGTCGAGCGTGGCCGGCGAGCCGTCGAGCTGGCGGCCACCGTGGTTCGAGACGTAGACGGCGTCGGCTCCGCGACGCACGGCCTCGACCGCGTCGTGCTCCGAGAGGATGCCCTTGACCACGAGAGGGCCGTCCCAGATGCGCCGCAGCCAGTCGAGGCGCTCCCAGGTGGCGCTCGGGTCGTTCAGCTCGCGGTCGACGTAGGTGCCGATCGCGCCGGGATCGCCCGAGCCGACGATCTCGGCGAGGTTCGCGAAGGTGATCGTGGAGCCGCGGACGAAGTCGAGCAGCCAGCGGGGTCGCCGCAGCGCGTCGAGCGCCGTGTCCAGGTGGATCCGGGGCGGCAGCGAGGCGCCGTTCCGCACGTCGCGCTCGCGGTTGCCGACCACCGGGACGTCGATCGTGAGGACGAGCGCCTGATAGCCCGCGGTCCGTGCCCGCTCCACCAGACCCTCGACGACCTCCGAGCTGCGCCAGAGATAGAGCTGCAGCCAGAGCGGCCCGCTCGCGACATCGGCGATCTCCTCGAGCGAGTAGCTCGATGCTGTCGAGACGCAGAAGATCGTTCCCGCCGCGCCGGCCGCCCGCGCCACCGCGAGCTCTCCCTGCGGATGCACCAGCCGGGCCAGGCCGGCCGGAGCGAGGATCACGGGCATCGCGACCCGCTGGCCGAGCACGGTCGTTGCGATCTCGCGCTGCGACACATCGGTCAGCCAGCGGGGGTCGAAGCGGACGCGCTCGAACGCGGCCCGGTTCTCGCGCACCGTCACCTCGCCGCCCGCGCCGCCGTCGACGAACTCGAAGACGCCGCGGGGGACACGGCGCCGCGCGAGGCGTCGCAGGTCGTCGTAGCCGCCGACGCGGCTCAGCGAGGCGGGGCTCACTCGGCGATCGCCCGCAGGATCCGCTGGGTCGGGCCTTCCGTCGGCCCTCCGTCGACGACGATGGTCTCGCCCGAGACGTAGGCGGCGGCATCGCTGAGCAGGTACTGCACCGCGTAGGCGATGTCGAGCGGCGTCCCGATGCGGCCGACCGCGGTCGTGCGCCCTGCTTTCGCGGCAAGCTCCTCGCTGCCCCGGAACACCGCCTGCATCGACCCCTCCGTCCTGATCAGGCCGGGCGAGACGCAGTTGACGCGAACCTCCGGCCCCCACTCCGCGGCGAGCGAGCGGGTCAGGTGCTCGACGCCGGCCTTGGCCGCGCCGTAGGCACCGAAGACCGGCGTCGCGCTCGTCGTCGCCGTGGCCGAGATGAGCACCGCCGCGCCTCTCGCCTCGCGGAGCAGGGGATAGCCGGCCCGGACCGTCGCGAAGGCGGACGTGAGGTTGAGCTCGATCTGGCGCCTGAAGCGCTCGAGGTCGATCTCGGCCAGAGGCCCCGGCGCTGCGCCACCGACGCCCGCCACGATCCCGTCGAGCCGGCCGAAGCGCTCGGTGATCGCCGCCACCGCCGCCGCAAGATCCTCCTCGGAGCGCACGTCGCCCGCGACGGCCAGCACGTCCGCTCCGATCTCCTCCACCGCCGCCGTGACCTCGTGCAGTGCCTCGGGCGTGCGGGCATGCACGACGACCCTGGCGCCGGCCCGAGCGAGGTGCTCGGCGACGCCACGCCCGATCCCGCGCGACGACCCCGTCACCCAGACGACCTTGCCCGCGAGGTCGAAACCGGTCATCGGACGATGGTACGTTGACCCGAATGACCGTGACGCTCGAACAGATGCAGGAGGTCGTGGGCCACCGATTCCCCGGCGGCACCTACACGATCGAGTCCTGGGAGAACGTGCTGCTCAGCGATGTGACGGGCGTCGCGCCGCTTCCGGACGGGATCGCGCATCCGGCCTTCCTCTTCCATGCGCCCCTCGTCGGCGTCGGCGTGCGGGTGCAGGACATCTTCGAGCTCTGCCACGCCGAGTCGGAGGAGGCCGTGCGCGCCGGCGAGTACCGCTGGGTCCTGAGGCAGCCGCTGCGGGTCGGCGCGACCTACCGCATGTCCGGCGGGTTCACCGGCGTCGAGCGCAAGCAGGGCCGCCGCGGCGGCCTGATGGACATCGTCAGCTTCGAGATCGAGCTGCGCGACGAGGCAGGAGCTCTCGCCGCCACGACCATCGCCAGCTGGATCTTCCTCCGGAGCGAGAGCTGATGGACGTCGCCGTCGGCACTCCCGTGCCCGCATGGGTGATCGAGTCCGTCGACCCGGAGAAGATGAAGATCTTCGCAGCGATCGCGCGCGACCCGAACCCGATCCACTGGGATCGTGCCGCGGTCGCGGAGCGCGGCCTCGGCGACCGGCTGATCAACCAGGGCCCGACCAACCTCGGGTACGTCGTCAACATGCTGCTCGCCTGGACCGGCCCGGCGTCGTTGCGCGACATCGCGGTGCGCTTCACCTCGAACGTCTTCGACGGCGACACGGTCACGGCCGGCGGCGTCGTCACGGGTGTCCGCGTCGAGCAAGGCGAGCGCCTCGCCGACTGCGACGTCTGGCTCGACCGCGGCGACGGGACCCGTGCGATCGCGGGCACCGCCACCGTCGCTCTGCCTGGCTGATCGCAAAACAACCGTCTGTTTGAAATTCGGGCCATAGCCCGATAGGCTGACGAGTGGTGCGGCGCGACGGGTCGATTGTCTCGCCGGCTGTTCGGGGCGCGGTCGCGCCTCGACCATCCACGCGAGGAGGTCCTGCAATGAGGTTCGAGGGAAAAGTGCTCTTCACGACGGGGGCAGGCTCGGGCCTCGCCGAAGCGGTCTCACGGCAGTTCTCTGCCGACGGCGGTCGGGTGGCCGTGCTCGATCTCGACGGCGCCAAGGCGGAGGCGGTGGCCGCCGAGCTCGAGGGATCGATCGCGATCCAGCTCGATGCCGCCGACGAGGACTCGGTCGCGGCCGCCGTCGCCACGACGGTTGCGGAGCTCGGCCGCATCGACTGCGTCTTCAACGCCGCGGGCCACGCCGACTTCGGGCCGATCGAGGACTGGTCGCTCGAGCGTTGGAACCGGATGCTCGGCGTCCACGCCGGCGGCACCTTCCTCTCGTGCAAGCACACGTTGCCGCACCTGCGCGCGGCCGGCGGCGGCTCGATCGTCAACGTGGCCTCGATCGCGGCGATCACGGCACAGCCGTTCAACGCCCCGTACGGCGCCGCCAAGGCAGCGATCGTCGGGTTCACGCGGCAACTCTCGCGCGACGTCGCACCCGACAACATCCGTGTCAACGCCGTCGCACCCGGCCGGATCAAGACCGGAATGACGACCCCGCTCTACACCGAGCGCGGCGGCGGCGATTTCGAGAAGGGCGCGGCACTCGCCATCCCCGGCATCCCGATGGGGCGGATCGGCGAGCCGCGCGAGATCGCAGAGCCGGTGTGCTTCCTGCTCAGCAACGAGGCGAGCTTCATCACCGGCCAGGTGATCGTGCCCGACGGCGGCGAGACCTCGATATGAGGCATGTCACGGTCGTCGGGGCAGGGGCCGCCGGCCTCTGCGCCGCCTGGGCGGCCGCGAAGTCCGGCGCCAAGGTCACCGTGCTCGAGTCCGGCGACCGGATCGGCGGCACGACGGCTCTCTCGGGCGGCAACGGCTGGTTCCCCGGCAACCGCCACGTCCCGGACGACTCCCCCGAGCTCGGGCCTCGCCTACCTGCGGGCGATCTCGCTCGGCGACTCCGACGATGCCGTCCTCCAGGTGTTCGCGCGGGAGGCCGGCCCTTCGGTCGAGCGGATCGAGCGGGAGACCCCGGTGTCCTGGCAGTCGATCCCGTATTGCGACTACCACGCGGAGTTCGAGGGCGGGCGCGAGCAGGGCGGACGCACGCTCGAGCCACTCCCGATCGACCCCCCACCGCATGTCGCAGCGCTCGTGCGCGATGCGCCGAACGTGACCGCCCCGGTCACCTACGTGGAGCTCGCCACGGGTGTGATCGATCGTGAGGCGCTCGCGAAGCGCAAGGAGCGTGGGACGTTCACGCTCGGCCGGGCGCTCCTCGCCGGCATGCTCGAGGCGTGCCTCGACGCGGGCGTCGAGGTGAAGACGGGAGCGCGGGTGCAGTCGCTGCCCGACGCCGATGCCGTCGTGCTCGCGACGGGCGGGTTCGAGCGGGACCCACAGCTTGCGAGCGCATTCCTGCGCGGCCCGATGCTCGCGCCGGTCGGCGCTCCCTCGGCGCGCGGCGACGGCCTGCGGCTCGCGATCGCGGCAGGCGCGCAGCTCGGCTCGATGAGCGAGGCCTGGTGGTGCCCGGCGGCCAGCATCCCCGGCGACACGATCGACGGTGAGCCGATGTTCCGGCTGATCCTCACCGAACGGGCGCGACCGGGCTGCCTCCTCGTCAACGGCCGCGGCCGGCGCTTCGCCGACGAGGCGCAGAACTACAACGACCTCGGTCGCACCCTGCAGAACTTCGAGCCGACCTCGTTCTCGTTCCCGAACGTGCCGGCCTGGCTCATCTTCGACGGCAAGTATCGCGCGACGTACCGCCTCGGCCCGCTCTCGCGCCGCGATCCCGACCCCGACTGGCTCGCGAAGGGCGAGACGTTGGCCGAGCTCGCCGCCGAGATCGGTGTTCCCGCGGACGAGCTCACGGCCAGCGTCGCCCGCTTCAACGAGGGCGCCGCCCACGGCGCCGACCCGGAGTTCGGCCGCGGCAGCTTCCCCTACGACCGCTTCATCGGCGACCTCGGGCCGCTCGAGCAGGCACCGTTCTACGCGTTCAAGGTGCTCCCCGGGTGCCTCGGCACGAAGGGCGGCCCGAGGACGGACGCCGACGGCAGGGTCCTCTCGATCACCGACGGCAACCCGATCCCGGGCCTCTACGCAGCGGGCAACGCCGCGGCGAGCCCGTTCGGCCTCGCGTACCCCGGCGCCGGGGGAACGATCGGCCCGGCCGTCGTATTCGGCCTCCGAGCCGGAGACGCCGCGGCCGGAGACTGACCCGCGACACATCCGCACCATGCCGCGAGGCGTACTCTTCCAGTAGGTCACGATGATCAATCCATTTCGGAGCGAATCAGATGCGTTCCGGCTGCTGGTGGGGGCAGTTGTGGCCATCTGCGCGATCGGGATCGCCGCGATCGCCGGTGGCTTGTGGGCCGCGCTGATCGTCTTCGCAATCCTTACCGCGGCCGTCGTGCTCTGGTGGGCGTTGGCGCGATCGGGTGACGCTCCGCCGCAGACGCGTCCGAGTGCCCACGCGGCGGGCGAGCGTCGAATTCTCGTGGTCGCCAACGAAACGGTCGGTGGAGAGACGCTTCGGAGCATGATCGAGGAACGGAGCCGCGGCGTCCGGGCGGTCGTCCTCGTGTGCACTCCCGCGCTTGAACTCGCGGGTGCGGTACTGGGCCTCCGACGAGGACAACGCTCGCAGCGCCGCGCAGGAGCGCCTCGACGCCAGCCTCAGCCGACTCCACGCGCTCGGAATCGATGCCTCCGGCGAGGTAGGCGACGCCAATCCACTGCAGGCGATGGAGGACGCGCTTCGCACCTTCGGGGCAGACGAGATCATCATCTCGACGCATCCGGAGGGGCGCTCGAACTGGCTCGAGAAGGGGGTCGTCGAGCACGCACGCGAGCGATTCGCCGTTCCGATCACGCATGTCGTCGTCGACCTCGACCGAGAGCGTGAGGAAATCCTCCGCTAGCCCAACCGGGCTCTTGCGCCTGGCAACGGCGCTGGTCGCGCTGCCACCCGCCGACCAGTCCCTCGATGTGACGCGCTGCCTCGGGGTGGAGGACGACGTAGATCGTTCGCACTACCTCGTGCCTTCGCTCGCGTTGCGAGGAGCCTCCTCGTGGCGGGAAAGGAGCTCCACGAGGTTCCCGTCCGGGTCGGCGACGAACGCGATCCGCAGGCCGGGGTCGGACGTGTCGCGGGGCGTCCAGACGGAGCGACCGCCCGCCTCAACCGCTCGCGCGTAGGCATCGTCGAGGTCGTCGACCGTCCAGGCCGTGTGGGGGACGCCGGCGCGTAGGGCCGCGATCGGCTCCTCCCAGCTCGAGGGCTGAACATCCACCGCAAGCAACTCGAGCCGCTCGCCCGTCGGCGCGACCATGAAGGCGACGCCCCCGGGGATGCCGGCGCCGGCCTCGTGCGTCAGTCCGAGCGCCTCGCGGTACCACGCAATGCTGAGATCGAGATCTGTGACCGGTAAGCCAACGTGGTGGATCCGAGACGGCTGCATCATCCTCCTTCGCATGTTGCGGATGTCGGGATTGGATCGGTGACAAGGCCGATGAGTTTTCGACGGTCTGCGAGTCTCTCCGTGTACGCACCGTACGCGCTAAGGGATTCTGGCCTGCAGCAACGACCCCGGGAGGCAGCATGAGGCTTCTGCTCACATCGGCCGGCATCAAGAACGCGAGCATCAACGACGCGTTGGTCGATCTCCTGGGCAAGCCGATCGCCGAGTCCAGCGCCCTCTGCGTTCCGACCGCGGCGTACGGGCACCCGTTGAAGCCCGGGGTGGGCTGGAAGTTCATCAGCGGACAGGAGCCCAGAACCCCGATGTGCGAATTGGGGTGGAAGACCCTGGGCGTGCTGGAGCTCACGGCGCTGCCCACCATCGATCGAGAGCAGTGGGTCCCCTGGTCGAGAAGACCGATGTCCTGCTCGTTGGGGGCGGCGATTCCCTGTATCTGTCTCATTGGATGCGGCAGTCGGGGCTGGCCGACCTCTTGCCGTCGCTGCGTGAGACGGTCTACGTGGGATTGAGTGCCGGCAGCATGGCAATGACGCCCCGTATCGGGGAGGACTTCGTCTTCTGGAGGCCGCCCGACGGTGGCGACAAGGCGCTCGGAATCGTCGACTTCTCGATCTTCCCGCACGTGGATCACGTGGACCTGCCGGAGAACACGATGGCCAACGCAGAAACGTGGGCGGCCGGGATCTCGGGCCCGGCGTATGCGATCGACGACGAGACCGCCATCAAGGTGACCGACGGCGCCATCGAGGTCGTCTCCGAGGGCCACTGGAAGCTGTTCACCCCCGACGCATGAGCGAGCGAATGCGCAAGGTCGTCGCCTACGAATTCCTGTCGCTCGACGGAGTGGCAGAGCAGCCGGACGAGTTCGTCACCGACTTGGATGACGTCATGGAGGAAAATCTCGACCGCGTCATCGCCACCCAGGACGCCGTGCTCCTCGGGCGCCGGACCTACGACGAGTGGGCCGAGTTCTGGCCGAAAAGCGACATCGAGCCGTTTGCCGGCTTCATCAACGGCGTCGAGAAATTCGTCGTGACCTCGACAACGCCAGAAGAGACCTGGGCCAACACCAGGGTCGTCGATGGCGGCCTTGTCGGGTTCGTCACCGACCTGAAGCAGCAGCCCGGCAAAGACATCGGCGTGCACGGGAGCATCGCGTTGACCCAATCGCTCCTCGAACTCGGCCTGCTCGACGAACTTCGGCTCGTCATCGCTCCGGTCGTGCGGATCAACGGTCGCACGCTCTTCGACAACGGGTCGCCGACCCGCCTGCGCCTGACTCGCAACGTCACTTCTCCTTCCGGTTGTGTCCTGCTCGACTTCGAGGTTGGCGGCTGAGTCGCGCCGATTGCCTGCGCTACGGCGGGGCAATCACCTGTGACATGCCAGGATCCCCCGTCGGCCAATTGAGGCGGAGTGGCGGATCACCTATGTCCTCGATCCGATGCGGCAGCTCGGGTGGCACGCGGACCACCTCGCCGGAGCGGACGATTCGCATCTGACGCTCGCCGAGGAAGAACAACGCTTCGCCCTCCTCGACAGCGACCACGCGCTGGCCCGGCCGTGGCTGCAGCTCGTCGAGCAGCTCGCGCGGGCGAACCTTGAGGTAGACCCCCGTCAGGAGCTCGTCCTCGGTCGCACGCGCGTCGAACCACGCTTCCGTTGCCGGAGGAATGCCGTGCTCCCGGAGGCCGCCGAGGACCGCCCGGTCGTCCTCGCCGTACCCGTTGACCATCTCGAGCACGTTCTCGGGGTAGACCCGCAGGCGCGCCAGGCAGCTGTGGTCGAGCGGGCAACCGAACGGCGGCGCATCGGTGTCGCCACTGAGCCGCGCCCGCGCTTTGTCGAACATCCGCGGCAGGTACGCGTAGCCCTCGAGCTCGTCGGCAAAGTCCCGAACGGCAGCCATCCCGGCACGCTACCGGGTGGCGCCAAATCACTGGGAGACACGGGGCTGCGGCGATGGATATCGTTCTCCTTCATCGGCGCCCGCCGCGATCCACCGCCGAGCAACATCGCGCAGAGCTGCGCCAGAGTTCGGGAATGTTGCATGAGATATGATCGCGCGACCTTCGTCAGTGGCTCGGCCCACCCCATAGGAGAACGCATGATCGGGGTCAACGTCAGGTTTGAGTACGACGGCACTTTCGACCGCTCTCGTGTTACGAACGTTGCCGGCCGTGCCCGGGCGATGTTTGAAGGAATGCCTGGCTTGCGGTTCAAGTTCTTCACGTTCGACGAGGAGCAGCAGCGCGCGATCAACTTCTACGTCTGGGAGTCGAAGGAGGCAGCGGTCGAATTCTTCTCCGATGAGTTGCGGGATCGAGTGACGGATCTCTACGGTGTCGCGCCCAGCATCGAGTTCGTGGAGATAGCCGAACTCGTGGACAACTCTGGTCGCTAGCAGCCAGCGGACAACCGCGTAGTTCGCGCAGAGCTCGAAGGACGTGTTCGTCTTGACGCCGAGAACGGCGGCGAGATCCTTTGCATGGGAGCCGCTCGCCGGGTAGCGACCTGCTCGTGGAGCTCGGTCTTGCTCTTTCGTTCGATCTTGACATTCAACATAGTGATATTCATATTAGCTTCATGTTGAAATGGTCGCGCGCATGACCACCGCCGCCTCGACGCGACCTGTCTCTCCGCGCGACCCCGCTGATCGCGAGGAACTGGAGGCGCTGATCGAAGAGGCAAGGCAGCGTTCCCGACGACGTCGGCGGCGCAACGCGGGGTTCGTCGTACTCGCTACCGTCCTCGCGGTCGGCGCGTACTTCGGCATCGTGCGCCTGTTCTCAGATAGTGGACCGGCGGCCGGCGCTCCGCTTCCGGATGGGTGGACGGCGGCGCGCTCGAACGTCCAAAGCGGCGAGCTCGCGATCTTCTTTCCGCCGTCAGACGCCACCATCGCGAAGGGCAATGTTGCCAAAATCGAGACCGTCGACCCGACAGGCTCGAAGACGATCTGGAGCTGCCCTCGGAACGAGTGGTGTGGTCAAGCGGTGAGCCACGCGTGGTCGCCCGACGGGCGGCAACTTGCGCTCTCGCTCGATGAGATAGGCGGAAGGAGCGGCTACGCCGGCTTGCACGTGATCGACACCGCAACCGGACAAGACAGGCAGATCCCGAGCGGCGCGCCGGCGGTGCTTCCCGCCGACCCCAACGATCCGCGCTTCCGCGAGTACTTCGAGAAGCTGGTACCGCGTCTTGGCTGCTTGCCTCCATCGCAACTCGCCTGGTCCCCCGACGGCACCAAACTCGCCTATCCCTGCGGCAGCGGCACAGCGCAAACTCCGGGAGGAAGCCACTTCATCAGCATCCTCGAGCTGAACGGCTCCGGCCACACCGAGATCCACACCCCGACAAACGTATCGTGGCCCTCATGGTCGGCCGATCGGAAACGAATCGTCTACGCCACCGGCGTCCGGCCCGAAGACCGTCCCTCCCTCTACAGCGTCCGGGTCGATGGCACACATCGAACGCTGCTCGCGAAAGACGGAGGAGCACCCGCCTCGTCGCCCGATGGACACACGATCGCCTACCAAACAGCCTGTGGAATCCGGCTCGTGACGCCTGCTGGAGCCGACATCACGCCGCATCCCAACACGGAAGGCTGCGACGCGATCGGGCTGTCTGGTCCGCCGGTCTGGTCGCCTGACGGGAAACAGATCGCATTCGAAACCCCGGGGGGCATCTACGCCATGAACGCGAACGGAACACAGCTCCGCCTCGTCAGCCACGTAGCCACCCCCACCTGGTATGGCGGACTCTCCGGGCCGATCCTCCTGGCGCCGCCTGTTCTAGCCGTCGCCGCCATGCCGTCGATGCGGCATCGTCTTGACGCGTTATCGCTCGCCTGCGCCAGTATTCGCGTGTCACCTACGGGAGCGGAGTATCGGCGAGTGAGGGAAGCTACCTGGGTTAGGGCGTAGGCTGTCAAGAGCCGACCGATACAGCAGTCGGATACCGAAGTCGTCCCACCGGGAGGTGCTGGCTGTGTACGGCGTGTTCATGGTTGTGTTCGTCGTCGTTCTCATCGTTGGGGCGTGGTGGCTCCTCCGGCGAGCCTTGAACGGTGACGAGACGCCAGAGCCAGGCGGCTCCTTCGGCGACCTCGCCCTTGGCGAGAAGAACACTCGCAAGAAACGGAAAGCACGCAAGGGCAATAACCCGATCGAGTAAGAGCTTGGTCGCCTGCGCCAGAGTTCGAGTGTCGTAGCGGGTTGTGGGATCGCGTCAGTCAGGGAGGGAGGAAGCTGATTCAGCGCAATCTTCGTGATCTCCAGGTATCTGCCATCGGTCTGGGTTGCATGGGCATGTCCTCCTTCTACGGCTCCACCGATCAGGACGGAGAGCGTCGCCACCATCCGTCGCGCCCTCGAGCTCGGCGTGGATTTCCTCGACACCGCGCAGCTGTACGGCCCTCTCACCAACGAGTCGCTCGTCGGGCGGGCCGTCCCGGGGCATCGCGACGAGTACGTGATCGCGACGAAGTTCAACTCGGCGGATGGACGACGCCGTCCCAGGCGACATCTCCACGCATCGGCCCGCAGGACGGCTCTGCCGAGCACGTCCGCAGTTCGATCCAAGGCTCCCTTCAGCGTCTCGGCACCGATTACATCGACCTCTACTACCAGCATCGCGTCGACCCCAACGTTCCCATCGAGGAGACCGTCGGCGCGCTGGGCGAGCTGGTCGCCGAGGGCAAGATGCGTCACATCGGGCTGAGCGAGGCCTGCGCGCAGACCATCCGGCGCGCCAATGCCGTTCACCCGATCACCGCCGTGCAGAGCGAGTACTCGCTCTGGTCGCGTGACGTCGAGGCCGAGGTGCTGCCGACGCTGCCGCGAGCTCGGCATCGGCTTCGTGCCTACTCACCGCTCGGTCGAGGCTTCCTCGCCGGGCGGTTCAGCTCGCCGGACGAGCTCGACGCCGGCGACTTCCGCCGTACCGTCCCCGCTTCACCGGCGCCAACCTGAAGGCCAACGTGCGCCTCGCCGACAAAGTCAAAGAGATCGCCGCCGACAACGACGTCACGCCGGCGCAGCTCGCGATCGCATGGCTCCTGGCACAGGGTGACGACATAGTCCCGATCCCAGGCACGAAGCGTCGCACCTACCTCGAGCAAAACGCTGCTGCAGCCGAGCTCCAACTCACCGCGGACGACTTCGCTCGCATCGACGCAGAGCTACCGGAAACAGCCGGCGAGCGCTACGACGAGGCCGGTATGGCCAGCATCAACCAGTAACGAGGCCGGTATGGCCAGCATCAACCAGTAACAAGAATAAACGTCGCCGGCGGCGGGATTGCGGCTGCAGTCCAGACCTGGCTTTGGATGACCAAGAGCGCTCACCGTGGCCCGGTCATGCAGTGAGCGCGATCGACGGGTGGGCTCAATGACCAATCCCACCCTGGTCTGCGTCGTCGCGCGCAACCGGCTGGTTCTGATGGCTGTCGGCGTTCTGGGTGACTTCGTGGAGTTGCCATTGTCCGGGGACGCCCTTGAGTGTGGCGGGACCGCGGTCTTCGAATTGGAGTCCTGATCCGGCGACGAGGTCTTTGACGGTGGAGGAGACGAGGATCTCGTTCGGGCGGGCTTGGGCGGCGATGCGGGCACCGATGTTTACTGCGATGCCCGTGATCTTGTCGCCGATGACCTGGCATTCGCCGGTGTGGAGGCCGGCGCGGATCTCGATTCCGAGCTGATGGACGGTCTGGATGATCGCCTGGGCGCAGCGGATGGCGCGGATGGGACCGTCGAAGGTGGCGAAGAAGCCGTCTCCGGCTGTGTCGAGCTCGCGGCCGCGGTAGCGGCTGAGTTGCTGGCGGACGAGGGCGTGGTGGCGCTCGACGATGTCCCGCCAGCGGGCGTCGCCGAGTTCGGCGAGCTTGGCGGTGGAGCCGACGATGTCCGTGAAGAGGATTGTGGCGAGGACGGTGTCGGGTTCCTCGTTTCCGAGGCTGCTCACGAATCGTTCGAGTTCCGGCGCGATCGTCGTCCGGAAGTAGACGCCGCCGGCGCCGGCTAGTTCGAACTGTTGGGCGCCGGGAATGCAGGAGCCGAGATAGGCAGCTTCCTCTCGATCGCGGTGGTCGTGGAAGATGAGCGTCGGGACCCTGATTGCGCCGAGGACGTCGCGGACATCGACGTCGGCTGCCATCCGCATGATCGTGGCGTATGCCCCGGGGCTTGCTGAGAGTCGCCAGCGGCGCGCCAGCGCCGCGACGAATTCTGGATCGTCCGCCCGATCGGGGGCTAGTCCGCGGGCAGAGCGCTCCGCCGCGGCATACGTTCCCCAGCTGCTAACGGCCTCGTCTATCGCGTGTCGCCACTCTTCGGCGTTGGCGCCCAGGGGTAGTCGGGCGACCATGTTCCTTTCGCAGACGGGAACACGAGCGCCAGCCCGAGGGTTCGATCCGGGTAGGTGGCCGCGAAGAGCATGCACATCGCTGCGGCCTCGGCCGTGCCGAACAAGACCGCGCGCTCCGACGCCGCCGCATCGAGCACGGCACGCAGGTCGTCCATCCTGGCCTCCAACGTCGCCGGCTCCCGCAACCGGTCCGAGAGCCCCGTGCCTCTCTTGTCGAACATGATGAACCGCGAGAAACCGGACAAGCGATCGTGAAACGCCCTCGGATCAGGGGTCTCCCGCTCGATCTCGAGATTGCTGACCGAGCCATGCACGAACACGAGATCGTGCGGGCCCTCACCATAGACCGCGTACGCGATCGACACATCCCCACTCTTCGCGTACTTGAACTCGTCACGATCAAGCATCACCGGAGAGTGTCGACCCGACCGAACCAAAGCGCAAGAGACCCGGCGCGCGCGACGCCCCTCGCGGGAGCGCCGCTAGTACCGCACGGTGTCGGCGAAGAACGGCAGCCGGCCGCCGAGCAGAGTCTCGGCGGCGGTGATCCCCGTCCGCGCCGCCTTGTCGATGCCGACGCCGCGCGAGCGCGTCGTGTCGCCCGCGAGCCAGAGGCCTTCGACGCCACGTACGGTCGCATCCGGACGGATCGCGCCGACGAGCCCGGGCTTGTTGATGACGCCGTAGGTCGTGACGAGGTGCGGCTTCTTCCAGAGGGCGTGCTTCGCCTGCGGGAGCATCTCCTCGATGTCGAGCCAGAGCTCGTGGAACTTGCGCTCGATCCAGGCGCGGTCGCCGAAATGCTCGACGGCGTCGAAGGCCGCCCCGACGCACGTCAGGTACTCGCCGGGCGGCGAGATACCCGGGTCGTAGCCCGTGAAGTTGAGCGTGAAGCCCGGCAGCCCGGTGCGCGGCGTCGCGAAGAACGACGCCATCTCGCGCTCCGTCATCGCGATCACGGGCTCCTTGGCGGCGATCCAGTAGCCGAGCCAGCAGGCCCGGTTCTTGTTCTTGCGCAGGAGCTGGATCCGCTCCATCAGGTCCCAGGGGAGCACGCCCTCGTCGAACATGCGCGGCAGGTTCCAGACCGGCACGCTGACGACGACCTCGCCCGCCTCGATCACCTCGCCGTCGGAGAGCTCGACGCCCGTGACGACACGGTTCTCGACGAGGACGCGCTTCACCGAGGCGGGCATGAGGAGCTCGCCGCCGAGCGCCTTGAAGGCGGCGGCCATCTCCTCCCAGAGCTTCACCCAGCCGCCGATCGGCCAGAACGAGTAGCCCGCGGTGCGCTTGAGCGTGTAGTGGAGCTTGCGGACGTAGAGGTTCTCGGAGGCGGAGTGCTCCCACCACTGCGTGGTGATCTGCTCCAGCATCGAGATCGCCTCCCAGACGAGGAAGACCCCGTCGTCGGAGGTGTAGCGCCGCATCCATTCGCGCAGCGAGAGGTGATCGAGCGTGTCGAGCTCCTCGTACGGGGTCTCGACGACAGCCTCGATGCACCGCTTGAGCCCCTGCTTGGAGGCGCCGCCGTAGAACTCCTGGATCGGCTTCCAGCCGGTGCGGTCCCAGAACGGCATCGAGTCGCTGCGCTGGGAGTGCTCGAGCGTGATGCCGAGCAGCTCGCAGACGCGCGTGAGGCTGTCGCCCGGGTCCTCGACGAGGTGGGAGCCGAGGCCGATCTCGTGGCCGCGGTGCTGCCAGTGGCGGGAGCGGCCGCCGAGCGTCCGCTCGCGCTCGATCAGCGCGACCTTCTTGCCCTCCTTCGCGAGCACGGAAGCCGCGACGAGGCCGGCCGTACCGGCGCCGATCACGACGACGTCGACCTTCACGACGGCACCACCGCATCCGGGTTGCCGGCGACGATGATGCCCACCGTCGTGGGATGGTCGACGCTGAGCAGCTCGAAGACGAGCCCGTCGGGATCCTGGCAGTAGACGAAGCGGCCCGGCGAGTCGCCGCCGATCGACTTGACCTCGAAGCGCCGCTTGCCACCCGCCGCCTCGACCTTCGCGAGCGCCTCCGGCACGTCGGGCACGGTCACGGCGAAGTGCATGATCCCGACCGACGACTGCTCCTGCGGCGGAATCGGCACGACCGGGGAGAGGAACTGCCAGAGCTCGAGTGCGTTCGCCTCGAACGAGACGTGACAGACCTTGACCTTTGCCCCGGGCCCGAAGACCGCCTCGATGTAGGGGCCTTCGCGGATGATCGGGGCGGCCGTGAGCCGGCCGCCGAGCCCGTCCACGTAGAACCGGATCGAGCGGTCGATGTCCGAGACGCGCAGCGCGACGTGGTGGTCGGCGCGCGGGCTCACGCCTCCCCCGCCTCTTCCATGATGGAGATCGTCTTCAGGATCTGCTCCACCGTCTCGTCGCGCGTCATCTCCATCAGCTCGAAGACGTGACCTTCCGGATCGTCGCAGTAGACGAATCGCGGCGCGTCGGGCCTGCCGCCGACGTGGTTGACCGCGAGCCGCCGGCGCCCGCCGGCTGCCTCGACCCGCGCGAGCGTCGCCGGGACATCCGCGACGGTGACGCCGAAGTGCATGACGCCGTCGCCCGTCTGGCTGCTCGGCGGGACGTCGACCCTGGGCTCGACGAACTCGAAGAGCTCGATCGCGCCTGCCTCGAAGGTGACGTAGGCGACCTTCACCCTCGCGCCGACGCCGAAGAGCTCGTCGAAGTAGGCGCCGGTGCGGAGGACGGGCCGGGTGGCCAGCGTTCCCTCGAGCGCCGCCACCCAGAAGGTGATCGCAGCGTCGATGTCGGCCGTGCGGAGACCGACGTGATGGTCGAGCCGGGCGCCCACCGCTACACCCTCTGGATCAGGGTCGCCGTGCCGAGCCCACCGCCGCAGCACATGGTGACGAGGCCGAGCTCCTTGTCGGAGCGCTCGAGCTCGTGGAGCAGCGTCGTGATCAGCCGCGCGCCGGTCGAGCCGAGCGGATGGCCGAGCGCGATCGCGCCGCCGTTCACGTTGACCCGCTCCGGATCGGCGCCGAGCTCCTGCTGCCAGGCGCCGACGACCGACGAGAAGGCCTCGTTGACCTCGAAGAGGTCGATGTCGTCGATGCTGAGCTTGTTGCGCTCGAGGATCTTGCGCGTCGCGGGAATCGGGCCCGTGAGCATGATCACCGGGTCGACGCCGACCGTCGTCTGGTCGACGATCCTGGCGCGCGCCTTCAGGCCGAGCTCGTCTGCCGTCTCGCGTGCCATCAGCAGCACCGCCGCTGCGCCGTCCGAGATCTGCGACGAGTTGCCCGCCGTGATCACGCCGTCCTCCTTGAAAGCCGGCTTGAGCTCGGCGAGCGCCTTCCGCCGTCGTGCCCGGGCGGATGCCCTGGTCGGTGGAGACGAGGTCGCCGTCGACAGCGACCGGGACGATCTCGCGATCGAAGCGCCCTTCTGTCGCAGCGCGCTCGGCGCGCTGCTGCGAGCGGGCGCCGATCTCGTCGAGCTGCTCGCGCGACAGGTTCCACTTGGCGGCGATCATCTCGGCGCTGAATCCCTGGTCGATCAGCTTGTAGTGATCGAGCAGCTCGGGCGTGAACGGCGAGCCGACGACCTCCTCGAGCTGGCGTCCGACGAACATCGGAATCCGGCTCATCGACTCGACACCGGAGCCGATCGTCACGTCGTGGACGCCGCTCGCGATCAGCGTGGCGCCGAAGTTGACCGCCTGCTGGGCGGAGCCGCACTGACGGTCGATCGTCGTGGCCGGGGTCTCGTACGGGAGGCCCGCCTGGAGCCACGCGTTCCGGCCGATGTTGAACGACTGCTCGCCGTACTGCTGCACACAGCCCGCGAGCACGTCGTCGACCTTCGCGCCCTCGACGCCGGCGCGTGCGAGCACCTCGGTATAGGTCGCGGCGAGGAGGGTCGCGGGATGCACATCCCTGAACTGGCCCTTCTCCCGGTGCCCACGCCCGATCGGCGTCCGCACCGCCTCGACGATGACGACTTCACGACCAAGCACGACCATCACCCGCTTTCACATTCGATTGAAGGGCGAGCATAACAACCAACCGGTTGGTTGGCGACTCTCGAGCAGGTGGGCGGCGGCCGCTCAGGCTGGACGGGCGCGAAGGAACTCTGCCACAGCGTGCAGGGTGGCCGTCGGAGCCGATGAGTCTCCGGCGTCGAGGCTCTGCGGTTGCACCAACGGCAGCGTGGCGCCGGCGCGTCGCGCCTGCTCGAGACGGTCGACCACCGTCTCCGCCGACCCGATCGCACACAGATGGAGCACCGCCTCGTCCGGGACGAGCGCGAGGGCTTCGCGCCGGTCGCCTGCGTCCCAGAGTGCGGTCGCGCGGTCGATCTCCGGGAATGTCCCGACATACGCCGCCCGGTGCGTCGGGCGAACCGCGTACTCGAGCACGACCCTGCGCTGCCGCTCGAGCGCTCGTTCGACCTCGGGCCCGGCGTACGAGTGAACCGAGACGAGAATCTCGATCGAAGCGGGATCCCGGCCCGCCTCGACGGCGCCGTCGTGGACGTCGGCGATCCGCGCCGGCAGCTCGTCCGGCGGCCAGAGGGCGAAGTGGACGCCGTCCGCAATCGCGCCGGCGAGACGCAGCATCCCTCTCTGGAAGCCGGCCAGGAACACCGGCACGTTGCGCGGCGGCGGATGCTGGAGCCTGAACCCGCGAACGGTCGCGACTTCTCCGGCTCGATCGATCCGCTCGCCCCTTCCGACGGCGCGGAAGATCTCCACGTACTCGCGCATCGTCTGCAAGGGCGCGTGGAAGTCGCGGTCGTTCCAGTCCTCGACAATGCGGTGACTCCCGGTGCCGAGCCCTGCAAAGACGCGCCCTGGAGCGAGTGACTCGAGCGACGCGAATCCCATTGCCGTGAGGACGGGCGACCGGTTGTAGATCGCGATGATCCCCGAACCCAGGCGAATGCGACTCGTCGTACTCGCAATGGCACCGAGAACGCTGAAGGCGTCGGCGCCCGCAATCTCACCGACGGTGACGGTGTGGAACCCCTTCTCGTCGCCGAGGCGCGCGAGCGCGACGTAGTCGCTCGCTGACAGGCCCTCCTGCGTCGGAAGCGCCAGACCCACGTCGAATGGCCCGCTCACATCACTCCGGGCGGGGTCGGCCCCTGCAGCTGCGCGGTGTCGAAGATGACCCGATACTGACGGATCCTTCCGCTCTCGATCGTGAAGAACCCAGCCGTCCAGAGACGCGTGTGGACGCCCTCGCGGTTGATCCCGTGCATGTCGACGAGCGTCATGACGCGGTTCCCGTCGACCATCAACAGCGGGATGTCGTCGTGATGCAGCCCCGGGAACTGGACGTCGACGTAGGTGTAGAAGCGCCGGATCTCTTCGTGGCCGACCTTCGGCAGTTGCGACGGGACGAGCAGAACCGCGTCCTCGTGGAAGCAGGCGACGACGTCGTCCCAGCGAGAGTCGTTGACGGCCTTGTAGTACGCGTAGACGAACGCCTTGATCGACGTCTGGTCGGCATCGTTGCGGGCGGAGAGTGCGTGGGTCTGGCCCAGTTCGACGGGCATCGTGCCTCCTTCTCTCGTCTGGTGACGGTCAGCGTGGCGGGAAGATGCCGAGCGCCTCACGGTCGATCGTGTCGGGCGTAATCCCCTGCTCGCGCAGCTCGATCTTGCGGACGCGCTGGGTCGGAGTCTTCGGAAGCTCGGCCATGATCCGGACGTAGCGTGGCACGGCGAACCGCGGCATCAGCGGGAAGAGATGCTCGAAGAACGGCTGCACATCGAGCGACGCGCCCTCCTCGAGGACGAGCGCGACCATCACCTCATCGTCGCTCTCCTCGGACGGCACCGGATACGCGGCGCACTCGACAACGTCCGCGTGGGTGCGGACCGCGTCCTCGACCTCGAACGAGCTGATGTTCTCCCCGCGGCGCCGGATCGAATCCTTCAGCCGGTCGGTGAAGACGAGGTGCCCCTCGTCGTCCACGAAGCCCGCGTCGCCGCTGTGGAACCAGAGGTTGCGGAAGGCGTGGAGCGTGTCCTCGGGACGGTTCCAGTAGCCGGCGAACATCCCGTTCGACACGCGCGGACGGGCGACGATCTCGCCCCGCACGCCGGGCGGCGCCGGGAGGTCGTGCTCGTCGTGGACGCGGAGCTCGAGGTGGTCGACGGGCACCCCCATCGTCCCCGGCTTGACGGTCTCCGGCGTCGTGCAGGACGCGAGCCCGAGCTCCGTCGAGCCGTAGACCTCGACGAGCGGGAAGCCGAAGCGCGCGTGCCAGGGCGAGCGGATGTCGGTCGGAGCGGATGCGCCGTAGGCAACCCGCACCTGGTGGTCACGATCCGCGTCCGACTCCTCCGCACGCCAGAGAAAGAGGATCACGGCCCCGAAGTAGCCGAACCAGGTTGTGCCCGTGGCTCTGGATGTCGTCCCAGAAGCCGCTGACCGAGAACCGCTTCCGAAGCACGACCGGGCAGCCGGCCCAGAGCGAGCTCGTGACCATCGCGCACCGCCCCATCGTGTGGAAGAGGGGGAACATCGAGTACCCGACGTCGTCTGCGGTGAGGGAGAGCCGGGAGAGATACGGCTGCGAGATCCAGCAGATGCTGCGGTTCGTGTGGACGACACCCTTCGATGCGCCCGTCGTTCCGGAGGTGTAGAGGATGCAGGCGAGATCCGTCTCCTCACGCCGCACCAGTCCTAGCGGGTCGTGCTCGAGCAGCTCTGCGAACGGGTGCGCCACGGTTCCGGTCGGGGTCTCGGCCTCCATCTCGCCGACGATGACCACGTGCTCGAGCTTCGGCAGGTCGAGCGGCGCGATCCGGTCGAGGAACCGGCCGTCGACGACGAGTGCACGCGCGCCGCAGTCGTTGAGCTGGTGCTCGAGGAAGCGGCCACGGAGCTCGGTGTTGATCGGCGCCTCGACGACCCCGGCCCATGACGAGCCGTGCCACGCCGCGCACGCGTCTCGGCCCGCCTCGAGCATGGTCGCCACGACGTCGCCGGGCTGCGAGGCCGAGCCCCTGCAGGCCGCCGCCGACGCGTGCAGCCCGGTCGGCGAGTGCCGCATACGTCAGATCGCCGTCGAGCTCGGAGATAGCCGACCCGGTCGGGCCACCGCTCCGCGCGATCGGCCACCAGCTCTGCCGCGACCCACCTGCCGTCGTAGATGCTCATCGCCGACTGCCGGTCAGTCCGCGGTGAAGCCGCCGTCGACGACGAGGCAATGCGCAGTCACGTAGCTGGCGTCGTCGGAGAGCAGGAAGCAGATCGACGCGGCGAGCTCGTCCGGCATCGCGACCCGGCCGAGCATCACCTCTTCGCCGGCCTTCTTCATGCCGACCTCGAGATCGCCTCCGCCGAGCTCGCGGTAGATGTGCTCCGTCATGCCCGTGACGGTGCGGCCGGGCGCCACGGAGTTGACCCTGACCTCCGGCGCGAGCTCGATCGCGAGCTGCCGCGTGTACGAGTGGACGGCGCCCTTCGCGGCCGAGTAGGGGCCGAGCGTCGCTCGCGCGACGAGCGCGATCACCGAGCTCGTGTTGACGATCGAGCCGTGGCCCGAGGCGCGCAGCGGCGGGGATCGCCTCGCGGCAGACGAGGAAGGTGCCGAGCGCATGCACCTCGAGCATGCGCATGAAGTCTCGCGCGTCGTATCCCTCGGTCGTGCCGACGGTGAGGTTGCCGGCCCCGTTGTAGACGGCCGAGATGCCGCCGAACGTCTCTACCGTGGACGCGATTGCGGCGGTCACGGCCTGCTCATCCGAGATGTCGACGCCAAACGAGATCGCGCCGTCGATCGAGGCCGCCACCTCGGCCGCCGCGTCGCCGTTGATGTCGACCACGGCCACGTTGCCTCCGTCCAGGGCGTAGCGGCGGCAGACGGCCGCGCCGATCCCCGAGCCGCCACCGGTGCAGAACAGCGTTCTTCCGTCGAACCTCATCTGGCCTCCTGTCGTGCGGTGGCTTAGCGCGTGCCGGGCGGGACTGGGCCCTCGAGCTGGGCGGTGTCGAAGATGACGCGGTACTGGCGGATCTTCCGATCCTCGATCGTGAAGATGCCGGCCGTCCAGAACTGGACGACGTTCCCGTTGCGGTCGACGCCGTTGAAGTCGACCAGCGTCATGACACGGTTCCCGTCCAGCATCAGGAGCGGCACGTCGTCGTGATGCTCGTGAAAGCGGCGGCCGTGCGACTCGTAGAACGCCAGGATCGTCTCGCGGCCGACCTTCGGGAGCTGTGACGGAACGAGCAGCACCGCGTCGTCGTGAAAGTAATCGACGACATCGCTCCAGCGGCCGTCGTTGACCGCCGCGTAGTAGCTGTAGACCATCGCCTTCGTCGCGGTCGCGTCGGCCTCGGGGCTGTGGCGCCACGACCGGCGTCTCGGTCTTCTTGTCCTCGGCCACTTCAGCCTCCGATCGGGGGTCCCACATTAACCTAACGTTTGGTTGGTTAGGAATCAACCGGGCCTCGTCGCGAACGCGTCGAAACCGGGTCGCAGGGCGCCGGCGCCCGATCCGCGCGTTTCACGTGGGCCTCTAACCAACCGGTCGGATGGCTTGACCCTGCAGCCGCAGACCTCTACGCTTAACCGACCGAACGGTTGTCTAATTCCCGTGGCCTCGAGGAGGGTTTACCGATGCGCTGGTCAAAGAGTCTTCAGGTAGGAGCGTTCGCCCTGGTAGTCGGCCTGTTGGCGGCGGGCGCCGCTCAGTCGAGAAGCGGGGCGGCCGACATCGACATCGGCGTGGTCTCGGACAAGAGCGGGCCGACGGTTTCGACCCAGGTGCCGTGGCTGCACGGGCTCGAGACGTACGTCAAGATGGTCAACGATGCGGGCGGCATCAAGGGACGGAAGATCAACCTGATCGAGAAAGACGACCGGTACTCGCCCACGTTGTCCGTGGATTCGGTCAAGTCGCTCGTCTCGAACGACAAGGTCCCACTGATCGTCGGGATCAACACGTCGTCGGCGCTCACCTCGATCCTGACGATCCTCAACCAGAACAACGTCGTCGGCCTCGGGGGCCAATCGTCCCCGAAGGAGGCGTCCAACCCGTTCCAGCCGAACTTCTTCGGCGTCCTCTGCAACTTCGCCGACATGGCAGATGTTGCGGTCGGCTACCAGATGGCGCTCCAGAAGAAGACGACGCTGAAGGGCCAGAAGGTCGGCGTCTTCAGTCTCGCCGTCGCGTCCGGCCAGGAGTGGGCCGACCTCATCAAGGAACGCGTCCAGCGCCTGGGTGGCACGTTCGTCGGCGCGCAGCTTCTTCCCACCACGTCGGTGAGCGCCGATGTCCAGGTCCAGAGCATGATGAGCGACAAGCCGGACTGGGTGGCGATTCACGGCTCCCCGCCGACGGCGATGCAGATCCTCAACTCGATGGACAAGTTCGGGCTCCGCGTCCCGTCGGTCGGCATCTCCGCCGTCATGGCCGAGAACGTCTACAAGGGGACGCCCTACACGGCGAACAAGCTGTTCAAGGGCGTCCACTGCTTCACGCCGGCGTACTGGAAGGGGAAAGGCCCGGAGCTCGTCCGCAAGACTGCGGCCAAGTACAAGGTCTCTTCCGATGACGTGAACAACGTTCAGTTCGTGAACGGCTGGGTCGACGGCCAGATCCTCGCCCAGGGGCTGAGAAACGCGAACGGGACGTACACCTCCAACGCGATCCGCAAGGGCCTCGAGCAGATCACCAACCTGGACACCGGCGGGCTTTCGCCGAAGGTCACCTACAGCCGCCGCTGCCACATCGGCATCCGCTCGCTCCGTCCGTACCACTGGGACTGGAACAAGAACCAGCTCGTCCCCGACGGCACCTACCAGCAGTGGGCGAAGTACGTCACGAACGAGTACGCCGCCGTTGGAACCTGCGGCCGGAAAGGCGGGCTGATCGCAGGAGTGCGTTGCTGATTCGTCGATCGTGGACTGAGTTGTCGGGCACCGCGGCGATGCCGCGGTGCCCGACAACCCATCCAGGTAGTGTCGTGATCCCGGTAGACCTGTAGGAACAATGCTCCCGCCACTGGCCGACGTCTTCAATCCCTCGCTGCTCGCCGATCGAACGGCGTTGATCACGGGCGGATCGAGCGGGATCGGGTTCGAGATGGCGCGAGGCCTCGGCGCCGTCGGCTGCCGGGTCGTGATCGCCGCTCGAACGGCTGAGCGCATCGAGACGGCGGTCGCCGCCCTTCGCGACGCCGGGGTGGCGGCGTCGGGAAAGCAGCTCGACGTCCGTGATCCCGACGCCGTCGAGCGCGTCGTGGGCGAGGTCGCCGCCGAGACCGGCGGCATCGACATCCTCATCAACAACGCCGGGCGGGACGTTCGCGAAGAAGGCCGAGGAGCTGTCCGCGAACGGCTGGCGGGCGGTGATCGACCTCAACCTCAACGGCACGTTCTACTGTTGCGGCGCCGTGGGCCGCCACATGATCGAGCGTGGCCAGGGCGGGAAGATCCTCAACATCACGATTGGAACAGCCGATCGCTCGGCTGGAGGCATCGTCCATACCGGCTCGTCGCGGGCGGGAGTGCTGCACATGACCCGCACGCTCGCGGTCGAGTGGGCACAGTTCGACATCCAGGTGAACGCGATCGGCCCGCAGTACCTCACGCCCGGCGCGAAGGAGATGTACGGGCAGGCGGTCGACGACTTCATCACCGGCTCGACGCCGGCCCATCGCTGGGCTACGGGGGATGAGCTGGCGGCCTGGGCCGTCGTGCTCACGAGCCCGATCAGCGACTACCTGACCGGCAGCTTCATCACGCTCGACGGCGGGAACCAGGTCGGGATCGGGATCAACTTCCGCGGCAGCGACGCACTCCCCGAATGAGCGCGACGCTCGATGCCATCGTCCGCCGCGGCGCGCGCCAGCGACCGGACGCGCGCGTGATCGTCGACGCGAGCGTCGAGTGGACGTGGAGCGAGTTCGACGAGCAGGTGACGCGGGCGGCGGGAGCGCTGAAGCAGCTCGGCATCCAACCGGGAGACAGGGTGGCGGCGATCAGCACGAGCTCGGCCCGCTACTTCGCGATCTACTACGGCTGCGCTCGCCTCGGTGCGATCCTGACGCCGCTCAGCTATCTGAGCGCGCCCGATGAGCTTCGCTATGTGCTGCAGGACTTCGACCCGGCCCTGGTCCTCACGTCGCCGGAGTTCGCCGACGCGGCGCGAGCTGCGGCCGCCGCAGGAGTACCGGCGGCGCGGTTGGTGTCGTTCGGCGAGGAGGATGACGAGTGGGCCGGCCTCATCGAAGCCGTGGACCCTGGCACAGAGTTCCCGCCTCCAGATCCCGAGGGGATCCACGTCGTCATGTACACGAGTGGCACGACCGGCCGTCCCAAGGGCGTGTGCCATACGCAGCGCGCCCACTTCGTCGATGGGCTCCAGGCGGCGCTCGGCTTCGGACTCCGGACGGGCGACTCGTACGTCGTGCACGCGCCCTCGTTCCACGGCGCGTGCTGGGACCACGCGAAGCTGTTCCTGCTCATGGACGGGTTCGTCGTGCTGCTGCCTCGATTCGAGCCGCAGGCGCTGATGGAGGCCGTGTCGCGCTACGGCATCTCCGTCCTCTTCGGAGTTCCGGCCGTCCTGCGGCAGGTGCTCAACCACCCCACCTTCGCCGACTACGACCTCTCGAGCGTGCGCATGGTGCTCGCGGGCGGTGCGCTCGGCGCCTCGATGGTCAACCGCGAGTTCGAGGAGGCTCTCGGGAGGCCGCTGGACTTCCTCCAGATCTACGGTCTCACCGAGGCTGGCCCGTTCGCCACCGCCCTGCCGCCTGCCCTCGCCCATTCGAAGCCGACGTCGATCGGCCGGCCGCTGCCGGGCGTCGAGCTCGCCATCGTCGATCCCGAGACGGGCGCCGAGCTACCCGTCGGGGAGGTCGGCGAGATCGCGCTTCGCTCGTCGTCGATCATGCTCGAGTACCTGCGCAACCCGGAGGCGACGGCTGGTGCTCTCCGTGATGGGTGGCTGCACACGGGCGATCTCGGCCGGCGCGACGAAGACGGCGACCACTTCATCGTGGACCGCCTCAAGGACATGATCCGGACCGGCGGGGAGAACGTCTATGCGGCGGAGGTCGAGCGGGTTCTGCTCGACCATCCGGACGTCCTCGAGGCCGCCGTCGTCGGGCTGCCGGACGAGCGCTGGGACGAACGAGTCGTCGCCGCGCTGCTGCTCCGGGACGGAGTCGCGATCGACACCGACGAGATGCGCGCGTTCTGCCGCGAGCGTCTCGCCGCGTACAAGGTTCCAAAGCAGGTTGTCGTCGTCGCCGCACTGCCGAAGACCGGGCTGGGAAAGATCGCGAAGCACGAGCTCCGGGCGGAGCTCGCTGCCGTTCAGTTCTCGTCGTAGACGAGCAGATCGTCCACGACTCGAGCGCCCTGCATCAGCCGCTTGAACGACGGCCACCGGCCGTACAGCGCGGTGTGCGCCGCCTGGTAGTCCGCCACCACCTGCCAGTTGAGCGGGAAGCTCTCCGTGTAGTTCCAGCTCTTCGCGATCGCCTTCTCCCGTCCGGACACCGAGGTGACGTCCCCACACGTATGCAGCGGCCAGTCGGTGGCGCCGCGCTGCGCGAGCTCGACCGTCGTCTCCCCGAGCTCGAGCGTCACGTGTGAGACGCCGCCACGGGGCGTGCGCTCCGTCCGCATGACCGCGTCCGAGCGGGCCGTCGAGCGGCCGTCGACGAAGTGGTGCGCGGCGGCGAACCCGAGGCCTGGGCGACCGTTCCACGCATACCCGCCCTCGAGGGTTCCGTCCTCGTACTCGACGAGCCAGTTGAGCCAGAGCTTGTGCAACTTCGTCAGCATTCCGATGTCGGTCCACATCGCGCCCGGCAAGCTGTAGATGTAGTCGAGCATGAACAGGCCCTCGACATGCTCGCCGTCGAGCGTGCCGACCGCCTTGCCGAGATGGCTCCGCAACATCTGCGGATGGTCGTAGCCCTCCTGCTCGGGCACCCAGAAGGTCGCCACCTGCCCGAGCCTCTTCGCCTCGATCTGCAGCCGGCCGCCTGCCGTCCTCCCAGCGGTACGTGTCGACGCCCCAGTCGAGCCGAAACGCGCTGCCCACGAAGCTCACTGCGTCCCGGTCCTCGACGACGTAGTACGGCTCTCCACACCGGCGCCTCCGTCCAGGGGACGTGGATCGGGCACTGGTCGTCGAGCTCGCCGTTGAGGCGATAGATGCCCATGTTCATCACCGTGCCCTTGCTCTGGCCCTGGACGCCGCGCATCGCGTTGAACATCTCGCCTCGCTCGTTCGTGAGGACGACGAACGGGCAGATGAAGACCGGTGCGAGGTTGGGCCGCGGCGCGTGACAGAGGCGATACGACTCCAGCGTCGGCTCGCCCTCGAGGTAGCTCAGGTAACGCACAGTCGGCTCCTATCGGTCGTAGAGTTCGAGTAGCCAGTCCGAGGCGTCGGGGTCGACCGACCACAACAGGTTCTCGGCGAGCGCTGCGATCTCGATCGCGCGATTGCGCAGGCCGAGCTCGTCGCCGTCGCCGCTCGCCTCGACGAGTCGCCCCGCCAGGCGGATCACGTCGGCAAGGACCGCGCGCGCCTCGTCGACGTCGGGCGCGCTCATGTCTGCTGTTCCCCGGTGGAGAGGTTCGCCTGCCGCTCGTCGGTCCAGCGGCGCGGCTTCACGTCGGGCGTCGTCCACTGGGGGAGGTCGGCGCTCCGGACAACGCGGAGCTCGAAGTTCACGTTCGTACGAAGCTTCAGCTCGGCCCGGAGGCCGTCGAGCAGGTGCTCGACCGGCGGCGCGTCACCGACGAGCGCGATCCGGATCTCGGCGACGTCCCTGCCGAGGTCGCCGATGAACACGCGTCCCTGGTACTCGCCGATCTCGGGCCGGGCGAACACGATCTCGTCGACCTCGGGCGGGAAGACGTTCTCGCCCTTGATCTTCACCATGTCGTCCCAACGCCCGATCGTGCCCGACTCGATCATGTCGAGCTGCCGGCCGCAGCTGCACTGCTGCCACGGGAGGTACACCGCCCGGTCGCGCGTGCGGAAGCGGATCAGCGGCGAGGCCTCCTTCTCGAGGTGCGTGACGACGATCTCGCCCACCTCGCCCGGCGCGACGGGCTCCAGCGTGTCCGGATCGACGACCTCGATGATCGCCGCCCACTCGTACACGTGCATGCCGTTGCGGCGGCCGTCGGTGACCGCGCCGTGCTCGCAGTTGGACATGATGAAGCCGGAGTAGGTCTGGCTGGCGCCGTAGCCTTCGAAGATCGGCGCGCCCCACGCCTCGGCCATGCGTTCGACGAAATCGACCGGCCAGCCCTCGCCCGACATCATGATCGACCGAAGCGTCGGGAACAGCTCGCGTGGAGTCGTCCCCTGCTCGTGGATCAGCTGGGTCAACCCGTTCAGCGCGCTCGGCATCACGTACATGTGGTCCATGCCGAGCCGCTGCATCAGCTCCAGCCGCTTCTCGAATCCGAGGTGCCCGATCAGGTAGGGCAGGCGGCCAAGCGCTCGGATGCCTCGATGGAACGGGCCGTGGGAGGCGCTATTCGAGATCCCGACGTGGAAGACGAGCACGTCGTCGCGCCCCATCCCGGCCCAGCGGAAGGCGATCCCGTGCATCGCCCGCATGTGAGCATCGCGCGCGGTGTGCGCGTGAATCTCCTGCGTTCGGCCGGAGGTGCCACTCGAGAGCGTGATCTCGAACACGTGGCGCGGGTCGACGGCGAGCCGGCGCCCGTACGGCGGGTGCGCCTCCTGATCCGAGAGAACGTCCTCCTTCGTGATCACCGGGAAGCGGCGGAGGTCATCGAGTGAGCCTGCGAGCGTGCCCGGCACGAGCCCGGCTGCCGTCCAGCCGTCGGCATAGAAATCGTTCTGCCAGAGGCGCTCCAGCTGACGATTGAGCCGCCGCAACTGGAGCGCCTGCAGCTCGTCGCGGGAAAGCCGTTCGAGCACCGGATAGGCATCGCGGCGCCCGGCCGGAACCGCTCGAGCGGCAACAGCGGACGGATCGAGCACAATTCCGGTCGTCGGCATGACTGGATTTCAACTTAACCGACCGCACGATTGGTTACAAGTGCATATCCTCGGGTCCCGGGGTTAGAGCGGAGCCGGAAATCAGTCGAATGCCACCCTCACTGCCAACAGCCAACGAAACGCCGGGTGCCACCCAGCGGCGCAAGCGTCGGCGCGCCAACGAGACGATGCCGGCGCGCGAAGGCGAGCTCCTCCGCGTCGCCGCCGGCATCTTCAGGACAAAGGGCTACGACGCGGCATCACTCACGGACATCGCCCACGCTTTCGGCATCACGAAGGCGAGCCTGTACCACTACATCGACTCGAAAGAGGACCTCCTCTACCGCATCTGCAAGGCGGCGCACGACGACGCGCTGCCGGTAATCGAGGAGGTCGAGTCCTCCGACGCTCCGCCGCTCGTGCGACTGGAGCACTTTCTGAGAGCGACGGTGGCGTCGAACGCGCGGAACGTCGTCAACATCGCGGTCTACTACCACGATTTCAATCGCCTGACGGGTTCGCGCAGAACGAGCATCCTCCGCGAGCGCCGTCGGTATCAGGATCTCCTCGTCCGCCTCGTCGACGAAGGCAAGCGCGCGGGCGGCATCGACGCCGCCATCCCGACGCCGGTGATCTGCGCCAACCTCCTGGCGCAGGTGATCTGGCTCTACACCTGGTACCGCGAGGACAAGGGACCGTCGCCCGACAAGCTCGGCGCCGCCGTCGCCCAGCTGGCTCTCACGGGATTGGCCCGGCCTCCGAAGAGTCGCAGAGCCGCCGGCCCCGCGAAGTAGAGTCGCTTCGATGGAGCACGAAGCGGTCTCGATGGAGGGCCGCGTGGCGATCGTCACCGGCGCAGGCCGCGGTCTCGGCCGCGCGCACGCCATCGATCTCGCGCGGCATGGCGCCTCCGTCGTCGTCAACGACGTCGGCGGTGAGGGCGAGATGGCTCCGAACGCAGACGCCGTCGTGGCAGAGATCGTGGCCGCCGGTGGAAGGCCGTCGCGTCGCACGACTCCGTCGCGACCCCCGAAGGCGGCAACGCGATCGTCGCTCGGGCGATCGAGGCATTCGGAACGGTCGACGCAGTCGTCTCGAACGCAGGCGTGCTCCGCAACGCGAACTTCGAGGACCTGACGGTGGAGCAACTCGACGAGGTGCTCGACACGCATCTGCGTGGCGCGTTCTTCGTCCTCCAACCGGCGTTCGTCGTGATGCGCGATCGTGGCTACGGCCGCATCGTCCTCACGGGGTCGAGCGCCGGCGCCTTCGGGATGGGCGGGCTCGCGAACTACGCGACCGCGAAGGCCGGCCTGATGGGGCTCGCCGGGGCCCTCGCGATCGAAGGGGCCGAGTTCGGGATCCGGGCGAACACGATCCTGCCGTACTCCAACTCACCGTGGCGCGGCCCCGGAGCGCACGCCTCGCGTGGCGTCGGCGTCTTCGCCGATCACGACGTCCTGCGGCCGCGGATGGAGCCCGAGACCGTGTCGCCGCTCGTGACCTACCTCGCGAGCTCGGCGTGCACGGTCACCGGCGAGATGTTCTCGGCGCTGGCAGGCCGCTTCGCGCGGGCCTTCGTGGGGCTCACCGCCGGCTGGCTGGCAGACGACCCGTACGCGGTCGGTCCGGACGACATCGCGGCGCGGCTGGACGAGATCATGCAGACGGACGGTCACTGGATTCCCGCGACGATCGGCGAGGAGCAGGCGTCGGTCGCGGAGGTCCTGCGTGCACGATCCGAGTAGCGCCGTCCCGCCAGAAGTTCGGCCGTTCCCGCGCTCGGCGCAGGAGGTCTCTGCCGAGCGTGTCATGGACGGCATCATCCGGCTCCGCCTGCCGTTGCCGTACAGCCCGGACGCGATGGTGAACGCGTTCCTGCTCGAGCGCGCAGGTGGCGGCTGGTGCCTGGTCGACTGCGGCACGAGCATCGCCCCCGGCTGGAGCGCGCTCGAGCGCGCGCTCGACCTGGCGGGAGTCGAGACGAGCGCGATCGAGCTCCTCGTCTGCACCCACACGCACGCCGACCACTACGGGCTCGCCTCGGAGGTGATGGAGCGGAGCGGCTGCCCGCTCGCGCTGGCGACGGGCCCGACGGCATCCGCGGAGGTGCTCCGCGACACGATCGTGCCGCTCGAGCACCGCCTCGCGCTCGCGCAGCGGTCGGGCGTGCCGCAGGAGATCGCACTCGCGGCGGTGAGCCATCCCGGCGGCGACGGGCTCCATCCACGCCCGGCTCCCGATCTCGTGCTCGACGAGGGCCTCGTGATCGAGACGCTCGCCGGCCGCTGGCGCGTCGTCCCGGCGGCGGGCCACTCGCCCACCCAGGTGATGCTGTTCGACGACCGGAGCAGGATGCTGCTGTCGGCCGACCTCGTGCTCGCCCCGGCGATCCCGTACGCGGAGCACGACTACACGCCGGACCCGTGGGCCGAGCACATCGCCTCACTCGAGCGGGCGCGCGCCCTCGGCCCGACCCTGCTCCTGCCGGGGCACGGAGCGCCGAACGCGGATCCCGCCGAGCGAATCGCGCGAGCCCTCGACGCCACGTCTGCCGCCGAGGAGCGTGTCCACGAGCTGATTGCGACGACGCCGCGAAGCGCCTGGGAGGTCGTCGAAGAGATCCTCGGGCCCGACGCGCCGTTCTACCCGCGCCAGGCGGGTCTCTCCGGGGCGACCTGCCTGCTCGAGCACCTCGTCCGCAGCGGCTCGGCGACGGCCGTCGACGGGAGCGACGGCGTCCGCCGGTTCGGCGCGCCCTCTAACGGTCGGTCGTTTGAAATCAGGACCGGTCTCGCGGTAGGCTCCGTCTGTCATGAGCACCATCGCCGATGCCTCGCTTCGCCGACTGACAGAGGAGCAACGGGCGATCGCCGAGCTCGCCTTCGCGATCGGGGCGACCTACGCCGATCGTCGCTTCGACGACCACGACGCCTCGCATGGCGCAGTGGGAGGAGCTCGCCGCCAGCGGGCTGACGGGGCTCTCGCTGCCCGAGGAATACGGCGGCGGCGGCGGCATGCTCGAGCTCTGCATCGCCTGCGAGCGGCTCGCCGCGGGCGGCTATCCGGCCGCGAAGCTGATCATCTCGACGGCGATGGCGGGGACGATGATCGCGCGCCACGGGACGCAGGAGCAGCAGGAGCGCTGGCTGCCCGGGATCGCCTCCGGCCGCAACCGGTTCTGCTTCGCCTTCACCGAGCCCGAGGCGGGCTCGAACGCGAACAACCTCCTCACCACGGCCACGCCGACCGCCGGCGGGTTTTCGGTCACAGGCGCCAAGACCTACATCTCGGCGCTCGAGTCGAGCGAGACGATGATCGTCGTCGCCCGCGACGCGGAGAGCGGTGGACTCACGCTCCTCGTGCTCCCGACTCCTTGCGAGAACGTCACCGCGACGCCCGTGCACGTCGATGCCCCGGCGTTCGAGCACCAGTGGAGCGTGTTCTTCGACGGCGCCGTCGCGCCGGCCGGCGACGTCCTCGGCGAGCCGGGCAAGGGCGGCCGGGTGCTGTTCGACGGCCTCAACCCCGAGCGCCTCGTCGTCGCCTCGCAAGCCGTCGGCGTCGGGCGCTGGTCGCTCGCAAAGGCAACGGCCTATGCCCGCGAGCGAGTCGTCTTCGACGTTCCGATCGGGACGCATCAGGCCGTCCAGCACCCGCTCGCCGAGTCGCTGATCGGCCTCGAGGCCGCGTGGGGGCTGACCGAGACAGCGGCGCGCCTCTTCGACACAGGCGAGCCGGCCGGGCTCGAGTCGAACATGGCCAAGATCGCCGCCTGCGACGCCGGCCTCGCGGCGGCCGACCGGTCGTTGCAGGTGTTCGGCGGCAGCGGCTATACCGACGAGACGATGATGCTCCAGCGGTTCACCTACATGCGGCTGCTCCGGTCGATTCCCGTCGCGCGCGAGCTCGGGCTCAACCACGTCGCGACGAGCGGCCTCGGCCTGCCCCGTTCCTACTGATGGCGACGGCCGCAAAGCGCGAGGCACCTCGGGTCACGACGGTTGCAGCTCTCGTCGACCGCGCCGCGGCGCTCTCGACGGGAGAGGCGATGGTGCTGCCCGACGAGCGGGCGACGTTCGCGGAGCTCGCGGCACTGACGCGGGTGATGGCGCGGCGGCTTCGCGCTGCCGGCGTCGAGCACGGCGACCGCGTCGGCCTCCTCAACACCGACCGCGTCGAGTCGCTCGCGATGCTCTTCGGCGCGATGCGGATCGGCGCCGTGCCCGTGCCGGTGAACGCGCGATACAAGGCACGGGAGCTCTCGTACGTCGTCGCCCACGCCGGCATGCACCTCCTCCTGCTCGACCCGCAGTTCGCGCCGCTGCTCGACGACGCCGAGTTGCCCGACGAGTGCCGCGTCGTGATTGGCCTCGACGAGCCCGGTTTCGTCGCCGCGGGCGAGGCGATCACCGACGGCGAGCTCGAGCGCCTCGAGGCGGCCGTGCGGCCGGACGACGCTGCGATCATCCTCTACACGTCGGGAACGACCGCGAATCCGAAGGGCTGCGTCTACAACCACGAGGGCATGGCGGCGCAGGCGTTCGACTACGGCGGCGCGCTCGAGCTGACGGCCGCCGATCGCTTCTGGACGCCGCTGCCGCTCTTCCACGTCAGCGGCCTCGTCACGCTCCTCGCAACCCTCGCGGCACCTTGCGCTCTCGTCCACGTGGGTCGCCGCTTCGATCCCGGCCCGGCTCTCGAGCAGCTCGGGCGCGAGCGGTGCACGCTCGCCTTCCCGGCGTTCGAGACGATCTGGCTCTCGGTGCAGAACGAGCCGCTCTTCGACACGACCGACCTGCGCTCGCTGCGGCTCGTGATCGCCGTCGGCTCGCCCGGCGCGCTGCGACTGATGCAGGAGCGGCTGCCCGTACGTGACGCAGGTCTCCTCGTTCGGGAGCACGGAGTGCGGCGGCTTCGTCTCGATCGGTCGCACGACCGACCCGCTGGAGCGCCGCCTGACGACGAACGGCCGTGCCTTCGCCGGCTCCGAGCTGCGGATCGTCGATCCGGAAACGGGCGAGGACTTGCCGCCGAACACGTCGGGCGAGATCCTGATGCGCGGCCCGGCGCGGTTCGTGCGCTACCACGAGGACCCCGAGCAGACCGCGCTCGCGATCGACGCCGATGGCTGGTTCCATTCGAGCGATCTCGGCCGGATGGACGACGAGGGCCGGCTCTCGTTCGTGGGCCGGCTCAAGGACATGCTCAAGGTCGGCGGCGAGAACGTCGCAGCCTCGGAGATCGAGACCTTCCTCCTCACCCACCCCGCCTGCGAGATCGTGCAGGTCGTGAGCGCACCGGACGCGCGCTACACCGAGGTCGCCGGCGGCATACGTGCAGCTGAAGGCGGGGCACGAGGCGACCGCGGAGGAGCTGATCGACTTCTGCCTCGGCAGCATCGCGACGTTCAAGGTCCCGCGCTACGTTCGCTTCGTCGACGAATGGCCCATGTCGGGCACGAAGATCCAGAAGTTCCAGCTGCGCGAGCGGATCGCGGCCGAGCTCGAGGCTGCGGGCATCACCGAGGCGCCGAAGCTGCGGTCGAGCTGACGGGGCGGATCAGGCGGCGCTGAGGGTGACGGGCACGCCGCTGTAGGTCGGCATTCCCGTCAGCAGGTCGACGTTCTCGGTCGCCGAGAGGAGCGTGCTCACGTTCGGATCGGCAAGCCCGTGCGGGATTGCGACGGCGCCACGGCGAATCGAGTCGTCGACCTTCGCGACCCCACTCAGGCGCCCGAATGCGGTCTCGACGACGCACCTGCCCACCGTCGACCACGCCGGCCGCTGCCGCGTCGGCCGGGTGGATGAGGATGTTCGCGGGATCCCGCTCGAGCACGGACGGAAGGTCACGCCCGTACGAGTTGACTCGCCGCCACAGGCGACGCGGGATCAGCACCAGCGGCGCTACGTCCGCCACCTCGGCGAGCTGCGCCAGCAGCGGCTCGGGTGCAAGGTTCCAGCGCCCGTCCGGGAGAATGTTGCGCTCGACCCACCCGAGCGAACGGTCATCGTCGACGAGCGCGCTCGGGGCCGCCTTGAGCTCGTCGAACGTCGCTCTCGCGGCGGGCCTGATCCGCAGGCGTAGGAGGTCGTCGTCGGTCGCCGAGTCGGGCGACATGCCCTCCGGCAGGATCGGAGTGCCGAGACGTTCGCCGAGCGCCGCGAGCGGCCACCAGGAAGGGCGGCGGTCGGCGCCGACCGGCACCACGGCAGGCGTGTACTGGGCCGCGAGCGTGGGTGCGAGGCAATCGGAGAAGTGCGGCAGGTCGGCGCGCTCGAGCGGGCTCGTGGCGGCGAGCACGTGCGTCGCGTGCTCGGTCATGTCGCCGTGCTGGACGTCCGAGACGACGACGACGGAGGCCTTGGCGAGCGCGGCCTTCACACGTCGGACATCCGGCAATGCCCCCAGCAGGTTCCCGCCGAGGACGAAGAGCGCCTGCAGGTTGCCGGCCTCCAGCTCGTCGAGCATCGTGATCGACGGATACTCGCCCCCTTGCCGGGGCAGCTCGGGGCGACTCGGCGGGCCTGCCTCCGGCCCCGGGTCGGGAGTGCCCGACCGCTTGTCGAGGCCCTGCACGAAGCCGGGGTTGAACCAGACTCCTCCCGGCCGCTCGAGCGACCCGGTCACAGCCAGCAGCGACATCGCGAACCACTGCGTCAGATTCGCCGCCGGCGCCATCGAGGTTCCCGTGCCGGTCTGCAGCGCGAGGCGCCCGTGACGCCGCACGGCGGCGAGGAGCGCAGCGAGGTCTTCGGAGGGCAAGCCCGTCAGCTCGGCGGCGGCCTCGAGGTCGAAGCGCTCGACGGCCGCGCGCAGCTCGTCGACCCGCGTGGCGTGGGCGGCAAGGTACTCGCGGTCGGCGCCGTCGCGCAGCAGCTCCCTGATCAGAAACGCAAGCAGCGCATAGTCCGTGCCGGGACGCAGTGCGAGGTGTCGCGTCGCGAGCTTTGCCGTCTCGGTGCGACGCGCGTCCATGACCCACACCTCGCCACGCCGCGCCAGCTCGCGGATCCGCGCCGTCGGGTTCGGGAAGCCCTGCATGTGGCAGTTGTGGGACACGACCGGATTCGTGCCGAGGAGCAGTGTCATCGTCGCCCGCTCGAAGTCGATGCTGTGGAACAGCCAGCCGACCCCCGACATCAGTCGGCGGACGAGCGGATACGAGGGAGCATCGACCGTCCCGGAGCTGAACTTGGACGGGGAGCCGAGGCTCTTGAGGAACCTTCCCCCGGCCCAGTAGAGATTTGCGTCGAAGTTGGCTGCCGTCCCGAAGTACGCTGCGACGGAGGCAGGCCCGCGGTCGTCGAGCGCTGCCTGCACCTTCGGCGCGAGGTCGTCGAGCAGCTCCTCCCACGACACCGGCTCGAGCTTGCCGTTGCGCCGCAGGAGCGGCCCGTCGAGACGCTGCGGATGGTGATGGAGCTCGCCGAGCGCCCGCCCCTTGGGGCAGGTGTACCCCTTCGAGACGGGTGGTCGCGGTCGCCCTGGACGCCGACGACGCGATCTCCCTCGTGCGTGACGACGATCCCGCAGTACGCCGGGCAGAGGCGACAGAAGCTCCGTGTCTGGATTGCTTCGATCCAGAGACTCTGCCCTCGCAGTAGAGCGGTGTCAACCTACCGTTCGGTAGAAGAGCGCGATATGCTCCGGGCGTCGTGACGGGCGAACGCAAGACACCGGAGCCGCTACCGGCGACGCTGGCCGGGCTCGTCGACCTGCGAGCGGGCACGCCCGGCGATGCCGTCGTCTTCCCCGGCGAGCGTGCGGGCTACAACGAGTTCTCCGATGCGTCGATCGACATGGCGCGCAGGCTGTACGCCGCCGGCGTCCGAAAGGGAGACCGCGTCGGGCTGCTGCTGCAGGCCTCGCTGGATGCGTTCGCGCTGCAGCTCGGCGCGATGCGCCTCGGGGCGGTCCCGGTTCCGATCAACGCGCGCTTCAAGGCGCGGGAGCTGCGGTACGTGGTCGGGCACTCGGGGATGAAGATCCTGATCACCGACCAGGCGTACGCGGCGCTGCTCGAGGAGGCCGGCGCCGCGGAGACCTGCCGGATCGTGATCGGCACGGACGACGCGAAGTTCGCCGCCGGTGCGGCCGCCGTTGAGCCCGGGACTGTCGCCGCCGCGCAGGCCGAGGTCGGCGGGGACGACGACGGGCTGATGCTCTACACCTCGGGCACGACCGCCCACCCGAAGGGCTGCATCCACGGTCATGCCGCGATCATGGCGGAGGGCGAGCGGATCGCCGAGCGACTCGGCCTGACGCCGGAGGACCGCTTCTGGACGCCGCTGCCGTTCTTCCACGTCGGCAGCATCGCGATCCTGGCGGGGGCGCTCGTTGCCTCGTGCGCCTCGCTCCAGATGGCCCACTTCGAGCCGACCGCCGCGCTCGACCAGCTGGAGGAGGAGCGCTGCACGGTCGCGTTCCCCGCCTTCGAGACGATCTGGCTTGGGGTGCTCAACCACGAGCGGTTCGCAACCGCCGATCTGAGCCGGATCCGCCTCGTGATCGCCGTCGGGGTGGCCCCGTCGCTCGTCTCCATGCAGGAGCGGTTCCCGAGCGCGACGCTGATCTCGTGCTTCGGCAGCACCGAGACGTGCGCGTTCGCATGTCTGGGCGAGGCTCACCATCCGCTGGAGGCGCGGTCGACGACGAGCGGCCTGCCGCTCCGCGACATCGAGATCCGCACGATCGACCCCGAGACCGGCGAGGACACGCCGGCCGGCGTGCCCGGCGAGCTGATCATGCGCGGGCCGACGCGGTTCCTCCGCTACCACGACGACCCCGAGCAGACGGCGCTGACGATCGACGAGAACGGCTGGTACCACTCGGGCGATCTCGGCCGCCTCGACGAGGTCGGCCGTGTCTCGTTCGTCGGCCGCCTCAAGGACATGCTCAAGGTGGGCGGAGAGAACGTCGCCGCCGCCGAGATCGAGGCCTACCTCGTCACCCACCCAGCCTGCGAGATCGTGCAGGTCGTCGCCGCTCCCGACGCCCGCTACGACGAGGTGGCGGCCGCGTTCGTGCAACTCAAGTCCGGCGAGACTGTGAGCGAGCAGGAGCTGATCGACTACTGCCGCGGCGAGATCGCGACGTTCAAGGTGCCGCGCTACGTGCGCTTCGTGGACGAGTGGCCGATGTCCGGCACCAAGATCCAGAAGTTCAAGCTGCGCGAGCAGATCACGAGCGAGCTCGAACAGGCAGGCATCACGGAAGCACCGAAGATCAGCTCACAGCGCTGACCGGCGCCGGCTGACGAGAGGGGAGGATGAGACATGGCCGTTGAGCGTGTTGTCGTCGTCGGCGGAGGCGGCCTGATGGGGAGCGGCATCTCCCAGGTCGTTGCCGCGGCCGGCTTCCAGGTGACGATCGTCGAGGTCGACGAGGCCACGATCGAGCGGGGCCTGAAGCGCATCGAGCGCGGGCTCGAGAAGGCGGGCGGAGAGACGGCCGAGGTGCTGGCGCGGATCGCGGGCTCGACGGATCTCGAGACGGCCGCGGCAGACGCCGACCACGTGATCGAGAGCGTGATCGAGGTGATCGAGGCGAAGGCGGACGTGCTGCGGCGCCTCGACGCCGTCTGCCGAGACGACGTGATCTTCGCGTCGAACACCTCGCAGTTCCCGATCTCGAAGCTCGGCGCCTTCACCGAGAGGCCCGACCGCGTGATCGGCAGCCACTGGTTCAACCCGCCGCCGCAGATGAAGCTGATCGAGGTGATCCGCGGGGTCGAGACCTCGGACGAGACCCTCGAGCTGACGCTCGCGCTCGCAGAGAGGTACGGCAAGGAGACGATCGTCTGCCGCAAGGACACCCCCGGGTTCGTCACCTCGCGCCTGATCGCGTCGTTCATGGTGGAGGCGGCGCGGATCGTCGAGGAGGGAATCGCCGACGTCGAGGATGTCGACAAGGCCTGCAAGCTCGGGTTCGGGCACGCGATGGGCCCTCTCCTGACCGCCGACTTCAGCGGCCTCGACACCGTCGAGCGGGTTGCGGACAACCTGGCCGCCAACTACGGCGACCGCTTCCTCGTGCCCCAGATGATCAGAGCGCTCGTCAACGCCGGTCACCTGGGACGCAAGACCGGGCGCGGACTGCGGGACTACGGTGAGGCGCGGTGAGCGACGCCGTTCGCGTCGAGACGGCCGACGGGGTTGCCGTCGTCACGGTCGACAATCCGCCGGTCAACACGCTCGCTGACGCGGTGCTGGAGGCGTTGGGTGAGGTCGCGGCCCGGCTCGCGGCGGACGGCGACGTGCGCGCCGTGGTCTTGACGGGCGCGGGCGAGAAGGCATTCATGGCGGGCGCTGACCTGGCCGAGTTCCAGCGCCTGCTCGACGGCAAGGGCTCGATCGAGGACCACGTCGATACGAGCCGCCGGGCGCTCGGGCTCCTCGAGGCGATCCCCCAGCCGGTCGTCGCCGCCGTCCAGGCGTCCGCGATGGGTGGCGGGCTCGAGGTGGCGCTCGTCTGCGACCTCATCGTCGCCGACCCCGAGGCGCGGCTCGGCCTGCCCGAAGTGCGGCTCGGCCTGATGCCGGGCGCCGGAGGCACGGCTCGGCTGCCGCGGCGGATCGGGATCGGGCCCGCCCGCGAGCTGCTCCTGCTCGGCCGCGCCGTCACGGCCGAGGAAGGCCACCGCCTCGGACTCGTCGACCGGGTCTCGGGCCCGGGCGAGGCGCTCGCCGAGGCGGTCGAGCTCGCCGCGCGGCTGGCGGCACTTCCGGGGCGCGCGGTGACGTCGATCAAGCGCGTCCTCGCCGCCGATCAGGCGGACGCCCTCGCCCGCGAGCGCGCTGCCTTCCTCGAGCTCTTCCGCACCGAGGACGTCCGCGAGGGCGTCGCCGCGTTCGTCGAGAAGCGGCCGCCGAGCTTCGGGCACCGCTGACGACGGCGAGCCAGCTCACAGCGCCGCAACCCGCCCGCGAGCGACCGGTCCACGAAGACGACCCCGGCAGGCCCGCTCGGCCACGTCCCAGGCGGAGGCGAGGACATTGTGTTGATTCAACACAATGTCCTCGCCCGCGGTCGGAGACCCATCGGTGAATCACACTGAACGCAGGACGACGCTGCGCCCTCGTGACCGAACCGACGCGTCCAGCTCGGACGCCACGCCTTTGTGTTGATTCAACACGAGGTACGTCTGCGTGAGGCCCGGTCGAGCCTCGTCCTTCTAGGCCGGCGCTGCCGTTTCCTTGAGCCAGGCGCGGTCGCCGAGGAGGTCACGGCAGGTCTCGGCCGCGCGCCACTGCTCGGTCTCGAGGAGACGCCGGTGGAAGGGGATCAGGGACTGGATGCCGCCGAGCTCGAAGCCGTCGAGCGCGTCGATCATGAGGCCGGTCGCCTCCTCGCGCGTCGCGCCCCAGGTGATGACCTTCGCGAGCAACGAGTCGTAGAACGGCGTCACGACGGTGCCGTCCTCGACACCCGAGTCGACTCGGATGCCGGGGCCTATCGGCTCGCGGTAGCGGTCGATCGTGCCGGGGCTCGGAAGGAACTGGCGGTGCGCCGCCTCGGCGTTGATCCGGCACTCGATCGCGGCGCCGTGGACGACCACATCCTCCTGCCGCATGCTCAGGGGCAGCCCGGCCGCCACGCGCAGCTGCTCCTGGACGAGATCGACGCCGGTCACGAGCTCCGTCACAGGATGCTCGACCTGGAGGCGCGTGTTCATCTCGAGGAAGTAGAAGTCATCGCCGACGAGGAGCCCCTCGATCGTGCCGGCGGAGGTGTAGCCGATCGACCGGGCGAGCTCGAGCGCGTAGCCGCTGAGCCGGTCGGCGAGGCCGGCGTCCACCGTCGGCGCGGGCGACTCCTCGATGAGCTTCTGGTGGCGCCGCTGCACGGAGCAGTCGCGCTGGCCGAGCTGGATCAGGTTGCCGTGCGTGTCGCCGAGCACCTGGATCTCGACGTGTCGTGGGTCGGCGAAGTACCGCTCCACGTACACGGTGGCGTTGCCGAAGAACCGGTCACCGTCGGCGCGCACCGCGTCGAGCGCCGCCGCCAGCTCCGCCTCGTCCGCCGCGACGCGGAAGCCGATGCCGCCACCGCCACCCGCGGCCTTCACGGCGACCGGGTACCCCACCTCCGCTGCCACCTCGAGGGCGGCGGTAACGCTCTCGACGGCGCCGCTGCTCCCCGGGACGACGGGCACGCCGAGCTCGCTCGCGAGCCGGCGCGCGCTCGTCTTCTCGCCCATCGCCTCGATCGCCTCGGGCGAGGGGCCGACGAAGGCGATGCCCGCCTCGGCACAGCGGCGGGCGAACGCCGCGTTCTCGGAGAGGAAGCCGTACCCGGGATGGAGCGCGTCGCACCCGGTCTGACGGCACGCGTTCAGAACCGCGTCGACATCGAGATAGCTCTGAGCGGCGGGTGCGGGCCCGATCGCCACCGCCTCGTCGGCGAGACGGACGTGAACCGCGTCGCGGTCGGCCTCCGAGTAGACGGCGACGGACGGGATCTCGAGCGCGCGCAGGGCGCGCAGAACGCGGACCGCCACCTCACCGCGATTAGCGACGAGGACCTTCCCGAGCACTGCTTAGGCGAGCTCGAACATCGGGTCGTCCTCGGTGACCGCATCGCCGACCGCGACGACAACCCGCGCCACCGTTCCGCCCGTCTCGGCCTCGACCGGGATCTCGAGCTTCATCGACTCGAGGATCGCAACGACGTCGTCGACCGCCACCACGTCGCCCTCGGCGACGAGTATTTTCCAGACATTGCCGGTGATGGGGGCGCGGATCTCGCTCATGTGCGATGACCGGCGCGGACAGACGTTGCCGAGCCGGTTTCGGAAGCATAGACTCTGGGACGCAATCAATCAAGCGTTCGTTTGAACCAGTCCCGAGGAGGGCCAGGTGGATTTCAAGTTCAGTGACGAGGAAGAGGCGTTCCGGAGCACGGTCAGGGACTGGGTCAACGACAAGTGCCCCAAGGAGTACTCCCTCGAGATCGAGCGTCAGGAGGACCACGACGGCTCGAACTTTCCCGAGGAGCTGTGGCAGAACATGGCGGAGGCGGGCTTCTTCGGGATCGGGATCGACGAGGAGCTCGGCGGCCAGGGCGGCAACTGCACGATCCAGTCGATCTTCATGGAGGAGGTCGCGCGCTCGCTCGGCGGAATCGCCTGGATCTGGGGCGTCAACCAGTTCAACACGAAGTCGATCCAGCGCTTCGCGTCGGAGAGCCTCAAGCAGGAGCTGATCCCCCAGCTCGTCGAGGGCAAGGTCAAGACCGCGATCGCGGTCACCGAGCCCGGCGCCGGCACCGACCTGCTCGGCGGGATGATCACGACGGCCGTCCCCGACGGCGACGGCTTCCGGATCAACGGCGCCAAGATCTGGTCGACGATGGCGCACGTCTCCGACTACCTGCTTCTGCTCGCGACGACGGATCCGAACGCGGAGAAGGCGTCCCGCGGCAAGACGCTCTTCCTCGTCGACGCGAAGCAGGAAGGCATCGTCGCGCGTCCGATCCCGAAGCTCGGGATGCGCTGCGTCGGCTCCTGCGAGGTGCAGCTCGACAACGCCTACGTGCCGAACACGCACGTGATCGGCGAGGTCAACAAGGGCTGGGGCCACATCCTCTCGACGCTGAACAACGAGCGCATCCTCGTCGCCGCGATGTGCACCGGCATCCTCCGCGCCGTGATCGAGGAGTCGGTCGCATACGCGACCGAGCGCGAGGCCTTCGGCAAGAAGATCGGCGAGTTCCAGTCGATCAGCCACTGGATCGCGGAGATGCAGATGGCGCTGATGCAGGCCGAGCTCGTCACCTACAAGGCCTCGTGGCTGTTCGACCAGGATCTCCCCTGCGGCGTCGAGTCGTCCGCTGCCAAGGCGATCTGCTCCGAGTACGCGACCTGGGCCGCCGACCGCGGAATCCAGATCCAGGGCGGGATGGGCTACTCCGCCGAGTACCAGATGCAGCGCTACTGGCGCGACGTCCGCCTCTACCAGATCGGCCCCGTGACGAACCAGATGGTGCGCAACATCGTCGCGGAGAGCGTCGGGCTGCCGCGCTCGTTCTAGGACGCGAGGGCCGGTTCTCTCGTGCGTGCGGTTGGCTTCACTCGCTACGGCGGGCCCGAGGTGCTCGGGCTCGTCGACCTGCCCGTGCCGGAGCCCGGCGAGGGAGAGATCCGGATCCGGGTCGCCGCCGCGACGGTGAACCCGTCCGACACGCTCTTCCGCTCGGGTGGGCTCGCCACGATCATCACCGGTGAGCCGCCGTACGTCGCCGGGCTCGAGCTCGCCGGCATCGTCGATGCCGTCGGCGCCAGACGCGCCGTGGCAGGTGGGCGACCGCGTGGCCGCGATGACGCGGTTCATCCCCGACGGCCGCGGCTCGCACTCCGAGCTCGTCGTCGTCCACGGCAGCTCCGCGGCCGCGGTCCCCGACGGGCTCGGGCTCGTCGAGGCGGCGACGCTGCCGATGAACGGTCTCACGGTGCGACTCGCGTACGACACGCTCGGGCTCGCGCCGGGCGCCGTCGTCGCGGTCAGCGGTGCCGCCGGCGCGGTCGGCGGCTACGCGACCGAGATCGCAGTCGCCGATGGCCTGCGCGTGATCGCGATCGCCTCGCCGGGCGACGAGGCCCTCGTCCGCGGCTTCGGCGCCGAAGCGCTCGTGCGCCGCGGGCCGGACGCGGCGGCCGCAATCCGCGACCTCGTGCCCGACGGAGTCGACGCCCTCGTCGACGCCGCCAACGTCGGTGGCTCGCTGCTCCCGGCCGTGCGCGACGGCGGCCGCATCGTGGCGCTGCGGGCATTCGACGGCGAGCCAGAGCGCGGCATCACGATCGACCTGATCAGCGTGCGCACCTACATCCACGAGCAGGCGAAGCTCCAGGCCATCCTCGAGCTGGCAGGCGCGAATCGGATCACCCCGCGCATCGCCGAAACCTATGGATTCGCCCAGGCGGCGGAGGCCCACCGTCGGCTCGAGGCGGGCGGCACGCGTGGACGCCTCGTGCTCGAGCCCGAGGGCGCGTGAGCGTTCTCGGGGAGGAGCGCGTCGTCGTCGTTGGGGCTGGGTCGCTCGGCACCGTCTACGGCGCTGCACTCGCCCGGGCAGGCCTCGACGTCCAGCTTCTCGCGCGTGAGGAGCACGCTCGTGCGATCCAGGCCAGGGGCAGCGTCACGGTGGACTCGTTCGGCGAGCAGTGGGATGTGCCGCTGCGTGCCGACTGGCGGCCGGAGCGGATCGAGCCGGCCGAGATCGTGATCCTGCTCACGAAGACGCCCGACACGGCAACGGCGCTGGCCAGCCTGCCGCAGGTACGGGACACGGTCCGCATCGCCGTCTCCTTCCAGAACGGTGTCGCCAAGGACGACGACCTCGCCGCGTGGAGCGGCCCGGAGACCGTCATCGGCGCCGTCGCGATGGTGGGCGGGACCTTGCACGAGCCGGGTCGCGTGCAGCACACGATGAACGGCCCATCGTTCATCGGCGAGCTCGACGGCCGGGAGAGCGACGCGCGTCGCGCGGCTCGCTGCTGTGCTCGAGAGCGGCGGCCTGCCCGTCGTCACGACCGACCGGATCCGCTCGGTCGAGTGGTCGAAGCTCGTCCACGGGTCGCCGACCCTGGCGCTGCCGGCGCTGACCGGCCTCTACATGCACGAGATCTTCGTCTCGCCCGAGCTGGCCCGGCTCTACGTCGATTTCGTGCGGGAGGGCTTTGCCGTCGCCGCCGCTGCCGGGGTCGAGCTCGAGGACTGGGGCTCGCTGTTCCCCGTCCGCACCATTGCGACAGCGGAGCCGGCCGAGGCGCTCGAGATCGCCCTGGCCCACGGGCGCCGGCTCGTCGAGGGTGGAATGACCGAGATCACGGTGTCGATGCTGCAGAGCGTGCAGTCGCGCCGGCGCCTCGAGGTCGAGGCGATCCAGGGCTACCTCTCCCGCGAGGGTGCGCGCCTCGGCGTCCCGACGCCGCTCAACGACCTCTGCTATCGGATCCTGGCGGGGATGGACGCCACCTACGCATGACGTACGCCGTCCAGGATCGCGCCCGCTGGTGCCTGCCCGAGCTGCTCGCGACGCAGGCACGGCTGCATGCCGACAGGCCGTTCCTCTCGTTCGCCCTCGGCGAGCGCGACCTCACCTACGCCGAGACTGCCGCCGAGGTGGACGTCGTCGCGGCCGGCCTCGCGCGGCTCGGGGTGGCGCACGGCGACCGGGTGCTGCTGATGATGCGCAACCGTGCCGAGTTCGTCCTCGCGTGGCTCGGCGGCGGCCCGGCTCGGCGCCGTGCAGGTGCCGGTCAACGTCGACTACCGCGGGCCGTTCTTCGAGCATCTCGTCAACACGGCAGCCGCGTCGGTATTGATCGTCGAGGACGCACTGCTCGACGCCGTGACGGCATCGGTCGGCAAGGCTCGAGCACCTTCGCGCCGTCGTCGTCGTGGGCGAGGCTCCCGAGCAGCGTGCCCGGTCGTCGTCGAGGCCGTCCCCTTCGCGTCGCTGCTCGACTCCGCCAGGCGGCGTTCCCCCGCGCGACCGCCGTCGCCTCCTCGGACATCGGCGCGATCCACTTCACGTCCGGCACCTCCGGCCCGTCGAAGGGCGCGATCCTGCCCCACGCCCACCTGCACCTGCTCTCGGAGCGCAATCGCGAGCTGCTCGACATCCGCGCCGGCGACACGTACATGACCGAGCTGCCGCTCTTCCACATCAACGCCCAGATGAGCGTCTACAGCGCGCTGCTCGTCGGCGCCAGCGTTCGCGTCGAGCAGCGCTTCTCGGCTTCCTCGTGGCTCGACCGCATGCTGCGCCTGCAAGGCGACGCACACGACGCTGCTCGGCGTCATGCTCGGGTTCATCCTCAAGCAGCCCGCCCGGCCGGACGACGCGGACACGTGCTCCGCCGCGCGTGGTCGGTGCCCTGCCCGCCCGACCTCGCGGCCAGTTCCGCGAGCGCTTCGGCCTCGAGGAGGTCGTCACCTCCTACGGGAGCACCGAGGTCGGCATGGTCGCGCGGCGAACGCTCGACGCGCCACCAGGCTCGGTCGGCCGCGTCGACCCCGACCTCTACGAGACCCGCGTCGTCGACGCCGACGAGGAGGACGTGGCGCCGGGCGAGGTGGGCGAGCTTCTCGTTCGAGCCGTGCTGCCGTGGACGACGACGCAGGGGTACTTCGGGATGCCCGAGCGGACGCTCGAGGCGTTCCGCAATCTCTGGTTCCACACCGGCGACGCCGCTCGACTCGATGCCGACGGGAACCTGTGGTTCGTCGACCGGCTCAAGGACCGGATCCGGCGGCGAGGCGAGAACATCGCCTCGGTCGACGTCGAGACCGTCCTGCTCGAGCATCCCGCGATCGCCGACGCCGCCGTGATCGCCGTGCCGGCCGAGGAGGAGGGCGGCGAGGACGAGATCAAGGCCGTGCTCGTCGCCGCACGCGGGGCCGCGCTCGACGCGGACATGGTGTGGGCCTGGTGCGACGAGATGCTCCCCTACTTCGCGGTCCCGCGCTACGTCGAGATCCTGCCCGGAGCTGCCGAAGACCCCAACCGCCAAGATCCTGAAGAGCGAGCTGAGAGAGGCCGGCATCACCCCCGGCACGAGCGACCGCGGCGCCGCACGCGGCGGCGGCCGGAGGTAGCTCGCTAACTCGCCGGCGATCACGGCCGCGCTCGCGGCCCAGACGGCGATGCCTCCGACGGGGATCACCGAGACGATCGCGTCGACGAGCTCCGCGTCGGTCGCGCCGGCCTTGCGCGCCGCTCTCGCGTGGATCTCGACGAAGGCGGTCTGGAGCTCGGCCGCGTTGACGGCGCACAGGAGCAGCTCGGCGAGCTTCGGCTCGAGCTCCCCATCGCGCAGCACCCCGCGATGCAACAGGGCGTAGCCCTCGAACAACGGCGCCGACCGCTCGGCCATGAGCGCAATTCGCTCGGGGATCTCGCCGCCGAAGTAGTCGCGGAAGTAGTCGCGGGCCGCCTCCCGATCGAAGCTCTCGACTGCGGCGCCTCCCCCTTCGGGTGGGCCGTAGCGCGCGAGGATCGCCGCCACGAGCCGGGCCGCGACCTCCTCGCCGCGGGCGAGCCCGAGCGCCGCCGCCGCGGCCCAGGCGTGCTCCGCCGGAACGCCCGCGTCCTTCGCCCGGTCGAGCCCGTCGCGCAGCTGGCCCGCATGCCCCTTCGCGGCAGCCGCCGCAGCGGCGAAGAGCGCCTTCACCCCAGCCGGCAGCGCGCCGTCTTCGCTCGCCGCGCCACGGACGAGGGCAAGGCCTGCACCGGCCACCGGCACGGCTGCTGCGAGCGCGTCCCTGGCGATAGCACGCGTATCCGGGATCGGGCCGGGCGCAAGGTGACCGGGATGCCCGGCGTACCAGTCCCCGCCGATGTCCGGCCGGTGCGGCTCCGAGTCGACGCCCGTGAGCCGGTGGTCGACGATCAACCAGCGGCCGTCGCGTCGCTCCATGCCGTCGTAGAGCCGGGCCCACAGATGCCAGACGTCCCCGGTCGTCATCCGGTGATAGGCGTAGACGTACGTGCGCAGCACGGCGCGGTCGCCGTCGATCTCGACCCGCGCGTTCGTGAAATGGTGGCTCGTGCGCGCGTAGCGCACGAGAACGCGGCCGAGCGCGCGGCCGATGCGGTCGCGGCCCTCCAGCACCTTGCCGGTCATGATCTCGGCGCGGGCGTCCTCGGCGAAGACGGAGACCGCCATCTCGGGATCGCGCCGGTCGACGCCCTCGAAGTAGTCGAGCAGGACCTGCTCCACTGCGCGCACGTCGTCCACGAACGCGACTCTAACGCCTGCGCCCCGATTTGCCAAACGGTCGTTCGATTGATTAACTGAGGGGATGGCCGCTCAGCTGGCACAGATCGCTCTCTGCACCACGGACATGCCGCGCTCCGTGCAGCTCTACAGCGAGGCGTTCGGGTTCGCCGAGGCCGGCGGGAAGGTGCTCTGGGGCGAGCGCGTCGCCACGATCCAGGGCCTCGGCGACGACGCGGCGTTCACGCTCTGGTGGCTCGTCGGCCGCCAGGACCTCGTCCAGCTCGAGCTCTTCCACCACACGACGCCGCCGCAGCGAGCCGTCGCCGACCGGGCGCCGAACGACCTCGGCTGGTCGCGCTTCGGAATCACCGTGCCCGACTTCGAGCCCGTTCTCGAGCGGCTCGCCGGGCTCGGCATCACGCCGCTATCGGCGCCGCTCGCCGTTGACGGGCTTCGCAGAGCCGCCTTCCGCGACCCGTACACCGGCGCGCTCGTGGAGGTGCTGGAGGAGGGCTCTGCCACGCCGGGCGGTATCCGACCCCGCTTCTACGACCTCGTTCCCGGCCGCTCGTCTACGCGACGCTGAACGTGCCGGATCTGGCCGAGGCCAGGCGCTTCTTCCTCGACACGCTCCGGCTCGACGAGGAGGCCGGGAACGAGCTCCACCCGCCCGAGCTGGAGGCGCTGTGGGGGCTCGCGGGCGCCGGTCGTGAGAGCTTCGTGGCCCGCGGCGGCGACGTCTACCTCGAGGTCGTCCAGTACCTCGAGCCCGCAGGGCAGCCACTGCCGGACGACCACCTCCTCAGCGACCGCGGCTTCATGAACGTCGCATTCGGCTTCCGCGAGCAGGACGCACTCGCGGAGACGTACGCGCGCGTCGAGGCAGCCGGGTATCGCGACAACTTCCGGATGCCGCAGTTCGCGGGCGGCACCTACCTGAACGACGCCCTCGGCAACACCGTCGAGCTCCTGATCGCCGGCCGCGAGCTCGATCCCGGCTTCGGCTTTGCCCCTCACCCGCTCTTCCGCCGCAACCTCGCCTGGCCCCAACCGTCAGTCGGTCCCGCCCGCCCCTGAATCGGAGGTATCCCGTGGCACGTGTCTCTCCCGCATCACCCGAGCAGCTCGAAGACCTCTTCGGCACCGCCGACGTCCCGCTGCGCGTCCAGATCTACGCCCAGCGCCCGGAGCTGGCGTTGAAGTTCCTCGAGTTCGGCACCGCCTTGCGCGAGAACCGGCTTCTTCCCGGCCGGCTGATCGAGCTCGTCCGGCTCCGCGTCGCCTTCTGGAACCAGTGCCGGAGCTGCATGGCGGTGCGCTACTCGGAGGGGCTCGAGGACGGGCTCACCGAGGCACTCGTCTGCTCGCTCGAGCGGCCGAGCGAAGCACCCGACCTGAACGACGCCGAGCGGGCCGCGATCGCCTTCGGCGACCTGATGGCGACCGATCATCTCGCGATCACGGACGAGACCTTCGACGGGTTGCGCGAGCACTTCAGCGACCCGGAGATCGTCGAGCTCTGCATGAACGTGGCGCTGTTCGTCGGGTTCGGCCGGATGGGCTCCGCGCTCCACATGGTCGACGACCTGCCGACGCACTTCCAGGGCGAAGGCGAGGAGCGCGTCACCCCGTGGGGATCCGACGAGCAGGTCGTGATCGGGAGCTGGACGGCGGGCTAGAGCCTCTAACGCAATGACGACGCGCTGGCTGGGCGTAATGGGCGCGTGCGATGCGAGGACGCGGAGCCCGATAGTGGTGCTGTTGGGGCGACTGAGGACGAAGCAGCGTGCATGCCCCGCGCTCCGGACGGCCCGTGCTTCGTTGTGTTAGAGGCTCAACCTCCTCCGGGACTGCAGCTCATCGTGACCGGGCGAACGCCGACGCCGGTCGTCCCACTCGGCGACCTTCTCGTGCTCTCGGCCGCCCGCGACCCGGAGAACATCGTCCTCGCGTTCCCCGACTCGCGCACGACAACCCGCGAGCTCCTCGCGGCAGCAACTCGTATGGCCGAGGGGCTCCATGCGCTCGGCGTGCGGCGCCGCGATCGGGTCGGGATCCTGATGCCGAACTGCCCCTCCTTCGTCGAGGCGCTCTTCGGCGCCTCCCTCCTGGGAGCGGTGCCGGTGCTGATCAACGCGCGGTATCGCACCGAGGAGCTCGCCTACGTCACCGCCAACGCCTCGCTCCGCGTGATCCTCACGAACGACCTGATCGCGGACCGGGTCGATTTCGCGGCGTTGCTCGAGGTCGCGCTCCCGGGCCTCTCCGACGCCGAGGATCCGCGAAATCTGTCGCTGTCCGCGACGCCTTCACTCCGCGCCTGCGTCCTGCTCGGGAGAACGGAGGCGCCCGGCTTCCTCGACGCGGCAGCCTTCGCCCGCGGCGGCGCGTCGGTGCCCCAGCAGACGATCGACGATGCCGCCGCCGCGGTCGCGATCCGCGACGACGGGATCCTGATGTACACCTCCGGCACGAGCGCTCACCCGAAGGGCTGCCGCCTGAGTCACGAGGCGGTCGTCCGCACGGCGGCCGCGATGGTCGAGCGCTACCACCTGACGAGCGACGACGTGTGGTGGTGCCCCCTGCCGCTCTGTCACATGAGCGGCGTGCTGCCGCTCGCCGCCACGCTCATCGCCGACTCCCGGCTCGCGTGCATGACCGACTTCGAGCCGGGTGCGGCGCTGCGCCAGCTCGAGCAGGAACGCGCGACCTTCCACTTCGGCATCTTCCCGACCATCAACCAGGCGCTCATCGATCATCCCGACCGCGCGACGACCGACCTCAGCTCCGTGCGGCTGATCAACATCCAGGGCACGACGCGCCTCCGTGAGTCACTCCGCGATGCGCACCCTAACGCCTCCCTGCTCCACGCCTATGGGGCCACCGAGCTCGGCGGCATCCTCTCGCTCACCGGTCCCGGCGATGCCGGACGACGATCTCGCCAGGACCTCGGGCACTCCGTGGCCCGGAATGCAGGTCCGCATCCTCGACCCCGAGACCGGAGCCGATGTCCCCACCGGCATCCGCGGCGAGATCGTGGCGCGGGGCTGGGGCATGTTCGAGGGCTACCTCGCAGGCCCGGGGCAGGCGACAGAAGCCCTCGACGAGGAGGGCTGGTTTCACACGGGCGACTGGGGCAGCCTCGACGAGCTCGGCCGGATCAGCTACCACGGCAGGCTCAAGGACATGCTCAAGATCGGCGGCGAGAACGTCGCCGCCGTCGAGCTCGAGTCGTTCCTCGCGTCGCACCCTGCGGTCGCCATCGTCCAGGTCGTGGGCGTGCCCGACGACCATCTCGTCGAGGTCGCGGCCGCGTTCGTCGAGCTCTCGCCCGGCGCCGAGCTGAGCGAGGACGAGCTCGTCACGTTCTGCCGCGGTGCGATCGCGAGCTACAAGATCCCGCGTTACATCCGCTTCGTCGAGCGAGTGGCCGATGTCGGCGACGAAGATCCAGAAGGCGAAGCTGCGCGAGCAGCTCCTGGCCGAGCTCGACGGCAGCTTGTACCGGACCTACACGAGGGTGGCGCCGCCGTCGACGATCAGCTCGGCGCCGGTCACGTAGCAGGCCAGATCGCTCGCGAGGAAGAGCACCGCGAGCGCCACCTCGCCCGGGTGAGCGCGATGGCCGAGTGGGATGTCGGCGCCGCTCCGCCGTGGCGTGCTCATCACGCCCGGCGTCTCCATGCCACCGGGCAGGACGACGTTGACGCGGATCCCCGACGCCGCCAGCGACTTCGCGAGCGTCCTCGTCGCGTTGACGACCCCCGCCTTGCTGGCGCCGTAGGCGACGAGGCCGTCGGGGTGCGGCACGGCTGCGGCGATCGAGGCGATGTTGACGATCGACCCGCCCTCGCCCTGTTCGACGAGCTTCCGCGCGACGACCTGCGCGCAGAGCAGCGTGCCGATCAAATTGACCTCGAGGGTCTTCGTCCAGAGGCTCTCATCAGCCTCGAGAAACGGGCTCATCGGCCAGATGCCGGCGTTGTTGACGAGGATGTCGACGCGGCCGTAGGCATCGAGCGCGGTCTGGAGCAACGCCTCGGCGCCGCCGCGCCGGGAGACATCTCCTGCCGAGGCGTGTGGCGCGGCCACCGGCGGCGACGATCGTGGCGACGGCCTCACCCGCTCGGGCCTCGTCGAGATCGTTGACGACCACTTCAGCGCCTGCTTCTGCGAGCCGGCTCGCGACCTCGAATCCGAGCCCCTGGGCTGCTCCGGTGACGATCGCGACCTTGCCGCTCAGGTCGGTCAGCTCGGCCAGGGATCGCTCGTTCGGGGTCATCGTGCCTCCTCCATGGGGTGCCCGAGACTATCAAATGATTGTTTGATTTTTGGCGGCCAGCCTCTAGCATGGAACGCATGGTCGGACCGACTCCGGACATTCGCTCGATCGACCCGGCCGCGGTCGCAGTCTTCGAGGTGCGGCCCGGCCTCTGGAATCTCCGCATCCCTCTCGTCTGGCCCGGGATCAGTCACGTCAACGTCGCCGTGCTCTCGGGCGCCGACGGTGGCATCACGCTCGTCGACTGCGGCACCGCGGGCGACCCGACCTGCTGGGACGCGCTCCTCAACGGGCTCGCCGAGACCGGCCACGGGATCACCGACGTCACCGACCTCGTCATCACCCACGCCCACTCCGACCACTTCGGCCTTGCAACGCGCGTCGTTGCGGAGAGCGGCTGCACGATGTGGATGCACCCCGCGCACGAGGCCTTCACCGACAGCGCCCTCGAGCCGGAGCGAATCCACGCCGCGCGTGAGCGCCGGGCGCGCGCCGAGGGCGTGCCCGAGGACGTGATCGACCAGTACGCCGACACCGGAGAGGAGACCGACTTCGCGCTCACGCCACTGCCTGCCTTCAACGAGCTCCGCAGCGGGATGCAGATCCCGTCGGTGCTCGGGCCCTGGGACGTCCTCGAGACGCCCGGCCACTCGCCCTCCCACGTCTGCCTCTACCAGCCCGAGCAGCGCCTGCTGATCCTCGGCGACCTCGTTTCCCGCATCTTCGCCCCCTGGTACGACTACGGCTATACGGCCGATCCGGTGGCCGAGCTGGCAGCGTCACTGGCGCTCGTCGAGGGCCTCGACGTCGACGTCGCGCTCCCCGGCCACGGCCGACCGATCGAGGATCTCGCCGAGATCATCGCCATGCACGAGGAGGAGATCGTGCGGCGCCTCGAGCTCGTCGAGGCGGAGGTCGCACGGGAGCCGGGGCCGGCCTACCAGATCGGCATGCGGGCGTTCGGCCCGTCCCCCTCGATGATGGCCGAGGTCGGCCGCCTCCAGGAAGCGATGGCGTGCCTGCGCCACCTGCGCCTGGAGGGCCGCGTCGTGCGCGAGGTGCTGCCGTCCGGCGTCTTCCGCTACCGCCTCGCCGACAACACCACGGAGGTGTAAGCCGTGTCAGCGCTGGCCGGCCGGAGCATCTTCTTCGACGACCTGCGGGTCGGCCAGGTGCGCGAGCTCGGCTCCCACGTGTTCACGAAGGAAGAGATCGTCGAGTTCGCGGAACGGTGGGATCCACATCTGTGGCATATCGACGAGGAAGCGGCCGAGGCGTCGTTCTTCGGCGGCATCGTTGCCAGCGGCGTCCACACGTTCGCAGCGTTCACGAACCTGCTCACCACCAACTTCCTGCTCGACGTGGCGGTGACGGCGGGCAAGGACATCAACATCCAGATGCGCGCTCCCGTTCACGCCGGCGAGGAGATCCGCGCTCGCGTGACGATCGCCGCGCTCGAGGACGTTCCGCGCCGTGACGACCAGGGCCTCGTGCACCTGGCGGGTGAGTGCTATCGCGACGACGGCACCGTGGTGCTCGCCGTGCGGATCCAGGTGCTCGTCGCGCGAAGACTGGTCGAGGCCGCCTGATGGGTGACGTTACGTCGCGGATCCTCTCGGTCGACGATGCGCGCGAGCTTGCGCGGCGCCGGTTGCCGAAGGGCATCTTTCAGTACTACGACGGCGGCAGCGGCTCGGACGTGACGACGCGGGCGAACCTCGCCGCGTTCGAGCAGGTGCTGTTTCGGCCTCACGTCGCCCGGTGGTATCCCGAGCGCGATCTCCGCACCACGATCTGCGGTCACGAGATCTCGATGCCGGTCGGGCTCTCCTCGTGCGGGCAGCTCGCGATCGGCCACCGCGACGGCGAGTGCGGAGTCGCGCGCGCAGCAGGCGCGGCGAAGACGCTGATGTTCGTGAGCGGCGCCACCTCGACGCCGATCGAGGAGATCATGGCCGTCGCGTCGGGCCCGATCTTCTACCAGCTCTACTACCTCGGCGGCCGCGAGAAGTCCGAGGCGATCGTCGAGCGGGTCAAGCGCGCCGGAGTGCAAGGGCTCGTACTCACCGTCGACTCGGCGGCGCCCTCGCGTGGCCCTCGGCTGCGGCCGATCTCGGAGCGTGCGCGGGTGCCGGAGGGCATGGGGCTCACGGAGGCAATCCGTTTCGCGCCGCAGGCCCTCATGCGGCCCCGCTGGCTGGCCGACTTTCTCCGCGACGGCAGGCCGGAGCCGTCTGTCGCGATGGCCCTCAACGAGGAAGGCAAGCCGATGCACCGCTTCGACGGCGGCATCAAGGCGATGTACCAGGAGACGCCGCGGTGGGAGGACATCCCGAGGTTGCGAGAGCTGTGGCAGGGGCCGCTCGTCGTGAAGGGGATCCTCCGCCCCGACGACGCACGCCGCGCCGTGGCCGAGGGCGTCGACGCGATCGTCGTCTCGAACCACGGCGGCAACTACCTCGACGGCAGCATGCCGTCGATCCGCGCCTTGCCGGACGTCGTCGCGGCCGTGGGCGACGAGATCGAGGTTCTCTTCGACAGCGGCGTCCGGCGCGGCATCGACGTCATCCGCGCCCTCTCGCTCGGGGCACGGGCCGTGATGCTCGGCCGCGCCTACGTGTGGGCTCACCTCGCGGCCGGCGAGCCGGGCGTGCGCCACATGCTCGAGCTGTTCCGTCAGCAGGTCGACGACGGCCTCGCCTACCTCGGCGTCGCGTCGCTCGAGGAGCTCGAGCCGTCACTGCTCGACATCGGCTGGGCGCCAACCGGCGACCGCGCCGGTCTAGAGGCTGGTCAGCACGGGCGCGAGCCGCTCGAGCTGGCCGACCGGGTCGGCGCCGAGCGCCTGGACCGGCACGTGGGTCGCGCCCGCCTCGAGGTGGGCTCGCACGCGGTCGGCCACTGCTTCCTCGTCGCCCCACGCGACAAGCGCGTCGACGAGCCGGTCGCTGCCGCCGTCCTCGAGGTCGTCGTCGCCGAAACCGAGCCTCCGCCAGCAGTTCGTGTAGTTCTCGAACTGAAGATAGACGGCGAGGTGGTCCCGCGCCGCCCGGCGCGCCGCATCCGGGTTGCCGAGCAGCACGACGCCCTGCTCGGGTGCGAGGATCTTCCCCGGCCCGAGCACCTCCCGCGCCCAGTCGGTGTGGTCCGGCGTGACGAGATAGGGATGTGCGCCGTCCGTCCGCTCGGCCGCGAGCCGCATCATCCGGGGTGCGAGAGCGCCGAGCAGGAGCGGTGCGGGCTCCGCCGGAGCGGGTGCCGCGTACCGCGTGGCCGCCATCCCGTCGAGGTGCTCGCGCATCGCGGTGAACGGCCTGGCGTAGTCGTGGCCGCGCCGGTTCACGATGGGGGCGTGGCTGACGCCGAGGGTGAGGACGAAGCGCCCGGGAAACGCCTCGGCGAGCGCGGCGGCGCCGTTCGCCGACGCCGATGGGTCGCGCGACCAGATGCCCGCGACCCCCGTGGCGACGACGATCCGCTCGGTACATCCGAGCAGCGTCGCCGCGTGCGCGAAGATCTCGCGATTGACATGGCTCTCGCCGATCCAGACGGCGCCGTAGCCGAGCCGCTCGATCGTGCGGACCGCTTCCCGCTCGTCGTTCGAGGGCCAGAGCGAGATGCTCCCGAGCCACACTCCCACACGGCCGAGCTCCGTCACGATTTCGAGTCTATTGCACGATCCAGAGCCTGTTGCACCATCCGACCGTTTGGTAGAAGATGAAGCATGGCAACCGGCGACATCGAAGCGCGCCTCGGCTTGCTCGAGGACGAGCAGGCGATCCTGAAGAATCTGTACCGCTACGGCCACTCGATCGACTACGGCGACGAGGAGGCCTGGGTCGACTGCTTCACCGAGGACGGCGTCTTCGACGTGCGGGCGCGGCTCTCGCACCAGCCGAACCGCGTCATCAGCGGCCGCGACGAGCTGCTTGCGTTCATCCAGAGGCACACCCGCGCACCCGAGCTCTGGCACAAGCACCTCCTGATCGAGCCTCTGATCGAGGTCGACGGCGACACGGCGACCGTGAAGTCGTACCTCTCCGTCGTGATGGAGCACGACGACGAGCCGATCGTGCGAGTCTTCGGGCGCTATCTCGACAAGCTCGTTCGCTGCCCCGACGGGCGCTGGCGGTTCCGCGAGCGCATCGCCGAGGTCGAGTCCATGCGCAAGGGATTGCCGCCGTTCGTCGACGGCCGGCCGCAGCAGGCGTAGCGAACAAGGTGGCGGAGGCTGCCGCTCTCCGGGTCCCGACCGTCCGGACGGGTGCCCGCCTCGTCGTGATCCTGGGCGCGATGGCGGCGCTCGGCCCGCTGTCGTTCGACATGTACCTGCCGGCGTTTCCGCAGCTGCGCGAGACGTTCGACGCGAGCGCGTCGGCCGTCCAGCTGACGCTCACCTGCGCGCTCGTCGGCCTCGGGCTCGGCCAGCTGCTGATCGGCCCCATGAGCGACGCACGGGGTCGGCGCGCGCCGCTGCTCGTCGGCCTCGCCGGGTACATCGGCGCCTCCCTGCTCTGCACGGTGGCGCCGTCGATCGCGATCCTCGCCATCCTCCGCTTCATCCAGGGCTTCACCGCCGCAGCGGGAGTCGTCCTCTCGCGCGCCGTCGTCCGCGACATCACGTCCGGCATCGCGACGGCGCGGCTGTTCTCCCTGCTGATGCTCGTGAACGGCCTTGCGCCGATCCTCGCTCCTACGATCGGCAGCGCCGTGCTGCGGTTCGGCTCGTGGCGCACGATCTTTGTCGTCCTCGCCGCGTTCGGTGCCGTCCTCCTCCTCGTCACCTGGCTGCGACTTCCGGAGACGCTGCCGGCCGAGCGTCGCGGCCCGGGTGGCCTGCGCGTCGGCCTCAGCGGCTTCGCGGCGCTTCTCCGCGGCCGGGTCTTCGTCGGGTACTGCCTCGCTCTCGGCCTCTCCGTGGGAGCGGTGTTTGCGTACATCGCAGGCTCGTCGTTCGCTCTGCAGGACGTCTACGGCCTCACGCCGGCGGCGTTCGCCCTCACGTTCGGCATCAACGGAATCGGGATCGTCGCCTGCAGCCAGGCCAACCGGGCCTTGCTGCGCCACGTCGGTCCACGCCGCCTGCTCGCCGGCGGGCTCGGCGCGATGTGCATCGGGACGCTCGCGCTCCTGACGGCAGTCGCGGCCGGGGCCGCGCTCGCCTTCGTCCTCGTGGCGCTGTTCATCACGGTCGCAAGCATCGGCTTCGTGATGCCGAACGCCACCGCCCTCGCCCTCGCCGACCACGCCGAGGTGGCGGGTAGCGCCTCGGCGCTGCTCGGCGTCAACCAGTTCCTCGTCGGCGCAATCGTCGCGCCGATCGTCGGGATCGCGGGCGTCAGCACGGCGGTGCCGATGGCGCTCGTGATGTTCCTCCTCTGCGTCGGTGCAGCGCTCGCCCTGGTGACGCTCACGCGTCCTCGCGGAGTTGCCGCATGAACCTCGGGGACGTCACCGCGATTCTCCACGAGCACGTCGACCCCGGTCTCGAGGCGGTGGAGCTCACCCGCGGCACCGTCGGCAACAGCCAGGAGACGTGGTTCGTCGACGCCAGGGCAGCGAGCGGCGATCTCGTGCAGCTCGTCCTGCGCCGCACCGCCCCGGCAGGCGTTCTTGCCTGGACCGACCGCGAGCAGGAATATGCCGTGCTCCGCGCGCTCGAGGGCCACGGCCTGCCGGTCCCGGCGGTGCTCGCCCTCGGCCTCGACGAGCGCCCGTTCCTCGTCATGGAGCGACTCCCCGGTGCCCCGCCCGGACGACTCACGCCGGCTGAGCGGCGGACGCTCGGCCTCGAGGTCGGCCGCCTGCTCGCCCGCCTCCATGCGCTCGACCCCGACGAGCTCGGGCTCGCCGCCACCGAGTCGCCCTCGGAGGGGACGCTCGCTCAGGTGCGCCAGTACCAGCGGCTCTACGAGTCCGCGCGCCCGGCGCCCGTGCCGCTGCTCGGCGCGCTGCTTGCCTGGGCCGAGCGGAACTGCCCGCAGGACGAGGTGAGGCCCGCCGTGCTCTGGGGCGACCCGGGCGCGCACAACCTTCTCGTCGCCGACGGGCACGTCAGCGCGCTCCTCGACTGGGAGCTGACGCACATCGGAGACCCGCTCGACGACCTCGGCGCCGCCGTCTGGAGCTGCCTCGGATCGTTCGACCCCGACGACATCGTCACGGGCTACGAGGAGATCGCCGGCGCGGTCGACCGGCAGCGGCTCTCGTACTTCGTCGCCCTCGCGAGCGCAACCCGGTCGGTGATGGTCGTCAACGGCACCGCGGCCTGGATCGACGGGGACGTGCAGCTCGCCCTCGAACGCCGCCCTCGGGCTCGAGCTCCTCGCGCTCGACCTGGCCCGCGGCGCGCGGGCCGCAGGGTGGGGCGACCTACCCGCCTCCGATGGGCTGCCTCCCTCCTACCCGCTCCGCCCCGATCCGGCCGAGACCGCCGCCGGAGTCAGCCGCTGGCTCCTCGACGACCTGGCACCGGCCCTCGACGACCGGCGCCTGCGGCAGATGACGAAGCGTGCCGCGGCCTTGCTCGCCACGACGGCCCTGCGGATCCCGCCGTCGCCGGGCGCAGACCCCGCGGCGGCCGAGCTCGAGGTGGTCGCGGCGGAGCAGGCCGGCGGTGACCCCGCGCTGCGAAGCGCGCTGCTCGCCGACCTGGCACGGGAGATCGAGCGCCTCGAGCCGTTGGCGCGCCTCCACGGGCACCCTCCGCCCGTTCGCGCGGAGTCGGCCGAGGATCAGGCCCGCTCGTAGACGAGCGTCTCGCCGCGCCGGGAGCGAACCGCGCGGCCCTCCTGCTCGAGCAGGTCGAACGCTCCGAGCACCTCGCAGAGCGTCAGGAAGGTCTGGTTGACGGAGACGTTCGGCCAGAGCACGGCGCTGAGCTGGCTCGCGCTCCGCGGACCGTCGGCGAGGGCCGCGTGCACCTGGTCGGCCCGCTTGTGGTGGAGGCGGATGCGCTCCGCGATCAGGGGGCGGTAGTCCGTGATCGAGGCGCCGTGCCCCGTTTGGAGGACGGCGAGATCCTCTGCAGCGGTGCGGGTGAGCGAGTCGAGATAGGCGGCAGCGGAGGAAGAGCGGCTGTCCGGATCCGCCGGCCCGGCCGGCGGCCGGTGGACGAGCGGATTCGACGAGATGTGCGCTATCAGGTGATCCCCTGCGAGCGCTGTCCCGGTCGCGTCGTCGACGAAGAGCGTGTCGGTGGGGCTGTGGCCCGGTCGCAACGCCGCGCGCAGGCGCCGCCCGCCCGCCTCGACGACGTCGCCGTCGGCGAGTCGTACGTCGAGGGTCGCTCCCGCTCCGCCGTAGCGCCGGCGGTCGCGGGCGATCGCAAGGAACGCGTCGCACACCTCGGGCGGCGTGCCATGGAAGAGCAGCAGGCGCTCCTCCCATTCCTCCTCGGCGATCAGGGCGGCCTGGACGTCGGCGACGTAGTCCGCGAGCAGCGCGTGCCCGGCGACCCGGCAGCCGGAGCGTTCGCGGATCGTGGCGGCGAGCCCGACATGGTCGGAGTGCTGGTGGGTGAGGATCAGCAACTCGATGTCCTCGACCCGGATGCCGTGTCCCGCGAGCGCCGCCTCGAGCGCGGCGAGCGCCTCCGGCGTGTTCGGACCTGCATCGACGAGTGTGAGCGGGTCACCCTGGAGGAGCCAGCAGTTGACGGGACCGACGGGAAACGGCGTCGGGAGGACGAGCGGCTCCATCGTCAGCCCGGCGGCGCCACGACGATCGCAGGCTCGGCCGCGAACGCGAATGAAGGCGTGGCACGGGCGAGCTCGAGCGCACGGGCGCGGTCGTCCAGCCACAGGCTCAGCACCCTCGGCGCGCCTCCGGCCCATGTCTCGCGATCGACTTCCAGCACATCCGCCTCTGTGCCTGTAATCGCGTCGGCGCCGAAGGCGAGGACGCGGTACCTCCCCCGGCCCACGGGGCTCGCCGGCTCGCCGACGAACCGCCCCATCCAGGCGGTCGCCCGGTCGAGGAAGGTCGCCTCGTCCGGCATCACGTTGTCGCGGTAGTAGTCGCTGGCGAACGACTCCCGCTCCGCGTCCCGGTCGACGAACCAGGTCTCCGAGCAGATCGTCCTCGGTCCGAGCCTTGGCCACTCCTCCTCGAGCGGGCGGTTCTGGACGTACCCGGCCAGCAGCGGCGTCGGCGCGTAGACGACCGCGTGCCGGTCGCGCCAATGCGCCTGCGCGGAGTCCACGGGCACATCGGCGAGCGTCTCGACGACGATGATCCGGTGCTGCATCAGCCGGCCGGGAGTTCCAGCCCCAGCTCCTCCAGGATCGATTCCCGGAGCACGTGCTTCTGGATCTTCGTGGCCGACATCGGCCACTCCGTCACGAAGCGAACGTAGCGGGGCACCTTGAAGGCCGCGATCGTGCCGCGGCAGTAGTCGATCAGCTCCTCATCCCCACAGGCGCTGCCCGCGTCCAGCTCGACGAACGCGGCCGGCACCTCGATGTACTTCAGGTCCGGCACGCCGACGACCTGCGCGATCTTCACCGCCGGATGACTCTGCAGGAAGGCCTCGATCTCGAGCGCGGCGACGTTCTCGCCGCCGACCTTGAGCATGTCCTTCGAGCGCCCGCGGTAGGCGATCCGGCCATCCGCGTCGACAGTGCCGAGGTCGCCGGTATGCAGCCAGCCACCGGCCATCACCTCGGCCGTGCGCTCCGGGTCGCCGTGGTAGCCGTCGAAGAGCCCAGGCCCGCGGACGAGGATCTGCCCGACCTCGCCGATCGGCCTCTCCTCGTCCGTCTCGGGATCGGCGATCCTCACCTCCATCCCCGCGAACGGGCGGCCGCCCGTCTCGGTGCGCTCGCGCTCGGGGTCGTCGAGGTGCGAGAACGCGACCACGCCGCCGCCCTCGGTGAGGCCGTAGGAGGTCAGCACCACCGCCTGAGGAATCCGCGCTCCGATCTCGCGCAGCGTGGCGGGCGGGCGCCGTGTCGAGCAGCGCGCGCACCTTGCCGAGATCGGTTTGCTCGTAGTCGGGGTGGCGGAGGATGCTCTGCGTGATCGTCGGGAAGCAGGGATAGGTGAAGGTGCAGCCTTCCGCCTCCATCTGGCGTAAGGCCGCTCCCGGCTCGAAGTGCGTCATGCTCATGAACGTGCCGCCGGCATCGAGGTTCGAGAGGAGCAGCAGGAGCCCCGCCATGTGGAAGAGCGGCAGCGGATCCCAGAACTTCTCGTCCTCCGTGAGCCGGAACCGCTCCACGATCCCGGCGGCGGTGCGGACGAGGCCCTCGTGCGTGATCAGGCAGCCCTTCGGGTTCGCGGTCGTGCCGGACGTGTACATCAGGAGGGCAACGTCTCGCACCCGCACCGCGCGCCGCCGCAGCTCGAGCTCGTCGAACGTGACGGTGTCGCCAGAGGCGAGGAAGGCTGCGCGATCGAGGTAGCCGTCGGGTGACGAGGCGCCGATCATGATCCGGTGCCGCAGGAGTGGCGGCGGGTCGGCGGTCGCGCGCTCGATCAGGGGGACGAAGTCCACGTACTCGCCGATCAGATCGGTCGTCACGATCGCGACGGCACCTGCGTCCCGCAGCGACGTACGAGAGCTCGTGCTCCTTGTAGCGCGCGTTGACGAGCAGGGCGCGGACTCCCGTGAGAGCACAGCCGAACAGGACGTGCACGTAGTCGAGGCAGTTCGGCATCAGCACCGCGACGGTGTCGCCGCGTGTGATCCCGAGCCCGGTCAGGGCCGCGGCCACGCGCTCGGACGAGGCCAGCACCTCGGCATAGCTCTGGCGGGCCTCCGGGAACACGACGGCGTCGGCGCCGCCTCGACGCGACGCCTGCCGAACGAGCACGTCGCCGAGCGTTGTTGCCTGTACCCAGCCGCGCGGCCGGGCCTCGCTCACTCGGGCTCCACGCCGCTTGGGTGGGCGGAGAGGTAGGCGGCCTCGAGATCGACGAGGCGCGATCGCACTTCCTCGGTCGGTCCTTCGAGCACGATCGTCCCCCGCTGCATCACGAGCACCTCGTCCGCGACGCGCAGAGCCTGGTTGACGTGCTGCTCGACCAGGAGCACGCCGACCCCGAGATCGTGGGCGGCACGCTGGACGGCATCGAGGAGCCGGATCACGACCAGCGGCGCGAGCCCGAGGGAGAGCTCGTCGACGAGCAGGATCTTCGGCGTCCGAGAAAGCGCGCGCGCGAGTGAGAGCATCTGCTGCTCCCCGCCCGAGAGGAGCCCCGCGCGGCGCCGCAGCAGCGGCTTGAGCTCGGGGAAGAGCTCGAGCGCGCGATCCGTGTCGCCGCGGCCGACCCGAAGGTTCTCCGCCACGGAGAGGCGCATGAACACCGACCGCTCCTCGGTGACGAACGAGAGCCCGTTCTTCGCGCGCGCGTAGAGCGGCGACTTCGTCGCCTTGCCGTCGACGAAGATCTCGCCCTTCAGCGCCGGAAGGTCGCCGGAGAGGGTCAAGAGCGTCGTGGTCTTGCCCGCGCCGTTCGGGCCGAGCAGGACGACGACCTTCCCGGCCGGCACCGTCAGATTGAGGTCGTGCACGATCGGGTGGCCGTGGTACCCGGCCGAGACGTCCTGGGCAACGAGGAGCGCGTCGCTCATGCGACACCGCCCGGTGCGTCCGGCTGCAGCGATGCGGCGGGTGGGGCAACGGCGTGCTCCTCGTCGTCGCCCTCGCCGAGGTATGCCGCGATCACGGCCGGGTCGGCGCGGACTTCCGCCGGCGTCCCGGTCGCGATCTGACTTCCGAAGTCGAGCACTGTGATGCGGTCGCAGACGCTCATCACGAATGACATGTCGTGCTCGATCACGAGGATGCCGAGCCCCCACTCCTTCGCGAGGCGGCGAACGACCGTCGCGAGCTCGGCCGTCTCGGTTTCGCCGAGCCCGGCCGCCGGCTCGTCGAGCAGGAGCGTCGACGGCGCGACGGCGATCGCACGGGCGATCGCGACGAGGCGCCGGCTACCGTAGGGCAGGTCGCTCACGCGCACGTCCAGGTACTGCCCCAGCTCGAGCTCCTTCACCGCCGCGACCGCGGTCGAGGAGAGCGGCGGGTTGGTGGGCCGGACGATGTCGGTCGCGTACGGAACGTGGCTGTAGCCGTCGGAGGCGACCATCAGGTTCTCGCGCACGGTGCTGCTCTCGAACAGCTCGAGCTGCTGGAACGAGCGGCTGATGCCGCCTCTCGCGCGCTTGTACACGGGAAGCGAGTCCACCGCCTTGCCGTTCATGTGGATGCTGCCGCTCGCCGGCTTGACGAAGCCGGTGATGGCGTCGATCAGCGTCGTCTTGCCGGCACCGTTCGGCCCGATCAACCCCACGATCTCGCCCGCGTTGACGGTGACCGACACGTCGTTGACGGCGACGACGCCACCGAAGCGCACGGTGATGTTCGAGGCCTCGAGCGTTCCCGGCTCCACCGGCTCGCGCACGACATCCGGGAGTGGGATCACGCGCTCCCGTTTTTCCGGACGGCGGGTCAGGCGCCTGAGCGCGGCCGAGATCTTTGCGAAGAGCTCGGCGTTGACGCTGACGGCGCCGTCGGGGTGGATCACGATCAGCACCGTGACCGTGAGGCCGCCGATCACGGTCAGCCAGCTCGGGTTCGGGTTCGAGAAGACCGAGCTCTTCCATCCGTCGCCCGGGCCGTTCTTGAACGCGAGCACGATCCACGAGCCGCCGAGGCAGAGCAGCAGCACCGCGCCGATCGCCGAACGCACCGCCTGACCCCTGGTCGCGACTCGCGACGCCGCCACGAAGGCGCGGGCGAGGAACGCGCCCATGAACGCGAACAGGATGCCGAGAAGGAGCACGCCCCACCACGGGAACGAGTCGAGCAGCCACGTACCGAAGCCGCCCTGGACGAGCTGGGAGCCGAACGGCGCCCCTAGCACGTAGCCGACGCCGCCGATGACCGTGTACGCGACGGCGAGGATCGACGCGAGGGGGGTGTAGTCCGAGTACGCGACGGTTGTGGTGCGGAAGGTGAGGATGACGCCGCCGATCGCGGCGATCGCCGCCCCGAACGCGAACGCGTAGAGCTTGACGCCGAAGACGCTGATTCCGAGCGCGGCCGCTGCGCGCTCGTTCGTCCGCACGGCGATCAGGCGCCGCCCGACGACGCCGCGGCGGATGCTCGCGACCGAGAGCGAGCAGAGCACGAGGGCGACGAACGCCACGATCCCGTAGGTGGCGATGTGGGTGATGGGATCGATGTTGATCCCGAACAGGTGCTGCGGCGGCACGGCGGTGAAGCCCGACGAGCCGACCCACTTGGTGTTCGTGAAGATCATCGCGTTCACGCCCATGGCGAGGCCGAGCGTCACTACAGCGAGATTGATGCCGCGCGTGCGCAGGGCCGGGATCGCGAAGAGAAGCCCGACGGGGATCGTCACCGCCACGGCGAGGGGCGCGGCGAACTCGACCGGCCAGCCTCGCTCGCCGACGAGGCGAGCCGCCACGAGAGACGCGATGCCCGCGAGCGCGAACTGAGCGAGCGACAGCTGACCTGTGTAGCCGAGCAGCACCACCACCGAGAGCATCACGATCGCCCACCCGAACGAGACGGTGAGCGCCGCCTGCAGCGAGATGTCGAACCAGAGCAGCTGGCCCACGACGAAGGCGGCCATGACGCCCGCGAGCCAGCCCCAGCGGACCTTGCCGGTGCCGAGCGCCGACATCTTCTCGACGACCTGGCCGCGGACCGGAAGCCCTTCGCCGCGGACCACCAGCAGCACGATGATGATCAGGAACGGCAGCGTCTGCTTGAGGCCCCAGGTGTAGCCCGTGTCCGAGACGTACGCGATGAACTCCGACTGCGTGATCCCGATCGCGAACGAGGCGGCCAGCGTGATCCAGAAGGAGGTGAAGCCACCGACGAGGGCCGCGGCGAGCACCGGGAGGATGAAGAACGGCATCTCCTCGGGGTTGATGCCGGTGACCGGCGCGATCAGGATCCCGGCCGCGCCGGCGAGCCCGGCGCCGAGCGCCCACGAGATCGTCGCGAGCACGTGCGGCGACCAGCCGAGCGTCGCGGCAGCGCGCTGGTTCTCGGCGCTGGCGCGGATCGCGAGGCCGATCGGCGTGTACTTCGACGCCGCCCAGAGCAGCAGCGGTGGCGAGGACCGCGATCGCGACGAGGTAGATCCGGTCGCCCGGGATCAGCACCTTGCCGATCTGGTGGATCGTCGTCGGGAAGATCGCGTTGACGTTGCGCGGGTTCTCGTGCCACTTGATCGCGATCACGCCCTGGATCAGGATCAAGATGCCGAGGCTGGCGATCGTCTTCGCGAGGGCGGACGCGTCTCGCAAGCGGTCTCATCACGAGGTGGTAGATGAGGATGCCGAGCACCGTGATCACCGCCGACGCCGAAGAGGAACGCCGGCCAGAAGCCCCAGCCATGGATGTAGCGCATCTCGAAGTAGAGATAGGCGCCGAGGGTCGCCATCGCGGCCTGCGCGAAGTTGAGCACGCCCGAGCCGCTGTAGATGACGATCAGGCCCAGCGCCAGCAACGTGTAGATCGCGCTCGCGCCGAGACCGAAGACGGCGTATTGCCAGAAGGTCGTCATCCAGCAGAGCCGTCACGCGATCACCGAGCGCCAGCTCCTCGAGCAGCTGGTCACGGAGCCGGAACTTCTGCACCTTGCTGGCGGACATCGGCCACTCGGTCACGAAGCGGACGTAGCGCGGGATCTTGAAGCGCGCGATCTCGGCCGCGGCAGAACTCGATCAGCTCCTCCTCGCTCACGTCGGCGCCGTCGACGAGCTCGACGAACGCCGCGGGGACCTCCTGGTAGCGCGGCTCGGGGACGCCGACGACCTGCGCGATCTTGACCGCGGGATGGGTCCCGAGGTACGCCTCGATCTCGATCGCGGCAACGTTCTCGCCGCCGACCTTGAGCATGTCCTTGAGCCGGCCGAGGAAGGTGAGGCGCCCGTCCTCGTCCACCCGGCCGAGGTCGCCGGTGTGGAACCAGCCACCGCGCATCGCATCCGCCGTCTTGTCGGGATCCTGGTGGTAGCGCTCGAACAGGCCGGGCGAGCGGACCGTGATCTCGCCTCGCTCCCCGGCTGCCATCTCCTCGCCGGTCTCCGGGTCGGAGATGCGGACATCGACCCCACGGAGCGGCAGGCCCCCCGTGGTCATCCGCTTCTCGTACGGGTCGCCGGGTGCGCTCCACGAGACGCCGCCGCACGTCTCCGTCATGCCGAACAGCGTCACGACCGGCGCGGGCGCGAATCGCTCCTGCACCTCCCGCAGCGTCTCGGGCGGCCCGGTGTCGTTGACGAGCCGGATCGTGCTGCGGTCCGTCGCCTCGAAGTCGGGATGGTGGATCAGGTCCTGCGTGATCGCCGGGAAGGTCGGATAGGCGAACGTGATCCGCTCCGCCTCGATCATCTGCAGCGCCTCGCTCGGCGTCGAAGTACGAGCTCGTGACGAGGGTGCCGCCGACGTGCATGTGCGCGAGCAGCGGGAAGACCTGGCCCATGTGGAACATCGGCAGCGGGTTCCAGAAGCGCTCGTCGTGCTCGAGCTCCCAACGCTCGGCAGCGGCGGCCCCGGTGCGGACGAGGGCCTCGTGGGTGAGCACGCAGCCCTTCGGACTCGTCGTCGTCCCGGACGTGTACATCAGCATCGCCTCGTCGCGCAGCCTAACGCGGCGCCGCGCGGAGTGCACCTCGGCGACGGGCACGTCCTCGCCGGCCGCGAGGAACGCGAGCGCGGTCGACGAATCCGTCGGGCGAGCTCTCGCCGAGGGCGATCAGGTGGCGGAGGTGCGGAGGCGGGTCCTCCGTTGCCTCTGCGATCAGCGCTACGAGATCGACGTGCTCCGCAATCAGGTCGTTCGTCGCGATCGCCACCATGCCCGAGTCCTCGAGCACGTACCTGAGCTCGAGCGCGCGGAACCGCACGTTGATCGGGACGACCGACACGCCGAGCAGGGCGCACCCGAGCTCGAGGTCGAGGAAGTCGAAGCAGTTGGGCATCAGGATGCCGACCCGGTCGCCGGCCCCGACGCCGAGGCCGAGCAGCGAGCGGGCAAAGCGCTCCGAGGCCGCGAGCTGCTCGCCGTAGGAGCGGCGCTCGCCGGGGAAGACGACCGCCTCCTTGCCCGGCCACCGCGTGGCCGCGCGAACGAGCACGTCGCCGATCGGGCCCACCTCGACAAAGTCGACCGGACCTGCCTGCGACGGAGGCGACATTGATGGTTTGTAGCCGGTTGACGTCGTAAAGTCAACCGACCGTTTGGTCGTTTCTTTGCTGGTCTGTAGGCTGCAGCGATGATCGATCTGGAGGATCGAGTCGCTCTCGTGACCGGTGCGGGCAGCGGAATCGGCCGCGCAATCGCCCTCGAACTGGCGCGTCACGGGGCCGCCGTGGTCGTCAACGATCTTGACCCCGAAAGCGCCGAAACGGTCGCGGCGGCGATCCGCGAGACGGGCCGGCCGGCCGTCGCGGCGATCGGCAGCGTCGGCTCGACGGAGGAGGCGGACGCGGTCGTCGAGACGGCGGAGTCGTCGTTCGGACGCCTCGACATCCTCGTCAACAACGCCGGGCTGACGCGTGACGCCTGGCTCCACCGCATGACCGACGAGCAGTGGGACGTTGTCTTCGACGTCGTCCTTCGCGGGTCGTTCATCATGTGCCGCTCCGCGGCGCGCCTCCTCCGACCCGCCGCAGACCACCACCGCAAGGTCGTCAACATCGCGTCGATCGCCGGCGTCTACGGCGCTGCCGGGACGACGAACTACTCCTCGGCGAAGGCAGGGCTGATCGGGCTGACGAAGTCGCTGGCGCGGGAGTGGGCGCACGCACGGATCAACGTCAACGCCGTCGCGCCCGGGCTCATCACGAACACGCGCCTCGCAGAGACGATGCCCGACGGCCTGCGCGAGAAGATGGTGGCGCTGACGCCGATCGGCCGCGCCGGCGTCCCCGAGGACGTCGCAGCGGCGGTTGCGTTCCTCGCTTCGAGCGAGGCCGACTTCATCACCGGCCAGGTGCTCGAGCTCCACGGCGGGCTCGAGCTGATCCCGGCGTCGTAGAGAGCCAGCGCTCCAGCGGCCGATGATCCGGGCAGCCTCGCTCCGCGGTCTCCGGCACCTCGAGCTCGACCGGGTCGAGCTTCCGCCCATGCGGCCGGACGAGGTCGTCGTCCGGGTCGAGGCGTGCGGTGTCTGCGCCACGAACCTCCACGACTGGGCGCATCCCGAGAGTGCGATGCGCGGCAGCGAGCTGCCGGGCGCGCACGGGCACGAGGTGTCCGGCGTCGTCGACGAGGTGGGTGACGCCGTCGTCGAGCTCGCTCCCGGCGACCGCGTCGTGCTCGAGCCGGCGCTCGCATGCGCGTGTGGCAGCTGCGATGCCTGCCTCGCCGGGCGTCCTCGCTCGTGCCGCAACCGCTCGACGCTGCCCGTCTGGGGCTTCGCCGATGCGATCGTCGTCCCGGCCCGCGGCGTCGTCCAGGTGCCGGCGGGCCTCGATCTCGAGCTCGCCTGCCTTGCCGAGCCACTCGCCTCGGCGCTGCACGGGATCAGGCACAGCTGGTCGGCCCGCCACGACGGGCGGATCGACGGGCTCCGGGTCGCGGTCGTCGGGGCGGGAGCGATCGGTCTCTGCGCCGCGCTCGCTGCCCGCGCCCTCGGCGCCGCCGAGGTGACGGTTGTTGCGCGGCACGAGCACCAGGCACGCCTGGCCGCGGCCCTCGGCGCGGATCGGGTGCTCGACGACGACGAGGAGACGAGCACGGCGCTGCGGCGGTTGCGTCCCGAGGTGGTCGTTGAGGCAGCGGGCGGGGACGGCTCGGCGCTCCAGACGGCCTGTGCCGCCGTCGCGGCGGGCGGTGAGGTCGTCGTCCTCGGACTGCCCGACGAGCAGCGTCGATCTCGACGTCGCACGGCTCGTTCTCCGTGACGTGCACGCCTTCTTCGCCGCCGCCTACGGCACGCGCGACGGCGTCTCCGACTTCTCGATCGCGCTCGAGCTCCTCGCGGAGATCGACGGCGGCGGCCCAGCTGATCACCCATCGCTTCCCGCTCGACGACGTCGGCGCCGCATTCGACGCCGCGGCCGGCCACGCGGCTGAGCCCCTGCGTGTGATCGTCCGGCCATAACATCTACCAAACGTTTGACTGGAAGCTGGAGGTCGTTTACGCTAGCCGCCACGAGCGCTACCGGAGAGTCTCCTCACGACGGGTGTGCCCTCCCGTACGCCGACCGCCAACTCCCCCACCGTTCTCGCGTCTAACGTCCTGCCTCCCTCCGCTAAGGGTCTGACGAAAGGATTGGGTCTATGTCGAAGAGAAAGCGCCGCCTCGGCCTTCTCGCCGCACCTGTGGTCATCGCGCTCGCGCTTGCGAGCTCGGCGATTGCAGGCATCACGCCGCTGTTCTCAGCGACGACAACCGCCGACGCGACCGTCGTGTCGTACAGCCAGCTGCCGGGCGACGACCCGATTGCGGCGCTGACGTTCTTCGTTCCCGTCGACTACGCCGCGCTGCTCGCACAGCCGGAAGGCGAGACCGTCGGAACGGTCACCGCATCCGCAATCGCGGCCGACCTCGCAAACACGCCGCTCTCGCTCAAGGGCACGATCGTCGCGGCAAGCGCCACGACGACGATCACGTCCGGAGGAGCATCCGTCGCACTCGGCACCGCCGCGACGGTCTGCACCGGCACGGCAACGCACGGCGCCTACTGGGTGCTGAACCTCTCGGCAGCGGGCCAGACGCTCCAGGTTCCCGCATTCGTGGACGACGTTCCGATCACGATCCCGCTGGCAGCGATCGCGAACAACACGATCACGATCTGCCTGCCGCCGCCGGACGTGCCCGTGGGAACGCCGGGCCGCGCCTCGCTCGGCGCCAAGCTCGTGAGCGCGACGCTCAGCATCACGGACGTCTTCAGCGCAGCGCCGCAGTGGTACACGTGGCATACGCGGGTTACGCCGTACTCGCCCGGGACGGGCAAGGTCAACGCGGCCGGGCACGATCGAGGTCCAGTCGGTCGACAAGACGCCGCAGGTGCTGACAGCCAAGGCAAAGAAGACGGGGAAGGGCAAGGTCACCGTCTCCGGCCGGCTCGTGGCAGGCGGCAAGGGTGTGAGCGGCATCTCGGTAGCGATTCGCGCCGGCACCAAGACCGTCGGTAAGGCGACCACGAAGGCCGGCGGCGTCTACAGCAAGCTCGTCACCGCACCCGGGACGGCGAGGTTCTCCGCCTCGGTCGCCGTAGCGCCGCGGAAGAACGCCGCGTGCGCCCCGTACTTCGCCCCTGCTCCGTGCGTCGGGTCGTGGGTGGCCGGGTTCACGGCGAAGAGCACCGCAGTGAAGGCGAGCTAGACATGAGAGACAAAGATATGAAAGGCGGGTCATCGATGTTCAGAGGCAGAAACCTCGCGGCGGCCGCAGTGCTCGTCCTGGTGGTCAGCCTCGCGGCTGTCACCGGCGCGGGCGCGGAGCGGCAGGCCAATCCGATCGTCATCGAGGTGATCGCCCCCGTGGCGACACCGATCGAGAACTACCCCGATGCACAGGCAGGCGTCGAGGGCGCAGCAGCGGCCCTCAACAAGAAGGGTGGCATCAAGGGCCAGCAGATCCAGGTCAAGTTCTGCAACACGAACTCGAACGCCAACAGCGCGACGGCGTGCGGTCGGCAGGCAGTCTCCGACGGCGCCACGTTCGTGACCGGCTACCTGGGAACGCAGTCGGCCCTGATCATCCCGATCCTGGCGCAGGCGAACATCCCGATCATCGGCAGCCGCTCGGGCGGCAACCCGATCGACTGGACGAGCCCGGACAACTTCCCGATCGCCGGCGGCTCGGCGAGCAACTACCAGGCGATCCCGTTCGCGATGAAGAAGCTCGGCAAGAAGAAGTTCTTCGTCATCTACCAGGACGTCCCAAGTGCGGCGACGAACGCCAAGAACGTGCTCAGGGCGGCCAGGATCGCGAAGCTCCCGGTCGTCGGCTCGATGGTGCTGCCCGGCGCGACGACGGACTTCACGCCGTACGTGCAGAAGCTCCGCGACGCGAACCCGGACTCGGTCACGTTCATCAACAGCCCGGGCGTCTCGGGCGGCCTGATGCGGGCGGCAGAGGCCCTCGGCGTGAAGCCGCTGTGGTCGCACAACGCCGGCTCGATCGGTGAGCCCGAGGCCGCGCAGATCGGCGCGCCGACCGACGGCATGCTGATCGGCTCGGACCTCCCGAGCTTCCGTGACACGCAGTTCCCGGGGATCAAGCACTTCCTCGCGGACATGACGGCTGCCGGCAAGGCGGGAGACCCGGTGAACCTGAAGGTGACCGGCATCTCGACCTGGACGACCGTCTACGCGGTCAAGGACATCGCGCCGAACGTCAAGGGCGCGGTCACGAACACCTCGCTCCTGACGGCGTTGCGGGCACAGAAGAAGCCGATCAACGTCGAGGGCTTCATCAACTGGAGGCCCGGCGTGAAGGGCCCCGCGGCTCTGCCGCGGTGGAACACGATGCTGACCTACTGGGCGACGTTCAAGGGGGGCAAGGCAGTCTCCTGGGGCAAGCCTCTCGTCGCTCCGACCGACGTCGTCAAGGCGCTCGGCTTCGTTCGCTAGGAAATGACGTTCGAGGGAGGCTGCGGGCTCCGGCCCGCAGCCTCCCCTTTTTTGTTTCCGAACCCGGAATACCTACCAACTGTTTGGTTGAAAAGCTGGCGAGCGCCGTATAAGGTCGTTCGATGATCTCGTACGAGGCACGCGGCGCCGTCGCCTGGCTGACGCTCGACCGCCCGGAGAAGCTGAACGCGATGACGCGCGGCTTCTTCACCGAGCTCGAGGCGCGGGTGACCGAGGCGGACGCCGACCCGGCGGTCCGGGTGCTCGTCTTCCACGGCGCCGGGAAGTGCTTCTCGGTCGGCGGCGACATCGAGGGCTTCGGCGAGCTCGGTGGCACCGGCGACCGGCGCGCCTACGTCCAGGAGGCGCTGCGCTCCTACCGCGCCGTCGAGGAGATCTCGAAGCCGACGATCGCGGCTGTGCATGGGCACGCGCTCGGCGGCGGCTGCGAGCTGACGATGGTCTGCGACCTCGTGGTCGCCGACGAGACGGCGCGGTTCGGCACCGCCCGAGGCAGGCGTCGGCCTCTTCCCCGGGCCGGGCGTCGTCCGCGGCCGCTCGAACCTGACGCTGCATGCGCTCAAGTACATGATCTTCACCGGCGCGTCGCTCGACGCCCAGCAGGCGCTCGCGGCCGGCCTCGTCAACGAGGTCGTGCCCGCCGGCGAGCACCTCGCCCGGGCCGAGGAGTGGGCCGAGACGATCGCCCAGAAGGCGCCGCTCGCGCTCGCGGCCGCGAAGGCGCTTCTCAGCGCCGAGGGGTGGGAGCGGGCTCCGCACGTCGTCGACGCGGTCGCGATGCTGCAGGGCAGCGAGGACTTCGCCGAGGGCATCGCGGCCTTCAACGAGCGACGCTCGCCGAGGTTCACCGGCCGATGAGCGACGAAGCGGCCGGGACGGGGCCCGAGAGCCCGGGGATGGCGGAGCGCCTCGCGGAGCTCGAGCGAGCGGCGCGCAGCGGCCCTCGCGATGGGCGGGCCGGAGCGGATCGCGCGGCACCACGCCTCCGGACGCCTGACGGCGCGCGAGCGCCTCGACGCGCTCGTCGACCCCGACTCCTTCTTCGAGATCGGGCTGCTCGCCGAGCCGGAGCACCGCCGCGAGAAGCTCGCCCCCGCGGACGCAATCGTGGCCGGGCTGGCACGCGTGGGCGGGCGCAAGGTCTGCGTGCTCGCGGTCGACGCCACCGTGCTCGCGGGCACGACGGGCCAGGTGAACATGCGCAAGCAGAACCGGATCGCTCTCTGGGCCGGGCGAGCGCGGGCTTGCCGCTGATCTGCGTCAGCGACAACGACGGCGGCCGGATCCCGGACGTGATGGGCTGGCGCTTCTCGGGGCTGCCGTTCGACTTCAAGACGTTCGTGCAGGCTCCCGAGGGACGGCCCGAGATCCCACGCCTGATCGCCGTCGTGGGGGCGAGCTTCGGCGACTCGGCGCTGCACGCCGCGATGGGCCACTTCGTCGTGATGACGAAGGACTCGGCGCTCGCCCTCTCCGGGCCGCCGGTGATCGCCGCCGCGATCGGCGAGGAGCTCACCGCCGACGAGCTCGGCGGCCCCAAGGTCTCGAGCGCGCAGAGCGGCAACGCCCACCTCGTGGTCGACGACGAGGTCGCGGCGCTCGCGGCGATCAAGCGCGTGCTCACCTATCTCCCCGACTCCGCCGACCACCCGACGCCGCCGGCCGCCGCCGTGGCGCCTGCGCGGGATGCCGAGGAGCTCCTCACGCTCGTGCCGAGCGACCCGCGGCGCGGCTACGACATGCGCAAGGTGCTCGAGGCGATCTTCGACGCGGACACGATCCAGCCCTGGGCCGAGAAGTACGGCGCCAGCGTCCTCTGCTGCCTGGCCCGGATCGAGGGAGAGGCGATCGGGGTCGTCGCGAGCCAGCCCATGCAGCGGGCCGGAGTGATGGACGTCCCGGCGCTGACGAAGGAAGCAAATTTCATCGACCTCTGCGACACGTTCAACCTCCCGCTCGTCTTCCTCCAGGACGTCCCCGGCCTGATGATCGGGTCGGACGCCGAGCGCGGAGGCATCCTCGGCGGCTACGAGCGGGTCGTCGCCCGCCTCGCCCGCGCCAAGGTGCCGAAGATCGCGGTGGTCGTGCGCAAGGCCTACGGCGGCGGGCACTTCGCCCTCGGCGGCCGGCCCACCCACCCGGACCTCGTCCTCGCCTGGCCGACCGCCGAGATGGGCTTCATGGCCCCGGCGACCGGGATCCGCACCGTCCACCGCCGCCGGCTCGAGGAGGTGCTCGAGAAGGAGGGCAAGGAGGCGCACGACAAGCTCGTCGAGGAGCTCTCCGTCGACTGGGCGCGGGAGTCCGAGCCCTGGGAGGCGGCCGCGCACACGTACCTCGACGACGTGATCGACCCGCGCCGCACGCAGAGCGGCCATTGCCGCCGGAATCGAGTTCGCGTGGGGCAGCCGTCCCCACATCAGCTCTCAACGCTAATCAGGAGGCCCCGTGCCGGCAGGACCGCTCGCTCATATCTGTCTCGTCGTCAGCGACCTCGATCAGGCCCTCGCGGACTGGCGCACGATCCTGGCCGAGCTCGATCCCGGCCAGCTCGAGGAGCCCGTCGTCCTCGTCGAGCGCTGGGAGGCCGGCGAGGACATCATGTCCTCGGCGACGTTCGTGAACCCGCAGGGAACGGAGATCCAGCTTCTCTGCCCGCTCAACGACGGCCCGCTCGGCCGGCGGCTCGCGAAGCGCGGCGAGCACGTGCACCACATCTGCTTCACCGCGCCCGACCTGCCGGACGCCGTGGCGCGCCTCGACGAGAGCGGCATCAAGCTGACGAGCACCGAGCTCCAGAACGATCCCAAGATCCCGTGGCAGCACTGGACGTTCATCTCTCCCGAGTCGAGCCACGGGACGCTCGTCGAGCTCGCCTATCCGTACCGCCCGGTGGCGGGGACCTGGGAGCCGGGCGAGGGCGCCCCCACCACGACCTGAGTCCGAAGGAGACCACAGATGGCCGACAACATCATGCTCGTGCTCACGAACGCCGTTCCGGGAACGGACGACGAGTTCAACGCCTGGTACGACGACACGCATCTCGTCGACGTCCTCGAGCACGGCCCCTTCACCGGCGCGCGGCGCTTCCGGCTCGCGGACCCCGACGCCACGGACGCGCCCTACCGCTACATGGCCGTCTACGACATCGAGGAGGGCAAGGCCGAGGAGGCTCGCGAGTGGATCGTGTTCTCGCGGGCCGAGCGAGAAGAGGCGCTTGCAGCCGGCCGCGACCCGCTGATCCCTATCTCACCGACCCTTGCCGAGGAGCGGATCGGCTGGTTCTTCACGGAGATCTCTGCGAGGTCAGCGGTTTCGGCCTGACGGCGCGTCAACCCGGGCGACAGGCTGAAGCCTGTCGCCGCGCCTCACCCTCCTCAGGCGACTGCGTCGTACAACCTGCGCTGGAAGTCGGCCAGCAGCTGCTCGCTCTCCCGCATCAGTCGGCCCTGCGGGACGGTGCCCGAGTTGAGCCCGGCTTGCACCGAGACGACGAGATCCGTGTCCTCGCGGCCGACCTGGTCGTCGAAGTCGAGGATCTCCTGCACGATCTCGGCCGGCACGTCGGCGCCGAACCAGTAGTCCGTCACCTCGATCGTGCGGCCGGTGCCGTCGGGCACCCAGCGCTCCATCGAGATGTTCGCCGGGCCGGGCGCGATGTTGATCGTCGTGTTCGGGAAGAGGAAGTGGTACTGCGACTGCGTCACGTCGCCCACCGGAATGTAGGGCGCGTTGTTCGCCCCCGAGAGCGCCGAGGCCCGGATCGGCCCGATCTGGCTCGAGAAGGTCGGCGAGACGCTGAGCCCGTACTCGTCGGGATCGACGTTGATCACCTTGCTGAAGCCGGGATGGGCCGTCGGGCAGTGGTAGCACTCGAGGTAGTTCTCGAGCGCGACCTTCCAGTTCGCCTCGATCGGCCACGTGTGATGAGAGTGAAAACGCAGCGTCGAGAGGTCGAGCCCGCTGGCCGCGACGATCGCCGGCAGCTCGCCCAACGTCTCCGCGAGCGGCGCCGCGTCGGGGTCGGGATTGACGAACAGGAACGGCCCCCAGGCGTCGACCGAGACCGGCAGCAGCGAGAAGTCCGCCGCGTCGAAATCGGCCTCGCGCTCGGAGCGCGGTGCCTTGCGGAGCGAGCCGTCGAGCTCGTAGGTCCAGGCGTGGTACGGGCACTGGAGCGTCTCGCGACACCCGCTGTCGCTGGCGATCACGTACGCGCGGTGGCGGCAGACGTTGACGAACCCGTGCAGGACGCCGCTCTTGTCGCGCGTCACGACGACAGGGACATGCCCTGCCTGCGTCGCCATGTACGAGCCGGGTGCGGCCACCTGCTCCGCCGGGCCGGCGTACTGCCAGGTGCGGGCGAAGATCCGCTCGCGCTCGAGCGCCGCGACGCCGGGATCCGAATACCACGACGCGGGCAGAGTCCAGCCGTCCTCGAGCGGATGCTCGAGGGCGGGAATGGTCGGAGGTGAGTGGTCGAGTGCGGTCATGATCCTGACTGTCTGGTCAGTCAGGATATCGGAGAGCCGACGCTATCGGTCAAGATATCCGGATGACGACCTCCGCCGCCACCGCCCAGGCACCGACCGAGAGGCGCGCCCGCATCCTCGAGGCTGCCTGCCGCGTGATCGTCCGCGACGGCGCACACGGGCTGCGGATGGCCAGCGTCGCCACCGAGGCCGACGTCTCGAAGGCACTCGTGCACTACTACTTCGCCACGCGCCAGGAGCTGCTCCGTCACGCCTTTGCATTCTCGGAGCAGCGCTGGCAGGCGGCGCTCGACGCCGAGCTCGAGCATGTCGGGACCGGCGCCGCCAGGGTCGAGCGGATGCTGCTCGCGACGATCGAGACCGGCCCGCCCTTCAGCGAGCAGCGGGCGCTCGGCAACGAGGTCTGGAGCAGCCTGCGCACCGACGAGGAGCTGCGTCCCGTCGTGGAGCGCTCGTACCGTGCCTGGCTCGCGCGAATCGTCGACTCGATCGAGGCGGGGACGGCCGACGGCTCCGATCCCCGCCGGCGTCGACGCGATGGCGGCGGGCTGGCGGCTCGCGGCGGCGGGCGACGGGCTCGACTCGCTGCTCTACCTGGGGCTCGTCGATCGCGACGAAGCCGCGCGGCTGATGCGGGGTGCGGTCGCGCTCGAGCTGGGCACGCCCTGACGCCGGAGGCTCAGGGCGTCAGCACGCGCACTGCATCGGGCGGCAGATAGAGGGTCACGGCGGTGCCCTCCTCGTACGCGAAGGCCGAGCCGTCGTTCGGATCGTCGCCTTCAGGAGCGAGCCTCCGACGAGCCGCACGTGCAGCTCGTACGCCGAGCCGACGTAGACGGCCCGCTCGACGAGCCCCGGCAGGCGGTTGTCGCCGCTCGCTCCCTGGGCCTCGACGACGACCCGCTCGGGGCGAATCATCGCCTTCACCTCGCCCCGTGCCTCGGTCGCCCCGGCCGTCGCCTTCAACGTGCGCTCGCCCACGCGCAAGCGCGCAGCCGTCGCCGTCCGCCCTCGCGTCGGCCGTCGAGCAGGTTCGAGACGCCGAGGAAGTCGGCGACGAACACCGTCGCGGGCTCCTCGTAGATCTCGCGTGGCGTCCCTGCCTGCTCGACCCGGCCGCCGTTCATCACCGCGACGCGGTCGCTCATCGTCAGCGCCTCTTCCTGGTCGTGCGTGACGAAGACGAAGGTGATTCCGAGCTCGGCCTGCAGCGCCTTCAGCTCGACCTGCAGGTCCTTGCGCAGCCGTGCGTCGAGGGCGCCGAGCGGCTCGTCGAGCAGGAGCACCTGCGGCGTCAGCACGAGCGCGCGCGCGAGCGCGACGCGCTGCTGCTGGCCGCCGGAGAGCTGAGCCGGCTTGCGCTTCGCGAAGTCGCCGAGCTGGACGAGCGCGAGCGCCTCGGCGACCCGCTTGCGCTGCCTCCGCCTTGGACAGCTTCTTGTACTTGAGCCCGAAGCCGACGTTGCCCGCCACGTCGAGGTGCGGGAAGAGCGCGTAGCTCTGGAAGACCGTGTTGACGTTGCGCTTGTGCGGCGGCACCTGCGCCACGTCGACGTCGTCGAGCACGATCCGCCCGCTCGTCGGCCGCTCGAAGCCGGCGATCATCCGCAGCGTCGTCGTCTTGCCGCAGCCCGAGGGGCCGACCATCGTGAAGAACTCGCCGGCCGGCATCTGCAGGTCGATCCCGTCGACCGCGGCGACCTCGCCGAACAGCTTCGTCAGCTGCTCGAGGTGGATCTCTCCCTGCATCGGCTCTATACCTCCACGCCGACCATCGCGGTGGCGTCGTCGCTGCTCGCGAAGCGACGGTAGACGGCGATACGCAAGCGCGAGCGTGAAGAGCGTGATCAGGAGCGCGATCGTGGCAAGCGCATTGAGCGCGGGCGTCGGCGCGGCGCGGGCCGAGGCGTAGAGCAGCATCGACACGGTCGTCGTGCTGGCGTCGCCGGAGAGGTACTGGGTGACCACGAAGTCGTCGAGCGAGATCGCGAACACGACCGCGGCGCTCGCGATGATCGCGGGCGCGAGCAGCGGGAGCAGCACCCGCAGCAGCTGGTCGTGCGGCGGAGCACCGAGGTCGGCAGCGGCCTCCTCGTAGTCCTTGCCGATCGAGACCAGGCGCCCGCGCACGATCACGACGACGTACGAGAGCGTGAAGGTGACCTGCCCGATCGCCTGCGCCGTCGAGCCGAGCCCGATCCAGGGCAGCACCTGGAGGAACAGCAGCAGCAGCGCCACGCCCATCACGATCTCGGGCGTCACGAGCGGGAGCAGCATCACCGTGTTGATCGTGCCGCCGCCGGGGCCGCGCCAGCGCTGCAGGCCGAGCGCGAGCGCCACGCCGAGCGGCGTCGCGATGAGCACGCAGACGACGCCGAGGAAGAGCGTGTGCTTGAGGGCGCCCTGAAGCGCCGGGTCGTGGAGGACGCTCCCGCTCGCGCCCGTGAACCAGCGGGTCGAGAACCCCTGCCAGGTCGTGCGCGAGCGGCCGTTGTTGAACGCGAACATGACGGCGATCGCGACCGGGATCAGCGACCAGAGGATGTAGACGACCGTGACGAGGACGAGGAAGCGCGGCTTCCCCCACGGGTTGCGGAGCCTGCTCATCTCCGTCGCCCGATCGTCGGAGCTGCGCGTGGCGCGCAGGTAGTAGAACATCAGCCCGAGCAGGACGACCGCGAGGATCAGGGTCAGCGAGGCGCCGACGACCTTCTCCGAGCCCTGGCGCGTGAGCTGGTCGATCTGGTTCCCGATCATCGTCGTCTTCGTCGACGAGGAGACGAGGTCGGGGGTGTAGTAGTCGCCGAACATCGGCAGTGCGATCAGCGACGAGCCCGGCGAGGATCCCGGGCCGTGAGAGCGGCAGCGTCACGCGCCTGAAGGCGCCCGCCGGGCTGGCGCCGAGGTCACGGGCCGCCTCGATCTGGCGCTGGTCGATCCGGTCGAGCGCAGCGTAGAGCGGCAGGATCAGGAACGGGAGGTAGCCGTAGGTGAGCGCCATGATCACCGTGAACGGCTGGCCCTCGAGCCAGCCGCCGCGCGCCGAGAGGAGGTCGGCGGAGATGAACAGGCGCTCGACCCCGATCGTGCTCAGGAACCGGGTCCCGAGGCCGTCCGGCGAGAGCAGATTGATCCAGGCGAGCATCCGCATCAGGTAGTTGATCCAGAAGGGGAGGATCAGGAGCAGGAGCACGAGGCCGCGCCAACGGCCCGCGTGGCGCGCCGCGAAGTAGGCGACGGGATAGCCGATCAGGAGCGAGAACACGAGCGCGATCGCGACGAAGACGAACGTCCGCACGAAGACGGTCAGGAACTGGTCGCCGTTCCAGATGTTCTGGAGCGTGTCGAGCATGTAGCCGACGTTCCAGTCGAGCGGGTTCCAGAACGGGACGGGCTCGGAGAGGGTGTTCTGGTTCCCGAACGCGACGGCGATGACCGCGTAGAACGCGATCAGGAAGAAGACCGCGAGCCAGAGAACGCCGGGCAGCGCAAGCAGTCGCCAGGTCCAGCGCGACCCCATGCGCTCAGCCCGGCCTTGAACTTCGACCAGGCTTCGTCCCAGTAGCGCTCGCCCTCGACGCTGAGCTGCAGCAGCTCCTGGTTGAACGCGAACTGCTCCGGACGGACGACGGCGCTCGTGAGGCTCTCGGGGATCAGGCCGCTCTTGATCAGCGACTCCGCCGTGATCGCGTTCTGCGGCGGCGTGGCGCCGACGTAGTCGACCATGTTCTCGTAGGCGATCTTCTCGCCCGACATGAAGTCGATGAACCGGTGCGCGAGGGCCGGGTTCTTCGAGGAGCGGCCGATGCAGAAGAAGTCGTTCTGGACGACGCCGTTCGACTCCGGGCTCCAGTAGGAGAGCACGGTCGGCGGCACGCCCTTCGGCATGTAGTAGAAGGCGGCGCTGAGGAGGTCGCTCGACCAGGCCTGGTTGAGCCAGGTCTTCCCCTCGGGGAGGGTCTGGTAGTCGGTGGTCATGACCTTGACGTTCGCGATGTCCGTCAGCTGGCCGAGGTCCTTGCCCGCCTGGGCAACGATCGCCTGGTCCTCGGTGTTGAGGTCGGGGCGGCGGCCGGTGCGCATCGCGTCCCGCTGCATCGGCATCGCGAGCGCGTCGCGCTTGTCGTCGAGGATCCCGACCTTGCCCTTCCACGGCTGCGACTCCCAGAAGATGTCCCACGGCACCTTCATCCCGGCGATGTCGCTGCTGATCTTGTCGTTGCGCCAGCCGATCCCGTCCGACCAGACCGTGTACGGAATCGTGTAGCGGCTGCCGCGGTCGTAGAACGGGTCCTGCAGCTCCGGCCAGACGTTCTGCTCGAAGTTCCCGAGGTACGAGTGGTTGAGCGGCTGGATCAGCTGCTGCGCGATCAGGTTGACGATGTTCGCGCCCGTGAGGCCGATGATCACGTCGAACGCGACCGCGCCGGCGGCGAGCTTCGCGACGGCCTCGTCGGCCGAGTTGTACGTCGCCACCTGCACCTTCCGGCCGGTCAGCTTCTCGAACTTCTTGATCACGCCCGGGTCGATGTAGTCGGCGTAGTTGTAGAGCCCGAGCGGGCCCTTCTCGTTCGCGACGCCGTCAGGGATGGGCTCGTTGTCGGACGTGATCGCCCATGTGACGGAGTTGTCGGGACGCGGCAGCGGCAGGCCGCCGGGACCGGTTGGCTTCGACACGACGAGGTTCGAGGAGCCGTCGCCCTCGCACGCCCCGATCGGCGTCGTCGTGTTCTCGCAACCCGCGAGAAGCCCGAGCGCGCCGATGCCAAGCGCTCCTCCGGCCGCCCCTTGCAGCAGCCGGCGGCGGCTCACTCCCCCCGCTCGGTCCTCTGGATGCGCCATCGGCTAGCTCGATTCAACCTGCGGCCTGACCGTGGCGTCAAGCGCGATACGATCGCGCCCGTGCCGGAGGAGCGGATAAGGGTCGCTGTTGTCGGAGCCGGACTGGCGGGGCTTGCCGCCGCCGACGCGCTCGTCACGGCGGGCGCAGAGGTCGTCGTGCTCGAGGCGCGCGACCGCGTCGGCGGCCGGGTTCAGTCGCGGGAGCTCCCGAATGGCGCGGTCGTCGAGCTCGGTGCCGAGTTCATTCTCCCGGGCAACGACACGATCCGCGCCTTCGTGGATCGGTTCGGCCTCGGCTTCTGGGAGAAGGGGATGCGGTACGGCGACCGCGAGCCGCGAGGCGGGCTCGGCGTCGAGCCGGCTGCCCTCGACGAGGCGCTGCAGTTGATCGCAAAGACGCTGCCGTCGGTCGCTGCGGGAACCTCGGCCGGAGCGCTGCTCGACGCGCTTCCGCTCGACCCGGGCGCGAGTGAGGCGATCCGGGCGCGGCTCGAGGTGTCGAGCGCGGCGAGCGCGGACGGTGTCGACGCAAGCGCGCTGGCCGGCCTCGCGGCGCACTCGAGCGACATCTGCCCGAGCATCGCCGGGGGCAACGAGCGCCTGCCGCTCGCGCTCGCTGCCGCGCTCGGTCCGGTCGTCCACCTGTCGAGCCCGGTCGAGCGGATCGATTGGAGCGACGCTCGCGTCGTCGTGGCGGGTGGCGGCGGGGAGCTGGAGGTCGATCGCGTCGTCCTCGCCGTGCCGGCGAGCGTGATCGGCCGGATTGCCTTCGATCCCCCGCTCCCGGAGCCGCTCCGCGCGGCGTACGCCGCCGTCGAGTACGGCCACGCCGCGAAGCTGTTCGTGCCGCTCGTTGCGGAGGCCGTCCCGAGCGCCGTCCTCTCGGTGCCCGAGCGCTACTGGACCTGGACCGCGACCGGGCAGGACGGCGTCCAGCCGGTCGTCAACGCGTTCGCAGGATCGGCTGCGGCTCTCGTTCGGCTCCGTCTCGACGAGGGGCCGGGCACGTGGGCCGACTCGCTCGCGACGTTGCGCCCGGATCTCGCTCTCGCGCTCGACGATGCCGTGCTTTCGACCTGGGACGACGATCCCTGGGTGCACGCCGCCTACTCGAGCGCGGCGCCGGCGCCCGAGGCGTGGCGCCCCGCCGGGCCGTTTCATGCCTGTGGCGAGCACACGCACGACACGAGCCGGGCGCTGATGGACGGGGCGCTCGCGAGCGGCATCCGTGCGGCGCTCGAGATCGTCGGTAGGTAATCTCCCGACCAGCAATTCCTGACCGTACGGTCAGACACCCTGGAGGTACCACGTGCTCGTACCCGAGCTTCCCGCCGAGATCGCCGATCTGAAGCGCACGATCGCCCGCTTCGTGGTGGACGAGGTCTACCCGATCGAGCAGCGAATCGCGGAGCGCAACGCGATCGATCCCTCGGAGGTCGACGCGCTCAAGGCCAAGGCGCGCGCGGCCGGGTTCGCGATGCTCAACATGCCACCGGAGCTCGGCGGACGTGACCTCTCGATGCTCGCGCAGGTCGCGATCGAGGAGGAGTCGGGGAAGGCGACGAACGGCCTCGGGTTCGCCGTCCTCGATCGGGGCCCGCGGGAGCTGCTCGAGCTCTTCACGGCCGAGCAGGTCGACCGCTACGTGCTGCCGATCGTGCGCGGCGAGTACCGCGAGGCGTGGGCGCTGACCGAGCCCGGTGCGGGCTCCGACCTGGCCGCGCTGACGGCGACGGCCGATCGCGATGGGGACGACTGGGTGCTGAACGGCGAGAAGTGGTTCGTCACGTGTGAGGGCGATCCGGGCTTCTTCATCGTTGGAGCCGTGCACGACGGTGAGCAGATGCTGTTCCTCGTCGACCCTGAAGCAGCCGGCCTCGAGATCACGCGGAGGCCACGCTTCCTCCACGACCCCTACCTCGACTACCACGTGGAGTTCGTGCTTCGCGACTGTCGCGTCCCGGATGCCAACCGCGTGCCCGGTGGCGATGCCGGGTCGCGGGAGTGGATTCTCGTCGAGCGCCTGTTCATCGCCGCGCGCTGCTGCGGCGCCGCGGAGCGCCTGCTCACCGAGGCGACCGTGTGGGCGCAGGAGCGTGAGGCCTTCGGCGGGCCGATCCTCGAGAACCAGGGCGTCTCGTTCCCGCTCGCCGACTCCCTCACGGAGCTCCATGCCGCACGGCTCATGACCTACCACGCCGCCCACGCGTTCGACACGCTCTCCGACCGCAAGATCGTGCACGGGAAGGTCTCGATGGCGAAGCTCTTCGCGTCGGAGATGGCCGGGCGGGTCGCAGACCGGGCCCTGCAGATCTTCGGCGGCCGTGGCTACATGCACGAGTCGGCCGCGGCGCGCTTCTACCGTGAGCTCCGCGTCGACCGGATCTGGGAGGGAACGAGCGAGATCCAGCGGCTCATCATCGCGCGAGGCCTCGAGAAGCGCGGCGCGGCGCCCTATCTCGGCTGGGAGTAGGCGGCTCCATCGAGGCGGTTTCGGACGAGATCCCGCTGCTTGGCGCTATTCGCGTGGCGGGGAGCCGACGCGGAGAAGGTTGCCGCTCGGATCGACGAGTGCGAACTCGCGCATTCCATACTCGGTCTGCTCGACACCCATCAGCCGGCTGCCGGTGACAGGATCCGTCGGAACACCGACTGCTTGCCATTCACGATGCAGCTCGTCCGCGTCTCGGACGCGCACGTAACATCCCGCCTCCGTTGTGAGCGGGTCGACGGCCGGTTGGTCGAAGAAATGCAGCTCGATGGATCCGCGCGCGATGATCAGGTACCGGTATTGCTCGATCGGGGCTCCCTGTCGCGCGAAGCCGAGTCGCTCGTAGAACGCGAGCGTCTCGTGCAGATCGCGGGCGGGAAGGACGGGAACCGCGTTCTCCTCCACGACGAGTGCCAGCTCGTGGGCTAGCCGACGAGCTCGCGAAACGCCGGCTCGTCCCGGAGGGAGTCGAGGTCTGTGTCCTCCTTCGCGATCTCGCGGAGGCTCGGGCGCCGCTCGAAGGCGACCCGGAGGTGGCCGATCGCGTCCTCCTTGTGGCCGGACATCGCCTCACAGCAGGCGAGGTTGTAGAGCGGCGTTGCATAGCCACTCGCCTCGAGCGTCTCGCGGGCAGCTGTCGACCACTGCCTGGTACTCACCGGCCTCGTAGGCGGGATGGAACTCCGCCCAGACCTCCCAGCCGCCCGCCTCGTACGCCTTCCCGACCGTGCTCCCGACCGCGAGCACCGTCGTCCCCGCTTCCTCGGCGAACGCCGTTCGATTCGTCTCCGGCTCGACGAAGACGAGCGTGCCCGCGGGCGCGTCCACCGTGTCATCGCCGATCTCGAACCTGGCCCGGCCCTGGAGCACGACGTAGAGCTCCTCGCTGCCCGGGTCCTCCTCGTGCTCGGGCATCAGCCGGTCGCCCACGTTGGCGGCCGTCCATGCATTCGTCCCGAACGCGGTGATCCCGAGGTGATGACGCACCGGGCGCATGTGCGTGTCCTCGCGGTACGCGATGTCCTGTAGCTCGTCGACCGTCGCAACTCGATAGCTCATGGCAACTCCACCTCCACCTCGACTGTATCGAACGTCGCGTGCCGTGCTTTGCGTTCGTCGTCGGGTAGCCGTAGGCTCGTCGGATGGACATCGAGCAGCTCAGCTCTCGCCTGCGGCTCCTCGAGGACGAGCGCGCGGTCCTCGGAACACTCAACGCCTACGGGCACGCGATCGACTACGGCGATGAGGAGCGGTATCTCGATCTCTGGACGGACGACGCAGCATTCGACGCGCGCGGGCGCGCCCCGGGCGACGTGACGCGCGTCGTTCGCGGTCGCGAGGCCCTCGCCGACTTCGCGGCGCACTTCTCGCGGCCGCCGGAGGGCTGGCACAAGCACCTCGTGATCGAGCCGCTGATCGAGGTCGAGGGCGACGTGGCGAGCGCCACCTCGTACTTCGCAGTGCTGCGCGAGGACGGAAGCCAACCGATCCTCTGGGTGTTCGGGCGCTACCGCGACACGCTCGTCCGCTGTACGGACGGGCGCTGGCGCTTCAGCCTCCGGATCGCCGAAGTCGAGTCCGTCGATAAGCGCTACCCCTCGCTCGCGTTCGTGCGCTGACGTTTCTCTGACCTACATCAGGTTCGGCGTGTGGAGATCGGAGAGATGGCGGGCCGTCGGCTCGTCGAACCCGGCCGCGCGGAGGCGGCGGACGCGGTTTCGGTCCATCGTCTGCATCAGCGCTCGCAACGCGGCTCCCGCTTCCGCGACGTCGCTCGGCTGCAGCGAACGCGCCGCCATCAGCGTCAGCGACTCGGCGAGGAGCGGGCTCAGCCCCGAGAGGCTCGTCAGCTTCGCCGCGCGCCGCTCGGCGGCTGCCACGAGCGCGGCGCCCTCGCTCGGATCGAGCATCATCCGGCGACGGATGTGCGCGATCCCGAAGTGGACGTGGCGCCGCTCGTCACGATGTGCGAGCCGCGCTGCCTCCGCAGTCGCCGCGTCGGGTGCGTGACGTTGGACGAAGCGCAGGAGGTCGAGGAACGTCCCCTCGCCGAGCACGTTCAGCAAGAGGGCCGCAGCCGTGAAGTCGTGCTCGTCGAGCAGCGAGTGGAGAGAGAGGTCGGTCGAGGCGAGCGCGTAGGATCGCACCCCACCTGCGAGCGCCCGCTTCGTGAAGACCTCCACGTGTCGTGCCTCGTCGTAGACGTGGCTCGACAGCCAGAGCAGGACCTCCGTGTAGCGCGGGTTGACCTGTGGCAGGAAGCGGGCCGGGACGTACAGCGCCGCGTGCTCGTTCTGGGCGATGTAGGTCATGACCTGGGCGACTGCCCGCTCGACGTGCTCGGGCAGCCCGACCGCGGCCTCCCATGGGATGTCGCGCCCGGCGTCCCACTGCAGTCGTGCTGCCCGCCCGCTCAGCGCGGCGAGCTCCGCTGCCCACACGCCGTCCGCCTCGTTCAGGCGCCATGCGTACTCCGGGCCGCCCGCCTCGGCGATCGCCCCGAGCGGCACGAGCCCGCCTGCGGGATCCACCTCGTCGGGCAACGGCTCGAACCTGCGCAGCTCACCGAGGGGCAGCGTCCCCTCGGGCGTCACCGGCGACGCGGCACGTGCCGGCAGGTCGGGTGCGAGCACGCGGCGGATGGGCCCTCGACGCACCCGCACGAGAAAGCGCAGTCTCCGGCCCCCGCCCCTCGGCGGCCTCGGCCGTCGTCTCGTGACCGGCGATTCGTGCCCACGCCGGGATCTCGAGGGCAACGGTGCGCGAGACGGTCGCGACGTCGATCTCGCCGCCGACCGGCACGCTCTCGAGGGCCGCCTGGATGAGTGTCTCCAGGCCCGCCCCCAGCTCGAGCGTGCCGGTATCGACCCGGCGCGGAGTCATCCGAGAAGACCCTGCTCCCGCATGGCGACCGTGAGGTCGACGTACCCTGCCTTGTCTCCCGGGAGCCACCGTTTCACGCCCTCGAGGTCCATCACATTCCGCAGGGCGGGATCGTCGTAGCTCATCCCGAGCAGCGCCTCGCTCCACCGCTCCGCACGACCAGCGTCGAACGTCGGCAGTGCCGTGAAGTTGCAGTGGTAGTAGGTCGGGCTCCGCCAGCTCACCTCGAGCTCGGACGAAGCCGCGAACCCCTCGGTCCGCATCGCGGCCCAGGTTGCATCTCCGAGCGCACCGGCGTCGGCGTCACCGTCGGCGACGGCGTGCACGACCCTGAACTCCGAGTCGCCCGTGTCGCCGTGCTTGCCGAGGTCCGTGTCGAAGCGGACGAGCGTCGTCTGCTTCTCGGCGTCGAGACCCTGCGCCGCGAGGTAGTACAGCGGGAGGATTGCGGCGTGGCCGGAATCGCGGCTTCCCGAGTGCGAGCCGCTTCCCGGCGAGCTCGGCCGGTTGCTCGAACCCCTCGCCACGGCGGGTGACGACGACGGTCCTGAAGTCGGCGTCGACGTCGCGCATCCCGAGGAGGACGGCGTCGCCCGCCGATCCGCTCCTCCGCCGCGACGAAGGCCGTGTTCGTGTTCCAGCCGATGTCGACCTCGCCGCCCAGAAGCGCGTCGACGAGGCGCTCGTAGTTCGAGTAGAGGAGGTAGTCGGTCGGAACTCCCTGCTCGGCGAAGTAGTCGCGGAACCCTTCCCAGATCGTGACGATCCGCGGGTGGTATGCGACAGCACCGACGAGTGTCGTTTCGCCGCCGCTCACGGGACGGGAAGCCCGGCCAGGGCCTTGCCGATCCAGCTGCGCAGGACGGCGTTCGTCGGGGCCATGACCGCGCCGGCATGCGCGTCACGGAGGTGTCGTTCGATCGGAAGCGACGCTCGTGTAACCCTGTCCGCCGGTGACGAGAAGCGCATCCTCGGTGACGGTGGCCGCTGCCTCGGTGGCCGCGACCTTGGCTTCCATGATCGCGACGAGAGCCGAGGCGTCGCCGGCCTCGCCGAGCCGCGCAGCCTCACGCACGAGGAGCCGGGCCGTGCGCACCCTGATGTCCATGTCCGCGATCTGGTGCTGGATGTACTGGATCTCGGCGAGCGACGAGCCGTCCGGGTAGACGACGGCTCATTGCATGCGCGGTAGCGGCAGCTGCCGCCGCCGCTGCGATGCCGACGTTCACCGCCGCGAGGCCGACGAGGAAGAACGGCGCCACGGCTGCGAAGACGAGGCCGATCGCCCCACCCGGCTCGCCGATCAGTGCGTCGACGCCGATGTCGACGTTGTCGAGCTCGAGCGCGATGCTCGAGTTCCCGGCCATCCCGAGGCCACCCCAGATGCCGTCGAAGCTCACGCCCGGCTGGTCGGCGGCGAGGAGATAGGCGTCGGCAGCGCCCTCGGCCTCACCCTTGACCAGCACGAGGTAGAGGTCGGCGTTGCCTCCGGAGGTCACGAAGCTCTTGCGACCCGAGACCCGCACGCCGCCGTCCGTCCGCACCCCCTCGATTTCCGGCGCGTAGAAGTGGGCGCCGGTGCCGCGCTCGCTGAAGGCGAGGGTGCCGATGGCGTCGCCCGAGGTCAGCCTCGCCAGAGCAGCGGGAGCCTGCGCACCTCCTCCGCCGGCGATCGTGGCGGCGGTGACCGAGTGCATCAGGAACACCATGCCGCTCGAGGCGCACGCGCCGCCGATGGTGTCGCATGCCTCGGCGAGGGCGGACAGCGATCCTCCCGCACCTCCGTACTCCACCGGAACGACGAGGCCGAGGGCGCCAACCGCGGCGAGCGCGTCGAGGCTTGCGCGCGGGAAGGCGCGGTCACGGTCGACGCTGGCGGCTCCTGGCGCGATCTGCCGCTCGGCGACCCCTGGGATCGCTTCGAGGACAGCTCCAAGATCGTGAGTCACTGGCTTGATCCTTTCGAGATGAGAGATGGACAGCCCGCTCGAACCGAGCAGGTCGGGCAGGAACCGTTCAGGAACGGCGCATTGCTCTCACCTCCCAATCGCCGACGGAACCGGCGGCCGGCAGAGCACCGGCACGAGCCTCCGTCGCGAACGAGGGACCTGGCTCCATCGCTCAATCATGACCGAACCGCGCGGTTGCTCAGCCGAGGACGATGCGCGCGTCGAGGCCGACGGCGCCCGTCGGTGTGCACAAGCAACGGGTTGATCTCGATCTCCGCGATCTCGGGGTGAGCCGCGGCCACGCGCGAGAGCGCGGCCGCCGCCTCGGCCGCGGCGCGAACGTCGACCGGCTCGCGCCCTCGAGCCCCGGTCAGCAGGCCCGCGCCTCGAAGCGAGCGCAGGAGATCCTCGAGCTCGTCGGCGGCGGCGGGCGCGAGTGCGATCGCGACGTCTTCGAGGAGCTCCGCGTAGATCCCGCCGAGGCCGACGAGCACGAGCGGCCCGAAGCGCGGATCGCGGCGGCAGCCGACGATCAGCTCGACGCCACCTTCGCTCGGGACGAGCGATTCCACCGAGTAGCCCTTCGGCGCCAGCCGCTCGTGCATGTCTGCGCGCGGCTGTCGGCGACCGCCGCGTCGTCGGCAGAGCCCGAGCGCGACACCGCCCGCATCCGACTTGTGCAGCAGCCCGAGCGCCTTGAGGACGACCGGGTAGCCGAGCTCCGACGCGACGCTGCGCGCCTCGTCGACCGAGCCGGCCCGCCGGGCGGCCGCAAACGGTATGCCGCCCGCCGCGAGGAGCTCGCGCGCTTCGAAGTAGCCGTCTCCTGCGATCGGCGACTCGGGCTCCGGAACGACCGGGACGCCGTGCGAACGTCGCTCGTGCAGGCCGACGAGACGCGCGAGCGAGTCGACGACCGCCTCGATGTCGCGGTAGACGGGAACGCCACCATCGCGCATGGCGCGCGAGGGAGCCGGTGTCCCAGAACATCGACTGGGCGAGGAGTGGCCGTCCACTCGCTGCCCCCGCCTGCGCGATCGCGTGGGCGACCTCGGTCTCGATCGTGTGGAACGCGTCGTTCATCTGGCTGTAGCCGCCGAAGTAGCCGGCGAAGATGACGGCGTCGACCTCGCCCGACTCGAGCACTGACTTCGTCGACGCGCTCGAAGTTCCAGAAGTCCTGCTCTCCGGCGCCCGCGAGGTCGACCGGATTGGCGGTGACGATGGTCGGCGCGATCGCGAGGAGCCGGTCGGCGAGCGCAGAGGAGAGCCGAGGCAGCTCGAGCCCGGCCTCGGTGACGAGGTCGGCGGTGACGACGCCGGTGCCGCCACCGTCGCCCACGATCGCCACTCGTCGGCCCCGCCGGCCGGTGAGGCGCGAGGCACGCGAGGACGCAGTCGACGAGCTGCTTCGGCGTCGTCACCCGCAGGATCCCCGCTGCCCGGCAGGCGGCGTCAACCGCAGCCGAGTCGCTCGCGAGCGCACCGGTGTGCGAGGCTGCCGCCCGCGCTCCCGCCTCGCTGCCGCCGGCAGCGAGGAGGACGACCTGCTTGCCTGCCTCCCGTGCCGCCGCGCCGGCGCGCGCGAACGCTCTGCCGTCGCGGAAGTCCTCGCAGTAGACGGCGATCACCATCGTGTTCGGGTCGGCCGCGAACGCCTCGACGAGCTCGGCGGCTTCGAGGTCGGCCTGATTCCCGAGTGACGCGACGCGCGAGATCCCGATTCCGTACTGGCCGCCGAGCAGGCTCAGCTCGAGGACGAGGTTGCCGCTCTGGGAGATGACGCCGAGCGAGCCGGGTGTGAAGTCGTCCATGCCGAGATCGAGGGCGGCGGCTGCGTCGTAGAGACCGAGCGAGTTCGGGCCGAGCATCACCACGCCGGCCCGCCGCACCTTCTCGACGACGCGACGCTCGAGCTCGCGACCGTCGTCGTCCACCTCGCCGAGGCCCGCAGTGATCGCGACGATCCCCTTTGCACCCGCCGCGAGCGAGGCGTCGACGGCCTCCTCGAACGCGGCGGCGGGGACAGAGATGACCACGAGCTCGGGCGTCCCGGGCAGCTCGTCGAGCGAGGCATACGCCGGCTGCCCGAGGATCTCGCCGCCGTTGCGGTTGACGAGCCAGACGTCGCGCCTGTGGGCGCCCTTGAGGACGCCGGCGGCGATCCACTGGCCCCACTTGGACGGGTCGCTCGACGCGCCGAGGACGGCGACCGACCGTGGGTCGAAGAGCGGTCGCAGATCACGCACGAGCGGAGGGTACGCGTTGGGCGCGGCGACAGGCTTCGGCCTGTCGTCCGGGCTCGGCGGCGCGCTATAGAGTCGCGCCGTGGCTGCCGATGCGAACCGGCTCCTGATCGAGCGCTTCTACGACGCCTTGCGTGAGCGCGACGGCGCCGCGATGGCCGCGTGTTACGCGCCCGACGTCACGTTTTCGGACCCGGTCTTTCCCGACCTGCGCGGAGCTCAGGCGGGAGCGATGTGGCGCATGTTGACGGCGAGCTCGACCGACATTCGCGTCGAGCTGCTCGAGCACGAAGCCGACGACGCGCGCGGGACAGCGCACTGGCGCGCCACGTATACCTTCTCCCGTAGCGGCCGCCCGGTGATGAACGACATCCACGCGAGCTTCCGCTTCGAGAACGGCCTCATCGTCGAGCACGCAGACTCGTTCGGCTTCTACCGCTGGGCGCGGCAGGCGCTCGGCACGTCCGGGCTGCTGCTCGGGTGGACGCCGATGCTGCGGAAAAAGGTCAGGAAGCAGGCTGCGAGCGGGCTCGCAAAGTTCGTCGCGGCCAGCAGCGCTCCAACCTCGGAGACAGGCTAGAGCCAGTCACCGCGCCTGAGTTCGACTACCAGTCAGATTCAGGGCGAACCGAAGGTTCCCCGCTTCAGGATCCGCGCGAAGCGCGGCAGCAGCGTCGACGAGCATTCGCGGGAGGATGCTGCGGTACGTTCTTCCACCGCAGCATCCTCACGCCAGCCCGCGGGCCTTGCGGCTGTACGCCTGCTGCCGCTTCCCGGCAGCCAGCTCGACCTTGCGCAACCGGATCGACTCCGGGGTCACCTCGACGCACTCGTCCTCGCGGATGAACTCGAGCGCCTGCTCGAGTGAGAGCGGGCGCGGCGGGATCAGCCGCACGAGCTCGTCCGAGGTCGACGCGCGCATGTTCGTCAGCTTCTTCTCCTTGGTGGCGTTCACGTCCATGTCCTCGGAGCGCGCGTTCTCGCCCACGATCATCCCCTCGTAGACACCGATGCCGGGCCCGACGAAGAGCGTCCCCCGCTCCTGCAGGTTCGAGATCGCGAACCCGGTCGTGGGGCCTTGCCGGTCGGCGACGAGTGAGCCGCTCGGCCGCGTTCGGAGCTCGCCGTACCAGGGCTCGTAGCGGTCGAAAACGTGGTGGAGGATGCCCGGTGCCTCGCGTCTCGGTGAGGAACTCGGTGCGGAAGCCGATCAGCGCGCGGGCCGGCACGAGGTACTCGAGCCGCACCCAGCCGGTGCCGTGGTTCACCATCTGCTCCATCCGACCCTTGCGGAGGGCAAGGAGCTGCGTGAGGACGCCGATGTACTCCTCCGGCGCGTCGATCGCGAGCCTCTCGACCGGCTCGTGCACCTTGCCGTCGATCTCGCGTGTCACGACCTGCGGCTTGCCGACCGTGAGCTCGAAGCCCTCCCGCCGCATCAGCTCCACGAGCACCGCGAGCTGGAGCTCGCCACGGCCTTGCACCTCCCACGTGTCCGGCCGCTCCGTCGGCAGCACGCGCAGCGAGACGTTGCCGATCAGCTCCGCGTCGAGGCGGCTCTTGACCTGGCTCGCCGTCAGTCTCGAGCCCTCGAGACCCGCGAGCGGCGAGGTGTTGATGCCGACCGTCATCGACAGCGACGGCTCGTCGACCTGCTCGACCGGCAGCGGCCGCGGATCGTCGAGGTCGGCGAGCGTCTCGCCGATCGTCACCTCGGGGATGCCGGCCACCGCGACGATGTCTCCCGGCCCTGCCTCGGCGGCCTCGACGCGGTCGAGCGCCTCGGTCACGTAGAGCTCGGTCACCTTGGCGCGCTCGATCGTGCCGTCGGCGCGGCACCAGGCGACCTGCTGCCCCTTGCTGATCGTGCCGTTCCGGACGCGGCAGATCGCGAGCCGGCCGACGTACGGCGATGCGTCGAGGTTGGTGACGAGGGCCTGCAGCGGGTGCCCTTCCTCGTAGACCGGCGCCGGAATCGTGGTCACGAGCAGGTCGAGCAGCGGCTTCAGGTCTGCGGCGAGATCGTCGACCGCCAGCCCGGCGCGGCCGGCCTTGGCGTTGCAGTAGACGATCGGGAACTCGATCTGGCTCTCGTCGGCGTCCAGGTCGAGGAAGAGCTCGTAGACCTCGTTCACGACCTCCTCGACGCGAGCATCGGGGCGGTCGACCTTGTTGACGACGAGGATCACCCGCAGCCGCGCCTCGAGCGCCTTGCGCAGGACGAAGCGCGTCTGCGGCAGAGGCCCTTCGCTGGCGTCGACGAGCAGCAGGACGCCGTCGACCATCCGCAGGCCGCGCTCGACCTCGCCGCCGAAGTCCGCGTGCCCGGGCGTGTCGATGATGTTGATCTTCGTGTCGCCGTAGCGGACGGCGGTGTTCTTGGCGAGAATCGTGATGCCCTTCTCGCGCTCGAGATCCATCGAGTCCATCACGCGCTCGGCGACGTCCTGGTTGGCACGGAACGAGCCGGACTGCCACAACATCGCGTCGACGAGCGTCGTCTTGCCGTGGTCGACGTGGGCCACGATGGCGACGTTTCGGATGTCGTCGCGCTCGGCCACCGAAGCAGGGTAGCCGCGCCGGCTCGAACGCTCCGTCGGATAGCCGGTTTTACATCCCTCTTACGCAGGAACCATTGCGGGCTTACCATGGGGAGCGAGGATCAATCCCATGATGACTGCGCCCGCTCCGCTTTCTGATCGTCGCCGTCGCCGTTCTGGCGCTGGCGCTGCCTGCCGCGGGCCTCGCCGGGCCGCGGGCCAAGGCCGGCGCTGACCGAGGGGTCGTCCAGCGGTCGACGCCAGTCCCAGATCGTTCTGCGCGCGCTCGACGGCGAAGTTGTCACCTTCGCCATCTTGCCCGGCACGCCGGTGCGCCTCAACGGCACCCGCGCGACGATCACCGAGGTCCGACCCGGGTTCGTCGCCCGTGTCACGCTACGACGCCAGTCGCGCACCTCGCTGATCGAAGCCTTCGGAGCCGCCGCTGCTCCCACCGTCGACCGCGGCATCGTGACGGCCGTCACGCGGTCGTCGATCACGCTCCGCACTCCGCCCGGCGCGACGGTCACCCTCGGCGTCGATGCGGGCACGCGCTTCCGCTTCCATGGAGCGCCGGCCCGGCGCCAGCTCGTGCGGCCCGGAGCGCAGGTCGCCGTCACCCACGCCGCAGACGCGCCGGCGACGGTCGTCAACGTGGTCAAGCGCGCGGGGGCGTGACCGGCGGCGGATCAGCGCGGGGTGGGACGATCCTGCTCGTCGAAGACGAGGAGGACATCGCGACGCTCGTCCGCACCTACCTCGAGAAGGACGGCTTCAGGGTGATCTGGGCGGCGCGCGGCTCCGAGGCGTTCGCGGCGCTCGAGCAGAACGAGATCCGGCTCGCGATCCTCGACCTCCAGCTTCCCGACGCCGACGGCCTCGATCTCTGCCGAGCCATCCGCGCCACCTCGCGCCTGCCGATCGTGATCGTGACGGCGCGCGACGAGGAGATCGACCGCATCACGGGGCTCGAGCTCGGCGCGGACGACTACGTGACGAAGCCGTTCTCGCCCCGCGAGCTCGTCGCCCGCGTGCGAGCGGTGCTGCGGCGGGCCGAGCCCGACGAGGACGAGGACCTCGTCGCGGTCGGCGACATCGTGCTCGAGCGCGCCGGCCGCACTGTCTCCGTCGCGGGTGCCGACGTCGAGCTGACCGGGATGGAGTTCGACCTGCTCGCATTCCTCCTCGCCCACCCAGGCATCGTGATGACGCGCGAGCGCTTGCTCGAGCGCGTCTGGGGGCTCTCCTTCCCTGGCGGCACGCGCACCGTCGACGTCCACGTCGCGCAGCTGCGGAGAAAGCTCGACCGTCCCGACCTGATCAGGACGGTGCGCGGCTCCGGCTACAAGGCCGCCACGTGAGACGGCTCCACGGCCCCCGCTCGCTGCGGGGCCGCCTCTTCATCGGGATCGCCGCCACGCTCGCCGTGTCGACGATCGTGATGCTCGCCGTCGGCGCCGCTCTCACCCGCCGCTCGCTCGACCACGACTCTCGCAGCGCCCTCGACCGCCAGGTCGACCTGATCGTCGCCCAGCATGCCGCGAACCCGCTTCCTTCCGGGGAGACGACCCTCGGCCGCTTCCTCGCAACCGAGCAGGAGCGGCTCGCGATCCTGACGCCGGCGCAGGCGGAGCTGCTGCTGCCGCCGAGGGCCGCCGTCCAGCTGCGCTCGAAGGGCCACGCGGACGGGATGGTCGACGTGAGCGGCGAGCCGTTCATGTACGCCGCCCGGCTCGGCAGCGGAGACGCGATCGTGCTCCTCCGCTCCACGCGCAACCAGTCCGCCGACTGGCATCCCTTCCTCGTCGGTCTCGCGCTCGCCGCCCTGCTCGGCGCCATCCTCGCGGCCGTGGCCGCCTTCCTGCTCGCGCGCGCCGTCGCCCGCCCCGTCACCCGCGTGGCCGAGGCGAGCCGGCGGCTCGCGGAAGGAGAGAGCCCCGAGACGCTGCCGATCGAGGGGTCGACCGAGCTCCGCCAGCTCTCGACCGCCTTCAACGAGCTCTCCGAGGAGCTGCATCGCGCGCAGGACGCCGAGCGCGCATTCCTGCTCTCGGTCAGCCACGAGCTGAAGACGCCCCTCACCGCGATCCGCGGCCACGCCGAGGGGCTCGCCGACGGTGTCATCACGTCCGAGCGCGCAGGCGAGGTGATCGAGCGCGAGGCGCATCGCCTCGAGCGCCTGATCCGCGACCTCCTCGACCTCGCCCGGCTGCGCCGCCGCAAGTTCGACGTCACGCCTGATGGCCACCGACCTCGGAGAGGTCGCGAACGAGGCCGTCGCCCGGCACACCCATCAGGCGCAGGCCTACGGCGTCAACCTCATCCTTCGGGTCGAGCCGCCGGCCGGCGCGATCGCCGACGCGGGCCGCTGCCTGCAGGCGCTCTCGAACCTCGTCGAGAACGCCATCCGCACCGCCGCCGAAGGGTGGAACGGTCGAGATCGTCGCCTCCGAAGGCAGGCTCGCCGTCATCGACGACGGCCCCGGCGCTCGAGCCCCGCGACCAGGCTCGCGCCTTCGAGCGCTTCTACCTCTGGGATCGCTACGGGGCCGATCGCCCTGTCGGCACCGGGCTCGGGCTCGCGATCGTCGCCGAGCTCGCGGCGGCGATGGGCGGGCGGACGACGATCGACAGCACGCCCGGGGCAGGGTCGGAGTTCGCGCTCGAGCTCGAGCCGGCGCCGGTCCCGGATCACCGGGCTTACGCACGCCTTACGCAGCGCTGAAAGACGGCGAACAGCAGCGTCATAGCGTCAGGTGTGCAACCACACCCCATCCGGGAGGAAGTCATGAAGCGCATCGTCTCTCGTCGTCGCCCTCGTCACAGCGCTGGCGGCGCTCGTTGCAGCAACGACCGCGGTCGCGGCCGGGAACGGCAAGGTCCTCTATCGCTACACCGGTGAGTTGACGGCCAAGTCGTCGACCTCCGTCTCCGTCACGGTCGAGAACGGCAACCACCCGGCGCTTCGCTCGCTTGCTCGGGAAGAGCCAGGACGAGACCTTCGCGACCAGCGACAGGACCGTCTTCCTCCGCTGGTCGCACGGGATTCCGACGAAGGTGACGATCGACGACCTCGAACGTCGGCGACTACGTCACCGTCAACGTCCGGGCCGATCGCGGCGCGTCCTTCGAGACGGTCGCGGCGACCCCGGCCGGCATCGTCGGCGACCACGGGACGAACCCGGTCAAGCCGAGCAAGCCGCTGTACCTCTTCCGAGGCACGTTCGTCTCGACGGGCGGCGGCAAGGTGACGATCGACGTCAAGGGCGGCAACCGCCGGGCGCTGCGCCTGATGATCGGGCAGACCTCGACGCAGTCCTTCTCGATCGGCGACGAGACCGTCTTCCTCAACTGGTCGCACCGCGTCCCGACCGTGATCGACGCGACGCAGCTCAAGCCCGGCGACCGGATCGTCGTCCGCGTTCGGGCCGCCGGCGGCCTCGGGCTTGGCGACGTCGAGGCGACCGCGGCCAAGCGGATCGCCGACCGCGAGCCGAAAGCGCAGGAATCGAACCAGAACGCCCAGGCGTAGCGAATAACGCCCGGGAGGGCGGGGTGGTCCTGCGCGGCGGGGCGCCCCGTCCCCCGGGGCTCTCTGGCAAGACTGCTTAGATCTGCGTAGGTGCAGGCGAAGCCCGCGCCTCGCCTCAGTGCCAGAGGGTCGCCAGCTGCGGCCTCGCCTTCCTGCGGACTCTGGTCGGCGAGCCGCGGTACTCGGGCACCTCGTCGCGCGGGATCGTCGATGCGTCGCGATAGTCGAGCTCGACGATGTTGCCGGCCGGATCGCGCACGTACATCTGGATGCCACCGTTCGGCAGCTCGCGAATCGGCTGCTCGAAGGTTTCGTGGTCGAGTACGCCGAGCGCCTTCAGGCGCCGGTAGACGGGCATGAACTCGTCGATCTCGAGACCGAAGTGAGCATGCACGGGTGGCGTCGTCCGGCCGCTCGAAGAGGTGGAGCTGGCAGTCGCCGGCGCGGAGCCAGCATGACCGGGAAGCCGAAGTTGGGGGTCGGCAGCGGCTCGAGGCCGAGCTCGTCGACGTAGAAGCGCTTCGACGCCTCGAGATCGGTGGCGACGACGCTGACGTGGTTGAGAGAGCCGCGCCACGCGAACCTGCTCAGACGGCCGCGATGTCGCGGCCGAAGTGCGAGGTGCTCAACGGCTCGCCGGTCGCCTGCTCGATCAGCCGGTCCCAGCGCACCGAGAGGCCGGGTGCGAAGACGCGCTCGGCCAGCAGGCGGCCCGCCTCGGGACGGTCGACGAGCCCGCCACACTCGCGCTCGAGGGTCGCCGCAAGCTGCGACGCGACGATGTTGCCGAAGAGATAGGTGTGGTAGTAGACCGGCGCGCAGGCCACGTGGATCTTCGCGGCCCAGTCCGGGGCGTTGCGCCCGGGCGGCGCAGCGACGAGCTGGTAGCGCTCGACGAGCTCCCACCAGCGCGCATCGAGGTCTGCCTCCGGGTCGGCGTAGAGCGAGCGCTCGAAGTTCGTCATCACGAGCACCCAGCGCGTGAAGACGAGCATCTCGGCGGCGCGGGCTGCGCGCAGTGCGTCGGCGATCGCGGCGACGGCGGCGGGATCGACGCCCGACCACCTGCTGCAGCCACTCGGCATCGCTCGCGAGCCTGCCCATCAGGATCGCGATGCCCTTCGGTGACGACGAGATGCGTGTCGCGCAGGAGCCACGGCAGCGACGGGTCGAGGCCGGCGTCGAACGTCGCGTGGCCGAGCTCGTGGAGCATGGTGTCCATCCACTGCTGGCCGGGAACGACGTTCGCGAGCACGCGGATGTCGCCGGCCCGGTCGACGTCGATGCAGAACGCGTGCTGGCACTTGCCGTCGCGCGGGAAGAGATCGCTGCGGTCGAGCACCGTGCGCGTATCGAGCCCGATCCCGTCGTAGGTGCGGCGCGTGATCTCGACCAGGTCGGCGTTCTCGAGGAAGCCGTCGAGGTCGACGCCTCCCTCCGGCGGCACCTCCTGGAAGAACGCGTCGGCGTAGTGCCAGGGCTGCAGATCGCCGGCGCCGCAGCCGAACCGGCGTCGCGAGGCGGTCGTCGAGCCCCGCCTTCCAGCGCGCGAACGGCTCGGCCGTCGCGCGTCGGCCTCGTCGAGGGTGGCCATCAGCTTGTCCTCGTCCATCTCGGACGTCGCCACCGAGAGAGCGAACCAGTCGCGATAGCCGAGCGAGTGCGCGGCGGCGTTCCGCAGGCGTGCGAGCTCGCGGACATCGTCGGCGACTGCGGCGCCGACGGTCTTCGAGGCCTCCCAGGCCGCCCGCCGCTCGTCGACGTCGTCGCTCTCCTTCAGGATCTGCCGGATCTCGTTGTCGTCGACGCGACGCCCGTCGATGTCGCCTCGATGCTGTGAGAAGCGCATCTCGACGGAGGCCTCCAGCTCGATGATCCGCGCGCGCAGCTCGGCCGGCGTCTGCTGCGGCAGGAAGACGTTGTGGAGGAGGTCGAGGCGGCGGCGGGCAGAGCCGTCGGCGCCTTCGCGCGCGACCTCGATCGCAGCGAACCTGTCGTTGTCCGCGAGAAAGTCCGAGAGGGCGGTCTCGAGCTCCACGCGTCGTCGCTCGTTCTCCTCGTTCGCGACGACGTTGAGATCCCACCAGGCGTGACAGACCTCGGTGTGGAGAGGGGCGAGCTCGCTCTCGATCTGATCGGCAACGGCGGTTGCGTTCGTCACGGCAGCGGCAGTGTACGGGTCACGCGCGCGTCGATCCAGGACGGCGGCGCGGTAGAGTCGCCAGCGGAGGGACACCCGCATACCAAGGAGCAGCCGCCGTCATGGCCACACCTACCCACGTCGAGATCGACCGCCCGCGCATCAAGGAGCTGACCAAGCGGGAGGAGGCGCTGCTCGACGAGCGCACGCAGGGATCGAAGGAGTTCTACGCCAGAGCTCGGAAGAGCCTCGTGGGCGGCGTCGCCTCGTCGTACCAGACACGCGACCCCTGGCCGATCTACCTCTCGCGCGGTAAGGGCGCGCAGGTCTGGGACGTCGACGGCAACGAGTACCTCGACTTCCACAACGGCTTCGGCTCGATGGTGCAGGGACACGCACACGAGGCGATCACGAAGGCGGTGAACGACCGGATCGGGCTCGGCACCCACTTCGCCGCTCCCACCGAGGACGCGATCGTCGTCGGCGAGGAGCTGGCGCGCCGCTGGGGCCTGCCGAAGTGGCGCTACGTCAACTCGGGCTCCGAGGCGACGATGGACGCGATCAGGATCGCCCGCGCCGCCACCGGCCGCGACACGATCGTGAAGATCTTCGGCTCCTACCACGGCCACCACGACTACGTGATGGTCTCGATTGGCGTCGAGTACGACCAGATCGGCGACCGCTTCGACCTTCAGTCGCTGCCTTACGGGCTCGGCATCCCGCAGCGCCGTGTCGGAGATGACGATTGCCGTCCCGTTCAACGACGCCGAGGCGATGGAGCGCCGGATCGAGCGGCTCATCGAAGAAGGGCGCGCGCCTGCGTGCGTGATCATGGAGCCCGCGATGATGAACCTCGGGGTCGTGCTCCCGGAGCCCGGCTACCTCGAGGCGGTGCGCGAGATCACGCGCAAGCACGGCGTGATGCTGATCTTCGACGAGGTCAAGACAGGGCTCTGCATTGCGGCCGGAGGCGCGGTCGAGCGCTTCGGCGTCACGCCCGACCTGGTGACGCTGGCGAAGGCCCTCGGCGGCGGGCTGCCGTCGGGCGCGATCGGCGGCACCGAGGAGGCGTTCGAGCTCGTCGAGGCCGGCAAGGTCGTGCAGGTCGGCACCTACAACGGCAATCCGCTCTCGATGGCCGCCGCGCGCGCGAACTTGCTCGAGGTGATGACGCCCGACGCGTACGCCCACCTCGACGCGCTCAACGACTATCTCCTGGCCGGCTGCCAGATGGTGATCGAGAAGTACTCGTTCCCCGGCTACTCGGTCGGCGTCGGCTCGAAGGGCTGCGTCACCTTCTCACCCGAGAAGATCACCGACTACACGTCGTTCAAGGCGAACCAGAACGCGGAGCTCTGTGAGCTCGCATGGCTGATGAACATGAACCGCGGCATCTTCATGACGCCCGGCCGCGAGGAGGAGTGGACGCTGTCGATCACGCACACGTTCGAGGACTGCGACCGGTTTATCGCGGCGTTTGAAGAAATGGCGGATGACCTGACCGCCTAGGCTCGAGCAGACGAAGCCATGTCCTCGAGCAGTGGGACGGTCTCGACTGGAGGGCGACGCATGGTCACCCGAGCAGCGGGCGGAGCGCTTCCCAGTTGGCATCGTGGTCGCGGCCGAGGGTGAGCCGCCAGACCCGAGCACGTCGCAGCCCCGCTCCGCAGCACCGAGCACGCATCGTCGCCGTACCGGCCTTACCCGCCACGTCACGTAGCCCCTGCTGGAGGACGAACTCCATTCCCTGGTAGACGCCGACGCCGATGACGGCCTCGCGAGCATCGGCCCCACAGCGGCGCGGCGGGGCAGCCGCTCGAGCGACGCGTTGCGTCCGAGCGACCGGACGCCGATGACGACGTGCGCAAGCGGCCGTGGGTGGGATCGATCCTGGTCCGAAACGCGTCGAGATCGAGAGCCAGCTTCGGATGAAACTCCATCCGCTCGATCCGCCTCACGCTCTCGGCGGGTACCCGCGCGGCGTCGGTCGCGTTGATTCCGATGCGGAGCGGGAACGGGTGCACGATCCCGGTGCGGTCGAGTAGCGGCGTGTCCTCGGCGAGGAGCCGCACCGTGTCGTCCTCGAGGGCGCGGAGGGCAAGCGTGCTCTTGCCCCCTCCGGACGGAAGCATGACAGCGACCGCGCCGGCGCCGCCGGAGAGAGCCAGGGCGTGGAGCCTGATCAGGCCGATGCGGTCGAGGTGCTCGCCGAGGCGCGAGAGGAGGAAGAGATAGGCCGCCTCGTGGACGAGGTGGGCGTCGAGCCCGGTCACCGTCAGGGTGCCGGTGACCCGGTCGAGCACCGAGACTGCCTTGCCGAAGTAGTCGACGACCGTGTGCGCCCCGGTCTGGTAGACGACGTTTCGCGGCGTCACGAACGACGCGACCGCGTCGCCCATGCCGTCGTAGTCGGGTGGCGCCTCTACGATCTCAACGTGAACTGCGGCGCCTGCCGCTGGAGTCGTCTCGAACCATGCGAAGTCGGCGCGGATGGCGGCGAGCACGGCCTCCCACTCGCTCGACACCGTCACGACGCACCCGTAGACGTCGAGTGTCAGGTCAGGCATCTCGCCGACGATACCCCGACGCCGCCGCCAGAGTCCCGAGGATCCGGGCCGAACCCTGCGGCCGGCGGCGCGCCAGTACGTATCCTGCGGCGGTGACCGAGGCGATGCTCGAGGCCGATCAGTCGTCCCGCTCGATCCGCCACAGCGCGAGGCCGCTCGACCTCCTCGATCGCCCTCTCGACCTCCGATCTCCGCGCTCGCTACGGCCGCGGCTCGTGGAGGTCGCTCAAGTGGCTCCTCGACCCCTTCTTCGCGACCGGGGTCTACCTGATCCTCGTCACCTTCGTGATCGCCAAGCCCGGCACCGCCCCCGGGCTCAGCATCGCGTGCGCGACGGTGCCCTTCCAGCTGATCATCGCGAGCGTCGTCAACGGCCTCGGCTCGGTGCAGCTGCGGCATTCGATCGTGCTCAACACCCGCTTCGACCGCACCTTGATCCCGCTCGCGGGCGTGATCACCGAGACGATCGCGTTCGGCTCGGCGCTCTTGCTGCTCGCCGTGATGATGGCCGTCTACGCCATCGCGCCGACAGCTGCCATCCTCTGGCTGCCACTCGTGATCGCCGTCTCGATGCTGTTCTCGATCTCGCTCGCCTATCCGGCCTCGCTGATGGGGCTCTGGTACCGCGACCTCAACACGTTCGTGGTCTCGGCCATGCGGACCCTCTTCTTCCTCGCGCCCGGGCTCGTCGCGCTCGACCAGGTGCCCGAGGGCGCCCAGAAGTGGCTCAAGCTCAACCCGCTGAGCGGGATCTTCGAGTCGTACCGCTCCGTGCTCCTCTACGGGCATCGGCCGGCCGCGTGGGAGATCCTCTACCCCACGCTATTTGCGGCGATCCTGCTCGCTGTCGTGCTCCCGCTCTACAGGCGCGAGCAGAAGCAGTTCGCGAAGCTGGTCGAGGGATGAGCGCCCGGATCGTCGCGCGGGGGCTCGGAGTCGAGTTCCTCTTCGACCGGAAGCGGCGCCTCGTCTCGCCGACGCTCGCACGCGTCCGTGCCCGAAGGGCCGGCACGAGCCAGTGGGGGCTCCAGGGCATCGACCTCCGCATCGATCCCGGCGAGGCGGTCGCACTCGTCGGTCGCAGCGGCGGGGGCAAGACGACGCTGCTGCGCACGATCGCGGGTGTCTACGTCCCGGATGCGGGCACGATCGAGGTCGAGGGCCGGATCGGCGCGCTCCTCTCCGTCGGCGCCGGCGTGATGGCGCCGCTCACCGGCAGGGAGAACGCGGAGCTGCTCGGCGTGCTCGCCGGCATGTCGGTGCGGGAGTCGAAGCGCGCGATCCCGAACGTGGAGGCCGCAAGCGGCCTCGGAAGGTCGTTCGAGCGGCCGGTCTCGAGCTACTCGCAGGGCATGCGGGCGAGGCTCGGCTTCGCCACCGCCGATGAGGCCAATCCGGCGATCCTCCTCCTCGACGAGGTGCACGAGGCGCTCGACCACGAGTACCGGGCGCTCGTCCAGGAGCGGGCACGGCAGATCCTCGCTGCGGGCGGCATCGTCGTCGCCGCAGGGCACGATCATCCGCTCCTGGAGCAGCTCTCGAGCCGAGCCCTCTGGATCGACGGCGGGCAGATCGTCGCCGACGGGCCGTTCGATGCGGTTCGTAGCGCGTATCTCGCGCAGGCGCCGGAGCGGACCCGGAGCGACACTCTCAGCCACCGGAAGGCGTCTAGCCGCCGGAGAGGCTGAAAGACCGGCGGGACATCGGCGGGGCCGAACCGGATACGATCGTCGCCATGGCGGCCGTTGCCGACAACACGACGATCCCGTGGGACTGGTACGTCGATCCGTCGGTGGCGCGGCTCGAGCACAAGCTGATCTTCCGTCGCACCTGGCAGTACGCGGGGCACACGGGTGACCTGACCGAGCCGGGCTCGTTCGTCACGACGCGCGCAGGCGAGGTGCCGGTCGTGCTCGTGCGAGGTCGCGACGCGATCCTGCGGGCGTTCGTCAACGTCTGCCGCCACCGCGGCTTCACGCTCTGCGAGGGCAGCGGCCGGCGCGAGACCCTGCAGTGCCCGTACCACGCCTGGACGTACGACCTCGACGGATCGCTGCGGAACGCGCCTCGGGCCGATGCCGAGCCCGGCTTCGACCGTGAGGGAATCGGCCTCGTCCCCGTTGCGGTCGACACCTGGGGGCCCTTCGTCTTCGTCAATCCGGACCCGGCAGCCGCGCCGCTCGCCGAGCACCTCGGCGACCTGCCGAAGATCGTTGCGGACGGAGGCGTCGACGTCGACGCGCTCGTCTTCCACCAGCGAGCGGAGAGCGAGTACGACGCGAACTGGAAGGTCTGCGTCGAGAACTACCTCGAGTGCTACCACTGCGCGGTCGCGCACCCGAGCTTCTCGAAGGCGATCGACGTGGCGCCGGGAACGTACGCGCTCGAGGAGCGGCCGACGTTCTCGAGCCAGTACGGGCCACCGAAGAACGGGGGCGGCGGCGTCTACGACGCGACGGCGAGGTCGACCGGGGCCAGTTCCACCTGCTGTTTCCCGGCGACGGCGATCAACGTGATGCCGGGGCGCGGCAACCTCTCGATCGGCCCGATCATCCCGCTCGGGCCCGAGCGCACGTACCGCTTCCTCGACTACTTCTTCCTGGCGGACACCGACGAGCAGTGGATCGCCGACTACCTGGAGCTCGACAATCAGGTCGGAGCCGAGGACCGGGTGCTCGTCGAGCGGGTTCAGGTCGGGATGCGCTCCGGCCTGATCGAGACCGGCCACATCCTGCCCGAGTCGGAGCGGCTGATCACGCACTTCGAGCGCCAGCTCGTGGACGCGCTCGGAGCCGAGATCGCGTAGCCACCAGCGAGGCACATAAGGGGAGCGAGAGACGGATAGTGTTCGAGGCGATGCCGACGCGCACCGTCACGGCCGAATCCCGCCTCCTCAACCGCGAGCTCTCCTGGGTGGAGTTCGACGCGCGCGTCCTCGACCTCGCCGCCGATGAGACGCAGCCGCTGCTCGAGCGCGTCAAGTTCTGCTCGATCTTCTCGTCGAACCTGGACGAGTTCTTCATGGTTCGCGTCGCAGGCCTGCTGGGCCAGGAGGCGGCCGGGCCTCGCCGTCCGCTCGGCCGACGGCCTCACTCCTGCCCAGGCGCTCACCGCCCTGAAGGCGCGCGTCAGCGAGTTGACGAGCCGCCAGGCCAAGCTGTGGAAGCGCGAGCTCCGGCCGGCGCTTGCGGCTGCCGGAATCGAGATCGTGACGATCGAGGAGTGCACGCCGAAGGAGCTGAAGCGCCTCGAGTCGCGTCTACAAGCGCGACATCTACCCGGTCCTGACGCCGCTCGCGGTCGGCGCCGGCCAGCCGTTCCCGTATATCTCCGGGCTCTCCCTCTCGCTCGGCGTCCTGGCCGTCGACCCGGACAGCTCCGAGGAGCGGTTTGCCCGCGTCAAGGTGCCCGAGGGCCTCGACCGCTTCGTCGACGCCGGCACGCGGGTGGTGCCGCTCGAGGCGGTGATCGCACACTTCCTGCCTTCCCTGTTCCCGGGTATGGAGATCTCCGAGCGGGTGCTCTTCCGCGTCACGCGCGATGCCGACTTCGAGGTCTCCGACGACGCCGACGACCTTCTCGAGGCCGTCGAGGAGGAGCTGCGCCGCCGCCGCTTCGGCGACGTGATCCGCGTCGAGGTCTCGGCCTCGGCGTCTGCCGGGATGCTCGCGCGGCTTCAGGAGGGCCTCGCCGTCGACGAGGACCAGGTCTACGAGATCGAGGGGCTCCTCGACCTGGCCGACCTGATGCAGCTCACACGCCTCGACCGGCCCGACCTCAAGCCCGAGCCGTGGGTGCCGGTCACGCAGCCGCGCCTCGCCCGCGCCAAGGACGCCGGCCGGCTGTTCGACGAGATCCGCCGGTCCGACATCCTCGTGCACCAGCCCTACGAGTCCTTCCGGACGAGCTTCGAGGCCTTCGCGGCCGCTGCCGCCGACGACCCGGACGTGATCGCGATGAAGACCGCCGTCTACCGGACCTCCGACGACAGCACGCTGATCTCGGCTCTGGTCGACTGCGCCGAGGACGGGAAGCAGGCCGTGTGCCTCGTCGAGTTGAAGGCGCGCTTCGACGAGCGGCGGAACATCGAGTGGTCCCGCGAGCTCGAGCAGGCGGGAGTGCACGTCGTGCACGGGTTCCCCGACATGAAGATCCACGCCAAGATGACGCTGGTCGTCCGGCGCGAGGCAGGTGGCCTGCGCCGCTACGTCCACATCGGCACGGGCAACTACCACGCCTCGACGGCGCGACTCTACGAGGACGTCGGGATCTTCACGGCCGACGAGGAGATTGCCGCGGACGTCGCCGACGTCTTCAACTACGTGACCGGCTTCGGCCGCCCGCAGCGGTTCCGCAAGCTGCTCGTGGCGCCGTTCGAGATGCGCACGCGACTGGTCGAGGAGATTCGCGCCGTCGGCGCGGCCGCGAAGGCCGGCGAGACCGCGCGCATCCGCCTCAAGCTCAACAACCTCGTCGACCCGACGATCATCGACGAGCTGTACGCAGCGTCGAACGCGGGAGCGAACATCGATATCTGCGCCCGCTCGATCTGCATGCTCCGCCCGGGCGTCGAGGGGCTCTCCGAGAACATCAGCGTGCGCTCGATCGTCGGGCGATTCCTCGAGCACGGCCGCATCTACTCGTTCGAGGCGGGCGACAGGATCTCGATGTTCATCGGCAGCGCCGACCTGATGCCGCGCAATCTCGACCGCAGGGTCGAGGTGCTGACCCCGATCGAGAATGCACGCTCACGGCAGGAGCTCCAGGCCATCCTCGGCAGCGTCTTCGCCGACGACGTTCACGCCTGGATCCTCGCGAGCGACGGCACGTGGTCGCCGGCGGAGCCGCAGAAGCCGGGCAAGCGGATCGACCACCAGGCTGCGATGATGCGTCGCGCGCAGCTCAGGGCGCGACGGCAGAGCGACAGCAGCAGAGGCAAGAACCTCTAGGGCTGGCGAAGGGCGCTCGTTGCCTGTCCGGGGCGCCGGGCAAGATGGATTCGATGCGCGTCGCGGTCATCGATGTCGGATCCAACACGGCGCGCCTTCTCGTCGCGACGGTCACGGCGGATGGCGCTGTCGTGCCGGTCGCCGAGGAGCGGGACTACCTTCGGCTCGGCGCCGAGATCGAGCGGACGGGGACCCTCGGCGCCAAGAAGATCGCTGCCGCAGCTGCGACCTGCAGCGCCTTCGCCCGCAGGGCGGCGAGCTGCGGCGTCGAGCGCGCCACCGTGATCGTCACCGCCCCCGGCCGGCAAGGAGCCTCGGCTGCGGCTCTGACCTCCGCCCTTGCCGACGCGACCGCGCTTCCCGTTCGCGTCCTCAGCGCCGATGACGAAGGCCGGCTTGCCTATGACGGCGCCGTCGCCCGCGCCTCCGGGAAGCTGCCGGAGGTCGTCGCCGTCGTCGATGTCGGTGGCGGCTCCACGGAGGTCGTCGTCGGGACGCCGTTGCTCGGCGCCGCCTGGATCCAGTCGGCCGATCTCGGCTCCCTCCGCGCTGACGCGGGCGCACCTGGCGGGCGATCCCCCGACCCGGCGTCAGATCGGCGGCGCGACCGCCGCGGTCGCCGAGGCATTGGCCGACATGCGCCCGCCGTCACCCGATCTCGCCCTGGCCGTCGGCGGCAGCGCCAGAGCGCTGGCGAAGATCGTCGGCCGCCGCTTCGACGCCGACGACCTCGACCAGGCCGTCAAGATCCTCTCCCGCCGCCCGGCCGCCAAGGCGGCCCGGCCGTTCGGGATCGACGCCGAGCGCGCCGAGACGCTGCTCGCCGGAGCGCTCCTGCTCGCGGGCACGAGCCGCGTTCTCGGGACGGCGTTTCAGCTCGGGCGGGGCGGCTTGCGCGAGGGTGCTGCGTTGGAGCTGGCGGCGGCGCGGGAAGAGGCTCGGGCCGCGTAACCCCACACGTAGGTGGTCTTCAGGACTGCCAGGACTCCCACAGCGCCGCATACGCGCCGTCGTTCTCGATCAGCTCGTCGTGCGTGCCGAGCTCCTGCAGCAGCCCGTCCTCGACCACCGCGACGCGGTCGGCGTCGTGTGCCGTGTGCAGCCGGTGCGCGATCGCGACGACCGTGCGGCCGTCGAGCACCGAGGCGAGCGAGCGCTCGAGATGGCGCGCGGCGCGCGGGTCGAGCAGCGACGTCGCCTCGTCGAGAACGAGCGTGTGCGGGTCGGCGAGCACGAGCCGGGCCAGGGCGAGCTGCTGCGTCTGCGCCGGCGTCAGCGGAGCGCCGCCGGCGCCGACGACGGTCTCGAGCCCGTCGGGCAGCGCCTCGACCCAGTCGGTCGCGTCGACCGCCTCGAGCGCCGCGCGCAGCTCGTCGTCCGACGAGCCGGACGCGCGCAAGGCGCAGGTTCTCGGCGAGCGTGCCGACGAAGACGTGCTGCTCCTGCGTCACGAGCGCGACCTCCTGGCGCAGCGTGTCGAGCGCGAGGTCGACGAGCGGCACGCCGCCGACCTCGACGCGAGCCGGTTCGCGGCGGATGGATGCCCGCGAGCAGGCGCCCGAGCGTCGACTTGCCGGCGCCCGACGGCCCGACGACGGCGATCCGCTCGCCCGGCTCGAGGTCGAGCTCGATCCCGTGCAGGACGTCGCGGCCCGGCGACGTACGCGTAGCGCACGTCGTGCGCCCGCAGCCAGTCGTCGTCCGGCTCTTCGCCGGTCGCGGTCCGGTCGGGCGGCACGTCCGCGATCCCGACGAGGCGCGCGAACGAGGCGCCACCGACCTGGATCTCGTCGAGCCAGGAGAGCAGCCGGTCGACCGGGTCGGCGAGCTGCACGATGTAGAGCGACGACGGCCGTCACCTCACCGACCGACGCATGGCCGGCCGAGACGAGCCAGCCGCCCCAGGCGAGCGCCGCGACGACCGGCAGCACGTAGGCGAACTCGACGGTCGGGAACCAGATCGTGCGCAGGTAGAGCGTGCAGCGCTCGGCGCGTAGGCGTCGGCGCAGGTCGGCGTCGATCCGGCGCGACGCGCTCGCTCGCGCAGGCCGAGCGCCTCGACCGTGCGGCCGCCGTCGACCGTCTCGCCGACCGTGCCCGCGAGCGACGCGTACGCCGCGCGCTCCCAGAGGTAGCCGGCCGGCGCGCAGCGGAGGTACCACCGCGTCCCGATGACGAGGATCGGGCACGCCCGCGATGCACGGGAGCGCGGCGATCGGGCTCACCCAGACGGCGGCGGCGACGACGAGGAGCGCCGTCACGCAGGCGATCGACGTCTCGGGCATCGCGAACCGGATCGTGCGCGCGAGCGCGTCGACGTCGGCGGTCGTGCGCGAGACGAGGTCGCCGATCCCGGCCCGCTCGACGGTCGAGAGCGGCAGCGCCAGCACGCGCCGCATGAAGTCGTCGCGCAGCTCCGCGAACATCCGCTCGGAGAGCACGAACGAGGAGCGCCGCGCGAAGAAGGTGAGGATCGTCTGCGCGACGAGGAAGACCGCGAGGATCGCGACCACGCGGTCGATCTGCGCCGTGTCGATGTCCGTCTGCAGCGTCCTGGACGAGCGAGCCGAGGATGCGGCGGGCCCGACGAGCCCGGTGGCGGCGGCCAGCGGCGTGCAGGACGACGACGCCGACCATCTGCGCGCCGGTGGCGGCCGGCCAGCTCGAGCGCCTGCTTCGCGCATCTCGGCGCTGTCCGCGATCGGGAGGATCGTGCTCATGCAGTCCTCCCCCCGGGTGACGACGTCGCGGTAGGCCGGATGCGTGCGGAGGAGCTCGCGGTGCGTTCCTCGGCGCTGCACGACGCCGTCCGCGATGAGCACGACGCGGTCGGCCTGGTCGAGCACGAGCGGGCTCGTCGAGACGACGACCGTCGTCACGCCGGCGCGGAAGCGGTGCAGCTGGCGCGCGATGCGCGCCTCGGTGTGCGCGTCGACGGCGCTCGTCGGCTCGACGAGCACGAGGATCTCGGCGTTCGCGAGCAGCGCGCGGGCGAGCACGAGCCGCTGCCGCTGGCCGCCCGAGAACGAGCGGCCGCGCTCGTCGACGATCTCGTCGAGGCCTTCCGGCAGGGCGATCGAGCACGTCTTCGGCGGCCGCGACACTCGATCGCGGCCGTGATGTCGCTCGTCGCTCGCGCGCGCCCACGGGTCGAGCTCGCTGCGGAGCGTGCCCGAGAAGATCAGCGGGTCGGCCTCGCTGACGAGGATCCGGCGGCGCACCGACCGTCGAGCGGAAGTCGGTCGAGCTCGGTGTCGCCGAGCAGGACGCCGTCGTCGTTCGATCGAGCCGCCCGAGCCGGTCGGCGAGCGCGGCTGGTCTCGTCGGGCGAGGCGGAGACGAGGCACGTCAGGCTGCCGGGCTCGACCGTCGAGGCCCGAGCGCGGGATCGGTGAGCGGCACGCCGGCGGGCGGCTCGGCGACCGGAGCGTCGGGCTCGTCGACCGTGCGCTCGACGGCGAGCACCTGCAGCATCCGCTCGCGCGCCGACGAGCGCCCGGGTGATCTTCTCGACCGCCTCGGCCGAGGTGCGCAGCGGGATCACGAGGAACGCCGCGTAGCCGTAGAACGCGACGAGCTCGCCGGTCGTGATGTCGCCGGAGGCGGCGAGGTGGGCGCCCGACCCACGTGACGAGCACGACGAAGAGCCCGGGCAGCAGCACCTGGGCCGCGTCGAGCGTCGACTGCGGCGTGGCGACGCGAACGCCGGCGACGCCGGACCCCCTCGCGAGCGCGCCTGGTAGCGGTCGAAGAACGCCTGCTCGCCGCCGACGCCGCGCAGCACGCGCAGGCCCGCGGCGGTGTCCGCGCCGAGCGCCGTCAGCTGGCCGACCTCCTCGCGCTGGTCGCGCTGGCGCGTCTGCAGGGGCCTGATCACGATGCTCGAGCGAGCAGCGTCAGCACCGGCACGCCGAGCAGCACGAGGAGCCCGAGCTTGATCGAGGTCGAGAGCAGGATCACGGCGACGACGATGTACGACGACGATCGCGCCCGACGAGCCGCGCCGTGATGTCGAAGGCGCCACCGGCCCGCAGCGCGTCGTTCGAGACCGTCGCCACGACCTCGCCTGTCGAGAGCTTCGCCGCGCACCGCGTCGCCCGAGCGGGCGGCGTGGTGGCCGACGACCTGGATCATCCGGTACGACGCCTGGAGCCAGTTCTGCACGGCGTAGCGGTGGCGCATGACGCCGGCCGCGGCCTGCACGACGCCGAGCACCGCGAGGAGGATGCAGAAGCGGGCGAGCGCGTCGTTGTCGCCGTCGACGATGCCCTGCTGGATCGCCTGGCCGATCGCGAACGGCATCAGGGCCTGCGCGACCATCCAGACGATCCCGAAGGTGATCGCGATCGCGAGCGTGCCGCGTTGCTGCTTCCCGACCCAGAGAAGGAGCCGGACGGGCGAGCGGGTGTCCGGTCGCCCCGGATCGGCGACCGGAAGTCGATCACGGGTCGGACGAGGGGCTTGTACGCGATGCGGTGCGGCTCGAGCGCCTCGGGCCCGCGCGTCTCGGTGACCCAGGCGGCGTACTCGGCCCACGAGCCCTCGAACCACGTCACCTGCGAGTCGCCCTCGAAGGCGAGGATGTGCGTCGCGATCCGGTCGAGGAACCAGCGATCGTGGGTGATCACGACGGCGCAGCCGGCGAAGTCGAGCAGCGCGTCCTCGAGCGCGCGGAGCGTGTCGACGTCGAGGTCGTTGGTCGGCTCGTCGAGGAGGAGCACGTTGCCGCCCGACTTGAGCAGCTTCGCGAGGTGGACGCGGTTGCGCTCGCCGCCGGAGAGATCCTTGACGAGCTTCTGCTGGTCGCCGCCGCGGAAGTTGAACCACGACGTGTACTGGCGCGAGTTCACCTCGCGCTTGCCGAGCAGGACGATGTCCTGGTTCTCGGAGATCTCCTTCCAGACCGTGTTCTGCGGGTCGAGGCCGCCGCGCGACTGGTCGACGTAGGCGAGCTCGCACCGTGTCGCCGATCCTGAGCTCGCCGCTGTCGGGCTGCTCCTCGCCGGCGATCATCTTGAACAGCGTCGTCTTGCCGGCGCCGTTCGGCCCGATCACGCCGACGATCCCGCCCGGCGGCAGCGAGAAGGTCATGTCCTCGACGAGCAGCCGGTCGCCGAAGCCCTTGGCGACGTGATCGGCTTCGACGACGAGGTCGCCGAGCCTCGGGCCGGCCGGGATGTGGATCTCGACGCCCTTCGACCTTGAAGTTGGCGTCGTCGGCGAGCATCTTCTCGTAGGCCGTCACGCGCGCCTTCGACTTCGCCTGCCGCGCGCGAGGGCTCATGCGCACCCACTCGAGCTCGCGCGGCGAGCGTGCGCCGGCGGGCAGACTCGGTCTTCTCCTCGACGGCGAGCCGCGCCTGCTTCTGCTCGAGCCAGGAGGAGTAGTTGCCCTCGAACGGCAGCCCCTTGCCGCGGTCGAGCTCGAGGATCCAGCCGGCGACGTTGTCGAGGAAGTAGCGATCGTGGGTGACCGCCATCACGGTGCCCTTGTAGTCCTCGAGGAAGCGCTCCAGCCAGGCGACCGACTCGGCGTCGAGGTGGTTCGTCGGCTCGTCGAGGAGCAGCAGGTCGGGAGAGGAGAGGAGCAGCCGGCAGAGCGCGACCCGGCGGCGCTCGCCACCGGAGAGCGTCGTGACGTCGCGGTCGCCCTCCGGCAGCCGCAGCGCGTCCATCGCCCGGTCGAGCTGCGCGTCGAGGCCCCAGGCGTCGTGGCGGTCGATCTGCTCCTGCACCTTTGACTGCTCCGCGAGCAACGCGTCGAAGTCGGCGTCGGGCTCGGCGAACGCCGCCGAGACGGCGTTGAAGCGGTCGAGCAGGTCGCGCAGCTCGCGGACGCCGTCCTCGACGTTGCCGCGCACGTCCTTGGCCGGGTCGAGCTCGGGCTCCTGCTGGAGGAAGCCGACGGTGGCGCCGGGATGCAGCTCGGCGATGCCGGACGAGGGCTCCTCGAGCCCGGCCATGATCCGCATCAGCGTCGACTTGCCGGCCCCGTTCGGGCCGAGCACGCCGATCTTCGCTCCCGGCAGGAACGAGAGGGAGATGTTCGCCAGCACCTGCCGGTCGGAGCCGTAGAACTTGTCGACCTTGTACATCGTGTAGACGTAGTCGCTGCTCATCGACCCGCCAGGCTACCGGCTCCTGATTCCCTGAACGTTCTATCTTCGTTTCGTGACGAGCGGGAACCCCGAGACGCGGGTCGGACATGAAGGAACGATGGAGTCCGACTCGGAGCTGTGGACGGCTGCCCGCGAGGGCGACCGGACGGCGTTCGGGAGCCTGTTCGAGCGGCACGCGAAGCCGATCTACAACTACTGCTTCCGGCGAGTCGGGAACTGGTCGGGCGCCGAGGATCTCGTCTCGATCGTGTTTCTCGAGGCCTGGCGGCGGCGAGATGTGCGAGCTGGCAGAGGGGATGGTGCTGCCGTGGCTCTACGGCGTTGCGACGAACGTCTGCCGCAATGCATCGCGGTCGCAGCGGCGCTACCACCGAGTCTCTGGACCGAATGCCGCCGCCGCAAGCGACGCCCGACTTCAGCGGCGAGGCCGACGCCCGCCTGGACGACGAGGCGCAGATGCAGGCCGTGCTGGCGCTGATCGGCCGGTTGCGCGAGGAGGAGCAGGACGTGTTCTGGCTCTGTGGTTGGTCAGAGCTGAGCTACGAGGAGGCGGCGACCGCGCTCGACGTGCCGGTCGGAACGGTTCGCTCGCGGTTGTCGCGGGCGCGGGCGCGGCTGCGGGAACTCGGTGCGAGCTCGGACATGAAGAGAGTGAAGCCCTCGAACTGGAGCCGAAGTCATGACCTCAATGCAACCACCTCCCGCTCCGCGACCTTCCTGCGGGCCGACTCGAGCAACGAAAGCTCCACCTCCTGAGCGAGATCGCTCAGCCGCCGGCAAACGCGGCTTCAGGCCGAGCCGGCAGTGGCGCCCGCGCACCGTCGGGCTCATCGCCGCGGCAGCCGCGATCGTGGTCGTCGTCGGCGCGGCCGCTCTCGGCACCCACTGGGGAGCGACCGAGGCCTCGGCGGCCCAGGTACGGACGAGCCTGACGCAGGGGTTGAGCGCACCGCGGAACATCCGCGGCGCGTTCAGCGTGCAGACGCGCCCCGCGCTGCCGCGGCCGAAGCCCGCGCATGGCTGCTCGAACTGCAAGCCGCCCTTGCCTGTCCCCTCCACCTTTGTCCTCGGGAGCCGACGGCAGCTACAGCTCCCGCGCCCTCGCAGCGAGCGACGGCTTCCCAGCCGAGCGCCGCGTACGACGCTCCTGCCGATGTCATGACGCAGATCGGCAGTCTTGGCGATGGTCTCCTCTACGTGCGCACGACGGGCAACAACCCCGCATTCACCTCCTTCCGCCCGGAGAGCCGACCTCGCGACCTGGGTGCTCTACGCGCTCGACTCGGGCAACAGCCACGTCACCAGCACCAGCTTCGAAGGACGCGACGCCTGGGCCCTGACGCTCGACTTCGCTCCCGGCGATGACTACTACGACACCTACGGGGCTCGCGTCGACGTGATCGTCGACAAGGAGACCGGATTCGCTGCTGAAGCTGACCCAGTACGAGAACGACCCGAGCTACTGGACCTCGATCGAGACGATCCACGACCTCGAGCTCGATACGCCGACGTCACCGGCCGACTTCACTCTCCCGATCCCGGCGGATGCCCGCGTGATCAAGCACGACCAGGGCTTCAAGCCGGTCACGCGCCGGCAGGCGGCGGCGGTCGTCGGCTACGCGCCGCTCCTCCCCGCGGATACCGGCGGGCGTTCGCTCGCCATGCTCGCGGCGGCGAAGGAGTCCAAGGTCGCCTTCCTGCCCGGCATGACAGCACCCGTCTACCGTGACGCCGTCACCGCCCGCTACGGCAGCGGCCTCGACGCGATCACCGTCTCGACGCGCCGCGGCAAGCGCCTCGACGTCGTCCCCGAGCTCACGGCCCGCACGATCACGATCGAGCGCGGCCCCCTCGCCGGCTCGACGGCCTACGTCAGCAACTCACCCACCGTTCCCGGCTACCTCGGCACCTACGCCAAGGGGCTCGTGATCGAGATCAACGCCCCGTCCGCCAGACGAGGCTCTCGCCGCGGCGGAGTCGCTCAGCCGGGAGTAGAGCGGACTCCTATGCGGCAACCGCCGCGCGGTCGAGCAGCTCGAGGAACGCGCGCGACCACTCGGCCAGGTCGCCCCAGCCGCGGCACGAGACCATGTTCCCGTCGACCACCGCCGGGCCGTCGACGAACTCGCCGCCCGCCATCTCGATGTCGGGCGCGAGCGGGCCGAAGGCGGCGCTGCGCCGGCCGCGCAGGAGCCCGAGCGCGGCAGGGACCTGCGGGCCGTGGCAGAGCGTGCCGACAGGCTTCTCCTCGCGAAGAAGTGCTCGACGATCCGCGCCACGTCCGGGTCGACGCGGATGAACTCGGGCGCCCGCCCGCCGGGGATCACGAGCGCGGCGTACTCCGACGGATCCACCTCGGCGAAGGTGACGTCGACGGGGCACGTTCGCCCGGGACGCTCGACGTAGGTGTCCCAGTCCGGCTCGAAGTCGTGCACGACGAGCTTGATCGGGCGCATCGTGGGCGCTGCCACGTACGGCTCGTAGTCCGCCTCGGCAAGGCGGTACTTGATGAACATCGTCTCGAGGTCCTCGGCCGCGTCGCCCGCGAGGATCAGCACCTTCGCCATCGTCCCTCCCGCACTCGAAGTTGAGCCGATCCTACGCCTACTCGTGCCTTCCAACGGCGTCCCGGAGCACGTCGTTGTCGCGCTCGTAGCTCAGCTGGCCGGCTGCGTCGTCCGGTGCGAGCCAGCGCGCCTCGTCGATCTCGTAGTCGAAGCGCAGCGAGCCGCCGACGACCTCCATCGCCCAGTAGCGCACGCGTCTTGAGCCGTCCCTTCCCGTCCCTGTACGAGGTCGACTCGAGCTCGCGCCCGAGCGTGCAGTGCAGGCCGGTCTCCTCCTCGACCTCCCGCAGGGCGCACTCCTCGAGGCTCTCGCCGCGCTCGAGCTTGCCCTTCGGGAAGCTCCAGTCGTCATAGGCGGGCCGGTGCACGAGCAGCACCTCGAGACCCGTCGCGCTCTCGCGCAGGACGACACCACCTGCCGCCTGCACGACCCGCGTCACTTCACCGCCTCGCGAGCTGCCTGATCGAGACGGCGCCAGGTTGCGGGCCAGGCGGCGCGGGCAGCCGCCATCCGGTCGCGCTCGAGCTGCACGAGCCGGCCGGCGGCGAAGGTGCTCGCCTCCGAGGTGCGACGTGGCCGCCCAGTCGCGTATCCGCTCCTGCGCGACGACCGCATCCTGGTGATCGCCGAGGATGTCCTGCAGCTGCTTCGCGACGGCGACGAAGCGCGCGCCCGGCTTCCCGAGCTCGTGAGCCGCGAGATCGGCTGCGTAGCGCGCCCGCTTGACGGCGATGCGCGACGCGTGGAGCGCGTCGTCCTCGGGGTCGTCGCCGAGCGCCTCGAACGTCTTGCGCATCCGCTTCGCCTCGCGGTGGAAGATCTTCTTCAGCGTCCTCTCGTCACCGCTCAACGGCGGCTCGCGCCGCGGCCTCGAGCCGGTCGAGGAGAGCGAAGTAGCGGTCGCCGCCGAGCGTCTCGACGACATCCCTGTACGCGGCCGCCCGGTCTTCCTCGAGCGACTCCAGCAGGCCCGACGCGGCGTCCGCGTCGGCGCCGAGGTCGGCAACCTCGGCGCGAAACCGGTCGAGCATCACGTCGAGATCGCGGGCCGGGCCGAGATGCCCGCCCAGCCAGCCGATCTCGTCACGCAGCGACTTCGCCCACTCCTCGTCGACGAGCGTTCTTCGCAGCGCGAAGGAACGCCCGCAGCCGGCGCGTTGCGACGCGGAGCTGGTGCAGCTCCTCCGGGTCGTCGCCGCGGCGGGTGCCCGGGTCGTGCGCGAGAAGGGCGCGGTACTCGGCTTCCAGCGCGATCCCGAGCGCCTCTCCCGGCGGCGTGCTCTTCGTGCTCTCGCGCGTCTCGACCGTCCCGGCGAGGTCGAGCGCGCGGTAGAGCTTCGGCTGCAGCTCGCTCGGTGGCACGGGCGCCCGCCTTGCGCAGCTCCTTCTCGAGCCGGCGCAGCGTTCGCTCGTCGCCGTCGAGCAGCTCGACCTCGACCTCCCGAAAGCGGCGCGAGACCCGCTGGCCCTCGAGGACGGCGACGCTGTCGTCGACGATCTCGGCGCCCGCGGCGTGCACCACTTCGCGCCGCGTGCGAAGCCGGGCGACGGGCACGAGCTGCGCGCCGCGGAGGTACGCCGGGAGCAACGCCGTCAGCTCGGCTGGTGGGCGGGCCGGCGGCCCACCGACCTCGAGCTCGAGGCGCGCGGCATCACGCGGCAGCTTCAGCTGCCAGAGACCGCTCCCGTCCTCGACGCGATGACGGAAGGTGACGCCGTTGCGCGCGAGCCGCAGGTCGGGCGTGTCGTGGTAGGTCGAGATGAAGACCCGCGTCGGCAGCCGGCGACCGCCGAGCTCGGGGAGTACGAAGCCGTCATCCGGGGCGAGCTTGATCTCGCGTTCGAGCGTCTCCTTCATCGCCGCAAGCGTACTCGAGGTCAGCTCGGTTCACACATGTCTCCAATTGGTTAACGTGCGCCTGCCATGAAGATCTCCCTCACCCCCAAGACGACCGAATTCTTCGTGCTCTTCGCGAGCGCGGGCGAGAACGCCCTCGAGGTGGCGCACCTCGTCGAGCGCCGCTTTCGCGAGCATCCGAACTCCGGCGTCACCCAGGAGCAGGTGAAGGCGGCCGAGACGGCAGGCGACGCGATCACCCGCGACCTCATCGTCCTGCTCAACACGCAGTACCTGACGCCGTTCGACCGCGAGGACATCTACCAGCTCGCGACCGAGATCGACGACGTGGTCGACTACCTCGAAGAGGCATCCGACCTGCTCGGCCTCTACGGCGTCGAGATGCCGACCCGCCATGCCGTCGAGCAGTGCGCGATCATCGTCAAGGCGGTCGAGCAGCTCTACGACCGCCTTGCAGAACCTGAAGGGGATGCGCGGAGTGCAGCAGGCGCTCGTCGAGCTGAAGTCGCTCGAGGACCAGGGCGACCGGATCCTCCGAGACGCGCTCGCCTCGCTCTTCCGCGACGATCGCATCGATCCGCTGATCGTGATCCGCTGGAAGGACATCTACGAGGCGCTCGAGCGAGCGCTCGACGCCTGCGAGACAGCCGCCAACGTGATCGCAAACATCGTCGTCAAGAACGCGTAGAGCGCCCTCGCTATGACCGTGACCCTCGTCGCCGTGGTCCTGGTGGCGCTGTTCTTCGACTTCACGAACGGCTTCCACGACACTGCCAACTCGATCGCGACGAGCGTCTCGACGCATGCGCTCTCGCCGAGGAACGCGGTCGCGATGGCGGCGGTCCTCAACTTCGTCGGCGCTTTCATCTCCTTCAAGGTCGCCGCCACGATCGCCAAGGGCATCGTCGATCCCGATGCGATCACGCTCGACATCATCCTCGCGGGGCTCGTCGGCGCGATCACCTGGAACCTCGTCACGTGGTATCTCGGACTGCCGTCGAGCTCGAGCCACGCGCTGATCGGCGGCATCATGGGGTCGGCGATCATGGCCCAGGGCTGGTCGGTCGTCGAGTGGTCGGGGCTCTGGCACAAGGTGCTGGAGCCGTCGCTGATCGCGCCGTTCGCCGGCATCGCGGTCGCGTTCGCGTTGATGACCATGATCGTCTGGGTGATCGCGCGGCGGTCCCCCGCGAAGATCAACCGGATCTTCCGCCGTGGCCAGCTCGTCTCCGGCGGCTTCGTCGCCCTCACCCACGGCACGAACGACGCCCAGAAGACGATGGGGATCATCGCGCTCGCGCTCGTCAGCTCAGGGCACCTCGACGCCGACTTCACGCGGCCGCCGACCTGGGTCATCGTCTGCGCGGCGCTGTCGATGTCAGCGGGAACGTACGCCGGCGGCTGGCGGATCATCCGCACCCTGGGAACCCGGATCGCGAAGATCGACCCGCCGCAGGGCTTCGCGGCCCAGACCGCCTGCGCGTCGATCCTGTGGACGACCGCGCACCTGGGCTATCCGGTCTCGACCACCCACGTGATCTCGGGCTCCGTGATGGGCTCCGGCGCGACGCGCGGCCTCCATGCGGTGCGCTGGGGAGTGGCCGGCAACATCCTCGTGGCCTGGATCTTCACGATCCCGATGGCGGGTCTCGTCGGGGCCGGCATGGAGATCGTGACGCGGCTCCCGGCCGGTGACCTGATCGTGTTCGGGCTCGCGATCGTGATCTCCTGGACGGCCTTCATGGCGCGCCGCTGGGAGACGCGGCGGCTGCTGCCGCCCGAGGCGCTCGAGAGCGCCCCGATTTAGCAGAGGCCGGTGTTAGCGGCGGGTGGTTTGGGTGGCTTCTGCACCGAGAGTCGCTCTTGACGCCGTGAGGATCGTCGAGGTGGTTGCCTTGACGATCTCGGCGGACTCGACGCGACCTGCTCGAAGCAGGGCCGCATCCAGACATGCCCCTACTGCGCATCAAGCCTCTGGCGATGCAGCCGACGAACTACCCGCGCTCTGCTCGCTCGATCAACCGAGAGCCTGTCCTCGGCGACGACATCGCTGACTCCGACCGTCCACCGGCCTGAGCACGCGGCGATCTCGGTCAGCACCGCTGCCTTGTCCGTCGACAGGTTGATGACGCAGTTCGAGATCACGACATCGACGGACTCCGCCGGCAAGGGGATCTGCCTCGATCACGCCCTTGAGGAAGATGGCATTGCGCGACGCCCGCCTCGGGCGCGTTGCGACGCGCGAGGGCGAGCATCTCGTCGGTCATGTCGAGCCCGAAGGCGAGCCCGGTCTCGCCGACACGCCTCGCGGAGAGGATCACGTCGATTCCTCCTCCCGAGCCGAGGTCGAGCACCGTCTCGCCCTCGCGCGATCTCCGCGACGACGGTCGGGTTCCCGCACCCGAGCGAGGCCAGCGCCGCTGTCTCCGGAAGCTCGGAGCGCTGCGCGGCGTCGTACAGGCCCTCGCCGAACAGCGCCGCGTCGGTCTCTCCGCCGCAACACGAGCCGCTGCCGCAGCCGCCGCCCGAGCCTTCCGTGTCACGGCGCGGGCCGATTCGGCGTAGCGGCGGCGCACCTCTTCGCGCAGTTCCTCAGCACTTGTGGTGGCATGGCACACGCTCCTCTCGATGCAGGGTGTCAGGCCACATCATATCGAAGTTTGTCGATATGTTATGAGACGAGCACGGCGGCGAGTGCCTCGACCCGGCGGCGGATGTCGTCGCGGATCGCGCGCACCTCGTCGAGCGGTAGCCCCTTCGGGTCGGGGATGTCCCAGTCCTCGTAGCGCTTGCCCGGGATGTAAGGGCAGGCGTCCCCACAGCCCATTGTCACGACGACATCCCCCCACTCGGCGTCGGCCCGGTCGAGCCGGTGCGGGACGCGATCGGCGAGATCGATGCCGAGCTCGCGCATCACCGCGACGACCTCGGGATGAACGCGATCGCCGGGGTCGCTCCCCGCAGAGCGGGCCTCGTGCCGGCCGGCGGCGACGAGCTCGAGCAGCGCCGCCGCCATCTGAGAGCGGCCCGCGTTGTGGACGCAGACGAAGAGGACGTTGCTCATGCCGCTTCGGCAGAGCCGGGCTCGTCGCCGCGGACGAGCTGGTAGGCCAACGCGCCCATGACGGCGCCGAGGACGGGTGCGGTGAGGTAGATCCAGAACGCGTGCAGGTCACCTGAGACGAGCGCCGGGCCGAGCGATCGGGCCGGGTTCATCGAGGCTCCCGAGATCGGCCCCCCGAACAGCGCATCGAGCCCGACGACGCCACCAACCGCGATCGCAGCCGCCTCGCCGACCGCTCGAGTGTCCGTGGCGATGGCCATTACGACGAACATCAGGAACACGGTCAGCACCGTCTCCCAGAGGAACGACTGTGCGTTCGAGCCAGACGGAAGCGTGGCGCCCACGTGAGCGACGTTGCCGAGCGAGGCACGCAGCAGCAGCGCCGCAGCGATCGCGCCCGTGAGCTGCGCACCCCAGTAGAGCAAGACGCGCGGCCACGGGAAGTTCCGGGTCAGCGCAAAGGCAAGGGTTACGGCCGGATTGAAGTGAGCGCCGGAGACGTGGCCGAGCGCGTAGATCATCACCATGATCACGAGCCCGAACGAGAGGGCGACACCGAGATGCCCGAGGTCGTGGGTCGTCGAGTCGACCATGATCGCTCCGCAGCCGGCGAAGACCAGCGCGAACGTGCCGAACACTTCGGCGCCGAGGCTCCGAACGAGCTGCGGCGGCACGGCTAGCCGGCTTTGGCGAGCACGGCGGGGGCGGCGACGACATCACCGAGGCGGTCGAGGGCGCCGTCGGCGAGACGGTAGTACGCGAAGCTGCCGCGCTTCTCACGCTGCAGCATCCCCGCGTCGGTGAGCAGCTTGAGGTGATACGAGACGGTCGGTTGCTTGAGGCCAAGCGGCTCGGTGAAGTCGCAGACGCAGATCGCCTCCCCGCCTGCCCGAGCAAGCATGTTCAGGATCTTGACGCGGTGCCGGTCGGCGAGCGCCTTGAACAGCGTCTCGAGCTCGACGGCCTCGGCATCCGAGAGCGTCGGCCTGGCGATCGGGGTGCAGCAGGCAACCAGCGGCAAACCTTGTTCACAGGCGAATCATATCGAACTCTGTCGATGACATATCGTCTCGTCGAACGCGACGTCCGTCAGCCGGCCGAGGGCACTCGGCGGTACTCGATGGCAATCAGCGGGCTCGAGAGATGAAGTCGGCCGTCGCACGATTGCAGGCCATCGGCACGTTGTAGACGACGGCGATCCTGAGCAGCGCCTTGACGTCGACGTCGTGCGGTTGCGGCTCGAGCGGGTCCCAGAAGAAGACGACGAAGTCGATCCGACCCTCGGCGATCGCGGCGCCGACCTGCTGGTCGCCACCGAGCGGCCCACTGAGGAAGAGCGTTACCGGGAGCGCGAGCTCCTCTACGAGCAGCGCTCCCGTCGTCCCCGTGGCGTAGAGCTCATGCGCGGAGAGGGTCTCGCGGTTGTAGCGCGCCCACTCGAGCATGTCGGCCTTGCGGTTGTCGTGCGCGATCAGGGCGACGCGCTTCCGCGCGGACATCGTCCGCACGGCTTCGCGATCGTCGCCTCGCGACGGCTCGGGCTTACGTTGCGGCGAGGAGCTTCACCTTCACGGTCTCGTCGTTAGCGACGATCTCGACCGCCGGTTCATGACGTAGCTCGTCGAGCCACAGCTCCGGAAACACGGTCACCTCTCCGAGATCGTCCTTCGTGTGCCACTCCCCGTCGGACAGCAGCTCGATGATCTGCTCGTACTTCGACATTGCCCACCTCATGTCTGGTATTCGAAGTGCCCCTGAACGAAGGCACATCCTCTCATCTCTGCAATGAGAAATACACCGCACGAGCAGGCGAAGTTACAAGATCTCAACCAGATCGACACCAGCTGGTCGCGATCCGGTCGCCAGTTTGCTACCCGCGGAGATCCGGCCGGCGACGGAAGCTCACGGGGATTCGACGAGCCACACCTCGGTGACGCCCTCATCCTCGCCCGCATCGTCCGCCGGCAGCACGCCGATGATCTGGAGCCGGCGCCCGTCATGCATCAGGACCCAGTCGCCGATCCGCCAGCCGAGGCGGTGCGAGCCGAAGATCCCGACGGTGCGGCCGAGCTCGTCCCTGAGCGCAAAGCGGTGGGGCCGGCGGCGGGACGTGACGTGGTGGGCGGCGGCGAGGTCATCGGGCACCGTCAGGCGGCGACAGGCAGGGCCTGCGTGTCTTCAATGCGCGTCAGGTACGCCGGGCGGGCCGAGCGGCGGTAGGCGACGATCGCGTCGAGATCCTTCTCACAGGGGAGGAGGGTCTTCCAACCGTCGAGGTGCTCCGGCCGGTGGAAGTCGCCGTTCGCGACGGCCGGCAGGCCCGCCCGTGCGACCCAGCTGAACAGCGTCGTCCGGTTGAGGAGCTCGAACCGATGGGCAACACGGGTCGCCTCATGAAGGATCCCCGCGACATACGGGGCATGGACCTCGCGTCGCACGTCGCGGGCCGGCCACTCCGAGTGACGCCAGGGATCGTCGGAGCGGACAGTGTGGTCGGAGACGCAGAGAACGTCGAAGCCGCGCCCTCCGTAGGGGTCGACGAGCTCGCGGACGGAGAGGCTGCCGTCACTCCACGTCGTGTGAGCGTGGAGCTCGCACAGCAAAGGCTGAATCCTGTTTCGCATTCGACCAGATCGTGCCGGCGAACGCTCGCCGTATGGGGAAAGATGTGGCCTCTGAGCAGGGAAAAAGCGGAGAGTTGGCGAGCCTCCTAGATGCCTTCGAGGCTCCTGCGCTTCCGCCCGGCGAAGTACTTGGCGAGGATGTTCATCACCAGCACGAACGCGATCAGGACGAGCGCGGCCGCCCAGGCGGCGGCCTGATCGTCCGGATTTGCCGATTCCGAAAGGGTGAAGATCCGTACCGGCAGCGTCGGCAGCGCGTTGTGCACGTCCAAGGAGATGTCTCTCGACGTGATGATCGACGAGGTGAAGATGAGCGGCGCCGTCTCGCCCGCGACCCGTGCGACGGCGATCACGATGCCGGTCAGCATGCCGCCGATCGCGGTCGGCAAGACGATGCTGTAGACGGTGCGCCACCGCGGCACGCCGAGCGCAAGGCTCGCCTCGCGCAGGTGGCGCGGCACGAGCTCGAGCACCTCCTGGGTTGCGCGCGCGACCATCGGGATCATCAGGATCGCGAGGGCCATGGCCCCGTAGATCGCGCTCTGGCCGTGACCGACGACGAGCAGGCCATAGATGAAGATGCCGACGAGGATTGCAGGGACGCCGTTGAGCACGTCGAGCGTGACCCGGAAGAACGATGCGGCCTTCGGGCCTGCGTACTCGGCGATGTAGATCGCGACGAGGATCGCGATCGGCACCGCCATGATCGTCGCCATCCCGACGATCAGGATGCTGCCGATCAGCGCGTCTGCGATGCCGCCCTTCTCGCCGAAGAGCGCTGCGGACTTGGTGAAGAAGGTCACGTCGAGCTGGCTGAATCCCTTGATCAGAACGGTGCCGAGCACGAGCGCGAGGATGAGAACGGCAAAGAGCGCACTGAGCAGCGCCACGACCGAGACGAGCTTCTCGGTCAGGCGGCGCCGGCCGAGGTTGTTCGACCTCGACGTGATGTCGTAGGGATCCGCGATCTCTGCAGAGCTCATCCGGTCGACATCCTCCGGGCCTTCTGGAACCTGTTCACGACAAGCTGCGCGGACACGTTCGTGATCAGGGAGATCACGAGCAGGATCGCACCGAGGTAGAGAAGCGATTGCACCTCGAGGTTGGAGCCCGCTCCCTGGTAGGTGCTCGCGATCCGGCTCGCGAGCGTGTCACCCGGGGGAAACAGCGATCGATGGATCGAGTTGCCGCCACCGATCACCTGGGTCACGGCGATCGCCTCGCCGAACGCCCGGCCGAGGCCGAGCAGGACGGCCGCCGAGATGCCCGGAGCAGCGTAGGGGATCGCGACCTTGCGGATCGCCTCCCAGCGGGTCGACCCGAGCGCCAGCGACCCGTCCGAGAGGTCGCGCGGCACGCGGCTGAACAGCTCACGGCAGATCGCGGACGTGATCGGGATGATCATGATCGTCAGCACCAGGGCGGCGGGAAGCACGCCGGACTGCGACGGATCGCCCGAGAAGATGGGCAGGAAGCCGAACCAGTTCTGGAGCCACGGCTCGAGGTGCTCCGCGACCCAGGGCCCGAAGACCAGGATTCCCCAGAGCCCGAGCACGACGCTCGGGATCGCGGCCAGGAGCTCCACCATCGTCGCGATCGGCGCCGCGAGGCGCTTCGGCGCGAGCTCCGTCAGGAAGAGTGCGATCGCGATCGAGAGCGGGGTTGCGAGCAACAGGGCGATGAACGACGTGACGATCGTCCCGTAGATGAAGACGAGAGCGCCATAGACATCGGTGCTCGGATTCCAGGCCTGCGTCCAGATGAACGAGATGCCGTACTTCTGCATCGCCGGCCAGGCGATGTTGAAGATCTTGTACGTCAGGAACGCCAGGAGCGCCGCAACGCCGACCGCGGCGACGAGGGCAACGCCCTTGAACAGGACATCGCCGAGCCGGATCCCCTGGCGTTCGATTGGCGCAGGTGCCAGGGGATCCGGTGCGATGGTGCTCACAGCAGTAGTTCTACTTCCGGCCTAGATCTTCTTGATCTGCTTGAACGAGAACGCCTTGACGTTCAACGGGATCGGCTGGAAGAGCAGCTTCGGCCCGAACGTCTGACCCTGTGTGACGGCCCAGTAGATCATCTTGCGCAGATCGGCCGACTTCGACGTGCCCGACGCCGCGATCACGTAGGTGAACGTCGAGATCGGGTAGGCGAGCGGGTTCCCCTTCTTCGGGTTCACGATCGAGAGCGAGCCATCGCCCGTGATCTTCTTGGGCAGCGTGTCCGCTGCGGCCTGGATGCCGCGCAGCCCCGGCGTCGCGTACTTGCCGGATGCGTTGAGGATCGATGCGAAGCGGATCTTGTTGGCGAGGGCGTAGGCGACATCGACGTAGCCGATCGCTCCCTCCGTCTTCGAGATCACGCCGGCGACGCCCGAGCTTCCGCTGGCGCCGGCGCCCGTCGGCCACTGCACGCTCTGACCGACGCCGAGCTTCGACTTCCACGCCGGGCTGACCGCCGACAGATAGTCCGTCAGGTTGTAGGACGTGCCCGAGTTACCGGTGCGGTAGACCGGCGTGATCTTCGTGCCACCCGAGGGTGCACTTCGGGTTGATCTTCGTGATCGCAGCGTCGTTCCACGTCGTGATCTCACCCATGTAGATCTTCGCCAGGATCGGCCCGGTGAGACGCACGACGCATCCCGCGCTCGGCAGGTTGTAGACGATCGCGGTCGCCGAAAGCGCCCACGGGATCTGGATGCACCCCTTGCAGGCCGTGGCCTGATCAGGCGTCAACGGAGCGTCCGACGCGCCGAAGTCGACCGTGCGGGACGTGATCGCCTGAATGCCCGCGCCCGACCCGTTCGGGTTGTACGAGACGTTGTAGCCATAGGCGGTCCCGAGTGCCGGGATCCACTTGGACACGAGCGGGAATACGAACGAGCTGCCCGCGCCGCTGAGCGACGTGTCCGACTTCTTGGCCGGCGACGCGGTTGCCGCCCCGGCGGCGATTGCCGTCGCGGCCACGATGGCGACGACGAGTGTGAGCACAAGAGCTCTCTTCATGATTCGACCCTCTCCCTTGTTGCGGTAGCCAGTGTGGTGATGCTCTGCGTAGGTGTACGACGCGAGCTTTCCCGGCCTGATGCTTCGAATGGGGTGCGCTCTGGTGTCATTTGTGTTGCGAACTGGTGAACGCGACAGGTCAGTGGGAGGCGTCGGTGAACTCGTGGAACTCGCCGGTGACGAGGAAGGCCGTCTGCTCGCCGATGTCGACGGCGTTGTCGCCGATCCGCTCGATGCAGCGCGAGACGACGATCATCCGCATTCCCCATTCCTGGGTGCCGGGGGTGCTCGCCATCTTCAGCACCTGGTCGGAGACGCGCCGGTTCGTGCGGTCGATCAGCTCGTCCAGCTCGACGAGACCGCGGGCGCGTTGAACGTCACGGTTCGAGAACGAATCGAGTGCGATTCGCACCATCTCCTCGGCGCGCTCGCCCATCTCCGTCAGCCCCTCGACGAGGTCGTGATGGGGCTCGAGCTCGGCCGCGAGCTTCGTCAGCTTCGCGATCGTGACGCACTGGTCGCCGACCCGCTCCAGGTGGATCGAGTCGTGCAGGATCGCGAGCACGAGGCGGAGGTCGGTGGCGACGGGCGACTGCTGGGCGAGGAGCTGTCCGATCGACTTCTCGATCCCGTGGTAGCGCGCATCGACCTCGTCGTCGAAGGCGACGACCTCGTCGCAGAGCTCGGTGTCCTGGGAGCGAAGAACGTCGATGGCGCCGCGAAGCGCGCGCAGCACCAGCGCGCCTTGCTCCTGGAGCGTTGCCTCGAGCGAGTCGAGACTCGCCTGGAACTCGACCCTCGCTGTCGTCATCCGAACCGCCCCGTGACGTAGTCCTCGGTGCGCTTGTCACCCGGGTTCGTGAAGACCTTCGTCGTCTGGTCGTACTCGACGAGGATGCCGTTGCGGCCGCTTCCGTCCTCGCGCACCTCGACGCTGAAGAAGGCCGTCATGTCCGCGACGCGCGCCGCCTGCTGCATGTTGTGGGTGACGATCACGATCGTGTACTCGTTCTTGAGCTCGTGGATCAGGTCCTCGATCCGCGAGGTCGAGATCGGGTCGAGGGCGGAGGCCGGCTCGTCCATCAGGATCACGTCTGGCTCGACTGCGAGCGCACGCGCGATGCAGAGGCGCTGCTGCTGGCCTCCGGAGAGCCCGAGCGCGTTCTCCTTGAGACGGTCCTTGACCTCGTCCCAGAGCGCGGCGTGCCGGAGCGTTCGCTCGACGCGCTCGTCGAGATCCTTGGTCATCTTGAGGATGCGCGGACCGAAAGCGATGTTGTCGTAGATCGACTTCGGGAACGGGTTCGGCTTCTGGAAGACCATGCCGATGCGGCGCCGCACCTCGACGGGGTCGACGTTCGAGCCGTAGAGGTCGCGGCCGTGGTAGAGCACCTCACCGGCGACGACGGCGCCGGGGACGAGGTCGTTCATCCGGTTGAAGCAGCGAATGAACGTGCTCTTGCCACATCCCGACGGGCCGATGAAGGCGGTGACGAAGTTCTTCTGGATGTCGAGCGTGACGCCCTTGAGCGCGACGTTGCCCGAGTAGGTCACGGAGAGGTCCTCGACGGTGAAGACCGTCTCCGCCCCACGGCCGTCGGGAGTCGTGGAGGCAAGCTCGCCGAGCTTGCCGGAGTCGATGCGAGGCGTCGTCATGCTCATGAACCCGCGAGCAGTGTCTCCGTCCGCCGATCCCGCGTGGGGTACGGCTTGGTGAACGACTGGTGACGAACTGGTGAACGGCGCGACGGATCAGGCGGCGCGGGCCGGGAAGATGCAGCGGATCTCGAGTCCCGCTCCCTTGCCACCCCGGGCCTCGACCGTCCCACCCGCCTGCCCGACGATGTGCTTCACGATCGCGAGCCCGAGGCCCGTGCCACGCGATGCACGTGCGTGGTCGGCGCGGTAGAAACGCTCGAACAGGCGGGACAGCTCTTCCTCGTTGACGCCCACACCGTCGTCTGACCCTCGGAGGACGACGGCATCGCCCTCGCGCTCGACGGCGATCGTGAAGCTCGTCCCCGGGCCTGCGTAGCGGATCGCATTCTCCGCCAGGTTCTGCGCGACGACCCGGAGCATGCGGGGACGCATCTCGAGCGTGATCGCCGGATCGCCCTCGACCGCTAGCGCAACGCCGGCACGCGACGAGCGATCCTCGAGCTCGGCGACGGCGATATCGAGCTCGGGCCTCACGGCCACCGGTCCCAGCGAGACCACGCGGCCGCCCGACTCGAGCTCGGAGAGAAACAGAACCTCGTCGATCAGCTCGCGCGCCGATTCGACCTCGTCACGGGCGCGATCGACGAGAGCATGGATGTCCTCCCCTGGCAGCGTCGCCATCTCGAGCAGCGAGAGCAGCCGGGCGAGCGGCGTCCGCAGCTCGTGTGAGACGGCGGCCGTGAAGCCTGTCCGCAGCTCCTCGTACGCGGTCATATCCCCGGGGTGGCTGAGGTAGACGATGCGCTCCCTTCTCGCCCCGACCTCGTACGGCACGATCAACGGCACGATCCCGAGATCGCCCGACAGCAGGCCCTCGGGAATCCGCTCGCCCTCGTTGATCCCCTCGATCGACTGGCGGGCGCGGCGGCTCGCGAGCACGACGGTGTCGGAGTCGTCGATGACGATCACCGCCTCGCGGCTCTCCTCGACCAGCACCCGGCCTCGCCTCGTGTCCGCATCCAGGCTGGCCTTGAAATGCGTGTCCATGCCTGGCCTTGTAACAGAACGCCGGAGAAGAGGGCGTCGCGAGGCTGGTAAACCTCCCCCTACGCAGGGCTGATTACCGGTTCGTTACCACTTCGTCACAGGCTGACGGCCCTCACGCGGGTCACAACCGCCATTATTCCCCTGGATGTCCAAGGTCTTGATCATCGAGGACGACGACGTCATCGCCCAGGGGATGGCGCGCCACCTGCAGTCCGCCGGCTTCGACGCAGTAGGTGTCGCCAACGGAGAGACGGGCCTGGCGCGGTTGCGGTTCGAGCGGCCGGACGTCTGCGTACTCGACCTGATGCTGCCCGGCCTCGACGGCTGGAAGGTGATCGAGCAGGCACGCGGCGAGGGCATCGGAACGCCGATCGTCGTCGTCTCTGCCCGCGGCACCGAGCATGATCGGGTGCACGCGCTCGAGATCGGCGCCGACGACTACCTCGTGAAGCCGTTCTCGATGAAGGAGCTCGTTGCGCGAGTCGGCGCCGCGGCGCGGCGCGGCACGCGCGCCCAGGATCCACGGCGCGGCGACGAGATCGTGATCGAGGAGCTCCGTCTCGACACCAAGAACGTGCAGGCGTACGTGGACGACGCGAGCGCCGACCTGACGCCGACCGAGTTCCGGCTGCTCTATGCGCTCGCCCTCGACATGGGTCGCGTGCTCACGCGCGACGAGCTCCTGCAGAGGGTGTGGGGGCGCCGGGCCTCGCACCGCGATCGCACCGTCGACGTCTTCGTCCGCAAGCTGCGGGAGAAGATCGACCACCGCGCCTCCGCGCACACGTTCCTGCAGACGCGCTACGGCGTCGGGTACAAGCTCGAGCCCGAGCTGAAGACGACCGCCCAGCACGCCTCGCTCAACTAGAGGCTCGTGCAGACACGTTCGACGTGGCCGACCGCGGCGCGTGGACCCGTGCGCGCGCTTGCTCGGGTGTCTCCCGGAGGAGACATCGGGTATACTTAATCACGCTAATGATTAGTGCCACTACTGACCAGGGTCTCGCGCTCGCCAACGAGCTTCGACCTGTCCTCCTGCGCCTGGCCCGCGAGCTGCGCAAGGAGACGGAGCAGTTCGGCGTCACCGCGCGCCAGGTGACCCTCCTCGCACTCGTCCAGCACAGCCCCGGGCTGACGCTGCGCGCGCTCGCAGACGCGGAAGCGATCTCAGCGCCCGCCCTCTCGGGTCAGATCGACCGGCTCGAGGAAGCAGGCCTGCTCGTCCGGATCCGCTCCGAGGTCGACCGGCGGCGCGTCGGCCTCGAGCTGACGCCCGAAGGCACGCGCCTTCTGCGCTTCGTGCGGGAACGACGCACCGCGTGGCTGGCCGAGCGTCTCAGCGGGCTCGAGCCCGACGAGCTGAGCGCGATCGATGCGGCAATCGCGCCTCTCCTAAGGCTCCTTGGAGAGCGCCCGTGAGCGCAATGACGCTCGCCCTGCGCGCCCGCACGTTCCGCAGCCTCCACGACCACTACAACTACCGGCTCTTCTTCGGGGGCCAGATCGTCTCGCTGGCCGGCTCCTGGATGCAGAACGTCGCGCTCGCGTGGCTCGTCCTCTCACTCTCCCGCTCGCCAATCGCCGTCGCGACGCTGCTCTTCTGCCGGTTCGTGCCGTTCACCATCTTCGGGCTCTTCGCCGGCTCGGTCGTCGACCGGATGAACACGCGCCTCCTCGTCATCTGGACGCAGCTCGCCCAGATGCTCGTGTCGGCGGCGCTCGCCGTCGTGACGCTGACGCATACCGCGACGCTGCCCATCGTCTACGTGCTCGCGGTCCTCGGTGGCATCGCCTTCGTGCTCGACGGCCCGGGGCGGCAGACGCTCACGTTCGAGCTGGTCGGCCGCCAGGAGCTCCCGAATGCCGTCGCGCTCAACTCGGGCCTCGTCAACGCGTCCCGGGTCGTCGGCCCCGCGATCGCCGGGATCATCATCGCGGCAAACGGGGTCGGCCTCTGCTTCGTCGTCAACACGATCAGCTTCCTCGCCGTTCTCGCAGCCCTGCTCGCCATGCGCACGGAGGAGCTTCATCCGGTTGCCAACGATCGCAGCGCGACGCTTCTCCGCGGGACGCGAGAGGGGCTCGCCTATGCGTGGCACGACGCGCAGGTGCGCACCGTCCTGATCGTGATGACATGCATCGGGCTCGTCGGCTTCAACTTCAACACGCTCGTGCCGCTGCTCGCCTCGGACACGCTGCACGTGGGCGCCCGCGCATTCGGGCTCCTCTCCGCCGCCTTCGGGCTCGGTGCACTCGCCGGTGCGATGGTGACGGCGTCACGGAAGCGGGCCACATTCCGGGCGTTCGCTCTCGGCACCTTCGGGTTCAGCACGCTCTTGATCGTGCTTGCGCCCGTGCACGACGTTCGGCTGGCGGGGCTCCTGCTCGTCGGGATCGGGGCGTCGTTCACGCTCTTCGTCGCGAACGGGAACTCGCTCGTTCAGCTCGCGGCCCCGGATCACCTCCGCGGGCGGGTCGTTGGGCTCTTCCTGTTCGCGTTCATCGGCCTGGCGCCGTTCGGGTCGCTCCTCGCCGGCGTCCTCGTCGAGATCGGCGGCACCGAGCTCGCTTTCGTGGTCAGCGGCTGCGTCGGCCTCGTGGCAGTGTCGTTCGCCGTCCTCGGACGGCGTACCGCTCTTCGCCCCCTCGAACGAGGGAGTGCCGGCTGACGAAGCACCGCCGATACCGAGGGTGCCCGCCGATGCGACAAGGAGGAAGTGGATGACGATCTTCGGGAACCGCGATTCGAGCTACGGCAGCACACCGATGGCGGAAGCCACCGAAGGTCCCATCGACCTCGCGCCGGCGACATCCTCGCGAAGCTTCGGGGCCATCGACACCCGCCGCGTCATCCTGCGGGTGCACGGCGACGAGCAGATCGTCATCGGCAAGGCGGAAGGGCGCGAGAACGCCGTCCGGATCGCCCGCGAGATGGTGCAGCACATCGAGCAGGCCGCCACGAACGGCGAATGGCCCCAGATCGACGAGCGCTTCATCCGGCCCGGCGCGATCGTCTCGGTCGACGTCCAGCGCTCGGAATAGCCCCTTCGAGGGAGGCAGAGACCCCGCCCTGCGGGCGATACTTGAACTGATTCCGGAGTCGTGCGGCACTCCGAGCCCCCACGTACCGCTGGAGGTAGCCGCCGTGACCCAGATCGACGAACAGATCCAGCCCGCCTCCGATCGCCTCGACCGCGAAGCAGAGTGGTCTCCGTCGGAGCTCCGACGGGTCGTGATCCGCCTCGACGACGGTGAGATCGTCCAGCTCGGAACAGCGCCGAGCCGCGACAGCGCACTCGTTCTCGCACGCACCGTGATCGCTGAGATCGAAGAGCCGGGCGGCGAGTGGCCGCTCGTCGGCGATCGCATGCTGAGGCCCGAGTCGATCGTCTCGGTCGACATTCTCACGATGAGCTAGGGGCCGCCGGCGCGCGCCCGAACGGGCGCGCGCCGGCTCTAACCGATCTGCCAGGTGTCGCCCGCGTGGAGCAGCGCCTCGAGATCGCCGTCACCGCGCTGCTCGCGGGCGAGCTTGATCTGCTCGGCGACCGCCTCGTCGTAGACCGGTCGCTCGACGGAGCGGAAGACGCCGAACGGCGTCGCGCCGACGGTCTCGAACGTCAGGCGCGAGAGCGCGAACGCGACGCTTGGCTCGACATGAGTGGGGTCGTGGACGAGCAGGCCGCCCTCCGACGCGGAGACGACCTCGGCCGAGCCGTCGGCCGCCTGCCGCACGCCGCGGTCACCGAAGACGATCGGCTCTCCGGGGCGGAGGTAGATGCGGTTCTCCTTCTGCTCGCGGACGAAGTCGAAGGCGCCGTCGTTGTAGATGTTGCAGTTCTGGAACACCTCGACGAACGCCGCCCCGCGGTGGGCAGCAGCGGCGCGCAACACCTCGGTCAGCTCCTTCTTGTCGGTGTCGATCGCCCGCGCGACGAACGTCGCCTCGGCACCGATCGCGACGCTGAGCGGGTTGAACGGCTGATCGACCGAGCCCATCGGCGTCGACTTCGTCACCTTGCCTCGCTCGGAGGTGGGCGAGTACTGGCCCTTCGTGAGCCCGTAGATCTGGTTGTTGAGGAGCAGGATCGTCATGTTGACGTTCCTCCGCAGCGAGTGGATCAGGTGGTTGCCGCCGATCGAGAGCATGTCTCCGTCACCGCCGATCACCCACACCGAGAGGTCACGCCGCGCGGTCGCGAGGCCGGTCGCGATCGCGGGTGCCCGCCCGTGGATCGAGTGCATCCCGTACGTCTCCATGTAGTACGGGAACCGAGCCGCGCAGCCGATCCCGGAGACGAAGACGATGTTCTCGCGGGCAATGCCGAGCTCCGGCATGAATCCCTGCACGGCGTTGAGGATCGCGTAGTCGCCGCAGCCCGGGCACCAGCGCACCTCCTGGTCGGACTTGAAGTCCTTGGCCGTCAGCTGCACGAGCCCGCCGTTGCCCTCGCTCATCGTTCGTTTCCTCTCTTGAAGTTCCCTGTTGCCTTCGCCAGCACGAGCTGCTCGGCGTCCTCGCTCTCGGCGTGCTCGAGCTTGCGGATCACCTTCCGCGCATCGGCGCCCGACAGCGCGACAACCTGACGGCCCGCGTGGGAGACGAGGACGCGCTCGTCGCCCGTCACGACCGCGCTGAAACTCACGACTTCACCAACGCGGTGATCGCCTCTGCAAGCTCGCTGGAGCGGAACGGCAGGCCACGGACGCGGTTGTAGCCCACGGCATCGACGAGGAACTCCGCCCGGATGAGCTGCAGCAGCTGGCCCGTGTTCATCTCCGGCACGAGCACCTTGTCGTAGCGGCGCAGCACGTCGCCGAGGTTACGTGGGAAGGGGTTCAGGTGATGGAGGTGGGCGCTTGCGACCTTCTGGCCCTCCGACCGCACCCTCCGCACGGCCGCGCCGATCGGGCCGTAGGTCGACCCCCAGCCGAGCACCAGCGTCCGCGCGTCGCCGTCGGCGTCGTCGACGACGAGCTCCGGTATGTCGGCTGCGATGTTGGCGATCTTCTGGGCCCGGAGCCTGACCATCCGATCGTGGTTGTCGGGGTCGTACGAGATGCCGCCGGTGACATCGGCCTTCTCGAGGCCGCCGATCCGGTGGGCGAGCCCCGGCGTGCCCGGCAGCGCCCACGGGCGCGCCAGCGTTTCGGGATCGCGAAGGTAGGGCTGGAACGTCTCGCCGTCGTTCGGCGCTGTCGCGAACTCGGTCGCGATCGACGGCAGCCCGGCAACGTCCGGGATCAGCCACGGCTCGGAGCCGTTCGCGAGGGCCGCGTCGGAGAGGAAGTAGACGGGCGTGCGGTACTTCAGCGCGATCCGTGCCGCCTCGATCACGGCGTGGAAGCACTGCGACGGGCTCGACGCGGCCACGACCGGAACGGGGCTCTCGCCGTTGCGGCCGAACAGCACCATCAGCAGGTCGGCCTGCTCGGGCTTCGTCGGCATCCCGGTCGAGGGGCCGGCCCGCTGGATGTCGAGGATGAGGAGCGGAAGCTCGAGCATCACGCCGAGCCCGACCATCTCGGCCTTGAGCACGATGCCCGGCCCGGCCGAGGTCGTGACGCCGAGCGACCCGCCGAACGACGCGCCGAGCGCGGCACCGCAGGCGGCGATCTCGTCCTCGGCCTGGAACGTCGTGATGCCGAAGTTCTTGTGCCGCGAGAGCTCCTCGAGGATCGAGGAGGCAGGCGTGATCGGGTAGGCGCCGAGGAACAGCGGCAGGCCGGAGAGCTTCGACGCGGCGATCAGTCCGTAGCTCGTCGCCGTGTTGCCGGTGATCTGGCGGTAGCGGCCGGAGGGCAGATGCGCCGGTGCGATCTCGTACGAGACGGCGAAGTCCTCGGACGTCTCGCCGTAGTTGTAGCCCGCCTTGAAGGCGCGCGTGTTCGCCTCGGCGATCGCAGGGCTCTTCCCGAACTTCTCCTCGATGAAGGCGAGCGTCCCCTCGGTCGGCCGGTGATAGAGCCACAGCATCAGCCCGAGCGCGAAGAAGTTCTTCGAGCGCTCCGCCTCGCGCGAGGTGATTCCCTCGACCGTTTTCAGCGCCTCCACCGTCATCGACGTCAGCGCCACCTCGTGGACGTGGAAGCCGTCGAGCGTGCCGTCGCCGAGCGGGCTCACCTCGTACCCCGCCTTCTGCAGGTTGCGCTCGCTGAAGGCATCGGTGTTCACGATCAGCACCCCGCCCTTCGGCAGATCCTCGAGGTTCGTCTTCAGCGCCGCCGGGTTCATCGCCACGAGCACGTTCGGCTGGTCGCCGGGGGTGAAGATCTCGTGATCGGCGAAGTGGACCTGGAAACCGGAGACACCGGGGAGCGAGCCTGCCGGAGCCCTGATCTCGGCCGGGAAGTCGGGGAGCGTCGCGAGATCGTTCCCCATCAGCGCCGTCTCGCTCGTGAACCGGTCGCCTGTCAGCTGCATCCCGTCGCCGGAATCGCCGGCAAACCGGATGATTACACGATCGAGTTGCTCGATCGGCTTGGAGCTCACAGGGCTCGGCTACGCATCATCGCTCGCGAGGAAAGGTACCCGCGCCCGCAGGTCAGCGTCGGGCCGAACCGTTCGCGGCGCTCTCGGCCTGCCGCACGACCGTGATCCCGTACGCGTCGCCCGCCGCGAACAGCTCCTCGGGATCGACCTCGCCGAGCCAACCGAGGAAGTGGCGCTCGGGCTCGGCGTCGGTCGAGCCGTAGACTGCCGCGCGCTCGATCGGGGCGGCATCGGGCGAGCCTTCAGCGAGCTCCTCGAGGCGACGCTCGGCCTCCTCTGCCGCCGGCCCTTCTGCGTATCCCTTGCCCATGCGAGCATTGTCACAGATCGGTTAACGGCTGGGGCGGCGCGCGATCACGAAGACGCCAGCCGCCGCCGCGAGGAACATCACCTCGCCGAAGGTGCACGCGATGGTCGCCGCGGTGCTGTCCGTGACGAGGCGCACGCGAACGAGCTCGAGACCGAGCGCGCACGCGATCAGGAGAGCGGCCACGCGGTAGAGGCCGATCCGCGCCGCGAGGGCCCTCACGCGGGCCCCGGCTCCTCGTCGCGCGGCAGGCCGCCACCGATCGCCGCGCCGGCGAGCGCGAAGAGGACGTACGCGATCCAGTGCACGCCGATCACGTCGGTCTGGACGCCGATCGCGAGCATCGTTACCCAGGCGGCGCTGAGCCAGGCCGAGCGGCGCCAGAGCCCGAGCAGAACGGCGACCATCCAGGCGATGAACACGGCGAGCCCGGCGAGGCCGATCTCGACACCGAGCTCGGTATAGGTCGACTCCCCGGCCTTGATCTCGACCCCCGTTCGCGATGCGCTGACGCCCGCGTTCCCGAGGCCGAATCCGAGCGGTTGGTGCACGACCGTGCGGATCCCCTCTCGGAGGTTGCGCAGGTGACTCGACGTGGAGGCATCACCTGCGCTGAGCGGGTCGTCGCTCACGCCGGGATTCTGCTGTCCCTGCTTGCGGAGGTCGACGAGCTCTGTCGGCGTGTAGCTCGTGGACGGCCCGATCTGCGGGAACGCTTGCACGAAGGCGATGCCGACGACGAGGGAGACAATCGCCAGCCAGACAGGAAGGAGCCGGCGCTGCGCGACTGCGAGCACCACCAGCCCGAGCGCGAGGGCGAGGTACGCCGCCCGGGTGTGCGTCCAGAGAAGCCCCGCGTAGACGATCAGCCCGGCAGTCACGGTCCACCAGGTTCGCCGACGGGCGACGAGGTAGAGGAGCACGATCACGAGCACGTACGCGGTGGCGAGCGGGCTGAGAAAGCCCGAGACGAGACGCCGGATCGGATTGTTCTCGTCACCTGTATTGAAGACCCAGTTCTCCGGCAGGCCCGAGAGCCCGTGGTAGGTGAGCCCGAGCTGCTCCCCGAACCAGCCGGGCACGCCGGAGTCGCGCCACCATTGGAGCGGCACCAGGTAGACGTCGGCGAGCCCCCACAGCGTCAGCGCCAGGGCAACGCCGACGAGGGTCAGTGAGATCCGCCGCCAGGCCACCGGGGTGAGCACCAGCAGGCGGCCAAGGAAGTAGGCGGCGACGGGGATCAGGTCGTGCCGCGCGGCGAAGAGCTGGCCACGGTGCGTCGCCGATCCGTCCAGCCAGCTCTGCGGCAGGAGCCAGTAGAGGAGCACGAAGGCCGCATAGACGAGCGCCAGCCGGTCGGCCCACAGCTGCACAGGGAGGGAGCGCGCGCCGAGCAGCGCGACCGCGAGGGCGACAGCGAGCAGGATGTCCTTCCAGGCCGCGACGACGTCGAGCGAGGTGCCACGGATGCCGACCTGCCAGAGCTCCGCCATCGCGAGGTTGTGGAGCGCGAGGCCGATCACGAAGACCGCGAGCGCAATGCGGGGCAGGCGCTGGCTCACGTGATCGCGACGAGGGTGAGGCCGAGGTTGACGATCCTGACGGGACCCGGGAAGAGCCGCCGCAGATCGCCGCTCCCGAGCAGATGGTTCTCGCGTGCCCACCCCTTGCCTGCGAGGTCGTAGGCCCGATCGGAGCCCTCCTTCGGCAGCCAGTGGACGAGCGGCAGCCGCGTGTGGACCTCGATCGGGAACCAACGGTTCGGCGTCGTCAGAAAAACGCGACGGCCGACCCGCAACGCCTCGGCCACGAACTGCCGCTGCCGCTCGGCGTCGCCGACGTGCTCGATGACCGCGTTCGAGAAGACGACGTCGAATGACTGGTCCGGGAACGGGAGCGCGCACGCGTCGCCCTCGACGTAGGGGATCTCGGGATAGCGGCTGCGGAAGCCCGCGCCGTCGTGCAGCCCGAGCGCGGTGATCCGGCCCGGCCACGGATAGAGCTCCTCGAAGAAGTTGTGCGTGCCGCAGCCCGAGTGGCCGCCCTCGCTGCCGAACCCGACCTCGTCGGCCCCGACGTCGAGCACCGTCGTAGCGGCGGTCGGCCGCAACTCGTCGAGAAAGAGCCGCAGCTTTCGCCGGCGCGACCGGAGCGAGACGGCATCCACGAGATTCATCCGGGCGAAGGTACCGGGGCGGGCGGCGCTCCGCCGCTGCGGTTAACGTCGTCTGCACATGCTCGAGGATGTCGTCACCCCGACCGGGCCGTATCGCCTGCGCCTGATGTGCCGGAGCGGCGCCTGGCAGGGCCCGCTCGCGGACGGTTCCACAGCCACCGCATGGCAGCGCTCGGACGGCCGTATCGTCCTGCAGGCGACGACCCGGGCCGGCCTCGACCACGCCCGCTTCATGCTCGCCCTCGACGACGACACGACCGCCTTCCACCACCGCTTCGGGAGCGACCCACTGCTCGGGCCGACGGTGCGGATGCTCGTCGGCTACCGCCCACTGCGTCTCGCCACGGTCACCCACGCCGCGCTCCGTGCGATGTGCGGGCAGCTGATCGAGGCGCGTCGCGCCATTGCGATCGAGCGCTCCATCCTGCGCGAGCTGGGTGCGGCCGTCGCGACCCGCGACGGGCTGGCCCCCCTCAGTCCGTCCGACTTGCGGCGCCACGGGCTCGCGCTCTCGCGGGCGACGACGCTGATCCGGCTCGTTCGCTCGTTGGATCTCGAGCGCCTTCGCGAGCACGATACGGAGGTGGTGCTGCGGCGCCTCGGTCGCGAGCGCGGGATCGGGCCGTGGTCCGTCGGGGTGATCGCGCTCGAGGGCCTCGGACGTTACGACCATGGGCTCGTCGGCGACCTCGGGCTCGTCAAGCTCCTCTCCTCCCTGCGTGGAAGCTGGGTCGAGGCGGGCGAGACGGCCGAGCTCCTCGCTCCCTACGAGGAGTGGCAGGGGCTCGCGGGGCTGTTCCTGATGCTCGGCTGGTCACGCGGTCTCATCCCCGGCGCCGATCCGGACCTCGGCCGCAGGGCTCGCCTGCGCACGAAGCGCGCCGCCTGACGTGCTTCGGAGGCTCCCTCTAGAATCGCTCGCATGGCAGTGAACGAGCGACGCATCGCCGTACTCGGCGCCGGGAAGATCGGCGAGGCGCTCATCTCCGGGCTGCTCTCGTCGGGCTGGCGCTCGCCGGCTGACATCGTCGCCTCGAGCCGCCGCGCCGAGCGCGTGACCGAGCTCGGCGAGCGCTACGGCATCGTCGGCACGCTCTCGAACGAGGAGGCGGTCACCGGCGCAGCGCTCGTCGTGATCGCGGTCAAGCCGCAGGACATCGAGGCGCTCCTCGGCGAGATCGGCCACCTGATCGTCGACGACCAGACGATCCTCTCCGTCGCCGCCGCGATCCCGACCACGGTGATCGAGCGGCACCTCGCTCCCGGCGTTCCCGTCTGCCGCGCGATGCCCAACACGCCGTCCGTCGTCCACGAGGGCGTTGCCGGGCTCTGTGCCGGTGCGCATGCCGACGACGCACACGTGACGCTGGCCGAGGAGGCGCTCGCGCATCTCGGCGCGGTCGTGCGGGTGCCCGAGAAGCTGATGGACGCGGTCACGGCGGTGTCCGGCTCCGGCCCGGCCTACTTCGCGCTCCTCGCAGAGGCAATGATCGAGGCAGGGCTCCTGCTCGGTCTCTCGCGTGAGATCTCGACGCAGCTCGTCGTCCAGACGATGCTCGGGACGGCGCAGCAGCTGCGCGACCTCAAGATGCACCCGGTCGAGCTGCGCGAGATGGTCACCTCCCCCGGCGGCACGACGATCGCCGCGATCCGGGAGCTCGAGATCGCCGGCGTCCGCGCCGCGTTCCTGAACGCGATCCAGGCCGCCATGGTCCGCTCGCGCGAGCTTGCAGAGGGCGGCTAGCGCCGACGCCAGACAGGCCGGCCTACGGCGCCCTGACGCGGACGCAAGCATCGCGACAAAGGAACACAGGCATCCGCAGCGGAATCACAGTCGCAACGGCGCCACGCCGGCGCCCTCACAGGAGGATGTGATGAAGGGCTCCATGGCAGGGTGGATCGGCTTCGCGGGCATCGTGATGCTGATCGTCGGATTCATCGACTTCTTCCAGGGCCTGATCGCCCTGTTCAACGACGACTACTACGTCGTCACCGCGTCCGGCTTCCTCGCGATCAACCTCACCGGTTGGGGCTGGGTGATGATCATCTGGGGCGTGCTGCTCGTGCTCGCGGGCCTCGCCTTGCTGAACGGAGCGTCGTGGGCGCGCTGGTTCACGATCTTCGTCGTCGGCACTGAACTTCTTCGCCCAGCTCGGCTTCCTCGGCAACAGCCAGTACGACGCTCTGGGCGCTGACCGCGCTGGCACTCAACATCGTCGTGCTCTACGCGCTGACGGTGCGCTGGGACGAGAGCCAGGCCGACGTCGTGAAGGCGCGGTAAGCGCGTCCATCGCTGTGGAGGCCGCCGCGCAACTCCGGCGCGCGGCGGCCTCTGCATCATTCGGTTGCCCGGCGTCGGATCCCGCGTCGAGCCTCGTCCACCCGACGCGGTAGCCGCCTACGCCTCGCGCCGCATGAGCGCCTTCCATCACACCGTGCGAACGGTGACGCCGTTCCACGACCGCTCGCGTCACAGCCGCCTGCTCAAGATCGCGCTCTGGCTCGTGGGGATCGCGGTCGTGCTGGTGATCTGTCATCTGGCCGGGTTCGACGTGCTCGACTGGTTCCAGAGCCTCTGGGACACGATGAAGACGATCTCGGTCGGCTACATCATCGCCGGCGTCTTCTTCCAGACGATCCAGACGACGTTGACCGCGCTCGCCTGGTACTTCATCCTCGCAGCCGGGTACCCCGACGGCGGCGTACGCTACCGCGACATCCTTGCCGCCTACGCCGCCGGGGTCGCAATGAACGGATTCCTGCCGGCGAACATCGGCACCATCGTCTCGCTGCTGATGTACGTCGCGCTGATCCGCGGGTCGACCTTTCCCGGCATCCTCGGTGCGACACTCGTGCAGAAGATCTTCTACACGTTCATCGGCACCGTCGTCTACCTCTATCTCTTCGCCTCGGTGCCGGGCACGTTCGACCTCCAGCTCGGCGTCGTCAGCGACCACCGCTTCCTCGTCCCCTTGCTGATCATCGGCGGCGTGGTGCTGATCGTGCTGCTCGTGAGGGCGTTCTGGAGCAGGATCGAGGGGATGTGGGAGAAGGCGAAGAAGGGCGGGGCGATCCTCTCGAACAAGCGCGACTACGTGATCAAGGTGCTGTTGCCGTCATTTGGCTCGTGGCTCGCGAAGCTGGCCGTGATCGGGGTGTTCCTCGCCGCCTACAGCATCCCGGTCACCTTCCACACGATCATGTCGGTCATGGGCGGCAACTCGCTCGCCAACACGGTCTCGTTCACGCCGGGCGGTGTCGGAGTCACACAAGCCGTGAACAGCGTCTCGCTCTCGAGCGTCACGAGCCCTACGAACGCCGCCGCCTACTCGCTCGGCCAGCAGCTGATCGTCACCGCGTGGAACTGCGTCTTCGCGCTCGTGCTGGTGATCTGGGTGTTCGGCTACACGGGTGGCAAGCAGCTCGTCGGGCAGTCGTACACCGACGCGAAGGAGAAGGCCGCCGAGCAGTCGGCGGCGCACAAGGCCCGCAGGGCCGAGAAGAAGGCCGCCAAGCAGGCGGGCGACCAGGCCTGAGTTTTTTCAGGCCGCGGAGCGCACCCTCAGGAGCTCCGCGACCGACCACGCCTGAAACGGGCAGCCGGTCGCGGCATGCGGAGCAGCGCCGTCCGTCGTCTCCGAAACGGAGCCGATGCCCCACTCGCCGAGGTGGGCCTCGAGCCCCTCGAGGACGCCGTCGACCGGGACGCCGGTCTTCCGCGCCGCGTCGACGTACGGCCCGATCAACCAGGGCCACACCGTTCCCTCGTGATACGCGGCGTCGCGCTCGGCGGGCGAGCCCCGATGGTGCGCTCGGTAGGCCGGATCGTCAGGCGCCAGCGAGCGCAGCCCGAGCGGTGTCAGGAGCGCCGCGCAGGCGTCGACGACGCCGTGGGCGAGCGAGGGCTCGTCCGCGAGCGGCCCGTGCGGCAGCGAAACGGCAAGCAGCTGGTTGGGGCGCAGCGACGGATCGTCGCCCCCGGGGCCGTCGACCACGTCGAAGAGACCCTGCGCCGCCCGGGATCGGGAACCGGCGAACGAATGACTGCCGCGCTGTCACGGCGAGCGCCGCGGCGCGATCGTCGCCCGCCAACCGGCCGGCGATCTCGAGGGCCGCGACCCAGAGCGCGTTCACCTCGACGGCCTTCCCCTGCCGCGGCGTCACCGGCGTCCCGTCGATGCGTGCGTCCATCCACGTCAACGCCCAGCCGTCGGCGCCTTGCCGCAGCAGCCCGTCGGCCGGGTCGCTGCCGATCCCGAAGCGCGTGCCCTCGATGTGCGCGGAGACAATCTCCACGAGCACCGGAGCGAGCTCGGCCGCGAGGTCGACGTCACCGGTCACCGCCACGTAGCGGTCGAGCGCTTGGACGAACCAGAGCGTCCCGTCCGCCGTGTTGTACTCGAGCGTCCCCGTGTCCGCGGTGTTGGCGAGCATCCCCTCGGACACGGTGGCGGCCGCCCGACGCAGGAGCTCGCGCCCCTCGGCGAACCGCCGCGTCGCGAGGAAGAGCCCCTCGTACGACGTCATCACGTCACGCGACCACTCACCGAACCACGGATATCCGGCGACCGCGGTGGGGCCTGTGGGCGTTGCGATCACGAACTGGTCTGCCGCCAGCACGAGTTGTGCCTCGACGCCCGCTTTTGCACCGGCCGTGCGCACGAGCGCGCGGGCGCGCTTACGGGCGGCCTTGACGATGGCGGTCGCAGCGGGGAGCGCGTCATCGAACGGCGCCGCCGCCGCCGTCACCTCGTGGGCTTCCCCAACGCCGAGCTCGGCGACGAACGTTCCCGCCGCCCACAGGTCCTCGAGCGCATTGAGGCCGCGGGCGGCCTCCTCCCGGGCTCGGACTCCTCGGTACCACGCCCCACCCGGCCGCCAACCTGCCCCGGCAAGCCGGTATGCCCCTTCGAACGAGAACCCCTCGGCAGTCGCACTCGACCGCCGGATCGGCACCCGCCCACCGCTCTCCGTGCACCGATCGCCAGGTGCAGACGGCCGTGAGCTCGAGGGTGACCGGGCGGTCGGCGCGGATGAGGCGATGGACGACTCCGACGGCCGCGCGGCCGTGGACCATGGCGATCTCGCGCTCGAGCACGATGTCGCCGACCTGCCAGCGCCAGCGGGGAACGCCCTGGTCGAGCTCGAACGAGACGAGGTCTCGTGGCCCCGCGGGTCGACGACGCCCGAGGCCCACTCGTCGGTCGCGAGCCGGTGACGGGCGTCGCCGACGACCAGCACCGGGTCGAGAGCGGCGAGGCCGAGCATCCGGCGGACGGCCCGCCGTCCGCCACCACCAGCAGACCGTGGTAGCGGCGCGTGCGGAGGCCGGCCACGGTTCCCATGGCGTAGCCACCGAGGCCATCGGTGACGAGCCACTCCCGACGCGACGACTCCTCGAGGGTGCCGCACGCCTGTGGCCCGAGCCTGATCACGCCTGCTCCTCCGCGATGAGACGCCCGAGCAGCTCCCCGAGGGTCGGGATGTCGGCGCCGCGGCTCCGGCGGATCATGTCGGCCACGATCCCCGTCCACCCGGTCTGATGCGAGGCGCCGAGCCCGGCCCCGTTGTCGCCGTGGAAGTACTCGTTGAAGACGACGTTGTCCTTCCAGCGCGGATCGTGCTGGAGCTTGTCGACCCAGCCGTGACAGGGACGGCGCCCGTCCTCGCCGACGAGGAAGAGGGAGATCAGGCGGCGGCGGATGTCCTCGCCGATCTCCGCCAAGCGTGTGCTCGACGCCCGACCCGGTCGGGTACTCGAGCTTCAGCTCGTCGCCGAAGTAGCGCGAGTAGCGGAACAGCGCGTCGACGACGAGGTAGTTGACGGGGAACCAGATCGGACCACGCCAGTTCGAGTTGCCGCCGAACATGCCGGTGGTCGACTCGGCCGGCTCGTAGTCGACGGACATCTCGGAGCCGGCCAGGTCGAGGCTGAACGGGTGCTCGAGATGCCAGCGCGAGAGGGCCCGAAGCCCGTGCGGCGAGAGGAACGCCTCCTCGTCGAACAGCCGCTCGAAGATCCGCAGCAGGTGCTCGACGCTGACGACGCCGACGAGGGCGCGGCCGTTGTCGGCGATGATCGTCTCGCCCGGCCCGCGGCGGTACTCGTCGTGCCGGTCGAGCAGCTTCGAGAACCGCTTCCCGACGACGCGCGCCTGCTCGATCGCCTCCTGGTCGACGACCGCGAACGCCGTCATCGGCAGCACGCCCACCATCGAGCGCACCTTGAGCGGGACCACGGACCCGTCGGGCCGGCGCAGCAGGTCGTAGTAGAAGCCGTCCTCCTCGTTCCAGACGCCCTTCTCCTCCATCGCCTCCGAGATCAGCGAGAAGTGCTCGAGGAACTTCAGCACCAGGTCGCCGGCGGGGCGCGAGGTGCGGTTGAGGAGGGCGGCGATCACCGCCATCGTCAGCGAGTACGCCGCCATCCACCCGGTCGCGTCCGCCTGCTCGAGCGTGTAGCCGGCGGGTAGATGGGAGCGGTCGATCGGACCGATGTTGTCGAGGCCGAGAAAGCCGCCCTCGAACACGTTCGAGCCGTCCGAGTCCTCGCGGTTCACCCACCAGGTGAAGTTGACGAGCAGCTTGTCGAAGATCCGGCTCAGGAAGGCCATGTCGCGCCCCTCGTCGATCGCGAACACCTGCAGCGCGGCCCATGCCTGCACCGGCGGGTTGACGTCGTCGAACGACCACTCGTATGCGGGAAGCGCGCCGTTCGGGTGCTGGAACCACTCGCGGCAGAGCAGGGTCAGCTGGTACTTCGCGAAGGCCGGATCGATGTGGGCCAGGGCGACACAGTGGAACGCCATATCCCACGCCGCGAACCACGGGTACTCCCACGGGTCCGGCATCGACATGATGTCGAAGGCCTCGAAGTTCACCCAGCGCTCGTTGCGCCCGGCCCGGCGCGAATCCGGCGGGCGCGGCTGGGTCGGGTCGCCTTCGAGCCAGCGCTCCACGTCGTAGTAGTAGAGCTGCTTCCCCCAGAGCATCCCGGCGAACGCCTGCCGCATCACGCTTGCCTCGTCGTCGGGGCAGGCCGCCGGCGTCAGCTCGGCGTAGAACTCGTCCGCCTCGGCCCGCCGTTTCGCACGCGACGGTGTCGAAGTCGGTCCACGGCGACCGCGTCGACGCCGCAGGGCGCAGCCGCACGCGGAGCTCGCACGGTCTCGCCAGCGCGGCACCGTGACGCGGTAGTGGAAGGCCGCCTTGGTGCCGCGGCGTTCGGGGTTGACCGTGTCGGCGCCGCCGACGACGTGGTCGTTGATGCCGTCCTTCGGGTAGCGCGACCTGCCGTCGAGCCCGAAGAGCCGCTCGGTGTTCGTCTCGTTGTCGCAGAACAGCACGTTCGGCGCTGCTCCATCGGGGCCATCGTCGGCCACGAGCTCGAGCTCGCCGAGAAACGGGTGCTCGGTCACGATCCGAGCGTCGGTGCCGTCGCGTGCATCTCGGGCGCCTCGCCGTCGAGGTCCCACGCCCACGTGTTGCGGTACCAGGCCGTCGGCAGCACGTGCAGCGTGTCTTCCTCGGGGCCGGCGTTCGTGATCTCCACCGTGAGAAGGACGTCGAATGCGTCGGCCTTGGCGTAGTGCGCCTCCACCACCCAGTAGCGGTCGTCGTCGAAGATGCCCGTATCGAGCAGCTCGTACTCGGGATCGTGCTTGCCGCGGGCCGCGTTCTCCTCGACGAGCCCTGCGTACGGATACTCGCCCTGCGGGTAGTGGTAGCGCCACCGGTTCCACGAGTGGCTCGGTGTCGCGTCGAGGTACCACCAGTACTCCTTGGCGTCCTCGCCGTGGTTCCCCTGATTACCGGTGAGCCCGAAGATCCGCTCCTTCAGGATCGAGTCACGCCCGTTCCAGAGCGCGAGCCCGAGGCAAAGGCGCTGCTCGACGTCGCAGAAGCCCGCAAGACCGTCCTCGCCCCAGCGGTAGGCGCGCGACCGTGCGTGATCGTGCGGCAGGTATTCCCACGCGGTGCCGTTCGCGCTGTAGTCCTCCCGCACCGTGCCCCACTGCCGTTCGCTGACGTAGGGGCCCCAGAGGTACCAGTCGCCTGCCTGGCGAAGGCCGTTCTCGAGCTGACCCAGCATCGCGACCCGCTGCTGCTCGGCTCCGGGCTTCTTCCTGGGGCTCATGCCGTCCTCTCGATCAGGTGGTCGCCCACGCGGAGCGCGTTCGCCATCGCGGTCAGGGCCGGGTTCACGGCGCCGATGCTGGGAAAGAAGCTCGTGTCGACGACGTAGAGGTTGTCGAGCTCGTGGGCCTTGCAGTTCTCGTCGAGGACCGACGTCGCCGGGTCGGCTCCGAAGCGGCACGTTCCCGCCTGATGGGCGACGCCGGCGACGGGAATGTCGTTCTTCATGTAGGCGAAGCGGTGGATGAGGTGATCGGGATTCATGTCGAGATCGCCGAGAATCGACTTCACCTTCGCGTAGAGCCGCTTCTTGGGCTCCTCGTTCGTCGGCGAGTAGCGCAGCGTGATCGTGCCGTCGCGGTCGACCGAGACCCTGTTCTCGGCGCGAGGGAGATCCTCCGTCGAGAGCCAGAAGTCGATCGCGTGGCGGGCCATCCGCTCGAGCGTCCATTCCGGCGCGAGCCGTGTCGCCGCCGGCCTCTCGCCGCGGAACATCTCGGCTTGTGACTTCCCCACCATCTGGATGTTGCCGAGCGGGAAGTCGGCCCCGTCGCTCTCGAAGTAGAAATCGTTCAGCCCGAGCGTCTTCTGGTACGTCGTGTCGTTCGGCTCGCGAGACAGCGCGAGCACCGCCTGGCTCGCATGGAACATGTAGTTGCGGCCGACCTGGTCGGACCCGTTCGCGAGCCCGTTCGGGTGGGCATCGTTCGCGGACATGAGCAGCAGCTTCGCGCTGTTGGCGGCGCCGCACGAGACGACGACGATGTCGGCCTCCACGTGCTCGACCGCGCCGTCCCGCTCGAAGCTCACCCCAGTGACGGTCGTGCCGGCCGCGTCCGTCTCGAGCCTCGTTACGCGAGCTCCGGTCAGGAGGGTCAGGTTGGGATGCCCGAGCGCCGGCTCCACGGCACAGACCTCGGCGTCGGACTTCGCATGCACCTTGCACGGGAAGCCGTCGCAGCTCTTGCAGCGGATGCACTTGCTGGCCGCCCGGTCGGCCTCGTCCAGCATGATCCCGCAGGGCGCGTGAAACGGATGCAAGCCGGCAGCCGCGAGATCGTCCGAGAGCTGCTGGATCCGGGGCTCGTGCGAGACCGCCGGGAACGGGTAGGGAGCACTCGTCCACGGCTCGGTCGGATCCTCGCCGCGCGCGCCGTGCACCGAGTAGAGCTGCTCGGCCTGGGTGTAGTACGGCTCGAAGGCGTCGTAGCGCACCGGCCAGGCCGGCGAGATGCCGTCGTGGTGGGCTCACCTCGCCGAAGTCCCGCTCGCGCAGCCGGTAGAGCGCAGCACCGTAAAGCTTCGTGGCCCCGCCGACGAAGTAGTGCACCTGCGGCTGGAACTCCTTACCGTCCCCGTCGCGCCAGCTGTCCTTCGAGACGTAGCGGTTGTCGACGAAGACCGCGCCCGTATCCCAGTTCTCCTCCTCCTGCGGCAGCCGATCGCCGCGCTCGAGCAGGAGGATGCGCTTGCCGGTGGGGGCGAGCCGGTGCGCGAGGGTACCGCCGCCGGCACCCGAGCCGATGATCACGACGTCGTAGCGTGAGGTCGTCATTGCTGCTCACCAGCCTCGTCGAGCCAGGGCTCGTGCCACGCCGGGAACCCGGCGACGAGACGATCGGCCTCGGCCGGCCCCCACGTTCCCGGTGCGTAGTCGTGCACCGGTGGTGGTGCCTCGATTAGCGGCATCATCACCCGCCACGCCTCCTCGACCCCGTCCTGCCGCGTGAAGTGTGCGGCGTCGCCGACGAGCGCCGAGAGCAGGAGGACCTCGTAGGGCGTCGCGCCCTCGCCACCCTCGTCGGCGAACCGCATGTCGAGGGTGATCGTGCTCGGATCGGGGGACTCTGTCCGCAGCGCCTGCAGACGAACGCGGATGCCCGTCGTCGGGTCGAGCCGAATCACGAGCTGGTTGGCCTCCGGATGGTGGACCCCGGAGCCGAGGCCGACCTTGGGCGAGCGCCTGAAGTGGAGGCGCACCTCGGTCTGCGTGACGGGCAGATTCTTGCCCGTGCGGATGAAGAACGGCACGCCCTGCCAGCGCCAGTTGTCGATATCCAGTCGGAGGGCGGCGAAGGTCTCCGTGCTCGAGTCGGGGGCGACCCCCGGGATCGAGCGGTATCCCTCGACCTGACCGCGGACGTACTCGCTCGGGTCGGCGTTTTCCATCGCCTGGAAGGCGCCGAAGACCGCGTCCTTGAGCACGCTCGGGTCGCGCCGGGCGGGCGGCTCCATCGCGGTCGCCGCAACGAGCTGCATCAGGTGGTTGACGACGACATCGCGAAGCGCACCGACCGGGTCGTAGAAGTGGCCGCGCGTCTCCACCCCGAAGCTCTCCGCCATCGTGATCTGCACCGCCTCGACGTAGTTTCGGTTCCAGACCGGCTCGAGGATCGCGTTCGCGAAGCGCAGGTAGAGCATCTCCTGCAGCCCCATCTTCCCCAGGTAGTGGTCGATGCGGTAGATCTGTGACTCCTCCACGTACCCGTGCAGCTCCGCGGCGAGGGCGCGCGCCGACTCGAGGTCGTTGCCGAACGGCTTCTCGACCACGATGCGCGCGTTCTTCGTCACCCCGGCAGCCGTGAGGCCGCCGACGACCTTGCCAAAGAGGAACGGCGGAATCTCGAGGTAGAAGACGGGCAGCGAGGCGCCGTCGAGCATCTTCGCCACTTCCGTGTACGTGGCCTCGTCGTTGAAGTCGCCCTGGAGGTAGGAGAGGCGCGCGGCGAACCGCTCGAAGACCGCCTCGTCGAGCGGCTCGCCCGTAGCGACGATTGCCGCACGGGCATGCTCGCGCAGGTCGTCGACGCTCCAGTCGTCCACCGCGACGCCGTGGATCGGGCAGTCGAGCAGTCCCCGCCGCTCGAGCCGGTAGAGCGAGCGGAAGGTCATGACGCGGGCGAGGTCGCCCGAGATCCCGAAGATCACGAGCGCGTCCGCGTTGCCGGCCCTGGAGGCGGCTGTCGTCATTGAGTGCTCCTTGTCGTTTCGGAAAGGACGGCGGGGCCGGTTCCGCGTGTCGTCGCCGTCCCAGCCGCCTCGTGCTCGATGAGGGGCAGCAACGCACGCTCCGTGCGGCCGTGGCCGATGAAGCTGAAGAGCCAGTAGAAGATCGTGAGGAAGCGGTTCTTGAAGCCGGTCATGAAGGTGAGATGGACGACGAGCCACATCAGCCAGCCGAGGAAGCCGGAGATCCTGAGGCCGCGGAAGCTGACGATCGCCTTACGCCGCGAGATGACCGCCATGCTGCCGAGGTCCCGGTAGCGGAACGGCTCCGGCTCCTTGCCGTCGAGGCTGCGAGCGATCGTGCGGGCGGCGTGGATGCCCGTCTGCATCGCGACCTCCGCCACTCCCGGGAGCCCGTCGAGCGCCATCATGTCACCCACCGCGAAGACCTCCGGGTGGCCCGGGAGAGAGCAGTCTGGCTGCACCTCGATGCGACCGGCACGGTCGCACTCGGCGCCGCTCGCCTCGGCCAACAGCCGCGCGAGTGGCGATGCCGCGACGCCGGCGGCCCAGATCTTGGTGCGCGCCGGGTACCGCGTCACGGTCCCGTCGGTGCGCTTCACGTCGACCCCGCGCTCGTCGACGCCGACGACGATCGAGCGAACATGGATCTCGACGCCCGTCTTGCTGAGCTCGCGCGTGCCGCGCTCGGAGAGCCGGTCGCCGAAGGTGGCGAGGATCTCGTCGCCGCCGTCGAACAGGAGCACCCGGATCTCCGCCGGGTCGAAGCGGCGAAAGTTGCGGTCGAGCGCGCGCCGGGAGAGCTCCGCGATCTGGCCCGAGATCTCGACGCCGGTCGGCCCGCCACCTATGGCGACGAACGTCAGCCACTCGGCTCGCAGCTCCGGATCCTCCTCGAGCTCCGCGCGCTCGAGCGCACCGAAGATGCGCATCCGCAACTCGAGCGCATCCGCGAGCGTCTTGATCCCGGGGGCGAACGGCTGGAACTCGTCATGCCCGAAGTACGACTGCCCCACGCCCGCGGCGACGACGAGGCTGTCGTAGGGGACGGCGTCGCCACGGCCGTCGGGCCGCGTCACCAGGGCGAGCCGGCCCTCCAAGTCGAAGCCCGTGACCTCCCCGAGCTCCACCGTCAGGTTCTTCTGCCGATGGAGAATGTCCCGTGTCGCCGGGGCGATCTGCCCCTCGGACAGGATGCCGGTCGCAACCTGGTAGAGCAGTGGCTGGAAGAGGTGGTGGTTCGTACGGTCGATCAGCCGCACGTCCACGGATGCGCGCCGCAGGAAGCGCGTCGCGAAAAGACCGCCGAAGCCCGACCCGACGATGACGACCCTGTGGGACGCGGCAGTTGCGCTCACCCGCAGCCGAGCCGAGACGTGAGGCGGTGAAACACCCGGTCGAGCGTCGACCGATGAGCGAATGGTGCTGGCATGGGGAGAGGCGTCCTGTCGACGCCCTCTCGATTATTCACCGTGCGGAGTGCGGTCCACAAGGAGGAACCGCGCGTTCGCCGCGTCGCTACACGATTTTCACACTCGGTCGCGCGTCCAGAGCCGGAACCCGCCGAGAAATGCATCCTGGTTGTGGCCGAGCCGAACGCTCGGCGGCAGCTCCTGCAGGAGCGGCGCATTGCCGCCGCCGAGGATCACGTACTCGGGCTCGAGCGCCGCGACGAACGCCGCGATCGTCTCGTCCACCGCCTTGCGCCAGCGCTTCTTCCCGAGCCTCTCGAGGCCGCGCAGGCCGACGTAGTCCTCGTAGGTCGCCTTCCGAAACGGCAGGTGGGCGAGCTCCATCGGCTCCAGTGTCCCGTCCACGATCATCGCCGAGCCAAGGCCGGTACCAAGGCCGAGGAACAGCATTCGCCCGCCCTCGTAGCTGCCGAGGGCCTGCATCGCCGCGTCGTTGACCACCTTGGTCGGCTTGCCGAAGGCGGCCGCGAAGTCGAAGCCGACCCAGCCCGGGCCGAGGTTGACGGGCTCGTGGACAACCCGTCCCGCCGTGACCATCGCCGGCACGCCGACCGACACGCCGACCGGGCTCCAGTCTCCGAGCAGCGCCCGAACCCCGCTGACCATGTCCTCCGGCGTCAAGCCCTGGCCGGAAACGAAACGCCGTCGCTCCTGGACACCGTTCAGCACCATCTTCACGTGCGAGCCGCCGACGTCGACCGCAAGCACGGCGGGTGCTTCGGGCTCGAACGGCAGGTCCATTGGCCGATGCTACGCCGCCGACGCTCCGCGCGTGAGGCCGCCGCCGGGACCGGGCGGGTCGGCACGTGACGCCTGCCGAATGAGCAGCGCGGCACCGACCAGGAAGCAGATCGCCCCGAGGAAGGTCCCGCTGTTCGCGAGCGAGGCATCCAGCAGCTCGCCGGTGGACGGAAGCGCGTAGGCGCCGATCGCGGACAGCCCGAAGAAGACCGAGCCCGCGAGGTTGAGCGCCGCGATCACCCAGTCCAGGTCCTGCGGGCGCCACGAGAGCCAGCGATGACCGGCCTCGGCAAACGCCAGCCAGCTCGCGACGAGGAAGCAGATTGAGCCGAGGGCGTCGGGGCGCCAGGAGAGCAGGTCGTCGGGGCCGGCGGCGAAGCCGTCGATCATCGCCCGGAAGGTGCTGATGTTGAAGAAGACCGTGCCGATGAGCTGGATAGAGCTCGCGAGCCAGCCGATCCGGCGCGGCTCCCAGGAGACGAAGCGGGTTCCCGTCCTCGTCGAGCCTGGCCCGGGGGCGGAATTCACGGACTCGAGGTACTGGAGCGCCGCCGCACTCGTGAAGAAGATGGAGCCGACGAAGAACGTGACGCCGTCCGTGCCGATCCCGACGAGCGAGACGTAGCCCGGCACAGACCCGAGGGCGAAGCAGGTCGACCCGATCATGAACAGCACCGCGATCCAGCGGGAGCGCGTGCGCCACGCCTGCGTGGTCGTCAGTGGTGGAACCCTGCCGAGTTCGACGCGTCTCGCACCGGGACCGGCTGCGCCTCGAGGTGCGGCAGCTGGCGCTTGATGTCCGCGATGAGAAGGTTCGCCATGTCGTGGGTGAAGCCCAGCTTCACCACCACACGGAGCGCTGCGAGATCGGTGCGGTTAGCGGGGAACGTGTATGCCGGCAACAGCCAGCCGCGTTCCCGCAGTGAGTTCGAGACGTCGAAGACGGTGTAGTTCTCGATCTCGTCCTTGAGCTTGAACGCGAACACCGGCAGCTCGTCCCCACGCGTGATCAGCTCGAACGGGCCGAGTGCGGCGATCTTGTCGGCGAGCGTCGTCGCAACCGCGCGCGAGTAGAGCTGCACCTTGCTGTAGCCCTCGAATCCGAGTCGGAGGAAGTTGTAGTACTGCGCCACGACCTGGGCACCCGGTCGGGAGAAGTTGAGAGCGAACGTGGGCATGTTGTCGCCGAGATAGTTGACCCAGAAGATCAGGTCCTCGGGGAGCGCCGCCGCATCGCGCCAGATGATCCAACCGACTCCGGGATAGACGAGGCCGTACTTGTGCCCCGACGCGTTGATCGACGCGACCCGCTGCAGACGGAAGTCCCAGACGAGGTCGGGGTCGGTGAACGGCGCCACGAACGCGCCCGAGGCGCCGTCGACGTGCACCGGGATGTCGAGGCCGGATCGCGCCTGCAGGTCGTCGAGGGCGGCGCAGATCTCCTGCACCGGCTCGTACGAGCCGTCGAACGTCGAGCCGAGGATCGCGACGACGCCGATCGTGTTCTCGTCGCAGAGCTTCACAGCTTCCTCGGCCGAGAGGTGGAAGCGGTCGCCCTCCATCGGGACGAGGCGCATCTCGACATCCCAGTAATTGGCGAACTTCTCCCAGCACACCTGGACGTTGATCCCCATCACGAGGTTCGGCTTCTCGGTCGACTTCCCCTCGGCCCTGCGGCGGTGCTGCCAGAGCCGCTTCAGCGCGAGCCCACCGAGCATTGCCGCCTCGCTCGACCCGGTCGTCGAGCAGCCGACCGCCTCGCCTGCGTCCGGTGCGTTCCAGAGGCGGCTGAGGATGTTGACGCACCGCATCTCGAGCTCCGCCGTCTGCGGGTACTCGTCCTTGTCGATCATGTTCTTGTCCAGGCATTCCGCCATCAGCTTCTCGGCCTGGGGCTCCATCCAGGTGCTGACGAACGTGGCGAGGTTCATGCGGGCGTTCCCATCGAGCATCAGCTCGTCGTGGATGATCTGGTAGGCGACGTCGGGCGGCAGCTCGGTGTCACGCAGCCGGTGCCGGGGCATGTTGTCGCCCTCCAGCGTGAAGACCGTCTGCACGGCGAGGTCGTCGGTGGGGCCTTGCGGCGCCTTGGGATGCTTCAGCGTCATGGGATCTCGAACCTCCGGTTGTGGGGCCAGGCACCGCCGCCGAGCGCGTCGGCAACGACCGTCAAGGGCTCCGGGGCGTGAACGGGTGAATCTCGTCCTGGCCTTCCTGGACGACGCCCCAGCTCGACTCCGGCACCGCATTCCAGGCGCCCTCGAGGTCGCCGAGGGGCTCGGAGACGACAAGTCGCGACTCGTCGGAGAGGAGCGCGAGCTCCCCGACTTCGGGGTGCAGCTCCCGGAGAACGTCGAGCCGGGTGCTGAAGAAGAGCGAGCGGGAGTCGTGCTCGCTCGAGTAGCGAAATGCCCAGAGGCGCTTGCCGTCGCTCGTGCAGACGGTCATCTGGATCGGGTGCTCGATCCCGTGCTTGCGGCCCGTCTCCTCGACGAAGCCGACCATCCGCTCGACGGCGAGACCCGGATCGTCCTCGAGCCCGAACGTCAGTGCCAGGTAGAACATCGTCTCCGAGTCCGTCCCTCCCTCGATGAAGGGGTAGAGCGACGGGTCGACTGCGACCCGGAGCTCGCGCACGACCTTCGGGAACTCCCGGATCGCGCCGTTGTGCATCCAGAGCCAGTTGCCGTAGCGGAAGGGATGCGTGTTCGTCTCCTGCACCGCGCTTCCCGTCGAGGCGCGAATGTGCGCCATGAAGAGCGGCGAGGAGATCGAGCCCGCGAGCTCGCGCAGGTTGCGGTCGTTCCAGGCGGGATGCGCGCTCCGGTAGGTGTGCGGCTTCGCGGCGCCGTCGTACCACCCAACGCCGAACCCATCACCGTTCGTCGTCGTGGCGCCGAGTCTCGAGTGCAGGCTCTGATCGACGAGCGACCGATCGCGCTTGAACAGCACCTCTTCGAGCGGCAGCGGCGATCCGTAGTAGGCGAGCCAGCGGCACATCCTGCTCGATCATAAGCGCAGGGCGAGGTGGCACACGTCGGACCCCAAAACGCGGGCCATTCGTTGCCACATCGTTACCACCGTTCCGATCCTCAGTACTCCTTCGGGATGGCCATGGGCTCAGCAGCAGCGCGGCGGCGGCCGACCACCGCTATGGCGGCAAGCGGGAATGCGAGCACCGAGATCATCCCGGCACCTATGAGAGAGGCGCCAACCTGGCTGCTGATCGCGCCTCGATCGGCACCGATTCCGACGATCGCCACGATCAGTGGCAGCGCGGTGGCGCCGAAGAGCGCCAACCCGAGCGTCGCCCGGCCGCCGAGCTCTCGCAGCCAGAGCCCCGCCGAGGCTCCTCGCACGACGAGCAACAGCCCGAGGAAGAGCGCCGCGAGGCCGACGCCCCCTGGCCGTCAGCAGGCTGTCGAGATCGAAGTTCATCCCCGTGACGACGAAGTAGATCGGGATCAGGAACCCGAATGCGATTCCCTCGAGACGCAGACGCACGGTCTCTCCAGCACGGGAGTCCAGCGCGATTCCCGCGATGACTCCGGCCGCGAACGCACCGAGCACGAAGTCGAAGCCGACATCGTGGGCGAGCAAGACCAGAGCGGCGAGCAGCAGCAGCACAAGCCGAACAGCCGCCTGACCGGTGGTCATCAGGGTCTCCTGCAGAACCTCGACGATCCGGGTTGGTCGCGACCGTAGCGCGACGACCACACCGAGCGCGACGATGGCCCCGAAGACGCAGAGGAGAACGATCTCCTCACCGGCGCCGTAGGTGCCCGTGAGGAAAACCGAGATGACGACGATCGGCCAGAACTCGCCGGCCACGCCCGTGCCGAGCACGGCCGTGCCGAGCGCGGTCTTCAGCAGCCCTGCGTCCGAGAGAATCGGCACCAGCGTCCCGAGCGACGTCGTGGCGAGCGCGATCCCGAGCAGCCACCAGGAGGCGTCGACGCCGATGAGTTGGAGCACAACGCCGGCGAGCACGCCGAGAACGAGCGAGATGCCCCACCCGGCGCTGCCGCGCGCGACCGCCCGCCGTGGCACCTTCTTCTCCACGACCTCGAGGCCGGCGAAGAAGAACAGCAGGGCGAGTCCGAGATTCTGCAGAAAGAGGAGATACGCGTCGGTCGCCGCCCATCCGAGCACCTCGGGCCCGATCGCGATACCGAGCACGATCTCGACGACGACGGTCGGGAGGATCACTTTCCGATGCAGCCGGGACAGGAGCGCAGCGATGCTCGACGCGGCGAGCACGAGGACGAGCGAGTCGAGATCGGGCGGTGCGGTCAACGCCGCAAGCATGCCGCGCCAGCACCCGGGATGCGCTGGGCGCGTTGTTGCCAACGACCGACCGACGCCGTAGGCTTCGCGCGTGGCAGCTGTGCTCGCTCTGATCGCGGCGTTCCTCTTCGCCCTGGCAGCGGCACTGCAGCAGAGGGGCACGTTCGACCTGCCCACGATCTCGCTCGCCGACCCGAAGTCGTTCGTGCGGCTGCTCGGGCAGACGTGGTGGCTGCTCGGCACCCTCGCGCTCCTGATCGGATACCTCTTCCAGGCGGGTGCGCTCGACCGTGGCCGCCTCTCGGTGATCCAGCCGCTGCTCGTCACGACCGTCGTGTTCGCCCTGCCGCTCGGCTACTTCCTGACGAAGCAGCACGTCGGCCGCCGCGAGGTGATCGGGGCGCTCGTGATCATCGTCGGGCTCGGGCTGTTCGTCTACTTCGGCGACCCGGCGGGCGGCAACCAGAACGCGTCGAACGCGCAGTGGGCGATCACGATCGCGCTGCTCACGATCGTCTCCGTCCTCCTGATCGTCCTCGGGGGCGGCGGCGGGCTCTCGAAGAAGGCGGCCGTGTGGGGCACCGTCGCGGGAATCATGTTCGGCCTCTCGGCCGCGCTGACGAAGCCCACCCTCACCTACCTGCACGAGAGCGTCGGCACGATGCTCTCCCACTGGGAGTGCTACGCGCTCGCCATCGCCGGCGTGGGCGGCTTCATCCTGCAGCAGGTGTCGCTCGGCACCGGACGACTGGCGCCGTCCGTCGCGACGGTCTCGGTCGCGAACCCCGTCGTCGGGATCCTGATCGGGATCCTGCTCCTGGACGAGCGCCTCAGCCGGCCGGCCTGGCACATCGTCCTGGCCGTGATCGGGCTCGGGCTCGCCCTCATCGGCGCCGTCGTGATCTCGCTCGCCCACGAGGCAGCCAAGGAAGAGCTTCCCGCGGCGGACGCAGCGGACGGCTCCGTCGTCACCGCCTAGCTCCGGACGACGCGCGTCCTGCGCGGACGAATCTGTGACACGATGGTGGGTGGTTCCGACCGGACCGGGGAAGGGGAGGGTTGACGGATGAGCTCGATCGACGAGGATGCGACGATGACATCAGAGACAGATCCGACGTGAGAACGGGAGCAGCGAGGAGGCGGCGCCGAAGCGCACCGCCGCCGGCACCAAGGTCGAGCATTTCACGCGTGGCCGAGCGCGCAGCGCGCGGGAAGGCGACGCGTGCCGAGGTGTCGCGTGCCTCGCACGGCGAGTGGGAGCCTGCCCTCCACCGCCCCGACCCGGTAGAGCTGCTCGAGGAGCAGGCGCAGACGCGCGTTCCCGAGCTCGTCCCGATCCGCTACGGCCGCATGCTCGTCTCCCCGTTCACCTTCTATCGCGGGGCCGCGTATCTGATGGCCTCGGATCTCGCGACCGGCCCGCGGACAGCCCTCCATACGCAGCTCTGCGGCGACGCCCACCTGTCGAATTTCGGCGGCTTCGCCGCGCCCGACAGGCAAATGGTGTTCAGCATCAACGACTTCGACGAGACGCTGCCCGGTCCCTTCGAGTGGGACGTCAAGCGGCTCATCGCCAGCTTCGCCGTCGCCGGGCGCGATCGCGGCTTCGATCCGAAGCAGCGGGAGACCATCAACCTCGCGGTCGACCGGCGCCTACCGAGAAGGCGTCCGTCGGTTCTCCGGCATGAACACGCTCGACCTCTGGTACTCGCGGCTCAACGTCGACGATCTTCTCGCAACCGTCGCGCCGGGAGCTGAAGCAAAAGGACACCAAGGCCTACGAGCGGGCCCAGGCGAACATTGCCAAGGGCCGGACCAAGGACAGCATCAAGGCGTTCGGGAAGCTCACCGAGATGGTCGACGGCGAGCTCCGGATCGTCGGCGACCCGCCCCTGATCGTGCCGATCGAGGAGGTCCACGCCGAGCATACGGATCGTCATGGAGGAGTTCCTTCGCGGCGTCATCCGCTCGTACCGGCGCACGCTCGCGGGCGACCGGCGCAAGCTGCTCGAGCGCTTCCGCTACGTCCACGCGGCCCGCAAGGTGGTGGGCGTCGGCAGCGTCGGCACCCGGGCGTGGATCTGCCTCATGCTCGGCCGCGACGACCAGGATCCGCTGTTCCTCCAGTTCAAGGAGGCGCAGCCGTCCGTGCTGGAGCCGTTCCTCGGCCGCAGCGAGTTCGCGAACAGCGGCCAGCGGGTGGTCGAAGGCCAGCGGCTCACGCAGGCGGCGAGCGACATCATGCTCGGCTGGATCAAGGTCGATGCACCGGACGGCGTCAAGCGCGACTTCTACGTCCGCCAGCTGTGGGACGCGAAGACGTCGGCGCTCGTCGACGTGATGGAGCCGCGCACGATGGTCGCCTACGGACGAGCCTGCGGAACCGAGCTTGCACGCGCGCACGTGCGCGCCGGTGACGGCGTCGCGATCGCGAGCTACCTCGGCAACAGCGACACCTTCGACCGCGCGATGGCACGCTTCGCGGAGTCGTACGCCGACCAGAACGAGCGCGACTACGCCGCCCTGAAGACGGCCGTCGAGGTCGGACGGGTGCGCGCGGAGTTCGGGCTCTAGGGCCGGACCGTGCCACGCGCGCCCGCGGCGCGCACTCGTGACGCGCGCCGCGGGCCGACCGTCTACGCTGCAGCGATGTCGAAGCGAGCCCTGATCGCCGTGGCCGTGGCCGTCATCGCGGCTCTGGCCGCCGGCTGCGGCTCGAGCGACAGCTCGCAGCGACACGACGCCGACGAGCGAGTGGGCCGACGGATTCTGCTCCGCGATCACGACGTGGACGACGTCACTGACGTCGATCACGGACACGATCAAGCAGGGCGGTCTCTCGAAGGACTCGCTCTCGAGCGCGATCGACGACGCCTCGACGTCCACGGACACGTTCACCTCCAGCCTCCAGGATCTCGGCAAGCCGGACACGGACGCGGGGCAGCAGGCCAAGGACTCGGTCGACCAGCTCGCGACCGACATCAACGACGACATGCAGACGATCCAGGACGCGGTCGCGAACGCGAGCGGCGCGTCCGGCCTGCTCAGCGCCGTCTCGACGATCTCGACGACGCTGAAGACGGCGGGTCAGCAGGTCTCGAATACCTTCCAGAGCTTCCAGTCGCTCGATGCCAAGGGCGAGCTCGAGACCGCGTTCAAGGCGGCACCGAGCTGCAAGGACCTGACGGACTGATCGCGCGCTGGCACGATAGGCCGATGAGCCGTCGTGCCGAGGCAGAGCCGTTCCGTTATCGCGACGCGCTCGGTCCGTTCCTCTGCCTGCTCGGCGCCGCCTGCCTTTTCGCCGGCGTCCTCGTCGATCTCGGCGGGGGTACGGCCAAGGCGCTGATGCTGGCGGCCGTGGTGCTGTTCGTGCCGGGCGCGTTCATCACGCTCGCTCTCGTCCGCCGCCTCGCTGGGCCGCCGAACTGACGGCGGGCGCCTCCGTCTTGGGGATGACAGAGGATCGTTCCTCCGGCCCATTGATTGTGCCCCATCCGGATGGTTAGGTTCTCCCTCACAGCATCAACCCGGTAGGCCGGAGGGGTCTTCCGGGCAACACATCGGACGGCAACTGCCGCCAAGGGAGAGATTCGATGATCTCACGGAAGCTCGTACTTTCGGCTGCGGTGTTCTGTATCGCAGCCGCCGTCGTCGTGGCTGGCGCCAGCGCCGGCCACAAGCAGGCGACGAGCGTGACCACGATCAAGGCGGTCACGAAGCTGCCCGTCGTCGTCGTCAACCGCTACATCCAGGACGGCGCTGCGCTGGGACAAGGACGTCTACACGTCCCCTCCGGCGGGACGCTGCACATCGTGAACGTGGCGGCCGGCGAAGGCCCGCACACGTTCACGGTCGTCGCCAAGAAGGACGAGCCGAAGACGGCGCTCGCGATCGTCAACTGCTAGATCTGCAACAAGCTCGGCAAAGGCGCACGGCGCCGACCCGAACAGCGACGCGCCGCCGAAGTTCCCGTTCCTCGAGAACGGCGTCGGCCAGGCCACGCCGCCGTCCGTCGACCTCCCCGGTGACTCCGGCGTGACGGGCCCGGGGAAGAAGGGCGAGTCGATCGACCTGAAGGTGACCGCGCCGGCGGGCACGAAGCTCCTACTTCATGTGCCTGATCCACCCGTGGATGCAGGCGGAGGTGGACGTCACGCTGACGTTCGCTGCTCGATGTCGATCGGTGCGAGGACGCTGGCGCGAGCCGGCGTCCTCGCGCTGTGTCTCGCGGGCCTCTCGGCAGCGTCTCCGGTCGCCGATGCGGCCACCCCCGGACAGACGATCGACTACTGGGTCGCCGCAGTCCCGGTCACCTGGAACATCACGCCCGAACGGGCATGACGCGATCATGGGCATGGAGGTCACCCCTGCCGACTCGGTGATCCAGACGGTCGTCTACCGCCGCTACAGCGCGAACTGGGCCAAGCCACTGCCGAACGCACCGCGCGAGAGCGCCGACGGGCGTGATCCCCGGGCCGCTGATCAAGGCCCGCGTCGGCGACCACCTGCGGATCCACTTCAAGAACATGGACACGCTGCGACAAGCAGCCGCACTCGATGCACTTCCACGGCGTGCACTACGCACCGAGCTCGGACGGCGCCTACGTTCCCGGGTTCTCGGGCAAGGACGGCGAACGTGCAACCGGGCCAGTCGTACACGTACAAGCTCACCGCGGGCGAGGACTCGGCGGGCGTCTGGCCCTATCACGACCACTCGCCGTCGATGACGGACTCGATCGGCGGCGGCATGTTCGGGATGCTCTCGATCCTCGGCCGCAACGAGAAGGCGCCGGACCGCGAGTTCGAGGTCGTCCTCGCGCCGATGGGCAAGTTCATGACGATCGACGGCCGGGCCTTCGTCGGCAACACGCCGGTCTTCCACGCGAAGGTCGGAGAGCTCGTGCAGTGGGACGTGATGGCGATGGGCTCCGACTTCCACACCTTCCACGTCCATGGGCACCGCTGGGTGTCGCAGGGCACCGGCGCCGTCTCGCGCGACACGCAGACGGTCGGCCCGGCCGAGTCGTTCCGGATCCGCTGGCGCGAGGATGCGCCCGGGACGTGGCTCTACCATTGCCACGTCGAGGATCACATGATGAAGGGCATGATCGGCATCTACCGGGTGTCGAAGTGAGCCTGGCACGGCTGGCCGGCGGTGCCGTCTGCGTGGCCCTCCTGCTGCTCACGCCGGCCGGCGCCGCCCTGAAGCCGCAGGAAGTGAACATCCAGTTCTCGGCCTACGGCCCCGAGCAGCTCGACATTCTCCCCGGCGAGACCGTCGTCTGGACGAACGTCAGCGTGCGGACGCACACCGTGACGTCCGACACGGGGCTCTTCGACTCCGGCAACGTCGACAGCAACGGCCATTTCTCGTTCGCGTTCAAGGATGTCGGGACGTACGGGTACCACTGCACGATCCACCCGAGCATTACCGGGGAGATCGACGTCCGGCAGGTGACGCTCGGGTCGCTTCCCACCGCGGCCGTGGCGGTCGGCGCCAAGGTCGAGTTCGACGGCCGCTCCGCCGACCCGACGCAACCCGTGACGATCCAGCGGAGGCTGGACGGCAAGGCGTTCACGACGCTCGCCAGCGTGCCGCCTGCCGCCGACGGGACGTGGAAGACCACGCTCGCCGTCGACGCCACCGGCGATTACCGCGCCGCGTCCGCCGGGGCAACGAGTGAGACACGGCGGCTGATCGTCGGGATTCGCCGCGTCGCGATCCGGGCAACCAAGGCCGGCGTCAGCTTCTCGGTCACCCCGAGCGCGCCGTACACTCGCGTTCTGGTCGAGGTCTACCTGCGCGAGCGGTTCGGCTGGTGGCCGGTCGCGAGTACTCGCACCGACTACGTCTCCGAGGGCGAAGTCCACGTTCGCCGCCCTGCCCGGGTGCGCGTCGTGCTCGTCGACAAGGACGGCTGGACCCCGATCGCGACGAGTCCCGTCGTCGTTCTCCGCAGCGGGTAGGCATCCCGCCTCCCCTAAGGTTTAGCTCGGGCTAAATATTGGGTTAGGATAAGGCGATGAGCGTTGACCCAGCAACAACCGATGAGGGTCGGCGCCGCGTGCTCCAGCCCGTCGAGCCGGGATCGCTCGTTCTCGGAGCCGAGAACGCGCTGCCGGGCGAGGCCGTCGTCCTCCGCGCCGCCGAGCGCTCCCTCAGCGGCGAGCGGGGCGGCCTCCGCCGCTTCACGCCCTTCCTCGGACCGGCGTTCATCGCCTCGGTCGCCTACGTCGACCCGGGCAACTTCGCCACCAACATGGCCGGCGGGGCGAAGTTCGGCTACCTGCTCCTCTGGGTCGTCCTCGTGGCGAACCTCATGGCAATGCTGATCCAGACGATGAGCGCGAAGCTCGGGATTGCGACGGGAATGAACCTGCCCGAAGTCTGCCGCGAGCAGTTCTCGCGTCGGGTCACCTTCGGGCTGTGGGTGCAGGCCGAGCTGATCGCGATGGCCACCGACATCGCCGAGTTCGTGGGCGCCGCGATCGGCATCAACCTGATCACCGGCCTGCCGCTCTTCCCCGCCGCCCTGATCGTCGGCGTGGCCGCCTTCTTCATCCTCGGCCTCCAGAGCCGCGGCTTCCGGAAGTTCGAGACCGTGATCGCCTGCTTCGTCGGCGTCATCGTCGTCGCCTTCGGATTCCAGATGTTCCGCGCCGGGCCGGACTGGCCCGGGGTCGGGCACGGCCTCCTGATCCCCGGCTTCGACGGGACGGAGAGCCTCCTCCTCGCAGTCGGGATCCTCGGCGCCACGTGCATGCCCCACGTCATCTACCTCCACTCGGCGCTGACCCAGAACCGCATCGTCGGGGCGACGCCGGCCGCGCGGAAGAAGATCTTCCGCTTCGAGCTCGTGGACGTGATCATCGCGATGACGATCGCCGGCCTGATCAACATGAGCATGCTGATCACGGCCGCCGCCGTCTTCCACTCGCGCGGGCTCGACGATGTCGGCGACGACCTCAACCTCGTCTACGACGGCCTCGAGACCTACGTCGGCACGAGCGCAGCGATCATGTTCGGCATCGCCCTGCTGGCCTCCGGCCTCTCGTCGTCGAGCGTCGGGACGATGGCCGGCCAGGTCGTGATGCAGGGCTTCATCCGACGTCAGATCCCGCTCTGGCTCCGGCGCACGATCACGATGATCCCGGCTCTCGTGATCATCGCGATCGGCGTCAACCCCTCGAAGGCGCTGATCCTGAGCCAGGTCGTGTTGTCGTTCGGGATCCCGTTCGCGCTGATCCCGCTCGTCATGTTCTGCCGCAACCGCACGCTGATGGGCGGGCTCGTCAACCGCCACTCGACGACCGTTGCCGCGGTCGTGGTGGCGATCGTGATCATCGCCTTGAACGCCTTCCTGCTCGAGCAGACGCTGCTCGCCTGACGAGGGCGGGACCGGTCCCGCCCGTCGCGTGCCTGCCTTCACGCGCGCGTCGCCAGGCGCGCAAGCAGCTCCGCCTCGCGCTCGGGCTCGAGGCCGATGCCCGGGACCACCCCCGTGTGCGCGAGGGTCGCGGCGACGGTGTCGTCGACGGGGCGAAACGTGAGCCCGGCGCCGATCGCCTTGCTCACGTCGACCTGCGCCCAGGCGGCCCAGTCGGGGTCGTCGCCCGGCCAGAGCGGCAGCTCCATCTCGATGCCCTGGGCGGCGAGGAACGAGTCGTCGACGACCTCGACGTTGAGGTCGGCGTCGCTCGCGCTCGCGGCCGCCTCGACCAGGTCGAGCAGCGTGATCGGCGGGCACGGGCCCCGTGGCGTTGAACACCCCGGTCAGCGGCGAACGGGCGCGGAGCAGGAGGAAGGCGGCGAGGTCGCGAGTGTCGATCGCCTGGAACGCGCGTGCCATCGAGGCCGGCACGATGATCTCGCCGCCTTCGGCCGCACGGTGCGCCCACCACGGGAACCGCCCTGTGTGGTCGTAGGGCCCGATCACGTACCCGGGTCGCACGATCGCCGCACGCTCGCCGAAGACTTCTGTCACCCGCTGCTCGCAGAGCGCCTTCAACGGCCCGTACGAGCCGCCGCTGATCTCCTCGGTCGTCTCGTCCTCGAGCGTTCCGAGCGGGCCGGTCTCGTCCATCGGCGTAGCGAGGCCGGCGTAGACGGAGATCGTCGAGACGTAGACGTAGCGCGCGACGCGGTCGCGCAGGTACGCGGCGGAGTCGCCGACCAGCCTCGGCACGTAGCCCGAGACGTCGATGCACGCGTCCCAGTCGCCACCGTCGAGCGCCGCGAGACCACCGTCCCGATTGCCGAGGACGTGCTCGGCCTCCGGAAAGAGACCGGGGTTCGTCTGGCCGCGGTGGAACAGCGTCAGCTCGTCGCCCGCCGCGAGCGCCGCCTCGACGACCGCGCGGCCGACGAACTGCGTGCCACCGAGCACGAGGATCTTCACAGCAGCTCCGCGACGCCGCCGAGGAGGCGGTCGACCTCCTCCTCGGTGTTGTAGTGGACGATCCCGGCCCGCACGGCGCCCATCCACTCGTCGAGGCCGAGGCGCGCGCATCGTCTCGAGCGCGTAGTAGTTGCCCCACCAGACGGCGACCTCGTGCTCGTCGGCCAGGTGCGTCGCCACCTCCTCGGAGGTGCGGCCGGGAACGTTGAAGCAGAACGTCGGCACGCGGCCCTCCATCGTCGGCAGGCCATAGAGGTCGATGCCGTCCGGCAGGCCGTCGAGGAACCGCTGCCCGAGCCCACGCTCGTGGGCGAGCATGGCCTCCCAGCCGATCGAGTCGACGTAGTCGACCGCCGCGACGAAGCCTGCGAGCAGCTCGTGCTGGCACGTACCGAGCTCGTAGCGGTGCCCGACGGGCTCGTCGGCCGCCGGCCGCACCTTGTACGGGCGCCATGACCCGATCAGGTCCTTCTTGCCGAAGGCCATGCCCATGTGCGGGCCGTAGAACTTGTACGGCGAGCAGAGCAGCACGTCGACGTCCCAGGCCGTGACGTCGATCTGCCCGTGCGGGCCGTAGTGGACGGCGTCGGCCCAGGCGAGTGCCCCGACGCTGTGCGCAAGCTCGACGATCCGACGCACGTCGGGCGCGGTGCCGACCGAGTTGGCCGCAACCGGGAACGCGACCACGCGCGTGCGCTCGCCGAGCTGCGAGGCGAGGCTGTCGTAGTCGAGCGAGAGGTCGTCGTTGATCTCGACCTGACGCACCACGATCCCGATGTCGTCCTGCAGCGCCAGCCAGGGGGCGACGTTGCCGTCGTGGTCGAGCCGGGTCACGAGCACCTCGTCGCCCGCCTTCAGCTCGCGGGCCAGAGCCCGGGTGAGGAGGAAGTTGAGCGAGGTCATGCTCTGGCCGAAGGCGACCTCGTCGCCCGAGCAGCCGAGGAACGATCCGGCCTTCTCATGGGCGAGATCGACGAGGGCCGAGGTCCGGCGGGACGTCTCGTACGGCGCCCCGACGTTCGCGTTGTCGTGGCGCATGTACTCCGCGACTGGCGTCGATCACCTCGTCGGGGCACTGGGTGCCGCCGGGGCCGTCGAAGAAAGCGAGGCGGCGCTGCAGCGCGGTGAAGCGAGAGCGAACGGCGGTGATGTCGAGCAATGTCGTACTCAAGAGAGATCCTCCCCGTTGACGGTCCAGTGATAGTCGGGCTTGACGGCGAGTGAGGCGCCGATGAAGCAGTCGCGCTCGCCTTTCGCGTTCAGGGCCAGGAGCACGTCACGCGCCGGCGCGCGCATCGAGCGTGACGTCGAGGTCGATGCGAATCTCGACGAAGGCGAAGCGCCCGTCCTCCTCGCGGCGGGTTATGACGCCGTGAGCAGCCGCGCTCGAGGTCGGCTCGAGGCCGGCCCGGCGAGCGTGGTGGCGATAGCTCGTGAGAATGCAGCGTGCAGAGCGCGGCGAGGAGGAGATGCTCGGGCTTCCACGCCTTCCTCGTTCGCGAGCACGGCGCCGCCGAGCCCACTCGAGGCGGCCCAGTCGCGGTCGAGAGACGTGTCGAAGCTGAGGATCTTGGCCTGCGTGCCCACGGAACGAGCGTATACCGTCCGGACCGTCCCATAGCGTTCACCACATGGAGCCGCGGTTGAGGCCGTTGAGCGAGGAAGAGTGCTATCTCCGCTGTTACGGCTGGCGAGGCAGCGACGACACCGTCAAGGTCGTCCCGGTCGGTCGGCCCCTCGAAACGGAATCTCCTGCGGCCCTCACCGAGCGGATCCGGATCGCGTTCGAGGCGCGCCTCGAGGCGCGCGAGCCCGAAGCCGCATAGCCGCCCGCCGCCCACGCCCTCCGCCGTCCCCGACGTGCTCGCACCCGGGCTCGCCGTCGTCTTCTGCGGGATCAACCCGGGCCGCTTCTCGGACGCCGCCGAGCGCGCACTTCGCGAACCCTCGCAACGACTTCTGGCGCCTGCTCCATGACGCCGGGCTTACGCCGCGCCTCTTCGAGCCGTCGGAGCAGTTCGAGCTGCTCCCGCTCGGGATCGGCATCACGAACGCCGCCTACCGCACCACGCCCGGGCTCCGGCGACCTCCGCGCGGGCGACTTCGCCGGCAGCGCCGAGCGGCTCGAGGCGCTCGCCCGCGAGCTCCGGCCCGGCGTGATCGCCTTCGTCGGCAAGGAGGCTTACCGCGGGCCGTTCCGCGAGCGGCCCGAGCACGGCCTGCAGGAACGCCGCCTCGGCGAGACGGCGCTCTTCGTGCTGCCGTCGACCTCGCCTGCCAACGCGGCCGTTCCCTGGTAGGAGCGGCTGCGCTGGTTCACCGCCCTGCGCGACCTGATCGAGGCTCGCCCGTGAGCGAGCTGCGGATCCGCCCCGCGGCGCGGGCGATCGTGATCGACCCGGACGACCGGATCCTGCTCGTCCGCTTCGAGTTCCCGGGCCGCACGCTCTGGGCCACTCCGGGTGGCGGGATCGAGCCGGGCGAGACCCCCGAGGAGGCGCTTCGGCGTGAGCTTGCCGAGGAGGCGGGCCTCACCGCCGTCGAGATCGGGCCTGCCGTCTGGACGCGGCTCCACATCATCCCGTTCATCGGCGGTCAGTGGGACGGGCAGCGCGAGCAGTACCACCTCGTCCGCACACCCGCCTTCACGCCCGAACCGAGGCTGAGCTGGGAGCAGCTGAACGCCGAGTACGTGTACGAACTGCGCTGGTGGACGCTCGACGAGCTCGACGAGGCGGCGGAGGACATTCGCTCCCCGTCGCCTCCCCGATCTCATCCGCGACTGCTCCGGACGGGCCGCCGTCAGAGCCGATCGACGTCGGTGTCTAGGGCGCGACCTGCCGACCCTCAACCCGCCTTCGCGACGTACCGGCCGAGCACCATCTCCCAGCCACCGTCGTAGCCTCCCCGGCCTCGGCGGCCGACCGCCCCGAGCCGCTCCCAGTGCCGGTGCTCGAGCACGACGTTCGTCCCGTCGCCGTCCGGCGTGAAGCGCACCTCGACCTCGGTCTCCGCCACCGCCTCGGGATCGACCTTCCAGGCGATCGTGAAGCCCGACGGGGGCTCCCAGGCCAGCACGGTCGCCCAATGCGACCGCTCGCCGTCGTTCGAGGTCTCGTAGACCTCTCCGCCCTCGCGCTCCTCGAAGATCACCTCGCGCACCTCGCCCGGGTGCAAGGCGAGCTGGTCGAGCGGCCACCACGAGCCGATCTCACGCGTGAACACCTCGAAGGCGCGGCCTACGTCGCACCCGACGTACACCGACTTGACGACCGGCGCCAGCGTCATTGTCTCGCTCATTCTCCTCCACTCCCTTCTGCTGCCCGCTTGAAGCGAAGCAGCGCATCGTCCCAGAATCCGTCGAGCCAGAGCCGCAATACCGCGAGCCCGTCGGGCTGCACGGCGTAGAGGTGCCGCGTCCCCTGCTTCACACAGGTCACGAGACCGGCGCCCTCGAGCACACGCAGGTGCTGCGAGACGGCGGGCCTCGAGACCGGCATCGCCTCCGCGATCACGCCGACCGGTGACGGCCCGCCCTCACGGACGAGCTCGAGCACGCGCCGCCGCGTCGGGTCTCCGAGAGCGTCGAGAACGGCAGCCGGATCCGGATCGTTAGCGTAAGCACTCACTTACGGTAAGTTACAACTTACGCTTGGCTTGTCAACCGTGCCAGCGTTTGGCGATCGGCAGCCGCCAGTCGCGGCCGAACGCGCGGGGGCGCAGCTTGACGCCGGGCGGCGCCTGCCTTCGCTTGTACTCGGCCCGGTCGACGAGGGCGAGCACTCGCTCGACCGTCGACTCGTCGAACTCGGCGAGCAGCTCCTCACGGGAGCGGTCGAGCTCGACGTACGCCTCCAGCACCGGGTCGAGCAGCTCGTACGGCGGCAGGGACTGATCGTCGCGCTGCTCTGCCCGCAGCTCGGCGCTCGGCGGCCGCTCGATCGTCGAGACCGGGATCAGCTCGCGCCCCGCCCGCTCGTTGAGGTGGCGTGAGAGCCGGAAGACATCCGTCTTGAACACGTCCTTGAGGAGCGCGAAGCCCCCCACCATGTCGCCGTAGAGAGTGGCGTAGCCGACCGCCATCTCGGACTTGTTCCCGGTCGAGACGACGAGCCAGCCGAACTTGTTCGAGAGCGCCATCACCAGCATCCCGCGGGCGCGGGCCTGGAGATTCTCCTCGGTCAGGTCGGGCTCGCGGCCGGCGAAGGACGGCGCCAGCGCGTCGCTGAACGCCTCCACGATCCCCTCGATCGCGATCTCGCGGAAGTCGATGCCGAGGTTGGCCGCCACCTCGCGCGCGTCGTCACGCGTTCCCTCGGACGAGAACCGCGAAGGCATCGAGACGCCGTGGACGCGCTCGGCGCCGAGCGCATCGGCGCAGATCGCGACGGTGAGGGCCGAGTCGATTCCGCCCGAGACCGCGACGACCACCTCCCGGAAGCCGCTCTTCTCGACGTAGTCGCGAATCCCGAGGCCGAGGGCGAGGCGCATCTGCTCGAGCTCCGGGGCGAAGGGCACGATCCCGGGCGCTGCGGCATCCTCACGCCGAGGCGGCCTGCGGAATCTCGATCACGGTCGCGGCGGGCGCCGCGTCGCGCGAGCGCTCGAGCTCGCGGCGCCGCACGTCGCGGAGCCGGCGGCCGAGCGCCTCGGTCGGATCGAGGTCGACGATCAGCATGGCCTCCTCGAACCCCGGCGCCCGCGCAATCACCTCGCCCTCGTCGTCGAGCACCACCGAGTGGCCGTCGAAGACGAGCTCGTCCTGGCCGCCGACGAGGTTGCAGAACGCGAGATACGACGCGTTGTCGCGCGCCCGCGTGACGAGCATCTCCTCGCGGTCCTCCGCCTTGCCGACGTGGAAGGGAGAGGCCGAGAGGTTCACGATCAGCTGCGCCCCCGCCAGCGAGAGATCTGTGGCGGGCGGCCCCGGCTGCCAGATGTCCTCGCAGATCGTCGGGCCGACGAGCACGTCGCCGCAGCGGAGCAGGAGCAGATCACGCCCAGCCGCGAAGTAGCGGTGCTCGTCGAAGACGCCGTAGTTCGGCAGGTAGTGCTTGCGGTACACCCCGCGCAGCTCTCCGTCGGAGAGCACGCCGCACGCGTTCGCGAGGTCGCGCTCGAAGACGCGGGCAGCCGACGAGGGCCGTGATCCCCTCGGTCGCGGGCGCGATCTCGTCGAGCGAGGCCCGGGCGGCCTTGAGGAAGCCAGGGCGCAGGAGCAGGTCCTCGGGCGGATACCCCGTGACGGCGAGCTCCGGGAAGACGACGAGGTCGGCCCCCGCCGCTCGGGCCTCGCGGATCGCGTCGACGATGAGCGCCCGGTTGCCGGCGAGATCGCCGACGACGGCATTGAGCTGCGCGAGCGCGAGTCTCACGACAACCCGACATGTTTTTGACTGCAAGGCATAAACTCCACTCTACCGTCATGCTCTCACCTCTCACGATCGCCCGCCGCTTTCGCGGGCCCCGCACCTCGGCCAACGGTGGCTATGCGAGCGGGCTGCTGGCCGGGGCGGCGCGCGAGCTCGGCCTCGACGACCGGCTCGGCATCGAAGTGACGCTGCGGCTGCCACCACCGCTCGAGCGGCCACTCAGCGCCACGCGTGACGGCGAGCGGGTGCTGCTGCTCGACGGCGAGGCGCTCGTCGCCGAGGCACGGGCCGGCGACCCCGGCGTGTCGCCACCTCCGCCTCCGAGCTTCGAGGAGGCCGCCGCCGCAGCCCGCGCGCTGGCCGGTCTCGGAGCACCCGTCTTCGACGAGTGCTTCGTGTGTGGCACGCGCCCCGAGGGAGACGGGCTCGAGATCCACGCCGGTCGCGTGCCGCGGCCGCGACGACGCGCTCGTCGCGACGACCTGGGTCGCACGGGACGTCCGACCCGAGATCGTGTGGGCCGTGATCGACTGCCCGGGTGCCTACTCGCTTCACGGGGACGGCCGCGGCGACCCGCTGCTCGCCCGCATCACCGCGCGGATCGACCGGCTGCCGAACGAGGGCGAGCGCTGCGTCGTCGCCGCCTGGCCGCTCGACGCGGACGGGCGCAAGATGAACGCCGCGACGGCGCTGTACGGCGAGGAGGGCCGACGTCGCTCGCGGTCTCGCGTCAGCTCTGGATCGCGCCGCGACACGCGAGTGGCTACCGAGCGTCAGCCGGTCTGCGTCGGGTCCGCGGCGTCAGGGCGACGAGCAATCCGCCGTCCTCGTCGTACGCCGGAAAGAGGTCGACGGTCACCGGCTTGCGGATCGCCGCGCGCGTCGAGAGCTCGAGCTGCGAGCCCGAGCTGGCGCACGCCCCACTCCTGCACGACGCCGATCGGCTTCGCATCGGAGAGCGCGAGGGCCTCACCGACGTCGCGTCCCATCAGGTCGCCCTCCTGGAAGCCCGTCTGCTCGAAGACGCCCCGCCCGACCGCGAGCACCCGCGCGTCCTGGTCGCAGACGATGAATCCCGTCCCAGGGGCCGGGTAGTAGTCCTCGAGCAGCTGGAAGATGAAGCCGAAGCCGCAGCGCCGGCACTGCAGGGCATCCGAGCCGGAGAACCCCTCGAAGCCGTCGATGTCGACCGAGCGGTTCTTGCAGTTGGGGCAGATGTAGACGGGCACGGACGTATCGTAGGTACGGCACACCGTGTGGCGGCCGGAGAAGGCAGACTCGGGGCATGAGCGCACCGCCCGTGCTGTGGCGTCCGTCCGCGGGGAGGATCGAGCGCGCGACGCTGACGGCGTACACCCGCTGGCTCGAGCAGACACGCGACCTCGCACTCCCCGACTACGCGAGCCTCTGGGAGTGGTCGACGACCGACCTCGAAGGCTTCTGGGCGTCGATCTGGGAGTACTTCGACGTCGCGGCGTCGGTGCCGTACGAGCGTGTTCTCGGCTCGCGGGCGATGCCGGGGGCGGAGTGGTTCCCCGGCGCCCGCCTCAACTACGCGGAGCACGCGCTGCGCCCCGGAGCCGACGAGGCGGTGGCGATCAGGCACGCATCGGAGCTGCGGCCGCTCGGCGAGATGACCCGCGGCGAGCTGCGGGAGGAGGTAGCGCGGATCGCGGCGGGGTTGCGTGCGCTCGGGGTCGGGCCCGGCGACCGCGTTGTGGCGTACCTGCCGAACATTCCCGAGGCGGTTGCGGCGTTCCTCGCCTGCGCCTCGATCGGGGCTGTCTGGTCGAGCTGCTCGCCTGACTTCGGGGCGCGGAGCGTGATCGACCGCTTCGCCCAGATCGAGCCGAAGGTGCTGCTTGCCGTCGACGGCTACCGCTACGGCGGCAAGGACTTCGACCGGCTGCGGCGTCGTGCAGGAGCTGCTCGGCTCGCTGCCGACGGTCGAGCACACGGTGCTGCTCGGCTACCTCGACCCGGAGCCGTCGTCGGCCGGGCTCGGCCGGGCGATGCGGTGGGACGACCTGCGCCGCAGCGGGGAGGGAGCGCCGCTTCGCTTCGAGCAGGTCGCCGTTCGATCATCCGCTCTGGGTGCTCTACAGCTCGGGCACGACGGGGCTGCCGAAGGCGATCGTGCACGGCCATGGCGGGATCCTGCTCGAGACGCTGAAGAAGATGCGTCTCCACGTCGACCTCCATGCCGACGATCGGCTGTTCTGGTTCACCACGACGGGCTGGATGATGTGGAACTTCCTCGTCGGCGGCCTCACGACCGAGGCGTCGATCGTGCTCTACGACGGCAACCCCGGCACGCCCGACCTCGGCGTCCTCTGGGATCTCGCCGAACAGGCGGGGATCACCTGCTTCGGCACCGGCGCCGCCTACCTCGGCAGCTGCCAGAAGGCCGGCCTGCGGCCGGCCGAGGGCCGCGACCTGTCGGCGCTGCGGTCGGTCGGCTCGACCGGCTCGCCGCTCTCGCCGGAGGGCTTCGCGTGGGTCTACGAGGCGCTCGGAGACGACATCTGGCTGTTCTCGACCTCCGGCGGCACCGACGTCTGCACCGCCTTCGTGGGCGGCGTGCCGACGCTGCCCGTCTACCAGGGCGAGCTGCAGGCCCGCGCGCTCGGCGCCCGCGTCGAGGCATGGAGCCCCGAGGGCAAGCCGTTGATCGACGAGGTCGGCGAGCTCGTGATCACCGAGCCGATGCCCTCGATGCCGCTCTACTTCTGGGGCGACCACGACGGCAGCCGCTACCGCGAGAGCTACTTCGAGATGTTCCCGGGCGTCTGGCGCCACGGCGACTGGATCGAGATCACCGACCGCGGCACCGCGATCATCAGCGGCCGCTCCGACGCCACGATCAACCGCGGCGGGATCCGGATGGGCACGAGCGAGATCTACCGCGCCGTCCTCACGCTCGACGAGGTCGTCGACGCGCTCGTGCTCGACCTCCCCCTCCCTGGAACCGACGGCACCATGCCGCTCTTCGTCGTCCTCCGCGACCGGCACCACCCTCGACGACGACCTCGTCGCCCAGATCCGCAGGCGGATCCGAGAGGACTGCTCACCGCGCCACGTTCCCGACAGCGTCCAGCAGATCGCCGAGGTTCCCCGCACCCTCTCCGGCAAGGTGCTCGAGCTCCCGGTCAAGCGCATCCTCCTCGGCGCCGACCCCGAAACGACCGTGAGCCGGGATGCGCTCGCCAACCCCGCTGCGCTCGACGCCTTCGTCGAGATGGCCCGCAAGCCTCGCCACACGGCCTGAACAACGGTCTTTGCTAGCGTCGATAGAGGTCGACCAGAGGAGGAGGACGGGATGAGAGCGCAGCTGTTCGCCGACGGAGAACCGAAAGTGGTGGACGCTCGCGGCGCTGTCGTTCGCCCTGTTCATGATCATGCTCGACAACACGGTCGTGAACGTCGCGCTGCCCGTCGATCCAGCGCGATCTCGGGATCGGTGTCTCCGAGCTCGAGTGGGTCGTGACGGGGTATGCCCTCAGCTTCGCGGTGCTGATGCTGACCGGCGGGAAGGTGGCCGACATGGTCGGCCGGCGGCGCATCTTCCTGCTCGGCCTCGCGGTCTTCACCATCTCCTCGCTGCTCTGCGGCCTCGCCGGTACCGCCGAGCTACTCATTGCGGCGCCGCGTCTTCCAAGGGGTCGGCGCGGCGATGCATGATGCCCGCGACGCTCTCGATCATCTCGGCCACGTTCCCTCCGCGCGAGCGTGGAACGCGCGCTCGGCATCTGGGCCGGCGTGTCGGCGATGGCGCTCGCGATCGGCCCGCTCGATCGGCGGCCTGATCACCGAGCACATCGGCTGGAACTGGATCTTCTACATCAACGTCCCCGTCGGCATCCTCGGCCTCGTTGCGGGCTGGGTGATCATTCCCGAGTCGAAGGACACCTCGCACGAGCAGCGCCTCGACCTGCCCGGGCTCCTCACCTCGGGCATCGCGCTGTTCGCGCTCGTCTACGCGCTGATCGAGGCGAACAGCCGTGGCTGGACGTCACCGCTGATCCTCGGCCTCTTCGCGCTCGCGGCGGTCTCGGGCACCGCATTCGTCCTGCTCGAGCTCCACCAGCGCCTGCCGATGTTCGACGTCACGCTCTTCCGCAACCCGACCTTCGCGGGCGCGAACACCGTCGCCCTCCTCGTCTCGCTCGCGATGTTCGGCGTCTTCTTCTTCGTCTCGCTGTTCATGCAGAACGTGCTCGGCTACAGCGCCGTGAAGGCCGGGGCCGCGTTCCTGCCGATGACGATCCTGATCATCCTCGTCGCACCCGTCGCGGGCCGCGCATCCGACAAGCTCGGCTCGCGGTGGCTGATGACCGCCGGCATGACGCTCGTCGGTCTCTCCCTGCTCGTCTACGCGCAGCTGCAGACCGGACTCCTCGTACTTCGCCGCTCCTGCCCGCGATGCTGCTCGGCGGCGTCGGGATGGCGATCACGATGACGCCGATGACCGCCGCGGCGCTCAGCTCCGTGCCGGTCGACAAGGCCGGCGTCGGCTCGGGGATGCTCAACACCTTCCGGCAGGTCGGCGGCGCGCTCGGGATCGCGGTCATGGGGGCGATCCTCGCGAGCGGCACCAACTCTGCGCTCGCGTCAGGAGCATCGAGGATCGATGCGTTCATGAACGGCTTTCACCACGCGCTCTACACCGCCGCAGTGATTGCCTTCGTCGGCGCCGTCACCGCGGCCCTCACCGTCCGCAGCCACGCGCGCGAGCGCACGGCTCCGGACGCGGGAGCGGCGGCAAGCGGCGTCGGCTAGACAGCCGAGCTCAGAACGGGATCCGCAGCAGCCAGAACGCCGCCATCCCGACGGCGATCGCAACCCAGAGCTGACGCGTGCGCCAGGCCGCGAGGGCGGCAACCGCCGCCGCCGTGACGCGGATCCCCCACTCGCCCAGGTCTCCCTCGAGATACGGCGTCACGAGCGAGGCGAAGACGGCGATCGGGACGAAGTGGAGGAATCGCACCCAGAACTCGGGCAGCTCGGTCCGCCGCACGAGCCCCGCATAGCGGGAGCCGAAGGTGACGGCGACCATGCCCGCGAGCGTGAGCCAGAAGGTCATGCGACCTCCCGCACCGCATGGTCGGGGTGACGCTCCGGCTCAGGGACGTTGTTCCGGGTCAGGTACGCGCCGAGGAGGCTGCCGCCGATGCCGGTGACGAGGACGGGGAGCCCGCCCGGGAGCGCCCGATGGAGGCCAAAGGCCAACAGGCCCGAGAAGACGGCGACGCCGAGCTCGATCCGCGTCCTGAGCATCGGCACGAGGAGAGCGAGGAAGGCGAGTGGGAAGATCAGGTCGACGCCGAGCTCCGTCGGGTCGGGAATCGCCGATCCGAGCAGGAAGCCGCCGCACGTGGCGAGGTTCCAGGTGACGAACAGGCTGAGCTCGACCCCGAGCAGGAACGGGAACGACCGCTCACCCGTGCCGGAGGCGACGCCGAATGCCTCGTCGGTGAGGAAGTAGGCCGCGACCGGGCGCTCTCGGCGACTGAGATCGAACTGGCGCCCGACCGAGACGCCGTAGAGCAGATGGCGGATGTTGAGAAGAAGCGTCGTCAGGACGATGCTGGCTCCTGCCGAGCCTGCCGCGAAGAGCCCGACGGCCGTGAACTGGGCGCTGCCGGCGAAGACGAAGAGCGAGAGCGCCTGCGTCTCGACGAGCGAGAGCCCGGCGCCGCGGGCCGTGACCGCATAGGCGAGGGCGAACGGGACGACGCCGAGCCAGAGCGGCACCATCGCGAGGAAGCCGCGTCGGAACGCGCCGTCGGTCGTCTGCGCGTCCATCGCCCGATCCTAGGGATCGGCCGAAGTCCGCCACGAAAAGAGAAACGCCCCCGGCTGCGGCTTCCGGGGGCGTTTCGGGGGTGGGGGCTCCTCGAGGGAGCGACAGCTGAAGCTCGTGACTCTGCGGCCCAGGCACGAGACTCCTTCTTGCTGCCACCGGATCCTGTCGGTGTACCCCGCGCTCCACAACCTGGCGTCCGGCTGCGGTGCTTGGTAATCAGGACTCTAGGGGCCATGGCCGAAAAGTCAAGTAGCTCGGTCAAGTGATTTGCGATACGTCTGTACTTCACCCGCAAATCCCATGTTTGGGAACCCGATGTCACCCCTTTTGAGGAGTGCAGCCAACAAGTGAATCGCCTTGACTGACCCACAGATGGACGCCGCCAATCTCTCCCTGCGCGACGATGAGCTCGCGCCGTTGCCGACGGCGACGACGCCCCCGGCGCCAGCGTCCCGTCTCGGCGAGCGGCTCCGCTCGCTCCGCCTCACGGCCGGGCTGACGCAGTCCCAGGTCGCGGGGGATCGCTTCTCGAAGGAGTACATCAGCCAGATCGAGCGCGGCAAGACGCGCCCCACGCCGGAGTCGATCGCCTGGCTCGCCGGCCAGCTGGGCGTCGATCCCGCGTTTCTCGGCAGCGGCGTCTCGACCGACCTCCGGGGCCGGATCGAGACAATGCTCGCGCGCGCCGAGGCGCTCGTCGAGTCGCACCGGCACGCTCGAGGCGGCCGAGCTCTTCGCCTCGGCCCGGCGCGACGTCGGCGCCACCGGCTCGGCCGAGCTCGAGGTTCGCGCCCTCTCCGGCGAGGCCTGGGCGCGCGCGCAGGAGGGTGAAGCACGCGAGGCGGTCGAGCTCCTGCTCGTCGCCCGCGAGCTGGCCGAAGGCCCTCAGTTCTCCGATCTCGACCGGGCTGACCTCCTCTTCCGGCTCGGCGTCTGCCGCTACAAGCTCTCGAGCGTCGCGACCGCCGCCTCGCTCTTCGACGAGGCACTGTCTCTCGCGGAAGCATCCGACCCTCCCTTGTGATCTCCTCCGCGCCGACATCCTCGGCTGGCGCTCACGGTGCCGCCGTCGCCAGCGCGACTTCGAGGCCGCCCGTGAGGACGTCGAGGCCGCGCTCGAGCTCGCCCGCGGCACCGACGACCGGCGCGCGGTGGCGAACACGTACTTCCAGGCATCGCTCGTCGCCGAGCGCATGGGCCACTGGATCGTCGCGCGCAACTACGCGCAGCAGGCGAAGGCGATCTACCAGGAGCTGAACGACGAGCGCAACGTCGGCCGCCTGATGCTCAACCTCGGCGGGCTCCAGCTCGTGCTCGGAAAGCCCGAGCAGGCGATCGGTCACCTCCGGGAGTCGTTCGCGCTGGCCGTCGAGTCCGACTCGCAGCCCGACGCGGCACAGGCGCTCGGGAGCCTCGCAGCGGTGCACCTCCAGCTCGCCGACTACGACGCCGCGGACGAGAACGCTCGCAAGGCACTCGCGCTGCTCGAGGGTCGCGATGACTTCCCCGACGAGGTCGGCCAGTCCCACCTCGTGCTCGGCCGCTCACTGCTCGAGCGCGATCGCCTCGACGAGGCCGAGGAGTGCTTCCTCGCCGCCGATGCGGTGTTCGAGCAGATGGCCTCGGTCGGCCACCGGGCCGGCGCCTGGGTCGCACGTGGCGATCTCGCGCGCCGACGCGGCGACGATGCCGAGGCAGCCCGTCTTTACCGGATCGCCGCAGAGGCGCTCCAGGACATCCGATTCTAGGAAGGAGGTATGGCAATGCGTACAGGCAGACTGCTTCTCTTGCTGGCGAATCTCGCCCTGATCGCAGCGTGGCTCGGACAGTTCCGCGGTCACGGCGGCGGCCACACCTGGTCGGACGGCCACTGAGATCCGGGGGCCGGAGGGCAACGGCTAAACTCGGGCAGTGAAGCGCGCTGTCCAGGCCCTCCTCGCGCTTCGGCTGTGCCATCGGCCTCGCAACCGCCGTCGCGGGCTGCGGTGGCTCCGGCACAAGTGCCGCTCCGACCTCGGCCACGTCCACGACGTCGCCGACCTCGACCACCTCAGCGCCTCCAGGAACCCTGGAGGCGCTTTGGCGTGAGCCCGGCGAGGACGTTGCGATCGTGCCCGGCACGAACGACTACGAGCCGGGCAAGAACCGCGTCTCGTTCCTCGTCGTCGACAAGCAGTCGCAGCTGATCGAGGAGCCGACGGCGCACGTCTGGGTGGCGCGGGGGCTCAAGCAGAAGCCATACGCCGAGACGACCGCGACGCTCGAGCCGATCGGCGTTCCCGGCGGCGCCAAGGCCGACGCCCAGAACATCTACGTCACGCATCTCGACATGCCGAAGCCCGGCAAGTACTGGATCCTCGCCGAGCCGATCGGAGGCAAGAAGATCCAGGCGCTCGGCAACGCGGTCGATCCTCAAGCATTCCGCCGCACCTGAGGTCGGGGAGCGCGCCATCCCGTCGAAGAACCCCGTCCTCAAGCCCGGCGTTGCGCCGAAGACCGTCACCACCGCCGAGCCGCCGGACCGCGAGCTGCTGCGCACGACCGTCGCCGCGGCGATGGCCGCGCACCACCCGTTCGTCGTCACCTTCGCGACCCCGCTCTACTGCCAGACGCGCACGTGCGGCCCGGTCGTCCAGGTCGTCCAGTCCGTCGCGAAGGACTGGCAGAAGAAGGGCGTCGACTTCATCCACATCGAGATCTACAAGGACAACGATCCCGCCAAGGGCACCAACCAGTGGGTCGACGAGTGGAAGCTCAAGAGCGAGCCGTTCACGTTCGTCGTCGACAAGAACGGCGTCATCCGGTCGCGCTTCGAGGGTGCCTTCAGCGCCGCCGAGCTCGACCAGGCCGTCAGCAAGATCGCGGCCTAGGCGGTGGGCGGGACAGGTCCCGCCCCTACACTCTCGCCGTGAGCCGTGTCCTCCAGTCGCTGCCTGTCGGCGAACGCATCGGGATCGCCTTCTCGGGCGGCCTCGACACGGCCGTCGCCGTGGCCTGGATTCGCGAGAAGGGCGGTATCCCGTACGCCTTCACCGCCGACCTCGGCCAGGTCGACGAGGACGACGTCGCCGACATCCCGGAGCGTGCGCTCGCCTACGGCGCGGAGGCAGCCGAGATCGTGGACTGCCGCGCGCAGCTCGTGCACGAGGGCCTCGTGGCGCTCCAGTGCGGCGCCTTTCACATCTCGAGCGCGGGCAAGACGTACTTCAATACGACGCCGCTCGGCCGGGCCGTCACGGGCACGATGCTCGTGCACGCCATGCGCGAGCACGGCGTCGACATCTGGGGCGACGGCTCGACCTACAAGGGCAACGACATCGAGCGGTTCTTCCGCTACGGGCTGCTGACGAATCCCGCGCTCCGCATCTACAAGCCCTGGCTCGACGCCCTCTTCGTCGAGGAGCTGGGTGGTCGCAAGGAGATGAGCGAGTGGCTGCTCGAGCGTGGGCTTCCCTACCGCGCCTCGGCCGAGAAGGCGTACTCGACCGACGCGAACATCTGGGGCGCGACCCACGAGGCGAAGGATCTCGAGAGCCTCGACCAGTCGATGGCGCTCGTCGAGCCGATCATGGGCGTCCCCCACTGGGACCAGGCGCTCGTGATCGAGCCCGAGACGGTGCGGGTCCGCTTCCACGAGGGGTGGCCGGTCGCGCTCGATGGGATCGAGTTCGCCGACCGGGTCGAGCTCGTCGCGGCCGCGAATGCGATCGGCGGCCGGCACGGGCTCGGCATGTCCGATCAGATCGAGAACCGCATCATCGAGGCCAAGTCGCGCGGCATCTACGAGGCGCCGGGGATGGCGCTCCTCTACATCGCCTACGAGCGTCTCGTCAACGCGATCCACAACGAGGCGACGATCGACAACTACCGCACGATGGGCCGCCGGCTCGGCCGCCTCCTCTACGAGGGCCGCTGGTTCGATCCGCAGTCGTTGATGCTGCGGCAGAGCCTGCAGAGCTGGATCGGGCTGCCGGTCAGCGGCGAGGTGACGATCGAGCTCCGGCGCGGCGACGACTACACGGTGCTCGACACCGACGAGCCCGAACGCCACCTATCACCCGGAGCGCCTCTCGATGGAGAACGTCGAGAGCACGTTCGGCCCCGTCGATCGGATCGGGCAGCTGACGATGCGCACGCTCGACCTCGAGGACTCGCGGGCGAAGCTCGAGCTCTACGGCAGCGCTCGGCCTCACGCAGGCGGGCCCGTTCGAGCTGCTCGGCGGCGCCGGCGACGAGGAGTCCGACCCGGCCTAGAAAGACGAAGGCCGCCAGGGGGATGGCGACCTTCGCGTGGATCAGGGGGAGAGGGGGAAGGGGTATGACTCTCCGCCACCATTGTTCTCCCCCCACCGGACGACTCCTGCACGTCTCGGCATACACTCGTTACGTGGCTGACACACCGACGTTGACCTCCCTCGCCCGAGCCGGTGGCTGCGCCGCGAAGTACCCGGCCGCGCGACTCGAGAAGCTGCTCGCCGGCTTCGTGCCGGTCGAGGCCGCGGATCTGCTCGTGGGGCTCGATCCGGCCGACGACGCGGCGGTCTATCGCCTGGATGACGAGCGTGCTCTCGTCTTCACGGTCGACTTCTTCCCGCCGGTCGTGGACGACCCGCGCGCCTTCGGCGCAATCGCGGCGACGAACGCCCTCAACGACGTCTTCGCGATGGGCGGCGTGCCGCTGCTCGCGCTCTCGATCACCGCGTTTCCGGAAGAGCTGCCGACCGAGATGCTGGGTGAGATCCTCGCCGGAGCCGACGAGGTCGTGCGCGGCGGCCGGCGCGATTCTCGCGGGCGGCCACACGATCCGAGACGACGAGCCGAAGTACGGGCTCGCCGTCGTCGGCACCGTTCACCCCGACGGGATCTGGCCGAAGAGCGGCGCGAAGCCGGGCGACGCGCTCTTCCTGACAAAGCCGCTCGGCACCGGGCTCGTCCTGCAGGCGCAGCGCGACGGCCACGCTCCCGCGGGCGCGCTCGCTGCCGCCGTCGCGGCGATGCGCACCCTCAACCGTGACGCGGCCGAGGCGCTACGGCCCTTCGGTCCGAACGCCGTCACGGACGTGACCGGCTTCGGCCTGCTCGGGCATGCCTACGAGATGGCGTCGCGCAGCGGCGTTCGGATCGAGCTCGACGCCGCCTCGCTGCCCGCGCTTCCCTCGGCGCTCGAGCTCGCCGAGGCGGGCGTCCGCACCGGCGGTGACCGCAGGAACCGCGACTACTCGGGGCCGCACGTCGAGAGCTCCGCCGGCGACGCTGCCGAAGCGCTGGCGTTCGATCCGCAGACGGCCGGCGGCCTGCTCGTCTCGCTGCCCGCGGACAAGGCCGCCGTCTCTGATGGCGACATTCGCGGCGAGCGATCTCGCGCTCTACCGCGATCGGTCGCGTCCTGGACGGCTCGGGCGTCGCGCTACGGTAGCCGGGATGGAGATCGGCGGCGACGGGGTCAACAGCGTGACCGAGAAGGCGCGAGCCCGGCGCCTCGTCTCCGCCCGCCGCTTCGTCCAGCTCGCGGCCGCCGCCGTCTTCACCCTCTGGGTCGTCGTCACGAGCGGGGCAGTCGTTCGGCTGACGGCCTCGGGCCTCGGATGCGACAACTGGCCGCGCTGCGGCGACAAGCCGTATCCGGAGAAGGGCGGCCACGCCGCAATCGAGTTCAGCAACCGCCTGGTGGCGCTCGTCGGGATCCTCGCTCACGGTGGCCGTCTGGTTCGCTGCGCGGCGGGTCGACGGGCTTCCGCGCTGGGTGCGGAACCTTGCGCTCGTCACCGCCCTCGGGACGATCGCGCAGATCCCGCTCGGCGGCATCACGGTTCTCCTCGGCCTCAACCCGATCGCCGTGATGTCCCACTTCCTGCTTGCGCTCGTCGTCCTCGCCGGCGCGATCGTCGTCGCGATCGAGGCCTGGAGCCACTCGAGCGGCCTCGCGCCACCGGCCGGGCCCGCACTGGCTTCGCACGGTGGCCGCCGTCGGCGTCGCCGCGTGCGCGGCGCTCGTCGTCACCGGCACGGTCTCGACGGCTTCGGGCCCGCATTCCGGGCGGCCAGGACATTCGACGCCTCGGGCTCGGCATCACCGACACCGTCTACGTGCACGTCCGCGCGACCGCCGTCTTCGGGATCGGCTTCCTCATCGTCGGCTTCTTCCTCTGGCGGCTCCGCCGCGAGCTGCCGGGAATCGCGAGGGCCGGTCTGCTCCTCTTCGCGATCCTCGTGACGCAGATGATCGTCGGCGAGGTGCAGTACCGCAATGCCCTGCCGTGGTGGCTCGTCGTGATCCACGTCTCACTGGCAGCGACGATCTGGTCGTTGACGGTGGCGATCGCATACGCACTGCAGAGGCCTCCCGCGGCCCTTGTCGGCGGATGATCGATCCCGGACTGGGGCACGCATCCCTACCGTCGCTAAGCTCCGTCGATGGAGAGCGACCTCAGGATCGACGAGCGGCCGACGCTGCGCCGCCCCGTCCTGATCAGCGGCCTTCCGCGGCTGGAACGACGGAGGGCAGGCGGCGACGCTCGCCGCTGGGACGCTGACGCGTGTCTGGGACGCGCGGCGCTTCGCCGACATCGATCCCGAGGCGTACGTCGACTTCCAGGCGACGCGGCCGACCGTCTCGCTCGACGACGGCCTCACGCGCCGGATCGAGTGGCCCGAGACGACGTTCTACGCCGCCGCGCTCCCGGGCGCCGACCGCGATGCCGTGATCCTGCTCGGCGTCGAGCCGAACTATCGCTGGCGCGCGTTCAGCGACCTCATCGTCGGCCTCGCGCGCGACCTCGGCGTCGAGCTCGTCGTCACCCTCGGCGCCCTCCTCGCCGACGTGCCGCACACCCGGCCGGCCCCGGTCACCGGAGCGGCCAGCGACCTCTCGCTCGTCGAGGAGCTCGGCCTGCAGGCATCACGCTACGAAGGTCCGACGGGCATCGTCGGCGTCCTCGGCGACGCGTTCCGCGAGGCAGGGATCCCGTCCGTCAGCCTCTGGTCGGCGGTGCCGCACTACGTCTCGCTGGCGCCGAGCCCCCGAGCAGCGCGCGCACTCTGCGACCGCCTCGGCGAGTTGCTTGGGGTCGAGATCGATCTGCACGAGCTCGAGGAGGCGGAAGAGGTGTACGCCGAGCAGATCACCGAGGCCGTTGCCTCCGATCCCGAGACGGCGGCGTACGTCGAGGAGCTCGAGCGGCGCGCCGACACGATCGACGAGATGATGGACGACGACGACGAGGACGACCTGCCGACCGGCGAATCGCTCGCCGCCGAGCTGACGCGCTTCCTGCGCGACCGCGACCGCGAGAACGACAACCCGCCGCCCACGGGCAGTAGTAGGGGCGGGACCTGTCCGCGCCCTCGGCGTGGTCTAGGCCGCGTTCTCGGCAGGCGCGTCAGGAAGCTGCTCGGCCTGGGCGGACGCCGGCACCGCCTCGACCGGCGCCGAGGGCACGGGCGCGGATCCGTCGGCGGAGGGCTCTTGCCCCTCGGCTGCAGCCGCGGCTGCGACCGCCGCCCCGCCGGACGCCGCTTCTTCCGTCGCCGCCGTGACTTGCGAACCGGCGCCTTCGGTGCCGGCAGGTTCTCCGCGAGCGCGGTGGCGATCTCCTGGATCGGGCCGAGATCCTCGCGCGCCTGGTCGAGCAGCGCGTTGGCCCGCGGCGTGTAGCCGTCGGCCGATGCGAGCAGGGCGGCCCCGACAGCAAGCGGCAGCGCGCGTGCGACCTGGACGAGCTTCGCGACGTTCTCCTCGTGGCGGTGACCCCGCGAGTTGGCGACGGCCCCGAGCAGGCGCTTCGCCTCGGGGAACTCCGCGCTCGCGCGTCGGTCCTGCACCTTGCGGGTGGCGCGGGCGAGCTTCCAGGTCCAGCGCGCGAGGATCTGATCGGGTGCGTTGGCCTTGCCCTCGCCGACCGCGCGGAGGAGGATGCGCACCCCGGCCGACCTGTCCTTCTCCCACGGTGGGGCCTGGCTGACGAGCGTGACGAGGTCGTCGAAATCGGCGCGCTCGACCTGCGTCGCGACCCGGTCCGCGAGGGCCGTCATCCGTAGGCGCCGGTTCGGATTCTCGGCCGCACAGACCGCGAGGAAGGTCTCGAGCGCACCCTTGCCGGCGCGGCCCTCGGTGAACTTGCGTGCGAAGTCGGCGCGCTGGTCGAACCGGATCTGCCTGCCGGCGATCGTGGCCCAGAAGCGCTGCTCGTCATCGTCGAGGAACTTCGGGTCGACGCGCTGCCACTCGCGCTGGATCACGGCGAGCCGGCGCGCGACGTCGGGCGTCACCGGAACGAGCCACGGCGCCGGCGAGAGCTGCCGCCTGGCCCGGCGCTGCTGCCGCCGCCGCGGCGCCGGCGTCACGCGGGCTCCCTCGCGGTAGAAGTCGGCGTCGAGCAGGGAGTGAAGTGAGATGACGCGGTCGTTGTGGGTCGACCCCTTGGTGACGAAGTCGACGACGATGCCCGCTTCCTTGCGCGAGTGCATGCGCATGATCCGGCCGATGCGCTGCTGGTAGACGCGGCGAGAGGCGGTCGGAGCGAGGTGGAAGCACACGGTCGCCCGGGGTGAGTTCCAGCCCTCGGCGAGCAGCTGCGCGTTGATGAGGACGTTGATCTCGCCTCGCTCGTAGGCCGCCAGCGTCTCGGCGAGCTTGACGGGCGGCGTCTTCCCGGATACCGCCTCGGCCTTCAGCCCCGCGGCGCGGAACTCCTGGGCGAGGTTGTACGCGTGCTCGACACCGGCTGCGTAGACGATGCCGGGTGTCGTCCCGAAGCGCTCGCGGTAGAGGCTCGCCGCCGCCTGGTTGAGAGCGGAGTGGTCGAGCGCTGCCGCCAGGGCGCGCTCCTCGAAGTCTCCGCCGACGATCGGCACCGAGTTGATCGCGGCCGCAGGGGGCACCCGCAGGCAGCGGAGAGGCGCGATGAGGCCGCGGCGGGCGGCGTCCGCGAGCGGCAGGTCGTCGACGGAGGCCGGGAACACGTCCGAGACCTGCTTCGCGATCAGCTGCTCGGTCGCGGTCATGCCGATGTAGATCGGCTCGCTGAACGAGCGAATCGCCGCGCTCGTCTTCTCTCCGAGCGCCGTGTGCGCCTCGTCGCAGATCACGAGCTGGTACGCGGAGCGGGAGATCTCGGAGGCGTGGCGCGCGAACCAGGCGTAGGTCTGGATCGTGATCGGGTTGTCGCGCAGCGGCTCCTTGCCGCCCTCGATCGCCTCGGTGAACCTCTCCGCGTAGCCCTCGGTCGTGAGATCGCGAGTGAACTGGGAGACGAGCAGCCGCCGGTGCGTGAGGATCAGGACGCCGAGATGCCGTGCCGACTCGACGAATCCCGCCGCCGCAATTGTCTTGCCCGAAGCAGTGGGGTGCCGGAAGCGGTAGCGGCGCATGGCGCCTGGATCCTCGCCGGTGAACGCCGGCTCCTCGTCGATCTCGTCCTCGACCACGCCGGCGTCGAAGTCGTCGTCCTCCTCGTCGAGCTCGGCCGCGTCGGCGTCGACCACATGCCCGTTGCCGTTCCCGTTCCCGTTGCCGTTCTCGTCGCCGGCCCGCTGACTCGAGGCGATCAGCTCTGTGAGCATCCCCGCGAGCGCGTCGATCTGATGGCGACGAAGGTCGGTGCCCGATGCGGTGGCCGGCGTCGGCGCGGCGAGGACGCGCTCGAGGCCGAGCATGAGGCCGTAGCGGACGCGCCAGCGGTTCGAGGGGGTCTTCTTTCCGGCTTCCATCTCGGCGATCGCGTCATCGAGGGCTGCGCGACGGGCGGTGCCGGGCGCGAGCGCGGCCACAGGGTCCTCACCGGCGTGGAGGAACGGCTCGCCGTACCAGGCATGAGCGCGGAGCGCGGAGGCTTCCAAGCCCTCTGCAGGCTCCGACGACGGAAGTGTCGGGTTGAGGTCGGTCTCGTACATATGCGCAGCACACGACTCCGGTGCTGCTTTCCTTGAGGGTCAGCACACTTACGCGTTTCCGGCGCGTCGAGCGGTGCTGTGGGCAGCACTCTACCGGAAGCGAACGAAAGTTGGTAGGTCTAACTACCGCCGAGGGGTCGGCCCGAAACACGCGTCGAAACGCCCTCCTGATCGAGGTACTTCGTCAGGCCGCCGCGAAAGAACGGGAAGCCGGCGCCGAGGATCAGGCAGGCGTCGATCTCGCCCGCGGATGCCACCACGCCCTCGTCGAGAATGTGCCGTGCCTCGTCGGCGAGCGCCGTCAGGATCTCGTCGTAGATCTCCTCCTCCGTCTTCCGGGCATCGCCGGTGAGGACGACGTCCATCTCGCCGTCGGCGAAGTTCTGGAGCGTCGGCGAGAGCGGGAAGCGATCCGGGAACGCATCGTGCAACGTGTGGAGGACGTGGTTCGCGACCCGCGGGCCGACCATCGCCAGGAGCGCCGACGGCGGCATCGGAAGCCCGAGCCGGAGCGCTGCAGCGTCCGTCTCCTCGAAGGTGTTGCCGTTCTCGAGCGCCTGCATCAACACGCACGACTGGCGTGTGAGCAGCCGGTTGACGACGAAAGCCGGCGCATCCTGAACGAGAACGCCACGCTTACCGAGCTTCTTCGTCACGTCCCACGCCGTCGCGAGGGTGACGTCGTCGGTGGCCGGCGCGCGCACGAGCTCGACGAGCGGGAGGACCGCGACGGGGTTGAAGAAGTGCATCCCGACCACGCGTTCCGGGTGCTGCAGCCGCGCCGCCATCTCGGCGACGGGCAGGGACGACGTGTTCGTGACGAGCAGGCACTCGTCCGAGACGACGCCTTCGAGCGCGCCGAAGACCTCCTGCTTCACGCCGATCTCCTCGAAGACCGCCTCGATCACCAGGTCGCAGCCTGCGAACGCGGAGGTGTCGGCGCACGCCGTTGACGATCGAGCCGAGGAAGCGCGCCTTGCCTTCGGACAGCCGCCCTCGCGACGCCTGCTTCTCGAGATCGGCTCGAATCGCCGTGACCGCTTCCTCGACCCGCGCCGCGTCGACATCGGTGATCACGAGCGGCACCTCGAGCCTGCGCAGGAACAGCGTCGCGAGCTGCGTCGCCATCAACCCGGCGCCGACGACGCCGACCTTCTGGATCCGCCGCGGCTTCGCGTCGGGAATCCCGACGCCCTTCTTGATCTGCCGCTCGACGAGGTCGAACGCGTAGACCGCGGCCTGCGCCTGCGGGCCGGGCAACAGGTCGCCGAGTGCCTCCTCCTCCGCTGCGTACCCCTCCTCGATCGTCCAGCCGGCGCTGCCGGCAATCAGGTCGAGCGCGCGATACGGGGCGAGCGCGACACCGTGCACCGCGTCGTCGACGGCGTACCGCGCCTTGGCGCAGACCTCGGCTGCGTCGGAGAGGTCGGCGGCCGCGCGTGGAGCCCGTCCCTCCTCGATCGCGCGTACGAGCCACTCGATCGAGTCGTCGAGGAACTCGACGTCGTCGAGAAGCTCGTCGACGAGCCCGAGCTCTGCCGCCTGGGCGGCGCGCAGGAGCCGGTTCTGCTTCAGAGCGTTGGTGACGATCAACTCCACCGCCGCGGCCGCGCCGACGACCCGCGGTACGAGCTGGGTGCCGCCCCAGGCCGGGATGATCCCGAGGAAGACCTCCGGGAAGCCGATGTGGCGCACGGAGCGGGCCAGCGTCCGGAAGTCACAGTGGAGCGCGATCTCGAGGCCGCCCCCGAGGGCGGCGCCGTTGATCGCGGCGAGCGTCGGGAAGGGCAGGTCGCGAATCGCCCCGAAGGCATCGTGCCCTCCCTTCGCGGCGGCGCGGGCGAGCTCCGGCGTCGACATCTGCGGGAACTCCGTCAGGTCGGCGCCGGCAGCGAAGACGAACGGCTTGCCCGTGAGAACGAGCCCGCTCCAGCTTCCGCCCTGGAGCCGCGGCACGAGCTCGCCGAGCGACTCGAGCGCAGCGCGGCCGAAGACGTTCGGCTTCTGCCAGTCCTCGCCGTTGTCCATCGTCACGAGCGCGAGAGGGCCGACGCGGGTCGGCACTTCCTGGAGGAAGAACTGCGTCGGGCGCTCAGCCATACCGCGGTGTTCTCCCACAACAACGCGGCGCCCATCCCGAGGCCGATGCAGAGGGCGGTGATCCCGTAGCGGACGTCGGGTCGGCGCTCGAGCTCGTAGGCGAGCTGCGCCATCAGCCGCACCCCGGTCGCGGCGAGCGGATGGCCGCACGCGATCGCCCCACCGGAGGGGTTCAGCCGCGGGTCGTCGGGTGCGACTCCGACGCCGTCGCACCACGTCAGCACCTGGACGGCGAACGGCTCGTTGACTTCGAAGAGGCCGATCTCGTCGATCGTCAGCCCGGCCTGGGCGAGGATGCGCTCGGTCGCCGAGACCGGCCCGATCCCCATCAGGTGCGGCTCGACGCCCGTGTAGGCGAAGCCGACGAGCCGCATCGCGGGCTCGAGCCCGAGCTCGGCCGCGACCGACTCCGCTGCGATCAGCCCGGCCGTCGCGCCGTCCGTCAGACCAGCGGAGTTGCCCGCGGTCACGCGCCCACCGGCGCGGAACGGCGTTCGCAGGGCGGCGAGGCCCTCGAGCGTCGTCTCGGGTCGGAGGAACTCGTCGCGCGCCGCAACCCGCCAGCCCTGCTCGCCGAAGACGCTCATCGGGACGACGGTGTGGGCCATGATCCCGTCGGGCTCGTCCCAGGCGCGGGCCGCGCGGCGCTGGCTCTCGAGCGCGTAGGCATCCGCCCTCTCTCTCGTCAGCTGCGGGAAGACATCGTGCAGGTTCTCGGCGGTCTGACCCATCACGGCGGCGCTCTCGTCGATCAGCCGCTCGCTCACGAAGCGGGGATTGAAGTCGACCTCGGCGCCCATCGCGTGATGGCCCATGTGCTCGACGCCGCCCACGATGACGAGATCGGCGGCGCCCATCGCGATCTCGCCGGCGCCGGCCGTCGTCGCGGTCAGCGCACCCGCGCACATGCGATCGACCGCGAAGCCCGGCACCGTGTGCGGCAACCCCGCCAGGAGGGCAACGTCGCGACCGAGGGTCAGGCCCTGGTCACCGACCTGGGCTGTGGCGGCGAGGATGACGTCGCCGATCCGCTCCGGCTCCACCTCCGGGTTGCGGCGCAGGAGGTCGCGAACGACCTTGACCGCCATGTCGTCGGCCCGCGTCTTCCAGAAGAGGCCGCTCTCGCCCGCGCGGCCGAACGCCGTCCGGACACCGTCGACGAACACCACCTCACGCAGTTCCCGGGGCACCGCCGGAGGATAACCGGCTGCGGAGGAGCCCGGCTCCCGCGGAGCTGCCTACGCGAGCTGAGGAGGCGTCCGCACCTGGCGTTCGACGCCAGGCCGAAAAAGGACGTCACGCGACCCACCCGCAGATGCCAACTTCAGGATCGCGCCAGCGCCAGCAAGGCACGAGCGACACGACACGCGAACCCGGCAGGTCGGGGCGAACCGAAGGTTCCCAACTTCAGGATCCGCGCGCAGCGCGGCAGCAAGCATCACAGCTAAGGAAAGCCGCGACACGACAGCGCGAACCCGGCAGGTCGGGGCGAACCGAAGGTTCCCAACTTCAGGATCCGCGCGCAGCGCGGCAGAAGCATCACAGCTAAGGAAAGCCGCGATACGCTCTTCCATCGCGGCCTTCCTTAGCCGCCGCGGCGGCGGTCGCGAATCATGCGACGGCCGATCGAGTCGAAGACGACGGTCGAGATCCAGATCACGACGGTTGCGCCGAGGTACGCACTCACCCCGCGAATCGAGATGTCGGAGACGATCAGGTTGACGATGATCAACGAGACGATCGTCGAGGCGAGTGCCAGCAGGCCGGCGAGCCCGACCGACGGCTGGCGGATCAACACCCGCAGCGCGAGGAAGTTCACGATCAGGAATACGATCCAGAAGACGATCGTCGCCTCGACGAGCCCCGTGGTCGTGCTCGAGAAGCCGTCGAAGATCGCGGTGGAAAGGACGATGCCGACGGCGATGCCGATCAGCGACGACGCGATGCGGATTCCCCAGCGGGCGAGCATGCGCGGACACTATCGCGTCGACGCCGATGGAGGCGAGCTTCCCCGGCCGAATGAGGCTCGCGCGTGACGATGAATCGACCCGCGTGACCACATGAGCCTTCTCTGGGCCGGCCTGATCGTCATCGTGGCGGCCGCGATCACGATCAGCGCCATGCTGCTCGTTCGCCGGCGCGCGCCCGAGGGCAGCTACTTCGAGGACGGCGACCGCGCCGCAGGCGTGTTCGGCGTTATCGCGACGGGGTTCGCCGTGATGCTCGGGTTCGTCATCTTCCTCGCCTTCGAGAGCTACGACACCTCGCGCTCCGGCGCCGAGGCGGAGGCGCAGGTCGTCGCCCAGCAGTTCCAGACGGCACAGCTCCTCCCCGTCGCCGCGCGCGAGCCGTCTGTCGGATGCGCTCGTCTGTTACGCGCGCAACGTCGCGTACGAGCGAGTGGCCGCGAGATGCGCTCCGGCAAGGCGCGAGAGCCTGATCAACCCCTGGGGCGTCGTCATGTTCAAGTCGCTGCAGAAGATCGAGCCGAAGGCAGCGGCGGAGCAGGCCGCGTACTGCAAGTGGCTCGACCAGTCGACCGACCGCCAGTCGGCCCGCTCCGACCGCACCCACGGGGCCGAGGGCGTGATCCCGGTGCCGCTCTGGATCGTCCTCTTCCTCTCGGCCGGGATCATCTTCCTCTTCATGCTCTTCTTCGCCGACAGCGGCGAGCGAGCGTTCGTCCAGGCAACGATGATGGGCGGGGTCGCGGTGGTGATCAGCTCGATGCTGCTCCTGCTCTGGTTCCTCGACAACCCGTATCACTCCGGCGTCGGCGGCCTGCCGCCGACGGCGATGGAGCGCACGCTCGAGATCCTCGACCAGCAGGCGAAGATCGTCGGCCTCACGTTCGGCGACAGGCCTGCGACGCGCGCGGGGTCGCCCGCTAGACGATCTGCCCTGGCTCAGCGGCGCAGCGGCAGCCGCTCGTCGAGCACTGCTGGTGAGAATCGCGCAGATCACGAACGCGCTCGCGCTCAGGTAGACCGAGAAGAGGAACGCGAAGATGGCGGCTCGCGGAGCCGTACACCTTGGTGAAGTCGGCCGGCCCGGAGAGGTACCAGCCGAGGCCGATCTGCACCGCCTGGAAGCCGATCGCGGCAGCGGCGCTCCCGAGGAGCGCGGCCGCCAGCCGGGCCGGTGGTGCGGCAGGTAGCGATAGAGGAGCAGGAAGACGAAGAACGTCAGCGCCGAGCGGAACGACGACGCCGAGCACGATCGCCGAACCCGAACGGCTGCCAGCCGAGCGACTCCTCGACGTTCGCGCTCACCTCGGCTGACGACGTTCTCGAGCATCGAGACGATCACCGCGCAGAGGACCAGCCCGAGCGCGCCGAGCACGAGCAGCGCTGCTGACGAGCCTGCCGCGGACGAAGCTGCGGGCAACCCCCTCGTCGAACACGACGGCGAGCGTCTTCAGCACCGACGACATCACCCCGGTCGCACCCCAGAGCGCGAGGCCGAGCGCCACGAGGCCGGCGATGCTCCAGGGCGACGGCACCGCCGCGATCAGCGAGTCGAGCCGGGCGGCGCCGTCGGCGGTGAGGTGGAGCTGGTCGGTGATCGCCGAGACGATGTCCTTGCCGGTTGCCGTCGCTCGCCGAGAGCACCTGGGCGAGGATGGTCGCGACGAACGTCGCCAGCGGCACGAGCGAGAAGAGCGCGCGGTACGAGATCGCCGCGGCGAACTGCGAGCCGCCGAGCCGGCCGTAGCGGGCGATGACCTCGCGGACGACGTCCGACGAGCCCGCTCAGGAACGGGTGGCGCGTGAGCATCGGCGGCACCGTAGCGCGCCGGGCGGCGCGCTCAGGTCAAGAGCCGCACGAGTGCGTCGACGCAGAGCGCGATGCCGATCCCGACCGCGAGCCAGACGCGGAGCACGGCCGCATGCGTCGTCAGCCACGACTGGCCCTTCGCCAGGATCACGGCCGCGCGCTCGCCGGCGATGACGACGATGCCCACCGGCACCGACACGAGGATCGTGGCGACGCCGACGTAGACGGCGACGAGCGACAGCGACGCAACGTCACCGATCGTCGCCTCGCTCACCGATGCCATCGCGAGCAACGTCAGCACGAGCCGCTTCGGCCCGCCGAACCCGAGCAGGCCGGCCATCGAGAACGCAGCCGCCGGACCGACGTGACTGAGCCCTGCCAGGATCGCCTTCCCCCGTCCGCCCTCGGCCTCCGGCTTGACGGGTGTCTGTCGCGCACGCAGCCCGGCGCCGATCAGGGCCAGGCCGAGGAGGAGCGTCAAGCCGGACTCGACCGCCTCGTGGGAGTCGATGCGCTCCACGAACGCCGTTCCGACGATCAGCCCGACGATGCAGGCGACGTCGTTCCGAGCAGGAATCCGCTCAGGAACGCGATCCCGTTCGTCGCGTGGGCGGTCGCTGCGGATCACCACGAACGTTGCCGTCAGGACCAGCGGGCTGGCGGCCGCCGCGAGTGCGTAGAGGAGGACGTGAACGGTCGCGTGCGTCACGCGCAGCCTATTCCGCGAGCATCGGCGCTCTACGCCGACGCGGCGGTGGTGCCGTTGAGCTCACGCCTCCACCCGAGCAGGATCTCGTGCACCGCCGCGGCGCCGAGGATCTCCCCCGCCGGCACGGCGAGCTCGTCGGGATGGAGGATGAACGGCCGCGTCTGCGGGCCGCCGATGCCGCCGTGGAACGAGATCAGCTCCTCGAAGGCGCAGCCCGTCTCGAGGGACGGGTCGTAGAAGCTCCCGATCATGATGTCGGCGACGTGCGTGAAACCGTCCGTGCGGAGCAGGTGCTTGGGGGCGTTCGGCGAGAAGGCGGCGAGAGGATCCTCACCTTCGACTCGCCCGTCGGCGAGATAGTGCGTGCCCTCGCCGCCGAGCACGACGGGCCCGTGCTCGGATGAGCGGACGAGCAGCCAGCCGACGTGCGGGTGGTTGCGGAGGGCGGGGATCAGATCGGGATGCCGCTCGTTCATCTCCTCGAGCGTGAGCCGGCGACGCTCCTCCATCAGGTAGACGAGGCCGAGGTTGCCCGAGCCCATCACGACGACGTCCTTGTCGGAGACGTCGTTCTTCTTCCGCTTCTCCTTCTTTCCCGCCGTGCCGGTCGCCTCGCCGAGCGCATGGCCGACCATCGAGCTCTGCTCGTCGCCGCCGGACATGTCGTCGACGCTGCCGCGGGAGAGCGAGCGCTCGACGAGATCGTCGAGTCCGTAGCCGTTGCGCTGCTTGAACGTCGCGCCCTGGGTCTGGCCGTGGTCGGAGAGGACGACGAGCGCGTAGGGCCGCGGAGCGTAGACGCGGGCCGCCTCGATCCGGCCGAACTGCTGGTCGAGCTTGCGCAACGCCTCCAGCGTGTCGGCGCGCTCGAGGCCGGAGTGATGCGCGACCTCGTCGTAGCTCGAGAACGTCGCGTAGATCGCGGGCCGGCCCTTCATCATGTCCTGGAGGACGCCGTAGACGATCAGGTCGCGCACGAACACGCACAGCGCTCCGCGCATGAGCGGGTAGTAGCCGCCGCGGTGACCCCGCGGCCGCACGTCGCGCCGCCTGGCGCGGCTCGAAGCGGAGAGCTCGAGCATGACCTCCCAGAAGAGGAGGACGAAGACACGCGTGACGTTGAAGCCGTTGGCGAGAAACGCCCGGTAGCCGGGGTTCGCCTTCTTCTCCTCGTCCATCCGGCTCACCGTGAGGATGCAGTGGTCGGCCTCGCCCGAGAGGAGGTTGCCGCGGCTCGCGCCGCCGTCGCGGAGCAGGCCGTGGCCCGCATGGCGCCGCTCGATCTCCGCGCAGTCGGGCGGCGCCGAGCACGCCATCGACGTCGCCGTCTCCTTCTCCACCCAGCGGAAGGCGGGAATGTCCTCGTTCGAGCCGAGCAGGATCCCGGCCTGCGATGCGCCCGTCTGCGACGAGAGGTCGGTCTCCCACTCCGTCAGCGTGTAGCCGCCCTCGACGAGCCAGCGGGCCATGTTCGGCGCGTTCCCATCCCGCATGGCACGCTGCAGAACGGGCAGCGCGAGGCCGTCGATCTCGAGGTAGATGATGCCCGGCGCGTCCGTTTCGACCAGGCCGTCCGACCGCTTCGCGATCCGCTGGATCACCCGCAACGTGTAGGCGTCATCGTCGTTCGTCCCGAAGACGACATCCAGCACGACCGAGACCGCCGACGCGACGAGCGCAACGCCCAGGGCAGACCAGAACGAGTCGATCGAGAGGTCGCCGTCGGTGATGTTGTCCGCCGCCAGGAGCATCAGCGCGTCGAGGATCAGCACGAGCAGGAGCCCCGTGACGAGCATCAGCGGCAACCGCAGCGCCGCGATCAACGGCGGCAGCAGCGCGTTGAGAATCGCGATGACCGCCGCCGCCACGAACGCGCCGCCGAAGCTCTCGACCGAGGCGCCCGGGACGATCCAGGCAGCGATGAGGAGCGCGAACGTCGTGAGGATCCACGACGTCAGGAGCCTCACAGGCCCGATATGCGGCCGCTTGGGCGCCCAGGCCACCTTCTCACCGTACGTCGTGGTCGTCATCGCGCCATGTTCGCAGACGGCCGGGGAGCGGAGCGGATCATGTCGCGGCAACTGTCGGTGGCGTTGCCTCGGGCGGATTCGGTGCGGGGGCAAGCCGCGCCGAGACGATGTACGAGACGACGATCGCGACGATCACGAGCGGCGTCAACTGCAGGCCGTCGGCCTGCAGGAACAGGGTCACGAGGAGCAGGGCGACGAGCGGCAGGCCGAGCATGGCAACGGTCATCGCGCCGATGCCCATCGCGGCACCCGCGATCATCGAGAGCCCCGGGAGATGCGAGAGCGCGATCCCGCCGACGGCGCCGATGAACATGCCGGGGAAGACGGGGCCGCCGCGGAACCCGCTCAGCGCGAGCGAGTAGGCGAGGCCTTTGCAGAGAACGAGCAGGAGCAGCGCCCCGACCGACCAGGTGGCGGCACCCTCGATCAGCGCCGGGAGCTGGTCCTGGCCGGAGAAGAGGACGTTGGCGACTCGACTTGTCGGTCGCCTCGACGAAGATCAGGACGAGGACGCCGATCCCGACGCCGGCGAGCGGCGTCAGGACAAGGCTTCGCTCGGCGACGATCGGCTGGAGCGCGAGCGCCAGCCTCCGGATGATCGTGCCGAGGACGGCCGCCAGGACGCCGATCGCGATCGCCCACAGGAACTCGGCGCCGGTCGGGCTGCCGGCGGGAGGAATGTCCGGGACCGCGAGCGAGAACGTCCCGAATCCGGTCCAGTCGTCGAGGCCGATGTAGATCAGCGACCCGATGCCTGCCGCGAGCAACCCCGGCACGAGCACGACGCTCATCAGCGCTCCGCCGAGCCCGCCGGCCTCCATCAGCAGAAACGCGCCGGCGAGCGGAGAGCCGAGGAGCGTCGCGATCGCGGCGAAGCTCCCCGCGGCCCCGATCACGACGCTTGCCATCTCCGGCGCGTCGCGCTTGATCAGGTGCACGGCGAGCACGCCCATGCCGCTGCCGATCGCGATCAGCGGCGCTTCGGGGCCGAGCACGACGCCGAGGCTGAGCGTCGCGAACGACGCGAGGATGATTCCCGGGAAGCTCGATCGGCCGCACCGCACCTCCGGTCTTGAACCCCTCGGCCGGCTTGTGCCCCGAGGTTCCCGGAAGGAAGCGAATCGACGCGGCCACGATGAGGCCGCTCAGCGCGAGGAACGGGATCGACCACCACGACGGCTGGCTGTCGAAGCCGAGCTCGCCCGGCAGCGTCTCGAACACGTACTGCTGCGTCTCGGCGACGAGCTTGAGGAAGAAGTAGGCGACGGCCGCGACCGGGACTCCGACGATCGCACCGAAGACGACGAGCATGACGTAGCTCCGGCTGCGGAGCAGCTCCGCGGCGCTGGGCATGGCCGCCGGCTGAGAGGGAGCGCCTGCCGGGGAAGGAGGGGGAGCCGGGTCGGTCATGAGGCGGAGAGTCTGACGGAACAGGGCGGGAAGCGCTCGGGGTGGCCGCGGACGCCCGCGGCCACCCTTCGAGCGAGCGCGGAGCTATCCGGCTGCGGCGACGCCGACCGCGATCAGATCCTTCGGGTGGATCCACTCGTCTGCGAGCGCAATCCCTCCGGCTTCGACGATCGAATTCCGGAGCGGGATCGCCCACATGTGCTCGATCAGGATGATCGCCGCGGCGGTGCCGTTCGGGATCGCGTCCGCGACGTACCAGGCGTCCTCGTCGGGGATCAGGTGGCCGTCCGCCATCGCTTCGGCGCCGGCCTCGGCTCCGGCCTCGACCGCTTCGTCGGTGCCGTAGCCGAACCCGATCAGGGCGCCGACGATCTCGCCCATCTCGGTCGCTTCGTCCGGGCTGAGGTCGCTGACCTGGAGGGCCACCACGTTGCCCTCGTCGTCCTTGTTGACGACGAGTGCGTCGACGATCTTGATGAACTCGAGCTGGCGCAGCCGGTCGAGCTCGGCCGCGATCTTGCCGGTGAAGTTCGGCTCGGCGAAACCGAGCACGAGCATCTGTACGGGTCCAATTGCCATCTTCGTAGTCTCCTTTTCAGCTCACGCGCCGGCGAGCAGCTTCTGCTTCTGCATGTCGAATTCCGCCTGCGTGAGGATGCCCTGATCGAGCAACGACTTCAGGTTGGTGAGCTGTGCGACCATGTCGTCGCTCCCGGCCGTCGGGGCGGCCGGTGCCGCGGGTGCCGGGGGCGGCGGCGGGGCTGCGTACGCCTGCTGGGACTGCTGGGCCTGGAGGTCCGCGATCTGCTGGTCCTGCGACTGCTCGGCGGCCGCGTTCTGCGCGCCCTTCTTGCCGGCGTGATAGGCGACACCGCCGACGACCGCTGCGCGAGCGAGTGGCCTTCTTCTCATACCCATGTCGGTTTCTCCTCTCGAGTCCAACGATTGTCGCGGCCTGCGCCGCGACTCGCCGTCAGCCTATTCGATCCGGCGCGGCCCGGACGACCGATGCCCGCGTTGCGCAATTGTGAACGGGCGACGGCCAGTGAGGACAGCGCTTCGGCGTGAGCCTCCTAGGATGACCCGATCGACACGGCGATCCCCTATCCCGAGCCGCCGCTCACCGGTACGGCGTTCGTCCTCCGGCCCTTCCGGGAGGACGACTTCGACGCCGCTCTCGCGCTGGAGCAGGATGCCGCCGCGGCGCGGTGGGTGCCCGAGCTGCCCGCGGCCGACGGCGCCGGTGTGGCGGCGTTCTACGACGCGTGCCGGCTCGAGGGCACTCTCCTTCATCTCGTGGTCGCTGACCCTGTTACGGATGCGTACCTGGGCGAGATGATGCTGGCGCTCGGCGAGCACCGGGTCGGCGAGCTCGGCTGCTGCCTCGTCCCGGCCGCGCGAGGCCGGGGAATCGCGACCGAGGCGCTCGATGGCGCTGATGGAGTGGGCGTTGACCGACCTCGGCCTCGGCCGCGTGCAGGCGTTCATCGCCGAGGAGAACGTCGCGGCGCTGGCGTTGGCGGAGCGGGCCGGCTTCCGTCGCGAGGGCGTGTTGCGGTCGTACTGGGAGCACGGCGACGGACGCCTCGACGTCGTCGTCCTCTCCCAGGTGTCGGGAGACCTCTAGGTGGCGTAGCGTGCTTTGGCCGACCTGGCCGAGTACGTCGCGACGTCAGCGGCGAGGCCGATTGCGACGAGCAGCCAGCCCCAGAAGCCCGAGACGCCGAACACCGGCCCCCAGGCGAGGACGTAGGCGAGCGTCGTCCACGGCAGGAAGAGCAGCCCGAGGAGCGGCCAGATCCAGCTCGAGAAGGCGGCATCGACCTTGTCGCCGAAGATCCACCAGAGGAGGAGGGCGAAGCGCGGGCCGATGAAGCCGGCCGAGAGGGCGAGGCAACACATGCGCTGTGACGCTATCCCATCGCGCGAGCTTCGAGTCAACTCGCGGTACGAGCCGCAGCAGGACTGGCGGTTGCGGTTGCGAACTTCGACGTGATGAACGACGAGACACGTCTCGAACGCCGGCTCGACCGGCTGATCGAGCATGCCGCGAATCCGCGCAAGGCGGCGGTCGTGATCGCGACCGTGACGACGACGATCACGTTCCTCGCCGGCTTGGCTGATGACGGTCGTCGACCACGACAACTTCCCGACGCTCGGCTCCGGGATGTGGTGGGCCGTGCAGACGGTGACGACGGTCGGCTACGGCGACGCACGTGCCCGAGACGACGCTCGGCCAGATCCTGGCGGCGGCCGTGATGCTGCTCGGGATCGGATTCGTGACCGTGATCACCGCATCGATCACCGGCGCCTTCGTGGCACGGTCGCGCCGTGAGCAGACCCTCGAGGGCCCGGCAGCTTCGCCTGCAGCGCCACGACCTGCAGGAGATCATCGATCGCCTCGAGCGCATCGAGGCCGCGTTGGCGTCGCAGGCCTAGCGCAACCCGGCGACCGGCCGCCCGAAGGATCGGAGCAGCGCTCGATCGCGACACCGGATGATCGAGCAGAGGCGATGCCTGTCTGCCCTGGAGACAGCTCGCCGCGCATCGCGACCGGAACGTCCAGTCGATCGTCGCTGCGCGGCGGACGACGGTGCCGTTCGACTCGCGATTGCTCCGGCAGCACGGTCTCGACCTCGGCGCGGATCACGTGCGCCGCTCGACGACGCGAGCCGACTCCTCCGCTAGGCCACGACGCGGTACACCTGGAACACCTCGGCCAGCTCGCGGTTCACGTTCGTCCCGTGGACCATGGCGAGGTTGCGGATGTACTCCGCGTTCGCGTAGCGGCGGTGCTGCTGCGAGGCGTACTTCTCGACCGCCGCGATCTTCCGCTCCAGGTGGCGCTGCTCGAACGAGAGGTAGGCGCCGTAGGAGAACTCGAAGTTGTTCCAGGGGATCTCGTAGCCGAGGACCGTCGTCCGCTTGAAGGCCCGCAGCCCTTCCTGCGCGATCGTCTCGTGGTCCTGATGGACGTCGTGATGGGACGGCTGGAAGACGACGTCCGGCTTCCACTCCTCCCAGAGCGCGACGAGCAGCTCGAGGATCTCCTGCCGGTGCTCGGGGAACGTGCGGACGTCGAAGTCGTGCACGGTCAGGTGCGACTCGGGGATCCCGAGCTCGGCCGTTGCCTCGCGCACCTCGCGGGCCAGCGTGTCGGGCGGGAACCCTGCCGGCAGCGAGCGGGTCGCGATCGAGAATGCGACGTACCGGACCTCACAGCCTGCCTCGACGAGGCGGGCCGCAGTGCCGCCGCAGCCGAACTCTCCGTCGTCGGTGTGCGGGGCGAGAACGAGCGCTCGCTGCCAGGCTTCGATCACCAGGGATGCATATCACGCTGCACCGGTTAGGGTTGGGCACGCATGACCCACGTCGCGGCTGTCCTCGGTGCGCTCGGAGCGCCGCTCCTCCTCGTCCCGGGCCGCCGGGCTCTCGTTCTCGCCGGGCTAGGCCTGATCGCCCTCGCAGAGGCGGTGATGGCCGTCTCCGGGCCGAGCAGCGTCTCCCCTGCGCGCGCCGCGCTGGGCCTCGTCGGGCTCGCGATCCTGGGCGTCGTGACGGTCGTGTTCGTGCGTCGGCCCGAGCTCGTCCCGCTCGCGATCCTCGTCGCCGCCCCTCTGCGGATGCCGCTCGACTTCGGCGCCGCGCATCGCTTCTACGTCGGTCTGCCGCAGGACGGCGAGATCGGCCGCCTGCTTCCCCTCTACGGCTTCATCGTCGCGGCCGCCGTGGCGCTCGCCTGGCGGCTCGTGCGCAATCCTGCCGCCAACGCGACGGCCCTACCTCGCGAGATCGCGGTTCCACTCGGGGCGCTCGTCGCGTTCGCGTCAATCTCCGTGCTGTGGTCGACGGCAGACGCCGCGGCGCAGAACCTGCTGCAGTACTTCCTCCTCCCCTTCGCGGTGCTCGTCGTCGTCGTCGGGCGTTCGCCGTTCCCCGCCTGGATGCCCCGTGCCCTCGGCTACACGGCTGTTGCGCTGGCGGCGGTCTTCTCGCTCGTCGGCCTGATCGAGGAGGCGACCCAGCGGCTGATCTTCTACACGCCGTCGGTCCAGATCGGCAACGCGTACTCCAACTTCTTCCGGGTCACGTCGCTCTTCCGTGACCCAAGCCTCTACGGTCGCCAGATCGTGCTCGCGATGGCGATCGTGCTGACGGCGATGTGGTACCGCAAGATCGGGATGCTGCTCGCGTCGCTCGTGACCGTGTTCCTCTTCGCCGGCCTCGTCTTCTCGTACTCGCAGTCGAGCCTCGTCGCGCTCTTCGCCGTGGCGGTGCTCATCTCCGTCGTGGCCGGCGATCGCGCCGTCAGGCTCGTGGCTGCGATCACGGCCGTTGTCGTGCTCGCCGGCGGAGGCGCGTTCATCGCCGACAAGGTGGCGGGCGCCTCGACGCAGCGGGTCACGAGCGACCGCTCCCGGCGCATCGACCTGACGGTGAAGGTGATCCGGCACCACCCGCTCGTCGGCGTCGGCCTCGGCTCGCAGCCGAAGGCGAGCCAGGCCGTCTCGAAGAACGGTGGCCCGCCCAGCCTCTTCGTCTCGCACACGACGCCGCTGACCGTCTTTGCCGAGCTCGGCATCGTCGGGCTGTTCCTGTACGCCGCCCTCCTGCTCGGCGCCGCGAAGGCGCTCCTGCGCGCGTTCCGGCTCGACAACGCGTTCGGGCTCGCGCTCGCCTCGGTGTTCGCCGCCCTGTTCGTCCACTCGCTGTTCTACAGCGGCTTCTTCGAGGATCCCGTCACCTGGCTCGTGCTCGGGATCGCCTCGAGCTTCCTCATCGCGAGAGCAGGGCCGAAGGCGGAGACGCCCGCGTGAGCCGATCGCGGATCGACCGGCGGGCCGGGTTCGGCGTCCTCGGGGTGCTGGGGGCGCTCGTGGCGCTGAACGTGCCCGGGCTCGGCTCCGACCCGTGGCCCTTCCGAACGCCTCCGATCTCGGGGCACGGCCTGCTCGGCCCCCTCGTCCGCGCCGCCGACGGCCGCTGGGATCTCGGCGTCGTCCGCACCCCGGCCGTTCTCGCCGGCGTGCTCGTCGCCGCGATCGCCGTGGCCGGCTGGCGCGCGCAGGCCTGGCGCACGTGGGTGCTCGTCGCTGCGTGCGTCGCGGTGATCCTGCTCGTCACCGTGCCCGCGACGCTGCTCCAGGTCGGCCTTCGGGACGGCTCGGCGCCGTGGTTCCATGTGAACGACTCCACCTACCAGATCGAGCTCGCCGGGCAGCTCGTCCGGCACGGCCACACCCCCTACGGGCACGACTTCGAGGGCTCCGGCCTGGAGCGGTTCTACAGCCGCGACGGCACCGTGCCGCCGCCGGCGGAGCACCCGCAGGTGGCGCTCCGGCACTTCGCCTACTTCCCGGGCACCGCTCTGACGGCGGCAGCCTGGAGCTTCGTCCCCTCGCCGTTCAACGACTACCGCGTGCTCATCCTTCTCGCCACGATCGGCTGCTTCTTCGCCGTCCTCCTCTTCGACGCGCCGCTGCCGTGGCGGCTCGCGATCGGAAGCGCCATCGCCGCGAGCCCGCTCCTCGTGCGCGGGGCCTGGTTCGGCACCGCCGATGCGACGGCGATCCTGGCGCTGCTGCTCGCGTTCGCGCTGGTCACGCGGTCGCGGTACCGTCTGGGCGGCAGTGGCGCTCGCTGCGGCGATCCTCCTCAAGCAGTTCGCCCTCGTCGCGGTTCCCTTCTTCGTGCTCATGCTGCTCGCGCGCTCGTTGCCGCGGCCGACGCTCGTCAGAGCCGGGGGCGCGTTCGCGGCAGTGCTCGTGGCGGGATTCCTTCCGTTCCTGATCGCCGATGCGGGCGCTCTCTGGAGCGACACGATCAGCTACGGGACGGGGACGTACCGGATCCTCGGCTACGGCCTCTCGGCGCTGCTGCTCAACGCCGGCGTGATCGACGACCGCTACAGCGCCTATCCGTTCGCACTGCTGGCGCTGCTCGTCTGGCTGCCGGTCACGGCGTGGCTCGTCTGGGTCGTGCGGCGCTCAGGTCGCGACTGGGAGGCTGCTGCCGGCTTCGCCGTCTCGGTCTTCGTGCTGCTCTTCATCGCCCGCGTCTTCCAGACGTCGTATCTGATCTGGCCGCTGACCGGGATCGCGGTCGCCTTCCTGCTCGCTCAGCGTCCAGAGCTCGACCGCTCCTCGAGCCCGTAGACCCCGGCCTTGCCGGAGACGTAGACGCGGTCGCGGTCGGCGACGACCGGCGAGTACTGGCCGTCCGGGAACGACCAGACGAGCTTCCCGGTGCGGGCGTTGAGGGCGAAGGTGCCGTTCTTGCCGTTCTTCGCGTAGCGCGAGCCGGCGTGGCCGCAGAAGCTGCAGGTCGACAGGTAGACGAGCCCGGACATCACGGTCGGGCGCGCCGTGCACGGCCGAGGGCATCTCACGCGACCAGATGGTGTCGCCCGTGGCCGCGTCGAGCGCGAGGAACTTGCCGTCGTAGGTGCCGACGTAGACCTTCTTGTCCCACACGGCCGGCGCCGTGTAGACGTACGTGCCGACGTGGCTCGCCCAGAGGAGGTGGCCGGTGGTGGCGCCGAAGGCGTAGACGGTCCCGTCGGTGTTCGAGGCGAACACGCGCCCGTACGCGACCGTCGGCGTCGCGTAGAAGTACTCGCGGCCGGTGCGGAAGTGCGAGAACGACCGCGCCTTCCAGCGGATCGCGCCGGTTCGCGCATTGACCGCCGTCAGCGTGCCGCTCTGGTCTCCCACGTAGACGGTGCCGTTCGCGAATGCTGCGGAGCTGTCGACCTCACCGTCGAGCAGGATGGACCAGACGATCTTGCCCGTCCCGAGCCCGAGGGCATAGAGCCGGTGGTCCCACGAGCCGACGTAGACGAGCCCCCCGACGACGAGCGGCGAGGACTCCGATGCGATCGGCTTCTTCCAGATCGTTTTGCCGTCCGACTGACGCATCGCGATTACCTGCCCCGGCACGCCCCTCGGGCCGCGCGTGCACGGCTGGGGGATGTACGTCTCGATCACGAGGCGCCGTGCGAGTGCGGGCGACGAGGCCGAGCAGAACGGGAACGTGCGCTTCCACTGCTGCTTGCCGGTCTTCGCGTCGACGGCGTAGAAGACGCCCTTCAGCTGGCTCACGAACACCTTCCCGTAGCCCACGGCGGGCGGGAACTCCACGAACCAGCGGGCCCGCAGGTGCCAGAGCTGCTTGTACGGCGGTCGGTGCTCGAAGGGCGACAGGTGCGTTCGCTGGTTGTCGTAGCCGAACGTCGGCCACGGCACCTCGTCGACGACCTTCGGTGGGCGCGGTTTCGCCTCCGGCGGCTCCGTCGGGACGAACTCGACGGTGGACGAGCCTCGAACCTCCTTCTCGGCGGTCTGCGAGTGGTACCACCAACCGCCCACGATCGCGGCCACCGCGAGCAGGCTCGCGGCCACGAGCGCGACGACGATCCAGCGCCGACGGGTCACGGAGGAGCCACCACCACGACGATGCCGCCCGCCTTGTGGCCATTGGCGGAGACGGCCAGAAGGTAGCGTCGCGGCGTCTTCGGCGCCCTGATCCGGAACACCGGAGCCGTCGCGGTCCCGCTCCGGCTCCCGAGCTTCCACGAGACGCGGCGGGCATCCGTCGAGACCCGGACGCGAACGAAGCCGCCCGCGGTCGCGCGCAGGCGGGTCGGAACGAGGGCGATGTACCGGATCCGCACGGCACCCGCATCGACGAGCGGCGATGCGTTCCCTGCCGGGTCGACGGCCTGGACGGCGAGCCGGTAGCGGCCGGCGGGTAGCGCCTCGCCGCCGATGACCCCGTACCAGCGCAGCGTGCCCGTCGGCTTGAGGCTTGCACCGACGACCCGCCTGACGCCGTCGACGAAGAGCATCGCGCTCGCTCGCTCGTCGACCGTGTAGCGCACATCGATCCGGTCGGACCGACGATCGCCGTCGGGTGAGAACACGCGGGGGGTAACGGAGATCACCTTCACCGTCGGCCGCTTCGTGTCGACCTGGATCAGGTTCTGGAGCACGAACGTCTTCTCGATCAGATCGAGGCGCACACGTGCACGGTACGTGCCGTCGCGCACCACCTGTCCCGCGTCGTCGCGTCCGTTCCAGAGAAACGCGATCCGCCCCGTGGCGGGCCGCTCGGCGACGAGCTGCCGCACGTCCCGGCCGGCATCGTCCTGGATCGAGACGCTGACCACGTCGGGCTTTGCGACCCGGATCGCGATCCGGGCCTTGCTCGTGGCGCAGCGGCAGACCGGTGAGAACAGCTTCGTGACCCTTGTCTGCCGGATCGGGCTCGTCTCGAGCTTGAGCGATTCCGTCCGCAGGAACGCGGCGCCCGTCGCGACGAGGAGCACGGCCACGAGAACGGCCGGCGCGTAGCGCGCCCAGCGCCCTCTCACGGCACGAGGCCTCGTGACTCGAGCAAGGCGACTACCTGGTCGGCGCACGCCTGCGGCGCGTCGAGCTCCGTGTCGAGCTCCAGGTCGGGCGCGGCCGGTTCCTCAGAGGGGGCCGACACGCCGGTGAAGTCGGGAAGCTCCCCCGCCAACGCCCGCAGGTACAGCCCTTTCGGGTCGCGTCGCACGCATTCGTCCACTGACGCGAGGCGCGACACCGTGGTCTTGCCGGCGCCGGAAAGCCCGGTGAGCCAGAGCGTGAATCCAGGCGCTGACTCGGGACGGGTCACGGTCGGCGAGTATAGCCTCGGGTCTGCAACACTATTCGGAATGAAGCGACCCCTCGAGAGGCGGGCCGACCCCTATCGCGACACCCAGGTGATCGACGAGCGGGCGCCACGCACGAATCAGGCGGTCGTCGGAGTCGTGGCCCTGATCGCCGTCCTGACCGGCTGGTGGCTGCTGCTGGCGCTTCTCGCCCTGCAGCTCGCGCTCGGCCTCACGCTGGGGCGCCGCTGGTGCCTCGCCTGCGTCTTCTACTACGAGGTGCTGCAGCCGCGGCTCGGCGAAGGGCCGCTCGAGGACAGCCGCCCGCCGCGGTTCGCGAACATGGTCGGGCTCGGCTTTCTCAGCGCCGCCTCGGTCGCGTATCTCATGGGCTGGACGACGGTGGGCGCCGTGCTCGGCGGCATCGTTGCGGTGCTCGCGCTGCTCGCCGCGGTGACGGGGTTCTGCACCGGCTGCAACGCCTACAAGATCCTCTGCGCGCTGACGGGACGCCGGTTCGTCTCGTGCCCGCTGCCGCAGCTGCCCGGCGACGCGTAGAGGCTCACTCCTCGGCGAGGCCCCAGTCGAGCACGACGCGCCAGCCGTCGGGGTCGGCGATCGTGATGCTCCGGCCGTCCCAGTAGGGGTTCTCCGGCTCGACGTCGGGATAGCCGAGGTCGGAGAGGCGACCGGCCACGATCTCCGCTGCGTCCTCGGACTCGAGGTAGAGGACGAGCAGGTTGTCGACGCTCGGCGCCGGGCAGGGGCTGCCGTCGTGATGGGAGGTGAACTCGAGGTGGTAGTCGCTACCGGGCAGGCCGAGCATGACGCCGTCGTAGCCGGAATGGGCCTCGAAGTGGCCGAGCTCCTTGAGCCCGAGCCCGTCGCGGTAGAAGGTGACCACGTCGTCGAGCCGGTCGGTCGGTCGCGCCACGCGCACGCGCACGACGGGGAGCTCGGGCGGCCAGCTCATAGGAGCTCGGGCCTGCCCGCCGCCTCGGCAGCCGCCGCGGTCGACCCCACGGCGGATGTAGTTCCTGACCGCGAGGCTGATCCCCACGATCAGGGCCGCGCCGATCACGGTGAGGATGATCGCGTTTGCACCCGGTGGATCGAGCAGCTTGATGCCGGAGAGCGAGAGCACGAGGGCGAGCGAGACCCGCAGCGCCCGGTCGGGCAGCTTCACCGTCAGCTGGCTCCCGAGCAGGACGCCGGGGATCGAGCCGATCAGGAGCCATCCCGTTGCGCCGAGGTCGACGCTGCCGGTGACGAAGTGGCCGAAGCCGGCCACCCAGAGGAGCAGCGCCGCCTGGAAGAGATCGGTGCCGACGATCTTGGCCGCCGTCAACGGGTAAGCGACCATCATCAGGAGCCCGAAGAAGGTGCCAGAGCCGACGGAGGTGAGGCCGACGATGAAGCCGCCGAAGATGCCGATCATGATCGCGATCACCTTGTCGTGCCGCATCATCAGGAACGGCGCGTCGCTGCCGTGAGGACGCACGAACGCCTTGATGAAGAACCCGATGCCGCCGATCACGAGCGTGATCCCGAGCACCTGCTGCGCGGCGCTCTCGTACCCGTCGCCGTAGCGGTGCGAGAGCCACGACGACAACGCCACCCCGAGCAGCGACGCGGGGGCGGAGCCGATCAGCATCCACATCGCGAGCCTCGCGTGGACGTGCCCGAGCTGGCGATGCCGCGCGGCGCCGAACGACTTGAAGATCGCGCCGTGGAGGATGTCGGTGCCGATCGCGACCGTCGGCTTGAAGCCGAAGACGAGGATCAGCATCGGCGTCATCAGCGAGCCGCCACCCATGCCGGTCATCCCGACGAGCAGGCCGATCAGGAGACCGGCGAGTGACAGCTTCCAGTCCATGCGCGCGGCTAGACGGCCGGTTCGGGCGCGAGCAGGATCTCCTGCAGCGTGTCACCTCGGAGGCCGAGACGCAGGGTCTCGAGCGGGATCACCTCGTCGGGCGGGATGTTGCCGAGGTTCACGTTCGACCCGAACTGCTTCACGAACCACGCCTGCGAGGACTTCGTCGGAGCCTCGAAGATGAGGTCGTCGACCGACACCTCGTGGGCGATCTCGTCGATCAGGCCCGTGCGCATGTCGCCGTCCTTGCGGAAGATGCCCGCCGTGCCGCCCTCGCGCGCCTCCGTGATCACCTTCCAGGAGCCGGCCTCGAGCTCCTCCTTGATCCACGCGACCCACTGGTACGGCGCGTAGACCACCTCGGAGTCCTTGGAGCCGACCTCGGAAAGAACGGTGAAGTCGCGCGCGAAGTCGGCGATCAGGGCGAGCTTCTCGTCACGCGGGATGTCGATCGTGCCGTCCGAGATCTCGACGTGCGCGAACCGGTGCTCCGTCAGCCACGACTTGAACTCGTCGAGCTTGCCCTTCGCGTAGACGGCCTCGAACAGCGTGCCGCCGCAGACGACCGGCGTCTCGAAGTGCCGGTAGAGGGCGATCTTCTTCTCGAGGTTGTTCGTCACGTAGCTCGTGCCCCAGCCGAACTTGACGATGTCGACGAAGTCACCCGCCGTGTCGAACATCCCCTCGATGTCGCGGAGGTTGAGGCCCTTGTCCATCACGTGGGTGAGGCCGACCGTCCGCGGCTTGCCCGGACGCGAGGGGACTCCCAACCAACCATCAGGGTTCATAGCCGGGCATAGAGCTCCTTCAGCTTGTCGTGGGCGCGCTCCTGGACATCGTGGTAGAGCGAGTTGCCGTGCGCGTCGATGCCGACGATCAGCGGCCCGAAGTCCTTGACGCGGAACTTCCACAGGCACTCGGGCATGAGCTCCTCCCAGAGCACCTCCTCGATCTCCTCGATCTGCGTCGTCTCGAGCGCCGCAGCGCCGCCGACGATCGCGAAGTAGACCATCCCGAGGCGCTGCATCGGCTCGATCGCGACGTCGGGGAAGCCACCCTTGCCGCAGATCGCGCGGACGCCGTACTGCGCGCCGAGCCCCTCGGTGAACCGCACCATGCGGGCGCTCGTGGTGGTGCCGATACAGACCTTCTCGTACGTGCCTCTGCCTTCGGCGTCCTCCGAGATCTTGCGGACGCCCGGCGCCGTATGGAGCAGGAAGGCGCCGCCGAGGTCCATCGGTGGCTCGACGCCCTGGTCGAAGATGCGGATCTGGGTGCGGTCGCGGATGCCGATGATGTGGCCCTGCACCGTGACCTCGTCGCCCGCCCGAAGCTTCAGGATCTCGTTCGGGTCGGTGATCGGGAACGTGACCTCGTGGGTGGCCATCTCAGAACTCCCTGTCGAAGTCGGTGGACGCCGTCGGCGCCGATGTGGGCCGACGCACGACGCGCGGCCCAGCACTGGTAGTTGACCGCGACGGGGTTCAGGGTCATGTGGGTGTCGGCGTGCTCGATGTGGCACTGGAGCACGGTGACGTCGCCACCGAGCCCCATCGGGCCGATCCCGGTCTCGTTGAGGAGGCCGTAGAGCTCGTCCTCGAGCTGGGCCACGAGCGGGTCGGGGTTACGGGTGCCGACGGGCCGCGCGATCGCCTCCTTGGCGAGGTACATCGCGTAGTCGGCCGAGCCGCCGATGCCGACGCCGACGATGCCGGGCGGGCACGGCTTGCCGCCCGCGTCGACGATCGACTCGAGCACGAACTTCTTGATCCCGACGACACCGTCGGCGGGCACGCACATCTTGAGGAAGCTCATGTTCTCGGAGCCCGAGCCCTTCGGCACGCACTTGACGTCGAGGCCGTCCCAGTCCGGGATGAAGTCCCAGTGCACGATCGGCAGCCGGTACCCGATGTTCGGGCCGGTGTTCTCGCGCGTCAGCACGTGCACCGCGTTCGAGCGCAGCGGGTGCTCGATCGTGGCGCGCGCCGTGCCGGCCTTCAGCGCCGCGTAGATGCGGGTCGGGTGGAGCGGGAAGTGCTCGCCGACGCGGCAGGTGTAGACGGCGATGCCGGTGTCCTGGCAGACGAGGTTCTTCTGGTCGTCGGCGATCGAGACGTTCCGGTGGATCGTCTCGAGGATGCGGATCCCCGTCTTCGAGGTCTCGCGGTCGCGCGCCGCCGCGAGCGCGTCGCGGAGGTCCTGCGGGATGTCCTTCAGTGCCCAGACGTAGAGGTGCGCCGCGGCGTCCTCGACGACTCCTTCGAGGTCGGTTGTTGTCGTGGTGCTCATACGCTCGCTTTCTCCGAGGCTGCCCGTCCGGCGCGGCGTCCGAAGACGACGCACTCGAGCAGCGAGTTTCCCATCATGCGATTGCGCCCGTGGGTGCCGCCTGCGATCTCACCACAAGCGTAAAGCCCCTCGAGCGTGGTCTCGGCCCGCTCGTCGATCACGAGGCCGCCGTTCTGGTAGTGGAGCACCGGGTAGGTGAGGAGTGGCTCCGTCAACGGGTCGATCCCGGCGCCGCGATAGCGCCGCAGCATGTACGGCAGCGAGATGTCCGCGTCTGCCTCGGGGATCCGGGTCGTGTCGAGAAAGACTGCCGGGCGGCCGTCCTCGGTCTCGACGCCGCGGCCGGCGGCGACCTCGTCGAAGATCGCCTGCGAGACGACGTCGCGCGGGCCGAGCGAGTCGGTGAACTCCTCGCCCTCCGCGTTCAGGAGCACGGCACCGTAGGCGCGCGTCGTCTCCGGGATCGAGTAGCCCTGCATCGTCACCGGCCAGGCGCCGCCGTTCGGGTGGTACTGCAGGGCGTCGAGGTCGCGTGCCTCCGCTCCGAGGTCGAGCGCGATCGTCGTCACCTCGCCCGTGGCGTTCGGGTGGTTCGTCGAGAGCTCATGGCGGCGCTCGGCCTCCGCGTAGCAGCGGCCGCCCGCGGCGAGGACGACCGTGCCCGCGTCGATCGTCGCGGTGCCGGCGTCCTTCACGTCGAACGATGCGCGCCAGCCCGAGCCGGTCGGCTCGAGGGCCGCGAGCGCGTGGTTCTGGAAGCTCGTGGCCGCAGCCCGCCTCGTGGGCCTCGCGGAGCGCCTTCGTGATCGCGTGCCCGGTGCGGTCGCCGACCTGGAGCAGCCGCTTGCGCGAGGCGCCGCCGCAGCGCGCGAGGCGGTAGCCGCCGTTCTCGCGCGTGAACGAGCAGCCGAGCTCCTCGAGCCAGTGAATCGCGCCCTGCGCGTCGCCCGTCAGCAGCTCGACGAGCCGCGGATCCGCGGTCTCGTGCGACGAGCGCATCACGTCCTCGGCGTGCTGCTCGGGCGAGTCGTCGTCGCCGAAGGAGGCCTGGATCCCGCCCTGTGCCTTCGACGAGTTGTTCGCCTGGATCGAGCCCTTGGTCGCGAGCGCGACCCTGCGCCCCGGCCCGGTCGGCGGCGACCGCGGCGGCGAGCCCCGAGGCTCCGCTGCCGATCACGAGCACGTCGAAGCCGGCCTGGGACTGCATCTGCTCAAGAGTACCAAGTCTCATTATTCGTTGCATTACAGAGTCTTATTCCCAGGACGTCCTCGGATCAGCCGCGAGGGCCTGCGATAGAATCGCGCCATGCCCCGGATCGCCGACGTCATGCGCCCCGACTTCATCGAGGTCGCTCCCGAGGACACGCTCGGGGAGGTTGCCGAGCGGATGGCGGCCAAGAACGTCGGCGCCGTCGTCGTCAAGGACTTCGGCACCCTGATCGGGATCCTGACCGAGCGCGATCTGCTGAAGGCGATGGCGGCGCGCGATTCACTGAGCGAGGCGCGGGTGCGCCAGTGGATGACGGTCGACCCGATCACCGCCGCTGCCGACACCGATGTCGAAGAGGCGGCGCGGGTGATGCTGGAGCACGGCTTCCGCCACCTGCCGGTGCTCGACGACGACGGCCAGGTGTCGGGCGTCGTCAGCCTGCGGCGCGTCGTCGGCGCTGTTCAGGCAGCACCCGACCCGGCCTGAGCGCCTATCGGCGGTGACGCCTCAGGCGCCTGCCCCGCGCGCACGAACGCGACGAACGCCTCGGCAGCGCGCGTCTGCGTCGCGTCCCGAGGCGCGCACGAGCGAGATCTCGCGCTTCGCGCTCATCCCCTCCAGGTGCGCCTCGGCGACCGTGCCGGCGGCGAGGTCCGACTCGACCGCGGTGCGCGAGATGAACGTGACCCCGTAGCCCGCCTGCACCGCGCTGCGGACCGACTCCTGGAGACCGAGCTCGAGCGAGATCGAGAGATCGCGCGACCGGACCCCGAGCGCTCGCAGCTCGTCCTCGACGACCTGCCGGACACCCGCGCCCTCCTGCATCAGGATCAGGGTCTCCGACCGCAACTCGTCGACGGTGACGTGCGGCCGGCGAAGGGATGCCCTGGCGGGCAGATCAGGATCACCTCGTCCTCGAGGATCGGCTCGAACCGCACGGCCCGGTGGCGCCGCGCGGCGCCGACGATCCCGAGCTCGAGCCCGCGGTCGGCGACGAGCTCGACGACGGTCTGCGTGTCGTGCACCTCGAGCGAGATCCGGAGGCCGGGGTGGCGCTCGTGGAACTCGCAGAGCAGCACCGGCACGACGACCGCGGCGGGCCCGGTCGAGGCGCCGATCGAGAGCTCACCCGTAAGCTCGCCGGCGCCGTCCGAGGTGACCTCGCCGAGCATCTGCTCCTCGAGCTGAAGCATGCGCTGGGCGCCGCGGATAGAGGCGCAGTCCCGCCTCGGTGGGCTCCACCCGCCGGCCGGAGCGGTCGAGCAGCTGCGTTCCGAGGCGCTTCTCGAGCGCCCGCACCTGCAAGCGAGACGGCGGGCTGGGTGACGCCCAGCCGCTCGGCCGCCTGCGAGAAGCTCCGCCGTTCGACGACGGCGCAGAAGGCGGCGAGCTGGCGCGTGTCCATAAGCGAATCTTATCTCAGGATCCTCGAGTGATGTGATCAGCGCGGTGGGCACGGCAGTAACCGGGCGCGGGCGGCCGTGATGCGAAACGATACGGTCGGCGCATGAAGGTCTGGATCGACATGACGAACTCGCCGCACGTGCCGTTCTTCCGGCCGCTGATCGGGCTGCTCGAGGATCGGGGCCATGAGGTCAGGGTTTCCGCGCGCGACTTCGCGCAAACGCTGGAGCTGCTCGACGGCAGCCGACGATCGCGCACGACGTCGTCGGGCCTCCGCACGGCGGCGCCGGGCCGGGCCGGCAAGGTGCGGGCGATGGGCTCGCGCCTCCGGGCGCTCCGCTCGTGGGCGAGGCCGCAGCGCTTCGACCTCGCGCTCTCGCACGCCTCGCACGAGCTTCCGCTCGCCGCGCGCTCGCTCAGGGTGCCGTCGGCCGTACGCCTACGACTACGAGTTCGCCCGAGCGCAGCACACGCTCGGCTCGCGGGCGGCGACCCGCGTCGTCGTCCCCGAGGCGATCCCGCAGGAACGGCTCGACAGGCTCGGCGCCGTCGCCTCGAAGGTACGCCGCTATCCGGGGCTGAAGGAGGAGTACTACCTCGCGGGCTTCTCCCCCGACCGCAGGCGTTCTCGACGGCCTCGGGCTCGATGCGGCCCGCGTGCTCGTCGTCGTCCGCACGCCACCCGAGGTCTCGCTCTACCACCGCCACGGCAACCCGCTCTTCGCCGATGTGCTCGAGCGGCTCGGTGACGACCCGGCGGTGCAGGCGGTCGTGCTGCCGCGGACGCCGGCGCAGCGGGATGCGCTGCGCGACGCGGCGCTGCCGTCGCTCGTCATCCCCGAGCACGCGATCGACGCGCAGAGCCTGATCGCGCTCGCCGACCTCGTCGTCTCGGCCGGCGGCACGATGAACCGCGAGGCAGTCGCGCTCGGCACGCCGGTGTGGACGACGTTCGCCGGCACGATGGGCGCGGTCGACGAGGGCCTGATCGCCGACGGGCGCCTGGCAGAGCTGACCGACGCGGATGCGCTCGTGCTGGAGAAGAAGACGGCGGGCGGCGCGGTCACCCAGCGCGACCCCGAGCTGATGCTCGACCTGCTGCTGTCGGCGCTCGAGGGCTGACAGCAGGCGACCGGGAAGGCCGGCCACCGCATTGCTGCGGCTGCCGCCTGGGGTGAGAGCTGAGCGACTGCTCGGAACGCCGCGCACGCCGATGACCCGTCGGGTCGCGCACGATCCGGCTCAGGGCGCCGACGAGCTCGAGCGTGTCGCCCTCCTCGACGAGGCGCTCGAGGATCGCGAGCTCCTCGTCGAGCCACGCCGCCTCGACCGGCGGCCGCGAGATCCGCTCGATCTTCGGGTGCGGGCTCGGCGAGACGACCTCGCCGTCGCCGACGAGCACCTCGTGCAGCTTCTCGCCCGGCGCCGGGCCGATCACCTCGATCGGGATCTCGATGCCGGGCTCCTTGCCGGAGAGCCGGATCATGTTCTCCGCCAGGTCCATGATCCGCACGGGCTCGCCCATGTCGAGCACGTAGACCTGGCCGCGCTCGGCGATCGCGCCGGCCTGGACGACGAGCTGCACCGCCTCGGGAATCGTCATGAAGAAGCGGGTCATCTCGGGATGGGTCACGGTGACCGGCCCGCCCTTTGCGATCTGGCGCCGGAAGATCGGGATCACCGAGCCGGACGAGCCGAGCACGTTGCCGAAGCGCACGGCGACGAAGCGGGTCGAGACGTCGACCGCGGTGCCCCCACGTCTCGACGATCCACTCGCAGAGCGCCTTCGACTGGCCCATGATCGTCTTCGGGTTCGCGGCCTTGTCGGTCGAGACGAGCACGAATCGCTTGGCGCCGAACTCGACCGCGACGTCGGCGAGCGTGCGCGTGCCGAGCGTGTTGTTCCGCACCGCCTCGATCGGGTTCGCCTCCATCATCGCCACGTGCTTGTACGCGGCGGCGTGGAAGACGACGGCCGGCCGGTACTTGTCGAACACCTGCCGCATCTTGACGCCGTCCTTCACGTCCGCGACGACCGGGACCCCGGCGAGGAAGCCGCGCTCGCGGGCGAGCTCGCGATCGACCTCGAAGAGGGCGGGCTCGGAGTGATCCACGAGCACGAGCCGCGCCGGGCCGAGGCGCGCGAGCTGGCGGCAGAGCTCGGAGCCGATCGAGCCGCCGGCGCCGGTCACCATCACGACCTCCGCCGAGACGTACCCCGCGATGCCGTCGAGATCGACCTCGACCGGCTCGCGGCCGAGCACGTCCTCGACCTGAACCGGGTCGCAGCTGGTTCGGTGAGACCCGAGTCGCCGCTGACGAGCTCCGTCAGGCCCGGCAGGGTCTTGACGGGCAGGCCCGCGCCCTGCGCAGACGCCGACGATCCTGCCGCGCACCTCACCCGAGGCGGACGGCATCGCGATCAGCACCTCGTCGGGGCGCCGGTCGCGGATCACGCTCGGCAGGTCGGCCGTCGTCCCGAGCACGCGGATCCCGTGCAGGCGCAGGTTGCGCTTGCGGGGGTCGTCGTCGACGATCCCGATCGGCGTGTAGCCGAGGCCGGGTTGCGCAGCATCTCCTTGATCACGAGCTGTGCCGCATCGCCGGCGCCGACGATGATCGCCTCCTTGCCCCGGGCGACGACCTGGCCCGGCAGCGGCCGCTCGATCAGCGTTCGGGCGAGGAGGCGCGAGCCCGCGACGAAGGCGAGGCAGAGGAGCAGGTCGATGAACCAGACCCCCTTCGGAACGCGCGCGGGATGGAACTCGAAGAGCGTGAAGACGAGGAACGTGGCAAGCGACGCGAGCGCGACGCCGCGAAGCGCCGACCACATGTCACGCGTCGAGACGTACCGCCACCAGCGGTTGTAGAAGCCGGAGAGCCCGAAGACCGTCAGCTGGATCCCGACGACGACGAGGACGATCTGCCAGTCGAGATAGTGGTCGTAGTAGACCGGCCTGCCCTGGTCGAACCGCAGCTGCCAGGCGAGCACCCACGCGAGGGCGATGATCGCCGGCGTCGGCCGCGATCTGCCACAACGCGTGTCGGTTGAACGGAGATCTCACGGCTGGTCGGTGACCCGCTGCTCAGGGAAGGGGAGCCAGCACGCTGTCTCCCGTTCCCGTTCTTGCGCCGTTCCCCGCGGCAGCGAGCACGGCCGCGACGACCTGCTCCTGGACGTCGGCGCCGATCGTGCCCCAGAGTGGGAGCGCAAGATTCTCCGCCGCAGCCCGCTCCGTCTCGGGGAACGAGCCCGGCCCGTAGCCGAGGTAGCGCATCGCGGGCTGCAGGTGGAGCGGCGTGACGTAGTACGAGGCGGATGCGATCCCCGCGTCGTCCAGCGCCGCGGAGATGGCGGCGCGCTCGGGCGTGCGGACGACGTACATGTGGTAGACGTGGCCCGGCTCGTCGAGCGGCAGGTCGACGGCGTCGCCGAGCCCGAGCTCGGCGTAGCGCGCCGCGCCCTCGCGACGGCCGTCGTTCCAGCCCTGCGAGGTGCGGGAGGAAGACCCGCAGCGCGGCGGCCTGGATCGCGTCGAGCCGCGAGTTGGTGCCGACGAGCTCGAACGTCTGCTTGTCGCGCGAGCCGTGGAAGCGGAGCATCCGCACCCGCTCGGCGACCTCGTCGTCGCTGGCAGGCGATCGAGGCCGCCGTCACCGAGCGCGAAGAGGTTCTTGGTCGGGAAGAAGCTGAAGGTGGAGCACACGCCGGCGCTCGCGACGCCGGTGGCGCCGAAAGCCTGCGCGGCGTCCTCGATCAGCGGCAGGCCGAGAGCGGCGAGCTCCGCGAGCGGGGCCGGGCGGCCGAAGAGGTGCACCGGCATGATCGCCTTCGTCCGCGGCGTGATGCGAGCTGCGACGTCGGCGGGATCGAGGTTGAGGGTGACCGGGTCGATGTCGGCGAAGACGGGGGTCGCGCCGGCGCGGGCGATCGCCTCCGAGGTGGCGTAGAAGGTGAACGACGGGCAGATCACCTCGTCGCCGGCGCCGATCCCCATCGCCTCGAGCGAGAGCACGATCGCGTCGGTGCCGTTCGCGACGCCGATCGCCTGAGGAACGCCGAGATAGGCAGCGGACTCGCTGCTCGAAGGCCTCGACCTCGGGCCCGAAGATGAATCGGCCCGACTCGAGCACCTCGGCGAAACGGTCCTTGAGCTCCGGGATCAGCGGCGCGTACTGCGCCTTGACGTCGACAAGCGGAATCACGACCAACGAGTGTACCGGGCCTGACAGCGCTCGACCGCTTCTACCAGGGGAAACCGGGCCGGTCAGGGAGCTGCGCGGCGGCCGTAGAGCGCGATCGCCCCGTTCGCGTCGTCACGCTGGACGAGACAGCGCCAGATGACCTTGCAGCTGGCGATGTTGCACGTCGGGGACGCGCCGACCTTGACGACAGCGGCCATCACGGCGCAGCCTTCGTTCTCGTGACCGAGCCCGAGCACGTGGCCGAGCTCGTGGGCGGCCAGGGTTGTCGACATCATCGCGGCCGAGGCCATGAGGCAGCATCACGATGCCGGGACGAGGCGCGAAAGCCGACGCTCGCCTCGCCCCGCGCATGAGGCGCGCCGTAGCGGATGACGACATCGGCAGTCGTCCGGTCGGCGGCAGGCACGAACCGGATTGCGGCCGGGGTGGCGTTCCACGCGCGCTCTGCGTCGAGCACCGGAACGGCGTATGCAGTCGTGTTCCAGACCGAGATCGTCCGGCCGGGCCAGCGCTCGCCGGCGATCTGGAACCCGAACGCAAGCGGCGCCAGGACGAGCGCGCAGAGAGCTGCGGCGAGCAAGCGCATCTCAGACCCCTTCCGCAGGCCCTCGCCTGTTCTTGAACCGCCGGAAGAGCCAGATCGCGGCGGCGACGATGGCCACGCCGACGGCGATGTCCGCGAATCGGAACGCATGATGGAAGCTCTCCCAGCTCGCGCCGGCTGCCCAGCCGGCACCTGCGAAGACGAAGCACCAGATGGCCGAGCCGATCAAGGTCAGGACGATGTAGCGCCTGAACGGGACCTCGAAGATCCCGGCCGGGATCGAGACGAACGACCGCACGACGGGCGTCAGCCGCCCGAGCAGGACGGCCCAGTCCTCCCAGCGCTGGAACCACGCCTCGGCGCGCTCGAGCTTCGCGTGGTCGAGGTGCAGCCAGCGGCCGTGCTTTTCGAGGTACGGCCGCCCGCCGCGGCGCCCGATCTCCCAACCGATCACGGAGCCGATCAGATACCCGATCGTCCCGGCCGCGACGATCGCGAGATATGCCGAGAGGCCGGGCGCGAAGGTGTAGCCAAACAGGGTGACGGATGATCCCGCGATCGCGCCCGACGCGATCGCGCCGCCGTAGAGCATCACGATCTCACTGCCCGCCGGGAAGACGGCGTCGATCAACATCAGGGCGAAGACGGCGTAGAGGCCGTAGTCGCCGACGAGCTGCGTCAGCGAGCTCGTGAGCGAGGCTACGGGCATCGGGACACTGTACTTCGCGGCCCCGACGGAGTCCTCGGCGGAACTACTTGGGCCCGACGATGCGCTGCACGCGCAGATCCCGGCTGAGATCGAGCGTCCCGAGCGGGTTGCGTGCAACGACGCGGACGACGTAGCCGCCGCCCTTGACCGCCTTCTTCGCACGGTCGAGCCCGTTCCAGGTCACGCCCTGGGTACCGGCGTTGTACTTGCGTTTCGCGAGCGTGCGCACAACCTCGCCGGCACGCGTCTCGACCGTGACGACGACGCTCGCGCTCTTCGACTGCTTCCAGCGGATGCGCAGGTCGCGGCCCCGGGGCGGCAGGAACAGCTTCTTCGGCGCCGTCGCGAGGAAGCCGATCGTCGTGTTGACGACGAAGGACTGCGTCATCTCCGATGCCTGGCCGATGTCGTCCGTGGCCGTGACGGTGAGCTTCCAGCGGCCCTGAGCCGGGGCGGTGCGGGCCGCCGTCGTCCGCGTCGTCGAGGCAGGAGCGGCGACGGGCGGCGGCACCGGCGTCACGGGCGGGACGGACGTCCGGAGGCGGGAATGGTACGGCGTAGCTCCCCGGCTGCTTCGTCACCGAAGCCTCGTAGCCGCTGCTGCCGTCCGGGCGCGTCAGCTTCACCGTCACCGTCGAAGGACGGACGAGCTTGTAGCGCAGGCTCTGCCGGTCGGCGACCCCGTCGCCGTCGGGCGAGACGACGGCAACCGCCGGCTGCACGAAGACGCCCGTGTACTCCAACAGGAGCGCCGTCGAGATAGGCCGCTCGGGCTCGGAGGGACGGTTGAGCAGCGTCCCGTTGAATGCCATCGTGGCCGAGCCGCCGCTGTCGAGCGCCATCGCGGTGACAGCGCCAAGCCGGACCATCGCCTGGGCCAGCTCGAAGTTCGTCATCCCGACCGAGTAGCCGGGCTGGCGGCCGTCTACCGTGATGAGGATGATGCGCCCGTCCGCGAGCTGGCCGACGGCGCTGCGCGGCGCACGCGGCGTCAGCTGGCTCGTCGTGAAGAGCTCGCCGGCGCGGAAGATCGGCGCCCCCTCGCGGACGATCTGCGGGCCGCCGCCGATCGCGTCGACGATGCCGGGCCAGTCGGGCTTGAAGAGGAGCCGCACCGTCACGAGCTGACTGACCGGCGCCTCCGCCGGGAGCGCGCCGCCGGAGGCGGGCGTTGCGACGAGCACGGCGCCGCCGGGCGGGATCGCTACCGGAAGGCTGCTCGCGTGGACGTCGGTGACCGGCGCCACGAGGTCGGTGTTCGGGATCGCTGCCGGGAACGGGAACAGGGTCGCCACCGTGGCGCCCTTCACGGCCGGCGTCGTCGGCCCCCACGCGTCCGTGTAGAGGGCGATCCCGTTGCCCTTGATCGGCCGGTTGAAGGTTCAGGAGAACGTGACGCGCGCCGGCGCCCTGCCAGGTGCCGACGAAGTCGACACGGCGCACGTCGAGCGTCCCGTCGCTCGTGACGCCGGCGCTCGCGCGCTCGTTCGACGGCGGGCTCGCCACCTGGCCCTCCTGCATGAGGACGCCGCTCGGCACGCCTGACTTGTAGGTGAAGAAGTCGCCGTTGATCCCGGCCGTCGTCGCCGACGCGGCGATGCGGCGCTCGATCGCGGTCAGCGTCTCGGTTCCCGTCAGCGTGTCGTTCGAGAGCGCCGGCGCGAGCGTCGTCGTCCCGCCTGGTCGCGGCCCGGTGAGGATGTTGATCGCGACGGGGCCGTTCGGGCGTGAACTGGACGCCGTTGTCGTAGGTGACTCCGGGCCAGAGCACGCGCGGCTGCGCAGCCGCCGGGGCGGCGAAGCACGAGCAGGAGGATTACCGGTGGCGAGGAGGCGGCGTCCCATCGACCCGATCCAGACTAGACGACCCTTCGGGCCGCGCTCTCAACCCTTACAGGATCCGCATATCGCGTTATGCAGGGGTTTCGCACGGCGTCGCGTAGCGGTCGAGAGGCCTGCTGTGAGATGGAGTGCGTCTGGGGCGGTCATGAACCAAGAAGCCGTTCGACGAGATCGGCGTCAAGGCCGGTGGCTCGGGGTCGATCTCGGCGGGCGTGATCCGCAGCGTGCAGGGCCGCATCCCGGCCTGCTCGAGTTTCACATCAGGCCTCTAAGATCGCCCGATGCGCCGCCTGGCCATCGCTGCCGCCGTCGTTGCGATCGTCGCGGCCGTTGTTGGCGCCGTCGTGCTGGTCGGGCGCGGCGGCTCGGACGACAGCAGCACACCCGCGACGACCGCTCCCGTGACGCCCTCGAAGCCAGCTCCGAAACCTCGTCCGAGCACGCCGCCGGCAACGGACCACCCGACCTCGGATCCGGTTCCTGTCCTCATGTACCACGTCGTCGCCGACCCTCCCGCGGGCGCTCCCTACCCCGAGCTCTACGTCTCTCCCGCGGCATTCGCGGGCCAGATCCGCTGGCTCGCCCGGCACGGATTCCACGGCGTGACGCTGCACGAGGTCCTGTTGCACTGGCAGCGGGGAACGCACCTGCCCGCGCATCCGGTGGTCGTCAGCTTCGACGACGGCTACCGCAGCCAGGCGGTGACCGCGGCCCCGATCCTCGCGAGCCACGGCTGGCCCGGCGTGATCAACCTCACCGTCAGGAACACGACGGACTTCTGGGGGCTGCCACCCGCCCAGGTACGACGGCTGATCGCGGCCGGCTGGGAGGTGGCCTCCCACTCCGCGACCCATCCCGACCTGAGGAAGATCGACGACGCGGCGCTGCGAGCGGAAGTAGCGGGCTCGCGGACGACGCTGCAGAAGCTGCTCCACGTCCCTGTCGAGTTCTTCTGTTACCCCGCCGGCAGGCTCGACGACCGTGTGGTCGCAGCGGTGCGGGCGGCGGGGTACAGCGGTGCCACGACGACCGCAGCTCGGAATCGCGCAGCCGGCCGACATGTTCAGGCTGGCGCGCGTCCGCGTCGATCGGAGCGACGGCGTGGACGGGCTCGTCGCCAAGCTGCGGTCGCTCGGGGCTGTCTCTGCCGGTTAGAGCCGGACTTCGGCGTCGCGCGCGAACCTGAGCTCGGGCACGTGGTGGAGCTCACCGACGTCGCGGGCCATCTCGAGGAACGTGTAGAAGCCGGCGCGCTCGCGCGGGCCGAAGCTGTAGCGGAGCTTCTCGAAGTAGCGCGCCAGGAAGCCGGCCGGGATAGCCGTAGCGCTCGCTGGCCTCGTAGGCGAGCTTCTCGGGCTCGGAGCGAGCGAGGCGGACGGAGGCAACGAGGGCGTGCTCGAGGTCGCCGAGCCCCTCGACGAGCGGCTCCGGCGCGGCCCAGACGGCGAACACCATCGGCAGCCCCGTCTTCTCGAGCCAGAGCCGGCCGAGGTCGTAGTGGGGCGTCGGATCCTCGAAGGCGCTCTTCAGCGCCGCATCGCCGATCAGGAGCTTCGCGTCGGCGTCGGCGTCGAAGGGGCGGATCTCGGCGGAGGGGAGCAACACCTTCGTGAGCACGACCGAGGTTGCGCTCTCGGGTGTGACCGCGACCGAGCGCACGCGGCCGAGCGACATCCGCGTCACGAGCTGGATCGAGTCGACGGCGCCCTCGGAGGAGACGCAGAGTCGCGGCAGCAAGCGGAGCGTGTCGGCGTGGCGGGCGTACTCGATCGAGGAGATCGGAGCGATGTCGAGCTCTCCGTCGAGCAACAGGCGGTTGAGCTCGGTCGGGACGCCGGTGATCTCCTCCACCTCGTACTCGAGCCGGTGGAAGACCGGTGCCATATTCACGTACGAGATGCGGCCGAGCTTGATCATCGGGCCTCAGCGTAACCGCATGCAGGCAGTTGGGCCGCGCGATGGGGCTGCCTTGCCGATACCGTGAGGGCGTGAGCGATCTGGTCTCCGGCTCCCGCACGGCGCTCCTCGAGTCCCTGATCGAGCGCTTCCCGCACGTGCCGCCCGAGGCGGTGCTGAAGGAGGACCTGCTCCGCACCGGGATGGCCTTCGACTCATCGGCGCTGAGCGACAACCTCGAAGGCGAGATCAAGCCGAAGTCGTACTTCATCTTCTCGTTCGACCAGAAGCCGCTCACGCGAGCTCGGCGAGGCGGCGCTGCGGCGGCCGCCCGAGGAGCTCGCGCTCACCGGCGGCCCGTTCGCGCTCCGCCGCACGATCGTCTCGGTGCGCGTCAATCCCGGCTCGCCGTACCGCGTCTCGCGTGACCGAGCGACGGCACGCTCGGGCTCTCGGTCGACGGCATGCCGCTCGCCGACGTCCACCTGCCGCCGATGCCCGAGTACTACCGCCACCTGCTCGCGAACGGCAAGACGGTGATGGAGACCGCGCCGACGATCCAGTGGGGCTACCTGATCTACCTCACCGTGCTGCGCCTCTGCCAGTACTTCGGCGCCAAGGAGGAGTGCCGGCTTCTGCGACATCAACCACAACTGGCGCCAGCACAAGCGGGAGGGCCGCCCCTACACCGGCGTGAAGCCGGTCGAGGACGTGCTCGAGGCGCTCGCGCTGATCGACCGCTACGACACCGAGGGGACGAGCAAGGCCTACACGCTCACCGGCGGCTCCGTCACGAGCTCGGTCGACGGGCTCGGCGAGGCCGAGTTCTACGGGCGCTACGCCCAGGCGATCGAGGAGCGCTTCCCGGGCCGCTGGATCGGCAAGGTCGTCGCGCAGGCGCTGCCGAAGGCGGACGTGCAGCGGTTCAAGGACTACGGGATCACGATCTACCACCCGAACTACGAGGTCTGGGACAAGCGGCTCTTCTCGCTCATCTCGCCCGGCAAGGAGCGCTACGTCGGCCGCGAGGAGTGGCACCGCCGGATCTTCGACGCGGCCGAGGTGTTCGGCGCCGCGCTACGTGATCCCGAACTTCGTCGCCGGCGTCGAGATGGCGAAGCCGTTCGGGTTCGCGACGGTCGACGAGGCGATCGCGAGCGACCACCGAGGGGCTCGACTACTTCATGAGCCGCGGGATCACGCCGCGCTTCACGACCTGGTGCCCGGAGCCGACGACGCCGCTCGGCCGCGACAACCCGGAAGGGCGCGCCGCTCGAGTACCACATCCGGCTGCTCGAGGCCTATCGCGCAGCGCTCGTCCCGCCACGGCCTGAAGCCGCCGCCCGGCTACGGCGTCGCGGGCGCCGGGCAACGCCGTCTTCTCGGTCAGCTCGTTCATGGACACGCTCGACCCGGAAGAGGTCACCGTCGAGGAGGCCGTGCCGGCGTGAGCAGGATCTCCGTCGACGAGGCCGCGCGGCTCTGGAACGACGCGAGCGACGACGAGCTGCAGCGCGCTCGCGCAGGCGCTGCGCGCGCGCGCTGGCACGAGCCGGATCGCGCCACCTACATGGTGATGCGGATCATCAACTACACGAACGTGTGCGTCGCCCAGTGCGACTACTGCGCGTTCTACGTCCTGCCCGAACCAGGACGGCGGCTACGTGCTCTCGACGCGACGAGGTGTTCGCGAAGATCGACGAGCTGCTCGAGGTCGGCGGCGACCTCGTCGCGTTCAACGGCGGCTTCAACCCGAAGCTGCCGCTCGACTACTACTGCGACCTGTTCGCCGCCGTGCGCGAGCGCTACGGCGACCGGGTCGAGTTCTACGCGCTGACGATCGCGGAGTTCATGTACCTCGCCGACCGTGCCGACCTCTCGTACGCCGAGACGGCCGCGCGGCTGCGCGACGCCGGGCGTCCACTGGGTCACCGGCGGCGGCAGCGAGATCCTGACCGAGGACTTCCGCAAGCGCCACGCCAAGTTCAAGTACACGGTGCGCCGAGTACTTCGAGGCGCAGCGCGCGATCGTCGAGAGCGGCCTGCGGACGACGGCGACGATGGTGATCGGCTTCGACGAGACGCTCGAGGAGCGGCTCGAGCACCTGCAGCGCACGCGCGACTTCCAGGACGACTGCCGGCGCGACGGACTTGCCGGCCTCTTCTCGTTCCTCTGCTGGACGTACAAGCCGTACGGCACCGCGCTCGGCGGGCGCGAGATCTCGCCGCGGCGAGTACTGGCGGCACATCGCGCTCTCGCCGCATCTTCCTCGACAACGTCAAGCACATCCGCACGTCCGTGCTGACGCTGAACGAGGACGCCTTCCGCGCGCTCGACTACGGCGCCGACGACTTCGACCTGCCGATCGAGGACGAGGTGACGCAGAAGGCAGGCGCGACGATCGACCTCGACCTCGAGAGCCTGCTCGCGGTGCCGCGCCGCGCTCGGCTACCGGTCGAGTACCGCCGCGCCGAGCGGCCTGCGTCGTTCACGGCTGCGTAAGGGGTCTCGCTCTACCCACTTCGGTCGACGACAGCGAGCGCGAGCGCATCGAGCTCCTCCCGCCGCGGCGCATCGTCGAGGCTCGCCCTAGCGCGCCGCGCGTAGTCGCGCGCGACCTCGAGCGAGCGGTCGAGCGCCCCGGTCGCGACGACGGCGACGAGCGCGCCCTCGAGCGAGCCTCCGGCGAGAGCAGCACGGACGACATCGTCGTCGCGGGCGGCGAGGATCAGCGGCAACGTGGGCGTGCCGTCCCGCAGGTCGGTGCCGGGGATCTTGCCCGTCTCGATCGTGTCGCCCGCGCAATCGAGGATGTCGTCCACGATCTGAAACGAGATGCCGAGCAGCCGTCCGTAGTCGCCGCTGCCGCCGCCGAGAAGGCAGGCCGCCTCGAACAGCTTCCCGGTCTTGAGCGAGCAGCGCTCGAGGTAGCCCTCGACGGTCGTGTCCGGGTCGTACCGCTGCCGGCGCTGCATTGCCTCACCGCGCGCAAGCGCGAGCGACGCCTCCGCGAGGATGGCGACGGCGGCGACATCGCCACGCGCCGCGAGCTCCGAGAAGGCGCGAGCGAAGATGTAGTCCCCAGCCGCGCGAGCAGCGTCGGCGCCGTGTGCCGTCCACGCAGCCGCCTTGCCACGTCGCACGTGGGCGCCGTCGATCAGGTCGTCGTGGACGAGCGTCGCCATGTGGACGAGCTCGACCGCCGCGCCGGCCGCGACCGAGGGACGGGCGCCGGCGGGCGCGGAGAGGAAGGTGAGCATCGGCCGCAGCCGCTTGCCCCCCGCGGTCAGAGCCTCGGCGCCGATCTCGGCGACGAGGCCCGGATGGCCGGCCATCGACTTGTCGAGGAGCTCCTCGACCTCGCCCAGGTACTCGGCCAGGCCGGGAGCGGCGCGCACCGCCTCGAGCGTGGTGCTCACCGCGCCGTCGCCGTGTGCAGGGCGACGATGCTGCCGCCGAAGAGCCTGAAGCGGGCGCCCTCGAATCCCGTCTCGTCGATCAGCGTCGCGAGATCCTCGGCGCCGGGGAAGCGGCGGACACTCGCCGGCAGGTAGGTGTACGCCTTCCCTCCCGGCAGCACCCGGCCGAGCAGGGGGACGATCCGGTCGAACCAGAGCGAGAAGAACGGCTTCAGCGGCCCTCGCGGCTGCGTGATCTCGAGAATCGCGAGCCGGCCGCCGGGGCGCAACACACGGCGCAGCTCGCGGAGCCCGGCATCGAGGTCGGCGACGTTGCGAATGCCGAAGCCGACCGTCGCGGCGTCGAAGGTGCCGTCGGCGTAGGGCAGCGCCAGCACGTCTCCCTGCACCCACTCGATCGTGTTCGACTTGCGCCGGGCGCGCACGAGCATCTCGCCCGAGAAGTCGAGGCCGGTGACGATTCCGCCTTCGCGCTCGGCCGCGATCGCGAGATCGCCGGTGCCGCAGCAGGCGTCGAGCACCTTGAAGCCGGGCTGGACGACCGCCTCGACAGCGTGCCGGCGCCAGCGCTGGTCGAGCCCCACCGTCATGACGCGGTTCATCACGTCGTAGACCGGTGCGATCCGGTCGAACATCGTCCGGACGCCCTCGGGCTCGAGCGTGCCGCTCTCGTGCGTCATTGCTCGCCCCAGCGAGGCATCAGGGTGTTGTCGAGCCCGATCTGGTCGAGCGCGCGGGCGACGATGAAATCGACGAGGTCGTCGATCGTCTTCGCTCCGTGGTAGAAGCCGGGCGCCGCCAGCAGGATCACGGCGCCCGCCTCGTGGAGCGTCGCGAGACCGCGGAGGTGAATCGACGAGAGTGGCGTCTCGCGCGGGACGAGCACGAGCTTGCGGCGCTCCTTCAGCGCCACCGAGGCGGCGCGGTGGATCAGGTTCGCCATCGCGCCGGTGGCAAGGGTGCCGACGGTGCTCATCGAGCAGGGGCAGACGACGTACGCATCGACCTTCGCCGAGCCGCTCGCGTAGGGGCTCTTGTAGTCGTTGATCCCATAGACGGTGACCTGCTCGCTCGCGCGGCCGACGAACCGCTCGAGCACCTCGTCGCGCGGAAGGCTCGGTTCGCCGTAGAGCTCGGTCGCGATCACCTCGATCCCGGCGGCCGAGGCGACGAGGCCGATCTCGCAGTCGGCGGCCGCGAGTGACTGCAGCAGGCGCGCCGCGTAGGGGGCGCCCGAGGCGCCGGTGACTCCGAGGAAGACGCGCATCACTCCAGAGCGTAGACGCCCCCGCGCCACACCCGCGGGACTACCGCATGCCTCGCCCCGGCGACCGGCTGAGGCCGAGGCCTCTCGCGCGCTCTGCTACTTCTGCGGCCCCTTGGACGCCTCGAGGAAGGTCGCGAGCTTCAGCAGGTTCTCCTCACCGAGCTGCGCCTGCGAAGGCATCGGGGAGCCCGGCGTCTTGCTGGACGGGTTCTTGAGGTGCGCGATCTGCCATTCGATGCCTCGGCCCTTCGCGCCCTCAGCCGAGAGGTCGGGTGCGCCGAGGTTGCTGCTGCCGGCGCCGAGATAGGTGTGACAGTTCATGCAGCCCGCCTCGGCGAAGAGCGTCGCCCCTGCTACGGCCACCTTGTCGTCGGCAAAGCCCTGTTGCTCCGCCCATTTCGGCACGAGCTCGACGTTCTCGGAGCCGAGCGACTCCTTGGCGGTCGCTCCCTTCCAGGTGAGAACGCCCATCGAGAGGATGACGAGGATCGCGGCGACGAACGCGACCGGCCGGCGGAGGATCGCGCGCTCGGGGCGACGGTCGAAGAACGGGAGGCCGATCAGGAGCACGAGCAGGATCGTCGGCACGCCGATCGTGCCGAGCACGACCGTCTCGGGCCACTTGAAGATTCGGAGGAGATAGAAGAGGAAGTAGAAGAACCAGTCGGGGCGCGGCACGAAGTTGGTCGTTCCCGGATCGGCCTTGTCGGTGGAGAGCGGCCCGAGCACTCCGACGTCGTCGCCCTGGTTCGTGTACTTCCAGATCACCGCGAGCGCGATGATCACGGCCACGACGACGAGCGACATGATCGTGTCGTGGAGGATCGCGTAGGGGAAGAACGGCTTCCCTTCCTTGGCGACGTCCTCCTTGTAGCGCTTGAACTCCGCGCGACGCTCCTGTTGCAGCTTGCTCGCCATTACTCGCCGTCCTCCGCTGCCTTCTCTTCTTTGTGCTCGCGGATCAGGCCCTGGCGGTACTCGCCGTAGCCGGAGAAGGTCGGCTCCTCGTCACGCGGGCGGCCGGCCCTGACCGACGACCAGGGCGGCGAGGTGACGCCGAGCCGGACGACGAGGTAGAGATGCAGGCCGATCAGCGCGAACAGACCGCCGGGAATCACGAGCATGTGGAGCGAGTAGAACTTCGACAGCGTGTCGGGGCCGATCTGCGAGCCGCCCTGGAGGAACTGCGCCAGGAAGGGCCCGGCTATCGGCGCCGTCGCATTGATGTTGATCCCCACCACCGTCGCCCAGTACGCCGTCTGGTCCCAGGGGAGGAGGTAGCCGGTGAAGCCCTCCGCCATGCCCATCGTGAGCAGCAGCACGCCGATGATCCAGTTGAGCTCGCGCGGGTACTTGTAGGCGCCGAACAGGAACGTGCGGCCCATGTGGAGGAACATCAGGATGATGAAGACGCTTGCGCCCCACTTGTGCATGCCGCGGACGAGCCAGCCGAGGGCGAGATCGTGCTGGATGTTCTGCACCGACTCGTAGGCGCTGTTCGGGTCGGGCTTGTAGTACATCGCGAGGAACACGCCGGTCGTCGCCTGGACGAGGAACGCGGTCAGCGTCGCTGCGCCGAGCGTCTGCATCCAGTTGACGTCGCGCGGGACGTTGCGGAAGAGGAACCACTTCGTGTAGCCGACGAGGCCGCTGCGCTCCTCGACCCACTCGAGCGGGTACAGCGCGGCCGTCTCGATCTGCTTCTGGCGGGCGGACTTGGCCACCGTCAGCTCCCCGGCACCGGGATCGGATACAGCCAGCGCTCGATGCCGTCGACGTGCACGCCCGGGTAGTTCTGGCGGTAACGGCTGATCCTCGCGTCCGCGCCCGTGCCCTCGACCGTGCCGACGGAGAAGTGTCTGCCGAGGACGAGGTTGCCGTTGACGATCGAGAAGGCGTAGCGGTCGAGCGAGCGGACGGGCGGCCCCGCGACGCGGTTGCCCTCGGTGTCGTAGGCACCGCCGTGGCAGGGGCAGCCGAAACCGGAAGGCACAACTTGCTTGAGGGTGACGTCCTTGTACTTCACGACCTTGTCCTCGACCGGCCCGTTCGGCTGCACCGGGCAGCCGAGGTGGACGCAGCGGCTGTAGATGATCGTGAAGCTCGGCTCCTTGTCCGTGCTGAGCCCGTTGTTGCGGATGTAGGCGGTCCGCTTCGAGACCTCGCCCTGGGCCTTGTTGCCGATGAAGGTGGTGATCACGAACTTGCCCTCGGGGAAGTTCGAGACCGGCCCGAGGTCGACGTCGTGCGACGCGGTCCCCTCGCCCTCGAACGACGGCAGCACCGCGAAGCCGAGCGAGGGGAGCACCACGCCTGCGCCGATCGACGCCGCCGAGGCTGATCGTGGCGAGGCGTCAGGAAGCCGGCTCGGCCATAGGTCTCGAGGTGCTGGTCCTCTGCGGCGGCGAGGCCGGGTGAGGGTGTGTCGCCCATGAGCTCGTGCGCCGGCGCCGAGTCGACGGGCCGGTGCGAGCGCGAGGCATCGCGGATCCACAGGGTTCCGAAGACGATCGTGAGCACGGCGCCGAGGACGATTGCCGCCACGCTGATGACGAGGCCGACGAGCAGGACGGCGATGCCGATGGCGAAGCCGATCGGCCAGAGACTGTGGCCGGGAGCCTGCGGGATGTCGTCAGGGTTGTCCGTCACTCGTTCTCCATCGGAGATTCAACAGTCCGGGGCGCATGCCTGTCAACGACGCAACAGGTGCGTCAAAGTCCGGGCACGCGCACCATTCTGCACGTCCGGGTCGGAGGGCGCGTTGGGTAGGCCGAATTCGGCCCAGCGGGCGTCGACCCTGGCCCGGATCTCGGGGCTCATCTCGATCTCGGGAGGCCACTCGCGCCGGCCCTCGTCCGGCCCCTTCGCCGTCGCGTCGATCCCGATCTTGCCGCCGTACGCCTGGATCGTGGTGGCGTGATCGAGCTGGTCGATCGGCCCCTCGCTGAGCAGGATGTCGCGCGCGGGATCGACGTTCGCGCAGGCGTAGAAGAAGACCTGCTCGTAGTTGTGGACGTCGACGTGCGCGTCGACGACGACCACCGACTTCGTCAGGCTCATCAGCCCGAGCCCCCACATCGCATGCATCACCTTCTTCGCGTGGCCGGGGAAGCTCTTCCGGATCGAGACGATGACGCAGTTGTGGAACGTGCCCGCCGTCGGGAGGTCGTAGTCGACGATCTCGGGCACGCTCATCCGGATCGCGGGCAGGAAGATGCGCTCGGTTGCCTTCGCGAGCCACTCGTCCTCGGCCGGCGGCTTGCCGACGACGATCGACGGGTAGATCGCGTCGCGCCGCATCGTGATCGCGGAGATGCGGAAGATCGGGAACTCCTCGGGCGGGGTGTAGAAACCGGTGTGGTCGCCGAAGGGGCCCTCGATCCCGACGTCGGTGCGGTCGACCCAGCCCTCGAGCACGATCTCGGCGTTGGCCGGAACCTCGAGGTCGACCGTCTTGCACTTCACGAGCTGCACCGCCGAGCCCTTGAGGAATCCCGCCACCATCAGCTCGCCGATGTGCTTCGGCAGCGGCGCGCTCGCGGAGTACGCGGTCACCGGGTCGAGCCCGAGCGCCACGGCCACGGGGATGCGGCCGTCCGGTGCGGCGCGCAGGTCGGCTCGGCCGTCCTTGTGGATCTGCCAGTGCATGAACGTCGAGCGGCGGTCGATCTTCTGCATCCGGTACATGCCGACGTTGCGGACGCCCGTCGCCTGGTCCTTGGTGATGACGGCAGGCAGCGTGATGAACGGGGCCGGATCGAGCGGCCAGCAACGCTGGATCGGGAGCACGTCGAGATTCACGTCGTCACCTGTGATGACAATCTCCTGGCACGCCGCCTTGGAAACCTCCTTCGGCATCGAGTCGGCGATCGACTTCAGCTTGCCGAGCGAGCGCACCTTGTCGACGAGCCCCTGCGGCGGCTGCAGCTCGAGGATCTCACCGAGCTTGTCGGCGAGGTCGTCGAGCTTGTCGACCCCGAACGCCATGCACATCCGCTTCTCGGTGCCGAACTGGTTGATCAGGAGCGGGTGCGAGGCGCCCTTCGGGTTCTCGAACAGGAGCGCCGGCCCGCCGGACTTGACGACCCGGTCGACGATCTCGGTGATCTCGAGATCGGGGTCGACCTCGGCCGAGATGCGAACGAGCTCGCCCTCCTTCTCGAGGAGGGCAATCCATTCGCGCAGGTCGGAGGCCGGGCTCGCCATGCAGGCGCAGTCTAGGTGGGAGGAGCCCTCAGATGACGCACGCGATCGTGATCAGAGGGAGGGGTCACGGGGAACCGTAGGTTCCCGGCTTCAGGATCGCGCGAAGCGCGCAGAGGAATCTGCTGTAGAGGAGGCTGCGATACGCTCCTCCATCGCAGGTTCCTCTACAGCGTGCGGGAAGGCGTGCGCGCCTTCTTCTTCGCCGAGAGGTAGTGCACGAGCTCGCCGATCGCGATCACCCCGACGAAGACGAGGCCGACGACGAGCATCGAGAGCACGACCTTGCGGCCTTCCTCGGCGGCGTCCGCCAACAACAGGAGCGAGGCGAGCATCGCGGCTGACTTTATCGCACCCGCAGGTCGTGCGCACCACATGCGCGCTCGACTGCCTCGGCTCCTACGGCCGCGCGGGCAAGCTCGGCCAACGCCGCTGGATCGCCCTCGTCACTGAGCTTGCGCCTGGCATCGGTGAGCGCGCTCTGCCCGAGCAGTGCTGCCGTCGCGGCCCATGCCTCTGCCTCACCGGGCCGGCCCTCGGCGCGCGCCTGGGCGCAGAGCGAGATCAGCTCGGCGAGATCGTGCACCGCCTCGACGCTCCCCGTCGCCGCGATCCGCACGAGGCCGTGGGCGTAGAGGTAGTCGCCGAGGAGCAGGGCCGTATCGGCGTCGGGCGGATCGAACAGCCGCGGCGAGCCGTAGTGAAGGAGATACCCCTCGTAGATCGTCTCCACCCCGAGGGAGAACCGCTCCTCGCAGAGCGGCGAGAAGACGGGCACGGCCTCGCGCTCCTCGACGGGCCGGAGCGAGTCGGCCCACAGCGGGCTCTCGGCCGCCGCCTCCGACGCGAGCGTTTCCCAGAGGGCGGGCTCAGTTGCCGAGGAGCTCGCCAACGGCCTCGATCGTCGCGTCGATCTCCTCGTCACCGTGCGCGAGCGAGACGAACATGCACTCGAACTGCGAGGGCGCGAGGTAGATGCCCCGCTCGAGCGCATGCCGGAAGAGCGCCCCGTAGCGCTCCGTGTCGGAGCGAACGGCATCGTCGTAGTCGCGGACCGGGTCGTCCTGGCAGAACAGTGTCAGCATCGCGCCGACGCGCTGCACGGTGCCGAACGGAGCGAGGCCCGCTTCCAACCGGGCACCGCGGCGCTCGAGCCCCTCGTAGATCTCCGGGTCGCGGAGCCGTCGCAGCACCGATGCCCCGGCGGCGGTCGCGAGCGGATTGCCCGAGAGCGTGCCGGCCTGGTAGACGTTGCCGACCGGCGCCAGGAGCTCCATCAGCTCGGCGCGGCCGCCGAAGGCCGCGGCGGGCAACCCGCCGCCGACGATCTTGCCGAGGATCGTCAGGTCGGGCATGACGCCAAAGCGCTCCTGCGCGCCGCCGCGCGCGACGCGGAAGCCGGTGATCACCTCGTCGAAGACGAGCAGTGCGCCGCTCGCATCGCAGAGCAGCCGCAGGGCCTCGAGGAACCCGGGCGCGGGCGGAACGACGCCCATGTTGCCCGCCACCGGCTCGACGAGGATCGCGGCGAGGCCCTCGCCGTATTGCGCGACGGCGGCCGCCACGGCGTCGATGTCGTTGTACGGCAGCACGATCGTGTCGGCGGCGACACCCGTCGGGACTCCCGGGGTCGAGGGGATGCCGAGCGTCATCAGCCCCGAGCCGCCGCTCGCGAGCAGCGCGTCGACGTGGCCGTGGTAGTTGCCGGCGAACTTGATCACGCGGTCTCGACGGGTCGCGGCGCGCGCGAGGCGAACGGTGCTCATCGCGGCCTCGGTGCCCGACGAGACGAGCCGCACCATCTCGACCGAGGGCACGGCGTCGACGATCTCGGCGGCCAGGTCGACCTCGCCCTCGGTCGGCGCACCGAACGTCGTGCCCCGGGCGAGCGCCTCGGCCACCGCCGCCAGCGTGACAGGGTCGGCGTGCCCGAAGAGCAGCGGTCCCCACGACATCACCCAGTCGACGTACCGGTTGCCGTTGACGTCCTCGATGAACGCGCCCTCGCCGCTGCGCATGAAGAGCGGCTCCTCGAGGCCGACGCTGCGCATCGCGCGCACGGGCGAGTTGACGCCGCCGGGGATCAGCCGCTGGGCCCGGTCGTAGAGCGCGGAACGGATCAGAGCCATCGCGCCAGATCCTTCGCCCAGTACGTGAACACGAGATCCGCGCCCGCGCGCTTGATCGCGACGAGCGACTCGAGCGCCGCCGCCTTCTCGTCCAGGTGGCCCGCGGCCGCGGCGGCCTTCACCATCGCGTACTCGCCGGAGACGTTGTAGGCCGCGACGGGGCAGTCGAAGCGCTCACGCACGGCGCGGATCACGTCGAGGTACAGAAGCGCCGGCTTCACCATCAGCGCGTCGGCGCCCTCCTCGAGGTCGAGCGCGCACTCGCGCAGCGCCTCGCGCACGTTCGGGGGATCCATCTGGTAGCCGCGCCGGTCACCGAAGGCTGGGACCGACTCGGCCACCTCGCGGAACGGGCCGTAGAACGCGGAGGCGTACTTGGCTGCGTAGGCGATGATCGGTGTCTGCGGCAGCGCCTCGCGAATCGCGCCGACGCGCCCGTCCATCATGTCGCTCGGCGCCACGACGTCGGCGCCGGCCTCGACGTGGCTCACCGCCGTGCGCGCAAGCAGCTCCAGCGTCTCGTCGTTCTCGACCTCGCCGTCGCGCAGCACCCCGCAATGGCCGTGGCTCGTGTACTCGCAGAGGCACACGTCGGTGACGAGCGTGAGGCCGGGAACCTCGGCGCGCAGCGCCCGCAGCGCCCGCTGCACGATCCCGTCGGCCTCCCAGGCGCCGGAGCCGTCCTCGTCCTTCTCCTCCGGGATCCCGAACAGAATCACGGCGCGGACGCCGAGTGATGCGAGCTCCGCCGCCTCGCGCACGATCTCGTCGACGGAGCGCTGGGCGATCCCGTCGAGCCCCGTGACCGGGCGGACGACGCCCTCCCCGGGGCAGGCGAAGAGCGGCATCACGACATCGTCGAGCGACAGCTCGCGTCTCGCGCACGAGGGCGCGCAACGTGTCGGTACGGCGCAGGCGCCGAAGCCGGGTGACGGGGAAGCCGCTCATCGAGGCAAGGGTACGTCAGCGGGGCTGCCTCGGGGCCCGTCGAGGTCGATCTCGAGCGGCGGCGAGCCGTCGTCGTCCCAGGAGTCGAACTGCACGCGCTCGGCGAAGAACTCCCAGATCGCGCGGGCCGCGGCCATCGTCGGCAGCGCCAGAAGGACGCCCGCGATGCCGTAGAGCTCGCCACCCGCGAGCAGGCCGAAGATGACGAGCAGCGGGTGCAGGCGGAGCGCCTGCGCCATCACGTTCGGGACGACGATGTGACCCTCGACCTGGTAGATGAAGACGAAGAGCGCCAGCACCCAGAGCGCCGAGACCGGGTCGACGACGAGCGCGTAGATCAGCGGCGGAATCGCCGAGAGCCACGGGCCGATGTACGGGATCACCTCGATCACCGCCGTCCAGACGCCGAACAGGAGCGCGTACTTGTCGGCGCCCGGCACGAGCCCCGTGCGCCCGAGGATCCACATGCCGAGCCCGGCGCTGAGGCCGATCACGGTCGAGAGGATCAGCTGCCCGCGCACGTACCCCGCGAGCGCCTTCTCGATCCGCATCGTCAGCGGGAGCCCGTTTCCCGGCGGAAAGCGCCGGTTGACGAGGCGCTCGAGCCGCTCCATGTCGAGCAGCATGTAGACGGAGATGACGACGATCAGGACGATGTTGAAGAGCGTCACCACGATCGAGAACGCCGCTCCCTGCGCGAACGCGAGTGCATCCTGGGTGTACTTGGAGATCTCCCCGGCTCCGAGGTTGTCCGCCCAGTCCGTCGCCTGCTTCTGGATCTGGATGCGCTCGCCGTGGTGCGTGTCGAGCCAGTGCTGGAGCCGGTCGATGTCCTGCTCGGCGCCCGTCTTGCCATCGTCGTCGGTGACCGTGACGTAGTCGTCGATCCGGTTCGTCGCCGAGCGCGTGTGGTCGGCGACGATGCTCCCGAGCGCGAGCGCCACGACCGCGACGGCGGTCGCGAAGAGGAGGAAGACGAGCGCAACCGCGAGGCCACGCGGGAGCCGCAGGCGCTGGAGGTCACGAACGAGCGGATTGAGCAGGAACGCGATCACCGCAGCGACGAGAAAGAGGAAGATGACGTGCCCGAGGATCCCGGCGAGCATCCAGACGATCAGGAGCCCGACGGGAAGGCCGACGAGCTGGATCCAGCGCGGCACCCGGATGATCGGCCCAGACGGCTCGCTCATCGGCTGATCGTAGCCACGCCGGTTCGCCTGTTGAGGAGTGGTGAAACGTCCGCTACGGTGGCCCCGATGGCCACCTCGCGCTCCCGGCGAGCGGCCCGGCACCGTGCCCGACGACAGCGCGCCCAGCACCGCGCACGTCGCCTGGCTCTGATCGGGATCGTCGCCGCACTCGCTCTCGTCACTCTGATCCTGACTGCGTTCGGCTCCGGCTCGCCCGAGCCCGTCGCCACGACCACCGCCGCAGCGCCGCTCGCGAGCGGCGTGCAGCCGGAGCCGGAGATCCTCGCCACGGTCGGGAACCTCCAGATCAGGCTGCCGATAGCCGGCGAGGCCGTCACCGCGATCGGGTTCCACGGTGCGGACGCGGGCGCGATGACGCTCAAGCCCGTGGGCCGCCAGGCGAACGAGGGCCTCCTCGCCCGGCTATGGCGCCGCATCGCAGGCTCGGCGCAGGCCGGGCCGGTCTGGTACCAGCTCTCGGGCGGTCCCGGCACCGAGGTGCTCGACGTCGGCGCGACGCCCGGGACGGACGTCTACTCGCCCGTCGACGGCACGGTGGTCTCGATCTCCGACTTCGTGATCGACGGCAAGGCGTATGGCTCCCGCATCGACGTGCGACCGAGCGCCGCGCCGGCCCTGATCGTCACTCTCAGCCATCTGGCGCCCGACCCGTCGCTGGCGGTGGGCAGCCCCGTGCTCGCCTCCTCGTCGAAGCTCGGGACGGTGGTCGATGTCGCGGCCGTCGAGCGGCAGGCGCTCGCGAAGCACGCGCGCGCCCGCGGCAACAACGTCGCGATCGACGTCCACCCGGCAGCCGGATCGCTCCCCTGAACATCCTCTTCATCGCGGACGTCGTGGGCCGTCCCGGCCGCGAGGCGCTCGAGGACAGGCTCGCTTCGCTGCGGATCGAGCTCGACGCCTCGGTCTGCATCGTCAACGGCGAGAACGTCGCCGACGGCGTCGGCATCACCCCGAAGCTCGCCGAGCGCCTCCTCGCCGCCGGCGCCGACGCGATCACGCTCGGCAACCACACCTGGCGCCGGCAGGAGATCGCGCCCTATCTCGACGGCGTCGGATCGCGTGATCCGTCCCGCGAACCTCGGCGCCACTGCACCGGGCCGCGGGATCGCCGTCGTTGCCGCGGCCGACGGGACGCCGGTCGGCGTCGTCAACGTGATGGGCTCACTCTCGCTGCAGCCCGCTCAGAGCATGTGGGAGATCGTCGACGCGCTCGTGGACGAGGCCCGCGAGTCGGCCCGGGTCGTGCTCGTCGACGTCCACGCCGAGGCGACGAGCGAGAAGGTCGCGCTCGCCCGCTGGCTCGACGGTCGCGTGACCGCCGTGATCGGGACCCACACCCACGTGCAGACCTCGGACGCACGCGTGCAGCCGGGAGGCACGGCCGCGATCACCGACGCGGGCATGACCGGCCCGCACGACTCGGTGATCGGCGTCAAGGCCGAGCTCGCGACGCAGCGGATGCGCACGGGAATGCCGGTGCGCTTCGAGGTCGCGACGGGCGGAGTTCGGATCGAGGGCGCGCTCGTCGAGTGCGATTCGACGACCGGCCGGGCATCGAGGATTACGCCGGTTCGGGTTCCCTGGCCCTAGACCTCGAGAGCCCGCCAGCGGACGACGAGCACGGCGAAGAGCGCCACGAGCGCGAGGTCGCGGACGAGCACGAGCCACGACGCGGTCGGGTCGAACGCCTTCACGAGCTCCCAGTAGCTGCGCGGGAACCAGAGCCGCGTCAGTCCGCACGCCAGCGAGCAGCAGCGCGATCGCGGCGATCCCGCGGCGGGCCTGGACGAGCACGACGATCGCCGAGCAGCCACATCAGGAACTGCGGCGAGACGACCTTGCCGAAGGCGACGAACGCCACGACGGCAGCAGCCGCGTAGCGCACGAAGCGCTCGTCGCTCTCGAAGTCACCCCGCGCGTAGCGCACCCAGACGAGAATCAGGGCGGCCGCACCGACGATCGTCGTGAGCGTCGCCGCGACCGCCGGCCACGGTCCCGGTCAGGTTCTGCGAGCCGGAGCTCGACGCCCACCCGAGTGGCATCGCGAACGCGTGGTGAAGCGCGAGCAGCACGCCGGAGCCGAGGCTCTCGATCTGGAGCGGGCGCCCGAGCTGGCGCCACACGCTGCGCAGGACTCCCTCGGGCGCGAGGATCGCAAATGGGAGATAGACGAGAAGGGACGCGATGACCGTGATCGCCAGGCGGCGTAGAGCCGTCCGCGCGTCCCTCGCCGCGCCAGGCCCTGGCGACGAGCAGCGGCAGGAGCACCGCCGGATAGATCTTGGTCGCGATTGCGACGCCGAGAAGCACGGGCCCGAGAACGCGACGACGGTAGAGGATCGCGCACAGCGCCGCGAGCGTGACGGTGGCCGCGAAGATGTCGAATCGCGCCAGGATGAACGGACCGAGCAGCGCCGTTCCCGATCAGGAACGCACCCACCGAGAGCGCGATGCGGCCGGTCGACGCCTGCAGCGCGGCGAGCGAGAGAACGACGAGCACTGCCGCAGCGACGAGCGCGCGCGATCATCGTCGCGCGGAACGACGGAGTCGTAGCCCGTGCTGGGAGGACGTCACGAGAGCCGGCAGCGACGAAGGGCGCGAGCGCGCCCGGCGGGTACTCGACGCGGAAGTCGCGGTACGGGCACGTCGCCGCTCGCGATCCGCTCGCCGTAGGTGCGGTAGACGGGCGTGTCACTGATTCCCGGGCCGCCCTCGAAGCGCGGCGACGAACACTCCGACGGCAAGCGCCGCGCACGCCGCCACGATCGCGACGCAGCGCGTCGCCGAGCGTCACACCGCCTCCGCCGGCAGCGCCGAGGCGTCGGGCATCGGCGGGGCAGCGGGCACCGGCTCGCGGTCGACCGGCGCGGCGGCAGGTACAGGGCGAGCAGCACGAAGGGCAGGAACCACGGGATGTAGAGGTACGACCAGTGCGTCAGGGTCAGCTCGAAGCCGACGAGCACCGCGGCGCTCAGCGCGGCCAGCTCGAGCGGGCCCTTCCGCTGCGGGATCATCGCGACGACGCCCGCGAGCGCGAGCACGGCGAGCTGGAGGATCACCTGCACCGGCCGCAGGCTCGGGATCCCGCGTGCGTGGTACTGGCCCCAGTCCCAGGGCGAGAACGGCGAATCGCGGTCGAGCTGGTAGCCGATCGAGCGGTCGACGAAGACGCGCACGGCATGGGTGAGGCTCGGCTCGAACAGCAGGATCGAGAACGCGGCCAGCGTCGCGACGACGAAGGCCACCGCGAACCTCGACCGCCGTCGCGCGGGCGGAGGCCGTTCGGATAGGTGAGCCAGAGCGGCGCGAGGAGCAGCGAGGCGAACTTCGTCCAGCCCGCGAGGGCGATGGACGCACCTCGGGCGACGGGCGAGGAGCAGAGCCAGAACCCCCAGATCGAGAATCGCGGGCATGATCGTGTCGTTCGAGTTCGAGTTCATCGTGTAGGCGGTGAACGGGAACGCCGATCCAGCCGAACGCGAGGGCGGCGGCGAGCGGCTGTGCCGCCGAAGCGGCGCCCGACGAGGAGCAGGCCGAGGACCGCGAGCAGGTCGAAGGCGATCGCCGTCGCATGCGCCGCGGGAAGCGTGTCCCACTTGCCCGACCAGCGGCAGGATCAGGCCGACGGGGACGTAGGCGAGGTAGTCGACCGGGCCATACGTGTCGCCACGGTCGTTCGACGACTCGCAGCGGCCGTTCGTCTGGATGTGGTCGCGGATGTTCCCCTCGGAGTCGGCGGGGCCGCAGGCGCGGCCCGCCGTGTTCGGCATGTGGCCGTACGGCGCCTCGCCGTCGAGGATCCGGTCGCCGCCGATCACGCCCGCGCAGGCCGACGTCGATGACGCCGTGCGGAGTCTCCAGGTTGAGACCGATCCGGAGGCCGCCGAGAAAGACCGCGGCACCGGCGAGCACCCACACGGGCCAGGAGAGCGCCGGGTTCGAAGGCCCGGCCGCGGAAGCCGATCCAGCACGTGCGCACGAGCAGGTAGGCGAGCGGGAGCGCGCCGAGCGAGGCGCTCATGAAGATGTGGCCGCGGTTGAAGAAGAGCAGCGAGAAGCCGAACGAGAGCAGCGCCAGCAGGTCGAAGGTGTGCCACGAGAGGATGCGGCGCACGTCGACGAGCCCGAGGAAGAAGACGGCGCTGAGCGGGATCCACACCCACCAGGCGTTCAGCACCTTGCCGCCGAACGACCCGGCCCTGCCGCGCGCCATGCTCCACGCGACCTGCGGGCCGGTCAGGGCCTGCGAGACGCGGCCGTCGCCGTCCTCGACCGTTCCCTGGGCGATCTCGCCTGCGAGTCCCGACCACACCTTGACGGTCCAGCGGCGCGTCGCCTTGTCGAAGGTCGCATCGACCTGCGGCTTCGGTGGATAGCGCGCCAGCCAGTGGGCCACCTTGGGGAACGCGAGAAAGCGGCGCGGACGAGGCTCTCCCTCATCCGCGCCTCGCCCGTATCCGGTGCGAACGGCTCCTCGACGGTGCCCGTGCTCGTGCTCCCGGTCGGCGCCACCGGCCGGCCCGTGCTGTCGGCGGCGCTCGCCGCCGGCGCCAGCAGCAGCGCCAACGCGAAAGCGCACGCCCACCGCTTCACCGGCGGAAAGACCAGAGCTTGTTGCCGACGAAGTTCAGCGGCGTCACGAGGATGATCGCGAGCGCCTGCGCCGGGATCGCCCCGAGCCCTGCCTCGACGAGGACGTACAGCACCACGAGGTTCGCGCCGAGCGCGACAGTCGAGACGACGAGGAAGCGGATGCCCTGGTAGGCGACATGGCCCCGCTGGCCCCGGAACGTCCAGAGCCGGTTCAGCGTGTAGTTGTTCGCGACCGCGACGAGGAACGAGCCGACCGCTGCGGGCAGGTAGTGGAGCCCGGCACGACCTGAGAGGAACGCGTAGACGCCGAGGTTGATCGACGTAGCCGCTGAGCGCCGACGACGCAGAACCGGCCGAGCTGCTCCCAGTTGCTGCGACGCGCCGAGCGCGACGCGACCCGCGGCGCGGAAGAGCCCTCACCGGAGGTGGTCGCAGGCGGCTCGATCACGTTGGGCGAGGGTAGCGGCTGGCCGGTTTACGCGGCGCGCTCGAGCGCATACGCGGGTGCGGCGACACCGAAGTGGGCGAGGATCGAGGGGCGCGACGTCGACGATGCTGGCCGCCGTGCCCTCGACGCCGACGGTGAGGAGCGGCACCTCGGTGTCGCCGACGACGAGCGATCCGTGCGAGCCGCCGCCGACGTGGTCGCCGCCGCCGAGGTCGGCGAACTCGTAACCCTCCGCGGCAGAGACGAGGACAGCACCGGCATTCGGGTTCGCGAGCGCCGCCCAGGTGCGGGCGAGCGCATCGGGGTGATCGAGGATCGAGGCATCGCCCGAGAGCGTGAACCCGCCGCCTTCGGCCGGGACGAAGACGAGCTCCTCGCCCTCACGTCGCGCGACCGCGCTCGCCCCCTCGCGGAACAGCGTCACCTCCGCGGCAGGCACGGCGTCGAGGCGCGCGGCGACGGCACGCGGATCGAGGAGGCAGCCGGGCTCGAGGTAGACGTGCGCAGCACGGTTCGACCCGAGCGGCAGCACGCCCTCGACGCCGGCGTAGATCTCGGCGAGCGAGATCGGCATCGCGCACGTGCGTCTGTCCGTGGTCGGACATCACGACGACCGCGTAGCGGTCGAGGAGCCCGTCGATGCCTCCTGCCGCGTCTGCGAGCGAGCCGATCGCGTCGTCGCACCGCTGCAGGGCCTCGAGCGCCGTGTCGGGGCCGTGCTCGTGGGAGGCGTAGTCGTAGTCCGAGAGATAGAAGACGAGGAAGTCGAACGCATCCCGCGTCACGAGCCAGCGGCCCACCGCCGTCGCGTACGCGTCGATCGACCCCGCCGGCCGGTTCCGGAACGACAGCGGGGCGCCGGTTCGGTCGGAGCTGAACAGGTTGTAGAAGAAGAACCGCTCCGGGCCGAGGACGTCGCCGAGAAACGGCAGGGAGGAGCGGTGTCGCGTCCGGCCGCGGTAGGCCGTGAAGTTGACCGCCGCGGTGCGCAGGCCGGCGTCGGCGAGCGACTCGAACACGGTCGAGGCATGCGCTCCGAGATGCCGGGCGTTCATGTTGACGAGCGTGTCGCGCAGGGTCTGGCCGATGCCTGCGGCACGCACCGCCCCGAACGAGCTTCCGTACTCGACGACTCTCTGCTCGCGCTCGTCGTACCAGACGAGGTGCGGGATCTCGTGGATGTCGCCGTGCGCCCCCGTCGCGATCGAGGAGAGGCAGACGGGAGTCAGCGACGGGAAGACCGAGGTCGCACGCCGGTACGCGCCTGCTGCCGCGAGCGCAGCCAGGTGCGGCGTCTCGCCGGAGCCGATCGCTCCTTCGAGCATCGACGGGGTGAGGCCGTCGATGACGATGAGGATCAGCGGCTTTGCGCCCGGCGAGCTCACTTCGCGAGCGAGCGGAGCCCTGCGTACTTCTCGGGGCTGCGGCGCGCACGGCGGGCGGCGAGGACGGGAATCACGACCGCCTCGATGTAGCCGACGACGGGAATCAGGGCGAGGAGGCCGACGACGATCGCGACCCCTATCAGCAGCAGCGCCGTGCCGCCCATGGTCGCACCGCGCCTGCCTGCGCCACGGACGATCGTCGCTGCCGAGACGGAGCCGATCACGGCGCCGACGATGCCGCCTCCGACTCCGAGCCACTGGTTGACGAGGTATCCGGCGACGACGCCGACGACGATCGCCCCGAGCAGCGTCGAGGCAGCGCCGAAGCGGAGCCCGGCCAGCACACCCGCGAACGCGATGCCCGCGCCGAGCCCGATTCCGACCGTGATCCCGATCTCGTACAAGTCGCCCATGTCGAGCAATCAGTGTACGGACGGCGCGGTCTGCAACCGGCGAATCACGTCGACGCAGAACGCTCCCGCGCGGGCGCCGTCGACGACCCGATGGTCGAACGTGACCGAGACGTTCCCCATCTGCCGCACCACGATCTCGCCGTCGCGCACCGTCGCCCGCGGCCCGATGCGGTGGAGCCCGAGAATTGCGACCTCCGGGTGGTTGATCAGGGGTGTGACGAAGAGGCCGCCCAGCTTCCCGGCGCTCGTGATCGTGAACGTCGAGTCGCGCAGCTCGTCCGGCTGCAGCGTCCCGGCCCGGGCTCCCTCGGCAAGCCGGCGGATCTCGGCGTCGATCTCGGCGACCGAGCGCCAGTCGCAGCCGCGAACGACAGGAACGACGAGCCCTGCCTCCGTGTCGACGGCGACGCCGAGGTCGTAGCGGTCGAGAAGGACGATCTCGTCGTCTTCGATCCGGGCGTTCAGCTCCGCGAAGTCGTGGAGCGCCGCAGCCGCTGCCCGCATCGTGGTAGCGACGAGGAGATCGAGGTCGACCCCCGTGAAGTCGCATTCCTCGACGAACGTGACGGCGGGGATCTCGCGGTGCGTGCGCTCGACCTGCTCGACGATCGCGCGGCGGATGCCGCGGACGGGCACGCGGCGACCCTCGAGCGGTGCGGCGGCGGCGCGGACGTCGGCCTCGGTCACGCGCCCACCGTGGCCTGTTCCCTGCACCGACGCGAAGTCGACTGAGAGATCGCGGGCCAGGCGATGCAGCGTCAGAGCCTCGAGCGGCTCGGAGCCGACGACGGCGACGATCGGCTCGGCGGGCTCCGGCGCCTCGAACGGGGGCATCGCGACCGAGCGGAGCAGCTGCTCCCCTGGGGCGCCGATCAGTGCGAGCGTCGCGCCGATCGCCGCGATCTCGCCGTCCTGGGCAAGGATCCGGAGCACGACCCCGGCCACCGGCGAGCCCAGCTCGACGGTCGCCTTGTCGGTCTGGATCTCGACGATCGGCTCGTTCTCGACAACCGCGTCACCCTCGCGCACGAGCCAGCGGGCGATCTCCCCCTCGGTCAGCCCCTCGCCGAGCTCCGGCAGCGTGAACGAGTGTGCCACGACAGGCAGCGTAATGGGTGTGTCTACGTCAGGACAGTCAGCGCGTCGCGCACCGCGACGATCTCGGCCTCTTCGACATCGCCGATGTCCTCGCCGTCGACCTGCACCGGCATCGGCGCGTCGCAGCGGATCAGGATCCGGTCGAGGTCGTGGCCGTGCAGCACGTCACGGTCACCGGGGCGGCCGCGGAACGCCTGCACCGCGAGCCGCGGCACGGCGCGCGGGAGCACCTCGACGGGAGCGACGATGTCGAGCCCCCCCTCGAAGGACGCACCGGGCACGAACCGCAGCCCGAGAGCGCCCGCGTAGGTGTACGGCGAGCAGTTCGCGATCAGCGCGAAGGCGGCGCGGCCCAGCCCGTCAACCTCGAGCGCCTCCGCGTAGCGGAACCGGTGATCGAGAAGCGCCCTGACCACGGTCCAGCTGAAGGTGAGGTCGCCGGGGCGCTTGCCGTCGGCGCGGCGTCCCATCGCGTCGACGCGGCGGACGAGCTCGGCATCGAAACCGACGCCCGCGTTGAACGCGAACAGGCGGCCGTTGAGCCGGCCGAGGGAGATGCGTCGTGGCACCCCGTGCGCGATTCGCTCGGCGGCACGGGTCGCATCGCGCGGAAGACCGAGTGCGCGCGGCAGCACGCTCGTGCCGCCGCCCGGCACGAATCCAACCGGAACGTCGGCCCGGAGCCCGTTGATCACCTCGTTGTAGGTGCCGTCGCCCGAGAACACGTAGATCGCCTCGGCGCGAGGCGACCACTCAGCGGCGAGGTCCGTCGCCTCGCCTCGCGCATGTGTCAGCACGGTCTCGGTGTCCGCCGGCAGTGCCGCCTGGACGGCTGCGAGCTTGCGCTCGCTGACGCCGCTGGCGAACGGGTTCACGATCAGGACCCTCACGCGCGCATCGCCTCTTGGGGCGGCACGTATCTGCCCTCGAGCACGAGCACGGTCTCCGAGCCCGGCGTCAGCTCGGTCAGGCCGCCGTCGCGGACGATCGCCACCGCGGAGCCTGTGAGCCGGTCCCACTCGTCCTCGTCCGCCCCTCCCACCCGCACCTCGAGGTCGGGATCGAGGTCGGCCATCAGTGCCCCGTGGCCGATCTGGGCGAGGGTCTTGCCGGCGCTCATCCCGAGGTCAGTAGCGACGACGAGCGTGAGCCCGCCCGGAAGCGCGATGCCCAGCTCCGGGAGCGTGCCCGCCTCGGCGCTCAGCGCCTGCATGCGGACGAGCACTCGGTCGCGTGCCGAGCGCCGCACCGGTGGCAGGCAGGCGACGTCGCCGACGCGCTCGTGGTCGAGCTCGCGCATCGCCTCCCACTCACGCGGCTCCGCGCGGAGGCAGACCTTGCGAAACGAATGGCGCCACCAGTCCTCGAACCCCGCCTGCCATCGCTCGTCGTCGCGGAAGCGTTGGGCGCAGCGACGCGTGGCCAGTGCCGCGGCAACGGCGAGCTCGGCGAACGGTCGCGTCGTCCGCTGCCGCACGACGAGGTACATGACGAGCGCATCGTCGTCGGTGGTCTCCGGCTCCACGCGCGCAGCCTAGAGGCTTGCCTTCCTCAACGGAGCAAAAAGCCCTCGCCGAGCGGGTCGTCCGGGTCGAGCGTGAAGGTTGCCTCGCCGGTGCGGTAGGCGGAGCCCGTCACCTCGGTGACGACGGCGGGCCGGCCGGCGACTGCGGTCTCGCCGACGACGCGGGCGGTGAAGCTCGAGCCGACGATGGAGAGATGGCGGAGCTCGTCACCCCGCGGCAGCGCTCCCGCGGCGTCGAGGAGCGCCAGCCGGGCAGACGTGCCGGAGCCGCAGGGCGAGCGGTCGACCTCTCCGTCGGCGAAGACGGTCACGTTCCGCTGGGTCAGCGGCGCGCCCTCCTCCTCCTGCCAGAAGATGACGCCGTAGACGTCGCGCAGCTCCTGCTCGAGTGGGTGCATGATCTCGTGCTCCTCTTCGAGGCCGCGTTTGATCGCCCGGCCGAGCTCGATCAATCGCGGCAGCTCGCCGGGCTCGACCCGCTCCTGCAGGGAGGCGTAGAAGGCGCCGCCGAAGGCGATGTCGACCGTGATGCCTCCCACCTGAACGGCCGTCGCCCAGACGAACGAGGGCACGTTGCGAAACGTCACCGAGCGGACGCGCCCGCCATCGACGACGGCGATCGTCTCGAGCCGGCCCGAGGGGACGTCGACGACGACCCGGTTCTCGCCCTCGCGGCGCTCCACGACACCCTCGTCGAGGGCCCAGGTGACGAGTGCGATCGTCCCGTGACCGCATGCCGTCGAGTAGCCGGCGTTGTGGAAGAACACGACCCCGAGGTCGGCGCCGCCGTCGTTCGCGGGAACGACGTGGCAGCCGTACATGTCGGCGTGGCCGCGGGGCTCGTTGACGAGCAGGCGACGGATGTGGTCGAGCCGCTCGAGCGCGTCGCGGCGGCGCTCGAGAATCGTCGTGCCCCGGAGCGGCTCGACGCCGCCGGTGACGATCCGGAACGGCTCGCCGCCGGTGTGGTAGTCGACCGTCCGGATCGGGGTCAACCGCGTGCCGCTCAGGCGCCGGTGAAGCTCGAGGGCCGCTTCTCGAGGAAGGCGGCGACGCCTTCGGCGAAGTCGGCGGTGCCGACGGCGGCCTGCTGGAGCTCCGCCTCGAGCGCCAGCTGCTCTTCGAGCGACGCCGTGGTGGCGTGGTCGAACAGCTGCTTGGTCAGCGCGACGGCGCGCGTCGGCATCGCGGCCCAGGTGGCGGCGAGCTCGGCGACCCGGGCGTCGAACCCCTCGGCGGGGATCACCTCCGAGACGAGCCCCCAGGCGAGCGCTTCCTCAGCGCCGAGCTTGCGGTTCGAGCTCATCCACTCGAACGCGCGCGCGAACCCGAGCAGGCGGTAGATGAACCACGAGCCCCCCGAGTCGGGCACGAGCCCGATCCCGATGAAACCGGGAACGAAGGCAGCCGCCGAGGAGGCGACGCGAACGTCGCACGCGCTCGCAAGCGAGAGCCCCGCTCCGGCAGCCGGGCCGTTGACGGCGGCGATGACCGGCTTCTCGAGCGCCCGAATCAGCCTGATGTTCGGGTGGTAGGTCTGCTCGAGTGCGTCGCCGAGCGAGCCCTGGATTTCGCCGAACTCCTTCAAGTCCTGACCCGCCGAGAAGCCTCGGCCCGCACCCGTGATCACGACTGCACGCACCTCCGGGTCGCGCGCATCCTCGAGAGCAGCGCGGAGCGCGGCATGCAGATCCCGGTTGAACGCGTTGAAGACGTCGGGCCGGTTGAGCGTGATCGTGAGGACGGCGCCGTCGCGGCTGGTGAGAACCTCGCTCATGGCCCCGAGCCTATCGCGGCGACTCGGATTCCGCGAGCGTGAGCAGGCGTGTAGCGTCACGCTCATGGGCTCGGCCGGACTGGCAGCGTCGTTCGCCTTCGTTGCAGGCCTCGGAGGCGCCGTGCAGATCGCCGTACAGGGACGGCTCGGCGCCCGCATCGGCAGCGTCGAGGCGCTCACCACGGCCGTCGTCGTAGCCGCGGCGACAGCGCTCGTCGTGCTCCTCGTCGCGCGCCGTAGCCTCGGCGGGCTCCACGACGGATTGACGGGGCCGCGCTGGATGCTCCTCGGCGGGATCATGAGCGTGGTGGTCGTGCTGGCGATCACGGTGGCCGGCCCGAAGATCGGGATCGTCGCGACGACCGCGTTCCTGATCGCCGGCCAGTTCACGCTTGCGACCGTGATCGACCGCTTCGGCTGGTTCGGAACCCAGCCGGTGCCGCTGGCCTGGACGCGCGTGCTCGGCCTCGCCCTGCTCGCCGCGGGGGCCGCGCTGACGCTGAAGCGCTGAGGGTCCGAGGCGGGATGACCGTCTCGAACGGATAGCGTCAACGCATGGGCGCGGGCAGGACATCGGAGTGAGCGCGCGCGCCTGGATCGCCCTGTGGACCGTCTACATCCTCTGGGGCTCGACCTACCTCGGGATCGAGCTCGCAGGCGAGACGATCCCGCCGATCTTCGCGGCCGGCGTCCGCTTCACGACGGTCGGTGTCGTGCTGTGCACGTGGCTGCTTGTCCGCCACGGCACGACCACCTTCCGGATCGGCTGGACGCGGATCGGCTCGACGGTGCTCTGCGGGCTGTTGCTGATCGGCGGCAACGCATTGCTGTTTGCCGCCGAGCGCCACGTCCCGATCGGGCTCGCATCGTTGATCTTCGCCTCCGTCCCGCTCTGGCTCGTCGTGCTGCGCTCGACGACCGGTGACCGCCCGCCGCGGGCGTCTCTCGCCGGCACCGCCGTCGGGTTCATCGGCGTCGCGTTGCTCCTGCGCCCCGGAGGAGGCGCAACCGTCACCGGCGTGCTGCTCGTCGTCGCCGCGACGCTCTCCTGGGCGCTCGGGACATTCCTCTCGGCAAGGCTGCCGATGCCTGGTGACGCGCTCACGACCGCCGGAATCCAGGGGCTCACGGGCGGGCTGCTGCTCCTACCCGTGGGCGCGGCTCTCGCGGACGGGGAGTCGCTCAGCCCGGCTGACTGGTCGACCCGGTCGCTCCTCGGGCTCCTCTACCTGATCGTGTTCGGATCGATCTTCGGCTACACCGCCTACGTCTGGCTGGTGAACAACGTCCCGCTGGGTACCGTCGCGACGTACGCCTACGTCAATCCGCTCGTCGCGATCACGCTCGGCGTTCTCTTCCTCGACGAGGTCGTGACGTGGCAGATCGCGGCGGGCGCAGCGGTGATCCTGACCTCGGTCGCGGTCGTGATCCGGCGCGAGGTGCCGCGGCGGCCGGGGGAGACGATCCCGCCGCTCGTCGAGACCTGATTCCAGGCTAGAGGCAGATCTCGTCCGGCCTTACCGGCACCCGGCACAGCGGCTTCCCGGTCGCCGCGCGGAGTGCCGCCACGACGGCAGCGGTCGAGACGACGGTCGGCGGCTCGCCGACGCCCTTGAGGCCGTAGGGGGCGTCCGGCTCCGGGTCCTCGATCAGCACCGACTCGACCGGCGGCATGTCGAGCGCGGTCGGCAGCAGGTAGTCGGTGAAGCTCGCGTTCGTGATCCGGCCGTCACGCGTCTGGATCTCCTCCATCAGCGCGAGGCCGATGCCCTGCGCGGTGCCGCCCTCGATCTGGCCGGTGATGCTCTGGCGGTTGAGCGCCTTGCCCACGTCCTGCGCCGCGCCGATCCAGACGAGCCGCGTCAGCCCGAGCTCGACATCGACCTCGGCGACGACGCGCATGGCGCACGTCGCGAGCGAGACGTGGGCACGCTCGCCCATGACCTGGCCGTTCTCGGGATCGAGCGGGAAGGTGGGGGCGTGGCGGTAGATCCGCTCGACGTCGATCTCGGCCGCGTCGCTCGTCGCGCGCTCGGCGAGCGCGGCGCGGCACGCGTCCCGCACGGCGCCGGCCGCCATCCAGGTCATCCGCGAGGCAGAGGTGGAACCGGCCGAGCCGACGGTGCTCGTGGTGCTCGACGCAAGCGTGATGTCGCTCGTCCCGAGCTCGGCCTCGGCGACCTGTGACGATGACGCCGACGAGCCCCTGGCCGACCTCGACCCCGGCACAGTGCACGGTCGCGCTCCCATCGGCTCGCAGCTGCACCCGGGCCGCGCAGTAGTCGTCGAACCCCTCCGAGAAGCAGATGTTCTTGTAGCCGACGGCGAATCCGACCCCACGCCTGACGCCCTCGCCCCTGGTTGTGTTGCCGGCCCCGCCCGGCAGCCGGATCGAGTCGCGCGGCAGCGCCTCCGCCTCCGGCACCGGGATCGCGGCAGCTGCCCGGATCACTTCGGCAACGGGCAGCGAGCCGGTCAGGACTTGCCCCGTCGGGAGCGTGTCCCCGCTCTCGATCGCGTTCAGGAGGCGCAGCTCGATCGGGTCGATCCCGAGCGTCTCGGCGAGAAGATCCATCTGCGCCTCGGCCGCGAAGCACACCTGCACGGCGCCGAAGCCGCGCATCGCGCCGCACGGCGGATTATTGGTATAGACCGCTAGGCCCTCGATCAGGGCGTTGTCGACCCGGTAGGGGCCGAGCGCGAACGCCGAGGCGTTCGAGATCACGGCTGTGGAGCTCGAGGCGTAGGCGCCACCGTCCACGATGATCCTCATGTGCGCGCAGACGACGCGGCCGTCGCGCGTGGCGCGATGCTCGGCCCAGATCTTGGCGGGGTGCCGGTGGACGTGCCCCGTGAACGACTCCTCGCGGTTGTAGACGATCTTCACCGGCCGGTCGGTGTGGAGCGCGAGCATCGCGGCGTGGATCTGGATCGAGAGGTCCTCGCGGCCACCGAAGGCCCCGCCGACTCCCGCGAGATGAACGCGGACCTGCTCGGTCGAGAGCGCCAGGCAGGGCGCGATCTGGTCGCGGTCGACGTGCAGCCACTGCGTCGCGACATGGATGTCGATCCCGCCCTCGCCGTCCGGGACGGCGAGCCCCGACTCGGGGCCGAGGAACGCCTGGTCCTGGCTGCCGAGCTCGTACACCCCCTCGACCGAGACGTCGCCCTCGACGTCCGGGTCGCCGTGCCGGATCACGATCGACCGCACGACGTTCGGGCGCGGGTCGTCGCGGTAGCCGTGGCCCATCGTCGGGCGGTCGGGGTGGATACGGCTCCTGCTCGGTCGCCCGCTCGGGATCGACGACGAGCTCGAGCGGCTCGTACTCCACCACGATCGCCTCGGCCGCCCGCCGGGCCTGCTCGGGATGCTCCGCCGCGACGAGCGCGACGGGCTCGCCGAAGTAGCGGACACGGTCGATCGCGAGCACGGGTTGGTCGGGGAACTCGAGCCCGTAGGTCGGTTGGCCGGGAACGTCCTCGTGCGTGAGGACGGCGTGGACGCCGGGCATCGTCACGGCCTGCGAGATGTCGATCGAGACGACATGCGCGTGCGCGTGCGGGCTGCGCAGCGTGTGGCCCCAGAGCATCCCGTCGGCGCTGAGGTCGCTCGAGTAGGCGAACGCGCCCTGGACCTTCGGCGGCCCGTCCGGCCTCCGGGCGGCCTCGCCGATATGCCCGACCTCGAGCGCCGTCGTCGTGGCCGTCTCGGTCGACGTCATGCCCGGGCGGCGGCCCGCACCGCGTCGAAGATCTTCTGGTAGCCGGTGCAGCGGCAGAGATTCCCGGATAGGGCCTCGCGAATCTCGTCGTCGTTCGGGCTCGGCACATGGTCGAGCAGGTCGACCGTGGCGACGATCAGCCCCGGCGTGCAGAACCCGCACTGGACGGCGCCGGCGGCGAGGAACGCCTCCTGCACCCGGTGCAGCGTTCCCGTCTCGGAGGCCACTCCCTCGACGGTCACGACCTCGTGGCCGTCGGCCTGCGCGGCGAGGACGAGGCAGGAGCAGACGAGCGTGCCGTCGAGGAGGACGGAGCACGAGCCGCACTCCCCCTGCTCGCAGGCGTTCTTCGAGCCCGGCAGGCCGAGCTGCTCCCGGAGCGTGAACAAGAGGCTCTCGCCACCCCAGACGTCGGCCTCCTGCCGCTCGCCGTTGACGGTCAGGGCAATCTTCATGCCAGGCACCGGTCGAGAGCGCGCCGCGTGAGCACCGTGAGCGCATGACGGCGATAGGCGGCGGTGCCGCGAACGTCGTCGATCGGGCTCGCGCTCTGCGGCGACGAGCTCCGGGAAGCCGTCTGCCTGATCGAGACGGAGCGGTCACGAGCCGGACGGTCGGGGACGCCGAGCCGAAGGCGGCGCGGATCTCGCCCCGCTCGCGGTCGACCTGGAGCGCGAGCGAGCAGACCGAGATCACCATCGCGTTCCGCGGGCCGACCTTCATGAACGTCTGTCCGCCACGGGTGGGCTCGACGCGCACGCGCGACGACCAGCTCGTCGGGCGCGAGCGCGTTCTTCTTGACGCCCACGAGGAACTCGGCGAGCGGAATGCGACGCCGCCCGCGCACGCTCGCCACCTCGATCTGCGCGTCCTCGACGAGCAGCGGCGGCAGCGCGTCTCCGGCCGGCGATGCGGTGCCGAGGTTGCCGCCGATCGTGCCGCGATTGCGGATCTGCGGCGAGCCGACGGTGCGCGAGGCCTCGGCCAGCGCCGGCAGGGCCTCGGCGACCTCGCCCCTCATCGCCTCGGTGTAGGTGAGCCCCGCTCCGAGGACGAGCGTGCCGTTCTCGCGGGTGAAGCCGCGCAGCTCCGCGACCTCGTTGAGGTTGATCAGCGCCGGTGGGCGCGAGCGGTCGAAGTTGAGCTCGACCAGCACGTCGGTGCCGCCCTGGACGAACCGCGCCTCCGGAAGCTCGGCCTTGAGGCGCAGCGCCTCGTCGAGGCTATGCGGCGTGTGGACGTCCATCAGCGTTCCTCTCGCACGAACGGTACTCCGAGCGCACCCGGAGCGCCGAGCCGGCGCTTGGCGATGCCCGACGAGACGATCACGAGCACGACGACCGTCATCACGTACGGCAGAGCCTGGAAGAGCTCCGGTGCGATCGTCACGCCGCGCGCCTGGAGCGTGAACGGGAGTGCCTGGAACGCGCCGAAGAAGTAGGCGCCCACCAGGCAGAGCTCGGGCCGCCAGAAGGCGAAGATGACGAGGGCGATCGCGATCCAGCCGGCGCCGCCGGTGAGGCCGGTGACCCATTGCGGGGTCAGCGCGAGGCTGAAGCAGGCGCCTCCGACACCCGCGAGGGCGCCACCCGCGACGACATGCGCGTAACGGTAGGTGGAGACGCTGATCCCCATCGCGTCGGCCGTCTGGGGCGACTCGCCGACCGCACGGACGTTCAGCCCGGGCCGGGTGCGGGCGAGGTAGAGCGCGGTCAGAGCGACGACCGCCCACGACGCGTAGACGAGCCAGGTCTGGCCGAACACGATCGGCCCGATGATGGGTACGTCCGCGAGCCCGAAGGGGTCGACGGGCTCGAACTGGTGCTTCGCCGGCGCATCGGAAAGACCGAGGTCGTTGCCGAGGTAGGACGAGAGGCCGGCGGCTCCGGCGAAGATCGTCAGCGCGAGACCCGAGACGATCTGGTTCGCGCGCAGCGTGATTACGAGGAACGCGAAGAGCAGCGCGACGACGGCGCCGGCGAGGGCGGCTACGAGCACGGCGAGGGCCAGCGTCGTCCTGCCCGGGCCGCCGATGTTCTGCACCGCCCAGAACCCCATCACAGCGCCCACCAGCATCATCCCCTCGACCCCGAGATTGAGCACCCCCGAGCGCTCGGCGAGCAGCTCGCCCAGAGAGGCGAAGAGCAGCGGCGTGCCGTACGCGACGCCGGAGGCGATCACGACGACGAGGATCGAGTTGTTCAACGCGTGCCCTCGGCGGGGGTAACCGGGGCACGGTGGCGGCGGCCGACGCGGATGCGATAGCGGACGAGGAGCTCGCCGCCGAGCGCCGTGAACAGGATCATGCCCTCCATCACACCGACGAGCCCCGACGGGAAGTCCGGCGCCCTGGAGCGCGGAGCCGGCGTTCTGCGAGGCCGCCGAGCAGGAACGCAACCAGGACGACGGCGAAGGGGTTGTAGCGAGCGAGGGCTGCGACGACGATGCCCGTGTAGCCGTAGCCGTAGGCACGCAGGCCGTTCGGGTCGGCGTCGAGCACGTGCGAGAAGTCGCCGACCTGGCTCGCCCCACCGAGGCCGGCGAGCGCACCGGAGAGCGCCATCACGGCGAGGATCTTCCGCCGGGTCCGCATGCCGGAGTAGCGGGCGGCGCGCGGCGAGTCGCTCATCACCTGCACCTCGAAGCCGAAGCGCGTCCGGGAGTAGAGCACCCAGAGCAGGATCGCGGCGACGATGCCGATCACGAAGCCGAGCGGCACGACGACGCTCGAGCCGAAGGTCGGCCAGTTCGCTGCGTCGGGCAGGGTCTTCCCGACCGGGAAGACGGCGGCGCTCGCGGAGGTCGTATCCCTCCAGTACGAGTGACTGTCGAAGATCAGGTACGTCAGGAAGAGCCCGGCGACGTAGTTGAGCATCAGCGAGGTGATGATCTCGTTGGTCGACAGATATGCCTTCAGGATGCCCGGGATCAGCGCCCAGGCAGCGCCTGCCGCGATACCTGCCGCCATCATCGCCACGATCAGGACAGTCGCCGACTGCCCCGAGAGAAGGAGGCCCGCGGCGGTGGCCGCGATGGCGCCGAAGTACAGCTGCCCCTCGCCGCCGATGTTGAAGAGGTTCATCCGGAACGCTGCTGCAGCAGCGAGTCCGGTGAAGAGGATCGGCGTCGCCCCGGTCAGAGTCTGTGACAGTGCCCCCGGAGCGGTGAACGCCGCCTCGAACAGGTCCCTGTACGTGGAGACCGGGTCACGGCCGGTTGCGACGAGCAGGATCGCGATCAGCACGAATGCCACGATCAGCGAGCCGACCGGTACCGCGACCTTGAGCCAGTGCGGCTGGGCGAGCCGGACGCTCGATGCGAAGCGTCATTCGTGCTGCGCCCCGGCCATCATCAGCCCGATCTCGTCGACGGCAGCCGTTGCCGCGTCGACCTCGCCGATGATCCGGCCCTCGTACATCACGGCGATCCGGTCTGACAACGTCATCAGCTCGTCGAGATCCTCGGAGATCAGCAGGATCGCGACGCCCGAGGCCGCTGCGGCACGCAGGTGCGCGTGCACGGTCTCGATGGCGCCGACGTCGAGGCCCCGGGTTGGGGCCGCGACCACGAGCACCCGCGGGCCTCCGGAGAACTCGCGCGCGAGAACGACTTTCTGCAGGTTCCCTCCCGACAGCTGGCGGGCCGACGCCCCGGGGCCCGGAGCCTTCACGTCGTATCGGTGGATCAGCTCGACGGCCCAGTCACGGATGTGGCCGAACCGGAGGAATGGCCCGGCCGAGTTCTCGCTGGAGCGATAGGACTTCAGCACCACATTCGAGGAGATGCTGAGGCTCGGCGCGACGCCGGTGTGCAGCCTGTCCTCGGGGACGTGGGCGATACCCGCCTTGATCGCCGCGCGCGGGTCGCCCGTGCCGAGCGGGACACCGCCGACGCGTATTGCCCCCGCCGTCAGCGGACGCAGCCCGGTGACCGCCTCGGCGAGCTCGCGCTGGCCGTTGCCGGCCACACCTGCAACACCGAGGATCTGTCCGGCGGCCACGTTCAGCGAAACGCCGTGGACAGCGTCCATCCCGCGGTCGCCCTCGGCCGACACTCCATCGAGCTCGAGCAACAGCTGGCCGATCTCGCGCGCCTCGTCCCGCCGCGTCGAAGGTGTGCAGCTCGCGGCCCACCATCAGGGCGGCAAGAGACTGCAGGTGGATTTCGCGGTCTCGACGGTGGCCACCGAACGGCCGCCGCGCAGCACCGTGACTCGGTCCGAGACCGCCATCACCTCGTGCAGCTTGTGGGAGATGAAGATCACCGTGCGGCCCGTCCGCAGCCATCGCCCGCAGTGTCTCGAACAGCGCCGCGGCCTCCTGCGGGGTGAGGACGGCGGTCGGCTCGTCGAGGATCAAGATCCTCGCTTCCCGGTAAAGAGCCTTCAGGATCTCGACGCGCTGCTGCTCCCCGACCGAAAGCTGCCAGATGCGGGCGCGCGGGTCGACGGCCATCCCGTAGCGCTCCCCGAGCTCCGCCACTCGCTCCTCGATCGCGCGCGGATGGAGGCGGAACGACCGGCCGACATCGCTCGTGTCGCCGAGCATCACGTTCTCGGCGACCGTGAACGGCTCGACGAGCCGGAAGTGCTGGTGCACCATCCCGATGCCCGCATCGATCCCGTCGCGCGGGGTGTCGAAGGCGACGGGAGCACCGTTGACCTCCATCACTCCTTCGTCTGCGCGATAGAGGCCGGTGAAGATGTTCGAGAGGGTGCTCTTGCCGGCGCCGTTCTCGCCGAGCAGAGCGTGGACCTCACCCTCGAGCGCCTCGAAGTCGACCGAGTCGTTGGCGACGACTCCGGGGAACCGCTTGGTGATCCCACGGCAGGCGATCGCGGCGCGCGTACCGCGACCCGCCAACGCAACCGCTCCCGTTTCCGCCGGGGGACCCATGGGACGACAGGCACCGGATGGGGGAGCGGTCATGCCGCTCCCCCGCTCCGGTGAGTGCTAACCCTTCGCGCTTCCTATGACGCCCTTGACGAGCCAGTTCATCGAGTAGAGCTCGGGCACGGTGAGCTTCTGGCCCGGCTTCACCACGACCTTGCCGCTCTGGTTGGAGATCGGCCCGGTGAACTCGTAGAACGTGCCCTTGTTGATCGCCGCGCGCTTGGCCGCGATCAAGGCCTTCGTCTTGGCGCTCACCTTCGGCCCGAACGGGGCCAGGGTGATGAGGCCGTCCTTCATGTTGCCGTAGTAGAAGTCCGACTTCCAGGTCCCGTTCTGGGCCGCCTGAACCTGCCTCAGGTAGTACGGGCCCCAGTTGTACGTCGCCGCGGTGAGCCACGAGGTCTTCGCGAACTTCATCGCGTTCGAGTCGTAGCCGACCCACGGGATCCCCTTCGACTGGGAATACTGGCCGGCCGCAGGGCTGTCGACGTTCTGGCCGAGCACGTCGACGCCGGAGGCGACGAGGCTCTCGGCGGCCTTCTTCTCCTTGGCCGGATCGAACCACGCGTTCGTCCAGATCAGCTTCACGGTGGCGCCGGGATGCGTGGCCTGGGCGCCGAGCGCGAAGGCGTTCGCATGCCGGATCACCTCGGGGATCGCGAACGGGACGATGTAGCCGATCTTGCCGTTCTTCGAGGCTGCGCCTGCAGCCATCCCGGACAGGTAGATCGAGTCCTCGGCCGCGCCGAAGTATTCGCCAAGGTTCTTGGACTGATCCAGCCCGGTCGCCTGCTCGAAGATCACGTTCGGGTATTTCGCAGCGAGCTTCTTGTCGAAGAAGCCGAACGAGGTGCCGAAGATGATCTTGTTGCCGTCACGGACGAGGCTCGCCACCGTCTGCTGCAGCTGCGCGCCGTTCGCGATGTTCTCCTTGTAGGTCGTCTTGACGTTGGTGCCGAGCTGCTTCTGCACATACAGCCGACCCATGTCGTGCGCCTGCGACCAGCCTGCGTCGTTGTGCGGCCCGACGTAGATCCACGCCGCCTTGAAGGGCTCGGCCTTGTGGCTTCGCCGAGGTGCCGCCCGCGAGCACGAGTGCGGCGACGGCGAGGGCGCCGAGCAGGGCAACGACGGTGACCCTCCTCCGATTGAGCTTTCCGATGACCCGAGAGCTAGACACGATTCTCCTTTCGCGCCGTCCCTCCGGGGACGGTCACATTGACTAAGGCCTCGCCTCCGTCGACGTCCGAGCCGGGCGCACCATGCGTCCCGCCGGAGGAGCGACAATAACCCGATCGAGGGCAACCGTGCATCCTCGTACGATCGTGCAGTCGATGCGGCCGCGCAGGCTGCGCCAGAGGAACGGGCTGAGACGGTGCCGGGACAGCAGCTCGCCGCTCCGCAACACGTCCTCTGAGGCGAGGTCGACGATGACGAGATCTGCGTCGGCGCCGGGCTCAATCGATCCCTTTCCCCGCGAGGCCGAACCGCCGCGCGGGCGCCGCCGACGAGAGCGTCGCGATCGCCTCGAGCGAGAGCCCGCGCGGTAGACCCTCGGTGAGCAGGATCCTGAGCAGCGTCTGCCCACCGGCGATCCCGCCCCAGGCGGCGAACGCGTCCTCGCCCCTGCTTCAGCTCGGGCGGGCTTGGCGAGTGGTCCGACCCGACCAGGTCGACGTGCCCCGTCGAGGAGCGTCCGCCAGAGGTCTTCGACGTCCTCTCGCGGGCGGAGCGGGGGCGAGCACTTCGCGACCATCCCGAGCTCCACCGCGTCGTCCTCGTCGAGCGCGAGGTAGTGCGGGCACGTCTCGCAGGTGACGTCGACGCCACGGGCGCGTGCCTCGGCGACGAGCCGCACCGCCCGGCCGCTCGAGAGGTGGACGATGTGCAGCGAGCAGCCCGTCTCCTCGGCGATCGCGATCGCCCGGGCGACGGCTTCGAGCTCGGCCTCGACCGGGCGGGAATGGAGGTAGTCGCGCAGCGAGGTCCGTCCCTCGGCCGACTGCCTCTGCGGCGAGACGCGCCGTCAGCTCCGCACTCTCCGCATGCACCGCAACCGGCAGCCCGAGCTTCGCCGCACGCGCCATGCCCGCGTGCAGCGTCTCGTCGTCCGCGGCAGGAAAGTCGTCGATGCCAGAAGGGCACATGAATGCCTTGAAGCCGATCACGCCACGGTCCGCGAGCTCGTCGAGCCGATCGAGGTCGCCCGGGACGAGGCCGCCCCAGAGCGCGAAGTCGACGTAGCGCCGTCCCGGTCGCTGCTGCGACCTTGAGGTCGAACGAGGCGCCGTCGAGCGTCGGCGGGCTTGCGTTCAGCGGCATGTCGGCGAACGTCGTCGTGCCGCCTGCAGCGAACGCCTGCGAGCCGTGGTCGAGCCCCTCCCAGTCGGCCCGGCCGGGATCGTTGCAGTGCACGTGTGCGTCGACGACGCCGGGGAAGACGTGGAGCCCCGTTGCGTCGATCGTCTCCTTCGCGCCACCCTCGAGGTCCGTGCCGATCTCGGCGATCAGGCCGTCGCTGATCCCGATGTCACGACGCTCCGAGCCGCCAGGGGTGACGACCGTGCCGCCGCGCACGAGAAGATCGAACATGCGCCCGATGATCGCATTCGGGGGGCCTCGACGAGCTCACGAGCAGACGGCTGCCTTGTGGATCCTCCTCGCCAGACCCCGACCGACCCACCGGCCATGGCCTCGAGAGGCCAGGAGACGAGAGCCCCCGGCCGACGATGCTTGTGCCAATGTGTTACAAGCGCCGGCGCCCGAGGGCCCTTCTTCGGGCAGCGCAAGGGCCTTTCACATCGCGCAGCCGAACGCGTTACGCTCGAGCCATGGTCGACCTCTCAGACGTCTGGCCGTCGCACGCGGCGACGAGCCCGCCGACACCGTCGTCCGCGGCGGCCGTGTCTTCTGCGTCTTCACGCGAGAGTGGCTCGACGCCGACGTCGCGATCGTGGACGGCGTCATCGCCGGCATCGGCTCATATGACGGCGCAGAGATCGTCGACGCGAGCGGGCGCTTCGTCGTCCCGGGGTTCATCGACGCCCACATGCACATCGAGTCCGTCAAGCTCCTCGTCGACGAGTTCGCGCGCCTCATCCTTCCGCTCGGGACGACGGCAATCGTCGCCGACCCGCACGAGATCGCGAACGTGCTCGGCTCCGACGGCGTCCACTGGCTGCTCGATTCCTGCGACCACGCTCCAGCTCGACGTCTACTTCATGGCGCCGTCGTGTGTCCCGGCGTCGCCGTTCGAGTCGCCACGCCGCCCGCTCGACGCCGGGCGACCTGGAGTCGCTGATGCGGCGCAAGCGGGTGCTGGGCCTCGCCGAGATGATGAACTTCCCGGGCGTCGTCGCGGGCCTTCCGTCCGAGCTCGAGAAGCTTGCGCTCGAAGGCGCCGCAGCACGTCGACGGCCATGCGCCGGGCTTGGTCGGCAAGGGACCTGCAGGCGTACGCGGCCGCGGGCATCCGCTCGGACCACGAGTGCCTCACCGTCGAGGAGGGCCGTGAGCGACTCCGCGCGGGCATGTGGCTCCTGATCCGTGAAGCCTCGATGGCCCGCAACCTGAGGCGCTGCTGCCGCTCGCGCTCGAATACGGCCCGAGCAGGATCGCGTTCTGCACCGATGACCAGCGATCCGGACGACGTCGCACGAGAACGGCCACATCAACGGGATGGTGCGCGAGGCGGTCCGCCTCGGCGCGACGCCCGAGGACGCGATCGTGATGGCGTCGTTCAACCCCGCCCAGTGGCACGGCCTCCGACATCTCGGCGCCGTCGCTGCCGGCTACCGAGCCGATCTCCTGCTGCTTCCCGACCTCGTCGGCTTCATGCCCGACCTCGTCCTCAAGCGCGGACGACCGCTCGTCGACATGCCGTCGCCGCCCGTGCCGGAATGGGTGCGCCAGACGGTGCGGATCAAGCCCGTCACGACCGCCGACTTCGCGATCCTCTCCGACGGCGCGGCGATCCGCGCGATCGGGCTGATCGAGGACCAGGTTGTGACAGAGTCGTCACGAGCGCGAGCCTGTCGTCGTCGAGGGACTATGCGGTGGCAGACGCCGAAGCCGGCCTGGCCAAGATCGCCGTCGTCGAGCGTCACCTCGCGACCGGACGGATCGGGCTCGGCTTCGTCTCCGGCTCCGGTCTGCGGCGCGGCGCGCTCGCCTCGACGGTCGCCCACGACGCCCACAATCTCGTCGTCCTCGGCATGAGCGACGACGACCTGGTCTTCGCCGTCGAGCACCTGGCGCGAGATCGGCGGCGGCATCGTCGTCGTCGACGACGGCCGCGTCGTCGCAGAGTGCCCACTGCCGGTCGCCGGGCTGCTCTCGGACGCGCCGCTTGCGGACGTGATCGCGCAGAGCGCTCGCCACGAACGAGGCCGCCCACGCCCTCGGCTGGACGGGCGCGACGCCGTTCCTGACGATCGCATTCCTCGCGCTCTCCGTGATCCCGTCGCTGAAGATCACCGACCGCGGCCTCGTCGACGTCGACCGGTTCGAGATCGTGCCGCTGACGCTATGACCGAGATTCGCACGGGCCTCACCTACGACGACGTCCTGCTCGTGCCGCGACGCTCGCGCGTTCGCTCGCGCCAGGACGTCTCGACCCGCTCCAGCTTCACGCCCCGGATCGAGCTCGAGGTGCCGATCGTGTCCGCGAACATGGACACCGTCACGACGGCGCCGATGGCGGTCGCGATGGCGCAGCTCGGCGGCATCGGCGTTCTGCACCGATTTCTCCCGGTCGACGGAGGAGGCGGCGGAGGTCCGCAGGGTCAAGCGCTACCTGACCCACATCGTCGGTGAGCCGTACGTGATCGAGCCCGACCGGACGGTCGCGCACGCGCGCGCCGAGGCGCGCCGCCTCCAGGTGACGGGCTTCGTCGTCGTCGATCCCGAGCAACGGCTGCTCGGGCTCCTGACCGCGCGCGACATGCTCGCGGGCGACGACGGCCAACGCGTCGACGAGCTGATGACCCCGCGAGAGCGGCTCGTCATCGGCGGGCCCGGGATCGAGCTCGAGGACGCACGGCGCCTGCTCACCGCGAACCGGGTCGAGAAGCTTCCTCTCGTCGACGCGGACGACAGAGTGACGGGGCTCGTGACGCTCCGCGACCTCTCGCTCGCCGACCGCTACCCCCGCGCCACGCGCGACGACCTCGGCCGGCTGCGGGTCGCGGCCGCGATCGGGATCCGCGGCGACTACCTGATTCGCTCGGAGGCGCTGATCGAGGCCGAGGTCGACGCGCTCGTGCTCGACATCGCGCACGGCCACGCCGATGCCGCGATCGAGGCGGTGCAGGAGCTGAAGGCCGCCTGGCCGGACGTCGAGGTCGTGGCCGGCAACATCGCGACCGGCGAAGGTGTCGCCGACCTCGCCGCCGCCGGCGCGGACGCCGTCAAGGTGGGAATCGGGCCCGGCTTCGCATGCACGACGCGACTCGTCGCGGGGGTCGGTGTGCCGCAGCTGACGGCGGTGCTCGACTGCGCCGGCGCGGCGCGCGAGCGCCGGCGTGCCGCTGATCGCCGACGGAGGCATCCGCCGCGCGGGTCACGTCGCAACCGCGATGGGCGCCGGCGCGAGCAGCGTCATGGTCGGCAGCCTCTTCGCGGGTCGCGAGGAGAGCCCCGGCGACGTCGTCCGCCGGCGCGGCCGGCTGTTCAAGGTCTACCGCGGCATGGCCTCGCGATCGGCCGCAGCCGCGCGCCTCGCGATCGAGGGTCGCGGCGACGCGCTCGACCAGTACGTCGCCGAAGGCGAGGAGATGGAGTTCCCGCTCCGCGGCTCGGTGGCCGAGATCGTCGAGGAGCTGCACGGCGGGCTCCGCAGCGGGATGAGCTACGTCGACGCCGCCACGATTCCCGCAGTTCTGGGAGAAGGCGAGCTTCATCCGGCAGACCGAGGCCGGCGAGCGCGAGTCGCACCCGGGCAACGCATGACGACGCTCTACCGGAACGGCGTCATCGTGACGATGGACGACGCCGGCAGCGAGCACGAGGACGGCTGGCTGCTCGTCGACGGCTCGACGATCGCCGCGGTCGGACGCGGGGCCGAGCCGGCGGCCGACGACGACGGTCGACCTGAACGGCGCCGTCGTCACGCCCGGGCCTCGTCAACACGCACCACCACCTCTACCAGACCCTCACACGCGCGCGGGCGCAGGAGGCCGACCTCTTCACGTGGCTTCGCGAGCTGTATCCGGTCTGGTCGCGGATCGACGCAGCGGCGGAGTATGCCGCCGCGCGCACCGGCCTCGCGGAGCTCGCGCTCTCGGGTTGCACGACCGTTTTCGACCACCACTACGTGTTCCCGAAGGGCCGCGAGGGCCTGATCGAGGCCGAGGTGCAGGCGGCCCGGGAGATCGGCGTGCGGATCGTCGCCTCCCGCGGCTCGATGGATCTCGGCGAATCGGACGGCGGGCTGCCGCCCGACGAGCTCGTGGAAGAGCTCGACGCCGTCCTCGCGGAGACCGAGCGGCTTGCGGCGCTGCTGCACGAGCCCGGCCCCGGCGCGCGGGTTCAGCTCGCCGTTGCGCCGTGCTCGCCGTTCTCGGTCACGGGCCGGCTGATGGAGGAATCTGCAGCGCTCGCTCGCCGCCACGGACTGCCGCTGCACACCCATCTCGCGGAGACGCTCGAGGAGGAGGCGTACTGCCTCGAGCTCTACGGCTGTCGCCCGGTCGAGTACCTCGACCGGCTCGGCTGGCTGGCGGACGACGTCTGGTGCGCGCACTGCGTCCATCTCTCCGAGCCGGACATCGCGCAGTTCGCGAGCACCGGCACGGGGGTCGCGCACTGCCCCACCTCGAACCTGCGCCTGGGGGCCGGCGTCGCCCCGGTGCGCGAGATGGTCGACGCGGGCGTTCGCGTCGGCCTCGGCGTCGACGGCTCCGCCTCGAACGAGCGCAGCGACCTCTTCCTCGAGGTCAAGCAGGCGCTGCTCGTCGCCCGCGGTCGAGGCGGTGGCACGGCGATGACGGTGCGTGACGCGATCCGGCTCGGCACCCGCGGCGGCGCCGCGGTGCTGCGGCGAGACGACATCGGCTCGCTCGAGCCGGGCAAGTGCGCCGACTTCGCGGTCTGGCGCACCGACGGGCTCGAGCTCGGCGGGGCGGTCGATCGGGTCGCGGGCATCGTCTTCGCCGGGCCGCACCGCGTCGACCGGCTCGTCGTCGGCGGTGAGGATGTCGTCCGCGACGGAGCGCTCGTCAACGCCGACGAGGCCGAGATCGCGCAGGCCCATCGCGTCGAAGCACGAAAGTTCACCTCGTGAGCGTCTCCCTCTCGACCCATGTGCTCGACACTGCCGCCGGCGGACCGGCCACAGGAGTAGCCGTCGAGCTCTTGCGAGGCGGCGAGCAGATCGCGACCGCGCAGACCGACTCCGACGGCCGCGCCCGCCTCGCCGAGTCGCTCGAGGCAGGGGCGCTACAGCCTCGTCTTCCACCCGCCGTCGCCGTTCTTCCGCCGCGTCGAGCTCGAGCTCGAGCTGGCGGATGGCCACTACCACGTCCCGCTCCTCGTCTCCCCGTATCTCGTGCGCGAGCTACCGCGGCAGCTGACCGCCGACGAGCTCGCCGGGCTCTTCGAGGGAAGAACGCGGCTTCGTCGAGCTGCTCGCCGAGCGCGAGGATCCGCTCGCTCATGCGCTCGAGGTGGTCGACGAGCTCAGCGACGAGGAGAAGCACGAGGTGCTCGACGCGCATCCCGCGATCGGGCAGAAGACGGGCCTCTCGGCGCGCTCCGCCGCCGAGCAGGGAAGCGACGACGACCCGCGAGGTGCTGGCCGAGCTCGCCGAGCTGAACGCCGCCTACGAGGCACGGCACGGCTTCCGGTTCGTCGTCTTCGTCAACCGGCGCCCCAAGGCAGAGATCCTCGAGGTGCTGAAGGGCCGGATCGACAACCCGACGGACGAGGAGCTCGACACAGCCCTGCACGAGCTCGTCGCGATCGCGATCGACCGCTGGCAGCGCGCATGAGCCTCGGCGCCTTCCTGGATCCGTACTGGACGGACTGGCTCAACCTCCTGCTCCGCTGGTTGCACGTGATCGCGGCCATCGCGTGGATCGGCGCCTCGATGTACTTCGTCCTGCTCGACCAGTCCCTCGAGGAGCCGAAGACCGAGGAGGACATCCGCGACGGCGTTCGCGGCGAGCTGTGGGAGGTCCACGGCGGCGGCTTCTACCACGTCAAGAAGTACAAGGTGGCGCCGCCGGTGCTCCCCGACCACCTGGCGTGGTTCAAGTGGGAGGCGTACACGACCTGGCTCTCGGGCTTCGCCCTGATGGTCGTCCTCTACTACTTCAACGCCAACGCGTACCTGATCGACCCCTCCGTCGCCGACCTGAGCTCGTGGGAGGCGGTCGGGATCAGCATCGCGCTGCTCGTCGCAGCATGGGTCGTCTACGACGTCCTCTGCCGGCTCCTGCTCAACCGCAGCCGGAACGCCGAGATCGGGCTCTGGGCGCTGTTCCTCGTGCTGACGACGCTCGCCGCGTGGGGCTGCGGCCAGCTGTTCCAGCCGCGAGCGGCGTTCCTTCAGGTCGGCGCGATGATCGGCACGATCATGGCGGCGAACGTCTTCTTCTGCATCATCCCGGCCCACTGGGAGCTGATCAACGCGAAGAAGGCCGGCCGCGAGCCCGACCCGACGCCCGGCATCCTGGCGCGGAAGCGCTCGGTGCACAACAACTACTTCACGTTGCCGGTGCTGTTCACGATGCTCGCCGGGCACTTCGCCTTCGTCTACGGGACCGGCCGCGCGTGGCTCGTCCTGATCGCGATCATGCTGCTCGGGGCACTGGCGCGGGTGTTCTACAACCTCCGCCACCAGGGGCGCACGATCTGGGCGCTGCCGGTGCTCGGCGCCGTCGGCATCCTCCTGCTCGCCTGGGCGATCAAGCCGGACGACAGCCCGCACGCCGGCACGACGGCGACGATCGCGTTCTCGCAGGTGGCGCCGGTGGTCGCGCAACGCTGCGCGCCGTGCCACTCGCAGGCGCCGACCGAGCCCGGCTTCTCGAGCCCGCCGGCCGGAATCGTCCTCGAGACTCCGCAGCAGATCGCGGCGCGAGCAGACGAGATCAAGAGCGTCGTCTCGACGAAGCTGATGCCGCTCGGCAATCTGACGGGCATGACGAGCGAAGAGCGCGCCCTCGTCGTCGCCTGGGTCACCCAGGGCGCGTCCACCGCGAAGTAGGAGAGAGGATGCTGACGATCACCGCTGGAGGCGTTCTCGTTCACCGCCCGGCTCGAGGAGGAGGACGCGCCGGAGACCGTCGCAGCGTTCCGGCGGCTGCTGCCGCTCGAGTCGCGCATCATCCACGTGCGCTGGAGTGGCGAGGCCGGGTGGATCCCGTTCGGCGACCTCGACCTCGGGCTCGGCCCCGAGAACGCGACCTGCTATCCGAACCCCGGGGAGATCGTCCTCTACCCGGGCGGCGTCTCCGAGACCGAGATCCTGCTCGCCTACGGCTACGTCAGCTTCGCCTCGAAGGCGGGCGCTCTCGCGGGAAACCACTTCGCGACGGTCGTCGAGGGGAACGAGAACCTGCGCCCGCTCGGGAAGAAGTTCCTCTGGGAGGGTGCCCAGGAGATCGTGTTTCGGGAGGACTGACGGTGCGAGGCGTCGGGGCGAGGCGTGCCTGCGCCTCTACGAGACGAAGTCCAGCTGAACCGGCGCCGGGAACGCCCCGATCGCCTCGCCGCGCCGCAGCAGCTCGGCGACGGCGGCGCGCCCCTCGTCGCCGTAGTCCTGGGTCAGCTCGTTCACGTACATCTCGATGAAGCGGTCGGCGACCGCCTCGTCGATGCCGCGTCCGAACTGGAGCGCGTACTCGAGGGCCTCGTCTCGGTTCTCGAGCCCGCAGTGGATCGCCTCGCGCGAGCACCTGCGAGAGGTCGTCGATGCGGCCGATGTCGCGGCGCGCGACGTTGACGCCGAGCGGCAGCGGCAGGCCCGTCTCGAGCAGCCACCACTCACCGAGGTCGAGCACCTTGTGCAGGCCGACGTCGGCGAACGTGAGCTGGCCCTCGTGGATGAGGAGGCCGTAGTCGGCGCGGCCCGGACGCGACCTCGTCCGGGATCTGCTCGAACGGCAGCTCGCGGTAGGGAAGGTCGCCGAGCACGAGGCGCAGCGTCAGGAAGGCCGTCGTCAGCGCGCCGGGAACGACGATCTCCTTGCCCACCAGGTCGTCGACCGTGGCGGGCGCGCGCCCGACGACGATCGGGCCGTAACCGGTGCCGATGCTGGCGCCGTGCGGCAGGAGCGCGTAATCCTCCTGCACGAAGGGGTACGCAGCGAGCGAGATCGCGGTCACCTCGAGCCGTGCCGCGCGCGCCCACTGGTTGAGCGTCTGGATGTCCGCCAGAACCTGCTCGAACACGAACCCGCGAGGATCGACGAGATCCGTCGTCAGCGCCCAGTACATGAACGCGTCATCGGGATCGGGACTGTGGCCGACTCGAATCTGCATAGGGCGAACGACGGTACCACCCTGCTCTCGGCGACCCGCGGGAGAACCGGCTCCGCACCTGCCGGTTGCGGCGTGATCGCCGCCGCGGCGGGGCTAGGATGCGCGGCATGGCCTTCAAGGACATGTTCTCGTTTCTCTTCCAGCGCTCGAGCGCCGAGGATCGCGTGGCGCAGTACGTCGTCCGCGAGCACGATCGCGGCCGTCCGCTCCACGACATTCTCGAGGACAAGTACGTCGTCAACCGCCTCCAGTCGCCGCAGCAGCGGGCGGCGCTGCTCGACCGCCCGGAGGTCATCCACGCGGTCGGCGCCGACAGCACCGAAGCCGCCAAGAGCTCCCTCGCCGGCTGACCTCGCCGCAGGCTCTGTCCGACAAAGTGAAACGGCCCTGGGGGAGGGCCGCTTCGGTGAATCAGGGGGAGGGTGGGATTACCTCCATCATCGGCCTGCGATCCGGATCGCCCCGTCCCCCGTTCGAGGGATTCGGCTCCGGTCAGAAGCCGTAGCGCTCCTCGAGGAACGGGTCGGCGTCGTTGTGGTAGCCGTAGCGCTCCCAGAAGCCGGGCCGGTCCTCCTGCGTCAGCTCGATCCCGCGCAGCCACTTGGCGCTCTTCCAGAAGTACTTCCCGGGCACGATCAGGCGCAGCGGCCAGCCGTGCTCGGCGCTGAGCGGCTCGCCGTCGGCGTGCGTCGCGAGCAGCGCCCCCTCCCGCTCGAGGAAGTCGACGGGAATGTTGGACGTGAATCCCGCCTCGGCATGAGCGATCGCAAACCGCGCGGTCGGGCGCTGTCCGGCGAGCTCGCGCAACGCCGACCACGGGATGCCGGAGAAGGTCGCGTCGAACCTGCTCCAGCGGGTGACGCAGTGGATGTCCTCGCGTCGCCTCGACCCGTGGGAGCGCGTTCAGCTGCTCCCAGCTCAGCGTCAGCGGCGAGTCCACCTCCCCGGAGACGCTGAAGTCCCAGCCTGCGAGGTCAGCCGGATACTCGGCGACAGACCCGGCGTGAAGCACGGGCCATTTCTCGGTCAGGTACTGGCCGGGTGGCAGCCGGGCGGGGTCGTAGCCCGCCTCCCGCATCTTCTTCTCGGCCTTGCCCCTGAACATGTTCCTACACTAGACCTCGTGAACGTCGACAGCGTTACAGGCCTGGATCCGCGGCCGCGATCGTACGTCGCGGTCACCGGGCCCGGACGCCGCCTCGTACCTCCAGCGGATGGTCTCGAACGACGTCGAGGCGCTCGGCCCGGGCGAGGCCTGCGAGGCGCTGCTGCTGACCGCGAAGGCCCGGCTGATCGCGCCGCTGACGGTGCTGCGCCGCTCGGCGGACGACTTCCTGCTCCTCACCGAGCCCTCGCTCGGCGAGACGCGTCGCGAAGGAGCTGACCCGGTTCCGCTTCGCCGCGAAGTGCACGATCGAGCCCGAGGAGCACACCTCGACGATCGTGCTCGGCGGCCCGCCGCCGGACGGGTCGATCCCGACGCGTCGACTACGGCGTTCCGGCGTACGAGCTGATCGACGCCGCACCGAGCCCGACGCGACGCCGGCCGCGAGGCGGAGCTCGAGCGGCTGCGGATCCTCGCTCGCACGCCGGCGTGGGGCCGCGAGCTCGACGATCGCGTGCTGCCGGCCGAGGCGGGGCTCGAGGAGCGGGCGATCAGCTTCACGAAGGGCTGCTATCCGGGCCAGGAGCCGGTCGCCCGGCTGCACTACCGCGGCCACCCGAACCGGGGCCTCCGCGTGCTCGCGCTCGAAGGCGACGAGCTGCCGGCCTACGACGCGGAGCTCAGCCTCGACGGCAAGGTCGTGGGCCGGATCACGAGCGCTGTCCCCGACGGCGACGGCGTCCTCGCGCTCGCCTACGTGCGGCGCGAGGTTCCGGACGACGCGGTCCTCTCTCACGGCTCGCGCAGCGCGACACAGCTACACTCACCCTCCCCGCGCCCGTAGCTCAGGGGATAGAGCGCTGCCCTGCGGAGGCAGAGGTCGCACGTTCGAATCGTGCCGGGCGCATGACGGTAGTCAGGCGTCCTCGAGGTCGTCCGGCGGCGCCAGGGGCTCCGCTTCGGAGCCGGCGACCGCGCTGCCTGCGAGCGGCCTCGGCGCAGCTCGGCGAGGCAGCCTGGATGCGACGAGCGGGAGCGCGAGCGTCGGCGGAGCGCGCGGCGCGCGAGCGCAGCGCACGGCGTCTGCGAAGGCGTCGGCCTGATTCCCGAGCACGACCATGTTCTGCGCGAACCACCACTTCACGTCCGTCCCGCTCCGCACGACGCTCCGCGCGGAACAGATCGGACCGCGCGGTACCCGCAGAGCGTCGAACAGCCCGGCCCAGGTGAGCGAGGGCGCACTGCGGATTGACGTGGTGGAGTGGCCACCCTGGCCCGGGAGTCGCGGCGCCGAAGACGATGACGTCGGCGAGCAGAGAGGATCGACTCGACGAGTCCGGCGGCGTAGACCGCTCCTCGGCAGCTGGCGGCCGTCAGGCAGAGCGCGAGGTCGAAGCGTCGCGTCGCGTCGACTCGGCTCCGCGAGGTCGGCCACCTGTGACTCGCCGGGCGCACGATGAGCTCGCGAGCGATCGACCGCAGGGGCCGTCGATGCCACAGGACGTCTGCGACGCACGTGCTGCCTTGACTACCGCGAGCGCAGGCTCCGAGCCCGCACCGACGGCGACAAGCGCTTCGCGGCGAGACGGCGTCGAGGACGAGCGGCACGGCAACCTTGCACCGATTCCGACCGAGCCGGCGCATGCCAGCCTCCTCGAGAGTCGACGGCGATCGAACGGTCGGATGCCACCCGCGAGTGTACGCCTGTCAGCCCCGGCGCCCGCCGAAGCCGTCGATGCGTCAGAACGACCGAGGGGCCGGCTTACGCCGGCCCCTCGTACCCCTCCAACGAAATTCGCGCAGCGAATTGCTGCTTACATCATCCCGCCCATGCCGCCCATGTCGGGCATGCCACCGCCGCCGCCACCGTTCTTCTCGGGAGCGTCCACGACGATCGCCTCGGTGGTGAGGATGTTCTTCGCGATCGAGGCTGCGTTCTGCAGCGCCGAGCGCGTCACCATGGTCGGATCGATGATGCCGTTCTTGACGAGATCCTCGATCTCACCGGTGTCGACGTTCAGGCCCTGGCCCTTCTTGGCCGAGCGAACCTGATTGACGACGACCGAGCCCTCGAGGCCCGCGTTGTAGGCGAGCTGCCGCAGCGGCTCCTCGAGCGCACGGAGGATGATGTTCGCCCCCGTCTTCTCGTCGCCCTCGAAGGTCTCGAAGCCCTTCTTGACCGTGTCGGCCGCATTCAGCAGCGCGACGCCGCCACCCGGGACGATGCCCTCCTCGAGGGCCGCGCGGGTTGCCTGCAGCGCGTCCTCGACCCGGTGCTTCTTCTCCTTCATCTCGGTCTCGGTGGCTGCGCCGACCTTGACCACCGCAACGCCGCCGGCGAGCTTCGCCAGCCGCTCCTGCAGCTTCTCGCGGTCGAAGTCGGAGTCGGTGCTCTCGATCTCGCCCTTGATCTGCTTGATGCGGGCCTTGATCGACTCGCCGTCTCCGGCACCGTCGATGATCGTCGTCGAGTCCTTGTCGACGACCACCTTGCGCGCGTGACCGAGCTGGGTCAGCTTCGTGTTCTCGAGCTTGAGACCGAGCTCCTCGGTGATGACCTCGCCGCCCGTGAGCACGGCGATGTCCTCGAGCATCCGCTTGCGGCGGTCGCCGAAGCCCGGAGCCTTGACCGCAACCGCGGTGAAGACGCCACGGAGCTTGTTGACCACGATCGTCGCGAGCGCCTCACCCTCGAGGTCCTCGGCGACGATGACGAGCGGCTTGCCGGCCTGGATGACCTGCTCGAGCACCGGCAGCAGATCCTTGACCGCACCGATCTTCTGGTTCGCGATCAGGATGTACGGGTCGTCGAGCACGGCCTCCATGCGATCGGCGTCCGTGATCATGTACGGGGACAGGTAGCCCTTGTCGAACTGCATGCCCTCCGTGAACTCGAGGTCGAGGCCGAAGGTCTGGCCCTCCTCGACGTTGACGACGCCGTCCTTGCCGACCTTCTCGATCGCGTCCGCGATCACGTCGCCGATCTCGCGCTCGCGCGACGAGATCGTCGCCACGCGGGCGATGTCTTCCTTGCCGTTGATGTCGACCGACTGCTTCTTGAGGTCGTCGACGACCGCGCTGACGGCCTTCTCGATACCGCGCTTGAGACCCATCGGGTTCGCACCGGCGGCCACGTTCTTGAGGCCCTCGCGGACGATCGCCTGTGCGAGCACGGTCGCCGTCGTCGTGCCGTCGCCGGCAACGTCGTTCGTCGCCGTTGCGACCTCACGGACGAGCTGTGCACCCTGATTCTCGAACGGGTCCTCGACGTCGATCTCACGAGCAATCGTGACACCGTCGTTCGTGATCGTCGGCGCGCCGAACTTCTTGTCCAGCACGACGTAGCGACCCTTGGGGCCGAGCGTCACCTTGACCGCGTCGGCGAGGATGTTGACCCCGCGCTCGAGCGCGCGGCGGGCGTCCTCGTTGAACTTGAGCTCCTTGTGAGCCATGTGTGTGTCAATCCCTTCCGTCGAACTTGTTGTTAGACGACCTTCGCGAGGACGTCCGACTCGCGCAGGATCAGAACTTCATCGGCGCCGACCTTGATCTCGGTGCCGCCGTACTTGGAGAAGATGATCTCGTCACCCTTCGCCGACGTCCATCTTGATGCGCTTTCCGTCCTCGTCACGAGGGCCGGGGCCGACTGCCAGGACCTTGCCGCGCTGCGGCTTCTCCTGGGCGGTGTCGGGCAGCACGATGCCGCTGGCGGTCGTGGCTTCCTCTTCGAGGACCTCCACGATCAGGCGGTCACCGAGTGGCTGCAGATTCATGCGCGTGCCTCCCTGTGATGCGTTGTCTGGTGCAGTTGACAGTGGTTCTGGCACTCATCATATGAGAGTGCCAACACCCGCACGCTAGCACAGGATGCCGCTCTCGCAAAACGTGGTCGGATCGACCTCTATAGTTGGCCGCGCATGCCGACGTTCGCGCTCAACTTCTACTCGCCGGTCGTCGCCGACCAGCTGCGAACGGGACGCAAGACAGCGACGATCCGGCTCGGCGACAAGTCGCCGAAGTACAAGAAGGGGATGCTCGTGACCGTTCTCGTCGGCACCCGCTACGGGCCCCGGGAGAAGATCTTCGACGCCGTCATCGACAAGGTCGAGGTGAAGCCGCTCGGCGACCTCTCGCCGCGTGAGATCGAGCACGACAACCCCGAGATCCGCCGCGTCGACGAGCTCGCGCGCTGGCTGGGCCAGCTCTACAACCGCGAGGTGACCGAGACCGACACCGTCACCGTGATCCGCTTCTCGCAGATCATCGGCAGCATGTTCTAGAGCTTCTCCCCTGAGAGGGAACGGGCTAGCTGGGCGCTCCTACTTTCCCTCCTTGCGGATCGGCCCGCCGAAGAGCTCCGCCGGGCGCACGGGCGCCCCGCACTCCTCGCACTCGACGAGGAACGCCGACGGGAACCGGGCTCCGCAGGCCGGGCAGAGGTGTCGCACCTCTCCCGCGCAGCTCGGGCAGGTCGCGGGCACTTCCGCCTCGAGCTCGACGAAGTAGCGCAGCGTGAAGCCGCAGTCGACGCAGAAGGCGACCCAGTCGCCGAGCGTCTTGCGGCGCTCCTCCTGGATCCAGTTCCGCTTGGCCATCTCCTCGAGAGGGTAGCCAGGACGGAGATTTGACTCTCCGACCGAGCGGGTAGAGTGCGGGCAGACATGAGCCGACGGGATGGCAATGGCAGTACGGGAGGCGGAGCCGCTCGGCTCGCTCGAAGAGGTACAGGCAGGTAGGCCTCGATCGCGAGGACCTCTTCGGCATGTATCGCCACATGCTGACGGCGCGCGGGATCGAGGAGCGCGGCCACATCCTCTACAAGCAGGGCAAGATTCCCGGCTCGTTCTACACGGGCCGCGGCAACGAGGCGTCGGCCGTCGGCGTCGCGAGCGCGATGGGCCCGGACGACGTCGGCTGCCCGCTGCAGCGCGACATGGGCGTGCACATCACCCGCGGCGTCGAGCCGTGGCGGATCTTCGCCCAGTACATGGGACGCGCAGATGGTCCGACGAGAGGGCGCGACGGCAACGTCCACCTCGGCGATGCCCGGCTCGGGTTGCACGCGATGGTCAGCCACTTGCCCGCCATGCTCCCGGTCGCGGTCGGGATGGGGCTTGCGTTCCGGATCCGGGAGGAGCGCCGCGTCGCCTTCGCCTGGTGCGGCGAGGGAGCCGCGGCTCGCGGTGACGCGCACGAGGGAATGAACCTTGCCGGCGTCCGGCGGCTTCCGGTCGTATTCGTGATCGACAACAACCAGTGGGCCTACTCGACGCCTGCTCACCTCGGCCATGCCGTCGAGCATCTGGCAGACCGCGCGGCCGGCTACGGCTTCGAAGGTGTCGTCGTCGACGGCACCGATGTCCTCGCCGTCTACCGGGAGGCGAAGCGCGCGACCGACAAGGCCCGCGAGGGCGGCGGCCCCACGCTGATCGAGTCCGTGACGCTGCGCATGGAGGGTCACGCCGTCCACGACGACGCGTCCTACGTGCCGCGCGAGATGTTCGAGGAGTGGGCCAGGCGCGACCCGATCGAGCGGTTCCGCAACTGGCTGCTCGAGCACGCCGGGATGACGCTCGCGGAGGAGGACGAGATCACGGCCGGCGTCAAGAAGCTTCTCAACGACTCGCTGCAGCGGGCGGAGGAGTCGCCGCCGCCCGACACGGCGCACCTGCTCGACGGCGTCTTCGCCTCGCAGGACGAGCTCGAGACGCCCCACCACAAGTAGATGGCCGAGAAGACGTATCTCCAGGCGATCAGCGACGGGCTCCGGCAGGAGCTGCGTCTCGATCCGCGCGTGTTCGTGCTCGGAGAGGACGTCGGCGTCTACGGCGGCGCGTTCAAGGTCACGGACGGGTTCCAGGAGGAGTTCGGGCCGTGGCGCGTGATCGACATGCCGCTCTCCGAGACGGCGATCGTCGCGGGCGCCACCGGCGCAGCGCTGATGGGCATGCGCCCCGTCTGCGAGATGCAGTTCGCGGACTTCGTCTCGTGCGCGTGGGATCACCTCGTCACGGTCGCCGCCAAGCAGCACTACCGCGCCGGAACGCCGATCCCGATCGTCGTACGCCTGCCGTCAGGCGGCGGCTTCTCGGGAGGGCCGTTCCACTCCCAGAACCCGGAGAGCTCGTTCGCTCACATCCCGGGGCTCAAGATTGTCTGCCCGGCGACCCCGGAGGATGCCAAGGGGCTCCTCGTGACCGCGATCGCCGACGCGAACCCGGTCCTGTTCTTCGAGCACAAGCACCTCTACCGCCGGATCAAGGGCGAGGTGCCCGACGAGCGCTACGAGATCCCGTTCGGCAAGGCACGCATCCATCGCAAGGGCGACGACATCTCGGTCGTGACGTGGGGCGCAATGGTCTACACGGCAGCTGAAGCGGCCGAGACTCTCGAGGCGGACGGCGTCTCGGTCGAGGTGCTCGACCTGCGGACGCTGATTCCCTGGGATCGCGAGGCCGTGCTCGAGAGCGCGCGCAGGACCTCGAAGGTGCTGGTGCTGCACGAGGACACGCGTACCGGTGGCTTCGGCGCCGAGATCGCGGCCACGATCGCAGAGGAGGCCTTCGAGCACCTCGACGGCCCCGTCAAGCGGATCGCCGCCCCGGACTCCCCCGTGCCGTTCTCACCGCCGCTCGAAAAGGCGTACATCCCTCAGGTCGACGACGTGGTCGCCGGGCTCCGCGAGCTCGCGGCCTACTAGAAAGGACACCGAAACGTGGCAACCGAAACGCAGACCGAGGTCGTGATGCCGCAGATGGGTGTGTCGGTGTCCGAGGGAACGATCACGAAGTGGCTGAAGCAGCCGGGTGAGGCGATCGCGCGGGACGAGCCGCTGCTCGAGATCTCGACCGACAAGGTCGACACGGAGATTCCGAGCTGAGGTCGACGGCGTCCTTGCCGAGATCCTGGTCGCGGAGGGCGAGACGGTCGAGGTCGGAACGGTGCTGGCCGTGATCGCGCCGGCCGGCTCTGCCGTCGCCGAGCCCGCGGCGGCCCCTGCCGCCGACCCGACCCCTGCCGCTCCGACGCCCGAGCCGCCCGCCGCTGTCGCCGAGGCGCCTGCGCCGGTGGCCGCCCCCGAGCCCGCTGCCGCGGCCGCGAGTGACGCAGCGCCGCAAAGCCCGGCGCCGGCTTCCGGAAACGGCGGCCGCACGTTCGTGTCGCCGGTCGTCGCGCGGATCGCGTCGGAGCACGGCGTCGACCCGGGCGCCGTCACGGGTACGGGTACCGGCGGACGGGTGACGAAGAAGGACATCCTTGCCTACATCGAGTCCGGCGCCTCTGCCGCGGCAGCGCCCGCCGCAGCCGCACGCCGCACCGCCTGCTGCGCCCGCTCCGGCAGCCGCGCAGCACCGGCGCCTCCGGCCCGCGGCCCAGCCTGCGCCCGCCGAAGCCGGCGCCGCCTGCTCCCGCGGTCGCACCGCTGCAGCAGGGCGAGGCCACGCGAGCCGATGACCGCGATGCGGCGTGGGGTGATGGAGCACATGCGCCGCTCCCTCGACACCTCGGCGCACGTGACGAGCGCGATCGAGGTCGACATGTCGAAGATCGTGGCCGCCCGCGAGCGCCTGAAGAAGGAGTACCAGTCCTCGTACGGGGTCAACCCGACCTACCTCGCGTTCATCGCGCACGCGACCGTCGAGATCCTGCGCGACTACCCGTGGATCAACGCCGAGATCCGCGGCGAGTCGATCGTGACGCGCCCCTGGGTCAACCTCGGCGTCGCCGTGGCGCTCGATGACGGCAAGGGCCTGATCGTGCCCGTGATCAAGAACGCGCAGGATCTGAACCTGCTCGGGATGGCACGGTCGATCGCCGACATCGCCACCCGCGCCCGCACCAAGAAGCTGCTGCCCGGACGACGTCCAGGGCGGCACCTTCACGATCACGAACCCGGGCGGCTACGGCACCTTCCACGGGACGCCGATCATCAGCCAGCCCCAGGTCGGGATCCTCGGCACCTACGCGCTCGTGAAGCGGCCCTGGGTCGTGCAGGACGAGCTCGGCCAGGACGTGATCGCGATCAGGCCCCTGATGAACCTCACCCTCACCTACGACCACCGGCTCGTCGACGGCGCCTACAGCGGCGGCTTCCTCCGCGACCTGAGGGAACGGCTCGAGGGCTGGGAGCAGGCGGACTAGCGACTCGTGTGAGCAGCGGCAACGCTTCTCGACGCCGGCCTCGTCCCGTACCGGGAAGGCGCTCGAGCTGCAGCGCTCTCTCGTCGACGCCGTCGTCGCAGGGCACAGACTCCCGAGACGGTCGTGCTGGTCGAGCATCCGCCGGTGGTGACGACGGGCCGGCGCACCGAGCTCGAGAAGGAGCTCCACATCCCGGCCGGCGCCGCCGTCGAGCTCGTCGAGACAGACCGCGGCGGCAAGTCCACCTACCACGCGCCCGGGCAGCTCGTCTGTTACCCGATCCTCGACCTGAGGCTGCCACGGGAAGGACGTGCAGGCAGCTACGTCCGCGACCTCGAGCGCTCGATCGTGCAGACTCTCGCGGCCTTCGACCTCGAGGCGACGACGATCGACGGCCTGACGGGCGTCTGGCTGCCGCCATCCGGCGGCCGCGGCCCGCGGAAGATCGCCTCGATCGGCGTTCGCGTCTCGCGCTGGGTCACGATGCACGGCTACGCGCTCAACGTCGACCTCGACCCCGCGCCGTTCACGCGATGGATCACGGCCTGCGGCCTCGACGACGCCGAGTTCACGACGATGGCGCGCGAGCTCGGCCGTGCGGTAACGGTCGACGAGGTGAAGCCGGTGGCGGTCGGCGGCCCTCGCCGAGGTCTTCGGGCTCGAGCTCGAACCCGGAGATGCCGGGCAGCACTCGCCGTGGGTTGATCAGGCAGTGGCCGGACGCCGGTCGGCACCGCGCCAGGCAGGGACGACGATCGGGCTCAGCGTGCAGACGAGGTAGACGACGCCGAATGCGATCAGCGTCGCCTGGAGCCCCGCAGCCTCGACGCAGGCGGCAGCGAGCAGGGCGCCGATCGGTGCGCCGGCCATGACGCCGGCCGTGAGCGCGCCGAAGACGCGCGCGCGCAGCTCGGCGGGAACGCGCTCGTAGCCAAGCGTGCCGAGGATCGGGTTGATCGGCCCGATCCCGATCCCGGCGATCGCGAAGCCGACGACGGCGATCCCGACACCCGGCATCGCCGCGAGCAGGAAGAAGCGCGACGGCCCACCGAGAGTGAAGCCCAGGACGAGGGTCGTCACGCGCGGCAGCTTGTGGCCGATCCACGCGAAGACGAGCGTGCCGAGGAACGCGGTCAGGCCCATCGCGCCCGCCATCAGGCCGAGGGCGACGACGCTGTGGAGCACCTCGTTGGCATAGACCGGCATGAGGACGCCGCCCATGCCGGCGTCGAGCGTGTTCGTGACCAGCACCATCACCACGATCGCGCGGACGATGGGCGTGTGCCAGAGGAAGCGATAGCCCTCGCGCAGCTGCGCGAAGTAGCCCTCGACCTCGGCCTCGGCGTCGACCGCTCGGGGAGCGGTCGGCGGCACGCACACGAACATGAGCAGCGCGGAGACGGCGAACGTGGCGGCGTCGAGCACGAGCACGTTGGTCGCCCCGACGACGGCGATCAGGACGCCGGCGAGCGGCGCCCCGAGCATGTTCGCGCCACGGGAGACGCCGTCGAAGAGGCTCGTCCCGCGCTCGAGCGTCATCTCTGCGCGTTCGAGCAGGTCCGGGAGCATCGTCTCGCGGGCCGTCTGCCCCGGCGCATCGAGCAGCGCTCCGGCGAAGACGAGTGCCAGCAGGGCCGCGAGCGGCAAGCCAACCGTGTGGTAGAGGATCGGGATCGCCGAGCACGGCGAGCGCCGCTCGCGAGGTCGGCGGTGATGCTCGCCCGCCGGTACCCGAGCCTGTCGACGATCACCCCGCCGAGCGCGGAGGAGATGACGAACGGAAGGAGCGAGAAGAAGCCGACGAGACCGGTCTGGGCGACGCTCCCGGTGGACTGGAGCACGAACCACGGGATTGCGAGCTGCGTCAGCCGGTTGCCCGTGATCGAGATCGCGTTGGCAGCGAGCAGGCCGTACAGGGGGGTCGTGCTCCGGCTCATGCCGCGCCCGCCTCGCCGACGTGGGGGAAGAGCCGAACGCAGGAACCGCGCGGAGACGGCGTCCTCCGGCGCATCCTCTCGCGTGCTGCGGTAGTACGGCGCCACGACCTCGTCGATCCGGCGAACGACCTCGACTGCCTCCTCCGCCGTGAGGCGAAGCGTCGCGTTCGCGAGGTGGCTTGCCGCGCGCCAGGCGGGATCGAGCGCCGGCTCGTGCGCGAGAAAGACGAGCGTTTCCTGCTCGGCGCGCGCGATCAGCTGCGCGGAGAGCAGCTGCACGGCGGCCTGGGCCGCGGGCGCGACGTGCTCACTCGGCTCGAACATGAACCCGGTCCCGGCCGCCTGCCAGGGCCGGTTGCGCCCCGTGCCGCCGCCTGCGTCGACGACCAGGTCGTACCGTGCGAGGGCGCGCAGGTGATACGACGCTGCCGACGGGCTGATCCCGACCGCATCGCCGAGGACGGTCGCCGTCGGCGGGCCATCCACGCCGAGCCGCTCGAGGATCTCGAGCCTGACCGGGTGCGCGAGGGCGCGGAGCGCCCGCGGATCGCGGATGACGAGGTCGCCTGCTGCCATTCGAAGGAAGTATTTCGAAAGAACTGCTTCATTGCAAGTCGGATCACGCGCTGACGCCGAGCTTGTGCCAAAGTGTCACAAGGATTCGTCCGTGCCGGCGCGGCGGCGCCCGCCGTCGTGGCCGTACACTGGGGCCGTGGAGACCTCGCTTCCCGTCGCAGAGCGCCCGCGGCGCCCGGCCTGGATGAAGGTGCGCGCGCCGAGCGCCGACAGCCGCTACTTCGACGTCAAGAAGCTGATCCACGGCGCGAGCCTCAACACGGTCTGCGAGGAGGCGCGTTGCCCGAACATCGCCGAGTGCTGGGGCAAGGGCACGGCGACCTTCCAGATCCTCGGCGACACCTGCACCCGCGCCTGCCGCTATTGCTACGTCAACTCCGGCAAGCCGGAGCACGCGCCGGATCCGCTCGAGCCGCTCCGCCTGGCGCAGGCCGCGGCCCAGATGGGGCTGAAGCACGTCGTCGTCACCTCGGTCGACCGCGACGACGTCGACGACCGTGGCGCCGGCCAGTTCGCCGCGGTGACGCGGGCGCTGAAGGCGAAGCTGCCCGACTGCTCCGTCGAGCTGCTCACGCCCGACTTCCTTGGGGTCGAGGAGCAAGCCCTCGCGACCGTGCTCGGCTCCCGGCCCGAGGTGTTCAGCCACAACATCGAGACCGTCCGCCGCCTCCATCGCCGGATGCGCGGCGCTCGGGCGAGCTACGACGGCGCGCTGCACCTTCTCCGCCGCGCAAAAGAGGTGGCGGACTATCCGGTCATGACGAAGACGGGGATCATCGCCGGGCTCGGCGAGACCAACGAGGAGATCGTCGAGACGATGGGCGAGCTACGCGCCCACGGCGTCGACGTCGTGACGATCGGCCAGTACCTGCAGCCGTCGAGCAAGCATGTCGAGATCGACCGCTGGGTGCACCCTGACGAGTTCCGCTGGCTCCGCGAGCAGGGCGAGGCGCTCGGCTTCGGCTCGGTGTTCGCCGGGCCGCTCGTGCGGTCGAGTTACCGCGCCGACGAGCAGAAGCACGCCGCCGACACGGGCGTCGGCGTCGTCGCGTACTGAGCCGACGGCCGTGCCCTCTGGCGTAGGCCCGTGTCGCTGCCCCGATGGCGAAGGGCCGCCCGGAGGCGGCCCTTCGCTGTTTCATCGGTGGCTGTCGACTACGGGGCTGGGGTGATCGTGAGCGCCTGCCCGACGATCGTCGTCCCCGGTGTGGTGTCGGACGTCATCGTGGCGTCCGAGTGCCACGTGCCGATCTTCTTGCTCCAGACGTCGAACGGGATCGAGACCGATCCGCCCGCCGTCGGCAGGCGTGGTGTTCACCTCGAACTCGTGGCCGTTGGCCGGCGCCGAGGCGATGTTCGCGCCGCTCGAGCCGTCACGGTTCTCCGCACCCCAGTTCTGGCCGGAGTCCGGATCGCCCGAGCCGGCGTTCCCGAGGCCGGGGCCGTCGCCGGGAACGTCGTGTTCGGGCCGTACGAGAACGTGATCGCCTCGCTCGCTGGGCCGGTGTGGTGCCCCTCTGGATCTGGATCCAGACCTCGAACGAGTGCGTCGTCGCGTTGCCGAAGTTCTTCACGCCGTCCCAGTCGACGACGATCCAGCCGGCATCTGGCGCCACCGCTGAGAGTGGCCACGCGGATCGCACCTGCACCCGTGCTCGACGGGTTGAGGTCGCTCCACAGCGGAGCGAGCGTGTTGTTCGGCCGGGCCGCGTTCGGGAAGTGCTGCGGCGTGAAGACGATGTCTCCACTGTCGCCGCCGCCGACGACGATGTAGCCGTTCGACACGACGCCGATCCTCGTATACGGCTCGCCGCCGTAGTAGAACGTCGGCACGTTGAAGTTCGTGATCGTGTCGTCCCCGACGCCCGCGACCGGCCCGACGCCGAGGAGCGCCAGCGAGAGGTAGCCGCCGTCGGGTCCGTTGCCGGTGACGTCGCTGAGTCCGTTCACCTGTCGGTGGGACGGCGGGTGAGAGCGTGCCGCTCCAGTCCACGCCGTCGCCTGCCCCGACTGATCGCGCCGGGGAGCCCGACGTTCTTGTAGCGCAGCGCGCTTGCCCTTCTCGCGGCTGTGCCACGGACAGGCGTCACGCTCGCAGGCGTGCTGCCGAAGTTGCTCGCACGTCACGGTGCAGTGCGAGCGTACCCGTCTTGGCAGGGAAGCTGGACGGGCTGCACGTGTGCGTGAGGCGTCACCGTGCCCTGCTTCCTGACGAACGCAACCGGGATCGTGACGTTGTTGCCGCCGCTCTGCGGCGTCGAGCGTGATCCGGGCGAGGTACTGCCCGTTCGCCACGTCCGGAGCGCTGATCGTGATCGGGAACGTCAACGAGCCGTCCTTCGGGATGTTGAGGTCGTGGTTCTTCTTCCCGACCGTGATCGTCGACGCCGGCCGGCTCTGTGATGCTGACCGTCGAGGCTCTGGCGCCTACCGGAGACGTTGATCGCCGTGCGCGTCGTGGAGATCTCAGCCCGTCATCGTCGTCGCGTCGATGCTCGGGATGTTGAGGTCGATCCGGTGGAGCGGGTCGGTTCCTGCCGCGACGAAGTCGGCGTAGGTCTCGTCGAAGACGACCGTCGGGTTGACCGCGCGGCTCGGCGCGGATCGAGCCGGCACCCATGTCGAACGGGTCGGCCGGCGTGACGCCGTCTTCCTTGACGACCGTCTGCACCGACGAGGTCATGAGCGCCGACTTGATCTCCGCCGGCGTCCACGACGGATGTGCCGCCTTGACGAGCGCCGAGACGCCTGCTGAGTGCGGGCTCGACATCGACGTGCCGGCGATCGCCATGTAGAGGTTGCCCGTCGGGCCGTTGTCGGCCGTCGTCTGGTCGGGCTGCGGCGTCGTGCCCGCGAGCACCTGCACGCCCGGAGCAGTCACGTCAGGCTTGATCCAGTCGCCGGTCGGGCCACGCGACGAGAACGACGCCATCATGTCCGCCTGCGCCGGGCTGCGCGGTGCCCTGCGCCCACGTCGCCTTCACGTTCGTGTGGCCGGTGACGAAGGCCGTGAACGGGGCCGCTCGGCCCGTCTGAGTGTGGATCGCCGGCAGGTAGTGGTTGTCGCTCTCCAGATCCGTCGCTTGACCGCTGGTTGTAGAGGATCATCCCGGCCGCGCCGCCCTGCGAGGACCCTGCGGCCCTTGTCGATGCGGCCGTTCGTGCCGCGCTGGCAGACAACGACCTTGCCGGTCGCCGCGCCCGGCGGCGAGATCCGACTGGCAGAGCGCGTCCTCGAGGCCCCCGCCGGCCTTGGGCAGCGTCGCCGCCATCACGACGGGCGTCGCCGTCGAGATGCCGTTGGTGAGCGTGACGCCGGAACGTTGAGCGTCGCGCCGCCGTCGGCCGTCAGGTGCAGCGTAGAGGCGAACGCACGCGGGCCCGTCGAGGCGCCCACGGTCGTCACCCACGGGCCGCCGTGGTCGGACGTCCCCGCACCCGGGCCGCTGTTGCCGGCCGAGGCGTTGACCGAGATCCCCGCGTTGAAGGCGTCGAGGAACGCGAGCTCGACCGCGTCGGAGTACGGCTGCGCGCCGCCCGAGATCGAGAAGTTGATCACGTTGACGCCGTCGCGGATCGCCTGCTGCACCGCCGCCACCGAGTCGGAGCCGAAGCAGCCGCGAGCGGAGGCAGACGCGGTACTCGATCACGCGCGCGCCGGGGGCGATACCGCAGACCGGGCCGCGCTCGACGCCGTACAGCATGGCCGAGGCGACGCAGTCGCCGGCAGCCGTCGTCGTCGTGTGCGTGCCGTGACCTTCCGAGTCGCGCGCCGAGCACTGGTGCGTCGTGTTGTTGCAGAACTCCTCGGCGCCCGCGCCCGTGTTCGCCATGTACGTGGCGGTCTTGGCGTAGGCGCCGATCAGCTTGTTGTTGCAGGTGAACGTCGGGCCGAGATGGGCGACGTCGGTGCCGTCGCCGAACTGGCAGGCCTTGAGCCCACCTGCCGGTGCGCCGAGGGAGCCCTGCGCCAGCATCGGATGCTCGGGCCAGACGCCGGTGTCGATGTCGCCGACGATCACGTTCGAGCCCGCGTTCGGCGCAGCCGCCGAGCGACGGCCACACGGTCGTCGCGCCGATGAACGTCGGTGTTGTCGTCGAGCGGCTGGTTCAGCGTGTCCTTCTGCACTGCGTCGACGCCGGGAACCGCAAGCAGCGCGCGCAACCTGGTTCGCCGGCACCTTGGCCGCGACGCCGCCGTACACGGCCTGATACGAACTCGTGCCGATCGTCGCGTCCGGCACGGCCTTCTCCACGGCTGCCGTGATCTTGTCCGACAGCTTGTTCGTGTGCTGCTCGTACGCCGTCACCGCGCCCGGGTTGTCCTTCAGCGTTCTTACCCGTGACCGACGGGCTCGTGGCTGCGAGGACCCGACGACGCCGCCCTTATACGACGCCGTGGCGTCGTAGTCGTACTTGATCATCACGTTCACGGGCGTCGAGTCCGTGCGCCCGAGCAGCGACGGATCCGTCTGCGCGAACGACCCGGAGGTCGACTTCCCACCGCGTGAACGTCGTGTCGGGCGCCAGCGGCGTCGCCGTGAGCTTCGACCGGCGACGCGCTACCTGCCGACACGGCCAGCACGCCGACAAGAGCGCGCCGACCACCGCCAGCCCGAGCTTGCGAGAAAAGTTCATCGATCCCCTTTCGGGTGGGCCGCCTTGATGGCGACCCGCTCCCGTATGTGTGCCCTCGGAGACGCTCAAACGAGCGGTCTCCCCATCTGACAGCCTGTCCAACTACCCCTGCTGCATGTTCCCGCCGGCAGCCTATAAGCGGGTCATCCGGGATGCAAGGACTGGTCACGGTGCTCCAGTCAGCCTGTCGGAGTACGCGCCGATGCATCGGTTGAATGAGATCGCGCAAGCAACGCCGAGCCCCGTCTCGTGACGGGCGCAACCATACGCGGAGCGCGTGCGCTTCCCTTCTCCCGTGGTGCACCGCCTACTGGACTCGGTTCCAACGGCGTTCGATGCTTTGAACGCCGTTCTTTAGGCCTCGGAAGAGAGTCTTCTCCACTTCGCCCGATCGTAAACATCGGCGGGCGGGGCGAGGCTCGTCCGCTAGCCGTGCGGCTTGGCCATCGCGTGGTAGTCGAGCGCCTCGTCGAGCACGCTCGCCTCCACGCCCGCCTCGAGCGCGACCTCGCGCAGCGAGCGGCCGCTCGCCGCGGCCGTCTTCACGATCTCCGACGCCTTGTCGTAGCCGATGAACGGGTTCAACGCCGTGGCCGCCGACAGCGTCAGCTCGGCGTAGCTCTCGCACTGCTCTCGGTTCGCCTCGATCCCGTCGACGCACTTCTCGGCGAGGAGCCGCGACGCGCTCGAGAGCAGCGCGATCGACTGCAGGAGGTTCCGGGCCATCAGCGGGATGTAGACGTTCAGCTCGAAGTGCCCGTTCATGCCGCCGATCGTGATCGCGGTGTCGTTTCCGATCACCTGCGCGGCCACCTGGGTCACGACCTCGGGGATGACCGGGTTGACCTTGCCCGGCATGATCGACGAGCCCTTCTGCAGCTCGGGCAGGAAGATCTCGCTCAGCCCGGCACGCGGGCCGGAGCCGAGGAAGCGGAGGTCGTTCGCGATCTTCGTGTAGCTGACGGCAACGACCTTCAGTGCGCCGGAGAGCTCGACGAGCCCGTCGCGCGCGGCCTGCGACTCGAACGGGTCGGCAGGGCCGCTGATCGGCAGGTCCGTCTCGGCGTGAAGGAGCTCGCGCACCTTGCCGGCGAACTCCGGATGGGTGTTGAGCCCGGTGCCGACGGCGGTGCCGCCGAGCGGAATCTGCCCGAGCCGCGGCAGCGCATCCTGCACGCGCGCGATGCCCTGGCGCACCTGCGCCGCGTAGCCCGCGAACTCCTGGCCGAGCGTGACCGGCACCGCGTCCATCCAGTGCGTGCGGCCCGACTTGATCACGTCGTCGAACTCGGCCGCCTTCGCCTCGAGCGAGCGCGCGAGCGTCTCCATCGCGGGCAGCAGGTCGTTCACGGCCCGATCGAGCGCGGCGAGGTGCACCGCGGAGGGGAAGACGTCGTTCGACGACTGGCCCATGTTGACGTGGTCGTTCGCGTGCACGTCCGTCGCCCGCGAGGTTGGCGATCACCTCGTTCGCGTTCATGTTCGAGCTCGTCCCGGAGCCGGTCTGGAAGACGTCGATCGGGAACTGATCGTCGAACTCGCCTGCCGCGACCCGGTCGCCGGCGGCGGCGATGCGGCTCGGCCATCTCGGAGTCGAGGAGCCCGAGGTCGGCGTTCGCGCGCGCTGCCGCGGCCTTGATCCGGCCGAGCCAGTGCGCGACGGCGGCCGGGATCGGCTCGCCCGAGACGGGGAAGTTGGCGACGGCCTTGTCGGTCTCGCTACCCCACAGCTTCTCGGTGGTGACGTCAGTGCTCGCACTCCGAAGACTACCCGGAGCGTCCGGTCTAGGCGATGCCGACCGTGGCCGCGAGCTCGCGGGCGATCGCATGCTCGCCGTTGCCGGTCCTCACGGTCAGCGGCCCGTCGAACGGAGCCGAGCGGGTCAGCTCGAGCGCCTCGCCCGGCACGAGGGCGATCTCGGCGAGGTAGCGGAGCAACGCCGGGTCGCCGTCGGGGACGCGCGCGACGACGGCCTTGTCGCCCGGGCCGAGGTCGGCGACCGAGCGGGAGGCTCCCGGGGCGATGCGCAGGGCTCTGTCGGGAATCGGGTCGCCATGAGGATCGTGCGTCGGGTAGCCGAGCGCCGCGTCGATGCGCGCCTCGAGCTCCTCCGAGAGGACGTGCTCGAGCCGGTCCGCCTCGGCGTGCACCTCGTCGAGCGACATCCCGAGCGAGTCGGCGAGGTAGAGCTCGAGCAGGCGGTGGTGCCGGAGGACCTCGAGCGCGCAGAGCCGGCCGCTGCTCGGTGAGCACGACGCCGCGGTACGGCGCCCGCTCGACGAGGCCGAGCTCGGCAAGCCGCTTCATCATCGCCGTCGCCGACGGGGCGCTGACGTGCATCCGCTCGGCGAGGGCGGAGGTCGTCGCGCGCTTTCCCTCGGCACACGAGGGCGTAGATCGCCTTGAGGTAGTCCTCGACCGCGCTCGTGAGCTCCGTGCGTGTCTCTTCCATGGCCTCGAGGATCAGGGTACACTGCAATTTGATCTTAGATGTGGCTAAATCACTATTTTACACGCAAGCGACTTCTGGCGGCCGCGGCGCCGTCTGGCGGCAGTGCCGCTCGTCGCGCGGTACGCGCTCGACAGCCCGGCGGACGCCGCGGGCAACGAGCACGCGGGTCATACCGGTGCTTCGCACGCGGCGATGGGGCACGCCGCCATGGGCCACGCCGCGATGATCGGCGCCTCGGTCCCGGCGGTCGGCGGGCCGAACGACCTCGACGCCTGCTCTACCCGCCACCGGCGCTCCCGTACGAGCCGGGCCGCGTGCGCGAGTACACGCTCACGGCGACGCGACCGGGAGATCGAGGTCGCGCCCGGCGTCTTCTTCCCCGCCTGGACGTACAACGGCACCGTCCCCGGCCCGGTGCTGCGGGCCACCGAGGGCGACACGCTCCGGGTCAACTTCGTCAACGCCGGCTCCCACCCGCACACGATCCACTTCCACGGCATCCACCCGACGAACATGGACGGCGTGTTCGAGGTCGTCGCCCCGGGCGGCGAGTTCACCTACGAGTTCGAGGCGCGGCCGTACGGGATGCAGCTCTACCACTGCCACGCGACGCCGCTCAAGAAGCACATCCACAAGGGCCTCTACGGCGCGCTGATCATCGACCCGAAGGAGCCGCGGGCGCCCGCGCAGGAGCTCGTGATGGTGATGAACGGCTACGACACCGACGGCGACGGCGGGAACAACTTCTACACCGTCAACGGGCGCACGTTCTACTACGCGCGCTACCCGATCAGGGTCAAGCGCTCGGAGCTCGTGCGCCTCTACCTCGTCGAACCTGACCGAGTTCGACCTCGTCAACTCGTTCCACCTCCACGCCGACTTCTTCCGCTACTACCCGACCGGCTCGAGCGACCACTTCGAGTACACGGACACGGTGATGCAGTGCCAGGGCCAGCGCGGGATCCTCGAGATCGAGTTCTCCCACACCGGCACGTTCATGTTCCACGCGCACCAGTCGGAGTTCACGGAGCTCGGCTGGATGGGCTACTTCGACGTCGTCGACTGATGGAGGCGGATCCGGCTCCCCGCCACGGTCTCGCGCTGGCGGCTCTGGGCGCTCGCGCCGATCGTCCTGCTCGCGCTCGTCGTCGCCGCCTTCGTCTCGCGCGGCGCCTCGCTCGTCGACCTGATCGGCAGAACCCACCGGCCGCAGATGCGTTCGACGTCGGCCGCGTCGAGTTCAAGCCCGGCGAGATCCGGATCCGCGTGCGCAACCCGCAGCCCGAGGAGCTGACGATCGCGTCGGTCACGGTCGACGACGCGATCGTTCCGTTCACGCTCGACGGGCCGGCGACGCTGAGGCGTCTGCGGTCGAGCACGATCGTCGTCCCGTACACCTGGGTCGAGAACGACCCGATCTCCGTCGGCGTCACGAGCTCGACCGGCATCGAGACCGTGAAGGACATCCCCGCAGCCGTCGAGACGCCGACCGCGTCGGCCCGCGGCTTCCTCGGCTACGGCCTGATCGGGCTGCTCGTCGGCGTCGTCCCGGTGGCGCTCGGCCTGCTCTGGCTCCCCTCGTTGCGGCGCGCCGACCCGAACTGGCTGGCCGCCTTCATGGCGCTCACCGCGGGGCTGCTGTCGTTCCTCGGAGTCGAGTCGCTCTCCGAGGCCTTCACGCTTCAGGCGCTCCTGCCGGGCGGCCTCGGCGGCGCCGGGCTCGTCCTCCTCGGGGTTGCGCTGAGCGCGCTCGGGATGACGTTCCTCTCGAGCCGCCTCTCCCGCGGCCGGGCCGGCACCGCCGGGCTCTCGCTGGCCTTCCTCGTGGCGATCGGGATCGGCGTGCACAACCTCGGCGAGGGCCTTGCGATCGGGACGTCGTTCGCCTTCGGCGAGCTGCAGCTCGGCAGCTTCCTGATCGTCGGCTTCATGATCCACAACGTCACGGAGGGGCTCGGGATCGCGGCCCCGGCGGCCGAGAGCCGCCGCGTCAGTGGCTGCAACTCGGGGCACTGGCGCTGATCGCCGGCGGGCCGGCCATCTTCGGAGCGTGGATCGGCGGCTATGCCTCGAACGACGTGCTCGGCGTGCTGTTCTTCGGCGCGGCGGCAGGCGCCGCGCTCCAGGTCGTGGTCGAGGTCGGCCGTTTCGTCGCGCGCCGCGCGCCGGGCGGGCTCCGCTCCGGCTGGGTGATCGGCGGGTACCTGGCCGGGATCGCCGTGATGTACCTGACCGGGTTGCTTGCCGGCTGAGCTCATTGGTCTAGCCCAATAAACTGAGATCACGTAACGTCGGTGAGAATGAGCGGGTGACCCTGGCGATCTCTGATGCGGCGAGGCCTGTGGGAGCCTGCAGGGACCTATCTCAACACGGCGAGCTTCGGGCTGCCGCCGCGGCCGGCGTGGGATGCGCTTCAGTCGGCGCTCGACGACTGGCGCACGGGCCGGACGAGCTGGGAGCAGTGGGGCGATTCGACCGAGGCGGCGCGGGGCTCGTTCGCGCGGCTCGTCGGAGTGCCGACGGAGACGGTGGCCGTCGGCGCGACGGTCTCGGGTCTCGTCGGGCTCGTCGCGTCGTCGCTGCCGGACGGATCTCGCGTTCTCGCGCCGGACGTGGAGTTCACCTCGACCCTCTTTCCCTTCCTCGTCCAGGCGGACCGTGGTGTCACGGTGCGAACGGTGGCTGCCGCGGAGCTGGCCGAGGCGATCGGCGACTCGACCGACGTCGTCGCGTTCAGCGCCGTGCAGATGGCGACCGGCGAGGTAGCCGACCTCGTGCAGATCGCCGCCGCCGCGAAGGCCCACGGAGCGCTGACCGTGGTCGACGCGACCCAGGCCTGCGGGTGGCTTCCGCTCGAGGGCTACGGCTTCGACGTGATCGTGGTGGCGGGCTACAAGTGGCTGCTCTCGCCGCGCGGCACCGCATACATGTCGGTCGCCCCGGAGCGGCTCGACGGGATCGTCCCGACGGCGGCCGGCTGGTACGCCGGCGAGGACGTGCACGCCTCGTACTTCGGCGGGCCGCTGCGGCTCGCGACCGACGCGCGCCGCCTCGACACCTCGCCGGCCTGGCACAGCTGGGTCGGCGCCGCACCGGCGCTCGCGCTGCTCGAGGAGATCGGGATCGGCGAGATCCACGCGCACGACCTCGGGCTGGCCAACCGCTTCCGGGCCGGCCTCGGGCTCGAGCCGGGCGACTCGGCGATCGTGTTCGTCGACGTGCCCGACGCCGCCGCCCGCCTCGAGCGGGCGGGGATCAGAGCGGCCGTGCGCGGCGGCCGGGTGCGGACGTCGTGGCACCTCTACAACACCGCCGCGGACGTCGACCGCGCGCTCGAGGCGCTGGAGGGCCTAGCGTCTGCCGCTTCCGCCGGGCTGCGTCGAGCAGCGCGTGCCAGCGGTGCAGCTTGACGCGCGGACGCCCGTGCGGCTCGCCGGCGGCGCACTCGGCGGCGTCGATCGCCTGCCAGCCTTCGTAGGAGACGACGGCGATGTCCGCGCTCGCCGAGGATGTCTTCGACGCGGCCCGTGTGGTGGGCGCCCATCCGCGCTCCGATCCCGGCCCGCAGGTCCTCGAGCAGCAGCTCGACCGTCTCGGTCGCGTCCTTCTTGTTCGTCCCGATGACGCCGCTCGGCCCGCGCTTGATCCAGCCCGTGCAGTAGACCCCGGGGATCGGCACGCCGGCGTCGTCGAGAACGCGGCCGCCCTCGTTTCTGATCGTGGCGCGGGCCTCGTCGAACGGGATCCCCGGCATCGCGGTGCCCCGGTAGCCGACGCTCCGCAGCACGAGGCCGCACGGGATCACCTCGCGCTCCTCGGTCGGCACGGCCCGGATGCTCCCGGTCGCGTCGGGCACGAGCTCGTTCCGCACGACCTCGACCGCCTCGACCTTGCCGTCGCCGAGGATCGCGACCGGCGAGACGCCGAAGCGCAGGACGACCGTCTTCGGCTTGCCCGTCAGCGGCTTGCCCGCCACCTCGCGCATCAGGTCGACGTTGCGGCGCGCGATCGCCGTGTCGTCCTCGAGCGCCGCCTCGCTCGCCGGATCGAGCTCGAGATCCGCGGGATCGATGACGAGGTCGGCGCCGGCGAGCTCGGTCAGCTCCTGCAGCTCCGGCGTCGTGAACGCGGCCTGGGCCGGGCCGCGCCGGCCGAGCACGAGGATCTCGCGGATCCCCGAGCCGAGGATCGCGGCGATCGCCTCGTCCGTCGTGTCGGTCGGTTCGATCTCGGCGGCCGTGAGGGCGAGCATCCGGGCCACGTCGACGGCGACGTTCCCGTTCCCGACGACGACGGCGCGCTCGCCGGAGAGGTCGAACGGAAGGTCCTGGAAAGTCGGGGTGGCCGTTGTACCAGGCGACGAACGCCGTCGCGGGCCAGGAGCCCGGAAGGTCCTCGCCGGGAATGTTCATCCGCCGGTCGGCCTGGGCGCCGAAGGCGTAGACGACCGCGTCGTACAGCTCCGTCAGCTCGTCGTGGGCGAGGTCGCGGCCCACCTCGACGTTGCCGAAGAAGCGGAAGCCCGGGCGCGGCGCGATCTTCTCGAACGCGCGCGAGACCGACTTGATCTTGGGATGGTCGGGCGCGACGCCGAGCCGGACGAGGCCCCACGGAGTCGGCAGCCGGTCGAACATGTCCACTTCGACGGTCGGCTCGTCGCTCGCGAGCAACGCCCCCGCCGCGTAGAACCCTGCCGGCCCCGAGCCGACGACGGCGACACGATGCGGGTGTTCCGGAGCCACGGGGTCAGGATAATTGCGGCCGGCAGCCGACGGGTGGAGGTCTCCTACGCGGCAAGATCGGACGTCCGGCTAGAGCCAGGCATCACGACCATTCAATGCGAGCGGTTCAGTGCGAACAGGTCAGTGCGAGCAGCCGGAGCCGCAACCGCCGGCGCTGGCGTCCGGGGCTGACTCGCCCTCGGCACCCTCTTCCACCTGGAAGGAGTGGCCACAGCCGCACGAGGAGGCGGCGTTCGGGTTGTCGATCTTGAAGCCAGACTCCGAGAGACCCGGTGAGGAAGTCGATCGTCGCGCCCTGGAGGTACGGGACGCTGAAGGGATCGACGACGACGTTGACGCCCTCGAGCACGAGCTCGACGGTCGCCCTCCGCCGGCTCGGTGTCGAAGCCGAGGCCGTACTGGAAGCCGGAGCAGCCGCCGCCCTGGATCGCGACGCGCAACACCATCGTGTCGCCGTCGGGCTCCTCGGCCATCAGCTCGCGGATCTTCGCCGCGGCGACCGGGGTGATCGTCAGCAGGGTCTCGGTGGGGCGCTCCTTGATCTCCATGCCACATGATCGTACCCGAACGGGCGCGGGTCGCCGGAGGGCGGTGGATCCGGGCCGCCAAAGCGTGTGACACGCTTTTCCGTCACGCGCGTCGGCGGAACGGACTATGACTTTGTAACACCTGTTTCCTGATAGAGAGGCCGATCGCAGATGATTTCGTGCAGGCGTGGGCAAGGTGCTACGTTTCGCCTCAGAAGGCTCCCCACGGGGAGGGAACAACATGCTTTCTGACTGGCTCCCGTTTCTGATCTACGCAATCATCGCGGCGGTAATTCCCGCCACGATGGTGATGGGGTCGTTCCTGTTCGCGACGCGCCCGACGACGCGCACGAAGCAGCGGATGATCCCGTTCGAGTCCGGCGTCTCCGAGGGGCCGCCGGCGCAGGATCGCCGCTTCACGGTCAGCTTCTATCTCACCGCGATGCTGTTCATCCTGTTCGACATCGAGATCGTCTTCCTGTACCCGCTCGCGATCCAGCTCAACGCGCTCGGGTGGTTCGGCCTGATCGAGTTCCTCACGTTCATCGGCATCCTGCTCGTGGCCTACGTCTACATCTGGCGGAAGGGGGCGCTCGAATGGCACTAGCGCGCAAGCTGCCCCTGATCAGCGACCGGCCGCTCGCGAAGGCGGGGCTCAACTCGGAGCGGGTGCTGATGCCGAACAAGGGCCCGGGGGTCTTCGAGGAGGAGATCGACGGGATCGAGGATGCGCTCGGGATCACGACGGTCGAGAAGGCGGTCGCCTGGGCGCAGGCGAACTCGATGTGGCCCGACACGTTCGGCCTCGCGTGCTGCGCGATCGAGATGATGTCGATCGTCTCGTCGCGCTACGACATCTCGCGCTTCGGGATGGAGCGCTTCAGCTCCTCGCCCCGCCAGGCCGACCTGCTGATCGTCTCCGGCCGCGTCACGCACAAGATGGCGGCGCCGCTGCGCCAGGTCTACGACCAGATGCTGGAGCCGAAGTGGGTGATCGCGATGGGCGCCTGCGCGAGCTCGGGCGGCATGTTCAACAACTACACCGTGCTGCAGGGCGTCGACAAGATCGTGCCCGTCGACGTCCACGTGCCCGGCTGCCCGCCGCGCCCCGAGGCGCTGATGGAGGGGATCGTGCGGCTGCACGAGAAGATCAAGGCCGGCGTCCCGCCCGCTTACCAGATTCGCGGCGTCGCGCAGTGAAGGTCGCCAGCGACAGTGACGGCAGCCCGGTGACGACCGCCTACGACGCAGTACCCGGGCTCGTCGAGACGATCGAGGGGCACGGGGAGACGACCCTCGTCGTCGATCCCGCGCGCGTCGTCGAGGCCTGCCTGCACCTGCGCGACGAGCAGGGCTTCAACTTCCTCTCCGACGTGACCCCGACCGACTACCTCGGCTGGGGCGAGGGCGGCGTCTCCGGCTACATCGGCACCGCCGGCCGGACGCGACATGCACGCACCCGGGACGCAGGGGCTCGGGCGGGTCCCCGACCGCGAAGCCGAAGCGCTTCGCCGTCAACTACCACCTGCTCCGCCTCGCGGACGAGCCCGTCCGCGTCCGCGTGCAGGCGTGGCTCGACGACGGCGAGGAGATCGACTCCGTCGTCCCCGTCTGGCCGACCGCCGACTGGTTCGAGCGCGAGGCGTGGGACATGTTCGGGATCGTCTTCCGCGGCCACCCGAACCTGGTGCGGATCCTGATGGAGGACGACTGGGAGGGCCACCCGCTGCGCAAGGACTACCCGATCGGCGGCGAGCCCGTCCGGTTCTCGGGGGAGGAGTAGATGTCGATCGTCGAGCGCGCAGCGAAGGTCTACGAGGGCTCCCGGATCCCGAGCCCGATCCCGACGATCCTCCAGGTCGATCCGAGCGAGCACGCGCTCGACGACATCCTGACGATCAACTTCGGCCCGAACCATCCCTCGACGCACGGGGTGCTGCGCCTCGTCGTCGACCTCGACGGCGAGCACGTGGCGGGGATCGCGGCCGTGATCGGCTACCTCCACACGGGCTTCGAGAAGACGATGGAGCAGAAGACCTGGTGGAAGTGCATCACCTATCCGGAGCGGATCGACTACGTCTCCTTCCAGGTCAACGAGCTCGCCTTCGTGCTCGCGATCGAGAAGCTGCTCGCGATCGAGGTGCCGCAGAAGGCCACCTGGATGCGCATGTGCATGTCCGAGCTGACGCGGATCCACTCCCATCTCGTCTGGCTCGGGACCTCGGCGCTCGAGCTCGGCGCGATCTCGATGTTCTGGTACACGTTCGACGACCGCGACGCGACGCTCGATCTCTTCGAGATGGTGGCCGGGACGCGGATGCACACGCGCTACTTCCAGGCCGGCGGGCTTGCCGAGGACATCCCGGAAGGCTTCTACGAGAAGGCGCGCGAGTGGTGCAGGAAGATGCCGAAGGCGATCGACGAGTACGAGGCGATCCTCGACCGCAACGCGATCTGGCTCAAGCGCACGAAGGGCATCGGCCTGCTCTCGGCCGACGACGCCATCGCGCTCGGCCAGTCCGGCCCCGTCCTGCGCGCTTCCGGCGTCGACTGGGACCTGCGCAAGAACATGCCCTACCTCGCCTACGACGAGGTGTCGTTCGACGTCCCGGTCTACCCGGAGGGTGACGTCTACGCGCGCTACAAGGTGCACATGGACGAGATGCGGGAGTCCGTCCGCATCGTCTCGCAGTGCATCGACCGCCTCGCCGAGATGCGCGGCGAGCCCTGGATCGCCGACGATCGCAAGGTCGTGCTGCCGCCGCGCGAGGAGCTGCACACGTCGATGGAGTCGTTGATCCACCACTTCAAGATCGTCACCGAGGGCTACGTGGTCCCCGCGGGCGAGGTCTACGAGTGCGTCGAGTCTCCGCGCGGCGAGTTCGGCGTCTACGTCGTCTCGGACGGCGGCCCGAAGCCGTGGCGCGTCAAGTTCCGTGCCCCGAGCTTCGTGGCACTGCAGGCGACGGCGACCTGCATGACCGATGCCGCGATCGCCGACATGATCGCGATCGTCGGCTCGCTCGACGGCGTCATGGGCGAGGTCGACCGGTGAGCGCGATCTACGACGAGATCCAGGAGATCCGTGCGCGCTACCCCGAGAGCCTCTCGGCCGTGATGCCCGCGCTTCAGCTCGCGCAGGAGCGGAACGGCGGCTGGCTCTCCGAGCAGTCCTTCCGCGACGTCGCCGACGCGCTCGACCTGACGCCCGCGTACTGCCTCTCGATCGCGACGTTCTACGACATGTTCCACCTGGAGCCCGTCGGCGAGCACCTGATCGAGGTCTGCACGAACATCTCGTGCGGCCTCCGGGGCGCGCAGCAGGTCGTGGAGGCGTTCGAGTCCGAGCTCGGACTCGCGGCCGGCGAGACGAGCGACGACTTCACGCTGCGCGCGGTCGAGTGCCTCGGTGGCTGCGGCTGGGCGACGATCGTCGCGATCGACAACCGTCACCGCCTCCACGTTCAGGCAAGCGACGTGCCGGGGATCGTGGCCGAGCTGCGCGGCGAGTCGAACTGGAGGAGGCGCGGCGATGTCGACGCCTGAGATCGTCTTCGCCGGCACGAACGGCGGCGCCCTGACCGAGATCGCCGATTACGAGGCGGTCGGCGGCTTCAAGGCTCTCGCGAAGGCACGGGCGATGACGCCCGACGAGGTGATCGACGACCTCAAGGCCTCGAGCCTGCGCGGCCGCGGCGGCGCGTTCTTCCCGACCGGGATGAAGTGGAGCTTCGTCCCGAAGCCGGACAAGCTCCCGAAGCCGCACTACCTCGTGATCAACGCGGACGAGTCCGAGCCGGGCACCTTCAAGGACCGCGAGATCATGCTCCGCGTCCCGTTCCGCTTCCTCGAAGGCGCGCTGATCGCTGCGCACGCGATCGAGTCGACGCACGTGTTCGTCTACATCCGCGGCGAGTACGAGGCGGAGTACGACGTGCTCGTCTCGGCGCTCGAGCAGATGCGCGCGAAGGACATCCTCGGCGGCGTCACGATCGTCCTCCACCGCGGCGCGGGCGCCTACATCTGCGGCGAGGAGACGGCGCTGCTCGAGTCGCTCGAGGGCAAGCGCGGGCAGCCGCGGACGAAGCCGCCGTTCCCCGCGATCGCAGGCCTCTACGCGTCGCCGACCGCGGTCAACAACGTCGAGTCGATCACGACCGCCACGTCGGTGCTCGAGCTCGGCGGCGCCGAGTACGCGAAGCTCGGCCTCGAGCACTCGACCGGCACCCGCGTCTTCTCCCTCTCCGGGAACGTCGTCAACGGCGGCAACTACGAGCTCCCGCACGGCTTCCCGCTGCGCGACCTGATCAACGACATCGGGGGAGGCGTTCCCGACGGCCGCACGCTCAAGGCCGTGATCCCGGGCGGCTCGTCGACCGTGATCCTGACCGCCGACGAGGCCAACCGCGTCACGCTCGACTTCGACTCGCTCGTCGGCGCCGGCACCGCGATCGGCTCCGCCGCGGTGATCGCGATCGACGACCGCTGCTGCATGGTGCAGCTCGCCGTGCGGGTCTCGCAGTTCTACGAGCACGAGTCGTGCGGCAAGTGCACGCCGTGCCGCGTCGGCACGAAGTGGCTGACCGAGATCCTCCAGAAGATCGAGGAGGGACGCGGCACGCAGGCGGACATGGACCTGCTCGTCTCGGTCGCGGAGCGGATCAACGGCAAGTGCCTTTGCCCGCTCGGCGACTCCGACGCTATCGCGGTGATGAGCTACTTCGACAAGTTCCGCGACGAGTTCCAGGCGCACATCGACGAGGGCGGCTGCCCGTTCCACGGCTCCTCGTCGCTCGATCAGCTCCTGGCGCCCGTCGCGATGCACGTCCACGACGCGGCGTACGAGCAGGTGCCTGCATGAGCGAGACGGCGAGCGACCTCGTCAAGGTCAAGATCGACGACCGCGAGATCGAGGTCCCGAAAGGAACCGGGCTCGTCGAGACGGCCGCTGCGGCGGGGATCGAGATTCCCGTCTTCTGTTACGAGCCCCGGCTCGGGCCGCCCGTCGGCGCCTGCCGGATGTGCCTCGTCGAGGTCGAGGGGCTGCCGAAGCTCCAGGCCGGTTGCGGGCTCACGGCGCAGGACGGGATGGTCGTCAAGACGGCGGCCACCTCGGAGAAGGCGGCCGAGGGCCAGAACGCGACGCTCGAGTTCATCCTCGTCAACCACCCGCTCGACTGCCCCGTCTGCGACAAGGGCGGCGAGTGCCCGTTGCAGGACCTGACGTTCCGCTACGGGCCCGGCAACACCCGGATGTCGTTCTCGAAGATCACGCTCGAGAAGCCGATTCCCGTCTCACCGTTGATCGCGCTCGACCGCGAGCGCTGCATCCTCTGTTATCGCTGCACGCGGTTCTCCTCCGACGTCGCCGAGGACAACCAGCTCGTCGCGCGCAACCGCGGCGCCCACACCGAGATCACGACGTTCGAGAGCGACCCCTACCGGGCGCCCTTCTCGGGCAACGTGATCGAGCTCTGCCCCGTCGGCGCTCTCACCTCGACGCAGTACCGGTTCGAGGCACGGCCGTGGGACATCCAGAACGTGCCGACCGTCTGCGGGCTCTGCCCCGTCGGCTGCAACATCAACGCGACCGTCCGAGAGGGAAAGGTCAAGCGGATCCTCTCGCGCAACCATCCCGAGGTCGACGGCGGCTGGCTCTGCGACAAGGGCCGGTTCACCTATCCCCATCTGACCGCGGACGACCGCATCACCGAGCCGCTGCAGCGTGGGGAGCACGGCTTCGCGGCAGTCAGCTGGGACAGCGCGCTCGACCGCGCCGAGGAGCTGCTCCGGGGCGCTGGGACCCGCATCGTCACCGCCCTCTCCGGCTCCGAGACGCTCGAGCAGGCCTACGCGCTCGCCCGCCTCCTGCGCGGCGGGATCGGCGCGCACGCCGCCGTGCTGCCCGAGTCCACCTCCGACGCGCTCGACGCCTTCCGGCTGCCGCTTTCGGCGCTCGCCGAGGCCGAGCTCGTCGTCCTCGTCGGTGACGACGACGTCGCCGAGCGGGCGCCGGTCGTCGATCTCTGGCTCAAGGCGGCCCGCCGCAACGGCGCCGAGATCACCCATTACGGCCCCACCGGCAACGTGCCGACCGGCCCCGGCGGTGCCGCGGCCGCGCTGCGCGCGCTCGCCGAGCCCGGCAACGAGCTCGGCGCGAAGCTCCGCGGCGCCGAGCGCGCGATCCTCGTCTGGTCGGGCAGCGGTGGCGGCGGTGGGGCGCGACTCGCCGAGGCCGCGCACGCGCTCGGCTTCGAGGGCAAGCCGGGCAGCGGCGCCTTCCACCTTCCCGCCACCCCGAACGGACGCGGCGTCGCTGCCGCCTGGGCCGCGGCCGCCGACGAGGACGAAGCCAACCCCGAGCCGATCGGGCTGCTGATCGTCTCCGGCGACGAGGCCGCCGCCGACCCCGCCGTGCGGGCTCTCGCCGAGCGGGCCGAGAACGTCATCGCGATCACCATGTTCCACGGGCTCGCGGTCGGCTGGGCCGATCTCGTCCTCCCGGCCACGAGCGCGCTCGAGCGCGACGGCACCCTGCTCAACCTCGAGGGCCGCCTGCAGCGCCTGCGTCGTGCAGTGATCGCCCCCGTCCCCGACGAGCTCGCCTGGATCGCGAAGCTCGCCGAGCGCTTCGATGTCGCCGTCTCGCCGCACGCGGTCGTCGTCTTCGACGAGCTCTCGGCGCGGATCTTCGGCGGCGTCGACGGCTCCGAGCTGAACGGGACTGCCCGCCTGCCCGAGCGGACGCCGTACGAGGCGCCGCCGCCGGCGCCGGAGCAGCACGCGCCCATCGCGCCGAAGCCCGCCGGAGAGCACTTCCTCGGCGAGCTCCGGCTCGTTCGCTACCAACCGCTCTTCGCCGGGCCGTTCGTCGAGCGCGTCGGCGAGCTCGCCTTCCAGCGCCCGCCGGCCGAGCTCGAGCTCTCGGCGGCCGACGCGGCCCGGCGCACGATCGCGACCGGCGACACGGTCGTCGTGAAGTCGAACGGCACCTCGGTCGAGCTCCGCGCACGCGTCAATCGCAAGCTCATCGAGGGCGTGGCCCGCGTGCCCGACGAGCACGCCGCCGACCTCCACCTCCTCGTCGAGGTCGTGAAGCCGTGAGCCTGCCGAATCTCCTGCTCTCCTCGGGCACGAACGGCGAGCCCTGGTGGATCGCGGCGATCGAGGCGATCATCATCATCAACCTCGTCCTCGTCTGCTTCGCCTACCTGACCCTCGCCGAGCGAAAGGTGATGGGACGGATGCAGCTGCGCTACGGCCCGAACCGGGCCGGCCCCTACGGGCTCCTGCAGCCGATCGCCGACCTCGTGAAGCTGATCCGCAAGGAGAGCTTCTTCCCCGCCGCCGCGATCGACGTGCTCTACATCTTTGCGCCGTTCCTGGCCGCGTTCACGGCCCTCTGCACGTTCTCGGTGATCCCGTGGGGGCCTGGCTGGACGATCGCGGGCTACCAGGTCAACGGCTACGTCGCCGACCTCCCGATCTCGCTGCTCCTGATCTTCGCGATCGGCTCCCTCGGCATCTACGGCTTCATCCTCGGCGGCTGGGCTTCCGACTCCAAGTTCGCGCTCCTCGGCTCGATGCGCACGTGTGCCCAGCTCGTCTCCTACGAGGTGTCGCTCGCCCTCAGCGTGCTCGGCGTGATCCTGATGGCGCGCTCGCTCTCGCTCGTCGACATCGTCCAGGCCCAGGCCAACGAGACCTGGTACGTGCTGCCGCAGTTCGTGGGCTTCGTCATCTTCCTCGTCGCGGGCACCGCCGAGACGGCCCGCGCGCCGTTCGACCTGCCCGAGGCCGAGCAGGAGCTCGTGGCCGGGTACCACACCGAGTACGGCGGCATGCGCTTCGGCCTCTTCTCGATGTCGGAGTACATCAACCTGATCACCCTCACCGCCCTCTGCGTGACGCTCTTCCTCGGCGGCTGGCACGGCCCGTGGCTGCCCGGGCCGATCTGGTTCCTGATCAAGCTCTTCATCCTGCTCTTCGTCTTCATCTGGGTGCGGACGACCGTGCCGCGGCTTCGCTACGACCAGCTGATGCGCTTCGGCTGGAAGGTGCTGCTGCCGATCGCCACCCTCAACGCCGTGATCACGGCGATCCTCGTGGTGGCGCTCTGATGCGGCGTGCACGTATAGAGCAGCGTCGTTGCGAAGCCGCATCGGATGCCTTAAGCGACCCTGCGCGCACTCCAGTCGAACGTTCAGAGGGGCGCGTGATGTCACCTCAGCCGTTCTCCACCCTGAAGGGCTTCGGCGTCACCTTCCGGCAGATCTTCCGGAAGCCGATCACCGAGCAGTACCCCGAGTTCAAGCGGGCGGTCTACCCTCGCTTCCGCGGCCGGCACATGCTGCACCGGCACGAGAACGGCCTCGAGAAGTGCGTCGGGTGCTCGCTGTGCGCCGCCGCCTGCCCGTCGGACTGCATCCGCGTCGTCGCCGCCGAGAACACCGCCGAGAACCGCGTCTCGGCGGGAGAGCGCTACGCGCGCATCTACGAGATCAACATGAGCCGCTGCATCTTCTGCGGCTACTGCGAGCTCGCCTGCCCCTTCGACGCGATCACGCTGGGCAACCAGTTCGAGATCTCCGAGTACTCGCGCGACGACCTGATCTACACGAAGGACATGCTCCTGACCGAGCCGATCAAGCGCGTGCCCGTGCAGGACGCGGATCTGTTCGACACCCCGATCCCCGCCTACAAGTCCTCGTCCTGATGGGGAATTTCCTCGTCTGGGTGATCTGGCTCCTGGCCGCCCTCGCGTGCATCTCGACCGGGATCGCGGTGATCAGCTTCACGAACCCGTTCTACTCGGCGCTGGCGCTGATCGGGAACCTCGCCTCGCTCGCCGTGCTCTTCCTGCTCGCCTCGGCCGAGTTCGTGGCCGCGGCTCAGATCCTCGTCTACGCCGGCGCCGTGATGGTGATGTTCCTGTTCGTGATCGCCTACCTCGGCGGCCGTGCGGATGCTCCGTGGGCCGGCGGCCCGCGCTGGCTCCAGCTCGGCGCGTTCGTCGTCGGGGCCGCGCTCCTGATCGAGGTCATCGTCGCGCTCGCGACCAAGGCCGACGGCGGGCTCTCCGACAGCCAGGAGCTCTCTCGCTCGTTCGGCAGCCCGGCCGAGATCGGCCGCCTCTTCCTCACCGACCACCTGCTCGCGTTCGAGATCACCTCGATCATCCTCCTCATCGCCGCCGTCGGCGGGGTCGTGCTCGGGATGAAGGGAACCGCGGAGGAAGACGTCTCGTGATGGGGCCCAACACGACCTGGTACATCGCCGTCGCGGCCGTGCTCTTCGCGATCGGCACGACGGGCGTGATCCTGCGCCGCAGCCCCCTGATCGTGCTGCTCTCGCTCGAGATCATGCTCAACTCCTCGAACCTCGCCCTCGTCGGGTTCTCGCGTCACTTCGCAACGGTCGACGGCCAGGTCTTCGCGATCTCGGTGATGGCTGTCGCCGCGGCCGAGGTCGTCGTCGGCCTCGGGTTGATCGTCGCCTTCACCCGCCGCAAGATGCCGCTCGACGTCGACACGCTGACGGAGCTGCGCGGATGATCGCCGCCGCGTCCTGGCTCTGCCTGCTCGCGCCTCTCGCGGGCGCGATCCTGATCACGCTCGGCGGGACGCTGCTCTCGCGCACGCAGGCCGCCTGGATCTCGACCCTCTCGGTCTTCGTCGGGTTTGCCGGCGCCTTCGTCGCGTTCATCGGCGTCGAGCGCGAGGGTGTCGACAGTCGCGAGCACCTCTCGACCGCGTACACCTGGCTCGGGATCGGGCAGTTCAAGGTGCCGATGCAGATCCTCGTCGACCCGATCTCGCTGACGATGATGCTGATCATCACGGGCGTCGGCGGGCTGATCGTCTGGTACTCGGTCGGCTACATGAAGGGCGAGGACGAGGAGCGCCGCTACTTCGCCTACATGGCCTTCTTCGTCTTCTCGATGCTGATGCTCGTGATGGGCGGCAACCTGCTGCTGCTGCTCGTCGGCTGGGGCCTCGTCGGGCTCGCCTCCTATCTCCTGATCGGCTTCTACCACGACCGGCCCGAGGCGGTCGCCGCCGCCAAGAAGGCGTTCATCATGAATGCGATCGGCGACGCGACGATGGCGCTGGCGCTGTTCCTGCTCATCTTCAAGACGAACACGCTCGACTTCTCGACAACCTTCAACGCGGCCGCGACCGGCCAGCTCTCGTCGACCACGCTCAACCTGGTCGCGCTCGGCCTCCTCGGCGGCGCGGTCGCCAAGTCGGCCCAGCTCCCGCTCCACACCTGGCTCCCGGACGCGATGGAGGGCCCGACCCCCGTCTCGGCCCTCATCCATGCCGCGACCATGGTCACGGCCGGCGTCTACCTGATCGTCCGAACCCACTCCATCTTCGAAGGCGCTCCCGACGTCCAGCACCTCTCGGCGCTGATCGGCGGCATCACGATCATCGTCGCCGGCGTGATCGCGCTCGTGCAGTGGGACATCAAACGCGTGATCGCGTACTCGACGATGTCGCAGATCGGCTACATGTTCATGGCGGCGGGGATCGGCGCCTACGGCTACGCGATGTTCCACCTGATGACGCACGCCTTCTTCAAGGCGCTGCTCTTCCTCTCGGCCGGCGTGATCATCCACCACCTCGCCGGGGAGCAGGACATCCGGAAGATGGGCGGACTGCGCAAGGTGATGCCCTACACCCATGCCGCGTTCCTCGTCGGGGCTCTCGCGCTCGCGGGGATCCCGCCGCTCTCGGGCTTCTGGTCGAAGGACGGGATCATCGCGTCCGCCCTCGCCGACGGCGGCGTGCTCGGCTACACGCTGGTCGCGATGGGCCTGCTCGGCGCCCTGCTGACGGGCGCCTACACCTTCAGGCTCTACTACCTCGTCTTCCACGGGCCGCCCTCCGACCTCGTGCTCGAGCACTCGGGTGGGCACGGCGAGGGCCACATGCACGGGCGCGAGGATGCGGCGGGCCACGAGGCGCACGGGCATCCGGAAGGGCCTCTGTCGATGCTGATTCCCGTCGGCGTCCTCACGGTGCTCGCGGCGATCGGTGGCCTGCTCGTGATCCCCGGCGTCTGGGAGCCGTTCCTCGACTGGATCGACAGCGCCGTCGAGCCGCTCGTGTCGCCCACGGTCGGGCAGGAGTACGGGACGAGCCTGATCGCGGTCACGATCGGCGGGCGTCGGCATCTGGCTGGCTCGGCGCGCGTTTCACGAGGCGCGCGAGGTCGTCGCCGAGGGCACCCTGCGCACCACGCTCGAGCACAAGCTCTACTTCGACGAAGCGTACGACGCGCTCTTCTCGCAGCCGGCGCAGGCGCTCGCGAACCTGCTCCGCGACCATGTCGAGGAGCCGATCGTCCAGGGCTCGCTGGGCGAGATCGGCACCGGCGTGACCGAGGTGGCAGACGGGACGGCCCGGTTGCAGACGGGCCTCCTTCGCTCGTACGTGCTCGTGATCGGGATCTCGGTCGCCGTCCTCATCGTCGTCTTCGTGGCGGTGCGCTGACTCGTGCTGACGAGCGTTCTCATCGTGCTGCCGCTCGTGGGCGCGCTCGTCGTCTGGGCGGCGCCGCTGCCGCGGCAGGGGACGGCTGCGCTCGCGCTGCTCGTCGCCGCCGCGGAGGTGGTGCTCTGGATCGTGACGGTGGTCCGGCTTCGACTTCTCCTCGCCCGTGCTGCAGAACTCGGCCCAGCGCGAGTGGTTCGGCGACCTCGGCGTCAGCTACACCGTCGGCTTCTACGGGTTCTCGCTCTGGCTTGCGGGACTGACCGTCGTCGTCGGTGCGGCATCGATCGGCTTCGGCGCCTGGGTCGGACGCGACCGGGCACGCGCCTACTACGGACTGATGCTGTTCCTGATCGGCGCCGTGGTCGGCGTCTTCGCCGCGCAGGACCTGCTCCTCTTCTACGTCTTCTTCGAGGCGATGCTGATCCCGATCTACGTGCTCGTCGGCGTCTGGGGCGGGCCCGAACCGGATCGCCGCCACCGTCACGTTCGTCATCTACACGATGGCGGGATCGCTGCTGATGCTTGCCTCGATCGTCGTCTTCGGGCTCTCACAGGGGACGTTCAACCTGATCGACTCCGGCACGAGCGGGAACGAGTGGGTGTTCCTCGGCTTCCTCATCGCATTCGCAGTGAAGGCGCCGCTGCTCCCCTTCCACGGTTGGCTGCGCACCGCCTATACCGAGGCGCCGCCCGAGGTCGCCGCGCTGCTCTCGGGCGTGGTCTCGAAGGCGGCCGTCTACGGCCTGATCTGGATCGTGCTGCGGCACTTCCCCGGGCCGGTCGAGAGCTGGCGCACCGTGGTGCTCGTGCTTGCCGCGGCGGGCCTCGTCTACGGCTCGATCCTCGCCTTCCGCCAGCCCGATGTGCGCGGTGTCGTCGCGTACTCGTCGATGGCCCAGATGAGCCTGATCGTGCTCGGGATCTTCTCGCCGAACAATCTCGGCGTCACGGGGGCGGTGCTCCATTCCGTCAGCCACGGCCTCGTCTCGGCGGCGATGTTCCTTCTCGCCGCGATGCTGATCCAGCGCACCGGCACCGACCGCTTCTCCGAGCTCGGCGGGCTCGCGAAGGGGCGGCCGGCGCTCGCGACGCTCGTCCTCACCGTCGGCATGCTCACGCTTGCCGTACCCGGCTCGGCCAACTTCGCGGGTGAGTTCTCGATCCTCGCCGGCGTCTTCCAGCAGGGCTGGGGCTACGCGGCCGTCGGCGCGGTCGCGATCGTGCTCGCCGCGATGTACTCGTTGCGGCTGATCTCCGGGATCCTCCACCTCGGCCGCGGCACGGCCGTGCGTGAGGAGTCCCTCGACCTCCGCCTCGGCGAGCTCGCTCTCGTCGTCCCGCTCGTCGCTGATCCTGCTGGCCCTCTCCGTGTGGCCGTCGTCGATCACCGAGCACACGTTCCCGGCCTCGGCGCCCGTCTCCTCGGCGGCGGTCACACCGTGATCCTCGCGGCCTCGATCCCGACCCCGCAGGTCGACTGGCTGGCGCTCTCGCCCTCCCTCGCGCTGCTCGCGGCTGCCGCGATCTGCCTCCTCGGCGCCGTCCTCGTGCCGTCGGGTGCGCGCCGCATCTTCTCGGTCGTCTTCTGCGGCGCCGGATTCATCACGGCCGGCGTCCTCGCGGGCGTCGTCTTCCACCGCTCGCCGCATCAGACGCTCCTCATCGCCGAGTCGATGAGCCGCGACCAGCTCGCCGCGCTCACGCAGGTGCTCGTCGCCGGCTTCGGGCTCGCCGCCGTGCTCGTCTCGTGGGGCGATCGCCGCCGCGACCACGTGGGCGAGTACTACGCACTCCTCGCTGCGGCCGGCGGCGGGATGGCGTTCTTCGTCTCGGCCGGCAACCTGATGACGCTGTTCCTCGGGCTCGAGTGGTTCTCGATCTCGCTCTACATCCTCGTCGCGCTCGACACGCACCGCAAGGAGTCGCTCGAGGCGGGCCTCAAGTACCTGATCGTGGGAAGCTTCGGGTCGGCGATCCTCCTCTTCGGCTCCGCGCTGACCTACGGCGCCACCGGCGAGCTCGGCTTCAATGCGATCCGGGACGGCCACGGGCGCAGACGACACGCTGTTCGTCGCCGGGATGGCGATGATCATCGCCGGGCTTGCGTTCAAGGCCTCCGCGGCGCCCTTCCACATGTGGACGCCCGACGTCTACGAGGGCGCCCCGACCCCCGTGACGGCGTTCATGTCGGCTGCGACGAAGGCCGTTGCCCTCGTCGTCACGCTGCGCGTGCTCGTGACCGCGTTCCCGGAGCAGGCCGAGATCTGGTCCGTCGCGATCGCGGTGCTCGCGGTCACCTCGCTCGTGATCGGCAACCTCGCCGCGCTCGCGCAGCGCAACATCAAGCGCCTGCTCGCCTACTCGTCCGTCTCGCAGGCCGGCTTCATGCTGATCGCGATCGCGGCCGACAACGAGCTCGGCGCGAAGGCGCTGCTCTTCTACCTGATCCCCTACGGGGCGGCCTCGCTCGGCGCGTTCGCCGTCGTCACCGCGCGCGAGCGCGAGCTCGGCCGCGAGGTGACGCTCGGGTCGCTCGAAGGCTGGGGGTGGGAGCGCCCGTTCTACGGCGCCGCGATGTGGGTGTTCATGCTGACGTTCGCGGGGTTCCCGTTCACGGGCGGCCTCGTCGGCAAGTTCTACGTCTTCAGCGCTGCCTACCAGGCCGGCTGGTGGTGGCTGATCGTGATCGGCGTCATCGCCACGGCCATCAGCATCTACTACTACCTCGCGGTGGTGCGGGCGCTCTACATGCGGCCCGCCGGCCGCGGATGCCACCCTCGCCGTCGCGGGTGGCTCGCCGCCCCGTGATCTCGGCCTCGAGGTCGCGATCGGTGCTGCGATCGTCGTCGCGGTCGGCTCGTTCTTCTTCGTCGAGCCGCTGATCAACCTGGTCACCAAGGCCGCGTTCTCGCTGCCCTGGGCCTAGCGGCCACGGTGGCGGGCAGGCCAACACGTGAGCGCCCCGTCAGGGGCTCCGCAGCCAGGGTGTTCTCGGTCGCGCGGCCGTCGGCAACGAACTTCACGGCATACGCGATTCTCTATCGGGCCCGGCGATCTCGTGCTCGTCAAGGGAGCGCGGGCCCGCGACCACCTTGCCCGCGTGGCCCTGCGTGCGACGCACGACGTCCACTGCCGGCGCGACGACTGTAGGAAGCGCAGGTCGTGCGTCGACTGCTCTCTTCTCGGACCGCCGCTCCAGTAATCTGCCAGCTATGACCCTATCGCTGACCTGGCTCGGACACGCCGCTTTCCGCTTCGACACGCCTGCCGGCGACCGGGTGTACGTCGACCCCTGGCTGACGGGGAACCCGTCCTGCCCCGCGGCAGAGCTCGAGCCCGAGCGTGTGGACGCGATCCTCGTCACGCACGGCCACTCGGACCACGTGGGCGACGCGGTCCGGCTCGCGCGCGCTTTCGCCTGCCCCCTGATCGCGCAGGTCGAGCTGCGCGGCGTGCTCGGGGAGGAGATCGGTGACGACATGACGCAGGCCCTCAACAAGGGCGGCGGCGCCGACGTGCTCGGCTCGCGCGTCACGATGACCCACGGCAACCACTCGTCCTCCTACAACGACCGGTACACGGGGGAGTCGTGCGGTTTCGTGGTCGAGACGCCGGGTGCGGCGACGCTCTACTTCGCCGGCGACACGAACGTCTTCGGAGACATGGCGCTGATCGCGCGGATCTACGCCCCCGACGTCGCCGTGCTGCCGATCGGCGACCACTTCACGATGGGCCCGCGCGAAGCTGCTGTGGCGGCCGAGCTCGTCGGCGCGAGCCGCGTCGTGACCGTGCCACTACGCAACCTTCCCGCTGCTCACCGGCACCCCCGACGCGCTCCGCGCGCTGCTGCCCTCCGGGATCGAGCTCGTCGCACCCGCGCCGGGCGAGACCGTCGAGCTGTGACGCGCCGCGAGCGCTGGTTCGGCCGGACGGGCCGCAAGGTGCCCGAGATCGCGCTCGCCGGCACGGTCGACCTGACGGGGGCGGTCGAGCTCGACGGCGTCGACGACGTCGAGGCGCTGCGCCGCGCGCACGCAGACGGCACCCCGGTGGTCGTGAACGCAAGCTCCGCCGAGGAGGTCGCCGCCGCACTCGCCCGACCCGAGGTCTCGTGTGTGCTCGTCGCCGACGAGGCGCTGCTCGGGCTCGATCTCGCTGATCTCACCTATGGCTGAGAACCCGAAGGCGCCGCTCGTCGCGACGTACTCGATCTGCGGCTGCGACCTCGATGCGGGCCAGTGGGGCGTCGCCACGCAGTCGAAGTTCCTCGCCGTCGGCTCGGTTGTCCCCTGGGCGGCACCCGAGGTGGGCGCGATCGCGACTCAGGCGTACGCCAACCCTCGCTACGGGCCGGAGGGCCTCGATCTGCTCCGGAGCGGCTGCTCGGCCGCCGAGGTGGTCGAACGCCTGACCGCGGCCGACGACGGCCGCGACGAGCGGCAGCTGGGTGTCGTCGATGCTGCCGGGCAGGGAGCGACGTTCACCGGCTCGGCCTGCCTCGACGTGGGCGGGAGGCAGGGCAGGAGCGGGCTTTGCGGCGCAGGGGAACATCCTCGTCTCGGCCGCAACGGTCGACGCGCTCGTGGAGACGTTCGCGGCGTCCGCCGGACGGCCGCTCGGCGAGCGGCTGATCGACTGCCTCGCGGCCGCGCAGGCAGCGGGCGGCGACAGCCGCGGCCAGCAGTCGGCGGCGTTGCTCGTCGTCGAGCGCGACGGCGGCTACGCCGGGCTCTCCGACACGCTGATCGACCTCCGCGCCGACGACCACGAGCGGCCGGTCGACGAGCTCCGGCGACTCCACGGACTGCACCAGGCGCTGTTCGGGAAGACGCCACGCGGAGAGTGGCTGGCGGTAGACGATGCGCTCCGGACGGAGATCGACGAGCGGCTCTCGAGCCTCGGCTTCAGCATCGCTGGAGGATTGGGCTTCGGTGGAGAACCTGGAGGAACGCGTCGACGGCGACGAGGAGATCGATCCGGTCGTGCTGGCGGCGTTGAGGGACGCGGGGTGAGCGAGCGGTTCCGGCTGCTGCGACTCGACGAGGTCGACGGCTACGCCGACGAGGGCCGCCCTCGCTGGCACATGATCCGCTCGGTGCTCGGCATCGAGTCCTTCGGGATCAACTCCTGGCGGGCAACCGAGGCGGGCCAGGAGATCGTCGGCGAGCACGACGAGCTCGGCCCCGGGGCCGGCGGCCACGAGGAGCTCTACCTCGTCCTCTCGGGCCGGGCGACGTTCACGATCGAGGGCGAGCAGGTCGCAGCACCGGCAGGCTCGCTCCTCTACGTCAAGGATCCCGCTACGAAGCGAGGTGCCGTCGCCGACGAGGCGGCGACCGAGATCCTCGTGATCGGGGGGCGCCCTGGCGCGGCCTTCACGGTCTCAGGGTGGGAGCGCTCGGCCGAGGCGCTGCGCTGCTGGGAGACCGAGGACTGGTAGCGCGCGATCGAGATCCTCGAGGTGCAGCTTGCCGACGACCCCGGCAACGCGAACGTCCTCTACAACCTCGCCTGCGCCGAGAGCCGCTCCGGCAAGCCCGATGAGGCGCTTGCTCATCTGCTCATCTGCGATCGAGCGGGAGCCGCGCTTTGCGGAGCTGGCACGGGACGACAGCGACCTCGATGCGATCCGAACCGACGGCCGCTTTCCGTGCCCAGAGCCTCTAGGAGTCGCCCGGCAGCCTGACGCCGCCTGCGAGCGCGCGGAACGCCGGCACGGGGTCGTGCTCCGGGGCAGCGACGAGCAGGACGGCCGAGTGATCCGGGCCGGCGAGCGCGGCGACGAGCAGCTCGAGCCCGACCGCGAGCGCGAAGGCCTTGTGGGCATGCGGCCCGCCGAAGGGGACGAGCTCCTCGGGCCTCGCGCGCCCGGCGATCACGTCGCCGTGCGTGACGGCGCCCATCGAGACGTCGGTCACGAGCGGCTCGCCGTCGCTCGAGGGAATCGCGATCGCGAGCGGGTTCGTGCCCGTCAGCGGTGCCCCGCCCGAGGGCGGCGGCAGTCGCCGGGGAGAGGTGGCGGTCAGGACCGCGACGTATCCGGCCGCCGCCAGCCGCCGGGCCCAGTACCCGAGGGCGCCGGTCGGGAAGCACCCCGACGCAACGACGAGCCTCGCGCCGGCGACCCCGTCGACGGATCACGTCGTCGCAGATCGCCGCGAGCGTCAGGTAGCCGAGCGCACCGTTCGCGTGCCAGCGATCGACCCCTTCGCAGCGAAGCCGCTCTTACCGGTCGCGCATCGAGATCGAAGCCCTGCGTCTCGAGCCAGGGAATCCGTGAAAAGCCGTGGCCGAGCTTGCCGCGGCGCTCGCAATCGGCGAAATGATCGAACAGCACGTCGGCAGCGTCGGCGTCGAGCCCGAGCGCCAGGAGCCGCGCTCGCGCTTCGTCGGGAGTCATCGGCTCCAGCCTACTGGCAAGGCGCTTTACGTGGCACTTACGTTCCCCGCGCCTCTCGCATACAGATCCGAACAAGACTGCCGGGTGGACGCAACTCCCAGGAGGGAAACCACATGCGCAAGACAATCATGATCGGAATCGTCGCTGCAGTCGCACTCGTGACCGCTGCGATCGCGATGGCCGCGGTCTACACCGCTTCCGGTGTAAGTGCCACGACGGCCAGCTTCTCGACCGACAAGGTCTCGCCGCTCCGGAGTGCCTCGTGCACGGGCGCGGACGGTAAGGCGTTCACGATCACGCACGGCCACTACACCGGAACGGCCACCTTCACGGCCCCGGCAGAAGAGCTCGGCGGCCCGCTCACGATCGACGCCCGCACCACCTACAGCACGACGGACGGTCTCGGCTACGTCGAGGGCTCGTTCCGGGTCCGGGACGACCGGCATGACCCGAACCACGCTCGACGGCCGGTTCACCGCCACGCTCAAGGGCACCCAGCTCGTGGGCTTCCTCGACGGCGTCGGCGCGTGGCCGTCATGCCCGCGTGCTCGGCAACCTGAGCGCGACGTTCGCTCCGGCCACCGGCTTCACCGGCTGGTGCGATCGGCTCGACCAGCTCCACGGCGGTGCTCGCCGTGGTCGCCGGCCCGACCTGCCCGAAGGCGAAGCCCGCCCCCAAGCCGAAGCCCACGCCGCCCGCACCGAAGCCCCACGCGTCGCATCGTGGACGGCAAGGTCTCTGGCCGTCGGCGACGGTAGCGTCGGCAGCACGATCACCGTGGACACGCGTGGCCCGTCGACCGCGACATGCACGCGTGACGCCACCTCACCCGCGACGACCGGCATCGCCGTCGGCGACCAAGGTCGCGATGAAGTGCGAGCTACATCGGCACGACGTGGACGCTCCGGGCGCTCCACACGCATCACTGAGCGCACGAATCGCACAGCCGTACGTCACGGAGGGCGCCTACGGGCGCCCTCCGTCGTTCCGGCGAGGCTCTTCTAGGAGAGGACGGTGAGCGGCTTGCGGATCGACGCCGCGACGCGTCTTCTGGAGCCGCTCGGCGAGCGCGACGATCGCCGCCGTCGCCTCCGCATCGGGCGCCGCTTCGAGGATCGGCGTGCCGGCATCACCGGCCTCGCGCAGGGCAGGGTCGAGCGGGATGCTCCCGAGCAGCGGCGCTCCGATCTCGTCGGCGAGGCGCTGGCCGCCGCCCGAGCCGAAGATCTCCTGGCCCGTTCCGACGAGGTAGGACATGTTCTCGACCACGCCGACGATCCGCATGCCCACCTTCTCGGCCATGCCCGCGGCACGAACGGCGACCTGCTGGGCGGCCGGCTGCGGCGTCGTCACGATCACGACCTCCGCGCGCGGCAGCAGCTGGCCGAGCGAGATCGCGACGTCACCCGTCCCCGGCGGCATGTCGACGACGAGCGTGTCGAGCTCGCCCCAGTAGACATCCGAGAGGAACTGCTCGAGGGCGCGATGGAGCATCGGGCCACGCCACATCACCGGTGCGTTGTCGTCGAGGAAGAACCCGATCGACATCAGCTTCAGGTCGCCGCGCACCGGCGGCACGATCATCGTGTCGACGACGACCGGCCGCTGGTTGACGCCGAGCATGTGCGGAATCGAGTGGCCGTAGACATCGGCGTCGAGGACACCGACCCGCTCACCACGCGCCGCGAGCGCAGCGGCGAGGTTCGCCGTCAGGGTCGACTTGCCGACGCCGCCCTTGCCAGAGGCGATTGCGAGCACGCGGGTCGCCGGATCGAGCGAGATCGTCTTCTCGGGCCGCCCGCCGCGCAGGCGTGACGAGAGCGCGGCCTTCTCGTCGGGGCTCATCACGTCGAAGTGGAGCCGAACGGACGCGACACCCTCGACCGCCCCGACGAAGCGCTGCACCTGATCCTCGAACGAGGATCGCATCGGGCAGCCGGCGACCGTGAGAGCGATCGTCACCTCGACGCTGCCGTCCGGATGCACGTTGACGTCGCGGACCATGTCGAGCTCGGTCACGGGCTTGTGGAGCTCGGGGTCGATGACCGACTCGAGCGCCGTGAGAATCGCGTCTCGGTCGGGCGTCATCGTCCGCCGAGCGTACCAGCGAGCACCCTCGTTCACCGTTCCCGGAGGGCAGCCGCGAGCACCGCACACAGCTCGGGGTTCGCGGCTGCGACGACGCGAGAGCGCCCTTCGAGATCGAGGGGCGCCGCCGCGAAGGGCGGATCCTCGAACAGCTCGATCGCGTATCCCCGCTCACGCACGAGCAGCTGGGCCGCGGCGATGTCGATCGACCGCGCCGCCTTGAGAGAGCAGACGGCGTCCACCCGGCCCGCCGCAAGATGGCAGAGAGAGAGCGCCAGCGATCCCATCACCCGCAGCCGCTGCGCGACGCCGAGGACGTCGGGAGCCCGCTCGGCGATGTAGGCGGTCGTCGTCGCCTCGAAGGAGAGGATCTCGATGGGATCCTTCGGCGGTGGCCCCACGAGCGGCCGGCCGTTGAGCCGGGCGCCGGCGCCGCGCTCCGCGACCCACTCCTCGCCGGCGCCGAAGTCGTGGACAAAGCCGAACGTGACATCGCCCATCGCCGGGCCTTCCGCGACGGCGAGTGAGAGCGAGAAGAACGGGATCCCGCGCTTCGCGTTCACCGAGCCGTCGATCGGGTCGACGACGATCCGCAGCGGCCCTCCTTGCCGAAGGCACGCTCGCCGAGCTCCTCGGAGACGAGGATGAAGTCCGCGTCGAGCATCTCGAGCCGTGCAACGACGGCGTCCTCGGCCGCGGCGTCGATCGCGGTCGTATCGTCGCCGCCCATCCCGGCCCGCAGGACGGGCTCGCGCTCGGCCCGCGTCGGCAGTCGGTCGAGGATCGCCTCGATGTCCGCAACACAGCCGCGGCAGAGCCCGAGCCAGTCGATGGTCATACGGGATGGAAGAGTAGGCCGCTCGTCAGCTTCGGGAAGAAGTACGTCGTCTTCTGCGGCATGACCTCGCCGCGGCGAGCACGCTCGAACACGTCCTCGATGCGCGTCGCACGCAGCAGGAAGGCTCCGTCGAACTCGCCTGCGTCGACACGGGCGACCGCCTCGTCGAGATCCGCCGTGTAGCCGAGGCCCTCGTGGCCGACGAGCCGGTCGACGAGCTCGACGTCGAGCTCTCCCGGCTCGCCGGCGACGGGGAACGTCACGCCCCTTCGGTACCCGACCGCATGCGCCCGGTCGTACGACAGCGAGGCGAGATGCGCCAGGGCTGTTGCGGGAGCTGTCGAATCGCCGACGCCGATCGGAGGCAACGCGTCCTCGTGGCCGCGGAAGAGGCGGTGGGTGGGGAAGATCTCGAGGCCGGGGTCGGACGTCGAGACGAGCACGACCATCATCCGCGCGCTCTCCGGCGTGCCCACCTCGTCCGCGTACGCGAGCGCCGTCTCGTAGCGGTGGTGCCCGTCGGCGATCAGCAGCTGCTTGCCGGCAAACGCGTCGGCGACTCCGTCGCCCGGAACGCGCCAGAGTCGCGTCTCGCCCGCCGTCAGGTCGGGTTCCCGGTCGTCGGGAACGGCAACGGGTGGATCGCCGTCGTAGAGCAGGAAGATCGGCTCGAGCTGCGCACGCGCCGCTCTGAGGAGTCGCAGGCGGCCCTCCTTCGGGCCTGCGTGCGTGCGCTCGTGCGGCAGCACGGTTCCCGTCGAGTACGGCTCGACCCGCAGCGACGCGACGAGACCGTCGCGCCGTCGCGGGATCCCGTCAGGGCCGACGTACTCCTGTGAGACGGCCCACACCGCGGGCTCGTCGTCGAGCTCGAGAACTCCCTCCGCGAGCCATGTCCGGAACAGCCGGCCGGCGTCCTCCTCCGACTCGTTCAGGGTCAGGTGGACGACGTTGTGGGGATCGCGCACCAGGTAGGCGTCGCGTAGCTCCGGCGTCAGCACGTCGTAGGGCGGCGCCGTCACCGCGGGGGTCGGATGCGCGTAGCGGATCGCGCGGAATGGGGCGACATCGGCCACGGCCCGAGCGTACCGCCCCGCCTAGACTGCCTGCGTGACCAGCATCGCCGAGCTCGCCGAGGACCGGACCATGGAGGGCGTGTACGCCGTCGGACGCAAGGAGCGGCGGAGGACGAAGGCCGGTGCGCCCTATCTCGCTCTCGAGCTCGTCGATGCGAGTGGTCGCATCGAGGCCCGCGTCTGGGACGACGTCGAGCTCCTCGACAGTCGCTTCGCGGAAGGCGATGCCGTTCGGGTGCTCGGCCGCGTGGAGCGATTCGGCGGCCGGCTTCAGGTGCAGGTACGCGCGGTCGAGGTCGCGGAGGAGAGCGATCCCGCGGACCTGACGCCGACGATGCGGCGCGACGCGGACGAGCTCGACGGGTTCCTCGACTTCCTCGCCGCCGAGATCGCGCATCCCGGGCTTGCTGCCGTCGTCTCGGACGATCCTCGGCGACGACGGCTTGAGAGCGTCCTTTCGGGCGCTTCCCGCTGCCGGCGCCGACGGTCACCACGGCTACGCCGGCGGGCTCCTCGAGCACACGGTCGGCGTCGCGACGCTGTGCCGCGAGACGGCGCAGCTGCACCCGCGCCTGCGCAGCGATCTCCTGCTCGCGGCGGCGCTGCTCCACGACGTGGGCCGCACGATCGAGCTCGGTCGCGGTCCCTCCTTCCGCCAGACCGAGGAGGGCCGACTGCTCGGTCATGTGCATCTCGGCGTGCGACTGATCGAGGAGCGGGCGGGCAGCCTCGACACGGGCGCTCGGTCGGAGCTGTTGCACGCCGTCGCCGTCCACCACGACCGGCAGGCGGCGCGCACCGCCGAGGCCGCCGTGCTCTACCTCGCGAACCAGCTCGACGCCCAGGCCGCGACCCGGCCCGTCGAATAGGAAAGGCGCCGCTGTAGCCGTGTCAGCAGTCGTGCTGGCGCTCGCCGCGGCGGCGCTCTGGGGAACGGGCGACTTCTTCGGCGGCCTCGCCACGAGGCGCGTCAACGTGCTGATCGTCCTCTTCTGGTCGCAGCTCGCAGGCCTGGCAGGCGTCGCGATCTGGATCGTTGTGAGCGGCTCGGCCCGGCCCGGCAGCGACCTCCTGTACGCGGCCGCGGCAGGCATCGCCGGAGCTGTCGGGCTCGGCTGCCTCTACCGCGGCATGGCGATCGGGGCGATGGGCATCGTGGCGCCCATCTCGGCGACCTCGCCCATCGTGCCGCTCGCTTTCTCCGTCGCCCGCGGAGACTCGCCCGCCGCGGTGCAATGGGCAGGCATCGCGCTCGCGCTCGCCGGCATCGTGCTCGTCTCCCGCGAGCCGGGCGGCATCGGCGCAGGCGTGGCGGCTGGGGTCGGTCTCGCGCTCGTGGCGGCGCTCGGATTCGGGCTCTTCGTCGTCGGCCTGGGTGAAGCGGCCCAGGAGAGCGCCTCGTGGGCTGTGGCATCCGCCCGGCTCAGCTCCGTCACCGTCGTGCTGCTCGCCCTTGCCTGGACCCGGACGGTGCCGCGCGTGCCGTCGGCGACTGATCCCGCTCGTCCTCGCCGTCGGCCTGTTCGACACCGGCGCGAACGCGCTGATCGCGGTGGCGACGACCCGCGGCTCGATCGGGATCGTGGCGGTGCTGAGCGCGCTGTACCCGATCACGACGATCCTCCTCGCCCGCGCCGTCCTGCACGAGCGACTCGGCCCGACGAGGACGGCGGGAGGGCTGATCGCGTTGGGTGGCGCGGCCCTGATCGCGGCCGGCTGAGCCGTCGGCGCGGCGGACGGCTCAGACGTTGAAGCGGATGTTGAGCACGTCGCCGTCCTGGACGACGTAGGTCTTGCCCTCGAGCCGCTGGGTGCCGCGCTTCGATGCCTCCGCGTGCGAGCCCGCGTCGAGCAGGTCGTCCCAGCGGATCACCTCGCACCGGATGAAGCCGCGGGCGATGTCCGAGTGGATCGTCCCGCCTGCCTCGAGCGCGGTCTGGCCGTCGCGCAACGTCCAGGCGCGCGTCTCCTTCTCGCCGGCGGTGAAGAACGTGATCAGCCCGAGCGCATCCTTGAGCCGCCGCACCACCTCGTCGAGCGCGGAGGGGCCGTCGCGGAACCCGGCCGCCTCCTCGTCCGAGAGCTCGGCCAGCTCGGCCTCGAGCTTGCAGTCGATGCCGGCGGGGCCGTTGACGATCGCGATCAGCGGCTTGGTCGTCAGCGGATCGAGCTCGGCGGGGAGCTCGCCCGTCCAGTCGGTGAGCGGCTGCCCGGCCTCGAGGTGCGCGAGCACCTCGCGCAGGATCTCGGCCTCCTTCCGCACTGCCGCGTCGCCCGACTTCGCGACCTTCTCCACCCGCTCGAGGCGCTTGGCGACGTGGTCGGTGTCGGCAACGAGCAGCTCGAGCTTCAGCGTCTCGATGTCGCTCTCCGGGTCGCTGCCGGGGGAGAAGCCGTCGGCAACGGCGAGGAGGGCGTCGACCTGGCGGAGCCCGCCGAGCAGCGCCGGGCCGGTGCCGGGAACGTCCTGCACGCGAACGGCGGCGGGCGTGATCTTCTTCGCGCCCACGAGCGCCGCGAGCCGCTCCAGGCGATCATCGGCGATCGTGGCCATGCCGACGTTCGACTTGTCCGTCTGGGACGCGTAGGCGGTGATCTCCGCCCCCGCCTTCGTGAGCGCGTTGAAAAGGGTCGTCTTGCCCGCGTTGGGGAGTCCCACGATGCCGACCTCGAGCGCCACGGCGGCGAAGGGTACCCGGCACGCGCGCCAAGAGACGCAGGGCAGCCGCTGACCGACGCGCGCGGGCACGACGGCGAGGCTGCCTCGACCGCCCGTCGGCCGCAACCGCAGCGCTCCCACCGAGCGCTCATCGCCCTCAAATCCTTGTAACACTTTGTTACAAGGATCGCCGGCCCGGAAGGCAATCACCGCCGGGAGGGGCGAGGCGGTGGATCCGGCCCGCAGGCCAGTACCCTGAGCCGATGGACGTGACGCTTCCGGCCCACGTCGAGCGGTTCAACGAGGGCGTTCGCACCGGCGACTTCGGGCCGATGCTCGCGGCGTTTGCTGCCGATGCCGAGATGATCTTCGAGGGCGCGCCGGCCGGGCCGTTCGTCGGACGGGCGGCGATCGCCGCGGCCTACGCCGCGCAACCACCGAGCGACGAGGTCGTGCTTCTCGGCGAGCCACGCTGCGAGGGTGGGATCACGGTCGCGGACTATGCGTGGGCCGGCGACGGGACGCGCGCGGGGAGGATCCTGCTCGACGCGCGCGAGGGCTCGATCGTGCGGCTCGTCATCACGTTCGAATGACCGTCACGCGGCCGCGCGATCTACAAGCCGAAGCCGACCCTGGAGTCGCGCGAGAAGCGCTTCATATAGGCCACCCGCCCGAGCACGATCGCAATGCGGCCGTCGTCGGTGTCGAGCTGATGTGTTCCCTGCGAGCCCGACTGGAGGGCGTGCTCGAGCGCGTCGGCGCTCGCGGGTGAGACGTTGGCGGCGATCGTCGGGCCGCCGGAAAAGGCGACTTCGATCCGGACGGAGTCAGAGTTCTCGGGCAACGGATACGACCTCCGTGAGGACGCCGTGCGCGGCGTCGGGGTGGACAAAGGCAACCTGCAAGCCAAAGAGACCGAGGCGAGGGGCAGGATCGATCAGCTCGACTCCGGCGGCGGCGAGCGCGGCGAGTGCGACGCCGGTGTCCTCGACCTCGTACGCGATGTGGTGCATGCCTGGCCCCCGCTTCGCCAGGAAGCGGCCGACCGGCGTGTCCTCACCGAGAGGCGAGAGCAACTCGATCCGGCTCGCGCCGACGAGCACAGAGGCGGCCTCGACACCCTGGTCCGGGACGAGGTCGCGGTGCTCGAACGTTCCGCCGAAAACGGTCGTGTACGTGCCGAGGGCCTCGTCGAGGTCGGCGACGGCAATGCCGACGTGGTGGATGCCGATCGCGTTCACGCCGCCGATGCTACTTCTCGGCCGGTGGAGCGGGCGGCGGCAGGACGGCATCGATGAGGCCGTACTCGACAGCCTCGAGTGGCGTCATGAACCTGTCACGGTCGATGTCCTCCATCACCTGGTCGACGTCGCGCCCTGAATGGTGACCGATGATCTCGGCCATCTGGCGCGTTGTCGCCGCCACCTCGCGCGCCGCGATCTGGATGTCGGAGGGGGCGCCGCGGAAGCCGGCGCTGCCCTGATGGATCATCAGCTTCGCGTTCGGCAGCGCGAAGCGCTTCCCCGCTGCTCCGCCCGCCATGATCATCGCGGCGGCCGACATGCCCATCCCGAAGCAGATCGTCGAGACGTCGGCCTGCACGTGTTGCATCGCGTCGTAGATGGCCATCCCCGCATATGCCGACCCTCCGGGGGAGTTGACGTAGAGCGCAATGTCGCGCTCGGGATCGTCGGCCTCGAGCAGGAGCAGCTGGGCGACGATCAGGTTCGCGATCTCGTCGTCGACCTCGCGGCCGAGGAAGACGATGCGGTCCCGCAGCAGTCGCGAGTAGATGTCGAACGCGCGCTCGGCGCGTCCGTCGGATTCGATCACGGTCGGGATGACTGGCACAGCGACCCTCCTCACGCTAACGTGCAACTGTTCGGTTGCCCAATAATACGCAACCTGGAGGTTGCTTGTGGAGGTCACACGAGAGATCGAGCTCGACGCCGACCCGGAGGACGTCTGGACGGCGCTGACGGACGAGACACAGACTGGAGGAGTGGTTCGCGAACGAGGTCGAGCTCGATCCGACACCGGGCGGGCGTGGCGTGTTTCGCTGGGACAACGGCGAGACCCGCGAGGCAGTCGTCGAATCGATCGAGGAGGGCGAGCGGATCGTGCTGCGGTTCGACGACGACGGGGTCGTCGACCTGCGGGTGGTGGCGACCGACGGCGGCAGCCTCGTGCAGGTGCGGGAGGCAGCACCATCCTGGTCGACCGCGCTCGAGTTTCGCGCGTTGTGCGCATGCGCGATCAGGTAGACGCCGTCTTCTCCGCTCTGGCCGATCCGAGCCGCCGGTTCGTGCTCGAGACGCTGGCGACCCAGGGCACTGCGACGCCGACCGAGCTCGCAGCAGGCCTGCCGGTAACGCGCCAGGCTGTCACGAAGCATCTGACAGCGCTCCGCGAGGCTGGGCTCGTCGAGGCATCGCGGTCCGGACGGGAGACGCGCTATGCCCTGACGCCGGAGCCGCTCGCCTCAGCGGTCGAGTGGATCGAGGAGGTCGGGGCCGCGTGGGATGCCCGGCTGATGGCGCTGAGGAGCCTCGTCGAGTCGGGCGGTGGGGCCGAGCGATTGCGGCCGTCCGAAGGGAGGGGTCACGGGGAACCGTAGGTTCCCCGCTTCAGGATCACGCGAAGCGTGCGGGAAGCATTGCTGTGGAGGAGGCGGCGATAGGCTCTTTCATCGCAGCCTCCTCTACAGGCCGGGTACTTCAGAGGGCGTCGCGTTCAGCGCCCGCACGGTGCCGACCGTCTCGGCCGAGCGGGACTCGCGGGGCAGGTCGCCCATCATCGCGAGGAACTCGTCCCGGTCGATCGTCTCCTTCTCGAGCAGCGCCGTAGCGAGGCGGTCGAGCGAGACGCGGTGCTTGCCGAGCAGGCGCAGCGCCTCCTCGTAGGCGTGATCGGTGAGGCGAGCCTGCTCGCTGTCCCGCATCCGCTTGGTCTCCTCGGAGAGGGCGTAGTTGTCGGCCCGCATCGTCCGCGAGGGCGCGACGTCGGACATGCCGAACTCGAACACCATCGCGCGGGCGATCTCGGTCACCTTCTCGAGGTCGCTGGCGGCGCCGTTGGTGACGCGGCCGAAGACGATCTCCTCCGCTGCCCGGCCGGCGAGCGCGACCTTCATCACGTCGAGCAGCTCCTCCTTCGTATGGAGGTAGCGATCCTCGACGGGGAGGTAGTAGGCGAGCCCGAGCGCGTCGCCGCGACCGACGATCGTCACCTTCTGCACCGGCATCACGTCGCCCATCAGGTACGCGAGCAGGGCGTGCCCACCCTCGTGGTAGGCGAGGATGCGCTTCTCCTTCTCGGTCACGACGCGGCGCTTCTGCAGGCCGGTCAGAACGCGCTCCATGGCGCCCTCGAAGTCTTCCTGCCTGATGTAATGCTGGTTCGCGCGGGCAGCGAAGATGGCTGCCTCGTTCGCGATGTTCGCGAGGTCGGCGCCGGTCAGGCCCGCGGTGCGGCGGGCGAGGATGGAGATGTCGACGTCTGCGCCGAGAGGCTTGGAGCGCGTGTGCACGGCCAGGATCTCGATACGCCCGTTCAGGTCGGGCGGGGCGACGTGGACCTGGCGGTCGAAGCGTCCGGGGCGCAACAGCGCCGGATCGAGGTCCTGCAGCCGGTTGGAAGCTCCCATGATCACGACCTCGTCAGCGCCGCCGAAGCCGTCGAGCTCGACGAGGAGCTGGTTCAGCGTCTGGTCGTGCTCACGGTTGTGCCCTCCGCCGGAGCGAGCCGTCCCGACGGCGTCGAGCTCGTCGATGAAGATGATCGCCGGCGCGTTCTTGCGCGCCTCTTCGAAGAGCTTGCGGATCCTGGCCGCACCGACGCCCGCGAACATCTCCACGAAGGCGGAGGCGCTCGACGAGTAGAAGTTGGCGCCCGATTCGTTCGCGGCGGCCTTGGCGAGGAGCGTCTTGCCTGTCCCGGGCGGGCCGTAGAGCAGGACGCCCTTCGGGACGCGTGCCCCGAGCTTCTCGAACTTCTTGCGGTCGCGGAGGAACTCGACGACCTCCTTCAGCTCTTCCTTGGCCTCCTCGGCGCCGGCGACGTCGTCCCAGCCGACGGGGTCTGTCGTGTCCCGGTCGACCATGGCCGGCTTGATCTTCGGCACGAGCGCCATCGTGCGGAGCAGGAGCCAGATGATGATGCCGAAGAAGATGATCGGCAGCCACGTGATCAGGAAACCGCCGATGTCGTCGACGGAATGAGGCCATGTAACCACGAGCTTGCTATCGGCAGGGGTACCCCGAAGCTTGAAGGGCAAGCCCCTAGCGTCGCACCGCGACGAGGGCGCGTCGCTCAGGCGTAACCCAGAGCTCGACGGCCGTCAGCACGGGGTGCCGAAGCCATGCGTCGCGTCCCGGATCAGGGAGCGCGGGGTCGGCCCAGAAGTCGTCGAGCACGGCGGTGCCGCCCGGGGCGAGCAGCCCGACGACCGCGTCGACGTCGTCCTTTGCATCGTGTGCATCGACGAAGAGCAGGTCGAACGGCGCCTCTGCGGGCAGCGTCTCCCGCCACGATCCGGCGAGGACGGTGACGTTCGGGTCGTCGGCGAAGAGATCGCGCGCAGCGGCCGCGAGCGCGGGATCGAGCTCGGCGGTGAAGAACGGCACCTGCGGCGCCAGGGCAGAGACGATCCAGGCGGCGCCGACGCCGGCGCCCGTCCCGATCTCGCCGGCGCGGGCGATGCCGCGCCGCGCCGCGAGCACATGGAGGAGGGCGCCGTCCTCGGGCCTGCAGGACTTCGAGAAGCCGAGCGCTTCGGCGAGCGATGCGGCGCGCTCGACGAGCGGCGGCGTCTCCATCAGTGCCCGCTCACGCGGACCCGGTCACGACGTCGGCGCTCGAGGTGAAGCGAACCCCGGCCTCGCGCCAGAGCTGGATGCACTCCTGCGTTCGTGCCGCGTCGAGGCCGCGCGACGCATCCTCGACGAAGGCGACCCGACGCCCGCGCCGGAGGAGGCCGACGATCGCAGCGTGGTCGCAGACATCGGTCGCGACGCCGAAGACGAGCACCTCCGACGGGTCGAGGGCCTCGACCACGGCCTCCGCGCTCGGGTTGGAGAACACGTCGACGGTCTTTTTCAGGAGCAGGATCTCCCTGCGACCCGCGATGAGCTCCGCGACGCGGGCGGGCGCGTGGGCGATGTCCGAGAAGACGAGCGGGTCGTCCTGCTGTGTCTCCGGGATACGGGCCGCGCCACTGCTCCCGCGCAGGCAGTGGGCGGGATAGGTGTTGACGTAATCGGGCGTCGCCGAGATCTCGGGATCGCTGAGCTCGTGGTCGTCGGCCGAGGCGACATGCACGACGCCCGTGCGACGAGCCCAGTCGACGAGGAGTGCCATCGCCGGTGCGGCGGCGTCCGCCCCGGCACCGGCAGCTTGCCGGCGGGGTCGACGAAGTCGACCTGCGTGTCGACGTCCCAGAGGACGGCTAGAGCCTTAGAGGACACGCTCGAGTCGCGGGTTCGGGCGCAGGCGCCTTCCCACCTTCGCGCTCGGCTGCCCGTCGGCGACGATGATGTCCGCGGTGAAGTCGTTCTCGCCGCGAATCAACGACGAGCCGACGCCGTAGGCGTCGACGGGCACACCGCGCCGCTCGAACTCCTCGATCTTCGCCACCGAGAAGCCACCCGAGGCGACGATCCGAACGGCCTCGTGACCGGCGCCGTCGAGGGCGGCCCGCACCTTGCGCACGAGGCGCTCGTTGACGCCGCGCGGGTCGAAGTCACCCATCTCCTCCTGGAGCGAGCGGTCGACGAGCTGACCGGAGGTGTCGAGCCGCACGCCCCAGAGCTTCGGCCCGAGCGCGTCCGCCACCGCGAGGGCGGTGGCGACCGAGTCGTTGACGAAGTCGACGAGGACGGTGATGCGGAGGTCGGCCGGCGCCCACGCGGCGAATCTCGTCGCCGCGAGGACGGTGTCGCCGTTGTAGGCGGCGATCAGCGCATGCGGGACGGTGCCAACGCCGCGGCCTCCCCACCAGGACGCCTGCGCGTCGGACGTGACGCCGATCTCGCTGCCGTGGATCGCGCCGGCGACGAAGGCGGCGTAGCCGTCGCCGGTCTGGACGCGATGGTGGTCGTGCCGGGCAGCCATGAAGATGATCGGCTTCCCGTTTGCGGCGCGGAGCACGCGCCCGGTGTTGGTCGAGATCAGGGTACGCCGCGCCAGGACGCCGAGATACACCGTCTCGAGATGCGCGAAGAGCGTGTAGTCGCCCTCGATCGTCATCACGGTCTCCCACGGCTCGATCGGGTCCCCGTCGTGCAGCGCCGAGACGTCGAGCGCGCCCCAATCGTGCGAGCAGAGCTTGAGGACGGCGATCGCCTCGTCCATCCCGCCGAGCATCGCCGTGTGGCGCTGGAAGACCTGCATCAGGACGCGCGGGTGGCGACCATCGGCGAGCAACGCCGAGCGGGTGTGATTGAAGTACGCGTCGGTGTAGTAGCCCTGCCGCATCTTCTCGACCGGGAGATCGAAGACGTCGGGGTCGAGTCGCTCGCGGCGCAGCTGCACCGTCTGGCTCACACCGTTGCTTCGGCGCCGAGACACGCGGCGAGCGCCGCGCCGGCAACCTCGAGCTGAGCAGCCGAGGGCTCGGCCGTCGAGACCCGTTCCTGCAGGACCTGACCGGGACGCGCCAGAGCACGCGCCACGGGATGGTCGGGATGCCGGCCCATCCATCCGAAGATCTCGACCGCGACGCCCATTGCGCCAACAGCACCGAGCGCACGGGCCGCCGGCCGGGCCGACGCGGGCGCACGCGCGGCGAGCGCGCTCGCTGCGGTGCTCGTCAGCAGCATCGGGCCGATGAGGTGCCCGCCGCAGCGGTCGTGCTCCTTCGTCGCCGGCTCGCCGGTCTCGTAGGTGCCGATCGAGATGTGCTCCGCGCCGTGGTACGACGCGAGCTCGCCGCCCCGGAGAGCGATCACTGCGGGTGCGAGCGACGCGAACGCGACGATGCTCTCACGCGCGACGAGGCCGAGCCCCGAGCGGCGAGCGGCCGCTGCGAGCGCAGAGCCCGCCACGACGGCAACGGCGACCCGTGGGCGCTCGAAGGGGAAGCGTGCTTCGGGCAGCCCCCGTCGGACGTCTGGCAGCACGGCGAACGCCTCTGCCAGGCGCAGCGGGCCTCTGATGAAGGGTGTCATCACGTTGGGCGCGAAGCGCCGCTTGACGCCGGAGGCGGACGGATCGAGCCGTCGTCGGCGCGAACCGCGGCACCCCACGAGGTCGGGCCGTGCACGAGGACTCCGTTCGCGAGCGCCATACCGCCGAGCCGCAATTTGTCCATGGCCTGAGGGTACCGTGCCGCGATGGAGCTAGAGGCTTGATGCGCGTGAGGACTGTGGCCGGGCTGGTTCTGGGCCAAGGAGCGTGCCCCTGATGCGCATCAAGCCTCTCGGCCCAGTGCTCGACCTGATCGAAGCCGCCCGCGACGCCGCCGGCACGGGAGGGGGCGTCATCCTCGTCGGGATCGGCGGCCACGGTGCGGCGGGGAAGACGACGCTGGCCCGGATGATTCCCGAGGCGCAGATCGTCTCGACCGACGAGTTCTGGGACGGCAGGGAGTTCGAGATCGGACGCCTCGCACGCGAGGTCGTGACCCCGCTGTCGGCCGGAGCGCCGGCGCGCTTCTCGTCGTACGACTGGGTGGCCGGCGAGCGACGCGGCTCGCGGACGGTCGAGCCCGCCGGGGTCGTGGTCGTCGAAGGGGTTTGCGCCCTGCACCGCACGCTTCGCGACGCCTACGCCGTTCGGATCTGGGTGAAGGCGTCATACGACGTGCGGCTGGCCCGCGCCGTCGAGCGCGACGGCGAAGACGCGCGACGCACCTGGACCGATGTCTGGATGCCCTCGGAGGACCGCTACGTCGAACGCGACGACCCGATCAGCTGCGCGCACCTCGTCGTCGACGGCGAGGCCGGCTTCTAGGCGGTGGTGTCTGCGCCGTCCGCGTCCTCTGCGGCACCGCGCCGCGCCTCGTCGCGAAGTGCGTGCTGCAGCGCCGCGGCAGCTGGCCCGCGCTCGAACGGGTGCCCGTCGACCGAGGTCACCGGCATCAGCTCGCGGATCGACGAGGAGGTGAAGACCTCGTCGGCAGCGAGCAGGCGTGCGAGCGGGAAGATGCCCTCCTCGACGACCTGGCCCGAGCGGGCGGCGAGCTCGAGGAGCGCCGCGCGCGTCTCGCCGGCGAGGATGCCGACGTCGAGGGACGGAGTGAGCAGGACATCGCCCTCGCGCCACCAGATGTTGGTTACCGGGCCCTCGAGCACGATTCCGTCGCCGTCGACGAAGATCGCGTCGTCGGCGCCGCGGGCCTTTGCCTCTGCCTCCGCGGCGATGCTCACCGCGTAGCTCGTCGACTTCGTCGCCGGGAGGAGCCACGGCGCCGACCGTCGCTGGTGGAGGAGCGAGACCAGCCGCTGGCCCTGGGCGCGCGCCTCCTCGATCCAGCCCGGGATCGGGCCGACGAGGACGATCGCGCAGTGATCGCCATTCGGCGGGCCCGGCGTCCAGTAGAGCCGCAGCACCGCCTCGGGCGCGCCTGCCTTCTCGAGCGCGAGCGAAGTCAGGTGCTCGATCTCGGCGCCGTCGGGCGGCTCGAGGCCGATCCGCTCCGCCGAGCTTCTGAGACGGGCGACGTGCTCGGCGAACCGGAAGGGCCGCCCGCCGTAGACACGCATCGTCTCGAAGGCGGCGCGGCCCCTCGTGAACCCCTCGTCGTCGGCGGCGATCACCGGCTCGCCGGGCGCGACGAGACCTCGGCCCGACACGGCGACGGCGAGCAGCCCGTCTCCGCTCATCGCGACCTCACCGCCGACCGCGTCACCGAGCCCGGCGTGCGCTCCTCGGCGTCGGGCCGGGGAGCGCCGATCGCGTGCAGCAGCGGGTCGGCCTTTACCCACGACTCGGCGATCTCGGACTCCGGGTCGGAATCCCAGACCACGCCGCCGCCGACCCAGAGATGGATCCGCCCATCGGCGATCGCGAAGGTGCGAATGGTCAGCGTCAGGTCGAGGTCGCCGTTCCCGTAGACGCGGCCCAACGCACCCATCGAGGCTCCGCGGCCGACCGGCTCGAGCTCGGCGATCAGGTCGACGGCCGCGATCTTCGGGGCGCCGGTGATCGACCCGCCAGGGAAGGTCGCGCCGAGCAGCTCCGCCAGGCCGACGTCGGCACGAAGGGTGCCCTCGACGGTCGAGACCATGTGCTCGACGCCCGCGAGCTCCCGGGTCGCCATCAGCTCGGGCCACCGCACGCTTCCGGGCTCGCAGACCCGCGAGAGGTCGTTCCGCTCGAGGTCGACGATCATCACGTGCTCGGCGGCGTCCTTCACCGAGCGCGCGAGCTCCTGCGCCGCGCCCGGCCCCGCCGGCCGGGTTCCCTTGATCGGGCACGTCCAGACGCGGCGGCCGCGCCGCGCCAGGAAGAGCTCGGGTGAGCCGGAAACGACCGTCCAGCCGTTGCCACGGTAGGGCTCTGAATTGTGGGGATGCAGCGGCGCGAGACGGGCGGCGAGCGCGCCCGGTTCGCCCGCGAACGGGGCGGCCAGGTGCTGCACGAGGTTGACCTGGTAGACGTCGCCGCGCGCGATCGCATCGCGGACGCTCTCCACCGCCGCGGCGTAGTCGCGCCGCGACCACGTCCGCCGCCAGGGGCCGAACCGGAGAGAGTCAGATTCATTGTCACCATGGACAACATACTCCTCGCTCCGGATGGAACAGGCGGCCAGCGGCAGGGGGCACGGCTCGGGCGGCGCCGGCGCGCGGTGGCGGCGAATCGTCGAGGAGAGCCCGTAGCCGAGGTAGAGGTCGGCACTCAGCTCCTCCCCTCCCGGGGCAAAGAAGCCGCGCTCACGCAGCCATGCCTCGATCTCGCTGAACGCCCCCTCGGCGTGGTGCAGCTCGAGCGCCTCGTCGCGACCACCCGTCACGGGACGAGGATCTCCTCCGGGGCCTGCTCGCTGCCGTAGAAGCTCCCGGCGACCGCGGCCCCAGTGAGAGCCTCTACCACGATGACCACGCGCCGGCTGGGCGTGATGGGCGAGTGCGATGCGAGGGCGTGCACGGAGCCCAGGTAGCTGCGCTACCGCGGCGACCGAGGACGAAGCAGCGCGCCGCCCAGCGCGCCCAGATGGCCCGTGCGTTCTCCGTGGCAGAGGCTCCGATTGGCGAGACGGCCGGTATCACGCTGCCGAGCGTATAGGCTCGTCGCATGCAGCTCGGCATGATCGGCCTTGGCCGGATGGGAGCCAACATCGTGCGCCGCCTGATGCGGGATGGGCACACCTGCGTCGTCTACGACGTCAGCCCCGACGCCGTGTCGGCGCTCGAGGCGGAGGGTGCGACGGGCGCGACCACGCTCGACGACTTCGTCGCCAAGCTCGACGCGCCACGGTGTGCCTGGGTGATGGTGCCGGCCGGTGAGATCACCGAGACGACGGTTCAGGAGATCGGCGCGCGCCTGAGCGACGGCGACACCATCATCGACGGCGGCAACTCGTACTACCGGGACGACATTCGCCGTGCCGCCGAGCTCTCCGAGCGCGGAATCCGCTACCTCGACTGCGGCACGAGCGGCGGCGTCTTCGGCCTCGAGCGCGGCTTCTGCCTGATGGTCGGCGGCCCCGACGACGCCTTCGCCGAGCTCGAGCCGATCTTTGCCTCGCTCGCTCCCGGTGTCGACGCCGCGTCCCGGACTCCCGGCCGCGATGGCGAGCCCACCCCGGAGGAGCGCGGGTACCTCCATTGCGGCCCGGCCGGCGCCGGGCATTTCGTGAAGATGGTCCACAACGGGATCGAGTACGGGATGATGGCCGCGCTCGCCGAGGGCCTCAACATCCTCCACGGCGCCGATGCAGGGCTGCGGCAGCGGGACAAGGACGCCGAGACGGCGCCGCTCGAGCATCCCGAGTTCTACTCCTACTCGCTCGACGTCCCCGCGATCAGCGAGGTCTGGCGGCGCGGGAGCGTCGTCGAGTCGTGGCTCCTCGACCTCACGGCGGCCGCGCTGCAGGAGTCACCCACGCTCGACGACTTTGCCGGCCGTGTCTCGGACTCGGGCGAGGGACGCTGGACGGCGATCGCGGCGATCGAGGAGGGAGTGCCGGCCGACGTCCTCACCGCCGCGCTCTACTCCCGGTTCTCCTCCCGCGAAGAGGGCCTGTTCGCGAACAAGGTGCTGTCGGCGATGCGCAGCCAGTTCGGCGGCCACCACGAGAAGCCCGCCACGTAGGCGGCGCCGGCACGCCCGCTCGCGCGGCCGCCCTACGAGGAGAACTCGCCCAGCTCGGCTGAAGCCAGAGCCTCCCGGGCAGCGTCGAGATCGGCGGGATCGACGAGCACCTCCCGCGCTCCACCAGCGTTCGGGACGCCGTCCCAGCTGCCCGCGCCGATGTTCGTGACGCGGTGATTGCAGAGGATCCCCTCGGCCCGCAGGAAGGTGCAGACGACATCGGCGGCGACCTCGTTCGGAACGATCGTGACCCGCACCGGCTCGCCCATCAGACACCCACCGCCGCCGCGGCCGCCCGCAGCGCGTGGACGCCGAGCTCGAGGTCGTCGACCGGGATGCGCTCGTCGGCCGAGTGAATGAGGCGCGCGGCGAGCTCCGGATCCATCGCCTTCTGCGGGAAGAAGCCGTAGGCGACAGTGCCGAAGGCGTCGCGCATCCAGTGCGAGTCGGTGAACCCGGCGCAGACGAGCGGGACGAGACGGGCACCGGGCTCGAGCTCGCCCACCCAGTCCTCGAGGGCGGACCAGAGCGGGGTCTCCATCGCCGAGCGGGTACCGCCGTCGCGCTCGTACCACTCGAGCTCGTAGTCACCCGGGCCGATCGCCGCGCGCACGAGGGGGTCGACATCCTCGGGCGTCATTCCCGGCGGCAGGCGGCAGTCGACGGTGACGACGCAGGTGGCAGGGATCACGTTGCGCTGCTTCGAGGCCTCGATCATGGTCGGCGACAGCGTAAACGAGAGCAGAGGCTCGACGAGCTCTGCGGCGAGCGGATGCAACGCCCGGGCCCGCTCGAGTGCCACCTCGAGCGGCGGCACCTCGCCGAGCACGATCTCGAGAAACCGCTGCACCTCCGGGATGAGGGCCTGCGGCGGTGCGTAGCGTCCCAGCGCTTCGATGATCGGCGCCGCCTTCACGAGGGCGTTGTCCGCGATCGCCGGCACCGACGCGTGGCCGCTGCGGCCCCGCACGTGGACGCGGAACGGCGCGCTCATCTTCTCGCCGACGGCACACAGGTAGTACGCCTTGCCGCCGAACTGGCAGCGTTCGCCGCCGCCCTCGTTGAGCGAGTAGTCGGCCCGCACCAGCTCCGGGTGCTCGCGGACGAGCCACGCGAGACCGTAGTCCTCGTTCACCTCCTCGTCGGCGGTCAGCGCGAGGATCAGGTCGCCGGCCGGGCGGAATCCCTCGCGCCAGAGCGAGGCGAACGCGACGGCGCTCGCCGCAACCTGGCTCTTCATGTCGAGCGCTCCGCGCCCCCAGATCTCGCCGTCGACTACGTCTCCTCCCCACGGGTCGCGCGCCCACTCCTCGGCGTCCGCGCGCACGGTGTCGGTGTGGGCGAGAAGGGCGAGTGACGGCCCGTCGCCGCCGGGCAGGCGCGCGATCAGGTTGAGCCGGTCGGGCGAACGGCCGACGAGCTCGCACGGGATCCCGCTCTGCTCCAGATAGTCGCGCAAGAGCTCGGCCGCGATCGTCTCATTCCCCGGCGGATTGACGGTGTTCGCGCGCAGGAGCGCCTGCAGCAGCGCCGTCACCTCCTCGCGGAGCGTCACGCCTCTGCCTGGGACTTCGCGGTCAGCTCGTTGCGCACGTCCCACAGCTCCTGGTACTCGACGCGGTGGATCAGCCGCCCGAGCACCTCGACCGGAGTCCCCTGCGTCCCGATCACCTGCTCGCCGATCACCCGGGCAACGACGCGGTAGTGCCGGATGCGCCAGGTCTGCAGCCACTCGTCGAGCTCCATCAGCGCCTCCGCGAGCTGGTAGAGGAGCTCGTGCTCGCGCCCGTGGACGTAGAGGTCGAGCAGCGTCAGGCCCTCTCGCTCGCGTGCCGCGTGGAAGGCCTCGCCGAGCCGGGCCATCGCGGGTCGGAGCTCCTTCACCCCGGGCGAGTCGAAGCCGGAGCCGTGCCCGAGCACCTTGCGAATCTCCTGGTACTCCCAGGGCGACATCTGCTCGAGCATGTCGAGCTGGCCGGTGATAAAGCGAAGGCACATGCTGGCGCGCCGAAGGAGGCGCAACGCTCCACCGAGGTCATCGGCGGCCACGAGCTCCGTTGCGGCGGCGGTGTCGTTCCATGCAAGCTTGAGCCACAGCTCCGAGGACTGGTGCACGACCTGGAACAGGAGCTCGTCCCGGTGCACCCACTCCTCGGGGCCTTTCTGGAGCGCGAGCAGCTCCTCGGTATTGAGATAGCGCTCGTAGTCGCTGCGCGCCTCTCCGGGGAGGACGGGGCGGTTGAGCGGCGGTTCGAAGGTGTCCTGTGACATGCCACAGAGCATAGAGCGAAAGGGCGCCGAGGAGACGGGGTCGCGAGGGGCCCGCGCCGTACACTCGTGCCATGACCGACCTGTTCGCCGACGCCGCCTCGACGCACGCGAGCCAGACGGCGCCCCTGCCGCAGCGCATCCGCCCACGGTCGCTCGAGGAGCTCGTGGGGCAGCGGCATGTGCTCGCCGAGGGCTCGGCTCTGCGACTCGCGATCGAGGCCGACCGGCCGCCCTCGATGATCCTCTACGGGCCGCCCGGAGTCGGCAAGACGACGCTGGCGCGGATCGTCGCCGAGACGACGGGCGCCGCTTTCGAGGAGCTCTCGGCGGTCTCGGCGCGCGTCGACGACGTCCGCGGCGTGCTCCAGCGCGCCCGCGACCGGATCGGCGCCAACGGCACCCGCACGATCCTCTTCCTCGACGAGATCCACCGTTTCAACAAGGGCCAGCAGGATGCACTGCTGCCGGGCGTCGAGAGTGGCCTGCTGACGTTGATCGGAGCGACGACCGAGAACCCGTACTTCGAGGTCAATGCGGCCCTCCTGTCACGCTGCGCCGTGATCGAGCTCGAGCCGCTCTCCGATGACGAGGTCGCGGCGGTCGTCGCGCGCGGCGCGGAAGAGCTCGGCGTCGTGGTTGCTCCCGACGTGGTCGCCGCGATCGTCCGCAAGGCCGGCGGCGATGCTCGAAGTGCCCTCGCCACGCTCGAGCTCTCGGCGCAGACCGCCGCGGCAGAGGGAGCGCCGCTCGAAGCACGCCACGTCGCCGATGCGGCACGCAAGCGCCCGCTGCGCTACGACCGCGACGGAGACCAGCACTACGACATCATCTCGGCGTTCATCAAGTCGATGCGCGGCGGCGATCCCGACGCCGCCGTCTACTACCTCGCCGCGATGCTCGAGGGCGGCGAGGACGCCCGCTTCATCGCGCGGCGGATGGTGATCCTCGCCTCCGAAGACGTGGGCAACGCCGACCCGCGGGCGCTGCTCGTCGCCGTTGCGGCGGCCCAGGCACTCGAGCACGTCGGCCTCCCCGAGGCGCAGCTCAACCTCGCCCAGGCGGCGATCTACCTGGCGCGGGCGCCGAAGTCGAACGCCTCTGCGAAGGCAATCTGGGAGGCGCGAGGCGAGGTGCGCGAGCGGGGGATCCAGGCGCCTCCCGCCGCGCTCCGCGACGCGCACTACGCCGGGGCACGCACCCGCGGTCATGGCGAGGGCTACATCTCACCGCATGACGATCCCGACGGGGCCGCGAGCGAGTACCTCCCGGACGGCCTCGCCGGCCACACCTACTATGTTCCCTCCGGCAACGGAGAGGAGAGCGGCGATGGCGATTCAGACGGGTGAGCAGGCACCGGAGTTCGACCTCGAAGAGGCGTTCGACACACCGCGGCTGCGGTTGCAGGACTTCCGCGGCAAGCGCAACGTCCTCCTCGTCTTCCACCCGTTCGCCTTCACGCCCGTTTGCGCCGAGGAAGCGATGGACCTGCAGGCCAACCTGGCGTCGTTCGACAACGCCGAGACCGACGTGATCTTCGTCTCGTGCGACACGTCCGCCGCGCGTCAGGCCTGGAAGCGGGAGCTCGGCGCCACGTTCGCCTTTGCGTCCGATTTCTGGCAGCACGGCGCAGTCGCCCGCGCCTACGGCGTCTTCAACGACGCGACCGGGGCGCCGCGGCGCGGCACGTTCCTGATCGACAAGGACGGCGTCGTGATCTGGTCGCTCGTCAAGGACGAGCGCCGTACCGAGATGGTGCCGGAGTCGCTCGACACGCTCGCCGAGCAGCCATGAGCCGATCGCTCCACGTCGAGACGTGGGGTGCTCCCGAGTCGCCGCGCGTCGTGTGCCTCCACGGAATCACGGGGCACGGCGGGGGCTTTCGACGGCTTGCGGAGGGATGGCTCTCCGACTACCAGCTCATTGCGCCGGACCTGCTCGGTCACGGCTCGTCGCCGTACGAGCCGCCCTGGAACCTCACCGAGCACGTCCGCTTGCTCGTCGAGGCAGTCGGCGGCCGAGCCTGCCGTCTGGATCGGTCACTCGTTCGGCGGCCGGCTGGCGTTCGAGGTGGCCGCCCGCCATCACCGGGCTCGTCGAGCGGCTCGTGCTGCTCGACCCGGCGATCTTCTGTCGATCCCGAGATCGCTCTCATCGTGGCGGAGAGGGACCGGCGTGACCGCTCCTACGCCTCGTTCGACGAGGGGATCGAACGACGATTCACCGAGAGCCTGCTCGCCCGCACCTCGAGGGATCACGTCGTCGAGGATCTCCGGGGATTTCTCGTCGAGGACGACGACGGTCGCTGGCGCTACCGCTACAGCCAGGCGTCGGTCATCGCCGCGTACGGGGAGATGGCCTCCATCCCGCCACCATTCGAAGATGTCCGCATCCCCACGCTGCTCGTGCGCGGCGAGGACTCGTACGTGACCTACGACCACCTGATCGACGCCCACCGCGCGGCGCTCGGCCCGTTGCTGCAGGAGGTCACCGTTCCGGGCGGGCATACGGTGCAGTGGGACGCGCTCGAGGAGACCGCGACGGCGATCTCCTCGTTCCTGCGCTCTTCGTGCGTGAATACGGTCTAGACCGCTATCGGTCTAGACCACATACTCGTCGGCGATCGAGAGCACGTCGTCGAGGATCGCGACTCCCTCCTCCGCTTCCTCGCGCGTCACCGTCAGCGGCGGCACCACCATGATCACGTTCCAGTGGCTCATCAGGTAGAGGCCGCGCTCGAGGGCGGCCTTCCCGATCCGCGCAACCGGCGCCGCTGCGTCGCCGGAGGCGTTGTAGGGAACGAGCATCTCCCTCGTCTCGCGGCTCTTGACGAGCTCGATTCCGTAGAAGCAGCCGAGGCCGCGCACCTCGCCGATCGACGGATGCTTCGCCTGCAGGCCGCCGAGCGCCTCCCGGAAGTAGTCCCCCATCGCGGCGGCGTTCTCGACGACGCCCTCCTCGCGGAACGCCTCGATCGAGGCGACCGCGGAGGCGCAGGCGAGCGGGTGGCCCGCGTAGGTGAGCCCACCCGGGAAGAACTTGTCGCGCACCTGATCGACGATCTCGCCGCGGGCGATCATCGCGCCGAGCGGCACGTAGCCGGAGTTGATCCCCTTGGCGACGCAGAGGATGTCCGGCACGACGTCCCAGTGCTCGCAGGCGAACCACTTGCCGGTGCGACCGAAGCCGGCCATCACCTCGTCGAGGATGAGCAGGATGCCGTGGCGGTCACAGACCTCCCGGACGCTCTGGAGGTAGCCGTCCGGGGGCACGATGACGCCGTTCGTGCCGGTGACGGTCTCGAGGATGATCGCCGCGACGGTGTGGGCGCCCTCGTAGGCGAGGATCTCCTCCAGGTGCGGCGCGCCCGTGCACACCGGGCACGGGTCGGGATGACCGGCAGGGCAGCGGTAGGTGTAGGGGTCGAATGCGCGCACGATGCCCGCCATGCCCGGCTCGACGGGCCAGCGGCGCGGATCGCCGGTGAGCGAGACGGCACCGTGCGTGGCACCGTGGTAGGAGCGGTAGCGGGCGATGATCTTGTGGCGGCCGGTCACCATCCGCGCCAGCTTGATCGCGTTCTCGTTCGCCTCGGCGCCGCCGTTCGTGAAGAAGGACACGGAGAGGTCGCCCGGTGTCACCTCGGCGAGCATGCGGCCGAGCTGCGAGCGCGACTCGCTCGCCATCGGTGGCCCGATCGTGCAGAGCTTGTCCGCCTGATCCTTGATCGCCTGAATGATCTTCGGGTGCTGGTGGCCGATGTTGACGTTGACGAGCTGCGACGCGAAATCCAGGTAGCGGTTGCCGTCGTAGTCCCAGAAATGCCGGCCCTCCGCCCCCGCGACCGCGATCGGGTTGATGGCGTTCTGCACCGACCACGAGTAGAGAACATGCTCCTTTGCGTCGGCGACGATCTGCGCGCCCAGGTTCGGGTCGATGCCGCTCGGGTCTGTCTCGATCGTTGCCATTCGTCGCTCCTCCGGGTCGGTCTCGCAGTCGATCGTAGCTCCGAACGGGCTTGCGGTGACCTCCTTCCAGGGGTCATCATCTGACGATGGGCCTCGCGTTCGACACGCGCGTCGGAACCGACGAGTTGCTCGAGCGCGACGACGCGCTCGCCCAGCTGGCCGAGACGCTCAACGAGGCGCGGCTCGGCCTCGGAAAGGTCGTTCTGATCGGAGGCGAGGCCGGCGCCGGCAAGACCAGCCTCGTCGGTGCCTTCTGCGCCCGCCTCGAGTCGCGTGGCACGCGTGTGCTCGCCGGAGCCTGCGACCCGCTCTCGACGCCTCGGCCGCTTGGTCCTCTGCTCGACGTGGCAACGGAGTGCGACGCGCTCGCGGACGTGCTCGGCGCCGCCGTCCAGCCCTCGGAGGTGTTCGCGGTCCTGCGCGACGAGCTCGCGGAGCAGCCGACAGTGCTCGTGATCGAGGATCTGCATTGGGGCGACGAGGCGACCTTCGACGTGCTCCGGCTGCTCTCTCGCAGGATGGACGTGCCGTCGATCGTCATCGGCACGTATCGCGACGACGCTCTCCACCGCGATCACCCGATGCGCGTCCTCCTCGGCGATCTTGCGACGGCAGCCACCGTCGAACGAATGGAGCTCGGCCCCCTCTCGGCGGCGGCCGTCGCGGCAGCTTGCGGTCGGGTACGAGGTCGACCCCGGAGACCTCTACGCGCGCACCGGCGGGAACCCCTTCTTCGTCGCGCAGGTGCTCGCGGCAGGCGAGCCCGGCGTGCCGCCGACCGTGCGTGACGCGGTCCTCGCGCGCGCCTCGGGTCTTTCCGAGGGGGCGCTCGAGGTGCTCGAGACCGTGGCTCTCGCCTTGCCACGAGCCGAGCCCTGGCTGCTCGAAGCCGTCCTCCGCGACGACGGCGTCCGGCACATCGACGAATGCCTCGCGAGCGGGCTCCTCGGCGCGACCGACGACGCCGTCTCGTTTCGCCACGAGCTTGCCCGCGCGGCCGTCGAGGACGCGATCCCGCCGACCCGCAGGCTCGGGCTGCAGCGCCGCATTCTCGCGGCTCTCACCGCGGACGGCGCCGGTGAGATCGACCCGGCGCGGCTTGCGCATCACGCAGAGGCGGCAGGCGATACGGACGCTGTGCTCGAGTTCGCGGTCGCGGCCGCCGCGAGGGCGAACTCGACCGGCGCCTACCGGGAAGCGGCAGCACAGTATCGCGCGCGCCCTCAGAGTCGGCGGGGCGACCCTTCCGGTCGGGCGCCGCGCCGAGCTGCTCGAGGGACGCTCACGCGCCTGCTACCTCGCCGACGACCAGCTCGAGGCGATCGATGTCGTCCGCGAGGCGATCGCCAGTAGGCACGAGGAGGGCGCGCCGGCGCGCGAGGCACGCGACCTGACAGAGCTCAGCTCGTACCTCTTCTGCCGCGGGCTGCTCGGCGAGGCCCAGGCAGCGCTTGACGAGGCAGGACGCTTGGTCGCCGGGCTGGAGGAGAGCAGCGAGGTGGCGTTCGTGCGACGCGCACCGCTCGATGAGCGCGTGGGCCGACGGCGATCCCGCACGTGGCGCCGAGATCGCCCGGCGGGCCCGGGAAACGGCGATCCGCTGCGGTGACGCCCGGACCGCGGTCACCGCTCTCGTCGGCCTCGCGACGATCGAGCTGCGGGTCGATCCGGACGCCGGCCGCACACTGATGCTCGAGGCAATCGCCGAGGCGGAGTCGACCGGGTTCACCGAGCAACAGGCGCGCGCGCTCAACAACCTGGGTGGGTTCGGGCTTGCTCCTCCGCATCATGCAATCGCGGAGACGTTCCTCCCACAAGCGATCGAGTTCTGTTCCGCGCACAACGAGGATCTCTGGCACATCAACGCCCTGGCCCTCGCCGCCCGCAACGCCCTCGACCGTGGTCGCTGGGCCGAGGCCGCCGACTACGCCGACCGGTTGCTCCAGGACCCTCGCGAGTCGCCGTGGCCACATCACGAGGCGCTCGTTGTGCGCGCGCTCGTTCGGGCCCGCCGCGGAGATCCGGGGGCGGTGGCCGCGCTCGACGACGCTGCCGCCGTCGGCGTCCCGCCCGAGGACGTGGACGTCCACGTCGACCTCGCCGTGGCCCGCGGGGAGGTCGCCTGGCTCGAGCAGCGACCCGCCGAAGTCGACGAGGCGACCGCCGTCCCGCTCGCGGCCGCCCTGGAGCGCGGCGACACCGACGGTGCCACGCGACTCCTCTTCTGGCGCCGGCTCGCGGGCCTCGAGGCGATGCCGGTCACGACGGACGGACCGCATTCGCTCTGCCTGGCCGGCGATTGGGCCGCGGCGGCCGCCGAATGGACGCGGACGCGCTTCCCGTACGAGGCAGCGCTGGCGCGGCTCGAGCTGGGCGACGAGGAGTCGCTGCGCGACGCGCTCGAGGCGCTCCAGGAGCTCGGCGCGCTCCCCGCCTCGCAGCTCGCATCGCGGCGCCTGCGCGCCCTCGGCGCGCGCGGCATCAGCCGTGGGCCGCGGAAGGCGACGCGTGAGAACGCAGCCGGCCTGACGCCGCGCGAGAGCGAGGTGCTGGCCCTGGTCGCCGACGGCTATCGCAATGCCCAGATCGCGGAGCAGCTCTTCCTCTCCCGCCGAACGGTGGATCACTACATCTCGGCGCTCCTGCGCAAGCTGGATGCCGGCTCGCGCGTCGAGGCCGTTGCCTCTGCCCGGCAGCTCGGCCTCTTGCAAGACCGGTAACGCCGCCCGGAAAACAGGGCAATTCGACCGATGTCGCGTCGGCGACCCCGGCGTACGTTCGTGATGTCCATTCCACGAGCGATGGGAGAGGCATGAAGACGTACGTGATCCTGCGCCGGCACGGCTGGCGGACGGGAGAGGAGCTGGAAGCGGCAGCGGCACGATCGACCGCCGAGGGCGACCGGATGGCCGACGACGTCCGCTGGATCCGGAGCTACGTCCTCGGCGAGACGGACGGCTCGGTCGGCACGGTCTGCATCTATCAGGCGACCAGCCCCGAGGCGATCCGCCGCCACGCCGCCGGCGCGAACCTGCCCGTCGACGAGATCGTCGAGGTCGCCGACACCGTCGTCGTGCGAGAGGACCCCGTCCCGGCGCACAGCCGCTGACGACGGGCCACATCCGACAAGGGAGATGACATGAAGAGAACGATCATCACGCTGGCCTTGACGCTCGCTGCGGCGGGCGTTCTGGCAGCCCTCGCGCTGGGCAGCGGATCGAGCGACAACAAGGGCATGGCGATGGGCGGTGGAGCCGCGTCGCAGCAGCTGGCCGCGCAGATCGCGGCGAGCAGGGTCGCGACCGCCAAGTACGCGACCAACCTCGCGCTCGCGAAGAAGGACGGCTACGGCGTCATCACGCAGATGATCCCCGACATGGGCTGGCACTTCATGAATCCGAAGATCACCGGCTTCGACGTGAGGAAGCCTGCGATCCTCGTGTACGGGAAGCACGGCAGCACGTGGCAGCTCGTTGCCTACGAGTGGGTATTCCCGTCGAAGCCGGCGAAGCAGCCGCTCCCCGGAGCGACCTACGGCTCGTTCGCCGCCGCGTGTCACTACAAGGACGGGACGTTCTTCCCCCAGCCGAGTCAAGACGCGTGCGCGGCGAAGAGCCCTCAGAGCGGAGCCGCGTTCAACTTCTGGCACCCGGATCTGGTGACCCTCCACGTGTGGGCGTGGTACCCGAACCCGGCCGGCGTGTTCTCCGGCATGAACCCGCTGATGCACCCTTTCAACGCCGGCTGACAGGGATGCTCTGCCCGCTGGCGGGCTAGCTCGGCGAGCCGGGACCTTGTGGCAATTTGTCACAAGGTCCTGGCTCGTTTCGCGTCGATCAGACGAGCTGCTCGCCGAACTTCGCGCGCTTCACGAACTGCCCGAAGCCCGGCTCGACCTGGAGCTCGCCGTCCTGGACGACGACGGTGCCGCGGATCAGCGTCACGTCGACGTCACCCGTCACCTCGGTGCCCTCGTAGAGCGTGTAGTCCGACTTCGAGTGCTGGGTCGCCGCCGAGATGGTCGTCTTGCGGTTCGGGTCGAAGACGACGATGTCGGCGTCGGAGCCCGGCGCGATCGTGCCCTTGCGGGGGTAGAGGCCGAAGAGCTTCGCGGGGCTCGTCGAGAGCAGCTCGACCATCCGGTTGAGCGAGATCCGGCCCTCGTTGACGCCGAAGTGGTGGATCATCCGCAGCCTGTCCTCGAGGCCGGGGGCGCCGTTCGGGATCTTCGAGAAGTCGTCCTTGCCCATCGTCTTCTGGCCGTCGAGCAGGAAGGCGCAGTGGTCGGTCGAGATCGCCGACAGCACGTCCGTGCGCACGGCATCCCAGAGGACGGGCTGATTCGACTTGTCCCGCACCGGCGGCGAGAAGACGTACTTCGCGCCGGCGAAGTCGGGGCGATCGAGGTCGGTGATGTCCGTGAAGAAGTACTGCGTGCACGTCTCTCCCCACACGTCCCAGCTCTCCGCCCGCGCCCGTGCGATTGCGCCGACGGCCTCCTTGCAGGTGACGTGGACGACGTACAGCGGCGCGCCGGCGATCCGCGCCAGCTGGATCGCGCGGTTCGTCGCCTCTCCTTCGAGCTCGGGGGGACGGGTGAGCGCGTGGTAGCGGGGCGCCGTGTTTCCCGCCGCGAGCGCCTCCTTGACGAGAACGTCGATCGCGTCGCCGTTCTCGGCGTGGACCATGACGAGCGCGCCGGTCTCCGGCGGCGACCTGCATCGTCCGGAAGAGCGTCTCGTCGTCGACCATCAACGCGCCCTTGTAGGCCATGAAGAGCTTGTACGAGGTGATCCCCTGCGCGGGGAGCGTCGCGAGCTCCTCCAGCGAGCCCCCGTCGACGAGATCGGTGACGGCGATGTGGAACCCGTTGTCGATGATCGCCTTGCCCTCGCGCTTCTCGTGCCAGCCGGTGAGGGCCTCGGCGAACGACTGGCCCTGGCCCTGGATGCAGAAGTCGACGTGGCACGTCGTGCCGCCGAACGCGGCGGCGGTCTGGCCCGACGTGACGTCGTCGATCGTGACGGTGCCTCCGAAGGGCATGTCGAGATGCGTGTGCGGGTCGATCGCCCCCGGCAGGACGAGCTTGCCGGTGGCGTCGATGACGTGATCGGCGGCGACGTCGAGCGACGATCCGATCAACGAGACCCGCTCACCCTCCACGAAGACGTCGGCGACGGTCGAATCGGTCGCGGTCACGACCCGGCCACCCTTGATCAGCACAGACATGGGCCTCCTCTCGCCGATGGTTCGCCCCGGGCCCTCGTCGGGCCCGGGGCGTTGTCGATTCGAGCCTACTTCCCGCCCGGTGTGACCTTGACGACCGCCGGCTTGTAGCTCGCGCCGACGACGTCGATGCCCTGCTTCTTGAGCAGGGCGAGCGCTCCCTTGGCGAGATCGGTGCGGTAGGCGCCGCTCGGCGTCTTCTTGATCACCTTGAACTGCTTGGCGATCCCGGCCGTGCGGTTGAACGCCTTGGCGTTCATGACACCAACGCCGCCCGGAGCCGGCCAGGTGATCTTGTTGATCTCGTTCATCTGCCACGTCTGGTGGCCCTTCCCGAGAAGCGTGCCGTTCTTCAACACGATCGCGGTGCAGGCAGCGACGTGGGTGCGGCAATACACCCAGCCCTTGAGCGAGGCGGCGATGAACCTCGTCGCGACGTCACGGTTCTTCGGGTCCTTGAGGTATGCCCCCGTCGCGAAGATCCCGTCCTCGAGCATCGCCGTGCCCGCCTTCTCCATCGTGATCACGTTCAGGTCCTTGAGCGTGTAGAGCTTGCCCGTGTCCGGGTTCTTGACCTCGAGAACCTGGGCGAGCTCGTTGTAGGTCATTGCCGCAGCCGCGTCGACCTTGTTCTGGAGGAACAGGGTCATGTCGAACGGCTGGTTGACGATCGTCACGCTCTTCGAGCTCTTCGGGTCGATCCCGTTCTTGACGAGCGCCGCAAAGAGCTCGTTCTCGTTGCCGCAGCACCAGACGCCGACGTTCTTGCCCTTCATCTGCGCCACGCTGGTGATGCCGCTCGCCTTGTGGGTGAGCTCGGTCATGCCCGACTTGTTGAACACCTGGGCGATGTTGACGAGATCGCCGCCCTGATCGCGCGTGGCGAGCAGGGACGGCAGCCAATCGATCCCGAACTGCGCCTGCCCCGACGCGACGACCTGCTCAGGCGTGATGTCGGGGCCGCCCGGCTTCAGGGTCACGTCGAGGCCGAACTGCTTGTAGTACCCCTTCGCCGCCGCGGCGTAGTAGCCGGCGAACTGCGCCTGCGGCACCCACTTGAGCTGCAGGGTGACCTTGTCCGCCGTCGCGCTGGACGACGTCGTCGGCCTGGCGGAGCCGAGCGACACGAACACGAGAGCCGCAACGGCGACTACGACCGCCACGAGCCCGATGACCCGAACCTTCTTCATACGCCCTCCTCGTTGGTGGTGCATTTCACGACGTGCCTTGCCTCTGCGCGCGTTCGGCCGACGGGTACCGTCGCAGCGTCGCGATTTCGGCCAGCGAGACGGCCAGGTAGAACGCGATGCCGAGAATACAAGCCACGAGGATCGCTGCCCAGGCCGTCTCGAACTGGAACAGCGCAGCCGAGTTCTTGATCTGGATCCCGAGCTGCTGCTGGGAACCGCCGAAGTACTCACCGACGATCGCACCGATCATCGCGAGCACGCTCGCGATCTTGAGTGCCGTGAAGACGTAGGGCAGCGACGTCGGGATGCGAACCCTCCGGAACACGGCGGCGTTCCCACCGGCGTACGAGCGCATGAGCTCGATCTGCTGCGGCTTGACCGAGGTGAGCCCGCGCAGCGTGTTGACGAGCACCGGGAAGAAGCAGAGCAGCGCCGCGATGAAGATCTTCGAGCTCTTCTCGATCCCGAACCAGGCGTTCGCGATCGGTGCGAAGGCGATGATGGGGATCGCGCTCGCGGCGACGAAGTACGGCATCAGCGCCGACCCGAGGGGGCGGAAGCGGGCGAGTACGAGGGCTGCGGCGATGCCGGTGGAGACGCCCGCGACGAAGCCCCAGAACGCCTCCGTGAAGGTGTACCACCCGGCCGGCCAGAGGACGCTGCGCTGATCCCAGAATGCCGTCGCGATCTCGCTCGGCTTGGGCAGCAGGAACTTCTGGATCCCGAAGGCCTCGACGGCGAGCTCCCAGCCGACGAGGCCGAGCACGAGGATCAGCATCGCGGGCAGCCACTCGGCGGCGAAACGGCGGGCGCGGGTCACGGCGTCTCCCGGGCCTCGTGCGACTCGCGGAGGAGCTCCCTGACCTCGGTCGCGAGCTCGAAGAAGCGCGTGTCCTCGCGCGTGTCGTTCGTTCGCGGATAGCCGAGGTCGACATCGACGATCTTCTGCACGCGGCCGGGACGGGCCGACATGACGACGATCCGCGACGACAGGAACACGGCCTCGGCGATCGAGTGGGTCACGAAGACAACGGTCGCCTTGGTTGCCTCCCAGATGCGGAGGAGCTCGAGATTGAGCCGGTCGCGCGTCATCTCGTCGAGCGCGCCGAACGGCTCGTCCATCAGGATCAGGGACGGCTTGAACGTGAGCGCGCGGGCAATCGCCACGCGCTGCTGCATGCCGCCCGACAGCTGCCAGGGGTGGTGGTTCTCGAAGCCGGTCAGCTCGACGAGCTCGAGCAGCTCGCGCACGCGGTCGCGGCGAGCAGCGCGCTCCCATCCCATCATCTCGAGCGGCAGCGAGACGTTCTTCTCGACGGTGCGCCAGTCCATCAACGTCGCCTCCTGGAACACCATTCCGTAGTCACGGTCGAGCCGCGCCTGATGCGCCGACTTGCCGGCGATCACGGCCTCGCCGTCGGTGGGCTCGATCAGGTCGCCGATCACACGCAGGAGCGTCGACTTCCCACACCCCGAGGGACCGATCAGCGAGATGAACTCGCCCGGCTGGAACTCGAGGTCGATGCTCTGGAGCGCCGTCGTCCCGCCCTTGCCGAAGGTCTTCGAGACGTTGCGGATCGAAACCGCGGCGGCGCCGGTCATGCGACGTTCTCCGGAGCCCGCCGGACGACGATGCGCTCGGCGATCGCGACGATCGAGTAGAAGAGGATGCCGAGCAGGGCGGCGATGATGTTGGTGGCCCAGAGGGCCGACGGGTCGAGCGAGTAGTACTGGGCGAAGTTGAGAATGGCGCCGCCGAGACCGTCCTGGATCGACGAGGGCAGCTCGCCGATGATCGCGCCGACGACGCTCGCCGTCGCGGCCACCTTGAACGCCGAGAAGAGATAGGGGAGCGCGCACGGGAACTTGACCCGCCACAACGTGCCCCACTGCGACGCCGCGTAGGAGCGCATCAGCTCGAGCTTGCGGGGGTCGGTCGAGTCGAGGCCGCGCAGGGTGTTGATCGCCACGGGGAAGAAGGTGAGGAAGGCGCTGATCACGGCCACCGGCATCCACACGGGCAGGCCCTGGCCGCCGAGCCAGATCACGACCATCGGCGCAATCGCGAGGATCGGCACCGTCTGCGAGCCGACGACGTACGGCTGAAAGCCGCGGCGGATCAGGTTCGAGAAGTGGAACACGGTGCCGATCGCGATTCCGACGATGGCACCGATCGCGAAGCCCGCGGCTGCCTCCCGCGCGGTGAAGAGGGCCTTGTCGAGAAGCACGTGCGCGAGCGCGGGCTGGCCGGTCGCAGCCGGTTCCCAGAGGCGGCTGATGATGTCCTGGAGGCGCGGCATCGCGTACTCGTCGACCTTGAACGGCCGCGTCCAGCCGGTCGAGAGGTAGAGCTGCCGGTACCCCATGTAGAACGCACACAGGCCGACGAGCACCGCCACGAAGATCCCGAGGCGCTTGAGAAGCGTGATCACCACGCGTATTCCGTACCACAGTGCACGGTCACCTGCATCGGAGCGGCGCATCGGGCGGCGCGGCTCAGGGGGACATGGCCGGGCCATGCCTCCCGCGCCGTTTCGAGGCGCGCCGCAAATCGTCTAGTGTCGCGCCATGGCCCTCGACCCCGGTCGTGTCGTCTCCCAGCTGCGCGAGCTACAGGAGCTCACAGGTGACGAGAACGGTGCTCAGCGGGTTGCCTGGACCGACACCTGGAACACCGCGCGCGCGTGGCTCGACGGGCTTCTCGACGGGCTTCCGCTCGAGCGGGAGCGCGACGAGGCCGGCAACGACTGGTGGACGCTCCGCGGCGACTCCGACCGCGCTGTCCTGATCGGCGGGCACATCGACTCGGTCCCGAACGGCGGCTGGCTCGACGGCTGCCTCAACGTCGTCGCCGGAGCCGAGGTGCTGCGGCGGATCGCCGAGGAGGGCACGCCGCCCGTCACGATCCGGCTCGTCAACTGGGCCGACGAGGAAGGCGCGCGCTTCGGCCGCTCGCTGTTCGGCTCCTCGGCCGCAGGCGGCTCGATGCGCGACCAGGACGAGCTCCGGCAGCTGAGCGACCGCGACGGCGTCTCGCTTCCGGACGCACTTGCAGCGAACGGAGTCGATCTCGACCGCGCCCTCGACGCGCATGCCCAGCTCGAGTCGGCAGCTGCCTATCTCGAGCTCCACATCGAGCAGGGGCCGGTGCTCGAGGGCATGGGGATCCCGCTCGGGGCCGTGCTCGGCACCTACGGCGTCGAGCGCTGGCGGATCACCTGGACGGGCCAGGCCGCGCATGCCGGGTCGACGCCGATGGACAAGCGTCGCGACGCGCTCGCGGGCGCGGCCAAGCTTGCGCTCGAGCTGCGGGAGATCGCGGCGCAGGTCGGAGATGGCGCCGTCTGTACCTGCGGTGGCGTCGTCTGCCGCCCCGGCATCGTCACCTCGGTCGTCGAGACCGCCGAGCAGCTGCTCGACCAGCGCCATCTCGACGCAGCGAGCCTCGCCGAGCTGCTGCGACTTGCGCAGGAGGCGAGCGAGCGCTTCGCCGCCGAGGAGAACCTCGAGGTCGCCTGGGAGCGGATCTGGAGCATCGAGCCGATCCTCTTCGACCGCGCCCTGATCGACCTCTGCGACGAAGCCTGCCGCGAGGTCGCAGGCACGGCGCACCGGCTCCCGTCCGGGCCGCTCCACGACGCGGCTGAGGTTGCCCGCGCCGGGGTACCGACGGTGATGCTGTTCGTGCAGAGCCTCCGCGGGCTCTCCCACACGAAGCTCGAGAACACGCTGGACGAGCACCTCGAGCTGGCCGTCGCAGCGCTCGACCGGCTGGCCGACAGCACGATCGCACGGGTCTCCTCCGATCGGTAGCCGAACGATCGCCGGCGGGCTCGTGCTCGGGGCGGCCGTGACCTGGAACATCTCCAACGTCGGCGCCATCGCCGGCGTGATGGGGGCGAGCTACGGCATCTCGCTCGCGGCCGTAGGGCTGCTGACGACCGGCCTCTTCGCCACCCATCTCGCGGTCCAGATCCCCGGTGGGAGGCTCGTCGACCGGGTCGGCGCGCGGAGCGTCGGCCTCGCCTCGCTTGCCGTCGTGGCGGCGGCGAACGCGCTTGCCCTGATCGAGCCGACCCTCGGGCTCGGCCTTGCGGCTCGGGTGCTGATGGGGCTCGGGACGGGTGCAGGGTTCGTGGCCGGCATCGATCTCGTCCGCTCGGGCAAGGGCGGCCCCTTCTGGCAGGGCGCCTACGGCGGCGCCACCATGGCAGCAGGCGGCCTGGCGCTGATGGTCGTCCCTCAGCTCGCCGGCAGCCTCGGCTGGCGCGCGCCCTACTGGACCGGGCTCGTCCTCGCGTCTCGCGGGTGCATTGCCGGTCCTCACCGCTGAGCGCGCCGGGGTGCCCCGCCACCCCGATGCCCACGAGGCGTTGCAGCGGAGCGTGCTCGGCGACCGCCGGCTCTGGCCACTCGGAGCCGTGCAGATGGCCACCTTCGGCCTCTCGGTCGTAGCCGGCAACTGGATCGTGACGCTGCTCGAGCACGAGGGCCACGGGCGCAGCATCTCGGGCATCGTCGGTGGGCTCGTGCTCTTCGCGGGCGTCGTGACGCGGCCCGCCGGCGGGCTCGCGGTGCTTCGAGACCCCGACCGCGCCTGGACGCTCGTCGCCGTCAGCCTGATCGTCGGCTCGGCCGGCATGCTCGTGCTCGCCGCCGCGCCGCCGCTCGCCGTCTCCGCGGTCGCCGCTCTCGCCGTCGGCCTCGCCGCAGGATTCCCGTTCGCGGCCGTCTTCGACATGACGCTGCGGCTGCGGCCCGACGCGCCCGGAGCTGCGGTCGGCTTCGTGAACGGCTCGGCGGTGCTCGTGATCCTCGTCTTCACCCCGCTCGCCGGGCTTACCTTCGGCCTCCCCGGCGACGGGAGGCTCGCCTTCCTCGTGATCGGCCTCCTCTGGGCGACGGCTCTCCTCGTCCGCGGGAGGGCGGCGCACGCTGTGAGATAATCCCCGCCTTCGGAGAGACCGGCAACCAGGAGAGGAACATGGCCTTCAGCTTCGGCGTCACCGTCCTGCCCGATCCGCCCTACCAGCGCCTCGTGGAGCTCATGGTCCTCGCGGAGAGCCACGGGTTCGAGTATGGCTGGACATACGACTCGCACGTCCTCTGGCAGGACTCGTTTCCGATCCTGACGCTCGCCGCGGCAGCAACGACGACGATGAAGTTCGGCCACCAGGTCACGAACCCCGGCACCCGCGACCCGACGGTCGTCGCGAGCCTCTACGCGACCCTGCACGACATCTCCGACGGGCGGATGGTGATGGGGATCGGGCGCGGTGACTCGGCCGTCCGCTACATCGGGCGCCAGCCCGTCAAGGTGGCGGAGTTCGAGCGCGACCTGGCGATGATCAAGCCGTTCATGAACGGCGAGGAGGTGCTCTGGAACGACAAGGAGCTGCAGCTCAAGTGGGTCCGCCCCGAGCTCCCGGAGATCGAGATGTGGGTCGCGGGCTACGGCCCCAAGGCACTCGCCGTGGCCGGCCGTGTCGGCGACGGGGTCATCATCCAGCTCGCCGACCCGGAGATCATCCAGTGGATCATGGGCACCGCGCGCGCCGCCGCCGAGGAAGCGGGGCGTGACCCGGCCGCGCTCAAGTGCATCGTCTGCGCGCCGAGCATGATCACCGACGACATCGCCCTTGCTCGCGAGGAGACGCGCTGGTTCCCGGCCATGGTCTCGAACCACGTCAAGGACCTGATCGACCGCTACGGCACCGACGGCTCGGTCGTCCCGAAGGCGCTGACGGACTACGTCGAGGCGCGGAAGTTCTACGACTACAACGACCACTCGCGGGTCGGCGCGGCCCACGGGGCGTTCGTGACGGATGAGATCTGCGACCGCTTCTCGGTGCTCGGGACGGTCGAGCAGGCCACGGCAAAGCTCCGCGAGCTGGAGTCGATCGGCGTCGACCAGTTCTCGATCTACCTCATGACGCACAGCCAGGAGGAGACGCTCGCGGCCTACGGGGAGCAGATCATCCCGGCCTTCAAGAGCGTGGCCTCATAGACGACGCGGCGGCAGCGCAGGTCGAGAACTGGCGAAACGTCGCGGCCGGGTGGGAGCGGCAGGGCGACCTGTTCACCCGCGCCACGGCGGTGCTCTCGGCGCGGATGATCGAGCTGCTCGATCCTCGTCCGGGCCAGACCATCCTCGAGATCGCTGCCGGGCCCGGCGCAACGGGATTCCAGCTGCTGCCGCGGATCCAGCCCGGCGGCGAGCTCATCTCCACCGACGCCGCGCCCGAGATGGTCGACGTCGCCAGACGGCGCGCCGCCGAGCTCGGCCTCTCGGGCGTCCGTTTCGGCGTCGAGGATGCCGCGAATCTCTCGTTCGACGACGACAGCGTCGACGGGATCCTCTGCCGCTTCGGGATCATGCTCGTCCCCGAGATGGAGCGCACCGCCGCCGAGATGGCGCGTGTGCTCCGGCCCGGCGGCCACGCGGTGCTCGCCGTCTGGGCAAGCTCGCGCCTCAACCCGTGGATGACAGCACCGGGCCGGGCTGCGCTCGAGCTCGGCCTCACCGATCCGCCCGACCTCGAAGCGCCGGGGCCGTTCCGGCTGGCGGACCCGGCGCAGCTTCGCTCCGTCGTCGAGAACGGCGGGCTCGAGATCCAGGTCGTGGAGGACGTGCCGGTGACGTGGGAGGCGGCGTCCCTCGACGAGTGGTGGGAGGTCGTCCGCGATACCTCGCGCATGTTGACGCTGTTGCTCGAGCGGCTCTCGGAGGAGGAGACGACGGCGCTGCGGCAGGCCTCCGAAGCCCATCTCGAGGAGTTCGTGGCGCGCGACGGCTCGCTGACCGTCCCGGGCGTGGCGCAGGTCGTGCTCGCCTCGTCGCGTTAGGACGGACGGTCACGCACGGCCGGCGCGCCCGCCCCTACAGGATCGTCTGGCCGAGCGCGCTTGCGACGAGATCGACGGCCGTGTGCGCGGTGCGGTTCATGCGGTCGAGAATCGGGTTCGACTCGACGACCTCGAATGAGCCGACGATCCCCGACTCGGCGATCAGCTCGCATGCGAGGTGCGCTTCGCGGTAGGTGAGGCCGCCGGGCACCGGCGTGCCGACACCGGGCGCGACCTCGGGGTCGAGCGCATCGAGGTCGAGCGAGATGTGGACGAAGCCCGGTCCGGCAACGCGGTCCAGCGCCTCCCGCATCACGTGCTCGATCCCGATCCGGTCGATGTCGCTCATCGTGAAGACGCGGATGTCGTGCTCGCGCAGGAACGCTCGCTCGGCAGCGTCGAGCGAGCGGATCCCGACCAGGGCGAGGCGCGACGGGTCGACGGCCGGAAGCGTGAGCCCCGGATGCGCGAACCACTCCGGACGCCTGCCCGAGGGCCGCGGCGAGTGGCATTCCGTGGACGTTGCCCGACGGGCTGGTCTCGGGCGTGTTGAGGTCGCCGTGGGCGTCGATCCAGATCACGCCTCCGGGCTGACCCGCGGCCGCAGCAAGACCGGCCAGGGTGCCGATCGCGATCGCATGGTCGCCGCCGAGCACGAGGGGCAGCGCACCGTTGCGGGCCGTCTCCTCGACGAGCGCGGCGAGCGCGGCGCAGGCCTCCAGGATCTCGGGGAGAAAACGGGCCCGGTCGTCGACGAGGGCGAGCGCCTCGGGCTCGGGCGCGACGACGTTGCCGCGGTCGAGGACCGTGAGCGAGATCGCCGCCAGCCGCTCCTCGAGCCCCGCGTAGCGGATCGCCGACGGGCCCATGTCGACGCCGCGGCGGGTCTGGCCGAGGTCGAGCGGCGCGCCGATGATCGAGACGGGACGCTTCATCGCGCGCAACCGTACCTCGGTGGCGGCGCCTCTGCGAGGAGCTCGGGGCGGCGCTACACTTCACGGCCGCGGCGAGGTAGCTCAGTTGGTAGAGCACACGGCTGAAAACCGTGGTGTCGCCGGTTCAAGTCCGGCTCTCGCCATCTCCGTTCGCCACCGCCTCGGGCCGTAGTCGGACACCCCGTTCGATGTATCGTCGGCGGGCGGATGGTCACGCCGGAGGAGATCCAGAGCATCCAGCTGTTCGCGACGCTGGGCCGCGAGGCATGCGACCGAATCGCCCGAGCGGCTGCGGATATCACGTTGATGGCGGGCGACTACGTCGCACGCGAGGGCGACGAGCGCGCCCTCTGTGCCGTGCTCGAGGGGCACGCCGACGTGCTCAAGGTGGTCGACGGGATCGAGACGCGCGTCGGCGAGCGATACCCGGGACAGCTGATCGGCGAGATCCCGATCACGCTCGGGACGGCGTTCCCGGTCGACTTCCGGGCAACCGAGCCGAGCCGCGTGATGCGGCTCGAGGCAAGCGACTACCACGCGATCGCGGCCGACCACCCGCAGATCAGCGCCGCCGTCGGAAAGCTCGCGCAGGGCCGGATCGCCGGCCTTCAGAACGTCGCGGCCGAGCCGCCCGCTCCGCGTGCAACCGTCGTCGGCGACAAGCTGAGAGGCGCATGCGGCGAGCTGCGCCGGTTCCTCGACCGCAACCAGCTCACCTACACGTGGGTCGCGCCGGACGACGCCGATGCGGAGGCGAAATGGGGCGGGCAGCTACCGCCCGGCGAGGACCACCCAACCCTGCGTGTGGCGGCGAGCGGCAAGACGGTCAGCGCGCCGCCGCTGCGGCGTGTGGCCGAGCTCCTCGAGCTCCAGACGCAGGCCGAGCACGCCGCGTACGACACGGTGATCGTCGGCGGCGGGCCTGCCGGCCTCGCGGCCGCGGTGTACGGCGCCTCAGAGGGACTGAGCACGATCGTGATCGAGCGCGAGGCGCCGGGCGGACAGGCGGGCACGTCGTCCCGGATCGAGAACTACCTCGGCTTCCCGTCCGGCGTCTCCGGCGACGAGCTGGCGGGGCGGGCGCTGCAGCAGGCGAAGCGCCTCGGCGCCGAGATCCTCGTCACCCGGACGCTCGAGCGGATCGACCCCGCGACCCGGCGCATCTATCTCGACGGGGGCGACGTCCTCCAGGCGAGGACGATCATCCTCGCGTGCGGGGTCTCCTGGCGGCGTCTCGAGATCGACGGCTTCGACCGCCTCGCGGGCAAGGGGATCTCCTACGGCGCCGCCCGCGCCGACGCGCGCGGCACCCACGGGCAGGACGTCCACATCGTCGGAGCGGGCAACTCTGCAGGGCAAGCGGCGCTCCACTTCGCGAACCACGCCCGCAGGGTCACGATCCTCTGCCGGAGCTCCAGCCTCTCGAAGAGCATGTCCCACTACCTGATCGCCCAGCTGGAGACGCGACGGAACATCCGTGTGCTGACCGAGAGCGAGGTCGCGCGTGCGCACGGCGAAAAGAGGTTGGAGGCGATAGAGATCAAGACCGGGTCGGCCCCCAAGCCGGAATGCGAGGACTGCCACGGGCTCTACGTCTTCATCGGCGCCGACGCCGAGACCCGGTGGCTCCCGCCCGAGATCGCGCTCGACGAGCGCGGCTACGTGCTCACCGGCACCGATCTCCGCGACGCCGGCTTGCGCGACAACGCGGGTTGGGAGCTCGACCGTGACCCGCTGCTGCTCGAGACGAGCGTGCCGGGCATCTTCGCCTGCGGTGACGTCCGCTCGAGCCCCGTCAAGCGGGTTGCGGCCGCCGTCGGCGAGGGCAGCATGGCGATCGCCTTCGTCCACCAGTACCTGCGCGAGGCAGGTGCGGAAGCGGGCTAGGACGAGCGGTCGTCCATCGGCACGAACGGGCGCTCATCCGAGCCGACGTAGATCTGCCGCGGACGCGCGATCTTCGTCTCCCGGTCGGTGAGCATCTCCTCCCACTGCGCGATCCAGCCCGGGAGGCGGCCGAGCGCGAAGAGGACCGTGAAGTAGTCGGTCGAGTAGCCCATCGCCTTGTAGATCAGGCCCGAGTAGAAGTCGACGTTCGGGTAGAGCTTGCGGCTGACGAAGTACTCGTCCTCGAGCGCGATCCGCTCCAGCTCGAGCGCGATCTCGAGCTTCGGGTCGACGCCCGTCTCGGCAAAGACCGAGTCCGCGACCTCCTTGATCAGCTTCGCGCGCGGGTCGTAGCTCTTGTAGACGCGGTGCCCGAAGCCCATCAAGCGCGTGCCCGCGCTGCCGTCCTTGACTGCCTCGACGAAGGCCGGCACGTTCTTGACGTCGCCGATCTCGTCCAGCATCCGCAGCACGGCTTCGTTGGCTCCGCCGTGTAGCGGCCCGTAGAGCGCCGCGATGCCGGCCGAGACTGCCGAGAACGGATCGACGTTCGACGATCCGACGCTGCGCACCGCGCTCGTCGAGCAGTTCTGCTCGTGGTCGGCGTGGAGGATGAGGAGGATCTCGAGCGCCCGCTGCAGGACCGGGTTCGGCTCGTGGCGGCCACCGATCTCGAACGTCATGTTGACGAAGTTCCCGATGTAGTCGAGGTCGTTGCGCGGGAGCACGTACGGCAGGCCGCGGGAGTGGCGGAAGATGCAGGCGGCGATCGTCGGCAGCTTGGCGATCAGGCGCACGCGCTGGATGTAGCGGCTGTGCGGATCGTGGATGTCCTTGGCGTCGGGGTAGAACGTCGAGAGCGCGCCGACGGCGCCGAGCAGCATCCCCATCGGGTGTGCGTCGTAGCGGAAGCCCGCCATGAACTCCTCGATGTTCGTGTGCACGTAGGTGTGGCTGCGCACGTCGTCCGTCCAGCGCTGCAGCTGCTCGGCGGTCGGCAGCTCGCCTTCGAGGAGCAGGTAGGCGGTCTCGAGGAAGCCGGCCCGCTCGGCGACCTGCTCGATCGGGTAGCCGCGATAGCGCAGGATCCCGACGTCGCCGTCGATGTACGTGATCGCGCTCCGGCATGACGCCGTGTTCAGGAACGCCGGGTCGTACGAGAGCAGGCCGGCGCCGTCCGCGCCCTTGATCTTCCCGAACTCGGTGGCGTGGATCGCACCGTCGACGATCGGCAGCGTGTACTCGACGCCGGTGCGGTTGTCGACGACGGTGAGACTGTCAGCACTCACGTTGGCCTCCTCTGATCGGGGACCAGAGCACCGGCTCTCGCGGCGTGCGTGCCGCCCCTGGTCGTGAGTCAGCCTATACCCGGCTCCTTCGCAGCCGCGCCGGTAGCGAATCCCGACGCGCGGGGCGTTTCGCCGCATGTAGGACCCACGCGAAGTGAGAGACGTCGGGGACGGAGACCCGCTCCGCCGACGCCTCTCAGTGCCTCCACCCTAGCGCGCCGCGCGACGGATTTCTAGAGGGGCTAAACAGGCCGGATGCTGAGCGGCGACCCGATCACGGCGTGCAGCATCGCGGCTGCATTCCCGTTCGAGATCGCGACCGACATGTTGCGGTAGCTGTCCTCGAACAGGATCACGTCGCCCGCGCGTGCGTCGGCGAAGGTTCGCGCGACGACGGCGAAGTAGCGCTCGCCGGAAAGCTCCAGCTCGACCCGGCTGCCGGGGACCACGCCCACGTGGTCGAGATCGTCGCGCGTCAGGTTCAGGGCAATGTTGCCGAAGCTGTCCACGTAGAGGGTCGTCGCGTGGACCACGCCCTCCTCGAAGGACGGCTTCGGGAGCTCGAGCCGGACGAGCCCCGCCGGATCGATCGGCGGGCCGAGCTCGCCGATCGCGACTCCGCACGCAAGGTGGGCGGCCGCGGGGGCGAAGAGATCCCGGCCGTGGAAGGTGCGCGAGACCGAGTCGAGCGCGTATGCGGGATTGGCGATCTCGTGGGCCTCGCTGATGCCGGCGCGCTCGGCGGCGGGGAGAAGAAGGCCGTTGTCGGGGCCGACGTAGAAGCGTCCGTCCGCATCTCTGAGGGCGAGCGGGCGACGGTGGCCGCCCACGCCGGGGTCGACGACGGCGAGATGAGCGCCGACCGGCATGTACGGCACCGTGTTCGCGAGCACGAGCGCTCCCTGCAGCACCGCCTGCGCCGGGATCCCGTGGGTGATGTCGATGATCTGCGCATCGGGCGCGATGCGCTTGATGACGCCGTGGCAGGTGCCGACGAAGTCGTCCTGGAGCCCGAAATCGGTGAGGAAGGTGATGAACACCGGTCCTCCCCGAGTCTACGACAGAGCGGCCACGGCAACGGCGAGCCCGGCGCTCGAGTGCTCCTTCGCCTCCGCGACGACCTCGAGCCCGGCGGCGCGCGCTGCGCGCGTGGTCTCGGGCCCGATCGAGACCACCGGAAATCCCGTTCCCACCGCCGCCAGGGAGCGCGCGGCGGAAGGCGAGGTCAACACGACGAGGTCGGCAGCGGGAAACTCCTGCGGCCGCAGCTCGCGCGTCCGGTAGAGGAACACGACGTCCGCATCCAACGCCTCGGGAAGGACGGTTCGCGCTCCCTCTCCGGCCGCGAACAGGACGCGGCCCGCGGGACGCGGGAGCTCCGCGAGCAACCCTTCCTGCGTCGCAACGGCCGGGACGAGATCTGCGCCGCCGAGCGCCTCGGCCGTGGCCGGGCCGATCGCGGCCAGGCGGGGCATCTCACCGGTCGCCCGCCGGCGGAGCTCGCGGGCGCCGTTCGCGCTCGTGACGACGACCCAGTCGTAGCCCGAGACGTCGATCGCCTCGTCGCCGAGCGGCTCGATCGCGATCAACGGACAGTGATCGACCTCGTGGCCGAGGCCTTCGAGGCGAGAAACGAGATCACGCTCCTGGCCCTCGGGCCGGGTGACGACGATCCTCATCGAGCCAGCGCGACGAGCTCGGCGGCGAGCGCCTCCGGGTCTGTCCCGGAGCGCCGCTCGATCCAGGCGCCGTCCTCGGCCGCGATCAGGGCCGTCAGGACGGCCCCGTCGTGGTGGGCCGCGACCGGTGCGAGGCAGCCACCACCGATCAACGCGACGCAGCGCCGCTCGGCGTCGACCCGGGCATGGGTCTCGGCGTCGTCGACCCGCGCGACGAGCTCCTCCTCACCCGCGCGGACCTGAAGCGCGAGGGCGCCCTGCCCCGCCTCGGGCAGCATCACCGAGGGATCGATCCTCAGCCCGATTTCCGCGTCGAGGCCTAAACGGTCTAGACCACAGGCGGCAAGCACGATCGCGTCGAGGCCACGCTCGCCCCGCTTGCGCAGGCGCGTGTCGATGTTCCCGCGGAGCGGCTCGATCGAGAGGGTGGGCTCCAGGGCGAGCAGCTGGGCCTTGCGGCGCGCGGAGGCCGTCCCGATCCGCATTCCCGGCCGGATCGCGTCCGCTCCGCAGAGCGCGTCGCGTGGATCCTCGCGCTCGGTGTAGGCGCCGACGACGAGACCTCCGACGTCGGAGGAGGTCATGTCCTTCGCGGAGTGCACCGCGACGTCGATGCGGCCCTCCAGCAGCGCCTCCTCGAGCTCCTTGACGAAGACCCCGCGGGCACCGATCTCGCCGAACGGGCTCGTGCGGTCGCGGTCGCCCGCCGTCGTGATCGGCACGAGGGCGATCTCGACGTGTGCTCCACCGACCTGGTCCCCGCGCAACGCCTCGGCGGCGCGCTCGGCCTGGGTCAGCGCGAGCCTACTGCCGCGGCAGCCGACGCGAAGCAGCACAGCGGCGAGTCGTGGTGCGCGGCTCGCCACAGAGGAGGCGACCCCGCGGGCGGATGCGCACGAACGCGGTCGGCGCCTGGAGCGGCAGCGGTCGCCCGATGCTCACCGGTCGCGTCACGACTGCTCCTCCTCGAGTCCGAACAGGTGCCGCACGACGTCAGCATAGACCACGCCGTCCGCGCCGGCCGCTGCCTCTTTCATCCGGATCGTCGGCAGGTGCAGGATCTTGGCCACGATCTGGGATGTCACGGACTCCACGAGCTTGCGCTCGCTCTCGGGCAGACGCCCGAGGCGGCTCTCGGCCTTGGCCAGCTCGCCGCTCCTGATCTCCTCCGCGTGAGCACGAAGCGACGCGATCGCAGGAACGACCGAGAGCGACGCCTGCCACTCGCGGAATCGCTCCGCCTCGACCGCGACGATCTGCTCGGCGCGCACCGCCTCGACCCGCCGGCCCGCGAGCGACGCCTCGACGACCGCCTCGAGGTCGTCGATGTCGTAGACGAAGCAGCCGTCGATCGTGGCGAGCCCCGGGTCGACATCGCGTGGCACGGCGAGGTCGACGAAGAGGATCGGGCGGCCACGCCGGCTGCGCAGGGCCGCTGCCGCGGTCGCAGGATCGACCACGAAGCCCGGAGCGCTGGTCGAGGTGACGACCACGTCCGCCTTCGCGAGCAGAGCGGGGATCTCGTCGAGGGTGGCGGCCCGTGACTCGACGCGCGCCGCGAGCTCCTCGCCGTGGGCGGCTGTCCGGTTCGCGACCGCCGCGATCGAAGCGCCACGGGAGCGCAGGTTGCGTGCGGTGAGCTCGCTCATCTTCCCCGCGCCGACGATCAGCACGGCGTGTCCGTCGAGATCCCCGAACACCTGCTGCGCGAGCGCCGCCGCGGCGGCCGGCACCGAGGCCGGGCTCTCGCCGATCGCGGTTTCGACCCGTGCTCGGCGGCCCGCGTGGAGGGCCTGCCGGAAGAGGCGGTCGAGCAGCGGCCCTGTCGCGCCGATCTCGAAGGCATCCCGCACCTGGCCGAGGATCTCGCCCTCGCCCGGAACGAGCGAGTCGAGGCCCGCGGCGACGCGGAACAGGTGCAGGGCGGCGCTGTCGTCACCGAGCCGGTAGAGAACCGGGGCGAGCGCGACACCGTCGGCGCCGGCGAGCTCGAGCATGGCGGCGCCGGCTCGCTCGTCGAGGTGGTCGCTTGCCTCGTCGCTCGCGACGTACAGCTCGGTGCGGTTGCAGGTCGAGAGCACGACCGCCTCGCAGCTCGAAGGCCCCTGCGCGCCTGCGAGCTGTCGCGCGAGCGCGGCCGCACCTTCGGCGTCCACAGCGACGCGCTCCCGCAGCTCGACGGGTGCCTGGCGATGCGAGACGCCGACGAGCGCGAGTCTCATGAGGCGAAGTGGGTCAGAGGGAGGACGATCGCTACGAGGCAAAGCCCCGCCACGAGCAGCACCGCGAACCGGCGGCCGCGCAAGCCCATCTCGCGACGCAGGATGAAGGCGGTCGCATAGAGAACCCAGATCGCGAGCGTGACATGCCATCGGCACGTCGAAGTCGCCGCCCTCGAAGCTGACGAGCCCGACGACGATGCCGGCCGTGAGGACGCAGAGCGAGACGAAGGCGGTGCGGGCGGAGAGCCGGTCGAGCGACTCGAGCGGTGGCAGCCGCAGGCGCAGGACGTCGGTGTCGCGCTGCTTGAGGCGGCGCTCCTGCCAGAGGTAGAGCCCGGCGAGACCGGCTGAGAGCGTCAGCCCGGCAAGACCGGCCAGCATCAACCCGACGTGGAGCGCGAGCAGCCAGCCGGCCGAATCCGTCGTCGTGACGCCGGTACCGCCGCCGGCCCAGGCTGCGACGAGCAGCGCCGCCGCCAGAGGCATCACGGCCAGCCCGAGCAGGCGGTAGCGCGGCGTGCAGCCCCAGATCAGGTACGCACCGACGACGAGCCAGACGAAGAGGTTGAGCGCGCCGGCCCAGGTGCCCCACGGGAACCCGTCGCTGTCGAGCATCTGGGCGATCAGGAGCGCCGTCTGCGCGAGCCAGCCGATGCGAACACCCCAGATGCCGAGGCGCGCCGAGGAGGTCGAGCCGCCACCGCCGAGCGCGCCGGCGTACGCGAGCGCCGCCTCGCCGTAGGCGATCAGCGCCGGCCAGACGAGCAGCTCAGCCATCGTCGCGGCGACCGCGCGCCAGCTCGGCCAGCTCACCGGTCTCGCGCTCGAGCCGGACGAGCTTGGTGGCGATGATCGCCACCCAGAGGAGGACGAACACGAGGACGACACCGTAGGCGAGCGCGACGTACTGGCCCTGGCTCACGAGAGCGCCTCCCGCAGCTCGCGAAGGTTCGAGTCGGTGCGCTTGCCGACGAGCTCGACGCGGTACATCACGTAGGCGAGCAGCGTGATCGCGGCCCAGCAGACGAGGAACGCGGCGAACATCGTGTGCGACATCTGCGGCCCGCTGCGGGTGAACACGGTCGGGTGGATGAAGTCGCTCGCAAGGCGAATCGCGAAGAAGCTGACGGGGATCAGGGCCACCCCGAAGAGCGCGTAGACCGCGCAGATCCGCTCGCGTCGCGCGCCCTCGTCGATCGAGAAGCGCAGCATGAAGTAGGCGCAGTAGAAGAGGAAGAGGACGAGGAAGAGGACGAGCTGGTTCGAGCCCCAGCTCCACCAGACGCCCCAGCGAGGCGCGCGCCCAGATCGAGCCGGTGATCAGGGTCAGCGCGCCGAAGATCGTGCCCTGGTGGATCCAGGTGTAGCTCTCGAGATCCCGCTGCTCGCCGCCCACCCAGAGAAGCCGCAGCGCCTTCCACGCGCCGAGGCCGAAGCAGAGATACGCGGTCAGCGCGATCGGCACGTGGAAGTAGAAGATCTTCTGGGAGATCCCCTGGTCGGCGTCCTCCGGCGCGACGAGCAGCGCCATCGCGACCGCAAGGCCGAGCAGGCCGGCGGCCAGGAACGCGAGGATCGGGAGGTTATTCCGTGACGACATATTCGAAGGTAGCCCAGGCAAGTATCGCGAACACGAGGTCGTAGAGGCCGAGAAACGAGAGGTAGGTGGAGCCGTGCGGTGAGATCCCCGCGCCAACGCCCCCCACGACGAGCGGGATCGCGAGCGGGAGGAACAGGAGCGGGAGAATGACTTCGCGGCCGCGGCTTGCCGCGGCCATCGCCGCGAGGAGCGAGCCGACAGCGCAGATGCCGATGCTCGCGAGCACGACACCGGCCACCGCGACGAAGTCGATCGGGGCGAAGAACAGCGCGAACGCCGGCACCGCGACGAGCTCGGCCGCTGTCAGGAACGCGAGCGTGGCGAGGGACTTGCCGAGCCAGATCGTGCTCCGGTCGCAGGGTGCGAGCACCATGCCGTCGAGCGCCCCGCCCTCGCGCTCGGGCGCCCAGGCCCGCGCCAGGCCGAGCAGCGCCGTGAAGATGATCGCGATCCAGAGCAGGCCGTAGGCCGCGTCCTCCCCCGTCCCGGCGGGAAGCGCGAAGTGGAAGACGGCCAGCGTCGAGAGGACGAACAGGAGCATCGCGGGGAGGGTGTCGCGGGCGCGGAGCTCGAGCTTGAGGTCCTTCCGTGCGAGCGCGACGACGTCCGACGTGTAGAGCGCGAGCCCGCTCATGCCAGCACCAGCCGCTCGGTGGCGAGCGCCTCGACGCGGGCGGGATCGTGGGTGGAGAGGACGACCGTCCGCACGCCCGCGAGCGCCTCGAGCTCCCGGTCGAGCAATGCCGCGCCTCCTTCGTCGAGGGCCGTGAACGGCTCGTCGAGCACGACGAGCGAGGGCTCGTGGAGAAGCGCGCGGCAGAGCGCGAGTCGCTGCGTCATCCCACGCGAGAACGTCGAGACGCGGTCGGCTCGAACATCCCAGAGGCCGAAGCGCTCGAGCAGCATGCCGCTGCGCTCGCGGCGCTCGGGCACGCGGTAGAGACGCCCGTAGAGCTCCAGGTTCTCGAGTGCCGTCAGGTCACGGTAGAGGAGCGGCTCGTGCCCGACGTAGCCGAGGTCGCCGCGCTCGGCATCGACGGAGAGAGTGCCCCTCGTCGCGGCGGCGAGGCCGACGAGGAGCCGCAGGAGGGTCGTCTTCCCCGAGCCATTGGGGCCGGTGACGAGCAGGAAGCCCTGTCGCGGGACGCTGAACGAGACCCCTCTCAGGGCGCGCTTGCGGCCATACCGCTTCTCCAGGCTCTCCCCAACGATCATCGCGCTCGTCCCTCCCCGCTCGCCTGACGGCGCAACGGTAGCGGTCGGACTCACAACGTCGTCGCGAGGACGACGAAGACGAAGAAGACGACGCTGATGACGCCGTTGACGGTGAAGAACGCTGCATCGAGCCGGCGGAGGTCGCCGGGCCGAACGAGCGAGTGCTCGTAGACGAGCAGGCCCGCGACCGCGGCGACGCCGAGCCAGTAGAAGACATTGCTGTCGAGGCCTGCGCCGACCGCCGCGAGCAACAGCACAGCGGTGACGTGAAAGACCCGCGCGCCCCTGAACACACCCCGCTCCCCGAACCGCGTCGCCCACGAGCGCAGGCCGGCCGCCAGGTCGTGCTCGAGGTCGAAGAGCGAGTAGAAGAGGTCGAATCCCGCCACCCACAGGCCCTGCGCGGCGAACAGGGCCCATGCCTCCCACGGCGCAGAGCCCGTCACGGCGAGCCAGGCGCCGAGCGGCGCGAGGCCCGTGCAGGCGCCGAGCCAGAGGTGGCAGAGCCACGTCACGCGCTTCAGGTACGGGTAGACGACGAACATCACGACCGGAATCGGCCAGAGCCAGCGGACGATCGGGTTCAGCTGGAACGCCGCGACGAGGTAGAGGGCGAGCGCGGCGCCGCAGAGAGCCCACACCTGGGCGCGGGTCAGGATCCCGGCCGGGATCTCGCGGGAGGCCGTGCGAGGGTTGCGGGCGTCCAGCTCGGCGTCGACGAGGCGGTTCAAGGCCATTGCCAGCGTCCGCGCGCCGACCATCGCGAGCGTCAGCCAGACGAGGGTCGAGGTGCCCGGATAGCCGTCGACGGCGAGGAACGCGCCGACGTAGGCGAACGGCAGTGCGAAGACGGTGTGCTCGAACTTGACGAGCGAGGCGAAGCGGCGCGGCAGGGCGAGGGCCGTCGTGCTCATGTCTGCGCGTGCCGTGAGCTCTGATCGCCGGCGGCGAGCTCGAGCGCGTGTGCGAGCGCCGGCCGGAGCACCGCAAAGCCGTCCCTGCAGCCGCCGGGCGATCCCGGCAGGTTGACGATCAGGGTCGAGCCTCGCAGGCCTGCGAGACCGCGGGAGAGCAGCGCGTGCGGCGTGCGCGTCAGCGCGTCCGCCCGGATTGCCTCTGCGATGCCCGGCGCCTCACGGTCGAGGATTCCGCGCGTCGCCTCAGGCGTGACATCGCGAGGCGTGAACCCTGTGCCGCCTGTTGTCAACACGAGCGCATGTGCCTCGGCGAGCTCGGTGATCGCCGTCGCAATCTCGTCGGGCTCGTCCGGGACGATTCGGCGCTCCACCCCGAAGCCCTCGCCCTCGAGCAGCTCTGCAAGCGTGTCTCCGCTCTTGTCTTCCCGCGTCCCGTGGTGGACCCCGTCGGAGACCGTCAGCACTGCGGCCCTCATACGGGCTCCTTCGTCTTCTCCACCAGCGTCACGCCGGTGATCGTCATTCCCTTGTCGATCGCCTTCACCATGTCGTAAACGGTCAAGGCCGCGACGGTCGCGGCGGTCAGCGCCTCCATCTCGACACCGGTCTGCGCGGTTGTCTCGGCGAAGGCCTCGATCTCGACGCCTTCGGGAACGATCTCGAGCCGGACGTCGATCGCGGTCAGCGGCAGCGGATGGCAGAGCGGGATCAGCTCGCTCGTGCGCTTGGCGGCCATGATCCCCGCGAGCTGCGCCGTCGTCAGCGCATCGCCCTTCGGAAGCTCACCGAGGCGCGCGACGGTCTCCGGCGCCATGACGACGGATGCGCGCGCAACCGCGCGACGGCGCGACAGCGGCTTGTCGCCGACATCGACCATCGAAACGGCGCCGTCCGGGCCGACGTGCGAGAGACCGCTCATCGCAGGGCCAGTCGACGGGATAACGGGGTGCTCACGCCGTCATCGTACTGGCACCCGGAGAGCGACCCTCTAGGCCGGGCGCTCGGCGAGCTTGACCTGCACGAGCCGGCGGTCGGTGCCGCCGCGGAGGACCGTGAAGGTGACGCGCTGGCCGGCGGCGAGCCGTGCGACCGCGCGGGAGACATCGTCCGCTCCGGCCACGCGCATGCCGTCGATGCTGACGATGACGTCGCCACCGAGCGAGACGGCAAGCCCGTTGTAGTCGACGGTGCGGTTGCCGCCGTGGAGGCCGGCACGGTCCGCAGGGGTGCCTGGCTCGACCTTCGCGATCAGCGCACCGTGCGGCGCCGTGAAGCCGAACTTCTTCGCGAGGCCGGGAGTGACATCCTGGGTCGTGACGCCGACGTACGCGTAGGCGACATGGCCTGTACGGACGAGCTGGTCGAGCGCGCGGCGAGCCGTGTCGATCGGGATCGCGAAGCCGACTCCCTCCGCGTTGCCGCTCGTCGAGCGAATCTGGGCGTTGATCCCGATCACGCGGCCGCGGGCATCGAAGAGCGGCCCGCCCGAGTTGCCGCGGTTGATCGGGGCATCGATCTGGATCGCATCCGAGACGCTGTAGCCCGACGTCAGCGAGTCGATCGTCCGGTCGGTGGCCGAGACGACGCCGACCGAGAGCGAGCTCTGCTCCCCGAATGGACTGCCGATCGCCGCCACCGGCGTGCCGACGACGACCGTGGCCGATGTCCCGAGCGGGACGGGGGCGAGCGCGTGGTCGTCCGGGATCGACGCGGACGACCCCGACGTCGCTGAACAGGTCCCAGCCGACGATCGTGGCCGGCACGCGGTCACCGTCCCGGAACTCGGCGTAGAGCTTCCGGGCGCCGTGCACGCTGCCACCTCCGACGGCGGCGACGTTCGTGATCACGTGGGCGTTCGTGAGGATCGTGCCCTTCGCATCGACGACGAAGCCGGAGCCCTGGGACTCGCCGTCGGGGCCGAGGTCGGCGTAGAGCGTCACGACGCCGGGAGCGCGGCGGGCGTAGATCGCGGCCGGGTTGAAGCCGTTGCCGAGCTCGGGCGCCGCGGTGGCCGGTGCATCGGCGCCGGTGAGGGTGCGCTCGACGACGACGGTGCTGGTGTCGCCGCCGGTCAGGCCCGTCAGGTTGCCGAGAGCGAGGGCGGCAACGGCGCCGAGATCGCGGCGACGGCGGCGATGGCGATGACCGGGGCGCGCACCGCCTCACTGTAGCCGTGCGTTTCCACGTGGAAACGGGCAAGCCTCCTCAGGCGATGCGCACGCGGCTCCCGGGCCTCGGCCGGCGCCGCGGGGAGCTCGAGCGTGAAGACCGTGGCGCCCGGGCGCGAGGCGACGGTGACCGTGCCGCCCATCCGGCCCGCGAGCTCGCGGGCGATCGCAAGACCGAGGCCGCTCCCCGACGCCTGGCCGCCCTCGACGCGATAGAAGCGCTGGAAGACGCGCTCCACGTGAGCAGCCGGGATCCCGGGGCCGTCGTCCTCGACCGCCAGGGCAACCCGCGTCCCGCGGCGCTCGACGCGCAGCCGCACCGTCGTGCCGGGGGGCGTGTGGACGAGGGCGTTGCCGGCGAGGGCACGCACGATCTGCTGGATCCGCTCCTCGTCCGCGAACGCCCAGGCGTCCTCGTCGACATCGATCAGGAGCGTGTGGTGCGAGGCGTCGGCGAGGGCGAAGAAGTCCTCGGAGACCTGCCGGGCCACCTCGGCGAGCCCCACCTCCTCGCGCTCGATCCGGATCCGGCCCGCATCCATCCGGGAGAGGTCGAGCAGGTCGGTGGCGAGGTTCGTGAGCCGGTCGACCTGGCTCCGGGTCGTCGCGAGGAACTCGCGCCGCGTGCTCTCGTCGAGGTCCTCGTCGTCGAGGAGCTCGAGGAACCCGGCGATCGAGAAGAGCGGCGTGCGCAGCTCGTGAGAGGCATTCGCGACGAACTCCTTGCGGGCGCTGTCGAGCTGGGCGAGCTGGAGCCGCATCCGGTCGAACGACGCAGCGAGCTGGCCGACCTCGTCCTGGTCGTTGTCGACGACCGGCTCGTCGAAGGCGCCCTCCGCGATCCGGTCGGCCGCCTGCTGCAGGCGCCCGAGGCGCCGTGCGTGGAGCGCCGCGACCGCGAAACCGAGCCCGACGGCGATCAGCAGCGCTGCCACGGTGGCGTAGAGCAGCCGCCGCTTGACGAGCGCGACCGTCGCGAGCTGATCGGAGAGCGAGCTCGAGAGGAGCATCACATCGCCGCCCGTGAGGAGCGGCACCGCCACCTCGGCGTACTCGCGCCCCTCGTGCCGAACGCGGGCGCGCACCGTGCTCACGGTGGTTGCCGCGCGCAGGGCCGTCGGATCGCGCTCCATCTCGGACCCGCCGGTGGAGGCGGAGTCCGCCAGCGACAGCAGGGTGCGCTTCTTCGGCGTGCCGCCGACGCCGAGGACGATGACGCGCGAGTTGGCGATGAACCCGGATGCGTCGACGAAGTCCGTCAGCGAGAGGTTGTTCTGCGCCGCCCGGGTGGCGAAGTCGATCGAGAGGATCTCGGCGTCGCTCTGCTGCTGGTCGAGCTTGGCATCGACGAGCCGGCGCTCGAGGGACGGGACGATGATTCCATAGGCCGCGAGAAGCGCGCTACCGACGATGACGAGCAGCGCCAGTGAGAGCTTGACGCGGATGCCGCCCGGAATGCTCATCCGTCGCGGAAGCGGTATCCGGCGCCACGCACGGTCAGGATCAGCTCCGGCTCGCGCGGCTCCTGCTCGATCTTCTCCCGCAGGTGGCGCACGTGCACGTCGATCGTGCGCGGCTCGCGGTAATCGGCGCCGCCCCGGAGCCGCTCGAGCAGTTGGCGGCGCGAGTAGACGACGCCGGGGTTCGATGCGAGCAGTGCGAGGAGCTCGAACTCGACGAAGGTCAGCTGCACCGCTTCGCCCCGTCACCTCGACGGTGCGCCGCGGCAGGTCGATGCGGACATCACCGCGGTCGATCGACTCCTCCCGCCGCCCACCGAGGTGGGGCGTGGCGGCGCGGCGCAAGACAGCACGAACGCGGCTGCGGAACTCGCGAATCAGGAACGGCTTCGTGATGTAGTCGTCCGCGCCGAGCTCGAGGCCGAGGACCTTGTCCAGCTCGTCATCCCGGGCCGTGAGCATGATGATCGGCACCGTGCTCGTGGCGCGGAGCCGCTTGCAGACCTCGAGGCCGTCGATCTTCGGCAGCATGATGTCTAGGACGACGAGATCGACCTCTTCGTCAGCAAAGCGCCGCAATGCCTCCTCGCCGTCGCGCGCCTGGACGACGCGATACCCGTCCCGCTCGAGCGGATACGTGAGGAGCTTCTGGATCGAGTCCTCGTCGTCGACGAGCAGAATGGTGGGGGATTCCGGCATCGTCGCTGGTGGCTCGACCGGGGCTCGAGCCCGTCACGCCGTACTATAGCCCCCGTCGTGGCGGCCTCAGACTCACCCGGGCGCAGAGGCCAGCGGGGGCCGCAGGACGCCCGCGCACCGAGACGGGAACGTCGCGCCCGGCGCGGCTCGCTCGAGCGGCCCATCAACGGCCGGCTCGTGCGCGCCTCGATGCTGCTCCTGCTCGGGCCCCTGCTGCTGCTCGCCCTGACGATCGGCCGGCCAGGGCCGTTTCCCGCGTCTGCGCTGCCCCCGTCGTTCGACGGCCCGTCTGCAGTCGCGCTCGCGACGGAGCTCTCGCTCGACCATCCCGATCGCGAGCCCGGATCGGCGGGCGCGGCCGGCGCCGTGACCTGGTTCAAGGAGAAGCTCGCCCTCTACGGGCTCGAGGCCGGGGACGACGCCTGGGACGAGACGATCCCGGGCCTCGGCCGTGTCCGGCTGCACAATCTCGTCACCGTCATCCCCGGCGCGACGCCCGATGCGATCCTGATCCTCGCCCATCGCGACGACACCGGGGTCGGGCCCGGCGCCAACGACAACGCCACCGGCACAGCGGCCCTGATCGAGCTCGCGCGAGGCTACGGACGGCTTGGGACGGTCGCAGGGCGCCCAACGCCGATGCATACCCTGATCTTCCTCTCCTCCGACGGCGGCGCCTACGGCGGTTTCGGGGCCGAACGGTTCGCGGCGACGTCGCCCTTCCGGAACCGGCTCAAGGCCGTGGTCTCGCTCGACGGGCTGGCGGGCACTGCCCCGCCACGGCTCGAGCTCGCAGGCTTCGAGCCGCGCTCTCCGGCCCCGGCTCTGATCCGAACCGCCGATGTCGAGGTGGCGCGTCAGCTCAACCGCCCGCCGGCGCGGCCGGGCTGGCTGATGCAGCTCGTCGACCTCGGCGTGCCGTTCGGCTACGGCGAGCAGGCGCCGTTCCTCGGCCGCAAGATCTCGGCGATCCGCCTCGGAACCGCATCCGACGACGGCTCCGCGGCAGCCCTGGATACGCCTGCACGGCTCGACGGGACGCGCTTCGCGAGGCTCGGCCGTGCCGCCGAGTCGATACTCGCGTCGCTCGACGGCGGGATCGAGCTCGCCGGCGGGACCGCGGGGCACGTCTATCTCGGCAGCCGCATCATCCGCGGCTGGGCCCTCGAGCTCGTCCTGCTCGTCGCGCTCGTCCCCTTCCTCGTCGGCGCGATCGACCTCTTCGCCCGCAGCCGCCGGCGCCGGCTGCCGCTGCCCGGGGCCTGGCGGGGACTGCGGACGCGATTCGGCGTCTGGCTCTGGTTCGGGTTGCTCGTCGGCCTCGGCGCGCTGGCCGGGTTCTTCCCACGCGGATCGGCGATCCCGCCGCCGCCCGGACAGCCCGGCGATCACCGACTGGCCGGTAGCGGGGCTCATCGTCCTCGCGGGGCTTGCCGCCTTCGGCTGGTGGCGCGCACGGAGGGTGCTCGCCCCGGTGACACCGCCGACCCCCGACGAGGTGCTTGCCGGATACGCCGTCGCGCTCCTCGCGCTCGGGGCGGTGGCGATCGCGACAGCGGTGATCAGCCCCTATGGCCTGCTGTTCGTCGTGCCCTCGCTCTACGCCTGGCTCTGGCTTCCTCAGGTCGAGCGACGCTCCGGATGGGCACGCGACGTGCTCTACGGGATCGGGCTGGCCGGGCCGGCCCTCGCGCTCGTCGTGATCGGCACGCAGCTCGGGCTCGGGCTCGACACGCCGATGTACCTGCTCTCGCTGATGACGCTCGGCTTCATCCCCTGGCCGACGGTTCTCGTGCTGATCGGCTGGGGCGCCGTGGCGGCGCAGCTCGGTGCACTTGCGGCCGGCCGCTACGGGCCGGTGGCGCGGAGGTCAGCGCCACAGCGAAGCCGGCGGCCCGGCTAGAGCGGCAGGTAGCCCACCCTCGCGCCCGCCGCGAGTGGCTCCGTCCCACGCGGCACGTGCACGATCGCCTCGGCCATCGTCGTGTGCACGATCATGTGCGACTCCTGACCCACGATCGGGTCGAGCACGGCGCCGGCCTCACTCCAGGCGATCCTGGCCCGGATGAAATCGTCCCGCTCCGGCCGGGGCCGAACCTCGTGCATCAGCGCGCCGGGCCGAAAGTGCGGCCCAGGATCGGGATCGCCCTGGAGAGCGAGCAGCGCAGGTCGCACGAAGAGCAGGCTCCCGACCAGGGACGAGACCGGGTTCCCGGGCAAGCCGAACACGAGCGTCTGCCCGCGGACGCCGAAGGCGAGCGGCTTGCCGGGGCGCATCGCGACGCCCCAGAAGACCTCTTCGACGCCGAGCCGGGCCTCGACCCGGCGCACGAGGTCGTGCGGGCCGACGGACACGCCGCCCGAGGTGACGACGACGTCCGCCGCGAGCGCCCGTTCGAGCGCGCCCTCGAGCGCCTCCTCGGTGTCCTCCGCCGCGGCCAGGCGCTCGACGACGGCACCCGACTCCCGCAGCGCGGCCTCGATCATGATCCCGTTCGACTCGTAGATCTGGCCGGGCTCGAGCGACTCCCCTGGCTTCCGCAGCTCGGTGCCGGTGACGAGGATCGTGACCCGTGGCGCTCGGTGCACGTTGACCGTGTCGATACCGCAGGCGGCTGCCGCGCCAATCCGCGCAGCCGTGAGCGCGACACCGGCGGCGAGGATCTGGTCTCCCGCGCCGACATCGCCGGCACGCGAGCGTATGTTGTCTCCACTGACGACAGGCTCCGCGATCGTGATCTCGTCCGTTCCCACCTCGACCCGCTCGACGGGAACGACGGTGTCGGCGCCATCGGGCACGACGGCGCCGGTGGAGATCTCGATCGCCTCGCCGGAGGCAAGCGTGCGTGAGGCAGGGCGGCCGGCAGCGGAGCGGCCGACGATCGGCAACGTGCCGGGCAGGTCGGCCGCTCTGACCGCATATCCATCCATCGACGAGCTCGGGAACGGCGGCAGGTCGACGAGCGACGCGACCGGCGAGGCGAGGGTCCGGCCCGAAGCCGACTCCAGCGGCACGTCTTCGGCCGGAAGCGGCTCGACGTGCGCGAGGACGGCGGCGAGCGCGTCCGAGACTGACAACAGCGGGCTCACGATCGCACGCTACCGACTCGTTGCTCCACGGGGTACCCTCGCGGCGTGATCTCGGTCGTCATCCCCGTGCACGACGAGGAGCAGAGCGTCGCCCTCCTCTACGACGAGCTGTCCTCGGCGCTCGACGGCGACGGCCGCGCGTGGGAGGCCGTGTTCGTCGACGACGGCTCCACCGACGGCACCTTCGGCGCCCTGACGCGGCTCCACGACGCCCACGACAACGTGCGCGTCGTCCGCCTGCGCCGGAACTTCGGCAAGGCGACGGCCCTCGACGCCGGCTTCGGCGAGGCGGCGGGCGACATCGTCGTCACGATCGACGGCGATCTGCAGGACGACCCTGCCGAGATACCCAAGCTGCTCGCGAAGCTCGACGAGGGCTACGACCTCGTCTCGGGGTGGAAGACGAAACGGCGGGACCCGATCACGCGGCGGATCCCGTCGAAGATCTTCAACACGGTGGCGGGGAAGGTCTCGGGCGTCCGTCTCCACGACATGAACTGCGGTCTCAAGGCCTATCGCGCCGAGGTCGTCGAGGGCATGCAGCTGTACGGGGAGCTGCACCGGTACATCCCCGTCCTGGCGCACTACCGCGGCTATCGCGTCACCGAGCTGCCGGTCAACCACCGTCCCCGCGAGCACGGCCGCTCGAACTACGGCGTCGAGCGATACGTCCGAGGCTTCCTCGACCTCTTGACGGTGACGTTCATGGGGCGCTACCGACACCGCCCGCTGCACCTCTTCGGAGGGGTCGGGCTGCTCTTCAGCCTTGTCGGAAGCGCAATCCTCGTCTACCTGACCATTGTCAAGTTGCTCGGGCACGCAATCGGGCAACGTCCGCTCCTCCTCCTCGGCGTCCTGCTCGTCGTCGTCGGCATCCAGCTGCTCTCACTCGGGCTCATCTCCGAGCTGATCACGAGCCACCACGAGGAGCGGACGGGTGGAGAGGACCGCGCCGCCCGCCTCGTGGACGAAGTGCTCCGCTAGCCGGACGAGCATGCGCGTTCTCTACTTCGGCACGTACGACCGCGCCTACCCCCGGAACGCGCAGGTGATCTCGGCGCTGCGCGATGCGGGCGTCGAGGTGCGGGAGCAGCATCGTGCCGTCTGGGAGCGCCGCCACAACTGGTCGGTCGGGCTGCGGCAGATGCTGCGCGTCGCCGGGGCCGAGCGAAGCCTGCGCCGCTCGCCTGACGACCAGCGCGACGCGGACGCGTTGATCGTCGGCTATCCCGGGCACTTCGACCTGCCGGCCGCAAAGCGCGTCGCACGTGGGCGGCCGGTCATCTTCAATCCGCTCGTGTCCCTCTTCGACACGCTGGTCGACGACCGCGGCCGCTTCCGGCGCGGCTCGCCGGGCGCCGGTGTCGTCCACCTCGTCGACCGGAGAGCGTTTCGCCGGGCCGATGTCGTCGTCGCCGACACCGCGGCGCACGGCGCATTCTTCCGCGACGCAGTTCGGCCTCCGCGCCGACGCGGTCGAGGTCTGCTTCGTCGGGGCCGAGGACCGCCTGTTCTTTCCCGGGCTGGCAGCCGGAGGCGCCCTTTCACGTGCTCTTCGTCGGCAAGCTGATCCCCCTCCACGGCCTCGACACGATCCTCGCTGCCGCCGCGCTCGCCCCCGAGATCCCGTTCCGCGTCGTCGGGAGCGGGCAGCTCGAGGCGCTCCTGGACCACCGCCCGCCGAACGTCGAGTGGATCCCCTGGGTCGAGTACGAGGACCTGCCCGGCGAGATCCAGTCCGCGGGCTGCGCGCTCGGCATCTTCGGCACCGGCGCCAAAGCGGGCCGGGTGATCCCGAACAAGGCGTTCCAGACGATCGCCTGCGGCGACCCCGCTCGTCACCGCAGACACCCCGGCCGCGCGCGAGCTGCTCACCGACGGCCACGACGCGCTGCTCGTCCCACCCGGCGATCCGGAGGCGCTCGCCGCCGCCGTGCGGAGCCTCGCCTCCGACCCCGGCCTCGCCGACCGCATCGGTGCGGCGGGCCGCGCGACCTACGAGGCGCACGCAAGCGAGGCGGTGCTGGGAGCGCGCTGGCGGGCGCTGCTCGAGCGTGCGATCGCGGCGACGTGAGCCGCCCAACGGCCCTTCTCTCGCTGGCGGTGTGCGCATTCGCCGCCGGGATGTCCTCGCTCGCCGTGCTCCAGCAGCGCGCGTTCGAGACGGGACGCTTCGACGTCGGCAACCTCACGCAGGCCGTCTGGTCGACGGCGCACGGCCGCTTCCTCGAGGTGACCGACCTTCAGGGGCACCAGATCTCGCGGCTCGGCGCGCACTTCGACCCTCTGGTTGCCGTTTTCGCCCCGCTCTGGTGGCTCTGGCCGAGCCCCGACCTGCTCCTCGTCGTCGCAGGCCGTCGCAGTCGCGCTGGGTGCGGTGCCGGTGTTCCTGCTCGCCCGCAAGCACCTCGGCGGTGACTGGGCGGGGCTCTGGCTTCGCGCTCGTGTACCTGCTCTATCCCCCGACGCAATGGCTCGTCGTCGACGACTTCCACCCGGTCGCCCTCGCGACGCCGCTCCTGCTCGGCGCGATCTGGTTCCTCGACGAGAACCGCCTGCTGCCCTTCGCGCTCTGCGCCGGTGCGGCGTGCCTGACGAAGGAGCAGATCGGCCTCGTCGTGGCGGTGCTCGGGATCTGGCACGCGGTCTCCCACGGCCGGCGGCGGGCCGGGCTCGTCATCCTCGTCGCCGGCGTGCTCGTTGCGGTCATCGCCACGGCGGTCATCGTGCCCCACTACGCGCCGGGCGGCGGGTCGCCGTTCGCGGGCCGCTACGAGGCGGTCGGGGGTTCCCCCGGCGGCATCGTCAAGACGGGGTTCACCCATCCGCTCCGCCTGCTCCAGGCGGCGACGGAGCACCGCGATCTCTCCTACCTGTGGGATCTCCTGGCGCCGCTCGGGGGGTTACCGCTGCTCTCTCCGCTCGTCGCCGCGAGCGCGCTCCCCGAGCTCGCGCTCAACCTCCTCTCGGGCACGCGCACGCAGTCGTCGATCCACTTCCACTACACCGCCGGTGCGATCCCGGGCCTCATCGCCGGCGCCGTGCTCGGCGGCGCTCGTGCTGCAGCGGTGGTGGCCGCGGGCGTGGCCGTGTCCTCGGTCGCGGGGTTGTCGTGCTGACTCTCGTGGCCGGGATCCTGCTCGGGCCGCTCCCTGTCTGGCGCCACGTTCCCTTCGGCTCGAAGCTCGCTACGCGCGATCATCATCGTCAGCGCCCACGACCGCGCCGCCGCACGAGTGCTGGCGGCGGTGCCGGCCGGTGCCGCAGTCAGCGCAACCAACACCCTCGGCGCGCACCTGTCCGAGCGGCGGCGGGTCTTCAGCTTCCCCGTTCTCCGCGAGGCGCGCTGGGTCGCCGTCGACCTCAGGCGCCCGAGCTACCTCGACGACGCCACCGGCAAGCGGTTCTCGTCTGCCTATGCGCGCTTCCGGCGCGACCCGGGCTGGCACGTCGTCCGGGCCGACGACGGCGTCGTCGTTCTCCGACGCGGTAGCTAGTCTCAGATCGGGATCGTCTGCGGCAACAGGTAGGCGCAGAGGGCGAGCACCGCCACCGTCGCGACAGCGTCCTCCTCCGCGGCGGCGAGCGGGCACCGCCCACGCGAGGTACCAGACCGCCAGGTAGGGCGTCGTCACGAGCACGAGGCAGGCCGCGAGGGCGAGGCGTGCCCGGCCACGGGCCGCCTCGCGCGCGAGCGCGATCGACCCGCCGATCAGGCCGGCCACCGCGAGGGCGAGGGAGAGGTCGTCGGGCAGCCCGAGCTGCTCGAGCCGGTGCGGGATCGCGTAGCTCGTCTCGAGCGCGGCATTGCCGGCGAGCGGGAAGATGGCGAGTGGCCAGGAGCCGCCGTAGAGGATGCTGGCGCCGACGGCGATCGCCGCCGCAGAAACGGCGATCCCGCGGACGCCGAGCGGACGCCCGCTCGCCCGCGACTCGAGCCCGCGCAAGGCGAGGAAGAGCACCGGCACCCACTTGACGGCGATCGCGAGCGTCCAGAGGACGCCGCCGCTCTGCACCCTCCGCGATGACGAGAGCGCCAGCGCCGCGAGGATCAGCGCTCCGACCCAGGCGTCGTTGTGCCCGCCCCCTGCCAGGTGCACCGCGAGCACGGGGTTCCAGCCGACGAGCGCGATCGCGAACGCCTTGCGCCGCGCGAGTCGCCCCGCGAGCAGAGCAGCGCCGAGCGCCGCGGCGGCGGCGAGCGACTTGTACGTCCACGCCGCAACGGCATCGGAGTCGCGGGCCACGACGGCAAGCGGCTCGGATGTCGATCGTGAACGCGGGTCCGTAGACGCTCGTCGTGTCGACCCAGTCGCTGCCCATGTAACGGAAGCGCCGGGTTGTCCGGAAAGTCCACCGGCGGATCGGCAGTACGGGTTCCCGCCGCCCCGGGACCCGACCCAGCCGTACGACCAGTACGTCCACGCGTCCGTGGAGAGCAGCAGCGGTGCGGCCAGCGGGATCAGCTGGATCGCCGCCGCGAGCGACGATCGACGGCGCGGAGCGAGGGCGGCGCGCGCCGGATCAGCAGCAGCGCGAGCGCGATAGGTCGCGAACGCCGCGATCAGGAGAACGAGGAAGAACGGGGCCGTCCCGGAGACGTTGCCGCCGTGACGCGGGACGAGCGGCGAGTCGGGGCGCCAGGCGAGCGCGCAGGCGGCGGCCACGAGCGCGAGGACGGCCACGCCCGCCGCGACGGCGCGCCTCACGGTTGCGGCGTCGGCGGTTTTGCGTCGGGCTTCGGCGTCGGCTTTGCGCCCGGCGGCGTGGGTGTCGTTTCCGTCGCGGTCGTGTCGGTGGCGGTCGTGTCGGTCGTCGTCGTCGGCGCGACGTAGTACGGGTCGTAGCTGAGCGCGAGCGGGCCCCGCTGGAACGGCACGTAGGTCGGGTAGGTCTTCGGGTCGGGGAAGTCCCGGGCCGGGCGCAGCCCGATCGTGTTCTCCATCATCAGGCGCCAGATGTCGGCCGGGAAGCTGCCGCCCGAGACGGCGATCCCGTGCACGTTCTCCATCGGGATCTCACCCGACTGGTACCCCATCCAGACGGCCGTCGCGAGGTCGGGCGTGTAGCCGACGAACCAGGCGTCGGCGTGCTTGTCGGTCGTGCCGGTCTTCCCGGCGGCGGGACGCCCGAAGCCGGCGCCGACGCCGGTCCCGTAGCTGACGTTGTCCTCGAGGATCTGGGTCACCTTCCACGCGACGCCGTCGGGGATCACGCGCGTGCGCTTCGGCGATCCCCAGCCCGCCTTTGTGTCCTCCTTGCCGTTCGGCAGCACGACCTTGCGGATCGCGGTGGGCTCGGAGTAGATGCCTCCGGCGGCGAGCGTCGCGTAGGCGGACGCCATGTCGAGAGGCGACACGGCGATCGAGCCGAGGCCCATCGCCGGGACGTAGTGGCCGTCGACCTTGAGCGGCGAGCGCACGCCGAGCCTCGTGGCCATCTCGCCGACCTTGTCCGGGCCCGACGTCGAGCGTCAGCTGGGCGTAGACGGTGTTGTCGGAGCGGAGCGTCGCGCGCGAGATCGTCGTCCAGCCGTTGTAGGACGAGTCGTAGGTCTTCACGCACCACCACGAGCCGTCGTCGCAGTTGCCGTTCTCGACGGGCTTGTAGGTGAACGGCGCCGAGACGTAGGAGCTCGTGTCGGGATCGATTCCCTTCTCGATCGCCGCCGCCAGCACGAACGTCTTGAAGGTCGAGCCCGGCTGGCGGCGCGCCTGCGAGAGCAGGTTGAACTGGTTGTTGCTGCGGCCCGGGACGACCGCGGTCATCGCGCGAATGGCGCCGTTCGCGGGATCGATCGAGATCACGGCGGCTGCGGGATCGGCCGGGTCGGTCAGCGTCCCCTTGATCGCGTTCTGCGCCGCCTGCTGCCAGCGCGGCACGATCGTCGTGTAGACGCTGAGGCCGCCCGAGCGGACCTTCTCGGCGCCGTACTTCCTGATCAGCTGGTCGCGCACGTAGCCGAAGAAGTACGGCTCGCGAATGTCCTTGTAGAGCCGCCCGGGCTTGAGGTGCACGCGCGACCGGCTCGCCCAGGCGTACTGCTTCTGGGTGATCGATCCCTGGTCGCGCATCGCCGCGCAGGACGGCGTTGCGCCGCGACAGCGCCTTGCCCCGCTCGACGAACGGGTTGTAGGCCGACGGCGCCTGCGTGAGGCCGGCGAGCAAGGCCGCCTCGGGCAGGGTCAGCGCGCTGGCCGGCTTCGAGAAGTACGTCTGCGAGGCCGCCTCGATCCCGTAGGCGAAGTTTCCGTAGTAGACCTGGTTGAGGTACGAGGCGAGGATCCGCTGCTTCGACCAGGCGTCGTTGAGCTTGATCGCGAGGCACGCCTCCTTCAGCTTCCGCTGCACCGTCCGCTCGTTCGAGATGTAGAGGTTGCGCACGAGCTGCTGCGTGATCGTCGATCCGCCCTGCACGACCTCGCGTGCCTTTACGTCTTCGTAGACGGCGCGGGCGATGCCCTGCGGGTCGATCCCTCCGTGGCTGTAGAACCGCCTGTCCTCGATCGCGATCGTCGCCTTCGGCATCCACTGGCTGACCCGGGAGAGGGGGACGACCTGCCGGTTCCGCTCGGCGGGGATCGCGCCGAGGAGCGAGCCGTCGGCGGCGTAGACGAACGTGTTCTGGCCGAGTCCGAGCTCGTGCAGAGCCGAGAGATCGCAGGAGGAGCCGAATGCGTAGACGCCGGTGCCGCCCGCAACGGCTGCCGCCGTCACGATTCCGGCCACGATCAGGAGCACGACGAGGAGTGGCCGGCGACGCTTCTTGCGGCGCCGGCGGCGAATGGGGACGTCAGGTTTCAGCCCACGCTGGGGTCCGCGGCGGGGCGCGCTCATAGAGCGATGGTAGCCATCGTGTTGGCGACATTCGGCGTCGGCTGCCCGGCGCCTCTCACCCTTTTGGCCGAGAGGCTTCACTGCGGGCTAGAGTCGGCGTGTGGCGGACGACACGCGCAGCTCGGCGCCTGCACTCCGCCTCTTCCTCCTGAGTCGCGCCGCGATCTGGCTGCTCGCCGTCGTCGTCGTGATCGGGTTCGACGGGGCGTTGAACGCACGCCGCGGCGAGTGGGACAGCTCCCGCCTGCACGATCTCGGCGCCGTCCATCGACGTCTGGGCGCGCTGGGACAGCGACTGGTTCCTCCGGATCGCCGAGGACGGGTACTCCTGGCCGTCCAGCACGCCCGCGTTCTTCCCCCTCTACCCGCTCCTCGTGGCCGGCCTCGGGACGGTCTTCGGCGGCCACGACGTGCTCGCCGGCGTGGTCATCTCGCTCGCTGCCGGGGCCGCCGCGTTCGTGCTGCTCTACCGGCTCACCGACCTGCGGCTCGGGGAGGACGCCGCCCGGCGCACGGTGCTGTTCCTCGCCGTCGCGCCGACGTCGCTGTTCTTCGGTGCCGTCTACAGCGAGTCGCTCTTCCTGCTCCTCGCGGTCGCGACCTTCCTGCTCGCGGAGCGGGGGCGCTTCTGGCAGGCCGGCGCCGCCGCCGGGCTGGCGCTCCTGACGCGCTCCGCCGGAGTGGCGCTCCTCCCGGCGCTCGTCGTGCTCGCGTGGCGAGCGCCCAACCGCCTTCGGGCGCTGGCGGGAGTTGCGTTGGCGCCGCTCCTCTTCGCCCTCTACCCGCTCGTCCTCGCGATCTGGATCGAGCGGCCGCTCGCGTTCCTCGACGCGCAGAAGGTCGTCTGGGAGCGGCGCCTCTCCCCGGCCGGCCCGCTGGGCGGCGTCGTAGCGGCGGTGCAGCACAGGGAGCTGCTGGATCTCGCCGTCGCGCTCGCTCTGATCGCGCTCGGGATCGTCGCCTGGCGCCGGATCGGCGCCGGCGTACGGGCTCTACACGCTGACGAGCGTCGCTGATGCCGCTCAGCTTCGTCTCCGACAAGGTGCCGCTCTGGTCGATGCAGCGGTTCGCGGTCGTCGTCTTCCCGGCGTTCATGGCGCTCGCGACCCTGGTGCGAAGCAGGCGCGCGGTTCTCGTCACGGTGGCGATTCTCGCCGCGTGGCTCTGCGTGTATGTGGTCAGATGGTCGCTGTGGTACTGGGTCGCCTGAGATGAGTGAGATCGAGCCCGCAGGGCAGATCGTCGAGCCGGACGCGCCGCCGCCTCTGCGGCAGACGGGGCGGCTGGTCGCGTGGCTCTGCCTGGTCGGTTCGCTCGCGGCCATCTCGTATGCGGGGCGGATCTGGGGCTCCGAGACGCCCGACGACGTCCTCTACCTGTGGTCGACATTCGTTGGCGCGCTCGTCCAGTACGGGATCATGTTCCTCCTCATCATCGCGATCGCGCACGGGCTCGACCGGCGCCTACTTGCCCTCCGGGCTCCCGAGAATCGCTGGCGCGCCGTGCGCCTGGCGATCGTGGCGCTGATCGTGATCGTGGCTGCCTCGGCCATCCTGAGCCAGTTCCTCGACGCGGGCGACGAGCAAGGCCTCGTCCCGAAGGCGTGGGATTCGAGCAGGGCCTTGCCGTTCCTTGCGAATGCCGCCGTCGTCACGCTCGTGGCGCCGTTCGTCGAGGAGCTCCTGTTTCGCGGGCTCGGCTACGGGCTCCTGACCCAGTTCGTGCTGCCGCTGCCGGCCGTCGTGATCACGGGCTTCTCGTTCGGGCTCGCGCACGGGCTCGTGCTCGGCCTACCGGTGCTCACGATCTTCGGCATCAGCCTCGGCTGGCTGCGCTGGCAGACGGGTAGCGTCTATCCCGGGATGATCATCCATTGCCTCTTCAACGCGTCCGCGCTCGTCGCGGCAGTGGTGTTATGAGCGAAGCGGCGAAGTCGGTGAGCGAGCGCTTCGACGAGATCCGGCGCCGAGATCACGGCCAACGACGAGGCGATCGTCGGCGCCGTCAACCGCCGGCTCGAGCTCGTGAGCGCGTTGTGGGAGCTGAAGGCCGAGCTCGGGCTCGACACGGTCGACCCCGATCGCGAGCGCCGGTTGCGTGAGACCCTCGCCGCCGCGAACGGCGGTCCGCTCTCATCCGCGGGGCTCGACCGGCTCGTAACGGAGCTGCTTGCCCTGACGAAGAACGAGCTCGCGTAAGCGGCGACGCGCGCCTCGCCCCTACGAGTCCTCGTCCGGCTCGGCGGCGAACTCGTCCGGCGAGACGGTGTCGAGGAAGCGGCGGAACTCGTCAGGATCGAGGTCGGCGAGCGAGTCCTGGCCCGTGAGCCGGCGCGAGGCCTCTTCCTCGTCGCCCTCGAACTCGACCCCTGATTCCTCGATCACGTCGTCCGCCGCGAAGATCTTGGCGTCGGTGCGCAGCGCCAGCGCAATCGCGTCCGACGTGCGGGCATCGAGCTCGATCTCGGTGCCGTTGCGGACGATGGTGATGAGCGCATGGAACGTGCTGTCGCGGAGCTCGGTCACGGTGACCTGCCGGATCTCGGCGTCGAGTGAGGCGATGATCGATGTCGCGAGGTCGTGCGTCATCGGCCGCGGCGGCTCGGTGCCCTGGAGGTTCATCAGGATCGCGGCAGCCTCCGAGTGCCCGATCCAGATCGGGAGGAAGGTGTTGCCGTCCTGGGTCTTCAACAGCACGATCGGCTGCTTGCCGACCAGGTCGAAGCTCACGCCATAGACGGTCATTTCGCGCATCGGCCTCGATCTCAGTGTATCGGCGCCAGGCAGCCCTTGAGACTGGCTCGCACCCGATCCTTCCGTCCCGCGAAGCGGGGCTGCTCTGCAGCAAGCATGAGTGGGGATTGCTGCAACGATCATTCGTGTCTTGCGTTGCAGCAAGCCCCGCACGCGGCGCGTCACACGGAATTGTCTTTGCGGGTGCGCGGCGCACCGAGCGCGATCCAGGCGGCGATTCCGGCCGCGGCGCCGCAGGCGAGCATGATCAGGCCGAGCGCGCCGGCCACGTGCGTGAGCACGAGTGCTTCGCCGCCCGCCGCGAGGACGATCGTCGCGAGCGCGAGCAGCCCGGCCACAGAGTGATTCGCCGTCATCCGCGAGGCATCGGCAGCCGTCCGCCGCCGCGCGATCCCCGGATGGGGCATTTCCCCGATCGCGGCCGAGTCACTACGCTCCAGAGGCTCGCGTCGCTCGGGAGAAGGAGACCATGACCGCGTTCCCCACCGTTCGTGTCGCCGCCGTCCAGGCGACCCCCGTGATCCTCGACGCAGAGGCGTCGGTCGCGAAAGCCGTCGGTCTGCTCGGCGACGTGGCCGCCGCCGGCGCGCAGCTCGCCGTGCTCCCGGAGACCTTCGTCTCGCTCTACCCGTCGAACGCCTGGGCGGCCGCGGCCGCCGGGATGGACGGCAGAAGCGGTCTCGACGAGCTCTGGGAGCGCATGTGGGCCAGCTCGGTCGACGTTCCCGGCCCGCTCGTCGACGAGCTCATCGAGGCCTGCCGCCGCCACGACGTCGTCTGCGCGATCGGCGTCAACGAGCGCGAGTCCGAGCGGCCCGGAACGCTGTACAACACGCTCCTCGTGCTCGGGCCCGGCGGGCTGCTCTCGCGGCACCGCAAGCTGATGCCGACCCATCACGAGCGCCTCTTCCACGGGATCGGCGCCGGCGACGACCTCGGCGTCGTCGACACGCCCGCGGGCCGCGTCGGTGGCCTCATCTGCTGGGAGAACCGGATGCCGCTCGCCCGGGCCGCGGTGTACCGCGGCGGCCCGCAGATCTGGGTCGCACCCACCGCCGACACCTCCGACGGCTGGCAGGCGACGATGCGTCACATCGCGATCGAGTCCGGCGCGTTCGTCGTCGCCGCGCCCCAGTTCATCCCCGCCTCGGCGTTCCCGGACGACTTTCCACTGCCGCTGCCCGAGGGCAAGGAGGTGTTCGGCCGCGGCGGCGCCGTGATCGTGGAGCCGTCGCAGGGGAACGTGATCGCCGGCCCGCTCTACGGCGAGGAGGGCATCGTGATCGCGGATTGCGACCTCCGCATCGGCCTCCACGCGAAGCGGCTGTTCGACGCCTCCGGGCACTACGGCCGCGAGGACACGCTGCTGCCGCTGCTCGCGGGCGCGGGGCCGGAGACCGGCGGCCGCGGCGAGGAGCCGTTCTAAGGGCGCTATCGAACTCGGATCTGGAAGCTTCTCGCCGCCAACGCCCGCGACTGCTCCCCGTGGGTGAGTGCGTAGATCACCCGCGTCTGGCCAGGTTTGCGCGCTTTGAAGACGATGACCACCGTGTTGCCGACGTTCGCTTCCTGTGCCTCTCTGACGACCGCGGAGTCATAGGGACGCGCGACCCGCCACACGTTCCCGTTGCGACCGCTCGGCAGCGCGATCGCGACAAGGTCGCCGCGCGTCGTCGTGATCGTCGAGACATGGCCGGAGGGAAGAGGCCCAACGGGCGGTGCATCGGAGCGCGCGGCGGATGCGCCGACACCGACCGCGATGCCGACCGCGATGAGCGCAACGGCAACTACGGAGGCGTCCTGCCCCCGCCTCGCGACGATCTCAGTTCCATTCATACCGCTGACCTCCGTCGTTTTGACGTGGTTGGCTCGACAAGGACACCGTCTAACCGCAAAGCATTCGAGACAAACAAAAGCCCCGGCTCTCCGGGGCTTTCTCCATGGGCGATCCTGGATTCGAACCAGGGACCTCCGCCTTATCAGAGCGGCGCTCTAACCAACTGAGCTAATCGCCCGCAGGGAGCGGAGAGTGTACCGAACCAAGATGGTGATCATGCTAGAGGAGCGCTTCGAGTGTCTCGACGAGCTCCGCGAGGCCCGTCTCGTCGCCGAAATCGAGCTCGAGCTTGCCGTTGCCGATGCGGGCCGGCAGACCCGTGAGGCCGTGGGCGGCCGTGCGGGCGCGGTCGGCGAGCGCCGGGTCGACCGTCGTGACCGCGCGCTTGCGGCGGGCACCGCCATCGCGTGCCGCCTTCTCCGCGGCGCGGACGGTGAGGCCGTCCTCGGTGATCTTCCGCGCCAGGCGCCTGCGTGCGTCGTCATCGGGCAGCGCCAGCACGGCGCGCGCGTGGCCCTCGGTGAGGTCGCCGCGGGCGAGCATCCAGAGCACGTCCTCGGGAAGCTCGAGCAGTCGAACGCGGTTCGAGACCGAGGGCTTCGAGCGGCCGACCCGCTCGGCGACCTCGCCGAGCGAGAGCTCGAACTCGTCGATCAGCGAGGCGTAGGCGCGCGCCTCTTCCACCGGTGACAGGTTCTCGCGCGCGACGTTCTCGACCAGTCCGAGCAGCAGCGTGTCGCGATCGTCGGCGTTCCGCACGACCGCAGGAATCGTCGGCACGCCCGCCTCGCGGGCGGCGCGCCAGCGGCGCTCGCCGGCGATCAGCTCGTAGCCGCCCTCGGGTCGCGGGCGGACGACGACCGGTTGCAGGACGCCCTGGTGGCGGATCGAGGCCGCCAGGCCGGAGGTCGCCTCGGGCTCGAAGCGGCGCCGCGGCTGGCGCGGGTTCGCGTGTACCACCTCGACCGGCAGGTGGAGCAGCTCGGCTTCGCCGGCTCCGCCGATCAGGACCTCGAGGCCGCGGCCGAGGCCGCGGCGGGGCGTGTCACTGGCGCTCGACAAGTTCCATCGCCACCTTCCAGTAGGCCTCCGAGCCGGACGAGCGGCGGTCGTAGGCGATTGCGGGCAGGCCATGGCTCGGTGCCTCGGCCAGACGCACCGACCTCGGCACCGAGGTCGTGAAGACGAGCTCCCCGAAGTGGCGTCGCAGCTCCCGCTCGACCTCGGCCGCGAGCCGGGTGCGGCCGTCGACCATCGTCAGCAGGATTCCCGCGACCGCGAGGCGCGGGTTGAGGCGCGCCTTGACGAGGTTGATCGAGCCGAGCAGCTGCGACAGCCCCTCGAGTGCGTAGTACTCCGCCTGGACGGGGACGATCACCCGGTCCGCCGCCGCGAGGGCGTTGACGGTCAGCGCGCCGAACGCCGGTGGGCAGTCGAGGAAGACGAACGTGTACGGATCGGTGGCGGGAGCCACGAGCGCGTCGGCGAGATAGCGCTCGCCGCCGTCGATCGACGACAGCTGCACCGCAGCTGCGGCCAGCTCCGGCTTGGCGGGGACGAGGTCGAGGTTCGCGAACGCCGTCGGCTTCGCGAGCTCGGACAGCGGCACGCCGTCGAGGAGGTCATGGGTCGACACCCCGTTGGCGCGGCGGCCGAGGCCAGAGGTCGCGTTTGCCTGCGGGTCGAGATCGACGAGGAGACAGCGCTCGCCCGCCTCCGCGAGGCACGCCGCCAGGTTGACGGCCGTCGTCGTCTTGCCGACACCGCCCTTCTGGTTCGCGACTGCGTAGACACGAGCGGGCACCCACCCAGGCTAGCCGCGGCGCCGGACGCGAGGCGTTGGGCGAATCGCGATGCTCTCTGCCCGCTTCGCGGGATCCTGAAGGAAGGGTAAAACCGCGGCGCGGGCCCGGAAAGCTGGTGGTGCACCGTTCAGGCCAGGGGCCGCTTCTTCGCGACGCCCGTGCGGCGGGGAAAACCCGGCGGTGTCGGCCCGATCTTGCGGATCGCGAGCAGCCCTGCCGGCGAGGGCTCGAGCTCGCCGCCGAGCAGCGCGGCAACCGTCGCGACGCGCTCCGGCTCGGCCGACTCCCCGACCCAGAGCACGACGAGGCCGCCTTCGCGAACGAGCGGCAGGCACCACTCCGCGGCCGTCGGCGGGTGAGCGAGCGCCTTCGCGACAGCGACGCCGAACGTCTCCGTCTCCTGTTCCTCCGCGCGTCCCCACACGACCTCGAGATTCGGGATCTCCGCCGCCCAGCCCTCGAGGAACGCGCACTTGCGGCGCTCCGCCTCGAGCAGCGTCACGGCGCGATCCGGCAAAGAGACGGCCAGGGGAATCCCGGGAGTGCCTCCCCCGGAGCCGACGTCGATGACCGGCCCCTCGGTGGACTCGACGAGCGGGGCGGCCCGCAAGGCGTCGTCGAGCAGAACAGCCCGTGCGGTCGCGGGGTCGCGGATCGCCGTCAGCCCCGGCGTCGCCATGACCGCCTCGAGCCACCGGTCGAGCACGCTCGGCGGCACGACCGCCTCAGTCGGCGGAGCGGCGCGGGAAGACGACGACGAACCGGGCCGGCTCGCTGCCCTCGCTCGATGTCTCGACCTCGGGATCGTCCTTCAGCAGCTCGTGCACGATCCGGCGCTCGACCGCGGTCATCGCCTCCAGCTCCACCCGATGGCCGGTGGCGGCAGCCTGCTCGGCGGCGCGGCGCGCGACCGTCTCGAGCGTGGCCGCCCGGCGGGCGCGGTAGCCGGCCGCGTCGACGACGACGCGCAGCCTGTCCTCGCCCTGTGTCCGGTGGCCGATCGCGTTGGCGAGGTACTGAAGGGCGTCGATCGTCTGCCCGTGGCGTCCGATCAGGACGCCGAGATCCGGGCCGATCAGCGTCGCGACGAGCTCCTCTCCCTCGTCGATCCTGACCGTCGCGGGAATGCCGGTCGCCGCGACCGTCCGCTCGAGCAGCTCTCGAACGAGTGCCGCCTGGCCGGTCTCGTCGTCGTGGCTCTCCGCGCTCGCGGATGCCGCCGTCTCCGCAACCTCGACCGTGGCGATGACCGAGGCCGGCGTGTAGCCCACGCCGAGCAGCCCGCGCTCGCCCTCACTCACGACCTGAAAGCGAATCGCGTCGCGGTCGAGGCCCGGAACGCGGCGCTGAAGCTCCTGCAGCGCGCTCCACTTCGCCTCGCCGACCGTCTCGCCGGTCGCCTCGACGGTGATCTCGGTCAACGCTTCGCCCCTCCGCCGCCCTTCTTGCGCTTCACCCGACGCGGCGGGCCGGCAACCGGCTTGCGGGCAGGCGTAGCCGCCGCCTTCCGGGGAGTTGCGGCTGCGGCGGCGCCGTTGCCGGATGCAGCCTCCGGCTCATCCTTTGCCGGCGAGCGAGAGCTCCGCTTCTCCGGCGGCGCCGGCTTCGGCATCAGCCTGCGCGTCACGAGCCCCTGCCCCGTCGTCCAGAGGTTGGTCGTCACCCAGTAGATCATCAGGCCGACGGGGAAGCTCGCCGGGTTCGCGATGATGAAGACGACGAAGAACAGCGGCATCACCATGAGCAGGACTCGCTGCGCGCCCTGCATCGTCGTCGACATGAAGTAGGACGACGACAGCTGGCTGACGACGTAGATCGTGAGCAGCAGCGGGCCCCAGCCGCTCATCACCGGCTGGGTGATGTCGACGAGGTGGAGCCAGTCCTTCGAGCCGTGGTAGACGGCGTAGACGCGCTGGTCGAAGTGCTTCAGCACGTAGTAGAGGGAGATGAAGATCGGGATCTGGATCAACATCGGCAGGCACGACGCCGCCGGGTTGATCTTGTTCTCCTTGTAGAACTTCATCAGCTCTTCGTTCTGGCGCGCCTTGTCGTGCTTCCACTTCTGCTGCAGCGCCTTCATCTCCGGCGCATGGGCCTGGAGGCTCTGCATCGAGTGGATCTGCCGCACCGTCACCGGGACGAGCAGGATCCGGACGATGACGGTCAGGGCGACGATCGACCACGCCCAGCTGAGGCCGCCGTGGACGTGAAGCCAGACGAGGACGTGCTGGAGGAGGTGCTCGAGTGGCTTCAGCGGGTTCGAGAACGCGAGCACGTGGGGGAGCAGGTGCGTGATCACGCCGTGTGCTCCTTCTCGTGGCGGCGCCCGAAGCGCGCATCCTCGGCCCGGTCGACGCCACCGTGGCTCCAGGGATTACAGCGGAGAAGCCGCCAGGCAGCGAACAGGCCGCCCTTGAAGAAGCCGTGGATCCGGAAGGCGTCGAGCGCGTACTGCGAGCACGACGGGTGGTACTTGCACGTGCCGGCCGGCGTCAACAGCCCGAAGGTGTAGCGCCAGAGCTGAACGAGACCGATCCCGATGTACTTCATGCCGCCGCCTTGCCGAGCACCTCGGTCACCTGCTCCACGAGCCACTCGTGGCCGCGGGTGTCGGCCGGCTCGGCGACGCCGGAGCGGGCCGCGAGCACGTAGTCCCGGCCCGCGGGAACCTCGCCGGCGAGCTCCTGCCAGGTCTCGCGCAGCTGACGCTTGAGCCGGTTGCGGACGACAGCGTTACCAACCGCTTTCGGAACGGCAAGGCCAAGCCGCGGCTCGCCCTCCGGGTCGTCATCGCGTGGAAACCAATGCAGGGTCAAGTAGCGCGTCGAGACCGACCGGCCCTGCCGGTAGACCGCATCGAAGTCCTTCGACCGTGACAGGCGGTACCGGCGCTCCACAGCAGGGCGGGCGCTCAGGCGGAGAGGCGCTTGCGCCCCTTGGCGCGGCGGCGCTTCAGGATCATCTGTCCGGCGCGCGTGGACATGCGGGCGCGAAAGCCGTGCTTGCGCTTGCGGCGGCGGACGTTGGGCTGGTAAGTGCGTTTCACGAGTGGGCTCTCTTGGTCGGCGGTTCGGGCCGCAAGGTGCGGACGCGGGGCGTCAGTATAGATGAGGTCTCCGGGCCGCCGACTTATCCACAAGCATGGCGTTCGGGCGGAAAGCGGAAAGTGCTGCATGCGACGGAACATCGTTGTCCCGAGAGGCTCCGCTCCGGCGGTTCTCCACAGGTGTGGAAACAGGTGTGGACGGAGAAAAATCCCTGCAAAACAGGGCCTTTTTGGACAGCCTGGATGTCTGTTTGCAGGCATTGAGGTGGCTCCGAGACGCTGCTATGCTCGCCGTCCCCGCAACCTGTTGAGAGGAGCCTCCCGAGGGTGGCGCACGACATCGAGCCGACTGCCGAACGCCTGTGGGACGACGTCTCCGGCCGGCTCCGTGAGGCACTCAACGAGACGACCTACGCAACCTGGTTCGGCGATGTCGCGGCGGGCGAGCTCGTCGACGACACCTTCTCTCTCGTCGTCCCGAACGACTTCACCCGTGAGTGGATCGAGGGGCACTTCCTCGGATTCGTGAAGGCTGCAGCGCGCGACGCGCTCGCCCGCGACATCCGGGTGACGCTGACCGTGCGCGAGCCTGAGGGCAGCGTCGGGGACATCGCAAGCGAGACTCCGGTGGCGGGCGCTCCCGCCGAGCCGAAGCAGGCGGCGAGCGCGAAGTACACCTTCGACCTCTTCGTGATCGGCTCGTCGAACCGCTTCGCCCATGCCGCGGCGCTCGCGGTGGCCGAGGCGCCCGCCCAGGCGTACAACCCACTCTTCATCTACGGCGGCACCGGCCTCGGCAAGACCCATCTCCTGCAGGCGATCGGCCAGTACGTGAGCGAGCACACGAAGGGCTCGACGACGCGCTACGTGACGAGCGAGACGTTCATGAACGACTTCATCAACTCGCTCCGCGACAAGCGCATCGAGGGCTTCAAGCAGCGCTACCGCACCTACGACGTCCTGCTCGTCGACGACATCCAGTTCTTCGAGGGCAAGGAGCGGATCCAGGAGGAGTTCTTCCACACCTTCAACTCGCTCTACGAGGCCGGCCGCCAGATCGTGATCTCGTCCGACCGGCCGCCGAAGGAGATCGCGACGCTCGAGGAGCGGCTGCGCTCCCGGTTCGAGTGGGGGCTGATCACGGACATCCAGCCGCCCGACCTCGAGACGCGCATCGCGATCCTGCGCAAGAAGGTGACCACCGACCGTATTGCGGTCAGCGATCCCGAGGTTCTCACCTTCATCGCGGGCCGTGTCTCCACGAACATCCGCGAGCTCGAGGGTGCGCTCACGCGTGTCGTCGCGTTCTCGTCGCTCACGGGTCTGCCGCTCACCGTCGAGCTCGCCGAGTCGGTGCTCCGCGACCTGTTCCCGCACGGCGACGCCGTTCCGGCGGTGACGATCAGCCGGATCCAGGAAGCCGTCTCGGATCGCTTCGGCCTCTCGATCACCGAGCTCTGCAGCCAGCGGCGCTCCCAGGCGGTCGCATATCCTCGCCAGGTGGCGATGTATCTCTCCCGTGAGCTCACCGACGCGTCGCTGCCGAAGATCGGCAAGGAGTTCGGAGGGCGTGATCACACCACCGTGATCCACGCAACGACGAAGATCACGCGCCTAATATCTGAGGATAGATCTGTGTACAACCTCGTTCAGGACCTCACAGCCAGGATCAAGCAGACCCGATGATCTGTGGGACCCACCGATCGCGAACCCTTGTCCTTGTGGGACCGGTCCGTTTCGTCCCCCGAATCGCCCACAGGCGCAAACCGGCATGGTTGCGCCGTTTCAGGCCGTCCTCCCCATCATTCACACTCTCTATGTACTACTACGAGAGGTTCTTTAACTAATGCTTGAAACAGACATAGCGGTCGGATCTGGGCTCAAGGTCAGCTGTGACCGGGACGAGCTCGTCGCAAAGCTGGCAACCGTCTCCCGGGTCGTCTCGGCCCGAGGGACCGTCCAGGTTCTCTCCGGCGTGCTCCTGCGTCCTTCCGCTGACGGGCTGGAGCTCGCCGCCACCGACATGGAGCTCTCGCTCCGCACGACCCTCACGGCCCAGGTCGAAGGCGACAGCGCCGTCGTCGTCCCGGGCAAGCTCCTCGTCGATCTCGCGCGGCTGCTGCCGGCGGCGGAGGTCACGATCGAGTACCGGCCCGAAGACGGCGTCGCGCACATCTCGAGCGGGAGCTACTCCTCGAAGCTGAACGTGTTCTCGGCCGAGGACTTCCCCCGGCTCCCGTCCGTCACCGAGGCACCGCACACGATCGCGACGGCGTCGCTGCTCTCGACCGTCGACCGCGTCGCGCGCTCGGCCTCGAAGGACGAGTCCCGCCCGGTCCTGACCGGCATCCAGGTCCGGTTCGAAGGCAACCAGCTCTACATGGCCGCGACCGACTCGTACCGGCTCTCGTTCAAGCAGACGGAGCTGGAGCAGTCCGGGCCCGACCTCGAGGCGATCATCCCGGCGCGTGCCCTTACCGAGCTGGCGCGGATCGCAAGCGGCACCGAGAGCGTCGCCCTGGGCGTCAACGAGAACACCGTGGTCTTCGGCACCGGCGACACGTGGCTGACGACACGCCGCATCGACGGCCAGTTCCCCGATGTCAGCCGCCTGCTGCCCGAGTCGTTCGAGGTCGAGGTCGACCTGCCGCGGGCCGAGCTGCGCGACGTCGTGCGGCGTGCCGGCGTGATGGCGCTCCGGAACGCCCCGTTGCGGCTGCGGTTCGCCGAAGGCGAGCTGACGATCTCGGCGCAGAGCCAGGACGTAGGCGAGACGACCGAGTCGCTCCCGGCCGCGTACACCGGCGAGCCGCTCGAGATCGGCTTCAACGCGGAGTTCCTCGCCGACGGCGTCGACGCGGTGCACGGCGACACGGTTCGGCTGAAGCTGATCAACCCGCTCCGGCCCGGCCTGATCACGTCCGGTGACGACGACTCGTTCTGGTACCTGATCATGCCGATCAGGCTCGCCGGCTGATCGTCGCCGAGGTCACGCTCCGCGACTTCCGGTCGTACGCCCGGCTCGAGCTCTCGCTCGAGCCGGGTCTCGTTCTCGTCACCGGCGCCAACGGAGCCGGCAAGACGAATCTCCTCGAGGCGCTCCACGTCGGCACCCAGGGCTTCTCGCCCCGCACCCGCTCCGACATGCAGCTGATCCGGCAGGGCGCCACGGCCGGGAGGGTCGAGCTCCAGGGTCTCCGCGGGACCGTGCCGGCCAGCGTCGCGGTCAGCCTCAGCGCCGCCGAGCCGAAGCGCGCGCGCCTCGACGGGGCGGTGCTGCGGTCGGCCGAGCAGCTCCGAAGCGAGCTCTCGACGCTCGTCTTCACGCCCGACAGGCTCGTCGTCGTGAAGGGCGGGCCGGCTGCCCGGAGGGCATACATCGATCGGTCGCTCGGCCGCCTCTACCCTGCCCGCGCTCACGTGTCGTTGGACTACGGCGCTGCCGTCGGGCAGCGCAATGCCGCCCTGCGTCGTGTCGCGCTCGGCGTCTCGGAGCGAGACGTGCTGGCGCCGTGGACGGCCCAGGTGGCGGACCTGGGGGCCATGCTCGTCGCCGCCAGGCGCGACGTCGTCGAGCTCCTGCAGCCGGGCTTCGCCGAGCGTGCCGGCGAGCTCGGCCTGCCGGACGTCTCGCTCGGCTACGACGCAGAGCCCCCGACGATCACGCGCGCTCGAGGAGCGCCTCGCGCGTGACATCGAGCGCGGCACGACCGGGGCCGGACCGCACCTCGACGAGATCATGCATCCGCTGCGGCGACCGCGACCTCCGCACGTTCGGGTCGCAGGGAGAGCAACGCCTCGCCGTGCTGGCGCTGCTCCTCGCCGAGGCCGAGCTGATCGCCGAGCGCCGCCGCGTGCCGCCGTTGCTCCTCCTCGACGATGCGCTGTCGGAGCTCGACGAGAGCAGGCGCCGAACGCTGAGTGAGAGAATCGGCGCCGTGGGACAGACGATCGTCACGGCCACCGGCGCGGAGGCTCTCCCGCTCGCGCCGGCCCAGCTGTTGCGGGTCACACCGGGCCGCGTCGAGGTGGTCTGATGGAGCGTCTCGACGGAGCGGTGCGTGGCGCCCTGCGCGGGGCGGGCGTGCCGGATGCCGGAGCCCTCGCCGATGTCACGCGGCTCTGGCCCGAGCTCGTCGGCGACGCGATCGCACGCGCCGCCTGGCCGCAGCGGATCGCACGGGACGGCACGCTGCTCGTCGCAGCCGTCTCCTCGACGTGGGCCTTCGAGCTCGGCCTGCTCGCCGACGACATCCTCGCGAAGCTCGCCGCAGCTATCCCCGAAGGGGCTCCGAAGGCGATCCGCTTCGCGCCCGGACCGGTGCCCGCGCCGCCGGCGCCACACCCGGCCGAAGCGGCCACGGCCCCTCCGGAGGTGGACGACGCGACGCGGCTCCTCGCCGAGCGAGCTGACCTCCGGAATGAGCGACGACGAGCTCCGGGCGACGATCGCCCGCGCCGCCGCCGCGAGCCTCGCCAAGACGGCTTCCGGCCGCCATTTCTGATACACTGTAGGTATCCACGAAAAGCCCGATTTGCAGGGCTTTTCTCGTTGAGAGAGGTGATCTAGGCAGCGTGACCGAGACGGATTACACCGCAAAGGACATCACGGTCCTGGAAGGCCTCGAGCCGGTCCGGCTCAGGCCCGGCATGTACATCGGCACGACCGGTCCGCGCGGCCTCCATCATCTCGTCTACGAGGTCGTCGACAACGCTGTCGACGAGGCGCTCGCCGGCCGAAACGACATGGCCGACGTGACGATTCACCCCGACAACTCGATCACCGTTGTCGACGAGGGCGCCGGCATCCCGATCGACATGATCGAGGAGCAGGGCCTGCCCGCGCTGACGGTCGTCCTCACGAAGCTCCACGCCGGCGGCAAGTTCGGCGGTGACGGCTACAAGGTCTCGGGAGGGCTCCACGGCGTCGGTGTCTCCGTCGTCAACGCGCTCTCCGAGTGGCTCATCGCCGAGGTGCGCCGCGACGGCATGCTCTACCGGCAGGAGTTCGCCCGTGGCATCCCGCAGGGCGACATGGAGACCGTCGGCCCGGCCGAGGGCCACGGCACGACGATCAAGTTCCTGCCCGACCGCGAGATCTTCGAGGAGACGGAGTTCTCGGCCTCGACCCTGGCGCAGCACCTGCGCGAGACCGCCTTCCTCACGCGCGCGTTCCGCATCGTGCTGCGCGACGAGAGGCCGGCCGGAACGACACAGGAGTTCCACTACGAGGGCGGCATCAAGGACTTCGTCTCGTTCATCAACGAGTCGAAGGACCCCGTGCACAAGCACGTCATCTACTTCGAGGGCGAGAGCGACCAGGGCAACGTCGAGGTCGCGATGCAGTGGAACACCTCGTACGTCGAGTCGATCTTCACCTTCGCGAACAACATCAACACCGCAGAGGGCGGCACGCACCTCTCGGGCTTCCGAGCGGCTCTGACCGGGACGCTCAACAAGTACGCGAAGGACAAGGGCCTGCTCAAGGACAAGGAGCCGCCGCTCGAAGGGGAGGACGTCCGCGAGGGGCTCGCGACGGTCGTCTCCGTCAAGCTCCGCAACCCGCAGTTCGAAGGCCAGACGAAGTCCAAGCTCGGAAACCCGGGGATCCGCGGCCTCGTCGAGCAGACGGTGAACCAGAAGCTCGCCGAGTTCCTCGAGGAGAACCCGACCGAAGCGCGCCAGATCATCCTGAAGGCCGTGTCCGCCTCCCGGGCGCGCCAGGCGGCCCGCAAGGCCCGCGAGCTGACGCGCCGCAAGAGCGCGCTCGAGAACTCCTCGCTGCCGGGCAAGCTCGCCGACTGCTCGCTCAAGGACCCCGATCTCTGCGAGCTCTACATCGTCGAGGGCGACAGCGCCGGCGGCTCCGCCAAGCAGGCGCGCGACCGCACCTACCAGGCGATCCTGCCGCTGCGCGGGAAGATCATCAACAGCGAGAAGAACCGCATCAACAAGGTGCTCTCGAACAACGAGATCCAGGCCATGATCACCGCGATCGGCACCGGCTTCGGCGACGAGTTCACGATCGAGAACATCCGCTATGGCCGGATCATCGTGATGACCGACGCCGACGTCGACGGCGCCCACATCCGGACGCTGATCCTCACGTTCATCTATCGCACCATGCGCGAGCTCGTCGAGCGCGGCCACATCTACATCGCCGTGCCGCCGCTCTACCACGTCAAGCTCGGCAACCAGGAGCTCTACTTCGAGAAGGACAGCCAGCTCGAGGAGCTGCTCGTCCGCGAGCGCGTGAAGGACATCGCGATCACCTCCCGCGACGGCGAGGAGTCTGACGCTCACCGAGGCCCGCTACCAGCGGTTCATCCGCGCACTCTCCGAGCTCGAGGCGTGGCAGGCGAAGCTCGAGAGCGAGTACCCGACGGCTGCCAACTTCGTGATCGCCCATCGCCTCGTCGAGACGGGCGCCGCTCACGGCCGCCGAGGCGGAGACGGCGATCGCGTCGATCCCCGCCAACGGCTACGAGCTCTCCGTCACGGAGCGGCTCGAGGACAGGCTCCTCGTCAAGGTCGTCGAGACCGAGACGAGCGCGGCCACCCACCTCGAGCTTCCCGGCCGGCCTGTTCGGCTCGCCGTCGTACGCGAACCTGAAGCGCGCCTACGAGAAGCTCGCCGAGATCGTCGGCCTGCCCGACTTCCAGCTCACGCTACGGCAAGAAGTCCGCCACCGCCGAGAGCTACGCGCGAGCTGCGGTCGGCAGGCGCTCGAGCTGGCCAAGGAGGGCATGCAGATCAGCCGCTTCAAGGGCCTCGGCGAGATGAACCCCGAGCAGCTCTGGGAGACGACGATGGACCCGACGCGGCGGATGCTGCTCAAGGTCGAGGTCGACGACGCGGCTGCGGCCGACGCCGTCTTCTCGATGCTGATGGGCGACCAGGTCGAGCCGCGCCGCCTGTTCATCGAAGCGAACGCAAAGGATGTGAAGTTCCTCGATGTCTGATGTGATCGAGCCCGGCAGCGCCGGGCGCGTCGAACCGCGCGAGCTCGAGCTCGAGATGCGCTCGAGCTTCCTCGACTACGCGATGTCCGTCATCGTCAGTCGCGCGCTGCCCGACGTGCGCGACGGCCTCAAGCCCGTTCACCGCCGCGTCCTCTGGGGCATGCACGACGCCGGCGATGCAGCCGAACCGGCCGTACAAGAAGTCCGCCTCGATCGTCGGCGACGTGATGGGCAACTACCACCCGCACGGCGACCAGGCGATCTACGACACCCTCGTGCGGATGGCGCAGCCGTTCTCGCTGCGCTACCCGCTCGTCGACGGCCAGGGCAACTTCGGCTCGCTCGACGACGATCCGCCGGCCGCGATGCGCTACACCGAGTGCCGGCTCACGAAGCTCGCGACCGAGATGCTCCGCGACATCGACATGGACACGGTCGACTTCGGGCCGAACTACGACGAGTCGCGCAAGGAGCCGCTCGCGATGCCGTCGCGGTTCCCGAACCTCCTCGTCAACGGCTCCTCCGGGATCGCCGTCGGGATGGCGACGAACATGCCGCCGCACAACCTCGGCGAGGCGATCGACGCCGTCGTGCAGCTGATCGACAAGCCCGACGCGAACGTCGAGGACCTGATGACGCACATCAAGGGCCCCGACTTCCCGACCGGCGCGATCATCGTCGGCCGCTCCGGGATCCGCGACGCGTACCGCACCGGCCGCGGCCGCATCGTCATGCGCGCCCGAGCCCACATCGAGGAGCTCCGCGGCGGCAAGAGCGCGATCGTCGTCACCGAGCTGCCCTACGGCGTCAAGAAGGGCGGCGACAGCGGCGTCATCAAGAAGATCGCCGACCTCGTCAACGAGAAGGTGATCACCGAGGTCTCCGATCTCGCCGACCACTCCGACCGCTCCGGGATGCGGATCCAGATCGAGCTCAAGCGCGACGCGATCCCGCAGGTCGCCCTCAACAAGCTCTTCAAGCACACGGCGCTGCAGTCGACGTTCGGCTACAACGCCGTCGCGCTCGCCGACGGCGTGCCGCGCGTGATGTCGCTGCTCGAGCAGGTCCGCCACTACCTCGACTTCCAGCGCGAGGTCGTGATCCGCCGCTCGAAGTTCGAGCTGCGCCAGAACGAGAAGCGCGCGCACGTCCTCCGCGGCTACCTGATCGCGCTCGACAACCTCGACGCCGTGATCGCGCTGATCCGCGGCTCCGACGACACCGACTCGGCGCGCACCGGGCTGATGAGCGAGTTCGGCCTCTCCGAGATCCAGGCCCAGGCGATCCTCGACCTCCGGCTCGCGCGGCTCACCGGCCTCGCCCGCAAGGAGATCGAGGCGGAGTACGCCGACCTCGCAGGAGCGGATCGCCGAGTTGCGCGCGATCCTCGGCGACCCCGCCCGGGTCGACGCGCTGATCCGCGAGGAGCTGCTCGAGGTCAAGCAGTCCTACGGCCGCCACGACGATCGGCGCACCGAGATCGTGATGGGCGAGGACTCGCTCGAGCTCGAGGACATGATCGCGGAAGAGGACATGGTGATCGCGATCACGCGCTCGGGCTACATCAAGCGCCTGCCGGTCACGACCTACCGCGAGCAGCGTCGTGGCGGGATCGGCGTGATGGGGATGGACATGAAGGAGGACGACTACATCGAGCACCTCTTCGTCGCCTCCACCCACGACTACATCCTCTTCTTCACGAGCGTCGGCAAGGTCTACCGCCTCAAGGTGCACGAGCTGCCGCTCGGCTCGCGCCAGTCGAAGGGCCGTGCGATCGTCAACCTGCTCCCGTTCCGGCAGGACGAGCTCGTCCGGGCCGTGATCGCGACGCGCGACTACAAGGAGTCGAAGTACCTCGTCTTCGCGACCAAGAAGGGCGTGATCAAGAAGACCGCGTTCCTCGAGTACAACACCCCGCTCAAGGCCGACGGGATCATCGCGCTCAAGATGCGCGAGGGCGACGAGCTGATCGGCGTCCGCCTCTCCGACGGCGACAACGACATCCTGATGGTCTCGCGCATGGGCCAGGCCGTTCGCTTCCACGAGAGCGACGTGCGGGCGATGGGGCGGCCGGCCTCCGGCGTTGCCGGGATGAAGCTCCGGGCAGGCGACGAGGTGATCGAGGTCGACATCGCGGCCGACGACGCCGACCTGCTGGTGGTGACCGAAAACGGTTGGGGCAAGCGGACCCGCGTCTCCGAGTATCCGCGCAAGGGCCGCGGCACGATGGGTGTCAAGACGGCCCAGCTCGTCGAGGGCAAGGGTCGCCTCGCGGGAGCCCGGATCGTGCGCGAGGGCTACCAGGTGATGCTGGTCTCCGACGCCGGCACCGTGATCCGGATGGCCGTCGACGGGATCAAGCGCTCGGGCCGCTCGACGCAGGGCGTGATCGTGACGCGGCTGCGCGACGGCGAGCACGTCTCGACGCTCGCACCCGTGGTCGGATCGGACGACGACGACGTCGAGCTCGTGAAGACGACCTCCGACGCTCCGCCGGCCGCGATTCCCGGCGACGACGCCGCGGAGCCCGAGCTGTTCGACGACGCGGACGAGATCGGCCCGATCGACGACGACGACGAGGAGTAGACGGCGCCAGGGGACAGGCTTCAACCTCTCCCCCGGCTTACCGGCCTCGTGGCTGGTCGACTACTCCTTGGCGACGCCTCGGTCGCTTTGTGCGACAGCGCCGTCAGCAGGTCGATCGGGATCGGGAAGACGATCGTCGAGTTGTTGTTCGAGCCGATCTCGAGCAGCGTCTGCAGGTAGCGCAGCTGCACCGTGATCGGCTCCTGCGCCATCACGGCCGCCGCGTCCTTGAGCCGCTCGGACGCCTGGTACTCGCCCTCGGCCGAGATCACCTTGGCGCGGCGCTCGCGCTCGGCCTCGGCCTGACGCGCCATCGCGCGCTGCATGTCGCTCGGGATCTCGACGTCCTTGACCTCGACGACCGAGACCTTGATTCCCCACGGCGAGGTGGCATCGTCGATGATCGTCTGCAGGATCGCGTTGATCTTGTCGCGCTCCGAGAGCACCTCGTCGAGCACGTGCTGGCCGAGCACCGACCGCAGCGTCGTCTGCGCGATCTGCGAGGTCGCGTTCATGTAGTTCTCGACCTGGACGATCGCCGCCTTCGGCTCCACGATCCGGAAGTACGCAACCGCGTTGACGCGAACCGGGACGTTGTCCTTCGTGATCACTTCCTGCGGCGGCACGTTGAGGGTGACGGTGCGGAGCTCGACCTTCACCATCCGGTCGACGAACGGGATCAGGAGGAACAGGCCCGGGCCCTTCGGCTCCGGGAGGAGCCGCCCGAGGCGGAAGATGACGCCGCGCTCGTACTCCCGCGCGACCTTGACGGAGGCGAACAGGATCACGATCACGATCACGAGAATCACGGCGACGCCGATCAATGCAATGTCCACGGTTCTATGTCCCTTCGGTGGGGTGTCCCGATCCTACGACCAGGACGAGGTCTTCTCCGACCGCCTCGACGGTGACGTTGTCACCGGGCGGCAGCGGCCGGCCGTCGACGCGGCGGGCGCTGCCAGAGCTCGCCGTTGAGCGCGACGAGCCCATCACGGCGCACCTCGGCCTGCTCGCCGACGAGCAAGCCGACGCCGACCTCGACGGGGTTCCGCCGCGCCTTCACGATTCGCGAGAGCGCGAAACCGAGCAGGAGAACGAGCGTCCCCGCGATCGCGAGCGCCGTCCAGACGGACACCTGGTAGGCCGGCCCGGCCGGGTCGAACAGCATCAGCGCCCCGATCACGAAGGTCACGGCGCCGGCCAGGGTCAGCGCGCCGTGAGAGGTCACGAGCGCGTCGGTCACGAAGAGGCCGAGCGAGAGCAGCAGCATCAGCACCCCGGCGGCAGAGACCGGCAGCACCTGCAAGCCGTAGAGACCCACGAGCAGCGAGATCGCCCCGACCGTTCCGGGCAGCACGAGGCCGGGATTCCAGAGCTCGACGAGGATGCCGACGACGCCGAGCGAGAGCATCAGCGCGATGATGTTCGGGTCGATCAGGGTGTCGAGTGTGCGCTGCCAGAACGACATGTGCACGGTGTCGACGCTCGCGTCGGCCGTGTGGAGCGTCAGCCCCTTCGGCTTCGTGACGGTGCCGTCGATCTCGCGCAGCAGGGCCGGAAGCGTCGGCGAGACGACATCGACGATGTTCTTCGCGGCCGCCTCTCGGGCGCCGAAGTTGGCGGCGTCCCGCACCATCGCCTCCGCTGCCGGCGCGTTGCGGCCGTGCTCACGTGCGAGCTCCGAGATGTAGGCGGCAGCGTCGTTGACGATCTTGCGGCGGAGGTCCTTCGAGAAGTCCTCGCCGTTCGTCGTGATCGGCGTCGAGGAGCCGATGTTGGTCTGCGGCGCCATCGCGAGGACATCGGCGGCCTGACCGATCACGGCGCCGGCGGAGTCGGCGCTCGAGCCGGACGGGCTGACGTAGACGACGACGGGCACCTTGGCGGCCAGGAAGCTCTTGACGATCCCGCGCATCGAGCTGCCGAGGCCGCCCGGCGTGTCGAGCTCGACGACGAGCGCGTCGTACCCGTCTCTCTCGGCCCGGTCGACCTGCTGCTCCAGGTAGCGCTGGCTGACGGGGTTGATGTCGTCGTCGAGCGTGGCGACGAGCACGCGGTGCGGCGTGGTCGCTCCGGATGCCCCGCCGGCCAATGCGAGGGCCACGACCATGGCCGTGAGCAAAAATCCCCGCAAACGTGGTAGTCCCACGACGGTAAGGATTCTATCAGGGTGAGGTCGAATCCCTTGTCGAGGGGGGCGGTGTCCGTCACCCTGGGACACTCCCGTGAACGCCCCGTTGCCGTGAAGCCTCTCCTCGCCGTCATCGCCGTCATCGTTGCGCTGTCGCTGCCCGCGGTCGCCTCGGCGGGGCTCGCGACGATCACCTTCCGCGACGTGCTCCTGCCAGGCGCCACGGCACAGCGTGCTGAGCGCACGCTCGCGAGCACGCCGGGCCGCTTCGATCTCGTCGGCGTCCGCTGGCACGGGAGCGGCAACGTGCACTTCAGCGTCCGCTCGACGGCAGGCGCCTGGGGGCCGTGGCTCGACGCCGCCGTCGGAGGAGGACGACCAGCCGGACGCTGGCTCGCCCGAGGCGAGAGCGAGCCGCGGCTGGCGCATCGGCAACCCCACCTGGGTCGGGCCTGCGAACGGGATCCGCTATCGCATCATCGGCAAGGTGCGCGATCTCCGCGCGTCGTTCGTCCGGAGCCCCGAGCTGAGGATCCCGCTCCGCGCCGTCGCCTCGGCCGGCTCGCCGCCGATCGTGCCGCGGAGCGCGTGGGGCGCCGACGAGTCGATCCGGCGCGACGAGCCCTCCTACGCGCCGACGATCCGGTTCGCGAGCGTGCACCACACGGCAGGCACGAACGCCTACTCGCCGTCGCAGGCGGCGGCGATCATGCGCGGGATCGAGGTCTACCACGTCAAGTCCAACGGCTGGAACGACATCGGCTACAACTTTCTCGTCGACCGCTACGGCACCGTCTACGAGGGGCGCTACGGCGGCATCGACAAGAACGTGATCGGCGCCTATGCACGCGGCTTCAACACCGGCTCGCTCGGCGTCGCTGTGATCGGCACGTTCGGCACGTCGCAGATCCCCGCTGCGGCCGAGGCGTCACTCGAGAAGCTGCTCGCCTGGCGGCTCGACCTCGCCCACGTCGATCCGGTCTCGTCGCTCACGTTCGTCTCGGGCGGGAGCGAGCGCTACAACGCCGGTGTTCCCGTCCTGCTTCGGGCCGTCTCGGGGCACCGCGACACGGGACTGACAACGTGCCCCGGGAACCTCCTCTACGCGAGGCTCGACACGATCGCCGCGAAGACGGAGGCGATCGGGCTGCCGAAGCTCTACGAGCCGAAGGTCACCGGCGCCGTCGGAGGGACGGTCCGGTTCCAGGCGCGGGTTTCCTCGGCGCTGCCCTGGAAGGTGCTCATCACCGACGGGCTCGGCCAGCCGCTCGATGAGGGCAGCGGGCCAGGGGCCGACCGTCGACTACAGCTGGGACGCCTCGCTCGTGACCACCGCTGGCGTCCGCTGGCGGATCGAGGTGGCAGGCGCGACGCCCGTCACGGGGACGCTCGGGAAGAGCGTGGCCACCGGGCCGCTCGCGATCACCGAGTCTCGCCGCCGATCCCGCCACGATCAGCCCGAACGCCGACGGCGTCGGGGACAGCGCCACGATCACCTACACGACGAACGCCGCCGCGACCGTCACCGCAACGCTCCTCGACGCGAGCGGGCGCCCAGCTCGCGACGATCGGCGCGCCGGTGCGCGCTTGCGGCCGGGCGAGCACACGCTCGCGTTCGACGGTCTCGGCCAGCCCGACGGCGTCTACACGATCGTGCTCACGGCGATCGACGCGACGGGCATCGGCGTCACGAGCCAGGTGACAGATTGCGATCACCCGAACCCTCGTCAGGCCTGCGCTCGAGGCCTGCGGTGCTGACGCCGAACGGCGACGGAATCGCGGACGCCCTCACGGTGACCTTCCAGCTCGCGGCTCCGGCGAGCGTGCGCCTGCGGATGCTGCGGGACGGCAAGTGGGTCGCGACGCCGTACACGGGCGCGCTCCCCGCCGGACCCCAGAGCCTCGCCTGGAACGGCGCCAGAACGTCCGGCAAGACACCCGACGGCTCCTACGAAGCCGTCCTCGAGGCGACCGATGCGGTCGGCACCGCGGTCGTCTCGCTGCCGTTCCTGCTCGACGCGCATCGCTCCGGTGATCAAGCTCGCCGCCGGGCCACCGCGCCTCTGGGTCTCCGAGGCCGCGACGCTGACCGTCCGGGTCAACGGCTCCCTGCGGCGCCTGACAGGCCACGGGCCCCGGGTATCTGGCGCTCACCGGGATCCGCACGGTCCGGACGCTCGTCGTCGCCGCACGCGACAACGCGGGGAACAGGACCGTCTTCCGGCGGCCCTGACGAAGGCCTGGCCCGGGCCTCGGCCAGTAGACTCGCCGCGTGCAACCCTCTCTGACATTCGCGCCGCCGCCGCCGCGCGTGACCCAAGAGCCCGTCACACGCTTTGGCGCCTCGCGAGGGCGCTCCCGCCGCCGAATCGGCGCCGCGTTGCGGCCCGAGCCGAAGCTCTCCTACGACAAGCTGAGCGATCCCATTCTCGTACGACGCGCCAAGGACGGAGACTCCCTCGCACTCGAGGCGCTCTGCGCCCGCCACGCTCCGCGCGTGTAGCCGGCTCGCGGGCCACGTGCTCTCCGATCCCGAGGACGCGCGTGACGCCGCGCAGGATGCGCTCGCGAAGGCTGTGCGTGAAGATCGGCCAGTTCCGTGGCGAGGCCGCCTTCTCGACGTGGCTGCACCGGCTGACGCTCAACGCGTGCCGCGACGTCGTGGCGCGGCGCGGCGCGGTCCGCCACGAGCCGCTCGACGAGGATTTGCGCGTCGCGCCAGGTCGCACGCCCGATCGCGAGGCAGAGCTCTCGGAGCTCCGCGCCGACCTCCGCAACGGCCTTGCGGGCCTCCCCGAAGCGCAGGCCCGCGTGCTCGTGCTGAAGGATGCGCTCGGGTTCTCGTTCGAGGAGATCTCGGCTGCGTCGGGGATGCCCGTCGGCACCGCGAAGTGCTACGCCCACCGCGGCCGCGCCGCGATGAGGGAGCTGCTGGAGGAGGCGGCCGCGTGATTCCTGCCGTCCCGTTCGGCAAGCAGGAGATCGAGGCGATCCTGCCGCATCGCGACCCGTTCCTGCTCCTCGACGAGGTGATCGAGCTCGAGCCGGGCCGCAAGGTCGTCGCGACGCGGCTCGTGCGCGCCGACGACTGGTGGTTCCCCGGCCACTTTCCGGAGCGGCCGGTGATGCCCGGCGTCCTGATCGTCGAGGCGATGGCGCAGGCCGGTGCCATCGCGGTGCTCGTCGAGGAGGAGAACCGCGGCAAGATCGCGTTCTTCGCAGGCATCGACGATTGCCGCTTCAAGCGCGTCGTCTCACCGGGGGAGACGCTCGACGCTGACCTGCGAGATCGACGTCATGCGCGGCCCGATCGGGCGCGGCAAGGCGACGGCCACCGTCGACGGAAAGCTCGCGGCCCGCGGCACGCTCACGTTCGCGGTGGAACGATGATCGGCTCCGCAACAGGCCCCCGGATCGGCATCACGGGCCTCGGCACGAACGTGCCGGCCAAGGTGATGACGAACGACGACCTGGCGCAGCTCGTCGACACCTCCGACGAGTGGATCCAGGAGCGCACGGGGATCAAGGAGCGCCGCTTCGCGGTGCAGGAGGAGGCGCTGAGCGACATCGCGCTCCCGGCCGTGCGGGAGGCGCTGGCGGAGGCCGGAGCGGAGCCGTCCGAGATCGACCTGATCATCTGTGCCACGGTGACTCCGGACATGCTCTTCCCGACCACGTCCGCGCTGATGGCCGACACGCTCGGGATGAAGAACGCCGCGGCATTCGATCTGCTCGCCGGCTGCACGGGCTTCATGTACGGGATCTCGCAGGCCTACGGGATGCTCGCGTCCGGCCTCTCCAAGAAGGCCGTCGTCGTCGGCGGCGACCTGCTCTCGAAGATCCTCGACTGGGATGACCGCTCGACGCTCGTCATCTTCGGAGACGGCGCCGGCGCGGTCGTGATGGAACCCGTCGAGAAGGGCGGCTTCGTCGGCTTCGAGCTCGGCGCCGACGGGGGCGGTGGGATCCACCTCTGTTATCCGGGCAGCGGCTCACGGCACTTCGACGATCCGCACTCGATCCTGAAGATGAACGGCCGCGAGGTGTTCAAGTTCGCGACGCGCGTGATGGTCACGTCCGCGGAGGCCGTGCTCGAGCAGTCGGGCAAGACGATCGCCGACATCGACGTCTATGTCCCGCATCAGGCGAACAAGCGGATAATCGATTACGCGGTCGGTAAGCTGGGCATCCCACCGGAGCGGACGATTGTGAACGTCGACCGGTTCGGGAACACGTCGTCGGGATCGATTCCACTGGCGCTTGCGGATGCGAGGGCGCAGGGAATGCTGACCGAGGGCGCGCTGGTGTTGATGACAGGGATGGGAGCCGGCCTCACGTGGGGGTCGGCGTTGATCGAGTGGAGCGGCGCCAGCTGCCGCAGCAAACCGAGAGGGCTGAGGAGGACAGGATGGGAAAGATCGCTTTCTGCTTCCCGGGGCAGGGCGCCCTCGAGGCAGGTATGGGACGCGAGATCGCGGAGGCTGTACCGGCTGCGATGGATGTCTATGACGTCGGGAGCGAGGCATCGGGCCTCGACCTCAAGAAGCTCTGCTTCGACTCGCCCCTCGAGGATCTCGTCGAGACGGAGGTGCAGCAGCCGGCGCTCGTCGCCACCTGCCTCGCCATCCTCGCGGCGATCCGCGAGGCCGGGCTCGAGCCGGACGTCGTCGTCGGCCACTCGGTCGGGGAGTTCTCGGCGCTCGCGTCGGTCGGCGCCATCGGCACGCCCGAGGCGATCGCGCTCGTGCGCGAGCGCGGCCTGGCGATGGCCGAGGCAGCCCGCGAGCGGCCGGGCTCGATGGCCGCGATCCTCGGTCTCGAGGACGAGGCCGTCGAGACGCTGTGCCGCAAGATCCTCGGCGTCTGGCCCGCGAACTACAACTGCCCCGGCCAGATCGTCATCTCCGGAGAGAACGATGCAGTTGAGGAGTGCTGCGCCGAGGCCGAGAGCCTCGGCGCGCGACGAGCGATCAAGCTGAAGGTCTCCGGTGCGTTCCACAGCCCGCTCGTCGGCAACGCCGGCAAGCGCCTGCGGCCCGCGATCGACCTCGTTCGCTTCCACGACCCGATCGCGCCGTTCATGTCGACCGTGACGGCGAAGATCGAGCCTGCAACACGGCTGGGCTCTCTGCTCGTCGATCAGCTCACCGCGCCGGTCCGGTTCACGCAGGCCGCGCGCGAGCTCGTCCACGGGGGCGTCACGACGTTCGTCGAGGTCGGCCCCGGCAACGTGCTCTCGGGCCTCGTGAAGCGGATCGACCGGGGTGTGCGCACGTTCTCCGTCAACGACCTCGCCAGCCTGGAGAAGGCCCGGGAGGCCCTCTCATCGTGAGCGGGTTCGGCTCGCTGGAGGGGAAGACAGCACTCGTCACAGGCGCCTCGCGAGGCATCGGGCGGGCGATCGCGATCGAGCTTGCGGCGGCCGGAGCGTCGGTCGTCGTCGGCTACCGCAGCGGCCAGGACGAGGCCGAGGAGGTCGCGCGCGAGATCGGAGGGCGGGCCGTGCAGGCGGACGTCGCCGATGCCGCGTCCGCCCAGGCGCTCGTCGAGGCGGCCGGTGACATCGACATCCTCGTCAACAACGCAGGCCTGACGCGCGACGGCCTGCTCGCCCGGATGAGCGACGACGACTGGCGCACGGTCATCGACACCAACCTCAGCTCCGTCTTCTACACCTGCCGCGCCGTCACGCGCCCGATGATGAAGAAGCGCGCCGGGGCGATCGTCAACGTCTCCTCGATCGTCGGCGTCCACGGCAACTGGGGTCAGACGAACTACGCCGCGTCGAAGGCGGGCATCATCGGCTTCACGAAGTCGCTCGCCAAGGAGCTCGGCAGCCGCAACGTGCGGGCGAACGTCGTCGCACCCGGGTACGTCAAGACGCAGCTCACCGACGTGCTGCCCGAGGAGGCGACGAAGGCGATGCTCGACGCGACCCCGCTCGGCCGCCTCGGCGACCCCGCGGACGTCGCGGGCGCCGTTCGCTTCCTCTGCTCCGACGAGGCTTCGTTCGTGACGGGCGAAGTGCTGCTCGTCGACGGCGGCCTCGGGATGTAGCCTGGATGCCCGTGAGCGCCCAGAACAGCAGACGCAGGACCGTCGTCACCGGTATCGGAGCCGTCACCTCGCTCGGAAACACCTTCGAGGACACCTGGACAGGGCTGATCGCCGGCCGCTCGGGTGCGGGCCCCATCACCCAGTTCGACACGACGGGCTACCCGGTGCACTTCGCCTGCGAGGTGCAGGACCTCGACGTGACCGAGTACGTCGACTACAAGTCGTCACGCCGGATGGACCGGTTCACGCATCTCGCGCTCGCCGCCGCGCGGCAGGCCGAGACCGACTCGGGTCTCGTGATCGCGCCGATAGCCGACCGGGTGGGGGCGGCCGTCGCGACGGGCATCGGCGGCCTGAAGTCGTTCGAGCAGTGCGTCAACCAGCTCAACGATCGAGGCCCGGACCGCGTCAACCCTTTCTCGATCGTCCAGATCATCCCGAACCTCGCGGCCGGCTGGGTCTCGATCGAGCTCGGGACGCGAGGGCCGCTGCTCTCGCAGTGCACGGCGTGCGCCGCCTCGAACATGGCGATCGGCGACGGCATGGACGCGATCCGGCTCGGCCGCGCCGACGCGATGATCTGCGGCGGCACCGAGGCGCCCGTGACGAGCGTCAGCATTGCCGGATTCGGCGCCATGCGCGCGATCTCGCGCCGCAACGACGATCCCGAGCGCGCCTCGCGTCCTTTCGACGGCGAGCGCGACGGCTTCGTGATGGGCGAGGCGGCCGGGATGGTCGTGATCGAGGAGCTCGAGCATGCGAAGGCGCGCGGCGCGAAGATCTACGCCGAGCTGCTCGGGTACGGCGTCTCGTCGGACGCGAACCACGTCTCCGACCCCGACCCGACCGGCGAGAACCCGGCGCGCGCACTGACGATGGCGTTTGCCGACGCGGGCATCGTCCCGGAGGACGTCGGCTACGTGAATGCCCACGGCACCTCGACGCCGGCCGGCGATTCCGGCGAGACGCGGGTGCTCAAGGTCGCGCTGGGCGAGGACAAGGCCTACCGGACGCCGATCTCCTCGACGAAGGGCGCCACCGGCCACTGCCTCGGCGCGGCGGGCGCCGTCGAGGCGATCTTCACGATCCTCGCGCTCGAGCGCGGGATCCTGCCGCCCACGATCAACCAGACGACGCCCGACCCGACGTGCGACCTCGACTACATCCCGAACGAGGCCCGCCACGAGCAGGTCGAGATCGGCGTCTCGAACTCGTTCGGCTTCGGCGGCCACAACGCCTGCCTCGTCTTCCGGCGCTGGCAGGGCGAGTAGCGGGTTCTCCGGCTCCGGCCGGCGGCAGGGGGATAGGCGCGGTGTCCGGCCTCAGCCGGATGCCGGGGTCAAGGCAGCCGCAACTCGAGAAACAGCGTGTCGCGCCACACCCCGCCGAGCTCGGCGATCCGCTCGCGGCGGCCGACGATCCTGAAGCCCGCCCGTTCGTGGAGGGCGATGCTGGCGGGGTTCTCGGGAAACACGCTCGTCTGGATCGTCCAGATCCCGGCCGCGGCCGCAGCTTCCACGAGAGCCTCCATCAGCGCGGTGCCGACGCCCTGGCCGCGGGCGGCCGAGGCGACGTAGACGCTGTTCTCGGCCACGCCCGCATAGCACGGGCGGCTCGACACGAACGAGAGCGCGGCCCAGCCGACCACGCTGCCGCCGAGCTCGGCGACGAAGCGGCCCTCCGGCCGGCGCGTCGCGTCGAACGCAGCCCACGAAGGCGGCTCGGTCTCGAAGGTGGCGTTGCCGGTGGCGATCCCCTCCGCCCAGATCGCCGCCACCTCCGGCCAGTCGGCCTCGGTCATCTCTCGCAGTCGGGCCCGGTCACTCATCCCTGAGAACGAGGATAGACCTCCTATGCTTGCGGCCGTGGAGCTCCGCCGCCCCGATCCGACGACCGACTTCGACGAGGTGCTCGCGCGTCGTCCAGGCATGCGACCGTGCCGTCTTCGACGATTCCGACTGGACCGCGGCCGAGCTGCGCGAGGAGTGGGACGACCTCGACCTCGAGAAGGACGCCTGGGTCGCGATGTCGGAGGGCCGCATCGCGGGCGTCATGCACTGCCACGGGTTGCAGGGAAGCAGGGTGCTCCTCGACGGGTACGTCCATCCCGATGCGACCGGCCGGGGAGCCGGCTCGCTCCTGCTCGCTGCCGGCGAGGCGCGGGCGCTGCGAGCTCGCCGCCGAGCGCCTGTGGGTCAACCAGTCTGGGCCGAGACGGCCCATCTCGTCGGCGACCCGGCGGCGCCAGCGCTGCTCGCGAGCCGCGGGTACACGATGTTGCGCACCTACCACCGCATGATCATCGATCTCGAGCACGGAGATCCCGGCACCGGTATGGCCCGACGGCCTCGAGCTGCGGCCGTTCGACCCCGATCGCCACGGCCGGCAGCTGAAGGACGCGCTCGACGAGGCGTTCGTCGACGAGTGGGGCCACGAGCTGCGTGACTACGAGTCCTGGGAGGAGCGCGTGCTCGGCGTGCCGCAGTTCGACCCTGAGCTGATCCTCGTCGTCTGGGACGGCGACGAGATCGCCGCTGCGTCGATCGACTACCAGAAGCGCCTCGGCGACTGGGGCCTCATCTCGCGGCTCGGGGTGCGGGATGGGTGGCGCAGGCAGGGTCTCGGGCTGTCGCTCCTCCACGAGAGCTTCCGTCGCTTTGCCGAGCGCGGCGAGACGATGGCAGCGCTCGGCGTCGACAGCGAGAACCCGACGGGAGCCACGCGCCTCTACGAGCGCGCCGGCATGCGCATCCTCTGGCGCGCGGATGTCTGGCGCAAGGAGCTCGCTGTCCGGATGACTGAGCTCGTCGTCCGACCGCCGAGGACGCGAGCCGCATCGCGGCGCTGATCAACGCGCGGTCGCAGGCGCTCCACAGGCGTCTCCGAGGAGATCGGCGCTCGGTGTCGCCGCGCTGGTTCGCCTCTGCCGTTCCTCGATCCAGCCGCAGGACATGCGGCTCGCGGTCGGCCCGGACGGGGCGGCGGAAGGCTACGCCGACGTCAGCGTGCCCGAAGGCGGCGCGCCGAAGGCCATGGTCGACCTGCGAGTGCGACCCGGAGCGGCAGAGGCGATGCGCGTGCTCTTCGGCTGGGCGAGCCATCGTGCAGTGCGAGCGGGTCGGAGCCGGAGGGCCGGATCCAGTTCTTCGCCGACGAGAACGGATACGCCGCTGGGCGAGCTCCTCGAGGAGGTGGGCTACGGCGTCGTCCGCTCGGCGTACGAGATGGAGCGAAGCATCGAGGGACAGCTTCCGGAGCCTGCCTGGCCGACGGGTCTCGAGGTCCGGACGCTCGATCTCGCGTGACAGCGAGGCGGTTCACGCCGCTCAGGACGAGGCCTTTGCCGAGCAATGGTTCTACGACCCAGTCTCGACATGACACCTGGCTGACAGAGCCTCGATTGCGGCCGGTGTCGACTCCGGCCTCTCGCTCGGTCGTCTGGGACGGCGACGAGATCGCCGGGCTCTGCCTCGACACGGCCGTCGCACGGCGAGGACGAGACCTGATCGGCTGGATCGGCGACCTCGCCGTCCGCGCGCCCTGGCGCCGCCGCGGCCTCGGGCGAGGCGCTCCTCCGGTTCACTCGTTCCGGCTCTTCGCCGAGCGCGGCAAGGAGCGAGCCGGCCTCGGCGTCGATAGCCGACAACACGACCGGCGCGCTCGCGCTCTACGAGCGGGTCGGCCTGCGCGTCGTCCGCCAGAGCAACACGTGGGAGCGGGTCGCAGTGAGCACGCTCCGTGCCCGCTGCCCCGATTGCCGCACGCTCACGGCCGTCGCGATCGACGACGAGTACCAGTGCCACAGCTGCGGCCGCGAGTACGCCGCCGGCCTCGTGCGCGTCCCCCGTGCCTGGGGGAGCGGCGGCGAGACGATGGCCGCCGCGGCCCTGCTCGCGCTCCCGTATCCCGAGGCTGCCAGGATCGAGGAGGCGACCCTCGAGGATCAGGTCGCGGCGCAGATCCGGAACCTGCCCGCGCGCCCGCTCGTGCTCGGAGGGTGCTGCTGCTCCCACGTCGGCGCGATCCGCGGCCTCGCGGCGCGCGAGGCGGCCGGCTGGCGGTGGTCTGGATCGACGCGCACGGTGATCTGAACACGCCCGAGTCCTCGCCCTCCGGGCAACGCGTGGGGAATGCCGCTGCGGATGGCGATCGACGCCGGCGCGGTCGAGCCCGCGGACGTGGCGCTCGTCGGCGCCCGCAGCCTCGACCCGCCGGAGCTCGAGTACCTGGCCCGGGCCGGGATCGACGATGACCTCGATCGCGCACTCGAGGGCTGCGACCGCGTCTACGTGGCGTTCGACTGCGACGTGCTCCGGCCCGGTGAGCTGTCGGTCTTCATGCCCGAGCCCGGCGGGCCGACGCTGAGCGAGGCGGAGGAGCTCCTCCGCGGCATCGCCGGCCGCTGCCGATCTGGCGGGCCTCGGGCTCACCGGATTACGCGAGGATGCCGACGTTTCGGTGCTCCTCCGGTTGGCGGCCGCCGCCGGCCTGTAACCCTGTTTCGGGGAGGCAGGTCTAAGATGGCGCAGATGTCCGCCACCGACAAGATCGACGTCTCGATCGAGCACAAGCAAGCCACGCTCGACGACGGGACGGCGAAGAAGCACCCCAACACCTGTCCCGACTGCGGTTCGCACTACCGCGACGAGGAGCTGAAGGCGCACCTGCGGGTGTGCCCGCAGTGCGGCTACCACTTCCCGGTCAAGGGCCGGGAGCGGATCGAGCAGCTGGCCGATGAGGGCAGCTTTGCGGAGGACGAGATGTCCCTGCGCTCGGGCGATCCACTCGACTTCTTCGACCTCAAGCCCTACACCGAGCGCCTCGCCGAGGCCGAGGTCTCGACGGGGCTCGGCGACGCGATGATCACGGGCACGGCGCGGATCGAGTCGCTCCCCTGTCGGCTCGCGGTGATGGACTTCTCGTTCATGGGCGGCTCGATGGGCAGCGTCGTCGGCGAGAAGTTCGCGCGCGCCTGCGAGCACGCGGCCGCGGGCGGCCTGCCGCTCGTCTCGGTCTCGTCCTCGGGCGGCGCCCGCATGCAGGAAGGGATCCTGGCGCTGATGCAGCTGCCGAAGACGGTCTGCGCGCTCGAGGAGCTGCACGAGGCCGGCGGCGTCATGATCTCGGTGCTGACCCACCCGACGACCGGCGGGCTGCTCGCGAGCTTCGCATCGCTCGGCGACGTGCTGATCGCGGAGCCGGGTGCGCTGATGTCGTTCGCCGGCCCCCGTGTCGTCGCGCAGACGACGCGCGAGAAGCTTCCGGACGACTTCGGCCTCGCCGAGTCGAACTTCCGCTTCGGCCACATCGACCGGATCGTGCCGCGGCCCGAGCTGCGCGACACGGTCGCCCAGCTGATCCGCCTCTTCGAGCGGCCGGCGTGACGAACGAGGCCGAGCTCGGCCTGCGCGACCGCCTCGCCAAGCTGAGCGGCGTCAAGCTGCTGCGGGGCACCCGCCTCTCGGCCGAGCTCGAGCGCCTGCAGCGGCAGCTCGAGCGCCTCAAGGACGACACCTCCGACGAGGAGATCTGGCAGCGCGTCGAGCTCGCCCGGCATCAGGAGCGGCCGTACACGCTCGACTACGTCGAGCGGATCTTCGACGACTTCTTCGAGCTCCACGGCGACCGCGGCAGGATGGACGATCACGCGATCGTGACCGGGATCGGCAAGCTCGACGGCCGCACGATCGCCCTGATCGGCCACCAGAAGGGCCGCGATCTGAAGGAGCGCACGATGCGCAACTTCGGGATGGCCTACCCGGAGGGCTACCGCAAGGCGATGCGCGTGATGGAGCTCGCGAACCGCCACGGCTTCCCGCTCCTGACCCTGATCGACACGCCCGGCGCCTATCCGGGCGTCGCGGCAGAGCAGCACGGCCAGGGCGGCGCGATCGCGCGCTCCCAGGCGGTGATGGCGCGTCTCGACGTGCCGACGGTGGCCGTCGTGATCGGCGAGGGAGGCTCGGGAGGCGCGGTCGCGATCGCGGTCGCCGACCGCGTCCTGATGCAGGAGAACGCGATCTACTCGGTCATCTCGCCCGAGGGCTGCGCCGCGATCCTCTGGCGCGATGCCTCCCAGGCGAAGAAGGCCGCCTCGGCATTCCGGCTCGATGCCGCCCACTGCCTCGACCTCGGCGTGATCGAGGGCATCGTCCCGGAGCCGGAGGGCGGCGCCCAGACCGACGTCGACGCCTCCGCGATCCTCCTCCAGCGAGTCGGTCATCTCGCACTTCGCCGAGCTCGAGGGCACCCCGCCGGTCGAGCTCCGCCGCACCCGCCGCGCGAAGTTCCGCGCGATGGGCGTTTTCGCCTAGAGCGCGCGTTTGAAGCTTTCCCACACTATCCACAGGCTTATCCCCTGCTCGTAAAGTGGCGTTTTGCAGGGAAAAGACTCCGAGTGTGACGAAGATGTTAAGTGAGGCCGCGAGTTCCGCGATCATGCAGGGGTGCCGCTCGACAAGTACCGCCAGAAGCGCGACCCGAAGCGCACGCCCGAGCCGTTCGGCGGCAACGACGCCGGCGACGCGCTCCGCTTCGTCGTCCAGCGGCATGCCGCGCGGAGCCTGCACTACGACTTCCGCCTCGAGCGCGACGGCGTTCTCCTCAGCTGGGCGGTGCCGAAGGGCGTCCCGCTCGCGCTAGGAGAGCGGCACCTCGCGGTGCACGTCGAGGACCACCCGCTCGACTACGGCGATTTCGAGGGCGAGATCCCGGCGGGCCAGTACGGCGCCGGCACCGTCGAGATCTGGGATCGGGGCACCTACGAGCTCGTCGAGGAGAAGAAGGACGGCGGGCTCACGGTGCACCTCCACGGCAGACCGCCTCGAGGGCCTCTGGACGCTCGTACCGGCCCATCTCGACGGGAAGGAGAAGAACTGGCTGCTGCTCCGCAAGGACGGAGGCGCCAGCGGCGCGCACGTATGCGCCGATGCTCGCGACGGCCACCGACTTCCTGCCGATCGGCGAGGGCTGGGCCTTCGAGCCGAAGTGGGACGGCTTCAGGGCGCTCGCGACGGTCAACGGCGGCGTCGCCACCTTCCGGAGCCGCAACGACAACGACCTCACGCCGCGCTTCGCAAGCGCCGCCCAGGCCGTCGGCCTTGCCGTCCGGTCGCCGTCCGCGGTGCTCGACGGCGAGGTCTGCGCGCTCGACGAGACGGGCCGCTCGGGGTTCGGGCTGCTGCAAGAGGGCTCGGGCACGCTCGTCTACGTGGCTTTCGACGTGCTCGAGCGCGATGGCGAGCCGCTCGTCGACCTGCCGTACTCGGAGCGCCGCAAGGAGCTCGAGCAGCTCGTCGACACCTCGATCGAGGGCGTGCTCGTCTCACCCTCGTTCGACGACGGCGCCGCGCTCGAGCGGGCAGCGCGCGAGCACGGGCTCGAGGGGGTCGTCGCCAAGCTGATCGACTCCCCCTACCGTCCGGGCCGGCGCACGAGCGAGTGGCGCAAGCTGAAGCTGAAGCACAGCCAGGAGCTGGTGGTCGCGGGCTACACGCGAGGCCAGGGCCGTCGCTCGAGCGGGATCGGCGCCCTTGTGCTCGCCGTCCACGCCGCCGACGGGCTGCGCTACGCCGGGAACGTCGGCACCGGCTTCACCGACCGCGAGCTCGACCGCCTCGAGGCGCTGCTCGAAGCCCCTGCGGCGCGACACGACACCGCTGATCGAGGTGCCGAAGATGCCGAAGGTACGAGCCGCGGACGTGTTCTGGGTCGAGCCAAGGCTCGTGGCGCAGGTCGAGTTCGCGGAGTGGACGCGCGACGGCCGGCTGCGGGCTCCCGTTTATCTCGGCCTCCGTGAGGATAAGCTCGCGGACGAGGTGGTCGCCGAGCACGTTCCGATCCCGTCCGAGATCCGCCGCGGCTCCCGCGTGCTGAAGCTCTCGAACCTCGACAAGCCCTTCTGGCCGGACGAGGGCATCACGAAGGGCGACCTGCTCGCCTACTACCGCGACATCGCGCCCGTGCTCGTGCCGCACCTGCGCGACCGGCCGTTCACGATGAAGCGCTACCCCGACGGCTGGCAGGGCAAGTTCTTCTTCCAGAAGGATGCGCCCAAGCACATGCCGGAATGGATCAAGAGAGCGCCGTTCCCGGCCTCGACGAGAGACGGCGAGAAGCGAATCATCGACTACGCGCTCGTCAACGACGATCTGGCGCTCCTCTGGATGGTCAACATGGGCTGCATCGACATGAACGCCTGGTCGTCGCGCGCCGACCGCGCCGACCGGCCGGACTGGGTCATGTTCGATCTCGACCCGTCCGAGGACGTGGGATTTCCCGAGGTCATCGAGGTGGCGCTGCTCGTGAAGCAGCTCCTCGACCTGGCCGGGCTCGAGGGCTTTCCGAAGACGAGTGGCTCGCGGGGGATCCACATCCTGGTGCCGATCGCGCGTCGCCAGGGCTTCGACGCGGCGCGCTCATTCGCCGCCGTCATCGCCGGCGCGCTCGCCCGCACGCATCCCGGCCTCGTCACGACCGAGTGGACGAAGAAGAAGCGCCGCGGCGTGCTCGTCGACGCGAACCAGAACGGGCCGGGAAAGACCACCGCGGCCGTCTACTCGGTGCGGCCACGGGCCGGCGCTCCCGTCTCGACGCCCCTCGCCTGGGACGAGGTCAAGGAGGGCCTCGATCCCTTGGTGTTCACGCTCGACGAGGTGCGGGCGCGAGTGGCGAAGCACGGTGACCTCTACGCACCGGTGCTCGAGCTGAATCAGTCGCTCGCAGGCGCGCTGAAGTCGCTCGGCGGCTAGCTCGCGGCGCCCACAGGCGTCTCGTCGGGGGGCGTGACCGGGGGTGATGCCGGACGCGACCAACGAACGCCGGAGCGGGCGAGCCCGATCCCCAGGCCGAGCAGGCAGAGCGAGACGATTCCGAGCACGAAGGGCTCCCACCAGTCGTCGAACCAGCGGACGGCAGAGTGAATTGCAACGGCGTAGATGCCGAGGACACCGAACGTCGCCCAGGTCGCCCGCCCGGTCGGGCCGGAGAGCGCCAGGAGCACTGCGCCGGCCACGAACATCACGATCCAGGCCCAGCTCTGCCCGGCCCCGGTGTGCGCGGCGAGAGCGATCGCGATAGAGAACAATCCGACCGCGTGCCACCAGAACGCTGCGTCTCGGGCCGAGCGCAGGTCGAGCGCTACGCCGACGAGAACGAGGAAAGCTCCTGTCACGAGCACCGTGTTGACGGCGGCCCAGGCGGGGCTCGCGAAGAACGGGACGAAGTCATTCGAGTCTGAGAGAAAGGAGTCCGACCCCGACCAGAGCGGCGAGAGAAGCTCGGCCGCCACCACGACGGCGGCGGTCACGGTGAGGAAGACGAACGGAAAGCGGAACGTCGCGAAGACCGCCAACCCGGCCAGCGCGGTCAGGAGTGCGAGAGTGAAGGGCGCCCACTGGAACTCGCGACCCACAACGATGTCGCTGGAATCCGGCCAGATGCCGATCAGTCGCCCGAATGCCTGGCCGGCAAAGGGAACGATCCACACCGCCGCCGTCGCGAGCAGCCCCGCCGGGACCCATGCCCCTCTCGTGAGCAGCACTGCCGCGGCTGCGAGGAAGCCCGAGGCCACGAGGAGCGACGCGAGCAGCTGCCAGACACTGCGGTGCGCGGAGCTGACGTCGTCAAGCACCGTGAGCGCCATGATCCCGGCCGTGATCCCGGCGAAGAACCAGACGACGTGGGCGGGGTCGTAGCGCCGTGGTGCAGTCGCGTCGCTGCCTGCGAGAGTGGGGATCGGCATCCGGTGGAGCGTCGCAGGCCCACCGGACAGAAGTCAGCGGGGGCTCCGGGGTTCATGGTGAGCACCACTCCACCCACATCAAGGCTCCAGCCCCTCGGGATGCCCGAGGCTCGAGAGCTCCGCGATGTCCCTGCGGAAGAGGAGCGCGATCGTCCAGTCGGCCACGACCCGCAGCTTCCGGCTGAAGAGCGGCAGCGCATAGAGGTGGTAGCTGCGCGCGATGAACCAGCCGAGAAAGCCGGCGACGTGGATCCCCATCACGTCCGCGATCCCCTTGAAGCGGCCGAGCGTGGCGACCTGGCCGAGCATCCGGTAGCCGTAGGGCTGCGGCTCGCCGGTGAGGTTCTTCGCCAGCTGCCGTGCCTGCCGGAGGGCGTGCTGGCAGGTCGGCGGGTCCATCTGGCCGGGCGTGCGGGTGTTCGGCACCGCCGCGCAGTCGCCGAGCGACCAGACGTCGTCGAGGCCCTCGACGCGGAGCGTCGCATCGACCACGACGCGGCCGCGCTCGTCGAGGGGCAGACCGAACTCGGCGAGCAATGGTGAGGCCTTCACGCCGGCCGTCCACACGAGCGTCCGCGCGGGCACCTCCGTGCCGCCCGAGAGCACCGCAGTCTCGCCGTCGTACGAGCTCAGCGTTTCGCCGACATGGATCTCGACGCCGCGCTTCTCGAGCCGGCGGCCCGCGTAGACGCCGAGCCGGCGCGGGATCTCGGCCAGGATCGTGGGAGCGGCATCGACGAGCACCCACCGCTGAGGTGTTTCGCGCAGGGACGGGTAGTAGCGCAGCGCCGCGTGGACGAGGTCGTTGAGCTCCGCGAGCGCCTCGACTCCCGCGTAGCCTGCGCCGACGAAGACGAAGCCGAGCTCGGACGGCGGCCCGCCCGCCGCGGCCGCGTCGAGGCGTTCCAGCACGTGGTTTCGGAGCGCGATCGCGCTGGCGAGGTCCTTGAAGCCACGGCCGTGCTCGGCCAGCCCGGGTACGGGGAAGACGCGGTTGACGGCGCCGAACGCGACGACGAGCCGCTCGTACCTGATCGTGGCCGGACCGGCGATCGTTTCGGCCGCCACGGTGTGCGCGCTCGTGTCGAGCCCGGTTGCGTGGCCCAGCACCAGGTCGGCGTGCGGGCACATCTGGCGCAGCGGCACCACGACGTGTCGGGGCTCGAGCGTGCCCGACGCAGCCTCGGGAAGGAGCGGGGTGTAGAGCATCGAGTTCTGCGGCGAGACGATCGTGGCGCCGTGCTTACCGAGCAGGCGTGCCACGTAGGCGCCGGCGAAGCCCCCGCCGAGGATCAGGTTGCCGCCGCGCGCGGCGAGCTCGGTGACAGGCGCCATCCACCGATGCTCGCGATCCGCGCCGCGCCGCGCAAGTCGGTACTCCACGATCTCTACGAATGCTTATGTGATATATATGCGAATCAAATACTCAACTGGTTCTATCGACAAGCTTCACAGGAGGGGTTCACACACATGCATAGACGCATACTTCCGCTGCTTCTCGTGCTTGCCGCCGGGGTGGCAGTGCTCGCAGCATCGGCGTCCGGGGCCAAGCAGGACGTGACGTTGAACCTGGTCGCGTACTCGACGCCGCGGCCGGTGGTCGACAAGCTGATCGCCGCGTTCAAGGCGACGCCGCAGGGCGCCGGGATCAACATCAAGGCCTCGTACGGCCCGTCGTCGGCTCAGGGCCAGGCAGTCGCGAATGGCCTCCCGGCCGACGGCGTGATCCTGAACACGGGCAACGACATCAACAACCTCGTCGACAAGGGCCTGATCAACAAGAACTGGGACAAGCAGAGCTACAACGGCGTCGTCTGGCACTCCGTCGTCGTCTTCGGCCTCCGCAACGGCAACCCGAAGAAGATCAAGGGCTGGAACGACCTGACCAAGTCCGGCGTCCAGGTCGACACCGTCAACCCGTTCACGGGCGGCATCGCGAAGTGGAACATCCTCGCCGGCTACGTGGCCCAGCGGCGGCTCGGCAAGACCGACAAGCAGGCGATCGCCTACCTGCAGACGTTCTACAAGAACAACGTCGTCTCCCAGGACTCGTCCGGCTCGAACGCGACGAATACGTTCCTCTCGGGCAAGGGTGACGTCCTGCTCACGTTCGAGAGCGAAGCGATCAACGGCAAGATCCCGTACGTGATCCCGCGCCAGACGATGCTGATCGACATCTACATCGCCGGCCTCCAGAACAGCCAGCACAAGAACGAGTGGAACCTCTTCTCGCGCTACCTCAAGACCTATCCGGCGCAGAAGATCCTGGCGGACAACGGCTACCGGCCGGTCGACAAGAAGGCGCTCGCCGAGGCCGGCAACAAGTACCCGGTCCGGCCCGGCCAGACCACCATCACGAGCCCGCTGCTCGGCGGCTGGCGCGCGGTCGACAAGAAGTGGTTCGACCCGAACAACAGCATCATGCAGAAGATCGAGCAGTCGCTCGGGGTCTCGACCGGCTAACGACGTGTCGTCAAGCACCATCACCGAGGCGCCGGGGCTCCCGGCGCCTGCCGCTCACCGCAGGGAGAGGGCCTCATCGGCCCTCTCCCTGCAGGTGGGTGTCGTCACGACGTTCCTCCTGATCATCGTCGTGCTGCCGATCGCGGCCGTCGCCTCGAAGGCGGTCGACCTCGGTTGGTCGGGGTTCTGGCAGGTCGTGTCGTCGCCGGAGTCGGTCTCCGCCCTCAAGCTGACGCTGGCGATGTCGACGCTCGCGGTGCTAACGACCGCGGTGTTCGGGACGATCATCGCGTGGGTGCTCGTGCGGGACTCAGTTCGCCGGCAAGTCGGTCGTCAACGCGATCATCGACCTGCCGTTCGCGCTACCGACCATCGTGGCCGGGCTCGTGATCATGGCGCTCTACGGGCCGCAGACGCCGATCGACTTCTCGCTCGGAGGGCATCACTTCGACGCCAATGTGACGTTCACCCGAGGCGCGATCTACCTCGCGCTGCTGTTCGTGACGCTCCCGTTCGTCGTCCGGTCGGTGCAGCCAGTGCTGATCGAGCTCGACGAGGAGCTCGAGGAGGCATCGCGCTCACTGGGCGCGAGCGAGTTTACGACGTTCCGCAAGGTCGTGTTTCCGAACATCCTCCCCGGGATCCTCTCGGGCGTCGCGATGGCGTTCGCACGCGCGGTCGGCGAGATCGGAGCGATCGTCCTCATCTCGGGCAACCTGCCGTTCAAGACAGAGGTCGCCTCGGTCTTCCTCTTCAACCGCATCTCTCAGGACCCCGAGGGATCGGCGGCCGTCGCCGTCGTGCTCCTGCTCATCTCGTTCGCCGTCCTGCTCGGTATCGGCGGCCTTCGTTGGCTCGTCACGAGGCACGAACGTGGGTAGGCTCTCGCTTCGTTTCGCTGCGCTCGGCTACCTGCTGCTCATCCTGATCGGGCCGATCGCGATGATGGTGTTCCGCACCAGCCAGGATCTGGACGCCGCCTGGGCGGCAATCACCGATCCGGACACGATCTCGGCGTTCAAGCTCACGCTCGAGGTCACGGCAATCGCGGTGGTCGTCAACACGGTCTTCGGGATCCTCTGCGCGCTCCTGATCGTCCGCGGCAAGATCCGCGGCCGGGGCTTCCTCAATGCCTTCGTCGACCTACCCCTCTCGCTCTCGCCGGTGATCGTGGGCTTCGCGCTCGTCTCGCTGTACGGGATCCACGGCTGGTTCGGCTGGTTCCAGCGCAACGGCTACGAGATTATCTTCGCGAAGCCCGCCGATCATCCTCGCGACGATCTTCGTCACGCTGCCGTTCGTCGTCCGCGAGGTCGTGCCGACGTTGCGCGAGATCGGCACGGAGCAGGAGCAAGCCGCCCAGACGCTCGGGGCGTCGGGTTGGCAGACCTTCCGGCGCGTCACGCTCCCGGCGATCCGCTGGGCCGTCATCTACGGCGTCGTCCTCACGGCGGCCCGCGGGATAGGCGAGTTCGGAGCGGTTGCGGTCGTGTCCGGGAACTTCGCCGGACAGACGCAGACGGCCACGCTTCGGGTCGAAGACGCCTACCAGTTCGCGTACGGCAACTACGCTCCCGCCTATGGCATCGCCTTCGTCCTTGCGGCGACGGCTGTCATCATTCTGCTTGCCATGATCTTCCTCCAACCGAAGGAGTCCCGGTACTGATGTCCATCTCGGTCAGGCGCATCACCAAGCGCTTCGACGACTTCGTCGCACTCGACGACGTCTCGGTGGAGGTCAAGCCGGGATCGCTGACGGCGCTCCTCGGTCCCAGCGGCAGCGGCAAGTCGACCCTGCTCCGGATCATCGCCGGGCTCGAGACGGCCGACGAGGGCGCCGTCTTCATCGACGACAAGAACGTCACCGGGCGCCCGCCGCAGGAACGTGGTGTCGGCTTCGTCTTCCAGCACTACGCAGCCTTCAAGCACATGACGGTCTACGACAACATTGCATTCGGCCTCAAGATCCGGAAGCGGCCGAAGGCCGAGATCCAGGAGCGCGTCAACCAGCTCCTGAAGCTCGTCCAGCTCGAGGGCCTCGCGAAGCGCTACCCGGCGCAGCTCTCCGGCGGTCAGCGCCAGCGAATGGGCCTCGCCCGCGCGCTCGCGATCGACCCGGCCGTGCTTCTCCTCGACGAGCCTTTCGGGGCGCTCGACGCCCAGGTGCGGGCCGAGCTCCGTGACTGGCTCCGCCGCCTCCACGACGAGACGCACACGACCACGGTGATCGTCACGCACGACCAGGAGGAGGCGATGGAGGTCGCCGATCAGATCGTCGTGATGAGCCAGGGGCACGTCGAGCAGGTCGGCGCCCCCCGGGACGTGTACGAGGAGCCGGCCAACGAGTTCGTGATGACGTTCGTCGGCCAGGCGCACGAGATCGGCGGCACGTTCGTGCGGCCGCACGACCTCGAGGTCACGCTGGAGCCGAACGGCTCGACGCGCGAGGTGATGATCGACCGCGATCGTCCATCTCGGCTTCAACGTCCGGCTCGATCTCGTCGGCACCGACGGCGAGCGCCTCTCGGTGCAGACGACCCGGGACAACGCCGAGCTGAGCGAGTTCGCTCCCGGGCAGATCGTCTACGTCCGGCCGACCCGGCACACGACCTTCACGTCGTAGGACAGGGCTTACGTAGGCGCGGGACCTGTCCCGCCCGCTCGACCGCGCTCGACAAGATCGGCAAGGGTGGTCTGCTCGAGCACGCCGCGCATCGCGGCGCGTAGCTCGATCCACGTGTCGCGCAGCGGCACGGCCGAGCCGACGTAGTCGAGGTCGTCGGGACGCTCGCCGCGAACGCTCGCGATCGGGCCCTCCACGACCCTGATCACGTCGGCGACCGTGATCTCCGCCGGCGGCCGGGCGAGCCGGTACCCCCCGTCGGCGCCCGCGCTGGCTCGCGACGAGACCGCCATTGCGGAGATCGGCGAGGATGTTCTCGAGGAACTTCTGCGGGATCGCCTGGGCCGTCGCGATCCGCTCGCCCTTCACCTGCTCGGGAGCGGCGACGGCCAGCTCGATCGCGGCGCGGAGGGCGTAGTCGACCTTGGCGGAGACGCGCATGGCGTCATTGTGGCGCTTCTCCCGACGTCTCGCCCAGGCGGCGCTCGAGGAACCGCTGCTCCGGGCCCTCCTCGGTGAGCGCGAGCGCCCGGCTGGTACGCCTCGTGCGCCTCCGCGGTGCGGCCGAGCCGGCGAAGGAGGTCGGCCCGTGCCGAGTGGTAGTGCCGGTACTCCTCCAGGCCCTCGATGCCGTCGATCAGCTCGAGACCGCGCTCGACGTCGCCTGCGAGCGCGACAGCGACGGCGTGGTTGAGCCGGGCGACGGGCGAGCCGTCGAGGCGCAGGAGGGCGTCGTACGCGGCCGCGAGCGTCGCCGCATCCGAGCCCTGGGCGTGCCCCGCGGCGATCACCGCCTGCAGCTGGTACGGCCCGGGCCTCCGCTGCGCCTCTGCGCGCTCGAGCATGCGCAGCCCCTCGTCGATCTCGCGCGCGTCCCAGAGCCCGCGATCCTGGTCGGCGAGGAGGACGAGCTCGCCGTCGGCCGAGAGTCGCGCGTCGCGCCGCGAGTCCTGCAGCAGCATCAGCGCCAGCAGCCCGAACGCCTCCGGCTCGTCCGGCATCAGGACGCAGAGGAGCTTCGCCAGCCTGATCGCCTCGCTGCAGAGGTCACGGCGGACGAGCGTCGAGCCGGCGCTCGTCGCGTAGCCCTCGTTGAAGATGAGGTAGAGCACGCGCAGCGCGGCACCGAGCCGGTCGGGCAGCGTTGCGTCCGACGGCACCCGGAACGGGATCCCTGCCGTTCGGATCTTCCGCTTCGCCCGCACGAGCCGCTGCGCCATGGTCTGCTCCGGGACGAGGAACGCCGCGGCGATCTCGGCCGTCGTCAGCCCGCCGACCTCGCGCAACGTGAGCGCGATCTGGACGTCGGCCGCGAGGGCGGGGTGGCAGCACGTGAAGACGAGCGCGAGGCGCTCGTCGGGAAGCGCGCTCACCTCCACGGGGTCCTCCGGCAGCGCCTCGAGCCGTGCCAGCAGCGCCGTCTTGTCGACGAGCACCTGCTCACGCCGGATCCTGTCGATCGCGCGATTGCGGGCGGTGGTGACGATCCAGGCGCCGGGATTGTCCGGGACGCCCGTCCGCGGCCAGCGGTCGAGCGCCGTCGTGAAGGCATCCTGCACCGCGTCCTCGGCGCGCTCCAGATCGCCGAGGACGCGGGTCAGGATTGCGACGCACCGCGGCCATTCCTCTGCATAGACCGCGGCAACGCGCTCGCTCACCGGATGATCAGCGGCCGGATCTCGAGGGTGCCGTACGACGCGGCGGGGACGAGCGCGGCGATGCGGATCGCCTCGTCGAGGTCGGGCAGATCCGTCACGAAGACGCCGCCGAGCTGCTCCTTCGTCTCGGCGAACGGGCCGTCGGTGACGATCGTCTCGCCGTCGACGACGCGCACGACCTTCGCCGTGGACGCGCTTTCGAGCTCGCGTCCCTGCACGTTCGGATCGGCCTTCCCGAACTCCTCGAAGAGCGCGATCCAGCGAGGCATCGACTCCTCCCTGAGCCGGGCCAGCTCCTCCTCCGGGAGCCCCTCCCACGGGCTCTCGTCCGCGTAGACGAGCATCGCGTACTTCATGCCGCTTCCTCCTCGTCGACGTGGACCGGGCGGATCTCGATCGCGCCGCCCGTCCAGGCGGCCGGGATCTTCGCGGCCCAGCCGATCGCGTCCTCGAGCGAGTCGCACGAGAACAGGTAGTAGCCGCCGAGCGACTCCTTCACCTCGGCGTAGGGCCCGTCCGTGACGAGCGCGTCGCCGTTGCGAACGCGCACGCTCGTCGCCGCCGCTGTCGACTCGAGCTCGCTCGCGTCGACGAGCGCGCCTGCGGCCGACGCGTCGCGCGAGACCGCCACGTACCCCTCGTACGCGGCCGTGCGCTGCTCCTCCGAGAGCTGCTCCCACGAGTCGGGGTCGCCGTACACCAGTGCCAGGAACTCCACGCTGCCTCCTTCGCCGTTGTTGTTCTGACGATTGCACCATGACGACGAACGGCGTGTGCGGAAATCGACAATGTCGATCGAGTGGCGCTACCGAACGGTGATCGGGTGGCGGACGATGGCGCCGAAGAGGTAGCCGGCGGTGTTGAACGTCGCGACCGACGGCTGCTCGCGATAATGGTTGTCGGTAGCGCGCGCCCAGAGCTCGTAGTTGCCGGCCGGAAGCGTCGGGAGCGGGTAGGCGAATCGCGACCAGTTGCCCGCCCCGCTGCCGTTGAGCAGCTTCGCGGCGGTCCAGGTGACGCCGCGGTCGACGCTCACATCGACGCGCTTGATCCCGGCCTCGCCGGACCAGGCCCGGCCGTAGAGCAGCTGCGGGGTGCCGGCCGCGAACGTCGCGCCACGGGCGAGCTCCCAGGCGCTCTTCACGACCTGGGTGGTGACGAGCGGCGTGGTCGGGTAGCTCGGCCCGGTCATGACGTACTGCTGGGTGTTCCAGAGCGAGAAGAGCGGCTGTCGCGACACCTCGATCTGCCCGATCCACTTGATGTTGGCGACCCCGATCCAGCCCGGGACGATGAGCCGGGCAGGGAATCCATGGTCGACCGGCAATGGCTGCCCATTCATCTCCAGTGCGATGAGTGCGTTGTCGAGCGCCTTGGCAGTCGGGATTGGCCGCCGGACATGGCCGTAGTCGATTCCCGCGGTAACGACGTTGCTGTCGAGCCCGTACGGCATCACGTCGACGGCTTCGGGCGTGATCCCTGCGCGGTCGAGGATCTCGGAGAGGCGAACGCCGCGCCAGCGGGCGACGCCGATCGCCCCGAGCCCCCACTGCGTGCCTGCCGCGGGCGTTCCCTGCTGGGAGCCGAAGAAGGAGCGGCCGTTGCCGGCGCACTCGACGAACGAGACGATCTCCTTCTGCGGCAGGGCCTGCAGCTGCGGGTAGGTGAACGAGACGGGCGAGCCCTTGAGGCCGGTGCCGAAGACGCGCAGCGACCAGGCGGCGGCGTCGATGATGGGCGTACCGGTGTGGTCGCGCACGAAGAACCGCTCGTTCGGCGTCGTATAGCCGAGCCCCGCGACCGAGTCCCACCGCATCTCGGCGTTGCTGCCGAAGTTGACGAACCACTCGGGCGGGAGCTTCTTGGAGATCGGGGAGCCGTTCTCGGCCACCGCGGCTCGAGCGCTCGACGTCGGCGTGGCGAATCGCGCGACCCCGAGCGCCACGGGAACCGACGCCCCGAGCTTGACAAGGTTACGCCGCGTGAGCCCCCGCCGCTCGAGGAGGGCCTCCGTCCGGGATGCGTCGTAGTCGCTCTCGTTCATCTCAAAGGACTCCAATCTCGACTAAGGCGATAGACAACTAGAGATATCATGCTTATACCTGATATAAGTACATCTTGTCGATGGAAATGGTAGGGAATGCACCTGGAGACAAGGGTCGGCTGACGCGCTGGCGCGCTGCGGGCAGGCGCTCGTTTCGCTCCGGCTCAGGGCGGCCACGGAGATTGCTGATCCAGGCCACTGCGCTTGGGATGGTTCTCGCAGCCTGGTGGCTCGTTGCGCACCTGGCGATCTGGCCGCCGATCTTCGTGCCCGCTCCGTCCGCGGTGTGGCATCAGCTGATCAAGACGTCGAGCGTGCACGACGGGACCCGCGGCTACAGCGGCTGGTTCCTCTATCAGCATGTCTGGTTCACATTGCGCAGGGTGCTCGAGGGATTCGTCGCCGCGGTCATCGTCGGTGTGCCGCTCGGACTCGCGATCGGGATCCTCCGGCCGGCGCGGCTCGTCCTCGAGCCCGGCGTCACCTTCCTGCGGTCGCTGCCGCCGCTCGCCTACTTCAGCCTCCTCATCATCTGGTTCGGGATTGGCGAGGCCCCGAAAGTGATTCTTTTGTTCATCGCGGCGCTGCCGCCGATCGTGCTCGCTACGAGCGAGGCGGTGAGGAGCGTCCCGCCCGACCGTCTCTTTGCGGCTCGCTCGCTCGGCGCGAGTCGTTGGCAGGTCGTCCGCCATGTACTGCAACCCTCCATCCGTCCCGACCTGATGACCGGGATGCGCGTCTCCATGGGGTTCGCGTTCACGACCGTCGTAGCGGCCGAGACGGTCAACGGCATGCCGGGCATCGGCGGCGTTGTACGCGACGCCCAGCGCTTCAATCAGACGGACGTCGTCGTCCTCGGGATCATCGTCATCGGTGCTCTCGGGGTCACGCTCGACTGGCTCCTTCGACTTGCCGACCGGGCCTTCGTCCCCTGGCGAGGAAAGGCGTGATCTCCCGCTCCCAGCTGGCACGCGGGGCGATCCCGTGTTTGCGGTGGCGTCGGTCCCCACCCGCACGTCCCGTGTCAATCACACGAACGAAGGAGAAACGGACAACATGCAACATCCATTGAGATCCCGTCGGCGATGGATCACCGGTGCGGCTTCCCTGTCGGCTGTCGCTCTAGCTGCCTCGCTCGCTGCGCTCGTCCCGCTCGGCGTCCCCGGTGTTGCCGCGAGCGCCAATTCGGCCGGTCCGAGCTCGCTCCGGATCGGCTACCAGCTGGTCCCGAACGGCGACCTCGTCGTCAAGGACAAGAAATGGCTCGAGAAGTCGCTCCCGGGAACGAGACTGCAGTGGATCAAATTCGACTCGGGCGGCGATGTGAACACAGCGATCGTCGCCGGCGCGATCGATATCGGCCTTGCCGGCTCGAGCCCCGTCACGAAAGGCCTCGCACCGCCGCTCAACATCCCGTACCTGGTTCCGTGGATCTTCGATGTCATCGGCACCAACGAGGCCCTCGTCGTCAAGAAGAGCGAGGGCATCAGCTCCGTTCCAGGCCTGGCCGGGAAGACGATCGCGACGCCGTTCGGATCGACATCCCACTACAGCCTCCTCGCGGCGCTCGCCGGCGCAGGGGTCTCCGCTTCCAAGGTCAAGATCGTCGACCTCGAGCCGCAGGACATCGTGGCTGCCTGGGCGCGAGGAGATATTGACGGCGCATATGTCTGGACGCCGTTCCTGGCCGAGTTGAGGAAGAGCGGCACTACTCTCATCTCGAGCGCGCAGCTCGCGAAGAAGGGCAAGACGACAGTGGACCTGGCGGTGGTGCGAACGGCGTTCGCCCAGAAGTACCCGAATGTCGTCCGGACGTGGGTGCAGCAGGAGGACAAGGCGGTCAAGCTCTACCGCAGCAACCCGAACGCCGCGGCGGCGTCGATCGGCCGTCAGCTCAATCTCTCACAGTCGGCGGCACTGGCTCAGGCGAAGGAGCTCGTGTGGCTGGACGCGTCTCAGCAGGCGAGCTCCAGGTATCTCGGCCGCCCGGGTAAACCTGGAGGACTCGCGAAGAACCTGTTCAGCGCGGCCCAGTTCCTCAAGTCGCAGGACAAGATCGACTCGGTGCCACGTCTGAGCACGTTCCAGAAGGGCATCGCAAACGCCTACGTCGCGCAGGTCGCCGGCACGTGATGCAGGTCGTCGACGTCGTGGCGAGTCGTCCTCCCGCCGCACCACCCGACCCGGCCGCCCGTCCGGGTCGGGTGGTCGTCGACGCCGTTTCGCATCGATATTCGGGACGGAAGGGCGAGGTAGCGGCCCTCGACTCGATCGAGCTCCGGTTCGAACCGGGAGAGTTCGTCTGCGTCGTCGGTCCTTCGGGATGTGGCAAGACGACGCTGCTGCGGATGATCGCAGGCTTCGTCAGCCCCAGCGACGGCGCGATCCTCGTCGACGGCGAGACAGTCACCGGCCCCGGCGTCGATCGCGGAATGGTGTTCCAGCAGCCGACGCTCTTCCCGTGGCTGAGCGTGCGAGAGAACATCGAGCTCGGCCCGCGTCTTGCGGGCCGCAGTCGCGCCGACCGACGCCGAACCGCCGATTTCTACCTTGACCTCGTCGGGTTGCAAGAGTTCGAAGGCCACCCACCCTACGAGCTGTCGGGAGGGATGCAGCAGCGGTGCGCAATCGCGAGGGCACTCGCGAACGACCCCGCGATCGTTCTCATGGACGAGCCGTTTGGTGCCCTCGATGCGCTCACCCGCGAGTACCTTCAGGTTGAGCTGCGACAGCTCTGGCAGCGAACCGGGAGGACGATCGTCTTCGTGACGCACAGCGTCGAAGAGGCATTGGTTCTGGGCACCCGAGTGGTCGTCATGAGCGCTCGCCCCGGCCGGGTCGTCCTCGACGAGCCGATCCTCCTTCCCGACCTTGGCGGCGATGCCCGCCTCACGCCGGCGTTCAACGACGCCCGCGCCCGTGTCAACGCAGCCATCGAGAGAAGAGGCCACCGATGAGCGCCACGAGCACCTCGTTCCATTGGTTCATCCCGACCGCAGGAGACGGACGCGAGGTCGGCAACGTCATCGCCGAGCAGGGACGATCGGAACGATCGATCAACCGCGAGCCGTCCGTCGCCTACCTCGCCCAGGTTGCGCAGGCGGCCGAACAAGCGGGATTCGGCGCCGTCCTGACACCAGTAGGGCTCGGCTGCGAAGAGCCACTCGTGCTCTGCGCAGCAGTGGCACAGCACACCACATCCCTCGGCTTCATCGTTGCGGTCAGGCCCGGATTGACACACCCAACCTGGTTCGCCCATCAGGCGGCCACGTTCCAGCGACTCACCGGCGGCCGCCTGCTCCTCAACATCGTCTCGGGCGGCGACCCGGCCGAACAACGAGCGCTCGGCGACTTTCTCGACCACGACCGCCGCTACGCGCGGACGGAAGAATTTCTCACCGTCTTCGAGCGCATGTGGGACCACGATCGATACGACGCCGCCGGCGAGTTCTTTTCCGTGGAGGGCGGAGGGCTCAGACTGCCGGGAGCTGTCGCTCCGCCGATCTACTTCGGAGGCGCCTCGCCGGCAGCGGAGGCCGTTGCAGCCCGACACGCCGACGTGTATCTGACCTGGGGCGAGCCACCCGAGATGGTCGCACCTCGAGTCGACCGGATGCTCGACCTCGCTGCCGGCGAGGGCCGAGCGCTTCGTCTCGGGATCCGCCTTCACATCATCGCGCGCGACACCGCCGACGAGGCCTGGGGCGAGGCACGACGCATCCTCGACGGAATGGACCCAGCCGCCATCGCAGCGTCACAGGATCGCTACGCCCGGATGGAGTCCGTAGGGCAGGCCCGCATGGCAACCCTCCACGGCGGGCGCACCGACGACCTCGAGATCGCGCCAAACCTCTGGGCAGGAATCGGCCTCGTCCGCGAAGGCGCCGCCACGGCACTCGTCGGGAGCCACGAAGACGTAGCTGAGCGCATCGTCGAGTACCGCGACCTCGGCTTCGACGAGTTCATTCTCTCCGGCTACCCTCATCTGGAGGAGGCCTACCGGGTGGGCGAATGTGTTCTCCCCCTGATCCAACACCCCGACCCGGCCGCCAGTACCGCCGCGGCCGCTTTCGAACCCAGTCCAACTTGAGCGAAAGGATCTCCGCATGCCAGTCCTCGACGAAGTCCTCACTGCCAACAAGGAGTACGCGAGCAGCTTTGGCGCTAAGAGCGATCTCGCGCTCCCGCCCGCCCGGCGCTTCGCGATTCTCACGTGCATGGACGCCCGCCTCGACCCGGCCAAGTACGCCGGCCTGAGCGAAGGCGACGCCCACGTGATCCGCAACGCCGGGGGCCGCGCCAGCGACGACGCGATCCGCTCTCTCGTCATCTCCTACAAGCTGCTCGGCACCCGCGAGTGGTTCGTCATCCATCACACCGATTGCGGGATGGAGTTCTTTACCAACGAGCTCATGGGCGACCTGCTCGCCAGCAGCCTCGAGACAGCCGCTCTGGGACCTGACGGATTCCACGATGTCGGCGCCGGACCGGGCTCGGGCGAAGGCCGTGACATCGACTGGCTCACGATTTCCGATCGGGTAGGGAGCGTGATCGACGATGTCGAGCGAATCCGGAACCACCCGCTTGTGCCGGCAAGCATCCCTGTCTACGGATACATCTACAACGTCAAGACCGGGGAGCTCGAAGAGGTAGACACAGGCCGCTAAATCCAACGCCCGGCCCGGCGGCGCCGACCACCGCCAGTACAGCCGGATGATCAACCCCGCGATCATTGCAACCGCGGGCCAAGAGGAAGGGTCAGGCCGACGTTCCGGCAAGAGCTTCACCAAGGGCGTCGAGAAGTGCGTCGATGTCTGCCTCGGTCGTGCCGAGGCCGATGCTTGCCCGCACCGCTCCCGGAATCAGCACGTCCTCGCCGCACTCGATCGCGTGGAGCAGGCGGGCGTGTGCGGCCGCCTCGACGCCGAGGAGGTGCGCGACGAGCGGATGGGCGCAGAACGAGCCGGCTCGCACGGCGATCCCGCGGCCGGCAAGGTGCTCGCCGAGCTCCTGGGCCTTCCAGCCGGCGACCGTGAAGGCCGCCACACCGACCCGATCCGGCGCGTCCGTCCACTGGCGGAGCTGATCGACGCCGGGCAAATCGTCGAGACCTCCCAGAGCACGGGCCGCGAGAACTCGCTCGTGGCCGGCAACTGCTTCCATGCCATGTGACTTCAGTGCGTCACAGGCTGCTGCGAGCGCTACCGCCCCGAGGAGGTTCGGCGTGCCGGCCTCGAACCGTCGTGGTGCCGGAGCCCAGGCGACATCGTCGAGCGTGACGAGCCGCACCGCGCCGCCTCCGTGGAGGAGCGGCGACCCATTGGCGAGACCCGATGTGGCGGCGACGAGCGCTCCGGTACCGAACGGCGCGTAGACCTTGTGGCCGGAAAAGGCGAGGAAGTCGGCTCCGATCTCGCGGAGGTCGATCTGACGATGAGGCGCCAGCTGCGCGGCATCGACGAAGACGAGCGCGCCGCGATCGTGCGCCAGCCGGGCGACGTCCGTGACCGGCGGCATCTCGCCCGTGACGTTCGAGGCACCCGTGATCGCGACGAGTGAGAACGGGTCGCCCGCGCCGCCGGCCGCTTCGAGCGCGTGGACGACTGCTTCGACGAAATCGGCAGCGGTTTCCGTGAACGGCAGGTGCGTGACGCGATGCTGACGCCAGGGGAGCAGGTTCGCGTGGTGCTCGAACGGCGAGCACAGCACCCGGGTTCCGGTGGGAAGGGCGACCGCCAGGAGATTCGCCGCCTCGGTCGTGTTGCGCACGAAGACCACGTTGTCGGCGTCGGCGCAGCCGACGAACCGAGCCACCGACGCGCGCGCTTCCTCGAACAGCGTCGTCGAGACCGCGCTCTTGCGGCCGCCGCCGCGATGGAGGCTGCCGTACCACGGTATCGCTTCCTGCACCGCCTCGACGGCCGCCACGAGGGCGGGCGTCGTCGCCGCGAAGTCGAGGTTGATCTCGTCGAGGCCCTCGGGGTCGGGCCAGAGCGGCAGTGCCACGCCGACATTGTCCCAGACGGCTGCGCGACTCACAGCCGGCCTTCCGGGTCGCGCCAAGGATCGAGCCCGAAGAGCCGCTCGCAGCCCTCGAATCCCTCGACTTCGACCGGAGCGTGGGCCGAAGCCTCCCACAGGTCACGCGGGAGCCGGTACAGCAATGCGTCCACAGGGCGACCGCTGACGCGATCGCGGCGAATGCCGTTCGGGAGATAGCCGATCTTCTCGGACACCCGGATCGAGCCGATGTTCGCCGGGAAAGCACCGGTGACGGCGAGCTCGGCACCGAGCAGCCGAAAACCGAAGTAGAGCACCGCGGCCCTCATCTCGGTCCCGAGGCCCTTCCCGTGATGGGCGAGCGAAAGCCAGGAGCCGGTGCCGAAGGCTCTCAGGACAGGGAAGTCCTCGGCTGTCAGCTGCTGAACGCCGATCGGGGCGCCGTCGCTGAACACGGCGAACGGGAGCGCCCAGGCGTCGACATCCCACGAGCCACGCTGCCGCCAGAAGTAGCGGGCGAACCCAGAATCCCAGTCCTCGTCCGACCTGTCTGTCCAACCATTGCCGAATGGCATGTGTCCGGGCTCGTGGACACCGTCACGGGCGACCCGGGCGAGCTCGGGAATATGCGTGTCATCGACGACCCGGAGCTCGAGCCTCGGCGTCGTGATCCTGATCCCGAAGAGCGGCCAGGCGTCCTGGGCGGGCGCGCGCCGCTCCAGCGTCTCCATGATCGTCACGGCTCCAGCGCCTCGTCGTCGTAGGTGCGCTGGACGCGCCGCACGCCGCCGGCGCCGAGCTCGTAGTGGCCCATGCCGCGGAGCGCCGGCGAGTAGACGTGGATCGAGGTCGCCGGATCCACGCCGAGATGACCGACGCCGTGAATGTGACCGACGTCGAAGGCCCGACTCGTTCCCGGCGCGCAACCGCCGCCGCGCGGTGCCGAGCGAGCCGGACGCGTTGAACCGCAAGAACGTCCTCGACGAGCGTGCCGTCGCAGACGTACAGCGCACCCGCCGAGCGATCGTGGTCGTGGAGGCCCGTCTCCTGCACGTCCGAGCCAGCAGAGCAGCCAGACGTCGAGCTGCTCCCGCCGGTGCAGCAGCACGCGAGTAGCGCTCGTGCGGGTCGTGGCGGACGTGCGGCTTGCCAGAGCCGGGCGTCGCCCCCGATCCGCTCGGCGAGGAGCCGAAGCTCGTCCGGCGTCAGGATCGCGGTCGTCCGTCCAGCTCTCCGTCGAGCCAGCCGGTCAGCTGCCTCGCGGTCAGGACGCCGTCAGCAGGTTGGTCATAAGCGCGTCCTCATTCCTGATATTCGACTATGTCTATCAGAATAGTAGAGAAGGAGCGCAAGGCATGCAAGCGGCCGCGACGTCACCGTCAGGCGTCGCGGTCATGCGCTCGAGGAGCTTCCGGGCCGCGTCCTTGTCGAGCATCTCGTTGAGGTTCCCGCACTTCGGGCTCTGCACGCACGACGGGCAGCCGCTCGTGCACGGACAGCCCTCCAGGAGGTGCGCGGTGTCAGCGACCCAGCCGGCGAAGCTCTCGTAGCCGCGCTCGGTGATCCCGACGCCGCCGGCGTGCCCGTCGTAGACGAACACGGTCGGCTGCGCGGTCTGGAAGTGGAGGTTCGTCGACAGGCCGCCGATGTCCCAGCGGTCGCACATCGCCCACAGCGGTAGGAGCGAGATGAGCGCGTGCTCGGCCGCGTGGAGGGCGCCGAGCAGCTTCGGCATCTCCTCCAACCCCTCCAGCAGATGCCCGTCGGGGCAGAACCAGACGGCCTCGGTGTCGAAGGTCACCTCGGGCATGATCAGCGGCACGACGTCGAGCGTGGAGCCGTCGCGAATCGCCTTGCGCTGGTACGCGATCACCTGCTCGGTGACCGAGACGCGTCCGAACTGGAGCTCGACGCCCGCGACGCGAGTGCTCCGGAGCGGTCTCCTCGATCGCCGTATTCGTGTCCTTCTTGACCTGCGTGTACCAGTCGACCGCGGCGGGCTCGACGACTGCCGTGCGGCCGACGTGGTCGAGCGCCCGCACGAGGTACTGCTCGCCGAGGTGGAGGTAGACCGCGCCCTCGTGGACGTTCGAGTAGGCGCGCTCGCGCTCGACGAGGCCGAGCACCGATCCGGTCGTCCCGTCGACGATCGCGAACGAGTCCTGGTTGCCGGAGCGGAGCGAGAACCGCGCCGCCGGTGCGTCGCGTCCCTTCCAGACGAAGCCGGCGGGCGTTCGCTCGAGCTCGGGCAGGATGCGCTGCACGCTCGAGCGCCTCCGGGCCGAGCGTGTCGGCGTCGGCGGGCCCGACAGGCCCTTCGTAGGCCGCCGCGTAGACGTGCGGATCGAGGATCCGCGGGTTCGCATGGTCGAGGCGTGTCGCCTCGACCCGCCGCTCGAGCAGCGCCTCGGGCTCGCGCATGAAGAACTGATCGAGGGCGTCCTCGCTCGCGATCAGCACCGCGAGGCCCGTGGCCGCGCCGCCCGGCGCGACCCCACTGCTGGCGCAGCGAGGCGACGGTGCCCGGGAAGCCGACCGAGATGGCGCAATCGAGCTGCCCGATGTCGATCCCGAGCTCCAGCGCATCGGTGGCCGAGACGCCGAGCAGCTCGCCCTCCATCAGCCGCCGCTCGATCTCGCGCCGCTGGGAGGGGGTGTAGCCGGCGCGATACGGCGCCAGGCGGGCGGCCGTCGCGGTGTCGACGCGGTCGGAGGTGAAGCGGTGGATCAGCTCGGCGGCCTTGCGGCTCTTCGCGAAGCAGATCGTGCGGAGCCCCTTCGAGACGAGGGCGGACATGAGCAGCGACGCCTCCGAGAGCGCGCTCGCACGGACGCCGAGCTCGGGATCGAGCAGCGCCGGGTTCCAGAGGACGACATCGCGCTCAGCTCGCGCCGAGGTGTCGGACTCGATCACCGTCGCCGGCTCGCCTGTGAGGGCGAGGGCGAGGTCGCCCGGGTTTGCGATCGTGGCCGAGGCGAGGATGAACTGCGGCTCGGCGCCGTAGGTGCGCGCGAGCCGCCGCAGCCGCCGCAGCACGTTCCCGACGTGCGAGCCGAAGACGCCGCGGTAGACGTGCGCCTCGTCGACGACGACGTAGCGGAGGTTGTGGAGCACGTCACCCCAGCGGTCGTGGTTCGGGAGGATGCCGACGTGGAGCATGTCGGGGTTCGTCAGGATCACGTTCGCCGTCTTGCGAATCTGCGGCCGTCGCTCGGTCTCCGTGTCACCGTCGTAGATCGCGGGGCGCACTCCCGGCGAGGCGCAGCCGGGCGAGGCTACGCGCCTGATCCTGGGTCAGCGCCTTTGTCGGGTAGAGGTAGAACGCCCGCGCGGTCGGCTCGCGGGTGATCGCATCGAGGACGGGGAGATTGAAGGCGAGCGACTTTCCCGACGCGGTTCCGGTCGTGACGATGACGTTCTCGCCGCGCGCGGCAGCCTCCCACGTCTCGCCTTGCTGCATGTAGAGCCGATCGATCCCGCTCTCACCGAGCGCCGCCGCCACGCGCGGGTCGAGGCCGGCGGGCAGTGGCTCGTATCGGGCGTCCCGCGACGGCTCGGCGCCGCGGTAGGCGAGCTCCTCGCCGAAGAGCAGGTCGTCCCAGGGTCGTGTCAGCGGGTCACGCCTCGATGGTACGGCGCGAACGTGCGCTCGTACTTGCTCTTCGCCTGAGGCCCCATCAGTGTCTCGCGGACCTCGCCACCGGTGAACAGGATCACCGTCGGAACGGAGAGGACGCCGTAGCGCGAGGGGGTGCCGAGGTTGGCGTCGATGTCGAGCTTGACGAGCCGCAGCCGCCCCTCGGCGGCGGCAACGATCTCCTCCAGCGCGGGCTCGATCGCCTTGCACGGACGGCACCAGGGCGCTCCGAACTCGACGATCACCGGGATCTCGCTCGCGAGAACGTCCTCGGCGAACGTTGCGTCGGTTACTTCATCCACTGCGAGCAAGTGTAGGACGGCCGACGCGCGCTACAGCCGGCCGCGGAGCGCCCGGTAGCGCAGCGCCGGCACGTCCAGCATCGCCTCGACGACGATCGAGCCGTCCATCTTGGACTCGCCGACGCGCCGGTCGACGAACGTGATCGGGATCTCGACGACCGTGAATCCCGCGCGCAGCGCCCGGTAGGTGACCTCGATCTGGAAGCCGTATCCCTTCGCGGTGACGGCGCCGAGGTCGATCGTCTCGAGCACCGCGCGGCGGAAGCACTTGAAGCCGCCCGTCAGGTCGCGGACGGGGACGCCGAGGATGGTGCGGGCGTAGAAGCTGCCGCCCCGGGAGATCGAGCATCCGGCCCCGGCCCCAGTTGACGGTGCCGCCTCCCGTCACCCAGCGCGAGCCGAGCGCGATGTCCGCGCCGGCCTCGCAGGCGGCGATCAGGCGGACGACGTCCTTCGGGTCGTGGGAGAAGTCGCAGTCCATCTCGAGCACGAGCTCCGCGCCCGCCGCCAGGGCCTGCTCGAATCCCGCGAGGTAGGCCGGGCCGAGGCCGGCCTTGCCGGGGCGGTGCAGGACGTCGACCCAGGGAAGCTCGGCCGCCAGCGCGTCGGCGATCTTCCCGGTCCCGTCCGGGGAGTTGTCGTCGATCACGAGCACCCCGTCGCGCGCGAGTGTCGAGCTGCTCGGCGAGCGCCCGGATCATCGGCTCGAGGTTGTCGCGCTCGTTGTAGGTCGGGAGGCAGACGATCGCGCGCATCGGTCAATCTTGCCCTTCCCGACCGCCTTATGATCGGGCGATGGTCGCGACGCTTCCTCGCAACGGCGATCTCGCCGACCGATTCGAGCAGCTGGCTGACCTGTCCGAGATCCTCGGTGAGCAGTCTTTTCGCGTCGCCGCGTACCGGAGGGCGGCGGTGCGGATCCGCGACACGGCCTCGTCGGTGGCCGAGCTGGCGCTCGAGGGCAAGGCGAAGGAGCTGCCGGACATCGGCAAGACGATCGAGGCGAAGGTCGTCGAGTTCGTCGAGACCGGAGACATGGAGGCGCTCGCAAAGCGCCGCGATCAGGTGCCCGGCGAGGTCTCGTCGTTCATGCGCCTGCCGGGCCTCGGCCCCAAGACGGCGGCGCGGATCTGGCATGAGCTCGGCGTGACGACGCTCGCCGAGCTGAAGGCGGCCGCCGAGGAGCAGCGGCTGCGGACGCTTTCGGGCCTCGGCGCCACGACGGAGGCGAAGATCCTGAAGGCGCTCGCGGAGGGCCACGGCGACGACGAGCCGCGACGCGGCCTGCTCGGCAAGGGGCTGCCGGTCGTGCGCGAGGTGGTCGAGGCGCTCCGCGAGCATCCCGCGGCGATCGACGTCTCCGAGGCCGGCAGCACGCGCCGTCGTCGCGAGACGTTCCGCGATCTCGACGTGATCGCGACCGCGACCGATCCCGCGGCGCTCACCGGGCACTTCGTCGGGCTCCCGTGGGTGCTCGAGATCGTTGCGCACGGGGACACGAAGGCAACCGTGATCACCAAGCAGGGCCTTCGCCTCGACCTCCGGGTCGTCCCGCCGGAGAGCTACGGCGACCTGCTTCAGCACTTCACCGGCTCGAAGGAGCACAACGTCGCGCTGCGGGAGCAGGCGCAGCGCAACGGGCTCTCGATCTCCGAGTACGGCGTCACCGTCGTCGAGACCGGGCGAGGTGCACACATTCCGTGACGAGGAGTCGCTCTACGCGTTTCTCGGCTACAGCTACATCCCGCCCGAGCTGCGCGAGAACGGCGGCGAGCTCGAGGCCGCGCGCAACGGTGCGCTGCCCGAGCTCGTCGAGCTGAGCGACCTCCGCGGCGAGATGCACTGCCACTCGACCTGGTCGGCGGACGGCAAGGCCACGATCGAGGAGATGGCGACTCGCCGCCGCGCCGCGCGGCTACGAGTTCCTGTGCCTCACCGACCACTCGCACTACCTCCGCGACGGGCAGGATCGAGGCACAGTGGCTGCGAGATCGAGCGAGCTGAACGCGCGGCTCGGCTCGTTCCGCATCCTGCGCGGCGTCGAGGCGAACATCACCGCCAAGGGCGTCGTCGACGTGCCGGACGAGCTGCTGGCCGAGCTCGACTGGGTCGTTGCCTCGCTCCACACCTCACTCGACCGCGACCCGACGGAGCGTGTCCTCGCAGCGATCGACAACCCGCACGTCGATTGCATCGGCCATCTCACCGGCCGCCGGATCTCGCGGCGCCCCGGAGCCGACCTCGATCTCGACCGCATCGTCGCGCGAGCGGCCGAGACCGGCACCGCGCTCGAGATCAACAGCCAGCCCGACCGGCTCGACATGCGGGACGTGCACGCACGGCTCGCCGGCGCGGCCGGGGTGGTGATCCCGATCAACACCGACGCCCACTCGACCGGAGCGCTCGGCTACGCCGAGCTCGGGATCGGGCAGGCGCGGCGGGCGTGGCTGACGAAGGAACAGGTGCTGAACACGCGATCCTGGGCGGAGATCGAGGCAGGCAGGGCGTGAGCACCTTCCGCGAGGACGGTGCCGCCGCCCTCGAATGGGTCGCCCGCTACCTGGAGGACGTCCGCGAGTACCCGGTGCTCTCGCAGGTCGAGCCGGGCGCGATCCGGGCCGCCCTGCCGGCATCGCCGCCCGAGACAGGCCGAGCCGTTCGCCGCCGTGCTCCGGGACCTGGACGAGATCCTGCTGCCCGGGCATCACCCACTGGCAGAGCCCGCGCTACTTCGCCTACTTCGCGACGACTGCCGCCGAGCCCGGGATCCTGGCCGAGCTGCTGATCGCGGGCCTGAACCAGGTCGGGATCCTCTGGCGCGCGTCGCCCGCCCTGCAGGAGCTCGAGGAGCTGACGCTCGACTGGCTGCGACAGCTGCTCGGGCTGCCGGAGCAGCTCCACGGGCACATCGAGGACACCGCGTCGTCGGGCCTGATCACCGCCCTCGCCGCCGCCCGTGCGGCGGCTCCCGGCCGCAGGGTCGTCGTCTGCTCGGAGCACACGCATTCCTCGACGGCCAAGGCGGCACGCCTCCTCGAGCTCGAGGTGCGCACAACCCCCGTCGATGCAGCGTTCGCGCTTCGCCCCGACGAGCTCGACCTCTCGGACGCCTGTGCCGTCGTCGCCACGGTCGGAACGACCTCGTCCGCCGCCGTCGACCCCGTGGCGGCGATCGCCGACCGCGCTGCCGCGGCGGGCGCCTGGCTCCACGTCGACGCGGCCTACGCCGGCGCAGCGGCCGTGTGCCCGGAGCTGCGGCACCACTTCGAGGGCTGGGAGCGGGCGGATTCGATCGGGGTCAACCCGCACAAGTGGCTGTTCACGCCCATGGACTGCTCTGCCTTCTTCTGCCGCCGGCCGGACGACCTGCGGCGCGCGTTCAGCCTCGTACCCGAGTACCTGCGTGTGGACGAGGACGTTGTCAGCCTGAGCGAGTACGCATCGCCGCTCGGCCGCCGCTTCCGGGCGCTCAAGCTGTGGGCGACCCTGCGGTGCTTCGGCCGCGAAGGCCTGCAGGCGATCATCCGAGAGCACGTGCGGCTGGCAGCGCTCTTCGAGGACTGGGTCGCTGCCGAGCCGGGCTGGGAGCTGTGTGCGCCGCGGTCCTTCTCCCTCGTCTGCTTCCGGCGGGAGGGCAGCGACGAGGAGAACGAGGCGATCATGCGGCGCGCCAACGACAGCGGCGAGATCTTCCTCTCGCACACGAAGCTCGACGGGCAGTTCGTCCTGCGGCTCGCGATAGGCAATGCCCGCACGACCGAGGAGGATGTCCGGCTCGCGTGGGACGTGCTTCGCCGCGAAGCCGCGGCGTCATAGGCGGCGCTACGGCGCCGCGACGGGCAGGTCGGAGCGAGCGTCTGCACGAGCCGCGCCACGACCTCGGCATCCCCGCTGACCACGGCCGCGCCGGTGTCGCCCTCGACGAGGAGCGCGTAGAGGTCGGCGGGTGTCCCGGTGACGACCGCCTCGGCATCCTCGCTGAGGCCCGGCGTCGACCGTTCCGCAGTTCGATCGTCGCTTGCTCGCCGCCGATCTCGAACCCGATGCACGCGTCTGGCGCGTAGGCGGCCACCGTCGTTCGCAGCGCCTTCTCGAGCCAGCCCGCCGGCCGCTCCATGTCCTCGGGTGGCGGCCCGAGGGTGCGCAGCCCCCAGCGGGCGAGAGCGGCGATCACCGGAGCCAGCGACTCGCCGGTCTCCGTCAGCTCGTAGACGGTCGACGCCGCAGGAGGCGGAAGCCGCCGCCGCGTGATCACGCCTCCTGCTTCGAGCTCCTTGAGCCGCGTCGCGAGCACGTTCGTCGAGCAGCGCGAGAGGCGCTCGTGGAGGTCGCTGTAGCGCAGCGGCCCGTGCTGAAGCTCACGCACGAGCAACAACGACCAGCGCTCGCCGACGAGGTCGAGCGCATGAGCAACGGGGCAGTACTGGTCGTAGGGCTTCACGGATCCAATCCTGACAGAACTGCGTTTGTCGCAGTTACCACTTTTCATTATGAAGACAACACTTGCAAAAAGCAAGTGAAGGGTGCTAGGGTCGATTGATCAACGACCAAAGGATGGAACGATGACTCAATCGAACCGGCGCAAGTGGATCGCCCTCTTGCTCCTCTGCATGGTGCAGTTCATGGTCGTTCTCGACATCGCGATCGTGAACGTCGCCCTCCCCTCGATCAAGGTCGATCTCGGGTTCACGCAGGAGAACCTGCAGTGGGTGATCTCGGCCTACTCCCTCGTCTTCGGCGGCTTCCTGCTCCTCGGCGGGCGCCTCGCCGACCTGCTCGGGCGCCGGCGCGTCTTCATGGTCGGCCTCGTCATCTTCACCGTCGGCTCGCTCCTCTGCGGCCTCTCGTGGAGTGAGGGCTCGCTGATCGCGGCCCGCGCGCTGCAGGGCCTCGGCGCCGCCACGATCTCACCCGCCGCCCTCTCGATCCTGACGACCATGTTCCGCGAGGGCCGCGAGCGCAACATCGCCCTCGGCGCGTGGGGTGCCGTCGGTGGCGTCGGCGCCGCTGCCGGCGTCCTTCTCGGCGGCGTCCTCGTCGACGTCTTCTCGTGGCCGTGGATCTTCTACGTCAACGTCCCCGTCGGGATCATCTCCCTCATCGCCGCGCCGATCCTGCTCTCCGAGAGCCGCGACGAGCGTGAGTCGAGCTTCGACGTCCTCGGTGCCCTTCTCGTCACCTCCGGGCTCAGCATCCTCGTGCTCGGGATCACGAAGGGTCACGACTGGGGTTGGACATCAGGCCGCACGATCGGCGTCTTCGCCGTGGCCGCCGTGCTGCTGACCGCGTTCATCGCGCAGGAGTCGCGCGCCCGCCACCCGTTGATGCCGTTCTCGATCTTCCGGCTGCAGACGCTGACGGCGGCGAACATCGTCATGTTCATCATGGGCACGGCGCTGTTCTCGATGTTCCTGATGCTGACGCTATACATGCAGCAGGTCCTCCACTTCTCGCCTCTGAAGACAGGCATCGGGTACCTGGCTGTCGCGGGCACCGCGATCATCTGGGCGAACGTCGCTGCCGCCGCGGTGACGCGAGTCGGCGTGAAGCCGACCCTGGTCGTCGGCATGTCGGTGATGACCGTCGGCCTCGTCCTGTTCACGCAGGTCTCGGCCGACGGTTCCTACTGGAGGAACCTCTTCCCGGGCTTCCTCGTGATCGGCTTCGGGATGCCGCTCGCGTTCGTCTCGCTCACGATCGCGGCGCTGGCCGGGACGCGCGAGCATGAAGCGGGCCTCGCCTCCGGTCTGATCAACACCTCGCAGCAGATCGGCGGCGCCGTCGGGATCGCGATCCTCTCGACGATCGCCACGTCGACCACGAGCGACTCGGTCGCCTCGGGAACCCCGGTCCCGGAGGCGTTGACGCACGGGTTCCAGAACGCGTTCTGGGCCGGCGCCGCGATTACCTTCGTCGGCGTCATCGTCTCGCTCCTTCTCGTCCGGCAGAAGGATTTCGTGGCGGCGCCCGCTCTCGAGCCCGCGGCCGACCCGGCCTGACCTACACCCGGGAGGGCGGGGTCCGACCCCGCCCTCCCGGAAGCTCCGGGCTCCCGCCCGGGCTCCAGCCTAGGATGGGCGCGTGGCGCGGCTCGTCCTCATCGGCCTCGTGGCCGGCATCTTCAGCTCGCTCTTCGGTGTCGGCGGCGGCATCGTGATCGTGCCGCTGCTGATCCTCGCGGCAGGGTTCGCGACGAAGGAGGCGACGGCGACATCGCTCGGCGCGATCGTGATCACGGCGCTGGCGGGCGTGACGCTCTACGCCATCCGCGGCAAGGTCGATGTCTCCTACGCGCTTCTCGTCGGGATCCCCGCGGTGGGCGGCGCCCTGATCGGGACGGCGGCTCAGCGCCGGCTCTCGGGCCGGACGGTCTCGATGGCGTTCGCGGTGCTGCTGGCGGCGATCGGTATCTGGCTGATCGCCGGATGAGCACCTGGACGATCCTCCTGGCGGCGTGCCTCGGGCTCGCGGCCGGCGTGCTGTCGGGCCTTTTCGGTGTCGGCGGCGGCATCCTCTTCGTGCCGACGCTCGTCGCGCTCGGCCTCGGCCAGGTCGAGGCCGCGGCAACCTCGCTCCTCGCCGTCGTCCCCACGGCCGCCGTCGGCAGCTGGCGGCAGGCGCGCTACGGCAATCTGCGCCTGCGACCGGCGCTGATCCTCGGTGTCGCGTCGATTGCCGGCGTCGAGGTCGGGGTCCAGATCGCGACCTCTTTGCCCGAGCACGTTCTCCGCCGCCTGTTCGGCGTCCTGCTCGTCATCGTGGCGACGCAGCTCGCGTGGCGTGCCTCACGCATGCGCGCGAGCTACCCTGAAGCGCGGTGAGACGCGCCCCACTCCTCGTCGTGCCGCTGCTCGTCGCCCTCGTGGGCTCGATTGCGGCTGCGGCCCCGCAGCAGCCCGACGCGCGGGCAACCGCGCTGATCGCGCGAATCGTGCAACCGGGGCTGCCCGACCAGATCGGGCTCTCGGTCGTGGCGCCGCCTTCCGCGGAGCAGGTGCTGCCCGGGTACGCCTATCCCGCAGACGGCTCGATCCTCAAGATCGGGTCGGCCGATGCGCAGGTCGTCGCCCAGGCGGGCACATCCTCGAGCGCCCAGGCGAACGCCGGCGCGCTCGCGGTGTCGCTGTTCGCCGGCGAGATCACGCTGGACTCCCTCGACCTGCGGGCGAGCGTCGCCGCGGGATCCGTCAGTGCGTCCGGGAACGTTGCCGCTTCGTCACTGACCGGGCTGACCGCCCTCGGTCAGCTGATCACCCCCGCGCCCGGCCTCGTCGTGCCGCTCGCCGACTGGGGCACCCTCGAGGTGCTCGGCTCCCAGGTGGACACGGTGCAGAAGCCGCCGCGGTCGGCGACTGCGGTCGTGACGGGCCTGCGCGTCAAGCTGATCGCCGATCATGGCGGGCTGGCGTCCGGCAGCGTGATCGAGGTCGGATCGGTCACGGCCGCTGCCACCGCCGCACCGGTCGTCACGACTCCCGTGCCGAAGCCGACAGGACGGCCGCCCTCGACTCAGCCGGTGCGCCCCGTGATCCCCGCTGACGCCCCGCGCGAGCCGGGCACGTCGATACCCGGCGCGCCGCCGGCGCTCGTCCGGCCCGCGCCCGCAGTGACGGCCCAGCTCACGACCGGAGGCTACGTCTTCCCCGTCTTCGGCACGGCCTCGTTCGGCGATACCTTCGGGGCTCCCCGGGGCGACGTGAAGGGCGGCTGGCATCACGGCGAGGACATCTTCGCTCCGCTCGGAACGCCGTTGCTCGCCGTGGCCGACGGGACGGTGTTCTCGGTCGGCTGGAACGACATCGGCGGCTGGCGTCTCTGGCTCCGCGACAGGACCGGGAACGAGTTCTATTACGCGCACCTCTCCGCCTACTCGCCGCTCGCCGTCAACGGCAGGCAGGTCAGGGCCGGTGACGTGCTCGGCTTCATGGGGAAGACAGGCGACGCCGAGTTCTCGCCCGTCCACCTCCACTTCGAGATCCACCCCGTATCCCTGCTCGCGATGGGCTACGACGGCGCGGTTGCGCCGTATCCGTTCCTCAACGCCTGGCGCCGCGCGCAGGACGTCTCCTTCGACGCCGGTCGCGCCTACCTCCCGCTCGACGGGCCTGCCGCAGCCCGCCGCGGCGTGGCGCCGCCCGCTGGCGTCGTCCTCCTCCAAGCCGACGACATCTCGAGCACGAGCGGGCTCGTGCCGGGCGCGATCGAGTCGACCCTCACCGGCCGGGCCCCGAAGAGCCCGGCCGGTCAAGACCGCTAGTGGGGCTTGCTGCCCGCGCTGCGCGCGGATCTCTGAGGCTCCGAACCTTCGGTTCGGCCCCGGCCCGACGGGTGAGCGTTGCTGTATTAGCGCACCTCTAGCTGTCGGAGTCGGTCGCCTCGACCGCGTCCGCGGCAGCCTCGTGGCTGCCGTTTGCCGCTGCCGACGCGCCGTTCTCCGATTCCTCGCCGGGAAGGTCGAAGCCGTCGAGCGGCTGCAGGTCGTCGTCACCCGCGACCTTGTCCATCAGCCATTCGCGCGTCTGCGGCCCCGACCAGGGGTTGTAGAGCGCGCCGGCGATGAGGCCGGCAAGGAGCATCGCGTTGCGTCCCTTGTGGCTCTTCTTCTTCTTCCCCTTGAGGGTCCCGGCGGCCTTGCCGAACTCCTCGAGCGCCTTGCGCAGGTTTTCCTGCACCTTGGCGTCCGTTGCGAGGCGGGAGGCAGACCTGGCGGCGCCATCCTTGCCCTTCGCGTCCTTCACGAGCGGCCCGTAGAGGGTTCTCGCGGCCGCGAGCGCCTCCCTGAGGTCATCGCGGAATTCCTTGTCGTTCAGCGCGCGGTCGAGATACGGCTTCAGCGTCTCGACCGTCGGCGCAACTTTTGAGTTCTTGGCCATCTCGGCCATCCTTTCCTCGGTCTTACGGACCTTGAAGTATGACGATGTTTTCGAGTCACTAGGATGGTCCCACGCGATGCGCACGCCGAAACGTATCCTCCTCGCGCTCGCTGCGGTGATCTCCGGGCTCGTGTACGTGTGGGTCGCCGCGGTGCGGGCCGTTCCGGGTGTGCGCCGCCGTAAGGCGGAGGCGCGCCGGCGCCGGCAGTTGGGTTGACCTTTCCTGCCCGGGTCGCGCATACGCTGACCCGGTGCATGCACCGCCACTCGTCCGCGGCTCGATCGTCGTTCGCTCGGTGTCGCTCGGCGTCGGCCTGGTCCTGTTCGCGATCGGGATCGTGCTCCTGCTCGAGTCCGAGCTCGGTCTCTCGCCGTGGGACGTTCTCAACCAGGGCATCTCGGAGCACACGCCACTCTCGTTCGGCACCGCCAACGTCGTCGTCGCCCTCTGCGTGCTCGTCCTCGCGTGGGCGCTCGGTGCCCGCATCGGCCCCGGAACCGTCGCCAATGCGCTCCTGATCGGCCTCATGGTCGACGGCCTGCTCGCGATCGAGACGATCGACGGCCTCTCCGAATCCTCGCTCGTCGCGAGGATCGCGATGATGGTGGGAGGCGTGCTCGTGATCGGGATCGGCTCCGGCCTCTACATCGGCGCGGGGATGGGTGCCGGCCCACGCGATTCGCTGATGCTCGTCACGGCGAAGCGTGCCCATGTCCGCATCGGCGTCTCGCGAGTCGCGATCGAGGTCGCCGTCACTGTCGTCGGGTTCGCGCTCGGCGGCACCGTCGGGATCGGCACGCTCGTCTTCGCATTCGGGATCGGCCCTGCGGTCGAGCTCTCGTTCTGGCTGCTCGAGCGGAGCCCCATCGCGGACGCGGCGCCCAACCTCTCGCACGCGGCATGATCGCGGTTAGCATCGCGCCATGAAGGGACTCGTCTGTGCAGGCGGAGAAGCGACGCGGCTCGGCGAGCTGACGCGCGTCACCAACAAGCACCTCCTGCCGGTCGGAAGCTGGCCGATGGTGTACTACCCGCTGCAGCTGCTCCAGCTCTCGGGGATTCGGGAGGTGCTCGTCGTCACCGGCAAGGGCCATGCCGGGCAGATGATCGACCTGCTCGGTGATGGTCACCTCACCGCGCGGGACGGCGACGAGCCCTTGCTCGAGCTCGACCTCTCCTACAAGGTGCAGACGCGGCCCGGCGGGATCGCCGAGGTGGTCGGGATGGCCGAGGATTTTGCCGGTGGCGAGCCGCTCGTCGTCGTGCTCGGCGACAACATCTTCGAGTACTCACACGCCGCCGAGATCGCCGCCTGGGGCGCGCGCGGCGACGGTGCCCAGGTGTTCGTCAAGGACGTGCCCGACCCGGAGAACTTCGGGGTCGTCGTCTACGACGCGGCAGGCAACGTCATCGACCTCGCCGAGAAGGCGGGGGTCGTCGACCTCCGCTATCCGTCGCCGCCCACGAGCGATGCCGTGGTCGGGCTCTATTGCTATCCGGCCGACGTCTTCTCGGTGATCGCGAGCCTGGAGCGGTCGAGCCGCGGCGAGCTCGAGATCACCGATGTGAACCGGGCGTACGCGGAGCGCGGCACGCTCTCCGTCGTCCCCGTGCGCGGCTGGTGGGAGGACGCCGGCAAGCACTGGCAGCATCTCGCCGAGATCGGCCGTACGATCGATGAGACGGGCGTGAACAAGTGAGTGTCGACGGCATCGTGCGGATTCCGCTGCGGCGGTTCGAGGACGAGCGCGGTTGGTTCTGCGAGCTGCGCCGTGAGAGCCTCCTGCCGAACCCGACCGTGCAGACGAACGTCTCGTTCTCGCGGAGCGGCGTGATCCGGGGCCTCCACTACCACGAGCGCGGCCAGGACGATCTCTTCGCCTGCATCCAGGGAACAGCCCGCGTCGTCGTCCTGGACCGGCAGAGCGGAGACACGTTCACCGAGGACATCGGAGACGAGAACCCGGTTGCGCTCTACATCCCCGGGCGCCACGCGCACGGCTTCGAGGCCCTCACCGACCTCGTGTTCGTCTACCACGTCACGACGGAGTACGACGCGGCCGACCCGGACGAGCTCGGGATCCCCTGGGACGATCCCCGCGTGAGAGATCTATGGAGCACGAGGGCACCGACCCTCTCCGCCCGGGATCAGCAGGCTTGAGCAGCTCCGGCCGCCGCGTCCTGGTCACGGGCGCCGGTGGCCAGCTCGGGGCCGCGCTCGGCGCCGCCTTCGCGGCGGACGACGTGCAGTCCCTGACCCGGGAGGACTGGGATGTGCGGTATCCCGCGCCGGCCGCGATCGTGCGCCCGGACCTCGTCCTGCACGCCGCAGCCTGGACCAACGTCGACGGCGCCGAGGACGACCCGCAGAGCGCTGCCGAGGTGAACGTCGGAGGCACGAGCCACGCGGCGGAGCTCGGTGCACCCCTCGTCGCCTATTCGACGGATTACGTCTTCGACGGCCGCAAGGGCTCTCCCTACGTCGAATCGGACAGCCCGAGCCCGCTCTCGGCGTACGGCAGGACAAAGCTCCACGGCGAGGGCGCCGCCGGCGAGCGCGCGTGGATCGTCCGGAGCTCCTGGCTCTACGGCGCCACCGGGCACAACTTCGTGAGGACGATGCTCCGGCTCGGGGCCGAGCGCGACGAGGTAGCGGTCGTGGACGACCAACGCGGCTGCCCGACCTACGTCGGCCATCTGGCGGCCGCCACCCGCGAGCTCGTCGCCGGTGCGCCGGCGTTCGGCGTCTGGCATCTCGCCGCGGCCGGCGACTGCACCTGGGCCGATCTCGCGGAGGCGGTCTTCGAGGAGGCGGGGCTCTCCTGCCGCGTCAAGCGGATCACGACGGCCGAGTACGGTGCCCGAGCTCCGCGGCCGCCGGTCTCGATCCTGCGCAGCGAGAAGGGCGCTCCCGCGCTGCCCCACTGGCGGGACGGCCTCTCCGAGTGCCTCAGCATCCTGGCCCACAGCTAGCCGCCGCCCGCAGCCGGCACCGGCCGGGACCTCGTGACAATTTGGCACAAGGTGGACAGGGACTGGTTCTCGAGAAACGGACGAGCGCATCGGAGCTCGTGACAACTCGTCACAAGGATGGGCGGTGACGCGGAGGGAACTCGCGCAGCAGCGGTGCGCGGATCGGCGAGGATTGAGGCGTGACGCGCTACTCCTTCCTCACGACCTGGCTGCTCGAGGCGCCCGTCGGGGAGGTCTGGGACGCCCTCTACGACACCGACGCATGGCCCACGTGGTGGCCTGGTGTGCGGCGCGTCGAGGAGCTCGTGCCGCGCGGGCCCGAGGGTGTCGGAGGGGTCTCGAGGTTCACGTTTCGCAGCGTCCTCCCCTACGACCTCGTCTTCGACATCCGTTCGGTGCGGGTCGAGAGGAACCACCTGCTCGAGGGTGTCGCGTCGGGTGAGCTCGTGGGCACCGGGCGCTGGCGATTCTTCGTCGACGGAGGTGTGACGGCCGTGACCTACGAGTGGAACGTGGAGACGACCGCGCGCTGGATGAACGTCCTCAGCCCGGTCGCACGGCCGGCATTCTCCTGGAACCACGATCGCGTGATGCGCGCGGGCGGCGAGGGCCTCGCCGCCAGGGTCGGAGGCAAGCTGCTCGTCACCTCCTGAGTTCGGGTCGGTCCCTGCTACGCCACGGGACTGCGTTCGGCGCAGGCAGCGAGCAGTGAGCGCGTGTCGTAGGTCGGCGCAGGCAGGTTCTTCGCCGGGGGCAGAGGGTGCACGAGCTTCGAGACAGCCTCCACCCGCGAGATGGGGATCGCCTCGAGCGTGATGTCGTTGGCGAGGGAGATCGCCGCCTTGCCGGTGAAGACGTAGACTCCGGCGCCGGTCTCGCCCGCGAGATCCTTGGTCCAGGCGACTCCTGGCGCGCCTGCCACCGTGAACGTTCGGCACGTCGCGCCGGCGAGCGTCGAGTGGATGAGGCCCGGGTCGGTGACGAGCTCGCTCGAGAGCGAGATCGTCTCGAGGCACGAGCCGAGGTGCGAACCGCTGCCGCAGCTCGTGTACGTGAGAACGGCTGTCTTTCCCGTTTTCTCCGCCCCGGTCAGCTGTCCCCCGCGTACCAGGGGCCGACCCAGACGAGCGGCAGCCCGGGTTCGTGTCGGAGCGCTGTGATGCGGCTCGCGAGCGGTGTGAACGGATGGGTCACCTTGACGCAGCTGTCGAGGGCGTCGACCGCCGGGGAAGGCGGTGCGAGGTGGGTGGCTCCGTTCACGAGCCTGACGCTGCTGAGGGCACGCCCGACCTGCTCCGGGCGGCCGAGGGCCGCGATCGCGAGATTCCCCGTGTAGAGCACGGCTCCGGTCGGGGCCGACGACGACCGGCGCGCCGCGAATCGTCGTCCGCGCGCACGTGCCGTCGAGCCGCGTCGGCACGTCGTCGAGCGAGAGGTCGTAGCGTCGCGTGTTGACCTGGAGGAGGAGCGGATAGCCGCAGCGGGTGCTCGCAAACGGGCTCAGCTTGCTCCCGAACCGCTGGCATGTGCCGTAGCCGATGTCGTCGACGCGATCTCCGCTCGACGGATTGGCCAGGGTGATCGGGAGCCCCTCGAACTGCTTGCCGAGCCACCACGAGTCGTCGGCCTTCTGAATCGTGGCGATCTGCTCCGAGAGGGACGGATCGAAGACGCCGAGCTTGATCACGACGTAGGCAACCGTGCCCACGATCGCGAGGAGCACGACGACGAGCGCCGAGATGACGGTGCTCCGCTTTGGTGGGCCGGGACGGCGCATCTCTCGATGGTGCCTAAACCGGGTCGAGTCCGGGGTTGAGAACGGGTTGAGAGCGGCTACCCTGTTGCGATGCGCGTGCTCGTCACCGGCGGCGCCGGCTTCATCGGCTCGCACTTCGTCCGCCGTCTCGCCGCCGCGGGAACCGACGTCGTCGTCCTCGACAAGCTCACCTACGCCGGCAACCCCGCGAACCTGGAAGGAATCGAGCACGAGTTCTTCCACGGCGACATCGCCGACCCGGAAGCCGTGCGCGAGGCTGCAGCCGGTTGCGGCGCAATCGTCAACTTCGCGGCCGAGACCCACGTCGACCGCTCGATCCTCGGCCCGCAGGAGTTCGTCCACACCGACGTGCTCGGGACGATGTGCCTCCTCGAATGGGCACGCGCCCACGATGCGCGGTACGTGCAGGTCTCGACCGACGAGGTCTACGGGGATCTCGAGGCCGGCGGCCGCGCACTCGAGGACGATCCGCTACGGCCGTCCAGTCCGTACTCCGCCGCCAAGGCAGGCGGCGATCTCCAGGTGCTCGCATACTGCCGCACCTACGGCGTCCGGGCGTCGATCACGCGCGGCGCGAACACATATGGTCCGAACCAATACCCGGAGAAGCTCGTCCCGCTCTTCGTCACGAACGCGCTCGAGGGCGAGCCCTTGCCCGTCTACGGAGACGGCAAGCAGGTGCGGGAGTGGCTCCACGCCGAGGATCACTGCGCCGGCATCGAGCTCGTCCTGCACGAGGGCGCTCCGGGGGAGATCTACAACGTCGGCGGCGAGGACCACGAGAACATCGAGGTCACCTATCGCATCCTGGAGCTGACCGGAGCCGACCCCGGCCTGATCCGCCATGTCGACGATCGCGCCGGCCACGATCGCCGCTATGCAATCGACGACACCAAGCTGCGAGCCCTCGGCTGGTCTCCGGAGCATTCGTTCGGGGAGGGTGGATTGCCCGAGACTGTCGACTGGTACCGCTCCAACCGGGCCTGGTGGGAGCCGATCAAATCCGGCACGTATCGCGCCTACTACGACGAGCAGTACGCCAACCGACTCAAGGCCTGACGCGTCTTACCGAGAACACTCCGATGAGGTTCTTGATGCGCCACATACTCGTTCCCATCCTTGCCCTCGCCCTCGCGGCGGTGGCAGGCGCGGCGACGCCGCCGAGCCGCCGACGAACGGCGCCACGCCCGCGCCGCCGACGCTCTCCGCCCCGGTCTTCGTGCTCTCCGGCGGTGGGTACGGCCACGGTGTCGGCCTGAACCAGTACGGCGCCCTCGGCCAGGCAAAGGCCAACCGCACCTACCGGGACATCCTCTCGTTCTACTACCCGGGCACGACGATCGCCAAGGCGCCGGTCTCCACCGTGCGGGTCCTGATCGCCGATGGGCGCCCGTCGCTCAAGATCGGGTCGGCCGCCCCCTTCACCGTCACGGATGCGACCGGCACGATCACGCCGATCGCGGCGGGAGAGATCGTCCTCAAGCCGAATCTGAAGGTTCCCCTCCCTGTGGACGGGAAGCTCAAGGCGCTCCCCGGCCCGCTCGTCTTCACACCGGCGAAGGCACAGACGCTGACACTCGACGGGAAGGGCTACCGCGGCGAGCTCCGTGCCACTCCAGGCCCGCAGGGCCTCCAGGTGGTCGACGCCGTTGCCCTCGACCAGTACATCATGGGCGTCGTCCCGGGTGAGATGCCGAAGGAATGGCCCGCCGCGGCGCTCCAGGCGCAGGCGGTGGCCGCCCGCTCCTACGCGCTCGCGAGCATCGTCAAGAACCGCGACTTCGACCTCTACGCCGATCCGCGCAGCCAGATGTACTACGGCGTCGCCGCGGAGTCGCCGGCCACGACGGCGGCCGTCCAGGCAACGAAGGGCGAGATCCTCACGTACGACGGGAAGGTCGCGACCGGGTTCTACTACTCGTCATCCGGAGGGCGCACGGCCTCGAGCGAGGACGTCTTCGGGCTGGCAGCTGCCCTACCTGCAGTCGCGGCCCGATCCCTGGGACACGCTGTCTCCGTATCACCGCTGGACGCCGCGTTCGTTCACCCCAGCCTCGCTTGCTCAGGCATTCGGACTGTCGGCGCCAGTCGTCGACGTGATCGTCGTGCCGACCGCATCCGGGCGGCCGGCGTCGGTCACCCTCGTCAAGAAGACCGGTCAGAAGATCCTGCTCAAGGCGGCGGATGTTCGGGCGCGCCTCGGCTTGCGGTCGACCGAGTTCAAGATCGGCGTCCTCCGCGTCGGGCGCCCGCCCTCCACCACTGCGGCGGGAACACCCGTCGTCGTGTCCGGGCTCGCGCGAGACGTCCAGGCCCCGCAGCTCGAGAAGCTGGGGGCAAAAGGCGACTGGCTTCCGGCGACCAAGGTCGCACCGGATCAGGACGGCAGCTTTGCCGTCACGGTACGGCCCAAGATCACCGCAACCTACCGTCTCACGGCCGAGGGGCAGGCAGGGCCTGCCTTGACGATCACCGTTCCCGCGGGACCAGCGAAGTGATCTCGAGGGCGGCAGCCCTCGCAGGGGTCGTCGTGATCGGCCTTGCCGTGGCGTCTGCCGCGGACGCAGCCCGATTCGCCGTCGGGTTGGCGCCGCGCGCGGATCGAGCCGCGCTCACGCGGCAGCTCCAGGCTCGGGGGGCGACGGCGATCGCCGATCTCGCGCCGATCGACGCCCTCGCGGTCACGGCCGACAGCGCGAGCGCGCTGCGGGGCCTGCGCGGCGAGCGTTATGTCGAAGCGTTGCCGAGCCGTCGCGGCAGCCTACGTCCCGAACGACCCGTTCTTCGACCGCCAGTGGTACGCCACGCAGAACCAATCGTTCGACTCCTGGACGGAGCAGCCGCCTCTCGCGGCTGTCCGCGTTGCCGTGATCGACTCCGGAATCGACGGACGACATCCCGAGCTGCGCAACCGGATCGTCGCGGCGAAGAGCTTCGTCAAGGGGCCTCCGACCGTCGACACGCAGGGGCACGGGACCTTCGTGGCCGGCCTGATCGCCGCCGAGACCAACGACGGCGTCGGCATCGCGGGGCTCGCGCCGCCCGCGGAGCTGTTGATCGCGAAGGTCGTGGGGCCGCAGCGCTCGATTCCCGTCGAGGCCGAGGCGAAGGCGATTCGCTGGGCGGTCGATAACGGCGCCCGCGTGATCAACATGAGCCTCAGCGGCCTCCGCGACCCACAAGACCCGAGCCGCGACACCTACTCCCAGCTCGAGGCGGACGCGATCTCCTACGCGGTCTCGAAGGGCGTCCTCGTCGTGGCTGCCGTCGGCAACTCCGACCAGTCACCCTCCGAGCCGTGGCCGTATGCGGGCTGGCCGGCCGCTCTACCGCATGTCGTCGGCGTCAGCGCTCTCAACCGCAAGGGCGCGGCACCGACGTTCTCGAACCGCGACCCACAGTTCAACGACATCGCGGCACCGGGAGAGGACATTCTCTCGACGTTTCCGCTCACGCTCACCGCCGCGCATCCGGACTGCGACGAGCAGGGATACTCGAGCTGCGGCCCCGAGGAGTACCGGATGGCCGAGGGCACGAGCTTCGCGGCGCCTCAGGTGACCGCCGCCGCGGCGATGCTCTTTGCGACCTCGCCCGAGCCTCACCGCCGATCAGGTGGCAACGATCCTCGCCCAGAGCTCGGTCGACGCCGTGCCTGCGAACGGCTGCGCGACGTGCACGGTCGGCCACGATCGGTTCACGGGCGCCGGGCGACTCGACCAGGCCGCTGCCCTCGAGCTCCTCGACGCGGGGGCGCCGCAGCAAGACCGCTACGAGCCGAACGACGGCGGCGGCATCAGCGCGTACCCGCTCTACGGCTCCAACCGCCAGATCGATGCGACACTCGACTACTGGAACGATCGGGACGACGTCTACCGCGTCTTCCTGCGCAAGGGTGAGCGCCTCGTCGTCAGCGGCGGCTCGTCGACCGCAATCCGCCCCGTGCTGGCGCTCTGGCGACCGGGCACGGTCACGGTCGACTCGGCCGCGCCGCCGTCACGCCGGCTCGCCTCCCGCCCGGCGGGCGCAGGCCTGAGCTACCGGGCGCCGGCGGAGGGCTGGTACCTGCTCGATGTGCGCCTCACCCACGCGACGCGAGGCCCGTACCGGCTCGTCGTTCGAAGACCAGCTGACCTGCTACTGCGCGTCGAGCAGCTCGTCCTCGGGAACGTCGCGCAGCACGCGCGCCGGGCTCCCGACGACGACGACCCGAGGCGGCACATCCTTCGTCACCACAGCTCCGGCTCCGACGAATGCGTCTTCGCCGATCTCGATAGCCGGGCAGAGGATCGCGCCGCCGCCGATGCGCGCGCCGCGCCGGATCGTCGGCCCCTTGATGTTGCCGAAGCGCTTCTCCGTGCGACCCATCCAGTTGTCGTTCGTCGTCACCACGCAGGGCGCGATGAAGACGTGCTCCTCGAGGGTCGAGTAGGCAGTGATGTACGCGTCCGCCTGGATCTTCGTCATCGCGCCGATCGAGGTGTCGTTCTCGACGAGCGAGCCGCGGCCGACGACGACGTCGTCGCCGATCGTGACGCGCTCCCGCACGCACGACTGGTCGCCGAGGATCACGCGCTCGCCGATCTTCGATCCCGCGAACACGATCGCCCCCGTCGAGACGATGGTGCCTGCCCCGATCACGGTCGGCGGCAGCGGCTCGCGCTTCGCGGTCGAGCGGGGCGAGAGGGTCGGCTGCTTGCCGACGACGGCGTGCTCGAGCACCTTGACGCCCTCGCCGAGGATGGTGCCCGGGTAGACGATCGCGCTCTCGTGGATCTCCGCGGTCACGCCGGAGCCCCGCTGCGAAGCGAGGTCGTGAGGCGGTCGAGCGTCTGCACGACCGCGAGCCCGTCGGTCGCCTCACGATGGTCTCCGGGGCCTTCCTCGACGAGCCGCAGAAAGTGCTGCAGCTCGAGCCGCAACGGCTCGTCGTTCGCGATCTTGGGGCTGTAGATGTCGCCTGTGCGCGTGCGCCACTCGCCGTAGGTCTGGGCGGGCTCCCAGGGGCCCTTCTCGTACACGGTCACCTTGCGCTCGAGCTCCATGTCGTCGAAGACCACCATCTTCTCCCGGCCCACGACCGTCATCTTCCGCATCTTGTGCGGGTCGAGCCACGAGAGGTGCATGTGCGCGACCTTGCCGGAGGGGAAGCGGAGGAAGCAGAAGACGACGTCCTCGATTCCCGGCTGCACGAAGTCCTGACCGAAGGCGACGACCTCCGACGGCTCCTCGCCGAGCAACCAGAGGATCACCGAGAGGTCGTGGACGCCGAGCGACCACAGCGCGTTCTCGTTCGAGCGGATCACGCCGAGGTTCTGGCGGTTGCCGTAGACGCACGCGACGTCGCCGAGCTCTCCGGCGTCGACCAGCTCCTTCACCTTCCGCAGGCCAGGGTGGTAGAGGAGCAGATGACCGGGCATGAGAACGCGATCGTTGGCGCGGGCGAGCGCGACGAGCTCCTCCATCTCCTCGCCGCGCATGGCCGGGGGCTTCTCGACGAAAACGTGCTTGCCCGCCTCGAGCGCCTGTTTCGCGAGCGCGTAGTGGGTCGGGACCGGCGTCGCGATCGCGACCGCGTCGACCGTGTCGTCGGCGAGGGCGTCGGCGAACGACGCCGTGACCTGAGCATTCGGGTACCGCGCCGCGTACTCGGCCCGTCTGCCCTCGTCCGTGTCGACGACCCAGGCGAGCTCGGTCAGCTCGCCGATCACCCGCACGACATTCTTCCCCCACCCACCGACGCCCGCGTGGGCGACGCGGGTCACAGCTTCCAGACCTTCTCGTCGCTGATTCCCTGCCGACCGAGCGCGTTGCGGAGATCGACGACGAGCCTTGCGTCGGCCACGAGCTGCGCGTAGTCGATGCTCGAGTGTGCTGTCGCGATCACGACCGCGTCGTAGGCGCCCGGGTCGAGCGGCTGCGAGGTCAGCTCGGTGCCGTGCTCGGTGAACGACGGGACATGGGGGTCGTGGTAGGAGACGCTCGAGCCCGCGTTCTGCAGCAGCTCGATCAGCTTCACGGCGGGCGACTCGCGCATGTCCGAGATGTCCGCCTTGTAGGCGACCCCGAGCACGAGGATCCGCGATTCGCTCAATGACTTGCCCGAGCCGTGGTTCAGCGCCTGCGAGACGCGCGAGCGGCAGTAGTACGGCATGTTCTGGTTCACCTCGCCGGCGAGCTCGATGAACCGCGTCGAGAAGTCGAACTCGCGGGCCTTCCAGGTGAGATAGAAGGGGTCGATCGGGATGCAGTGGCCGCCGAGGCCGGGGCCGGGATCGAACCGCATGAAGCCGAACGGCTTCGTCGCCGCGGCGTCCACGACCTCCCAGATGTCGATCCCCATCCGGTCGCAGAGCTGCGCGAGCTCGTTGACGAGCGCGATGTTGACCGAGCGAAAGATGTTCTCCAGCAGCTTCGTCAGCTCCGCCGCCTCGGGTGTCGAGACGCGATGGATGCTGTCGATGGCGCTGCCGTACAACGCGGCGGCAGCCTCCGTCGATGCCTCGTTGATGCCGCCGACGACCTTCGGCACCGTCTTCGTCGTGTGGTCGAGCCGGCCCGGGTCGACGCGCTCCGGCGAGAACGCGAGGTGGAAGTCGACACCGGCGGTGAGCCCGGAGCCGGCCTCGAGGATCGGCTGAACCTCGTCGCGGGTCGTTCCGGGGTACGTCGTCGACTCGAGCACGACGAGGTGGCCCTTGCGCAGGCGCGTCGCGATCTGCCCGGTCGCGGCGCGCACGATCGAGAGGTCGGGCTCGCGCTGCTTCGAGAGTGGCGTCGGCAGCGCGATCAGGATCGCGTCCGCCTCGCGGAGCTCGTCGTAGTCCGTCGTTGCGCGGAGCCCGCGCTCCTCGACGAGCTGCTTCAGCTTCGCGCTCGGAACGTCCTCGATGTAGCTCTCGCCGCGATTCAGCTGCGCGACGCGCTCGGGGCTGACGTCGACGAGCAGCACCGAGCGCCCCGCGTCCGCGAAGACCTGGGCAAGCGGCACGCCGACATAGCCGGCGCCGATGATTGCGACGTCACGATGCACAGCGGCGCATCGTACCGCCGAGCCCGGCCACGGCCCGTCGGAGGCGTCTCCGGCTTCGCCGACTCATCGACGGCTGAGCACGGCCGCGATCCGCTCAGAGGCATGGCCGTCTCCGTAGAGCTGGGGCCGCGCGGACGGCATTTCGGCCGTCGCGATCGCCGCCGCGATCCGCTCCGGGTCGTCGTCGACGAGCACGTTCGCCCCGGCCTCGACCGTGTCGACCCACTCGGTCGAGGGTCGCATCGTCACGCAGGGAACCTCGTACCAGTAGGCCTCCTTCTGGAGGCCTCCGGAGTCGGTCGCGATCACGGCAGCCTGGGAGGCGAGTGCGGCGAAGTCGAGGTACCCGAGCGGCTCGATCACCGTCACGGCCCGCGGCAACGCAATGTCGTGCCGGGCCAGGACGCTCGCGGGTGCGGGGATGCGCCGGTAACACGACGGGAAGTGGCGAGCCCCCGAGGCCGGCCATGATCCGCTCCAGCCGGTCGGGCCGCACGTTCGCCTCGCGGTGCACCGTCGCGAGGACGTAGCCCCTCGGCTCCAGGGCCAGCGTCTCGAGGATCCTCGAGCGCGTGCGCGCAAGAGGCGCGAAACGGGTCGCGGCGTCGGCCATCACGTCGCCGACGACGTGCACCTCGCCCCTGGCCTCCTCGGCGTGCAGGATCGCGGCCGAGCGCTCGTCGGGGGCGAAGAGGATGGTGGAGGCGGCGTCGACCTCGATCCGGTTGCGCTCCTCGGGCATCGAGATGTCGCCGCTCCGCAGCCCCGCTTCGACGTGCGCCACGGCGAGGCTGGCGGCGGCTCGCGTCCCGGCGAGCGTCGAGTTGGTGTCGCCGTAGACGAGCACGCATGTCGGGATCGAGACGGAGAATGGCAATCCGCAGCGCCTCCTCGAGCGACGGCACGTCCGAGGTGCGCAGGTCGAGTGTGATCGCCGGCTCGGCGAGATCGAGCTCCTCGAAGAAGACGGCGGAAAGCGCGGCATCCCAGTGCTGGCCGGTGTGCACGACGAGCTCCTCGATTCCGGCATCGCGGAGGGCGACGGAGAGCGGCGCCGACTTGATGAACTGGGGCCGGTTCCCGACGACGGTCAGCAGCCTCATCGAGGGCGTCTCGCGCGCTTCGGGGTGCGGCTCGTCACGCCGTGAGCGTAGCCCGCAGCGATCTCGGCCCCGATCTCCGTCACGATCTCGATGAACGCCCGTGCGGCGGGGGTGGGGATGCGGTCGGCGTGCCAGGCGATCGTGATCTGGCGTGGCGGAACGCCCTGGACCTCGAGGACGGCGATGTCCGCGTCCTCGTCCACGCCGAGTAGGGGCACGACGGTGTAGCCGATCCCTGCCCCGACGAGGCCCTGGACGATCCCGCCCTCGTCCGAGCGAAAGACGATGTCGAGCTCGAGCCCACGCGCTCGGAGGACGGGCTCGGCGCCTTCGACGGCATTGCGATACGCGATCAACGGCAGCCCGGCGATCTCGCGCGGGCGGATCGGCCGCTCGCTCCGCGCGATCTCCGATCCTGCCGGCGCAAGCAGCACGTACGGGTCGGTGAGGACGTGCACCCGTTCGAATGCGGGGTCGTCGTTCTCGATCACGAATGCGAGGTCGAGGTCGCCGCGCTCCAACAGCCCGAGCAGCTCCTCGTTGTAGCCGGCCTCGCTGAGCCGGACCTGGACGTTCGGCCAGCGTTCGACGTAGCGGCGCATCGCACCCGGCAGGAGACGCACGCCGGCGCTCTGGAACGTGCCGACGCGCAGCGTCCCGGCTTCGCCTTCGGCGAGCGCGTGGAGGTCGGCTTCGGCCGCGCGCATCGCTGCCGAGGCACGACGCGCATGGCGGAGCAATCGCTGCCCCGCCTCGGTCGGCGTCACCGGCCGCCGCCCACCCGGGCGCTCGAGGAGCTGCAGACCCGCTGCCCGCTCGAGCGTCGCGATCTGCTGGCTGATCGCCGACTGGGAGTAGCCGAGCTCTGCGCCGGCGCGGCCGAACGAGCCGGTCTCGACGACGGCCTCGAGCGCCGCCAGATGGCGGATCTCGACTCCCATCAAGCGATGACGATTCGTGATCGTATTGTCCATCATCTCGCATTTTACGAATCGATCGGCCGTGACGATGCTGGAGAGGTGCAACGCTTCGACCTCGAGCTCCGTGTCCTGCTCGCTCTCGCGTTCGTCAACGGCGTCGCGGAGTCGTCGTTCGTGCCGCTCCTGCCGTCCGTGCGGGGCGCCCTCGGGCTGACCTCTGTCGAGACGGGCCTTCTGCTGACGACGACCACGCTCGCGATGCTCGCGTCGGCGATGCCGATCGGGTACGCCGCCAACCGCTTCGGCACGCGCGCGCCGCTGCTCGTCGCGGCGGTGGTGATGCCGGCCGGCCTTGTGGCACAGGCGGTCGCCGGCGGCCTTGGCCCGCTGCTCGCAGCGAGGCTCCTCTTCGGCCTCAGCTTCGGGATCCTCTGGGTGATCGGCCCGGCCCGGGCCGCCGCAAACGGTCGCGGCGCGGGAGGAACAGGCCCGCTGATCGCCGCGTCGGGCGCCGGCTGGCTCGTCGGGCCCATCGTGGCCGGTCTGATCGCCGACGCTGGTGGGTGGCGCGTGGCGTCCGCCGTTCTCGCCGTCGTGACGCTGCCGCTGATCCCGCTCGTGGCCCGCTACGCCGAGCCGCGGACCGATGGACAGCGTCTCGAGAGCCTCCGCCTGCGGGCGGCGCTCGCGCTTGTACGTCACAATCGTGCGATCGCGGGCGCGGCGCTCGTGAGCGCCCTCCTCGGCGTCGTCGGGGGCGTCTCGGGCCTGCTCCTGCCGCTCGCACTCGCGGGCAACGGCCTGTCGGCGGGAGGGATCGGGATCGCCTACGGGCTCTCGGCCGGTGTCTGGATCGCCGCCGCGGCGGCCGTCGGCCGGATGCGCGCCTCGGCGGTGCACCTGCGTGGCGTGGGCGTTGCCGTGGCTGTCCTCTCGGCGGCGTGGCTCTTGCCGGCGTTCAGGCTCTCGACGCTTGCGCTCGTCGCCTTCCTCTTCGTGTCGACCGCGTGCCGCTCGACGATCAACGCGCTCAACTACGCCGTCGGCGTCCGCGCGAGCGAGGGCACGTCGGCGCCGATGGTGATCGGCGTCATGAACCTTGCCTGGGCCGTCACCGCCCTCGTGACGCCGCTACTCGCCGGCCTGGCCGAGGGTAGCTCTGACGTGAGGCTCGCGTTCGCGGCGACCGGAGCGGCGGCGGCGGCCGTTGCCGCGGCGCTCCTCGCACCCCGCGGCCGGACGGTGGCTACACTTCCGATCCGCTCGGGCCGTTAGCTCAGTTGGTAGAGCAGGGGACTCTTAATCCCAAGGTCGAAGGTTCGAATCCTTCACGGCCCACCTGTTACTCTCGCTAAACAGACGCATCGGACCGTCAAGGCGCTGTTTCGGCAAGACCCGGCTCACCGACCCGGCCGAAGCGTTCGCGACAACCGAACTGCCGCTCGAGGACATCGCCGCGCCGACCGCAGACGACAAGCTGCCGGACGCCTGCCGCCGCTCCGTCAGGCGAACCTCGCGAAGGCCGGGCGTCGACCGGTCGAGCGGCATGTGGCGTCGGGCGAGGCGGCAGGCTCGTTCGAGGAGCGGAGGTTGGCCATGCATTCCGCCGAGCGAGTGATGTAACCTCGGGCCGTGCGCAGGGGAGCCATTGTCCGCATCACTGGGATCGGGATCGTCATCGCGATCATCTGCTTGCTGGTCGCGTTCCTGATCAACTGGCTGCCGACTTCGGCCTCCGAGCAGATGAACCGAATCGAGGACGTCTACTGGTTCGCGACGTTCATCTGCATCGGCATCTTCGCGCTCGTCATGTCCGTGCTGATCTACTCGGTGTGGAAGTTCCGCTCGCCGCCGGAGGACGAGTCGGACGGCCCCTCGATCCACGGGCACACAGGTCTCGAGATCATCTGGACGGTCGTCCCCGCAGTCCTCGTGATCGCGATCGGGATCGTCAGCGCCGTCGTCCTCTCGCAGAACGGCAATGCCGGCACGAACCCGATGACGATCAAGGTGTTCGCGCAGCAGTTCTCCTGGCGTTTCGAGTATCCGGATTCGAAGAACCTCAAGTCGTACGAGCTCGTGATGCCGGTCAACCGCAACATCACCTTCGAGATGCAGTCCGCCGACGTGATCCACTCGTTCTGGATTCCCGCCATGGGGCAGAAGCAAGACGTGGTGCCGGGGATCAAGACGGGGATCGTGATCACGCCGACGCGGACCGGGAACCTTCACGCTCATCTGCACCGAGCTCTGCGGGCTCGGCCACGCGACGATGCGGTCACCGGTCAGGGTTGTCTCGCAGGCGGACTTCGCTGCCTGGGTGAAGGATCAGCAGGGATCCGGGAGCGGCAGCGCCGACGGCGCGGCCGTGTTCCAGTCCGCCGGCTGCGGCGGCTGTCACGCGTTCACCCCGGCAGGGATCGAAGGGCGGCAATCGGCCCGGATCTCGACAACGTCGCGGCCGATGCGACGAAGGCAGGCGAGGATCCCGCCGCGTACATCCGGGAGTCGATCGTCGACCCGAACAAGGTGCTTGCACCCGGCTTCGCCGCTGACGTGATGCCCGGTAACTTCAAGGACTCGCTCTCCGCCAAGGAGATCGACGCACTCGTCACGTATCTGACGGAGACGAAGCAGTGAGCATGACCACGGCAGCGAGCATGGCAAAGGGGTTGATCGGGTGAGCGTCGCGGAGCATTCATCGCACGACCTGGGCCACGGCAGCGGGGCGCCGCCGCGGCGGCGGGGCCTCCTGATGCGCCCCGGGTTCATCCGTGGCATCTGGTGCTTCGCCCTCTTCTTCCTGATCGGCCTCTATCTCGTCGCCGGGATCCGCTGGCTCGCCGGCTGGGATCCGGTCTACGACTGGAACATCATCGTGCTCGTCGGCGGCCTCGTCATGGGCCCGGTCGGCTTCCTGCTCGGGAACGGGAATTTCGACTACTGGCTCTACTGGGTCTCCGGGCCGCCCGACGATCCCGGACGACCACGCCAATCACGGCGCGTACAGGTGGCAGGACTACTTCAAGGTCAACACCGACCACAAGGTGATCGGTGTCCAGTACCTCGTCACGACGTTCGTCTTCTTCACGATCGGCGGCCTGATGGCGATGCTCTTCCGCGCCGAGCTCGCTCAGCCCGGGATGCAGTTCATGGACACGCAGACCTACAACGGCCTCGTCTCCATGCATGCGGCGCTGATGATCTTCGTCTTCATCATCCCGGCCTTCGCGGGGCTTGCGAACTTCGCCGTGCCGCTGATGCTCGGCGCGCCGGATATGGCGTTCCCGCGGCTGAACGCCCTCTCGTTCTGGTTCCTCCCGATCGCCGGGACGATGTTCCTCGCCAGCTTCCTCGCTCCGGGCGGCGCCTTCGCGACCGGCTGGACGAGCTATGCGCCGCTCGCCTCCGAGCAGCCGATCGGCCAGATCTTCTTCAACATGGGCGTCCAGTGGGCAGGAGCCTCGTCGATCCTGACCGCCCTCAACTTCCTGGTCACGATCATCACGATGCGCGCGCCCGGAATGACGTTCTGGCGGATGCCGCTGCTCGTGTGGGCGAACTTCACGACCTCGCTGCTCGTCGTGATCGCGACGCCGTTCATCGCCGGCTCGCAGTTCTTCGTCATGTTCGACCGGGTCATGCACACGAGCTTCTTCGTCCCGGACAGCGGAGGTTACGTGCTCGGCTACCAGCACATCTTCTGGTTCTACAGCCACCCGGCCGTCTACATCATGATCCTGCCCGGCTTCGGGATCATCTCCGAGATCATCTCCGTGATGAGCCGTAAGCCTATCTTCGGTTACCGACTAATGGCAATTTCGCTGCTCGGAATCCTGGTTCTCGGGTTCTCCGTGTGGGCCCACCACATGTTCGTGGCGGGCATGGCCGACTGGCTGCGCGTCCCGATGATGATCTCGACGCTGCTGATCGCGGTGCCGACCGGAGTGAAGGTGTTCAGCTGGCTCGCGACGCTCTGGGAGGGGCGCATCCACCTCAACACGCCGATGCTGTTCGCGCTCGGGTTCATCTCGATGTTCCTGATCGGCGGCCTGTCGGGGATCTACCTCGCGTCGGTGCCGATCACGATCCACGCCTCCGACACGTACTTCATCGTGGCGCACATCCACTACGTGCTGTTCGGCGGCTCGGTGCTGACGATCTTCGCCGGCATCTACTACTGGTTCCCGAAGATGACCGGGCGGATGTACAACGAGCGGCTGGGCAAGCTCCACTTCTGGCTCACGTTCGTCAGCTTCAACATGACGTTCTTCCCGATGCACTGGGTCGGCCTCGTCGGGATGCCCCGTCGCGTTGCCGACTACTCGGACCGGTTCGGCGACATCAACCTCATCATCTCGATCTCGTCGTTCGCGCTCGGCGCTTCCGTGGTCGTCTTCTTCTACAACATGATCACGAGCTGGGCGCGCGGCCCGATCGCCCCGGCGAACCCCTGGCGCGCGCTGACGCTCGAATGGCAGGTGAGCTCGCCGCCTCCGGTGTTCAACTTCGACGAGATCCCGCAGGTCGTCGGCGGCCCGTACGAGTACGGCGTTCCCGGCGCCCGCCACGCGATCCTGTCCGGCGGCTCCACGACGACGCCGGCTGAGGCGACCGTATGAGCGCCCATGCCGAAGCTGCCGGCCACGGCGCCGAGCATCACGGACCGCCGATCGCCAACAAGAGCTCGAAGGTCGACGCGACCGTGCTCGGCATGTTCCTCTTCATCGGCTCGGAGGCGATGCTGTTCGGCTCGTTCTTCGCCGCCTACTTCTTCGTCCGTGTCGTCAACCCCGATGCGCCGGCCGTCTGGCCGCCGCCGCCCTTCGAGTTCCCGAAGTTCGTCGCGGGCATCAACACCGCGATCCTCGTCACCTCGAGCTTCACGATGCATTGGGCGCTGCAGTCGGTCAAGCGCAACAACCGCCGGGGCCTCCAGGCGGGCCTGGTGCTGACGATCCTGATGGGAACCGCGTTCCTCCTGACCCAGTTCATCGAGTACGCGCACGTCGGCTTCAACACGGGCGACGGGGCCTTCGCCTCGGTCTTCTTCGGCCTCACCGGCCTCCACGGCGCCCACGTCTTCGTCGGCCTCACGCTCCTCACGATTGCGGCGGTGAGGTCGTTCCGCGGCCACTACTCGCCCGAGCACCACCACGGCGTCGAGTTGCCCGGGATCTACTGGCACTTCGTCGACGTGATGTGGATCGTCGTCTACGCGACCGTCTACCTGATCTGAGGCCGTGAAGATGAACCCGACTCCACACTCCACCGCGAGACGCCGGCCCGCTCTGGCCACGCTCGGCGCCGCTCTCGGCCTCGGCGTCGCGGTGCTGTTCTCGGCCGGCTGCGGCTCCGGCTCCGCGTTGTACGAGACCGGCAAGAGCGGCGACCAGGCCGCGGGCAAGGCGCTCTTCGTCCAGAAGTGCGGCAGCTGCCATACCCTCGGCGACGCCGGCACGACCGGTCAGATCGGGCCGAACCTCGACTACGCGTTCTACGCGTCGCGTCGTGACGGGCTCGGCGAGAGCACGTTCGTCCAGGTCGTCCGCGGGCAGATCGCCTACCCGATCGCCCACACGTCGACCGGAGCGCCCGGGATGCCGAAGAACCTCGTCACGGGAAGCCAAGCCGACGACATCGCGAGCTACGTCGGCAGGGTCGCAGGGACCGAGCAGAGCATGAACGCGAAGCCGCCGGCCACGCCGCCCCCGGCGACCACCACTCCCCCGGCGGGTGGTGGCTCGACCCGGCGACGTCGCGGCCGGCAAGGCCGTGTTCAACTCCGCCGGCTGCGCTGGCTGCCACACGCTCGCCGACGCGGGATCGACCGGGAACGTCGGCCCGAACCTCGACGAGGCCAAGCCGGACGAGGCCCTCGTCAAGGAGCGCGTCACGAACGGCAAGGCACCGATGCCGTCGTTCAAGGGCCAGCTCAGCGACCAGCAGATCGCCGACGTCGCCGCGTACGTCTCGAGCGTTGCCGGCAAGTAGCGCCGGCGGCCGCTAGCCCTCTCCGCGCGTGTCGGTCGGCGTGTCCTCGACGTTCGCGCGCCCCGTGCGGAGGAGGAGGCACGGACTGGCTGCTACGTCTCCGGACGAGCACGACGACGACGACCGATGCGAGGAGGAACACGGCCAACCCGAGCCACGCCGAAATCCACGAGGCAACCACGATCGGCGCCAGATAGGCGATCGTCCAGAAGACGAGCCGGAATGCCGCGTCCTCGTTCTGGAGTGGGTTCTGCATTGGCTCGCTCGCGCTCACCGGCGCGCCGGCGCTAGCCGGAGGCGCTCGTGGCCGACTTGAGCTGCTTCAGCTGTTGCTTCACGATGGACGCGTTGGGGTCGTCCGGAGCCAGCTTCAGGAAGGTCTTGTAGGCGGCGATCGCGGCTGCCGTGTTCCCCGCCTGCTGGGCTGCCTGGGCAAGCTCGAGCTGGATGTTCGGGTCGTTCGGCTGCAGCTTGGCGATCTGCTTGTACGCCGCCACGGCGTCCGCCGAGGCCGCCTGCGACTCACCGACCAGCTTCTGGATCGCCGAGGAGGCCTGCTGGTTGACGACGACGCTGATCCGGTCGTCGAGGAGTGACTGCCCGGTGGCAGAGACGAGCGAGCCCGGGAAGTTCTGGCCCGCGCCGGCGTACGCCGTCCGGAGCTGCGCCAGCTGAGCCTCTTGCTGAATCGCCGTCACCCGCGCGAGATTGAGCGCTGCGAGCTCACGAAGCGCGTCGGTGTTCTTCGGCGCCAGCGCGACGACGTGCTTCTGCGCGTCGATCGCTTCCTGGGTCTTCCCATCCGTCTGCAGAGCTGTCGAGAGATCCTTCCAGGCCTGAATGTCCTGCGGATTCTTCTCCGTCTTCTTCGTGGCGCTCGAGATCGACGGCACGCCGCTCGAGCCGCCTCCGCGGAGAATGTCGCCGACACCCGTGCCACCGGCGCCGACCCCGAAGAGGACGAAGCCGCCGCCGAGGGCGACCGCGAGGAAGACGAACATCCACTTTGCGTGGCGGCGCAACCGCGGGAAGAACATCGTGTCCTCGATTGACGGCGCCGTCGAGCGCTTGCCGCTCCGAGTGGCCGCTACGGCAGCATTCGGCTTCGGGCGCTTCGTGCTGCTCTTGTCGAATCGGGCCATCGGGACGTTCCTTTCAGATAATGCAGTTCGCCGGCCACCAGAGTAGCTGTGACGCGGTCGGGAGAGCCGCCCAGGACGGCTGCCGTAACAGGATCTTCCACGGGGTCAAACGGAGAGTTCACAAGCGAGAGAACGGTCAGGTCGGCCTGCTTTCCCGGCACCAGTGACCCGATCCGATCGTCCAGGCCGAGCACGCGCGCGCCACCGAGCGTCGCAAGCTCGAGCGCGCGGGCAGAAGACAGCGCATCGGGGCGGCCGGCCCGTGCTCTCGCGGCCACGATCGCCGTCCGGAGCTCCTCGAACAGGTCGAGCGAGGGCGTCGAAGCGGGGCTGTCGGTGGCGACGGAGACATCCACACCCGCAGCGAGGAGCTCCTCGACCGGCGCGACACCGCAACCGAGGTAGCCGTTCGAGCGAGGGCAGTGCGCCACCCCGACACCGCTCGCCGCCAGGAGGGCGATCTCCTCGGAGTCGGCGTACACGCAATGAGCCGCCATCAGGCTCGGGCCGAGCAGGCCCTCGGCCGCAAGCAGCCGGATCCCGGTCTCTCCGGGAGGCACGACGAGCATGTCGGCAAACCGGCTCCAGTCGCCCGCGCCGGAGACGAGCCACTCCCGCTCGGCGGCGCTCTCCGCAAAGTGCGTGGCCTGCGGCAAGCCGAGCTCGGCGCAGGCGCGGTAGACCTCGATCGAGCAGGTGTACGGCGCATGCGGTGAGACGCCGAGCCGGATCCGGTCCGAGAGCAGGTGCTCGATCCTCGCGTGGCTCGCGTGGAAGAGATCCAGAGCCGATGCGTCGCGACCGAACACCTCGAGGTAGACGATCGCGCGCAATCCGACGGCAGCTGCGCCCACCGCCGCGGCGCCGGAGAAGCTGCAGTCTCCGATCGTCGTGATCCCCGAGCGCAGGCATTCGTGCGCTCCAACCGTCGCAATGGCGACCATGTCGTCGTAGTCGAGCTCTGCCTTGCGCTGCACGTGCATCCCGATCCACGCGGAGAACGGCAGTCCGTCGCCGAAGCCGGCGTAGACGGCGTACTCGATGTGCGAGTGCGCGTTGACAAAGCCGGGAAGGATCACGCATCCCTCGTGATGCTCGCCGCGGCCGAGATCGGCGGCGGCCCCGACGGCTGCGATCGTGCCGTCGTCAGCGATTCCGACCGCCCCGTCCCGGATCGGCGAGCCTTCGACTGGAACAACCCAGTCCGCCGAGACGACCTTCACCCCGAGACGTCCCCGCCGAGAACATCGGGGTCGTCGATGATCGAGGGCCCGCCGCGCCAGCGAGGCTCCATCACCTTGGCCATCCAGATAGACGCTTCGAAGAGGATCAGGAGCGGGATCGTCTCGAACACGAGTGAGACGGGATCGACGGTGGGCAGCAGGATCGCGAACACCACCATGAGGACGTAGCCCGTCCGCCGGTTCCTTCGCAGCTTCTCGTAGCTGAGGACCCGGATCCGGACGAGCGCGAGGATGAAGATCGGCATCTCGAAGGCGATGCCGCACGCGATGCACACGAGTGAGGTGAACGAGAGGTAGTAGCTGGCGCGGATCTGAACGTTGTAGAGCGTGTCGTCGAAGTTGACGAGGAACGTGATCGCGGCCGGCAGCACGATCACGTAGGCGAAGACGACGCCGGTTGCGAACAGCGCCGTCGCGAGCACGATGAAGCGGCGCAGGACGCGCTGGGTCGCCTGATCGACGGCAGGAGCGAGGAATCCCCATACCTGCCAGATCAGGATCGGAAGCACGATTGCGATTGCGGCTAGCGCGCTCACCTTGACCGCCGTCGTGAACGGCTCGACGACGCCGAGCGTGACGAGCGTCTTGTCGGCCGGCAACGGCCGCTTGAGCAACTCGATCAGCTGAGTGTGGAACGCGAAGCAGAGCAGGAACGCCGGCACGATCGCGGCGATGACGATCAGGAGACGATGCCGGAGCTCCGTCAGGTGCTCGACGACGGTCGCCTCTTCGTCCGTGCCGAGACGGCGCGGGGCGAGCCTGCGGATCATCCTCGTGGGGAGTTAGGAGACGGAGTCCCGCTCGCGCTGCTCGGGCGCGGCAGGTGCTGCGGGGACGACTGGCTCAGCGGGCGGCAAGGCCGAAGCTTCGGCCTCGTCGTCCTTCGCCTCGCCGGTGACCGACTCCTTGAACTCGCGCATCCCCTTGCCGAGCTGCTTCCCCATCTCCGGCAGGCGCTTGGGGCCGAAGACGAGGAGGAGCACGACGAGGAGGATCAACAGTTCCCAGATCCCGATTCCAAAGGGCATGGACGGACAATAGCAGTGCTTCTACCGCCTCTCGGCCTCGGGATTGGTCCGGGTACCATGTGGAAAGGCTCGTGATGGCGGCTTTTTTCCGTAATCACCCTGGAGCTTTCACTACGAGGCGAGGACGAGAGAGAACAGTGGCACTTCTGGAGATCAAGAACCTGCACGTCGCGCTCGAGGACGGAACCGCGATCGTCAAGGGCGTCGACCTCAAGGTGGACACGAACGAGAAGCACGCGATCATGGGCCCGAACGGCTCGGGCAAGTCGACGCTGGCCTACGCGTTGATGGGCCACCCGGCCTACGTGATCAGCGAGGGCGAGATCCTGCTCGACGGCGAGGACGTGACCGAGCTCGGAGCAGACGAACGCGCCCAGAAGGGCCTCTTCCTCGCGTTCCAGTACCCGCACGCGATCCCGGGCGTTACGGTCACGAGCTTCCTGCGCAGCGCGATCAACGCGAAGCGCAAGGCGGCGAACGGTGGCGAGGACGATCCAATCGCCGTGAAGGAGTTCCGCACCGACATGCTGGCCGCGATGGAGCACCTGAAGGTGCCGCGCGAGCTCGCGCAGCGTTATCTCAACGACGGGTTCTCGGGCGGCGAGAAGAAGCGTGTCGAGATCCTGCAGATGGCGATGTTGAAGCCGCGGATCGCCGTGCTCGACGAGACCGACTCGGGCCTCGACATCGACGCCCTGCGCGTCGTCGCGAACGGCGTCAACGAGCTCGTCGGCCCCGACATGGGCGCGCTCGTGATCACGCATTACCAGCGAATTCTCAACTACATCACCCCGGATCACGTGCACGTCTTCGTGGACGGGCGGATCGTGGCCTCGGGCGGCGGAGAGCTTGCAAAGCAGCTCGAGGCGGAGGGCTACGAAGCCTTCATTCCGGCAGGAGTTGGAGGCGAGAGCGCATGAGCACCACCGAAAACGACGTCGTCAAGGGCATTCGCAGCGAATACCAGTACGGCTTCTCGAATCCCGACGAGGCGAAGGACTACTTCTTCAAGTCGGGCCGTGGCCTCTCGCACGAGGTCGTCGAGGCGATCGCCGAGCACAAGAACGAGCCCGAGTGGATGCGCGCCTTCCGGCACAAGGCGCTCGACTACTTCTACGCGCGCCCGCTGCCCACGTGGGGCGGCAATGTCGGCGAGATCGACTTCGAGAGCATCTTCTACTACATCAAGCCGACCGAGAACCAGGTCGACAAGTGGGAGGATCTGCCCGCCGACATCCTCGACACCTGGGACAAGCTCGGCATCCCGGAGGCCGAGAAGAAGTACCTCGCCGGCGTCGGCGCCCAGTACGAGTCCGAGGTCGTCTACCACAAGCTGCAGGAGGATCTCGAGAAGAAGGGCGTGATCTTCCTCGACATGGACTCGGCGCTCCGCGAGCACGAGGACATCGTCAAGCAGTACATGGGCACGATCATCCCGGCGAACGACAACAAGTTCGCGGCGCTCAACTCGGCCGTCTGGTCGGGAGGCTCGTTCATCTACGTGCCGCCGGGCGTGCGCATCGAGATGCCGCTTCAGGCCTACTTCCGCATCAACGCGGAGAACATGGGCCAGTTCGAGCGGACGCTGATCATCGTCGACGAGGACGCCTACGTGCACTACGTCGAGGGCTGCACGGCTCCGATCTACTCGTCGGACTCGCTGCACTCGGCGGTCGTCGAGATCATCGTCAAGCCGCGCGGGCGCTGCCGCTACACGACGATCCAGAACTGGTCGAACAACGTCTACAACCTCGTCACGAAGCGGGCTGTGGCCCACGAGGACGCGACGATGGAGTGGGTCGACGGCAACCTCGGCTCCAAGCTGACGATGAAGTACCCGGCGATCTGGCTGATGGGCGATCGCGCCCACGGCGAGGTGCTGTCGATCGCGTTCGCCGGCAAGGGCCAGCACCAGGACGCCGGCGGCAAGGTCGTCCACATCGGCAAGAACACGTCGTCGGTGATCACGTCCAAGTCGATCTCCAAGGACGGCGGCCGCGCCGGCTACCGCGGCCTCCTCGAGGTTGCGCGCGGCGCCACCGGCTCGAAGTCGAAGGTCGTCTGCGACGCGCTGATCCTCGACGAGGACTCGCGCTCCGACACCTACCCGTACATCAAGGTCGACGAGAACGACGTCGACCTCGGCCACGAAGCGACCGTCTCGAAGATCGGCGAGGAGCAGCTCTTCTACCTGATGAGCCGCGGTCTCTCGGAGTCGGAGGCGAGCGCGATGATCGTGTCGGGCTTCGTCGAGCCGATCACGAAGGAGCTGCCGCTCGAGTACGCCGTCGAGATGAACCGGCTTATCCAGCTGCAGATGGAGGGCAGTGTTGGCTAGCCCGGTCACGGGCCTCGACTTCGTCGCCGTGCCGTCCACCGACTGGCTGCGATCGCGGGCCTTCTACGTCGACACGCTCGGGCTGCGGCCCGACGCCAACGGCAAGGGCGAGTTCTGGATTGGCGCCACCTGCTTCGGGATCTACGAGCCGGCAACGTTCGGGTCGGAGTTCGCACCGCAGAAGCACGCGCATATCGCGATGCACGTGGACGACATCGAGGCCGCGCGCGCCGAGCTCGAGGCGAAGGGCATCGAGTTCCAGGGCGAGACCTTCGACACGGGCGTTTGCTTACATGGCGTTCTTCGAGGATCCCGACGGCAACGCCCTGATGCTCCATCACCGCTACGCACCCGTGGAGCGCAGCGACGCGTGATCACCGTCGAGCGCACGGACTTCGTCTCCGTCCCCGTCACGGACATGGCCCGGTCGAAGCAGCTTCTACGGCGAGACCCTCGGCCTCCCGCTCGTCGGGGACGACGCCACCTGGCCCGAGTACCACCTCGGTGAGAACGTCAGCCTCTACCTGATCGATCCGACGAACATCGGCCAGGCCTTCACGGCGCCGCACAGCTCCTCGATCGCGCTGCGTGTGCCGGATGTGGCGGCGGCGCAGGCTGCCCTCGAGGCCAAGGGCGTCGAGTTCCACGGCGAGCCCTTCGACACGGGCGTGTGCCACATGGCCGTCTTCCACGATCCGGACGGGAACGCCTTGATGCTGCACCGGCGCTATGCGCCCGTCGACAGGGCTTCGCATGGCTAGGTCAGAGCTGCTCGAGCGCTACCGGGCGATCCCGCTCCCGACGAAGTCGGACGAGCACTGGCGCTTCACCGATCTCGCGGGCTTCGATCCGGATAGCTACAGCGCTGCCGGCAGACGCCGCCGACGTCGCCGTGCCCGCGACGATGCTGGAGATCGACGCGTCCGGCGTGGCCTCGGTCGGGGAGGCGGGAATCACGATCGACCACGCCCCCGAGGGGATTCGCTTCGAGCTCCTCACGGACGACCATCCGCTGCTCGGCACCCTCGTCGGCCATAGTGAGAAGTTCGCTGCTCACAACGCGGCGATGTGGGAGCACGGGCTGCTCGTCCACGTCCCCAAGGGCGTCGTCGTCGACAAGCCGATCTACATCAGGATTGCGAACGCGGTCGAGGGCGGCTCGCTGTTCTGGCGCCTCCTGATCGTGGCCGAGGCACAGAGCCGCTTCACCGTGATCGAGGAGTACGCCTCCGCGTCGCCGGAGCTCTCCGGCTATTCCAACGCGGCGGTCGAGATCGTCGTCGAGGACGGCGCCAAGGTCGAGTACGTCTCGGTGCAGAACTACTCCCAGAGCACGTGGCACTTCGCCTCGCATCACGCCACGGTCGGGCGGGACGCCGAGCTCGACTGGGTCGCCGGCGGCTTCGGGTCGGGTGGCGGCAAAGTGTGGATCCAGAACGACCTCGCCGGCCAGGGCGCGACCTCGCGCGTCACCGGCGCCTACTTCGCCGATCACGAGCAGCGGCTCGACTACGACACCTTCCAGGAGCACATCGCTCCGAACACGACCTCGGACTTCGCCTTCAAGGGCGTGTTGCGCGACACCGCGAGCGCCGTCTGGCGAGGGATGATCCGCGTCGAAGAGGGCGCCCAGAAGACGAACGCGTACCAGGAAAACCGGAACCTCTTGCTCTCGAAGACCGCGCACGCGGATTCGATCCCCGGTCTCGAGATTCTCGCGAACGACGTGCGCTGCACGCACGGAGCAACGCTGAGCCAGGTCGACCGGGAGCAGCTGTTCTACGCGATGGCGCGAGGCCTCTCCCGGGCGGAGGCGGAGCGGCTGATCGTGCGCGGCTTCTTCCAGGACGTGCTCGACCGGATCGAGCTCGAGCCGGTGCGCGAAGCGCTTGGCCAGGCCCTCGAGGCCCGGATCCCGGAGGCGCGGTAGCGTCCTCGGACGCTCCCACCCGGGCCTGCGCGCGGAGTCTGCCGGGCGATGGATGAGATCGGCCTGTTCCCCCTCGGCCTCGTGCTGCTGCCCAGCGAGCAAGTGCCGCTGCACATCTTCGAGCCCCGCTACCGGGAGCTGATCGGAGAGAGCCTCGACCAGGGCGCAGCCGTTTGGGATCGTCTACGCCGACGAGGACGGCTTGCGCCAGATCGGAACGCTCGCGAGCGTGACCGAGGTCGTCGAGCGCTTCGAGGACGGGCGGCTGAACATCGTCGTCGAAGGCAGCAGCCGCTTCCGGCTGCTCGAGCTGACCGAGGGTCGCTCGTTCGTGACGGGCCGCGTCGAGGCGGTCGACGACCAGCACGATCCCGCCGAGCCGGCCGACATCGAGAGGGCGCTCGCGCTGTTCGCACGGCTCGTCGAGCTGACTTCGGCCGAGGTCGATCCTCCGGCCGCCGAGACGCCCGAGCTCAGTTTCGCGATCGCCGGACGCTTCGAGTTCTCGCCGGAGATCAAGCAGGAGCTTCTCGACGAGAGCTCGGAGCGCGTGCGCCTGGCTCGCCTCTGCGAGCTGCTCTCGATCGCGGCCGAGACGGTCGAGCGCCAGAAGGAGATCTCCAACCGCGCCCAGTCGAACGGCAAGGTCGTCCCGCCCGAATGACGGGCCGTCTCGCCGGAGCGCTGTTAGCCTCGGTCCGGTGACCTCGGGCCTCACCGAAGCGGAAGCGGCCGCACGCCTCGCTGCTCGACCCGAGCCGAGCGAGCCGACCGCGAGCCGGTCGACGTCGGCAATCGTCCGTGCGAATGTCGTCACGCCGTTCAACGCGATCCTGCTGGCGCTCGGGCTGCTCACGCTGGTCTTCGGTGACTGGCGTGATGCGCTGTTTCTCGGGATCATCGTCGCGAACACGGGGATCGGGATCTGGCAGGAGCTCCGGGCGAAGCACAAGCTCGATGAGCTTGCCGCGCTCGTGGCGCCGCGCGCCACCGTTGTCCGCGACGACGAGCCCCGCTCGGTCCACGTCTCGCAGGTCGTCCCCGGAGACCTGATCCGGCTCGAGCCGGGCGACCAGGTCGTTGCCGACGGCCGGTTGCTTCGGAGCGACGGCCTGCAGCTGGACGAGTCGATCCTGACCGGCGAGGCGTCGGCGGTGCTCCGCGCGGTCGGAGACGAGGTGCGGTCGGGGTCGTTCGTCGTCGAGGGAACCGCGTCGTTCGAGGTCGAGGCGGTCGGTGCCGAGAGCTACGCCGAGCGGATCGCGGGTACGGCCCGTGAGTTCCGCCATCCGCGCTCTCCGCTCGAGCGTTCGATCGACCGGCTCCTCTACGTCCTGCTCGCGGTGATGGTGCCGCTTGGCGCCATGTTGATCGTCGCTCTCCGCAAGCAGGACGTCGGGATCCACCATGCCGTCGACACGGCCGTGGCGGGGATGGTGACGCTGATCCCGGAGGGGCTGATCCTGCTCGTCTCCGTCACCTACGCGGCTGCCGCGCTACGGATGGCGCGCTCGGGCGCCCTCTCGCAGCAGCTGAACGCGATCGAGTCGCTCGCGTCCGTGGACACGATCTGTGTCGACAAGACGGGCACGCTGACGACCGCCTCGCTGCGGCTCGTCGAGCTCCTACCGGCCGCGGGGACGAGCGAGGAAGAGCTGGGCGATGCCCTCGGGCGCTTCGCGGCCGCATCGGAGGCGCAGAACCTGACATTGAGGGCGGTCGCGGAGGCGCTGCCCGCGTCCGCGCGCGCGGAGCCCGCCGACGAGGTCGTCCCATTCCTCTCCCGGCGGCGCTGGAGCGGACAGAGGATCGACGGCACGCGCTACGTCCTCGGTGCGCCGGAGCTCTTTCCGCTCGGCGAGCTCGCGGGGGCTGCTCGCGCCGAGCAGGAAGCGGGCCGGCGCGTGGTGGCGTTCGGGCTCGCGACCGCTGCGTTTCCGGATGACCTCGACGCAGGCCCGCCGCCGCTGCAGCCGCTCGGCCTTGCGGTGCTCGCGGAGGAATTGCGTGGTGAGACGCGCGAGACGATCGCGTATCTCCTCGAGCAGGGCGTGGCGGTCGTCGTGCTCTCCGGCGACGCCGCCGCGACGGTGGGCGCGATCGCTGACGATGCCGGTGTTCCGGCGGACGGGCCGCCGATCGAAGGCGCGTCACTGCCGGACGACGATCTCGAGCTCGACCGGATGTCGGTGTCGCTCGCGGCCGTCGGTCGGATCTCCCCCGAGGGGAAGCGTCGCGTCGTGGCATCGCTGCGCCGCAACGGGCGCTACGTGGCGATGGTCGGCGACGGCGTCAACGACGTTCCCGCGCTGAAGGCGTCGCGCCTGTCGATCGCGCAGGGCTCCGGCACGCAGATGGCGAAGGCCGTGTCCGACATCGTGCTCGTGAACGGCGACTTCGCGACGATTCCGGCGATGGTCGGGGAGGGCCGCCGCATCCTCCGCAACATCCAGCGGGTGACGAAGCTCTTCGTCACCAAGTCCGTGTTCGCGGCGTTCGTGATCGTTGCGGTCGGAATCACCCCCGTCGACTACCCCTTGCTGCCGCGTCACCTGACGCTGGTCGGAGCGATCACGGTCGGGATCCCCGCCTTCTTCCTCGCGCTCGCGCCCAGCGAAGGGCCGTGGCGGACCGACGACTTCCTGCGCGACGTGGGCCGCTTCGCGGTCCCGGCCGGGGTCGCCGCCGGGCTCGGGGTGACGACGAGCTACCTGATCGCCGTCAACGTGTTCGACCTCGGGCTCATCGCAGTCGCGGACGGCTGCCACCTCCACGCTCGTCGTGATCGGCCTCTACCTCGTCCTCGCCCTCGAATCGACGAGCACGCTGCGGGCGCGTCTCGTCGGCATCCTCTGTGGGAGCCTCCTCGCCGTCTACGTCGTCGTTCTCCTCTTGCCGGGAACGCGCCGTTTCTTCGCGCTGGCGATCCCGAACTCAGGCTCTCTCCTCCTGATCATTCTCGGCTCCGCGATCGCGATCGGCTTCCTCTGGCTCACCGATGATCGCTTCATCCCGCTGCGCAGCAAGTCGGCCTGACCCTCCCGGCTACGATGGAGTGATGGCCGTCGCTTCCAGCTCGCTCGACACCGCTGCTCTCCGCGCGGACTTCCCGTTCCTCGAGGAGCAGGTGGACGGCAAGCCTCTCGCCTACCTCGACTCGGCCTCGTCCACACAGAAGCCGAGGCAGGTGCTCGATCGCATGCGCTCGTTCTACGAGCACGAGTACGCAAACGTCCACCGAGGCGTCTACCGGCTCGCAGAGCGCGCGACAGAGGGTTACGAGGGCGCCCGGAGCACGGTGGCAGCATTCGTCAACGCGCCGTCCGAGCGCGAGGTGATCTTCACCCGCAGCGCCACGGAGGCGATCAACCTCGTCGCCTACGCGTGGGGCCTGCAGAATCTCGGGCCCGGCGACACCGTCGTGATCACCGAGCTCGAACATCACGCGAACTTCGTCCCCTGGCAGTTCATCGCCAGCAAGACGGGCGCGAGCTTCCGCCACATCCCGATCGACGATGCGGGCGAGCTGCAGCTCGACGCGCTCGAGGGCCTGGCTCGGGAGAGCTCGATCAAGGTCGTCGCGACCGGGCTCGTCTCGAACTCGCTCGGCACGATCAATCCCATCGCTCACCTCGCTGCCTGGGCGCACGAGCAGGGCGCGATCATGGTGGTCGATGCCGCGCAGGCCGCGCCTCACCGCACGATCGACGTGCAGGCGCTCGGCTGTGACTTCCTCGCGTTCTCCTCACACAAGCTCTGCGGCCCGACCGGGGTCGGGGCGCTCTGGGGCCGCGCCGAGCTGCTCGAGGCGATGGAGCCGTTCAACCTGGGCGGCGAGATGATCCGGTCGGTGAGCCTCGAGCGCACGACGTTCAACGAGCTTCCGCACAAGTTCGAGGCGGGCACGCAGGCGATCGCCGAGGCCGTCGGCTTCGGCGCCGCGATCGACTACATCAGCGCGATCGGGCTTCCCGCGATCGAGCAGCACGAGCACGAGCTGACCGTCTACGCGCTCGACCGGCTCGGCGAGCTGGACTGGGTGCGGCTCTTCGGGCCTCCCGCCGAGCGGCGCGCGGGGATCGTCTCCTTCGAGGTTGCCGGGATCCACCCGCACGACGTGGCGCAGATCCTCGACTGGGAAGGGGTCTGCGTGCGCGCCGGCCACCACTGCACCCAGCCGCTGATGACGCGGCTCGGCGTCTCGGCGACCACGCGCGCGAGCTTCTACCTCTACTCGATCCCCGAAGAGGTCGACCGCCTCGTGGCGGGGCTCCACAAGGTGAAGAAGAGCCTCGGATGAGCGAGTTCGAGCAGCTGTACCGCGAGGTCATCCTCGATCACTACAAGACGCCGCGAAACCACGGGCTCCTCGACCCGAACGATGCGATCGCGGAGGGTCAGAACCCCCTCTGCGGCGACGAGGTGACGGTGTCGGTTCGATTCGGGCCCGACGATGTGATCGAGAGCGTCGGCTTCGAGGGGCGCGGCTGCGCGATCAGCCAGGCGGCGACGTCGATGTTGACCGAGATCGTGGTCGGCCGAACCGCCCAGGATGTCGCGTCGATGCCGAAGGAAGAGCTCCTCGACGAGATCGGAATCCCACTGACGCCGGTGCGCCTCAAGTGCGCGCTCCTCGGTCTCGGAGTGCTCAAGGTCGCGCTCAACAAGGCGAAGGGCACGCCGCTCCCGGAGGAGTGGGGGACATCGAGCGGCGAGATCTCCGTCGGGTAGCCATGGCTGAGATCGATGTCTGTCCGCTCGCGGAGCTGCCGCCCGGCACCGTGCGAATCGTCGAGGCCGGACCGCTCCTCACGGTAGGTGTCTACAACTGCGACGGCGAGCTGTTCGCCCTCGAGGACCGCTGCTCCCACGACGACGGCCCTCTCTGTGAAGGAGACTTCGACTGCGGCGAACGGGTCGCGGTCTGCCCCCGCCACGGCGCCCGCTTCGACATCGCGACGGGCCGCGCGCTGACCCTCCCGGCGTACCTTCCGGTCGAGACGTACCCGGTGCGAGTGCGCGATGACGGCATGGTCGTGCTCGACGTACGGTGAACCGCACTTGCCGTCGTCCACCGCTGACGGTATACATTCGGACTTACCGCGGAAAGGAGGTGGTCCGGACGTGACAGATTCCAGCAGTACCGGCAGTGGAGGTACCAGCGGGTAGAGGCGTGTCCCCGAGACCCACTGGGGAATCGCCATAGCCGAGCGAAGGGGACGCGCGTTCCGCGCCGCCGGCCGTTATGTCTCGAGGCATCGGGACAGAGGGTCAGGCAGGAAGCGCCTCTGCCAAATCCAACGCTGGCTACCGGGATCGAGGGCCGCCGAAAGGCGGCCCTCGCCTTTTCTCGACGCACACCATGACGACCCGGGCAGCCACTGGCTCAGGGCGGCCAACGGGTGCGGATCTTGAACGTGAGCCTGCTCTGGACGAGCCGTCGGCGGTAGATCCGCGACACGTCTATCGGAGGGGTGGGAACACGTCGCATTGCGACCTCGAGCACCGTCCCGACCGCGGCGACGAGCTTCGCCCGCCGTTCGCGCTCGGCGATCACGAGCTTGCGAACAGCTCTCGTAGCACGGCGTCGTCGTTCGAAGCCGCCGTGCCCGCCGTCGCAGCCCACGCCAGACCGCGGCGGACGAGCTGAGGTCGATCGAGCGGCCGACGCTGGCGCGCAGACGACGATCGACGGCAGGCGAGAACTCCATGACAGGACTCTCGCAGCCCACGTGTAACGCCTCCGTGCCAGGTGAGACGCGGAACCGTAACGCGGCTCTTCGCCGTACGAGCCGGTGTGGCTCCAATACGGCTTGCCGAGCGGAGATGAGGCTGCTCCGTCCGGCTGGCCGACTCCTGCTCGACGCCGTCGGCGCGGAAGAGCTTGTGACGATGTGTCACAAGGAGGGGAGGTTTTCGGAGACCGCGTGATCAGCTTGTGCCAATTTGGCACAAGCGATCGTGCGGCGCGCGTTCGTTCGGAGGTAGCTGGTTCTTGCCGGGCCGGCGAGCTCTTGCTCGGGCAGGTGAGCCCTTGTCCGGCGCTAGCCGAAGTTCTTCCAGTACCGGCTCGGGGTCGGCCCGCGCTGGCCCTGGTACTTCGAGCCGAGCCCGCTCGAGCCGTAGGGATGGTCGGTCGGCTCCGCCATCTGCACGAACGAGAGCTGCCCGATCTTCATCTCCGGGTAGATCGTGATCGGTAGGTTCGCGACGTTCGACAGCTCGAGCGTCACGTGCCCATCCCACCCCGGATCGATGAACCCGGCTGTCGAGTGGATCAGCAGCCCGAGCCTTCCGAGCGAGCTCTTCCCCTCGAGGCGAGCGACGAGGTCGTCCGGAAGCGTGACGCGCTCGAGCGTCGAGCCGAGCACGAACTCGCCGGGATGCAGGATGAACGGCTCGCCGTCGTCGACCTCCACCAACTCCGTCATATCCTCCTGCTCGAGCTTGACGTCGATGTACGGATAGCGGTTGTTTCGAAACACGCGGAAGAGCCGGTCGACGCGGACGTCGAGGCTCGCAGGCTGCATCAGGGAGGGGTCGTAGGGGTCGATCGCGATCCTGCCCTCGCCGATCAGGCGCGTGATCGCTCTGTCGGAGAGAACCATGGCGCGATCCTACCCGCGGGCAATTCCCGCGTCTCGGAGCCTCGAATGCGGTACGCTCGGTGATCCGGTGTCCATGCTTTACGGACCTATGGACCCGAACGAGCGTTTCCGCGCTCGACGGGACCAGACGCGCCGGACAAAGCGGCGCCGTCGGGCCGCGGTCCTGGCGTTCCTTCTCCTGGCAGTGATCGTCATCGTCATGGGCGCTCGCTTCGTGAGCGACAACCAGTCGAAGTCGGCCGCCGGGAGATCAGCTCAGGCCCCCAACCCGACCCTCGTCAAGGCCTCAACCGCGACGGCGACGAGCCCGCGGCCGCTCCCGGTCGAGATCCGCGGAGTGCACGTCACGGGCGCCCTCGCGTCCCTGCCGGGCAAGTTCCGGGAGTACATCGCCCTCAAGCGCTACGGCCTCAACACGATCGAGCTCGACGTGAAGGACGAGGGTGGCGAGATCGGGTTCCAGCCGGCCGATGTCCCGCTTGCGCGCACCGTTGGTGCGACGCGTTCGTACTACAACCCGAAGGCCCTCGTCTCGCTCGCGCACCGGAACGGGATCTACATGATCGGCCGCGTCGTCTGCTTCCAGGATCCGAAGCTCGCCGGCGGACGGCCGGATCTCGCGATCCAGCACCCCGATGGGAGCGTCTGGACGACGAGCGCCGGTATCGGCTGGGTCAACCCCTACGACCGCCGTGTCTGGGACTACTGCGCCTCCGTGGCGGAAGCGGCCGCCGAGGCCGGCTTCGACCAGATCATGTTCGACTACGTGCGGTTCCCGTCAGACGGCGACCTCGGAAACGCCGTCTACCCGGGCAAGACGAGCGTCTCCAAGGGCCGCGTGATCGCAGACTTCGTGGAGTATGCGAAGAAGCGCCTCGAGCCACACGGGACGCGGGTCTCCACCGCCGTCTTCGGGCTCTCCGCTACGCGCGACCTCGGCATCGGGCAGGTGCCCCGCTGGATCTCGAAGTACGTCGACAACCTCTCCCCGATGTCGTATCCGGTGCTCTACGGAGACGGGGAGCTCGGGCTGGCCAGCCCGAGCACGCAGCCGGGCGAGACGGTATTCCGGACCATGACGGACTTCCGCCGCCAGGTGAAGGGGTCGCGCGCGCAGCTCGTGCCCTGGGTCCAGGACTGGAACTACACCCCGCAGCAGGTTCTGGCTCAGGTCGCCGCGGCGCGCCTCCAGGGCGCGAAGGGCTACCTCCTCTGGAACGCCGAGGGCATCTACACCAAGGCCGCTCTCGCACCGGCAAGCCGCGGCCTCGCCGGCTGACCGCCCCTGACGGCTACGGCCCGAGCCGCTCCCGGCGCCAGCCACCGGCGACGAGCTCGTAGCGGACGCGGTCATGCAGCCGGTCAGGCCGGCCCTGCCAGAACTCGATCGCCGTCGCAACGAGCCGATACCCGCCCCAGAAGGGCGGTAGTGGCACATCCTCCTCACCGGCGAACCGCGATTCGATCTCGGCCGCCCGCCGCTCGAGCTCTGCCCGGTCCGCCACCGCCCGGGACTGTGGTGAGGCCCAGGCGCTGATCCGGCTCGGGCGGGGCCTCGTCCGGAAATACGCGAACGACTCCTCGTCCGTGACGCGATCCACCGGCCCCTCCAGGCGCACCTGTCGGCTCTGGGGCTCCCAGTACAGGACCGCCGCAGCACGAGGATTCGCCTCGATCTCCGTGCCCTTGCGGCTCGTCCGGTTCGTGTAGAAGACGAAGCCCCGGTCATCGTGGCCCTTGAGCAGCACCATGCGCACGGAGGGGGCCCCGTCGGGCGCCGCCGTCGCCAGGGCCATCTGCTCGGGGGCTCGTACGCCCGCCTCGGCCGCCTCTCCGAACCAGCGTTCGAACTGCGCGTGCGGATCGGGGTCGAGGTCGCCGAGATCCACCGGCCGAGAGTAGCCTCCGGCGCTCCGCTACGCTCATGGCGTGGCGACGACACGATCGATCGAGCTCCGCACGGAGATCCCCGGGCCGCGGTCTCGCGAGCTGCTCGAGCGCGGCGAGAGCGCCGTGGCCACGCCGCTGCAGGTCTATCTGCCCGTGTTTGCGGCCGAGGCGCTGAACGCGACGATTACGGACGTCGACGGTAATACCTTGATCGACTTCGCGGGTGGCGTCGGCGTGTGCAACGTCGGGCACAGCCACCCCCACGTCGTCGAGGCGATCCAGGAGCAGGCTGCCCGATTCATCCACACGGACTTCACGGTCGTGCCCTACGCGGGCTACATCGAGCTCGCGGAGCGGCTCGGCGAGCTGGCCCCGTTCGCAGGCCCGACGCGCGCGGCGTTCTTCAACTCGGGCGCCGAGGCAGTCGAGAACGCCGTCAAGATCGCCAAGCTCGCGACGGGACGGCCCGGCGTGATCGCCTTCGAGGGTGGGTTCCACGGCCGCACACTGCTCGCAATGACGCTGACGTCCAAGGTTCACCCCTACAAGACCGGGATGGGCCCGTTCGCCCCGGAGGTGTATCGGGCGCCGTTCCCGAACGCGTATCGCGGGCCGTCGGCCGCCGACGCGCTCGCCGAGCTCGAGTGGATGTTCACCTCCCACGTGGCGCCGTCCCAGGTGGCGGCGATCGTGTTCGAGCCGCAGCTCGGCGAGGGAGGCTTCCACCCTGCCCCGCCCGAGTTCGTCGAGGGGATCCGGAGGATCTGCGATCGCGAGGGCATCGTCATGATCGCCGACGAGGTGCAGACGGGATTCGGCCGCACGGGCCGCATGTTCGCCATGGAGCATCACACGGTCGAGGCCGACCTGATGATCGTCGCCAAGTCGATCGCCGCGGGCCTGCCGCTCTCGGGCGTGATCGGCAAGGCCGAGGTCATGGACGCGCCTCACACGGGCGCAATCGGCGGAACGTACATCGGCAATCCGATCGCGCTCGCCGCCGCGCTCGCGGTCCTCGACGTCTTTGCCGAGGAGGACCTCGTCGCGCGGGCCAATGCGATCGGAGACACGATCCGCACCCGCATGGAGTCCTGGCAAGGGCGCTGGGCGCAGATCGGCGACGTGCGCGGCCTCGGCGCCATGCTCGCGGTTGAGCTCGTCCGCGATCCGGCATCGAAGGAGCCCGCTCCCGAGCTTGGCGCCGCAGTGATCGACGCGGCGCTCGCGCGAGGCCTGATCCTTCTCAAGGCGGGGCTCTCCGGGAACTGCATCCGGGTGCTGTGCCCGCTGACGATCGAGGACAGCGTGCTCGACGAGGCCCTCGCTACCTGGGAAGACGCTCTCGCCGCAGTGCTCGACGCCGCCTCTAGCTAGTACTCGAGGCTCCTGCGCTGCTCGTGCCGCTCGAGGGCGAGCGCGACGAGCCGGTCGAGCAGCTCGGCGTAGGGAATGCCGCTCTCGGCGAACAGCTTCGCGTAGACGCTCGTCGCCGTGAAGCCGGGGATCGTGTTGAGCTCGTTCACCACCACCTCGCCGCCCGGGCGCACGAAGAAGTCGACGCGTGCCATGCCCTCGCAGTCGGTCGCGACGAACGACGCGACGGCCAGCTCCGCTACCCGTTCGAGCGTCTCGGCCGGTAGCCGCGCGGGCACGATCAGATCCATGCCGCCGTCCGCGTACTTCGCGTCGTAGTCGTACCAGTCGCCGTGGGCGACGATCTCACCGACCATGGAGGCGATCGGGTCGCGGTTCCCGAGCACTCCCACCTCCACCTCCACGCCGGGCTGGAACTCCTCCACGAGAACCTTGTTGTCGTGGCGCCGGGCGAGCGCTACCGCGTCGTCGAGCTGGTCGGCGGCTGCGACCTTCGAGATCCCGACCGATGACCCGAGCCGGGCCGGCTTCACGAACACCGGGTAGCCGAACGGGTTCTCGATCGCGTCACCGGGCCGCAGGGTGATGTTGGGCGCGACCGGGATCCCGCGGTCACGGAGCACGGCCTTGAAGAGATCCTTGTCCATGCACAATGCCGACGCGGTCACACCGGAGCCGACGTACGGCACCCCCGCGAGCTCGAGCAGCCCTTGCACGGTCCCGTCCTCGCCGAACGGCCCGTGCAGGATCGGCAGCACCACATCGACAGCGCCGAGCGCGGCGGGCGTGGCTGTGGTCGGGATCGGCAGCGTCGCACCTGCCTCGCCGAGCGCGGCAGGCCCCTCTGCGGGCGGGAGCGCCCACGCGCCGTCGCGCCCGATCTCGATCGTCTGCGTCTCGTAGCGCTCCGGGTCGAGCGCCTCGACGACCGAGCGTGCGGATGCGAGCGAGATTGCGTGCTCACTCGAGCGTCCACCGGCAAGCACGGCCACCCGCAGCCGCTGCGTCACGGTGTCGAAGTGGTCGTCGCCGGCGGTGTCGTCGTCGTCGTTGTCGTTGTCGTTGTCGTGTCGGTCGGGGTCGTGTCGGCCGGTGGGACGTACTTGCCGACGAAGAGCGTCACTTCGGTGTTCGGATCCTGCTGGCTGTTCCCCGGCGGATCCTGCGAGATGACGACCCCGTCGAACGTCTCGACCTCGGTGTCCTGCGGTGTCACCTTCACCTTGAACCCTGCCGCCTTCAGCGTCGCCTTCGCGTCGGCCTCGGTCTGGCCGGTGACGTCCGGCAGCGGCGTCGTCTGCGGCCCGTTCGAGACGGAGAGGTTGACCGTGGAGCCCTTGCTGGCCGTTGACGAGCCGCTCGGCACCTGGCTCACGACGACCCCGGCCGGCTGGTCGCTCTCGACGTCCGTTCGTGCCACCGCGAAGCCTGCGGCCTGGAGTTGTTGGAGCGCCGTCGAGTAGTCGAGCCCGACGACGGGCGGCACGGCGACCTGCTTCGGCCCGGACGAGTAGTTGATCCGCACGCTCGCCCCTTCGACGAGCGACGTGCCCGACCGTGGATCCTGGGCCGTCACGGTTCCGGGGGGCTTGTCCGACGGCACACCGAAGCTCGTCGCATTCAGGCCGGCGCGCGTCAGGGTCGCGACGGCATCGGTCAGTTGCTTCCCGACCACGTCGGGCACGCTGACGGTCTTCTTCCCCGTCGAGACCTTGATCGTCACGATCCCGCCCTTGGCCAGCCCGGTTCCCTCTATCGGCGACTGCTCGAAGACGATCCCGACGGGCACGTCGCCCTTCGGGGTGCGGATCACATGGGGCTCGAACTGGTCGTCGAGGATCAGGTTGACGGCCTTGCTCTCGAGGATCCCGGTGTACTGCTGCACGACGAGCGGCTTGTTGCTCTCGATCTGGTGCATCACGTTGTCGTAGAGGAACCAGCCGCCGATGGCCACGGCGAGCACCACGCCCGCTCCGAGCAGCCAGGGCCAGATGCTGCGGCGCCGGACCGGCGGCGCGTCATACGCGCGATAGCGCTCGTCGCCGCCGTAGGTGCCTCCCGTGGAGCCGCCGAGCGGACAGCGACGCGGGTCGCTGCCGTGGCGTCGAGCGCGCCCGCGCCCGCCAGCACCATCGTCGCCGCGGTCGCGGTCTCGGCGCCGACCGGGTCGCCGCGCGCGACGAGCTCGAGGTCACGATCGAGCTCGGCAGCGGTGCGGTAGCGCTCCGCCGGCTCCTTCGCGAGCGCCCGCAGGACGACGAGGTCGAGATCGTGCGGGATGTCGGGCCGGCGCGCCGAGGGCGCCTCCGGGGTCTGCGAGAGATGCTTCATCGCGATCTCGACCGGCGTCTCGCCCGTGAACGGCACGGTTCCGGTCAGCAGCTCGTAGAGGACGATCCCGGTCGAGTAGAGATCGGAGCTCTCGTCGACCGGAGCGCCGCGCGCCTGCTCGGGCGAGAGGTACTGCGCCGTGCCGACGATCGACCCCGCCTCGGTCATCTCGCTCGCCCCGGCGCGCGCGATGCCAAAGTCCGCGACCTTGACGCGGCCCTCCCTGTCGACGAGCACGTTGTGAGGCTTGATGTCCCGGTGGATGATCCCGTTCTTGTGCGCGTAGCGGAGCGCCGCCAGGATCTGCCGGGTGTACGAGATCGCCACGGGCACCGGGCACGGGCCGCGCGTCACGATCAGCTCCTTGAGCGTGCGGCCCTCGATGTACTCCATCACGATGTAGTACGAGCCGCCCGCAACGCCCCGGTCGTAGATCGAGACGATGTTGGGGTGCGAGAGCCCTGCGGCGTGGGTCGCCTCGCGTCGGAATCGCTCCACGAACTGCTCGTCGTTCGCGTAGCGCTCGTGGAGGATCTTCACGGCGACGTGCCGCTTCAGCTCCTCGTCGACGGCAAGCCAGACGTCCGCCATACCGCCCGAGCCGAGCTTGCGCTCGAGGAGGTAGCGGTCTGCGAAGAGGGTGCCGGTGAGGTCGTTGCCTGCCATCGATGCCGTACGTTACGGATTCGCCGTCGGGGTCAGGAGTGCCTGCATGACTTGGCGCGCGATCGGCGCGGCCGTGGCGCCGCCGGTCAGCGACTGATTCTGGAGCACGACCGCGATGGCGAGCTTGGGCTTCTCGCCCGGCTCACCGGCAAAGGCGATGAACCAGGTCGTGTTGTTCCCGTCCACCCCCGTTTCGGCGGTGCCGGTCTTGCCGCCGATCTCGAGCCCGGGGATCTGCGCGGCCGTGCCGGTGCCGGCCTGGACAGCGCGGATCATCATCGCCTTCACGTCGCGCGCGGTCGCCGGCGTGACGGCCCGGCGGATCTTGGTCGGCTTCGTGCGGGTGCGGGTCTTGCCGCCCGGGGTGAGGATCTTCTCGACCACGAACGGGCGCATCAGGATGCCGTCGTTGCCGATCGTCCCCGCCACCATCGCCATCTGCTCCGGTGTCACGAGCAGCCGCTCCTGGCCGAACGCCATCCGGCCGGCGTCGACATCCGAGTCGCGCTTCGGGTCGTAGAGGCTCCCCTTGCGGTAGAGGCCGCTCGCGAGCCGCTCGCTCTCGGGCGTCTCGAGCGGCGGCTTCTCGTAGAACCCGAACTTCTTCGCCTGCCGCACGAGCTTCTTGGCGCCGAGGTCGAGGCCGATGTTGCAGAACACCGAGTTGACCGAGAACTGGAGCGCGGTCGCGAGCGAGAGCGTCCCGAACGGCCGCTCGGTGTCGAAGTTGTTGACCCGCTTGCCGTAGACGGTGCAATAGCCGGGATCGTTGAAGGTCGAGGAGGGCGTGTACTTGTGCGACTCGAGCGCGGCCGACGCGGTCACGACCTTGAAGGTCGAGCCAGGCGGGTAGAGCCCCTGGGTAGCCCGGTTGAGTAGCGGCGAGGCCGGCGTGCAGTCGGCGCGGATCTTCTCGATCTTGCCGAAGTTCTGCTCCACGTCGTTCGGGTTGTAGCTCGGCGACGAGACCATCACGCGAACCCGGCCGGTGCGTGGGTCGAGTGCGACGACGGCGCCGCAGTTGCTGCCGAGGGCATCCAGAGCTGTGCGCTGGCCGTTGAGGTCGAGTGTCGTCACGACGCTGTCGCCGACGATCGGCTTCCCATTCAGCTTGTCGAGGGACTGGTCGACGAGCGACGAGAGGCTCCGGGCAGACCCCGTCAGGGCAGGGTTCATCGAGCGCTCGAGCCCCGTTCGCGAGCGGGCCGCCGTCGAGTACCCGACGACGGCCGCCGTGAGCCGGCCCTGCGGGTAGCGGCGGAAGTAGAACGTGCGCCCGCCGACGCGACGCTCCTTGTTCCGGGCGAGGAGGCGCGGCGGAGTCGAGGGGGAGAGGATCAGTCCGCGCTTGATCTCGAACTGCGCCACGCGCTGGATCGCGTTGTCCTGGCGCTCCGCGAGCGCCGGCCGAGCCCACGTCTGCCAGTAGGTCGTCGCGACGATGAGGACGACGAGGAGCGCGAGCGCGAGCCCGGCGACCCGTGTGATCTGCCTGTTCACGCGCTCACCTCGACACCGCCGTCATCGCGGCGCGGTTCGAGACGAGGAGCAGCAGGCCGAGCATCACGAAGTTGGCGACGATCGACGAGCCCCCGTACGAGACGAACGGAAGCGTGATGCCCGTGAGCGGTACGACGCGGAGGACGCCTCCCACGATGATGAAGGTCTGCAGCGCGAGCCCGAACGTGAGCCCGGCGGCGAGGAGCTTCGAGAACCCGTCCTGCGCGATAAGGGCGATCCGCATGCCGCGTGCGACGATCACCATCACGACGAGGAGCATCCCGGCGGCGCCGATCAGCCCCAGCTCCTGTGCGATCGCCGAGTAGACGAAGTCGGTGTTCAGGTACGGGATCAGTTGCGTCCCGTCGACGGTGGTGAACGTGCCCTTCCCGAGCCCGGTGCCCCCGTAGCCGCCGTTCGCGATCGAGTAGAGGCTCTTCACGAGCTGGTACGAGTCGCAGTTCTGCCGGTAGTCGAGCTTGCCGTTGATCGAGCAGTAGACGCGCTCGTCGGTCCAGGGATGGAGCCAGACGGTGACGCGCTGCTGGACGCGGCCGAGGGAGTTGTAGAGCGCCGCCGAGCCCGCGAGGAAGAGCGCGAGGCCGATGCCCACATAGAGCGCCCGCCCCGTTGCGACATAGACCATGGCGAGGAAGATCCCGAAGTTGAGCAGCGCCGAGCCGAGATCGCTCGTCTGTACGAGCACGAGCATCGCGGCGCCCCAGATCACGAGCAACGGGCCGAGGTCCTTGATCCTCCCTTGCGCGAGCGCCTCGCGCTTGTCGCGGAGGTAGCCGGCGAGGAAGACGATCAGGAAGATCTTCGCCAGCTCCCCGGGCTGGAACTGCATCGGGCCGACCTTGATCCAGAGCTTGACGCCGTTGACCCGGTGGCCGAGACCCGGCACCGACGGCAGCAGCAGCAGCACGACGGCCGTGATCCCGAAGAGATACTTGTAGCGCTCGAGCACCCGGTAGTCGAAGCGCAGCCAGATCAGCGTCCCGACGAGCACCCCGATCCCGACGGCGACCCAGACGGCCTGGCGGCGGGCGTCTTCGGGGCCGAGCCGGTAGATCACGGTCAGTCCCATCGCCGTCAGGAGCCCGACGAGCGGGAGCAGCGTCGGATCTGCGTAGGGAACAGTGAAGCGTGCGACCACGTGCGCCACGAGATAGAGGCCGAAGATGACGCCGATGTACCCGAGCCACCGCGCGGTGACGAGACCGGTGCTGACGATCGAGACGCTCGCGAATGCGGCCGACGCGACGACCGCCGCAAAGCCGAGGTTGAGGAGCTCCTTGTTCCTGGCGCTCACCGGCCGATGCTCCAGTAGACGACGAACGCGGCGACGGCCAGGGTGAGGACGATCGCGAGCAGCGCGAGCCAGCGGCCGCCGGCACCGGCTCCATGGCGCACCACCGGCACTTCCGGTTCGGCGGGCTCGGGCTCGGAGGGTGCGCGCTCCGCAATCGTGTCGGACGCCCGCTCCATCGTGTCCTCGTCCGGATCGAGGACGGCCTCCTCCGCCGGCGGCGCTGTCTCCTCGGGCGCCGGGTGTGGATCCCCCTCGATGATCTCGAACAGGACAACGGTGATGTTGTCGATCCCGCCGGCACGATTGGCCGCGTTGACGAGTGCTTCCGCAGCGTCGACGAGTGCCTCCGGATCGGCCAGATCCGCGGTGGCGCTTCTGATCAGCTCTGCGATCTGCTCGTCACGAACGATGTCGGTGAGCCCGTCGGAGCAGATCAGGTAGAGGTCGCCGGGCGCGATCGGAAGGGTCATCGTCTCGACGTCGACGCTCGGCTCGGTGCCGACGGCCCGCGTGATCACCGATCGGTGCGGGTGGTGCTCGGCTTCCTCCGTCGACAGCCGTCCCGCCCGGACGAGCTCACCGACGAGCGAGTGGTCGGGCGTGAGCTGCTCGAACACGTCGTCGCGAAGGCGGTACGCGCGCGAGTCGCCGACGTGCCCGATCGAAACCTCGCCCGCCTCCTCGTCGACGAGCAACGCCGTGACGACCGTACCCATCCCTGCCGCGGTGGGATCCTCGAGCGCGTGGCGATAGATCCGGTCGTTTGCCTCCTGCAGCAGCTCCACGAGCGTGCTCTCTCCGAGCGCGTCGGGTGCGCGCTCCTCCAGGGCCGCGGCAGCAAGGTGCGAGGCGATCTCGCCCGCCTGGGCGCCGCCGACCCCGTCCGCGACCGCGAAGAGCGGCGGCTCGCAGACGTAGGTGTCCTCGTTGTGCGGCCGTCGCCGCCCCGTGTCCGTGTGGGCGCTCGCCCGGCCGGTTCTCACGCCTCGACCCTCAGATCCGTCTGGCCGATCCGGACGATGTCGCCGGGCGCGAGGAGCCGTGCGGTCGTGACCCGCGCGCCGTTGACGAAGGTGCCGTTCGTCGATCCGACATCCTCGACGTAGAGGCCGTCCGGCCGTGGCTCGAGGAGGGCATGGCGCGTCGAGACGAAGTCGTCGCCGTCGAGCCGAATCGCGTTCTCGCCACCGCGGCCGAGCCGCGTCGGCACCTTCAGCTCCACGGTCGTTCCCGCCTGCAGAGCAGGGCTGTCGAGGACGAGCATGCGCGCGACGGGCGCCTGTACGACCGGCTCATAGCGCGAGCGAAGCTCGTTCGCCTCCTGAGCGCTGAGCACGATCGACTCCTGCGGCGCCGAGCGGAGGTCGCGCGTCACGGACCGGACGACCATCCAGATGAACAGGTAGAGGAGCACGAGGAAGCCGACCTTGAGCGCGAGCAGGGTCTGCTCGGTGTCGAGAGCACCGATCACGTCAGGGCCGCGAGCGGCCGAAGACGAGGTCCGTCGCACCGATCGTGATCGTGTCGCCGTCGGCGAGCTCCTCGCGCGTGACGCGGCGCCCGTTCAGCTCCGTGCCGTTCGTCGAGCCCAGGTCGACGAGCACGAACGTGTCTCCCTCGCGCGTGATCTCGGCGTGCCGGCGGGAGGCGTTGCCGTCGCTGACGCGCAGGTCGCACTCGCGCGAGCGGCCGATCACGAAGCTCCGGGAGGTGATCGCGTGCGCATGGCCCGCGAGGGTCAGCGTCACGACCTCCGGAGCGGGTGGAGGAGGGCTCACGGGTGCCGGCTCGGCGGGCGCGCGTGCCGGATAGACCATGGTCATCGCAGGCGCCGGCTCGGGTTCGGGTTCCGGCGCTGCACCGGAGCGGCGGCAGGCACAGCCGGGATCGAGACGCTTCGCGCCGGTGGTGGCGCCGGGGTCGGAAGCGGCGGCACGCCGTCCTCCGGCTGTGCGACCCGGGTTGCGATGCCGAACTCACCCACGGCAAGGTCGTCGTCGACGGCGAAACGCACGCGGGGTGGGGTCAGGAGCGCGTAGGCCTCGCGGCGGGCGTGCTCGGTGAGGTATTCCTGCAGCTCACCGACGAGCGAGCCCTCGTACGAGGCGAACTGCTGCCGGTCGGCGCTCGAGAGATAGATCGTGTACTCGTTGGGCACGTAGACCCGCGAGACGGACACCGAGCGATGCTCGTCCATCTCCTTGGCGAGCTTGCGGGCGAGCTCCACGGGCTGCACGTGGGTCCTGAACGCGCGTCCGAACAGGCCCTCGAAGAGGCCCTCGATCTTGCTCTCGATGGTGCGCAGGACGCTCATTGCCGGAGGCCGCCTCCCGGCTAAGGGTAGCGGCCGGTCTTCAGCGTCAGGGCAGCGAGAAGGCCGCAGAGAGCGCACGTGCCGAGCACGATCGACAGCGCCGGAAGCGCCGGGGCGAGGACGACGATGAGCGCGATCTGGCCGATGCCGAGCACCGCGATCCCCTTCAGCCCGCGCCTGCGCGCATCGGGAAGGAACGCCGCCACGAGAGCGAGCACGAGCGCGACCGTCACGAGGCCGGCGTTGTCGCTGACCACGACCGCGAGTGCCTGGATCACGTCCGTGACACGCGTCGAGCCGTCGACGCCGAGATTCGGGACGATTGAGCCTGTGAGCGGGAGCGGCTGACCCCGTAGTCCGGCCACCGCCGCCGCGACGAGCACCCCCGCGAACGCCTGCAGGGCCCGCCTCGGCCGTCCGTGTGCGGGCTGCACCGCGAGTGGGAGGAGCGCGATCGCTCCGATTGCCGCAAGCAGCGGCCCCGCGACGAAGAGGAGCCCGGCTCGTGCGTCGCGCCAGAAGACCGCGAGCCACGCTAGAGCAAGCACCCCGTAGGCCACGGCGGCCGCCTGGGCGACGTTCCCGAGTGGGAACACGGGCACGAAGAGGGCGAGCGCGAGACCGATGCGCGGCGTTCGGATCGTTGCGGCCGCGGTGGCAAGCGCGAGCAGAAGCACGAGCCCGGGCGGCCAGAACGGCATCAGCGCGGCGGCGAAGGTAACCGTGACGGCCGCGAGCGCGGAGGATGCGAGTCGGCGCTCGAGCGGCAGCGAGGCAAGTGCGGCCTTCCGCACGGCCGCGACCTGGTGTGGCCGCGCGGCCTTCGAGCGGTCGCGCCGCGGCGAGGTGAGCGCGGTCCGGAGGGCGGCTGCGAGCCGCTCCGCCGAGGGACGCTTTGAGGGCTCGATCGTCAGTGCCGACGAGACGGCGGCGATGACCTCGGGCGGGAGATCGGCGCGGGCGCTCCCGAGCGGCTTCGCCCCTGCCTCGATCGCGGCCGCGACCTGTGGAAGTGGCACGCCCCAGAACGGGTGCTCGCCGACGAGCGCCTCCCAGAGCACGACGCCGACGGCCCACACGTCGCTCGCTGCGGTGGCGTCGCCTCCGCGCAGCCGCTCCGGAGCGATGTAGGCAAGCGTGCCCGGCACGTCGCCGACGGCCGTGAGCGTGTCCGCCTCGTCGAACTGGGCCAGGCCGAAGTCCAGAAGCCTGATCGAGATTCCCTCGGATTCCTCGACGAGCACGTTGGAAGGCTTGACGTCGCGGTGGACGATGCCGAGCCGATGGGCGTGGGCGAGCGCGTCGAGTATCTGCGCCGCCGCCTCGATCGCATCCCGGTCGCCGATCTTGCCGGCGCGGAGCGTCTCGCGCAGCGTGCTGCCCTGCACGTACTCGTAGGCGATGTAGACATGGCCGCTGTCGCCGCCGAAGTCGTAGGCCCGGACGCAGCGCTCGTGGCGGAGCCGCGAGGCCGCCTCCATCTCGCGTGCGGCGCGCGACGCGCGCTTGCCCTCGCGGGGGACGATCTTCAGCGCCACCTCGAGCCCGGTGCGCTCGTCCCGGGCCAGCCAGACCGAGCCGGACCCGCCCCGGCCCAGGGGCCGCAGGGGCCGGTAGCGGTCGAGAACGAGGTCGGGACCAGGGAGTGCGTACGCGGTGCTCGACACGGTCATCGCCTCTTCGCCGCGCCGGGAGACCGTCCTTCCGAGCCGGAGCATGCCGTAGACTCACGCGGGTCCCCAGAGGGAGCAGGTGCTGTGAGCTCGCGCGACGACGACAACCTCGATTTCGACTTCTTCGACGACGAAACCCGCGAGGGTGAGGGCGCCGGACGTGCCCCTGCGCCCGCAGCTGCCACGGGCGGCGGAGGCGGCGGCCCGCGCCGGCCCCAGCTCCGGGCGCCGCACGGCGTGACGCCGATCCTGCGGCTGATCGGCTTCGTCGCGTTCGCGATCCTGATCGTCGTTCTCCTCGTCCTCTGGGCTCAGGGCTGCTCGAGCGACAAGAAGCGGAACAGCTATTCCGATGCGATGGCCGCGCTCGAGCGTGACGGGCAACGACTCCGCGAAGATCGGCTCGAGCCTGGCGGAGCTCCTGACCACACCGGGGCTGAAGCAGGCCGACCTCGAGACGCAGCTCGGCGGCCTCATCGGCCGGCAACAGCAGGACGTCGACACCGCGGCGGCGATCGACGTCCCCGGGCCGATCCGGCCGGCGACCGATCATGCCGTCGAGGCGCTGCAGCTGCGCGTCGCGGGCATGCAAGGGCTTCTCGACACGTTCATTGCGACGAAAAACGACGACTCGAAGAACGCGACCACCGCCGGAGAGAAGCTCGCGGAGCAGGCGCGCAAGCTCGATGCGAGCGACGTCGTCTGGCAGGTGCTCTTCCGCGCCCCCGCGCAGGCGACGATGCAGGATGAAGGCGTCGGCGACGTCACCGCGCCCGCCTCCGTCTTCGTCGAGAACACGGAGCTCTACACGGCACGCTCGATGACGGCGATCTGGCTCCGGATCCACGGTGCGTCAACCGGCGGCACGCCGTCGGGTGTCCACGGCACCGGCCTCGAGAAGGTTGTCGTCCAGCCGGCCGGCACCCAACTCGCGCCCGACACCGAGACGACGATCAAGGCCTCGACCGACCTCGCTTTCGATGTCTCCGTGAAGAACACCGGCGACAACCAGGAAGTCCGCGTCGAGGTGAAGCTGACGATCCCGAAGGGTACGACTCCGATCGTGAAGAAGCAGACGATCGACATCCTCGATATCGGCGAGACCAAGACGGTCACGTTCAAGGACTTCCCCGACCCGCCCTTCGGTGAGAAGACATCGGTACAGGTCAGCGTCACGCCCGTGCAGGGCGAGCAGAACACGACGAACAACAGCGCCGAGTACCCCGTCATCTTCTCGCTCGAGTAATGGACGCAGCGCTTGCCGTTGCGATAGCGGCGTGCGTGGTGGCCGTTATCGCCCTCGCCGCGTCGTTGCTGCTCGCACGCCGGCTGCGGCGGCTGCAGAGCGGCCAGAAGGCGGTGCTCGGCGGTGCCTCTCACGACATGGTCGAGTTCGCCGTGTCGCTGCAGGCGCGGATCGACGATCTCCACCGTGCTGTCGACGAGGTCGCGACCGGGTTGTCGCGGGTCGACCGGCGCGTCGACGGCGCGATCACGAACACCGCCGTCGTGCGCTACGACGCGTATGAGGACACCGGTGGGAAGCAGTCGGCGTCGTTCGCCTTCCTCGACGCGACCCGAACCGGCACCGTCGTGACCGCGATTCAGGGACGCGACTACGCGCGGATCTACGTCAAGGACATCGAGCGCGGCACCGCTGCGATCGCTCTCTCGCCCGAGGAGCAGACCGCCGTCGAGCGGGCGATGGCGCGTTGACCTCCGTCACGATCTGTGACGTCGGGCCGCGCGACGGCCTCCAGAATCACCCGAAGATCCTCGAGCCGGCGGTGCGGGCGGAGCTCGTCAACCGCCTCGCCGCGACCGGCCTGCCGCGCGTGGAAGCTGCCAGCTTCGTCAATCCAGCGCGCGTCCCTCAGATGGCCGGCGCCGAGGAGGTCGTTGCCGCGATCGAGCGCAGACCGGGCGTCGTCTACGCGGGGCTGGCGCTCAATGAGAAGGGCTACGACCGGCTGCTCGCAACCGGTCTCGACGAGGTCCACTTCGCGTTCGCCGCGAGCGAGACGTTCAACGAGCGTAATCAGGGCTCCTCCGTCGCCGACTCGGTTGCCGCTGCCTTGCGCATCGTCGCCCGGGCGCGGGAGGACGGGGTGCGCTCGAGCGTGACGATCTCGACGGCTTTCGGTTGCCCGTTCGAAGGCCGGGTCGACCCTCAGCGTGTCCTCGAGCTGGCAGGCGAGGTTGCTGCCGCCGGTCCGGACGAGATCGTGCTTGCCGACACGATCGGGGTCGCCGTTCCCCACCAGGTCAGGGAGCTCATCGCCGTCGTGGCGCAGATCGGCCCCGCCGTCGGCGCGCACCTGCACAACACCCGCAACACGGGTTACGCAAATGCATTGGCTGCGATCGAGGCAGGAGCCGTGCTGCTCGACGCGTCTCTCGGAGGGATCGGAGGTTGCCCGTTCGCACCCCGCGCCACGGGAAACATCGCCACCGAGGACCTCGTCTATCTCCTGCATGGAGAGGGAATCTCGACCGGCGTGGCTCTCGACGCGCTGATCGGCGTCGCCGAATGGCTCGAAGGAGTGCTCGGGCACCAGCTCGACGGTCAGGTCTATCGCGCGGGCGGCTTCGCCCCCGTGAGCGGCTGAAACGAACGCGTCCTGTCCCACGCCTACTCTCGCTGGTACGCTCGCGTCACGTGCATCAGGTACTCGTCCTGAACGCAAGCTACGAGCCGCTCAACGTGTGCTCAGATCGCCGTGCGCACGTCCTCGTGTGGAAGGGCAAGGCCGAGGTCGTGGAGCACCATGCACAGCCACTTCGATCGGCCGAGCGGTCGTTCGTCCGGCCCCATGTGATCCGGCTTCTCCAGTACGTACGCGTCCCGCGCGCCGTCAAGCGGCGGATCTCCCGGCGGGCGCTGTTCGCCCGCGACGGGTGGAAGTGCGTCTACTGCGGCACCTCGGGCGGCCGACTGACCCTCGACCACGTCATCCCGCGCTCGAAGGGTGGTGACTCGGTCTGGGAGAATGTCGTTACGGCGTGCGCGCCGTGCAACCTCCGCAAGGGCGACCGGCTCCTCGAGGAGGTTTCGATGACACTCCCTCGTCCCCCGCGAGCACCGGCACCGGTGCTCTTCATTCGCCTGGCCGCGCAGCGCGTGCCCGACAGCTGGCATCAGTACCTGCCGTCGCTCGAGCAGTTCGGCTCTGCGGCGGCATGAGGATGCTGCGGTGGAAGGGCGTACCGCTGCATCCTCATGCCGATGCTTGTTGCCGCGCTCCGCGCGGATCCTGAAGCTGGGAACCTTCGGGTCGCCCCGGCCTGACGGGTGTGCGTTTCCGTGTCGTCCGCCTTTGGCGTCCTCGCTCTGCGAGGAGCCTGCCCGCCGCTCAGACGGTGCGCGCGACGATGCCGCCTTCGCGGTCGGCGCGGTAGGAGCCGAAGACGCGTAGCTCCGCGGTCAGGTCGCGCATCTCCTTCAGGGTCGCGGAGATCTCGGGATCGAGCGGGTGGCCGCTGAGGACGGCGTCGAAGCGGTAGCTGAAGGGCCGCGACGGGATCGGCCGCGAGACGAGCAGGTTGAGGTCGATCGCGTGGCGCGAGAGCGGCTCGAGCGCGTGGAAGAGCGCGCCGGGCCGGTGGTCGGTCGTGAACGAGAATGCTGTCCGCCAGCTGCCGTCGCGCCGGTCGAGCCGGGTGTAGGGCGCGACCGAGACGAAGCGCGTGAAGGCCTCCGGATGGTCGCCGACGTTGTCGTCGATGATCGTCAGCCCGTAGAGCCCCGCGGCGCGATCGCTCGCGATCGCCACGACGGTCGGGATCCGCCAGCTTCGCGACCACGGAGGCTGCCTCGCCCGTCGTCGAGGCGGCGACCGCGAGGGCCCCGGGCAGCGACGCGAGGAGCTTGCGGCACTGGTCGAGGGCAACGGGGTGCGAATGGACCTCCCGGATCTCGGAGAGCGGAGATGACGGCAGGCCCGACGAGGCAATGGTTCACGGGCAGGATCGCCTCGGCGACGATCGAGAGCGGTGACTCGTAGAGGAGGTCGTGCGTCTCTGCGACAGGCCCGACGAGGGAGCTCTCGATCGGCAGCACGCCGAACGGCACGCGGCCTGAGACGACTGCGTCGATCACGTCCGAGAAGGTCGGGAGCGGCACGAGGCGGGCGGCCGGGAAGAGCCGGTCGCACGCCGCTGCCGAGTGGGCGCCTTCGCGGCCGGGGTAGGCGACGGTCAGTTCGATGGAGGCCATGATCGGGGTGCGCCTTTCGCTGGAGGTCGGTTCGCCGGTGATGCAGCTAGACGGCGCGAGGCAGGGTCGAAGGCGCCGGCTAGCCCGTAAAGGCGAAGCCGAACGGCGCGCGGGCGAGCCAGCAGGTGGAGCGGGTGGCGTGGCCTCGTCGCATCGTCGTCACAGGGTACGGGCAGCGTCGAGAGCGCGCAAGACGGCATCCCCGACATCGCTCGTCGTGCTCGTGCCGCCGAGATCCGGGGTCGGCGCCTCGGCGAGCGCGTTGTCGACAGCACGCTCGAGCGCCGCCGCGTCGTCGGGACGGCCGAGCCGAGTGGAGCAGCATGAGGGCGACCGAGCGGAGCATCGCCGCCGGGTTCGCGATCCCGAGGCCGGCGATCTGCGGCGCGGAGCCGTGCACCGGCTCGAAGATCCCGGGGCCATCGTCTCCGAGGGAGGCGGAACCGGCGAGCCCGAGGCCCCCCGTCACGGCCGCGGCGACGTCGGAGAGGATGTCGCCGAAGGTGTTCTCGGTGACGACCGTGTCGATGCTCTCCGGCGCCTGCACGATCGTCATCGCGAACGAGTCGACGAGCGCGTGGTCGAGCGCGATCTGCGGGTAGTCGCTCGCGCCCATCTCCGTGACGACGTCCCGCCAGAGCCGCGAGGTGTTCATGACGTTGACCTTGTCGACCGAGGTCAGCCGCCCGCCGCGCTTGGCAGCGATCTCGAAGCCCCGGCGTGCGATCCGCTCGACCTCGGGCCGCGAGTACTCGCACGTGTCGAACCAGGTGCCGTCCTCGCGGACGCCCTTCTCGCCGAAGTAGAGGCCGCCGACGAGCTCCCGCACGATCATGATGTCGATTCCCGGGCTGCGCGCCGGGCGGAGGTTCGCGTAGACGCCGAGCTCCTTGCGGAGGCCGAGAAGCCCCTGCTCCGGCCGCACCGGCTTGCCCTCGAGCTCGGGCAGGCCGACGGCGGCGAGCAGCACCGCGTCGGCGGCGCGGCAGGCGGCGAGCGTCTCGTCCGGGAGCGGAGTGCCCTGGGCGAGAATGGCGTTGCCGCCGAACGCGTGCTCCGAGTGCCCGATCCCGAGCGCATCGAGCACCCGGACCGCCTCCGCCGCGACCTCGGGCCCGATCCCGTCGCCCGGGAGGACGGCGACGTGGGTCATCGCGCCCGATCCTTGTGGCAATTTGCCACAAGGATCCCGTCGCGCCGATCGTTCGGCTTACGACGCTGAGGGGCGAAACCTTGTAACACATTGTCACAAGGGATCGGCGCGTTCTGCAGCGCCGGATCGCCGGACGTGGCGTCGGTCATGCGACGCCGGCGTGGGAGGCTTCGTAGGCGGTGATCGCGTCCTCGTGCTGCGAGCGTGAGGCCGATGTCGTCGAGGCCGTTCACGAGCCGGTAGCGGGTCGACTCGTCGAACGTCGAACGGGTAGCACCTTGCCCGGCCGGCGTCGTCACGGTGAGCGCCTCGAGGTCGACGACGAGATCGGAGCCACGGTCGAGGTCGACCGACTCCATCAGCTCCTTCACCTGCTCGTCGGGCAGCTCCACGATCACCATCCCCACTTTGGCCGCGTTCGTGCGGAAGATGTCTCCGAAGGACGGTGCGATCACGACGTCGAAGCCGTAGTCCTGGAGCGCCCAGGCGGCATGCTCGCGTGAGGAACCGCAGCCGAAGTTGCGGCCGGCGAGAAGGATCCGCGCCCCGGTGAACTGGGGCTGGTTGAGCTCGAACCCGGGCCGCTCCTTGCCGTCCTCGTCGAAGCGCCAGTCGAAGAAGGCGTACTGCCCGTAGCCCGTGCGCTCGATCCGCTTGAGGAACTGCTTCGGGATGATCTGGTCGGTGTCGACGTCGGGGCGGTCGAGCACGGCGACGCGTCCCTCGACGTGCGAGATCGGCTTCATGCCGGCACCGCCTCGGTCGCGAGCGAGCGGACGTCGACGAAGTGCCCGTGCAGCGCCGCGGCGGCCGCCATCTGCGGGCTGACGAGGTGCGTCCTGCCGCCCCGGCCCTGCCGGCCCTCGAAGTTCCGGTTCGAGGTCGAGGCGCAGCGCTCACCGGGGGCGAGGACGTCGGGGTTCATGCCGAGGCACATCGAGCAGCCGGCGAGTCGCCACTCGAATCCTGCCGTCGAGGAAGATCTGGTCTAGACCTTCATCCTGTGCCTGCCGTCGCACCTGTGCCGAGCCCGGGACGACGAGCGCGGTCACGCGCGGGTCCACCGTGTGGCCCTGCCACGATCGCGGCCGCGGCGCGGAGATCCTCGATCCGCGAGTTCGTGCAGGAGCCGATGAAGACGCGATCGACGCGGATCTCCTCGATCGCCTGGCCGGGCCGGAGGCCCATGTACTCGATTGCCCGTCGCGCCGCAACCTGGTCGTCGGGATCCGCGAACGAGGCCGGATCGGGCACGGCTGCCGGTGACCGGCACGACCATCCCCGGATTCGTCCCCCAGGTCACCTGCGGAACGAGCTCGGTGACGTCGACGACGATGTGCGTGTCGTAGGCCGCATCGGGGTCGGAGCAGAGGGAGCGCCAGTCGGCGACGGCGCGATCCCAGTCCTCGCCGGACGGGGCGTGCGGGCGGCCCTCGAGGTACGCGAAGGTCGTCTCGTCGGGCGCGATCATGCCCGCTCTCGCACCCCACTCGATCGTCATGTTGCAGATCGTCAGCCGTTGCTCCATCGAGAGGCTGCGAATCGCCTCGCCCGCGTACTCGACGACGTAGCCGACGCCGCCGTCGACGCCGACCTGGCCGATCGCGCCCAGGATCATGTCCTTGGCGGTGAGACCGGGCGGCAGGTCGCCGGCGAACTCGAGCAGCATCGTCTTCGGGCGGCGCTGGTTCAGCGTCTGGGTCGCGAGCACGTGCTCGACCTCGGAGGTACCGATCCCGAACGCGAGCGCGCCGAGGGCCCCGTGGGTCGACGTGTGGCTGTCACCACAGACGATCGTCTTCCCGGGCTGCGTGATCCCGAGCTCGGGCCCGATCACGTGGACGATTCCTTCGCTGCCCGAGCCCGTCGCATGGAGCTCGATCCCGAACTCCTCGCAGTTGGCGCGCAGGGCATCGAGCTGGGCCTTCGCCATCTCGTCCGTCACCGGCCCCGGCAGCGTCGGGACGTTGTGGTCCATCGTGGCCACGGTCAGGTCGGGCCGTCGCACGGGGCGGCCCGCAAGACGCAGCCCTTCGAACGCCTGCGGCGAGGTGACCTCGTGCACGAGGTGGAGGTCGATGTAGAGCAGCGTGGGCTCGCCCGGCTCGTCGCGGACGACGTGCCGCTCCCACACCTTGTCGAACAGGCTCCGCCCCGCCATCAGGCGACGAGCACCGTGTCCACGAACGCGTCTGCGTCGGCCTCGATCATGATTGGATCGTAGGTGTGCGAGACAGGGCCAGGCGTCTTCAAGCCGTCGCCCGTGACGAGGAGCACGACGCGCGACTGTGCGCCGACGCGGCCGGCGGCCACCGCTTCCTTGAGCGCGCCGAGGGTGACGCCGGTCGCGGTCTCGCCGAAGACGCCGGTGGCCGCGGCCAGATCGGCCATGTTCGTCCCGATCTCGTCCTCCGCGCACGGTGTAGATCGCGCCGCCGGTCGAGCGTGCCGTCGACACCGCGAAGTCGCCGTCGGCGGGGTTCCCGATCGCGAGCGACCGCGCGATGCTGTTCGGCCGCACCGGCACGACCCGGGCGCCTTCGCGGAACGCAGTTGCGACGGGCTCGCACCCTGCCGCCTGACCGCCGAAGAGGGCCGGCGTGGCTCCGTCGACGAGCCCGAGCGCGGCAAGCTCGGCGAAGCCCTGCCCGACCTTGTGGAAGAGCGCGCCCGAGGCGATCGGGATCGCGACCGCGTCGGGCGTCTCCCATCCGAGCTGCTCCGCGATCTCGTAGGCGAGCGTCTTCGAGCCCTCGGCGTAGTACGAGCGCAGGTTGACGTTGACGAAGCCCCACGGCAGCTCGAAGGAGAGCTCCACGGAGAGCCGCGAGCAGTGATCGTACGTCCCGTCGACGGCGTAGATCTTCGGGCCGTAGACGGCGGCCGCGGCGAGCTTCTCGGGCTCGAGGTCGCTCGGGACGAAGACGGCGGCATCGAGGCCCTCCGCCGCCGCGCGCGCGGCGACGGCACCGGCGAGGTTGCCGGTCGACGAGCAGGAGAGCGTGTCGAAGCCGAGCTCCTGCGCCTTGCGGGCGGCGACCGCGACGACGCGATCCTTGAACGAGTGCGTCGGGTTCGCGGTGTCGAGCTTGAGCCAGAGCTCGCCGATCCCGAGATCCGCCGCGAGCCGCGGAGCCGGGACGAGCGGTGTCATTCCCGGCGCGAGCCGGGCGTCGGCCGGTGCTTCGACCGGCAGCAGGTCGGCGTAGCGCCAGATCGACGCTGGGCCGGCCTCGATCGAGGCGCGGCTGACCTTCGCGCGGAGTGCGTCCCAGTCGTACGTGGGATCGAGTGGGCCGAAGCAGCGGGTGCACGTGCCGGTCGCCTCGAGCGGGTGCTCGGTTGCACAGACGCGGCAGCTAAGGGATAGGGCGGGCATGGGGTAGAACCTCCTGGTCGTCGCTCGACATCCGTCCGGGATTGGCACCTCACCCGATGGGCAGGTTGCCGAGGCGTCACAGGGCCGGTCCCTCAGCCTCTCTCGATGCGGAGCGGAACGAGTCCCGCGCCGACACAAAGACTAGCGGAGGCGGGATTCCGGTGCAGCCGGCACCCGGCCGGAGACACGTGAGGCTCCCGGCCGGGAGCCTCACGCAACGAACGCCTATCGACCCGGCCGCAGGGCGAGTCGCTCCACCGAGCTCAGCTCGGCTGCGACACGATCCTGATGTACGGCTTCGGCGACTCCCAGCCGTCCGGGAAGAGCTCACGCGCCTGGTCGTCCGAGACCGAGCCGGCGATGACGACGTCCTCGCCGTTCTTCCAGTTGACCGGCGTCGAGACCTTGTGCTTGGCCGTCAGCTGCAGCGAGTCGATCACGCGGAGCACCTCGTCGAAGTTGCGGCCGGTCGTCATCGGGTAGACGAGGACGAGCTTGATCTTCTTGTCGGGCCCGATCACGAACACGTTCCGCACGGTCTGGTTGTCGGCCGCGGTGCGGTCGGCGGGATCGCCCGAGACGTCGGCGCCGAGCATTCCGTACGCCTTCGACACGGCGAAGTCGACGTCCGCGATCATCGGGTAGTTCGGCCGATAGCCCTGGGTCTCCTCGATGTCGTTCGACCACGACTCGTGCTTGTCGAGGGGGTCGACAGAGAGGCCGATGATCTTCACGCCGCGGCTGTCGAAGTCGGGCTTGATCTTCGCCATGTAGCCGAGCTCGGTCGTGCAGATCGGGGTGAAGTCCTTCGGGTGGGAGAACAGGACGACCCACGAGTCGCCGATCCAGTCATGGAAGCTGATCGGCCCCTCCGTCGTCTCCGCCTGAAAGTCGGGCGCAGTGTCTCCGAGCTGCAACGTCATTCCTTGTCCTCCTCATCGGTGGTGCGAATGCACGGCTCGGCGGTCAAATGTATGACGCCGCGCGATCGCATACAAGCACATTACTTCACGAAGTAAAGCAATAACGGATGACCTCGGGCGACACCTACGGGCTCTCGTAGCGCGAGAGCGTCACCGCGCCCTGCGAGGCCGATGCCACGAGCGTCGCGTAGTTCGCGAGCACGCCGCGTCGGTAGCGAGGCTCCGGCTCGACCCAGCCCGCAAGGCGCTCGGCGAGCTCGGCGTCGGAGAGCTCCGCGTTGAGCTCGCCCTTCTCGACGTCGATCACGACGATGTCCCCCTCGCGCAGCGCTGCCAGCGGCCCGCCCTTCGAGGCCTCGGGCGCGATGTGGCCGACCATGAAACCGTGCGTGGCGCCCGAGAAGCGGCCGTCGGTGACGAGCGCGACAGACTCCGACAGGCCCTCCCCGACAATGGCTGCCGTGACATGGAGCATCTCGCGCATCCCGGGGCCACCGTGCGGGCCCTCGTAGCGGATCACGACGACGTCACCCTCGACGACCTTGCCCGCCTTGACCGCCGCGAACGTCTCCTCCTCGGAGTCGAAGACCCGGGCCGGGCCGCGATGGAGCGTCCTGTCGTGACCGGCCAGCTTGACCGCGCAGCCGTCCGGGGCGAGGTTGCCGTAGAGCACGGCAACGCCGCCACGCGGCTTCAGGGGCGTCTCGATCGGGACGATGACGATCTGGCCCTCCGTCTCGACGGCGGCATCGGCGATCTCGCCGATCGTGCGGCCGTCGACCGTCCTCGCGTCGGTGTGCAGCAGTCCCGCCTTCTTGAGCTCGCGGGCGACGACGGCGCCGCCGCCGGCGCGGTACATGTCGTTCGCGTGCCACCGGCCCCACGGCTTCATGTCCGCGATGATCGGCGTCTTGGCCGAGATGCGCTCGAAGTCGTCGATCGTGAACTCGATGCCGAAGTCGCGGGCGATCGCGACGAGGTGGAGGACGGCATTCGTCGAGCCGCCCGTGGCCGCGACCGAGGCGACGGCGTTCTCGAACGACTCACGGGTCACGAGCGAGCGTGGCGTCACGTTGTCGCGGACGAGCTGCACAGCCAGGCGGCCCGCCTCGTAGGCGGCCGTCTCCTTGTCGCGGTGAATCGCCGGGATCCCGTTCGCGCCGAAGGGCGAGAGACCGAGGAAGTCGAGGATCCCCGACATCGTGTTCGCCGTGAACTGGCCGCCACAGGCACCGGCGCCGGGGCAGGCGACAGACTCGAGCTCGTGCAGGTCGTCAGCGCTGATCTTGCCCGCCGCGTAGGCGCCGATGCCTTCGTAGACGTCGCCGATCGAGACCTCGCGCTGCCGGTAGAGGCCGGGTGCGATCGAGCCGGAGTAGAAGAGGACGGACGGGATGTCGAGGCGGCCGGCCGCCATCGCGGCGCCCGGATTCGTCTTGTCGCAGGCGACGAGCTGGACGAGTCCGTCGAACAGATGGCCGCGAGCGACGAGCTCGATCGAGTCGGCAATCACCTCGCGAGAGACGAGCGAGGCCCGCATGCCGGAGGTCCCCATCGAGACCCCGTCCGAGACGGCGACCGTGTTGAACTCCATCGGCGTGCCGCCGGCGTCGCGCACGCCGCGCTTCACGTGCACTGCGAGGTCGCGCTGGTTGAGGTTGCACGGCATGGTCTCGATCCAGGTCGTGCCGACGCCGACGATCGGCTTTGCGAGATCCTCGTCAGTGAAGCCGGTGGCCTTCAGCATCGAGCGGGCGCCGGCCCGGTCGGGGCCGTCGGTGAGAGCCGCGCTCTGGCGCTTGGCGGGATCGGACGGGCGATCGTACGGCGTGGTCACGGTGTTCCTTTCTCGATGGGATAGCCCTCGCGGCGGCACCACTCACTGAACGAGCCGGGGTAGAGGCGGACGTCGTCGCGGCCGGCGAGCACGAGCCGCTGCGCGGTGACGCAGGCGGTCACGCCGGAGCCGCAGTAGGAGACGAGCTCGGTCGCCATGTCCGTCGCCTTCGGGGAGCGGCTCGGTCGAAAGGGGCGTTGATCGCGCCGGGAATCCGCCCCGCGACGGGGTCGAGCGGCTCCTCGTCACCGAGCCAGCGGATGCGGCTGCGGGCGTCGAGGAGCGCGAGCGACGTGTCGCCGAGCCGGGCGAGGATCTCCTCTGCCGTGATCGTGTCGCCCGAGCGCGGCCGGGGCTCGAAGGAACCGGTGGCCGGCGCGACCGGTCTCCGTCGTCAGTGGCCCGAGGTAGCTGCCGATCTCGAACGTGCCTGCCGCATCGTGGCCGAGGTGACGCAGGAGCCACCAGCAGCGTGCCGCCCAGCCGGAGCCGTCGTCGACTGCCAGCACGAACGACTCTGGCCCGATTCCAGCCCGTGCGAACACCTGCCCGAGCTCGGCGTCGTCCGGGAGCGGATGCCGTCCTCCGATCGGCGGGATCGGGCCCGATCGCCGACAGATCGTCGTCAGGGTCGAGGTGGACGGCGCCGGGAATATGCCCCGCCTCGTAGGCCGGCCTCGCGCGCACGTCGACCAGCACGACGCTCACAGCGCGCCCCTGGGGGCGACGTCGAGCGCCACGATCTGGTGATCCGGGAAGCGGCTCTGGAGCTCGGGTGTGCACGCGGCGCCGTGGCGGACCCACGCGATCACGGTCGGGCCCGACCCGGACAGGGTCGCGCCGGCGCAGCCTTTCGGCGGGTCGGCTCTGATCGCCGCGAGCGTCTCGGAGGGGCGATACGGCTCGTGCAGCCAGTCGTCGAGCGCGGCCGCGAAGAGGGCAGCATCGCCGCTCGCCGCGCCCGCTCCGAGTAGCGCGGCGCGACCGGCGCTCGCGGCCGCCTCCGCGTGGGGCACCGTGGCGGGCAGCGTTTGCCGGGAGCTCTCGGTCGAGGTCCGCTCACGCGGAATGAGCGCCGACCGCTTCGAGCGGCAGGCGCTCCGCGATTCGGGCGATCCGCCCGTCCCAGGAGAGCGTGAGGCCGCCGAGGAGTGCTGCCGCCAGGTTGTCCGCGTGCGGCTCCAGGGTGAGGCCCGCGGCCAGAAGCTCTTCGGCGCTGGCGTGGGGGGCGGCCGCCACGAGGCCGAGTGCGATAGCCGCAGCAGACGAGCCGAGCCCGCGCTCGAGCGGGATCCTGTTCGATGAAGCGGAACTGCTTCCCGGCAGGATCGGCGAGCAGGGCGTAGGCGCGGACCGCGAGATTCGAGTGGTCGAGCGGGAAGCTCGGTCGCGCCTTCGCCCTCGACGACGACGCCCTCGCCATCTGGTCACCTCGAGCTTGTTCCAGAGGTCGAACGCCACTGCGGCGGTGTCGAAGCCCGCGCCGATGTTGGCCGAGGTCGCTGGTGCCCTGACGACGGTCATCGGCGCGCGGCGGCCGCGGCGATCGCGTCCGGATCGGCATCGACGCGCACCGGCGGAGGTGCATAGCGGCCTCGGCGCTCGCGGGGTCCTTGAGGCCGTGACCGGTGAGGACGACCACGACCGTCTCACCCGCGGCCGGCGGCTCGTGCGGCAGCGCCGCGAGGCCCGCCGCAGACGATGGCTCGCAGAAGAGACCCTCGGTGCGCGCAAGCTGCTTCCCAGGCAGCGAGATCTCGCTGTCGTCCAGCGTCACGGCGCACCCTCGGTGCGCCTGATCGCGCGCCGCTGCCGTCTCGGCATGGACCGGCTCGCGCGATCCGGATCGCCGTCGCGAACGGTTTCCGACCGGTCGCGGGCCTCGCAGGCGATCAGCCGCGAAGGCTGGTCGCCGAACTCCGAGAACGCCTGCGCCGTAGGCCGTCGTGTTGCCGCCGCCGCCGTACGGAAGGTAGATCGCGGCGGGGACGCCGCCGAGCTCCTCGACGATCTCGAACACCGCCGTCTTCTGACCCTCGCGCCGATAGGGGTTGAGGGAGTTGACGAGCGCAAAGGTGCCGCGGTTCGCCGAGCTCGCGGGCGGCTGCGAGCGCCTCGTCGAAGCTGCCGTTGCACCTGCAGCACCGAGGCGCCGTACATGCGCGACTGCGCGACCTTGCCCGAGGCGACGGTGCCTTCCGGCAGGAGTCAGCACACGGCCGAGATGCCGGCGCGCGCGGCGTACGCGGCTGCGGAGGACGCGGTGTTCCCGGTCGAGGCGACGATCACCGTCTCGGCGCCCTCCTCCACCGCCTTCGACACCGCGACGGTCATGCCGCGGTCCTTGTACGAGCCCGTCGGGTTGGACGCCTCCCACTTCAACCAGACATCTCGCGCCGAAGCGCTCCGAGAGACGGGGCGCGCGGAGCAGGGGCGTCGAGCCTTCCCCGAGCGAGACCACCGGGGTCGCTCGCGAAACGGGGAGACGATCGCGGAAGCGGTCGATCAGCGCGATCGTCATGCCCAGCCGAGCTCCGCAACGCCGCGGCCCGAGATGACGGGCATCGCGCTGGCCTCTCCGCGCGCCTCGGGCAAGCGCCCGGATCGCGTCGAGCGCCGCCTTCGACCCGACCGGCCGTGGCCTCGTGGGTGACGACGTGGAGCACGGCGTGGCCGTCGCCCGGCTGCTGCACGAGCTGCGCCACCGAGACCCCCTGGCCGAGCAGCTCCTGCGCGATTCGCGCGAGCACACCTGCCCTGTCCTCGACCTCGAGCCGGAGGTAGAAGGGCGATGCGAGGTCGCCCGGCTCGAGCCGCTCGAGGTTCCGCCAGACGGGATCGTTCTGGAGGAAGCCGGTGCCCGTGGTTCCCACCACCGAGACCATGTCGGCGACGACGGCGGAGGCCGTCTCGATCCCGCCCGCGCCGGGGCCCTCGAGCGTGATCTCGCGGATCGCGTCGCCCTGCAGCATGACGGCGTTGAAGGCGCCCTCGACCGCGGCCAGCGGATGGTGGCCGTCGACGAACGCCGGGCCGACGCGGACGTCGACGCGGTCGCCGACGAGCGCTCGCGCGGCCGATCAGCTTCACGTGCATGTCGAGCGCGCGGGCGGCAGCGACGTGGTCGAGCGTGACATGCTCGATGCCCTCCACCTCGACCCACTCGAGCGGCACCCGCGAGCCGAACGCGACGGTGGCCAGGATCGCGGTCTTGGCGGCCGCGTCGAGACCCGCAACGTCCTCGGTCGGATCTGCCTCGGCAAAGCCGAGCCGCTGCGCCTCGGCGAGGGCGTCGCCGTAGGAGCGGCCCTCCTCCATCGCCGAGAGGATGAAGTTCGTCGTGCCGTTGACGATGCCCGAGCACGCGGTGCACGTTCGTCACGACGAGCGACTCGCGCAACACCTTGATCACGGGGATCGCGGCGCAGACGGAGGCCTCGAAGCGGAGCTGCACACCGCCCGCTGCCGCCGCCTCGAAGAGCTCCGGGCCGCGACGGGCGACGAGCTGCTTGTTGGCGGTCACGACCGGTCTGCCGGAGCGGAGCAGCTCGAGCACGTGGCTTCCGGCCGGGTCGACTCCGCCCATCACCTCGGCCACGACCTGGATCGACGGGTCGTCGAGGATCGTCCCGAAGTCGTCGGTGAGCACGCCCGGCTCGGGCGCGAACGACCGCTCCTTGGCGGGGTCGCGCACGAGGGCCCGCGTGACGCGCAGCCGATGCCCGGTCGCGCGCTCGATCTCGTCTGCCGAATCCTCGAGCAGCCGATGCACGGCGGCGCCGACGGTGCCGTATCCGAGTAGCGCTACGGGAACGTCGACGGACGCCACGCGGTCTCTACCTCTCCCCGGCCCGGTGCATCAATCCGCGCAGCTCCTTGCCGACGGTCTCCAGCTGGGACTGCGCAGCCTCGGCGCGCATCTCCTTCAGGCGCGCCTCGTTGTTGTCCATGTCCTCGACCCACTCGCGGGCGAACTCCCCGGACTGGATGTCGGTCAGGATCCCCTTCATCTGCTCGCGCACCTGGGCGTCGATCACGCGCTTGCCGCGCGTGTAGTCGCCGAACTCTGCCGTGTCCGAGATCGAGTAGCGCATCCCGGCGAGACCGTTCTCGTACATCAGGTCGACGATCAGCTTCAGCTCGTGGAGGCACTCGTAGTACGCGATCTCGGGCGCGTAGCCCGCCTCGACGAGGGTCTCGAATCCGGCCCGGACGAGCTCGGAGGTGCCGCCGCAGAGCACGGCCTGCTCGCCGAAGAGGTCGGTCTCGGTCTCCTCCTTGAAGGTCGTCTCGAGGATGCCGGCCCGACCGGCGCCGATCCCGACCGCGTACGCGAGTGCAAGCTCGCGGGCATTACCCGATGCGTCCTGCTCGACCGCGATCAGCGCGGGCGTGCCGTACCCCTCGGTGAAGAGGCGGCGCACGACATGACCCGGCCCTTTCGGCGCGACCATGATCACGTCGTGGCCCGGAGCCGGAGCGATCCGCTCGTAGAGGATGTTGAAGCCATGGGCGAACAGCACCGCAGCCCCGGGGGCGAGATTCGGCTCGACATGCTCGGAGAAGACCTGCGGCTGCACCTGGTCGGGCAGGAGGATCGCGACGAGCTGCGCTCCGGCGACCGCATCGGCGACCGTGCCGACCGCGAGGCCCGTTGCCTCTGCCTCGCCCCACGAGGGCGATCCCTCGCGCAGGCCAACCTCGACCTGAACGCCCGAGTCACGCAGGTTGAGCGCATGGGCGTGGCCCTGGCTCCCGTAGCCGATCACCGCAACCTTGCCGTCGAGCAGCCCGAGGTTGCCGTCGCGCAGAATCGTCGCCATTCGTGTTCGTCCCTTCGTGGAGATTGTCGCGTCGCGTGGAGTGTTCGTAGATCTGTGTCGGAGACAGGCTGAAGCCTGTCACCGACGCTCTAATTTAATCGCCGACAGCCGCCGAGTCCGCTTCGTGGATGCGCGCGCGATGCCGACGCGTCCGGTGCGGACGAGCTCCTGGATCCCGTGCGGCCGGGCGAGCTCCTGGAAGGCGTCGAGCTCCTCCGGCGTCCCGGTCAGCTCAAAGGTCACCGTGTCGGCGCCGAGGTCGACGACGCGCCCCTTGAAGGCCTCCGAGGTCGAGATCAGCTCCGCCCGCCGGTCGGGCGTCGAGCTCACCTTGAGCAGCAGCAGCTCCCGTTCGACCGCCTCTTCGCGGTTGCAGCTCGGTGACGCGGAGCACGTTGACGAGCTTGTGGATCTGCTTCTCGATCTGCTCCAGCGAGTGGTGCTCGGCGTCGACCCGGAGCGTGATGCACGAGACGCCGTCGCGCTCGGTCGGCCCGACGGCGAGCGAGTCGATGTTGAATCCGCGGCGCGCGAACATCGTCGCGATCCGGGCGAGCGCGCCTGGCTTGTCCTCGAGGAGGACCGAGATCGTGTGCTTCACGACGCCGCCTCCACGGGCTCCTCGAACTCGACCATGTCGACTGCGGCTGCGCCCGTCGGGATCATCGGGAAGCACTGCTCTGCCGGATCGACCCGGCAGTCGATCACGACGGTGCGGTTGAGCGCGATCGCCTCGCGGAGCGCGGGCTCGAACTCGTCCTCGCTCTCGACGAGCATCCCGACGCCCCCGTACGCCTCCGCCAGCTTGACGTAGTCCGGCACGCCGCCGCTCAGGTCGACGTGCGAGCGGCGCCCGTCGAAGAACATGTCCTGCCACTGCGTGACCATCCCGAGGGAGCCGTTGTTGACGAGCACGACGACGATCGGAAGGTCGTCCAGCACCGCGGTCGTCAGCTCCTGGGCCGTCATCTGGAAGCATCCGTCGCCGTCGACGCAGACGACCGTCGCCTCTGGGCGGGCCGCCTTGGCGCCGATCGCCGCGGGGATTCCGTAGCCCATCGTCCCGAGCCCGCCCGACGTGATGAAGTTGCGCGGCCGCTCGATGAGGAGGTACTGCATCGCCCACATCTGGTGCTGGCCGACGCCGGTCGTGAAGATGACGTCGTCTCCGGCGGTGACCGCCTGCAAGGTCTCCATCAGCTTCTGCGGCTTGAGGAAGGCGCCGCCCTTCGCGTACCGGAGCGGGAACTCGTCGCGCCACTCCTCGATCTTGTGGATCCAGGCCTCCGGAGCCGGCGATCCCGCCTCGCGGTGCGCGCCGCACCTCGTCCGGCGAGCTCGGGAAGTGCCTTCTTCAGCGGGCCGACGACGGGAACGTCGGCATCACGCAGCTTCGAGATCTCGGCCGGGTCGATGTCGAGATGGATCACGGTGGCGCCGGGCGCGAAGGCCGCGAGCTTGCCGGTGACGCGGTCGTCGAAGCGGGCGCCGATCGCGACGAGGACGTCGCAGGTGTTCATTGCGAGGTTCGCCCACTTCGGCCCGTGCATTCCGGGCCAACCGAAGAAGAGCGGATGCGTCTCGGGAAAGGCGCCCTTCCCCATCAGCGTCGTGATCACGGGCAGGCCGCCGGCCTCGGCGAGATCGACGCAGCTCGTCGCAGGCGTCGCCGTTGATCGTGCCGCCGCCGACGTAGAGCACCGGCTTCTCGGCATTGGCGATCGTCGCGCCGGCGTCGCGGATCTGCAGTGGATGCACCTTGCGCGGCGGGCGCCAGCCGGGCAGGTCGACGGTCTCCGGGTAGCTGAAGTCGACCTCGGCCTCCTGGATGTCGCGCGGCACGTCGACGAGGACGGGACCGCAGCGGCCGGTGCGGGCAACGTGGAACGCCGCCTTGATCGCGGCGCCGATGTCCTTCACGTCCTCACGAGCCATGAGTGCTTCACGATCGGCATCGTGATGCCGGTGATGTCGCACTCCTGGAAGGCGTCCGTGCCGATCAGTGTTGTGCGCACCTGTCCCGTGATGCAGACGAGCGGCGTCGAGTCCATCCAGGCGTCGGCGATCGGCGTGACGAGGTTCGTGGCGCCGGGACCGGAGGTCGCGATGGCGACTCCGACCCGGCCGGAGGCGCGCGCGTAGCCCTGCGCCATGTGGCCGGCGCCCTGCTCGTGGCGGGCGAGAACGTGGCGCACGGTGGTGCCGCGGGCCATCGCGTCGTAGGTCGGCATGATCGCGCCGCCGGGGATCCCGAACATCACGTCGACGCCTTCGGCCTCGAGTGAGCGGAGGATCGCGTCTGCTCCGTTCATTCTCATTGTCTGTCCTTCGGTCTCACGGTGCCTCGTCCCTTCCCCGGCCGCCGCGACGGTGACCGGTGCTGTCTCCGTCGGCGTGTGCACTGGCTCCCAACCGGTGCGAGGTCGACGTCTCCCTAGCAGGGGAGAATGTCAATGAGCTCGATGCCTACGCCGCGCGAGTGCCGCACAGCCGGTAACGGCATGAGGCGGATTGCGCTCGAACGTTGAGACGGCAAGGCAGAGCATCGGCTCCCAAGCATGCCTGATCCGGTGCGGGCCCGCAAGCGGGAAGCGCCTGCCGATTCGCATAGACGGCGAGACGATTTGCATACTATGCGATCCATGGCAGATGTCAGCATCGTCGGCGCCGCCGGCTACACGGGGCAGGAGACGCTCGACCGGGTGCTCGGGCATCCCGAGCTGCGCCTCGTCGCGGTCGGATCGGACTCGCTCGCGGGCCAGGACGGGAGCGCGCTCGACCCGCGCCTGGCCCACGCCGAGATGCCGTCGTTCGTCACCAACGACGGAGGCGCTGGGGCACGGCGCGGACGTGACGATCCTCTGCCTCTCCCATGAGGCCGCCGCCGCGATCGACATTCCGACCGCGGGCGTCGTCGTCGACCTCTCCGGCGCGCACCGGCTGCGCGATGCTGCCTCCTACGAGGCCTGGTACGGGTTCACGCACCCGAAGCCGGAGGCGCTCGCCGACTGGAGCTACGGGCTGCCGGAGCTCGTCGCGGCGGCGGGCCGGCTGATCGCGAACCCCGGTTGCTATGCGACGGCCACGCTTCTCGCGCTCGGGCCGCTCAAGGACGCGATCGACCCCGACTCGGTCGTTGTCGACGGCCTCTCCGGGATGACGGGCGCGGGCCGCACGCTGAAGGACGCCACGCATGCCGGGGCGGTGCTCGAGAACGTCGCCCCTTATCGCGTCGGCCGCGCACCAGCACGTGCCCGAGATCACGCAGCTGCTCGGCTTCCCGGTCTCGCTGACGCCGCATCTGCTCCCGATCCGGCGTGGCCTGATCGCGACGTGCAACGTCCGTTCGACGGGCGCGGATCTCCGCGCGCTGCTCGAGCAGGCGTATGCCGGAAGTGCCGTCGTCACCGTCCTTCCCGAGGGGATGACGCCCGAGATCGCCCGCGTGCAGCACTCGGACCGGGCGGAGATCGGCGTCTTCGAGGACGGGTTCACCGACCGCACGGTGGTGATCTGCGCCGAGGACAACCTCGGCAAGGGCGCGGCGGGCCAGGCGATCCAGAACGTCAACCGGGCGCTGGGCTTCGCCGACACGGCCGGCTTGCGGCTTCGAGGGAGTATTGGTCTAGACCATGTCGGTGACCGCCGCCAAGGGATTCGTCGCGAGCGGCGTCGCCGCGGGGATCAGGCCGTCCGGCAAGCCCGACCTGGCGGTCGTTCGTTCCGTTCCGCGTTCTGTGGGAGCCGCGGTCTGGACGACCAATCGCGTGCAGGCGGCTCCCGTGACCGTCTCGAAGCGCCATCTCGAGCCGGCCCAGCCCCAGGCTGTATTGATCAACGCCGGCAGCGCGAACGCGGCGACGGGCGCCCAGGGTGAGGCGGACGCCGTCGCGTCGGCAGCGGCGCTCGCCGCCGGCGCTGGGGCTCGACGCCGGAGGAGGTGCTCGTCCTCTCGACCGGCGTCATCGGCGTCCCGCTTCCCATGGACAAGCTCCTCGCGGGCACGCGGATTGCGGTCGCGGAGCTCTCCGAAGCCGGCGGCGAGGCTGCCGCCGGGGCGATCCTCACGACCGACTCGGGGCCGAAGCTCGCGGCCGTCCGGGCAGCCGGCTTCACCGTCGGCGGGATGGCCAAGGGCGCAGGGATGATCCACCCCCGTCTCGCGACGATGCTCGTCGTGATCACGACCGACTACCCGCTCACCGAGGGCGAGCCGGAGTCGTTCCTCCGCGCCGCTGTCGCCGACAGCTTCAACCGGATCTCGGTCGACGGCGACTGCTCGACGAACGATGCCGTGGTGCTGCTCGCGAACGGCGCGAGCGGCGCCTCGCGGGACGACGACGCGTTCGCGGCCGCGCTCGACGAGGTGTGCGCCGACCTCGCGCGTCAGATCGTCGCGGACGGCGAGGGCGCGACCGTGGTGCTCGAGATCGGCGTCAACGGCGCCGCCTCGGCGGAGGAGGCGGAGGCGATCGCCTCCCGCATCGCGACGTCGCAGCTCGTCAAGGCCGCCGCGTTCGGGCACGACCCCAACTGGGGGCGTGTTCTGATGGCCGCCGGCTCGGCTCCGTTCAACGGCGGCTACGCGCAGCTCGACACCGAGCGCCTGACCGTCCGCTTCGACGGCATCGCGGTGTTCTCCGAGGGCGCACCGACGGGCGACCTTCCGGAGCTCTCGGGCCCGGTGTGCCGGATCGACCTCGAGCTCGGGCTCGGCGACGGCTCGGCCGGCTACCTCGCCTCGGACCTGACCTACGACTACGTCCGGATCAACGCGGAGTACACGACGTGAGCAGGATCGTGCTCAAGCTCGGCGGCCGGGTCGCGAGGGAGGCCGCAGCCGAGGCGCTCGCCCTGCGGGGCGCCGGCCACGATGTCGTCGTCGTCCACGGCGCCGGGCCGCAGATCACGGCGGAGATGGAGCGGCGCGGGATCGAGCCGACGTTCGTCAACGGGCGTCGATTCACGACGGCCGAGATTCTCGGGGTCGTACGGGGCTCGCTCGCCGCGGTGAACGCCGACGTATGCGCCGCGATCGGACCGGATGCGACGCCGCTCTTCGGTGACGAGATCGGGCTGCGGGCGACCCACGTCGAAGAGCTCGGGCTCGTCGGTCACCCGATTCCCTCCGCGCCGGCCGCGATCGAGGACGCGCTTGCAGCCGGAAGGATCGCCGTCGTCGCCCCGCTCGCCGACGGGCTCGGCGACATCGGCCCGCTCAACGTCAACGCCGACGAGGCCGCCGCTGCGCTCGCCGTCGGCCTTGGCGCCGAGCGGATCGTCTTCTTCACCGACGTCCCGGGGGTGCTGATGGAGGGAGCCGTGATCGAGCACATTGCCGTCGACGATGCCGACAGGATGCTCGGCGACGGCACCTTCGAGGGCGGCATCGTTCCCAAGCTCGAGGCCGCTGTCCGCGCCGCCCGGGGCGGCGTCCGGGCCGAGATCGGCGCCACCGAGGTGGTCGCGTGAGCGACGCGACGCTGCGCGACACGGTGCTCCCGACGTACGCGCGGGCCGATGTCACGATCGTGCGGGGCGATGGCTGCCGCGTCTGGGACGACGCCGGCCGCGAGTACCTCGACTTCGTCGCCGGGATCGCCGTCGTCGGTCTCGGGCATCTCGCGCCTGAGCCGCTCGCAGCCGCCCACGAGCAGCTCGACCGCCTCTGGCACGCGTCCAATCTCTACTGGACGGAGCCGATGCTGCAGCTCGCCTCCCTGCTCGCGGAGCGTTTCCCGGGCGGCAGGGCCTTCTTCTGCAACTCCGGCGCCGAGGCGAACGAGGCAGCCCTCAAGATCGCCCGCAAGGCGACCGGCCGGACCCGGATCGTCGCGCTCGAGGGCGGCTTCCACGGCCGGACGCTCGGCGCCCTCTCGGCTACGGGTCAGCCGGCCAAGTGGGAGGGATTCGGCCCGCTCGTCCCGGGCGTCGCGTTCGCCCGCCCGAACGACGTCGAGTCGCTGGAGGCAGCGCTCGCTCCGGCAGGCGACACCGCCCTCCTCCTGCTCGAGCCGGTGCTCGGAGAAGGCGGCGTGATTCCGCTCGAGCCCGCCTTCGCCCAGGCGGCGGCGGAGCTGGCGCTCGAGGTCGGTGCGCTCCTCTGCGTCGACGAGGTTCAGGCCGGGATGGGACGGACGGGGACGTTCTTCGCCCACGAGCAGCTCGGGATCGAACCGGACCTGATCACCCTGGCCAAGGGCCTGGGAAATGGGCTGCCCATTGGCGCGCTGCTTGCCGGCGAGCGTGCCGCGCCGGGGTTCGTCCCCGGCGACCACGGCTCGACGTTCGGCGGCAATCCCGTCGCCGCTGCCGCCGCCGTTGCGGTCGTCGAGGCGATCGACGACGACCTGCTCGCGAACGTGCTCGCGCGCGGCGCCCAGATCGCCGCGGGCCTCGAGGCGCTGCCCGCGGTTCGCTCCGTCCGCGGGCGCGGGCTGCTGCTCGGCGCCGAGATCGACCGTCCCGTCGGCCCGGTCGTCGACGCCTGCCGCGAGCAGGGGCTGCTCGTCCTCTCCGCAGGCCCGGACGTGCTGCGGCTGACGCCGCCGCTCGTCGTCACGGCCGACGAGGTCGCGCAGGCGCTCGCGATCGTCGAGGGTGTGCTCGCATGAACCGCCGCGACCGCCAGGCCGTGATCGTCCGCCTCGTGCAGGAGCGCGCCCTCTCGACCCAGGCCGAGCTCGTGCAGGCGCTGCGGGACGAGGGCCACGACGTCGTGCAAACGACCGTGTCGCGCGACGTGACCGAGCTCGGGCTCGTGAAGGTGCGCGCCCCGAGCGGTCGCCTGATCTATGCCGCGCCCGGCACCGGCGACGCCGACCGGCTCCGCGCGATCGGCGCCGCGATGCGGCGGTACGCAACAGGCGTCGAAGCCGCCAACAGCGGCCTTGTCGTCGTCACGACGCCATCCGGCTACGCGAGCGCGCTCGCCCAGGCCATCGACGAGGGCAGCCATCCGTCGATCGCAGGCACGCTCGCGGGCGACAACACGATCTTCATCGCGGCGAAGGACGGGACGACGGCGCGGGAGCTGCAGGCCGAGCTCGCCGCCTACCTGGCCGACGGGGTGGTGTGATGACCCTCTGGTCGGGCAGGGTCGGTGGCTCGCTCGATCCCGCCGTCTGGGCGTTCCTGCATGCCGACGACGCAGAGCTCCTTCCATACGACTGCGAGGCCAGCTACGTGCATGCTCAGCGGCTTCACGCCGCCGGCCTGCTCTCCGATGCCGAGCTCGCCGAGGCAGAGGCGCGCCTGGCCGAGATCGCCCAGGACCCGGCCGGCTACCTCGCCGAGGACGAGGACGTCCACAGCGCGATCGAGCGGCAGCTCGGTGACCTCGGCCGCAAGATCCATGCCGGCCGCTCGCGCAACGACCAGGTAGCGGCAGCCTTCAGGCTCTACGTGCTCGACGCCTGCGCCGAAGCACGGGAGGAGATCGAGGCGCTCGCTCTCGTCGTGCTCTCGTTTGCCGAGAGCGAGGTCGACACGCTGCTTCCCGGCTACACCCATCTGCAGCGCGGCCAGCCGGTGACGCTCGGCCACCACCTGCTCGCCTGGGTGGAGATGCTCGACCGCGACCGCACGCGCTTCGCGGCGGCCGCGGCGGCCGCGGCAGAGAGCCCGCTCGGCGCAGGCGCCCTCGCCGGGTCGACGCTCGACCTGCCTGGCCCGCCCGGACAGATGCGGAACTCGATCGACGCCGTCGCCGACCGCGACTTCGCGCTCGACTACCTCTACGCGGTCAGCGTCCTCTACACGCATCTCTCGCGCATCGGCGAGGAGATCGTTCTCTGGTCGTCGGGCGAGTTCGGCTTCGCCAAGCTGCCCGAGAGCGCCGCGACGGGCTCCTCGATGATGCCGCAGAAGCTCAATCCCGACGTCGCCGAGCTTGCCCGCGGCAAGGCAGGAACCGCGATCGGCCGCCTCACCGGCCTGCTCGCGACCGTCAAGGGCCTGCCGCTGGCCTACGACCGCGACCTGCAGGAGGACAAGGCTCCCGTCTTCGCGGCGCGGGCCGATACGCGGCTCGGCCTCGGCGCCCTGGCGGCTCTGATCGCCGGCCTCGAGGTCGACCGCGAGCGGATGGCCGAGGCTGCCTCCGATCCGCTCGTCCTCGCGACGGACGCCGCCGAGGCGCTCGTCCGGGACGGGATCCCGTTCCGCGAGGCGCACGAGCGGGTCGCCGCGAGCGTGCGCGACGGATCGTTCGCGCCTGTCGGCACGGCGGCGGAAAGCGTTGCCGCCCGAGGGGCGCCCGGCCCCGGCGGCGTCCGCGAGGCACTTGCCGAGGCCCGTTCGCGGTTCAGCGAGGGCCTCTGAGTCAGCCGCACGTGCACCCAATCTTGTGACGATTTGTCACAAGGTTGGTGCGTGAAGACTTCCGTGCGCGTGTGACGCGAGCGGCCTCCGGCGGCGTAGAAGGGGTGTAACCGACCTCCGGAGGAACCCCATGAAACGCATCGCCCTTGCCGCCGTCCTACTGCTCGCCGCCGCCGCGATCGCCGGGGTTGCCCGGCCAGAGGGCGCGCACGCCGTCGACGCGGCGCCCGCGTCGACCGACTCGCTGACGGTCTCCGGAACGGGATCGGTCGACGGCGTGCCGACCTCCGCCACGTTCTCGTTCGGCGTCGACACCCGCGCCGCTTCGGCGAAGGCCGCTCTCGCAGCGAACGCGCGCGAGATGCGGCAGGTGATCGCCGCCGTCAAGGCGTCCGGCGGTCGCCAGGTCGGGACGCAGTCCGTCTCGGTCTCGCAGTCGTTCGATCAGAACGGCGCACCGAACGGATTCGCCGCCTCGAACGCGGTCTCGGCGACGGTCGACCTCGACCGCGCCGGTGCGTTGATCGATGCCGCGGTCGATGCCGGCGCCAATCAGGTGAACGGCCCGTCGATGTCGCTCTCCGACCAGGGCGCCCTCTACCGCCAGGCCCTGAAGGCCGCGGTCGCCGACGCGCGCCTCAGCGCCGAGACGCTGGCGGCGGCCGCGGGCCGCTCGCTCGGCAAGGTGACGACGGTCGTCGAGGGCGGGGGCAGCGCGCCGGTGCCGATGGCCGCGAAGGCGATGGCGTCCGACGCAGGCACGCCGATCGAGGCCGGCTCGCAGGAGACGACCGCGAGCGTCACGGTCACCTTCGCGCTCGGCTAGCCACAGCCAGAGCCCATCGATGGCGTTCCGGCGACCGGCCGTAGCCGGTCGCCGGAACAGCCTCAGCCTCAGCTGGGTATCGGGGAAGCCTCTGCAGGCGGCGGTGCCACGATCTGCTGGGCGACGACCGTGTGGCCGTGCTCCGTGCCGTAGCCGCCGGGCACCGGGATGTAGAACTCGGGATATCCCCACATGCCGTGCTCCGACACGTCGAGGCCCATGTTCTCCACTTCCGGCTCGGTCCGGATCCCGAACGTGACCTTGAAGAGCAGCAGGATCAGGAACGAGACGGTGAACGTGAAGGCACCCACGGCGAGGAGGCCGAGGGCCTGAATCCCCAACTGGTGGAAGCCGCCGCCGTAGAAGAGCCCGCCCTTGCCGGTCTCCAGGTTGGTCGCCAGCTTCGGCACGGCGAGGAAGCCGAGCGACAGGGTTCCCCAGACGCCCGACATGCCGTGCGCCGCAACCGCGCCGACGGGGTCGTCGATCCCGACCCGCTCGACGAGCAGCGAGCCGACGACGACGATGATGCCCGAGACGAACCCGATCAGGATCGCGGCCCACGGCGCCACGAACGCGCAGGCGGCGGTGATCGCGACGAGCGCCGCAATGGCCCCGTTGAGCATCATCGAGAGGTCGGGCTTCTTGACGACGAGCCACGACGTCACGACCGCGCCGAGCACCCCGGCCGCCGCCGCGAGGTTCGTGTTCAACGCGACGTAGGCGAAGAACCCGACGCCGCCGAAGTCGACCGACAGGGTCGAGCCCGGGTTGAAGCCGAACCAGCCGAACCAGAGGATGATCACGCCGAGCGTCGTGAACGCCATGTTGTGGCCGGGGATCGCGTTCGGCTTCTTGTCGGCACCGAACTTGCCGATCCGCGGGCCGAGCAGGATCGCTCCTGCAAGACCTGCGAGTGCGCCCTGGTAGTGAACGACCGTCGAGCCGGCGAAGTCCTGCATGCCCTTCGCGAACAGCCAGCCCTGGGGACTCCAGATCCAGTGCGAGACGAGGGAGTAGATCAGTGTGAAGACTGCGCCGAATGCGAAGTAGACCCAGAGCTTTGTGCGCTCGGCCATCGCTCCCCAGACGATCGCGAGCGAGACCGCCGCGAACGCCACTTCGAACAGGTAGCCGGCCGCTCCCGGAATCTCGCTGAACCACGAGAACGGTGACTGACCGATTGTGAGCAACTCGTCGACCGACGGGAAGAAGCCCGAGCCGCCGATGATGCCGTTGCCTCCGTCGCCGAAGGCCATCCCGAACCCGACGCAGTAGTAGACGATCGAAGCGATTGCCAGGATGAGAACGTTCTTCGCGGCGATGTGGCCGACGTTCTTCATGCGCGTCAGGCCGGCCTCGAGGAACGCGAAGCCCGCCTGCATGAAGATCACGAGGATCGCGGCGAGGATGACCCAGACGGTGCTGACTGCGAATCCGACTTCCTTGAGACTCATACCGTCTCCACCTCCTCGAGCTTTGCTCCGGTCCGGTTGTGGGTGACGTTGGCCGACGGGCGAGGCCCAGCAGATGCCGTCGCCCGTGCGACTGCGCCCGTGCGGGCCGCATCGACGATCGCCGCGATCGACGCCGTCGGCGATGTCGTCGGCGACGACGAACGTCATGTACGCCTTCGGCAGGAATCGCGACTCGAAGACGCGTCCCCGGTACTCGTGCGTGATGCCCTTCTCGCGACCGTGGCCGACGGCCTCGATCACGGTGACGCCGACGTGCCCGGTGGCGGCCTCGACGGCCTCCATTACGGTCTCGACGCGGTCTCGGACGACAACCGCTTCAACTTTCATCATCTGCCCGTCCTCCTCACTGGACCAACAAAAAAGCCCCAGGGCTCGCAGGGAGCACTGAGGCATCGTTGCCACACGGTGGAGCCTTCGTCGGCCCCGCCAGACGCAAACACTCTAGCGAATCGGGCGCGACGATCTGCAAACGAGAACCGTCCCGCCACCCTCCCGGACGCCGGCGAGGGCGGGCTTGCCGGGCGCGAGCCGCGATATCGCGGCTCGCGCCCGGGGAGGAGGTCAGCCCATCGGTTCGCTGACGACCAGCGGCCTGCTGTCGCGATGCGGCACGCCGTTGCCGTTGCCGTTCGCGGTCGAGCTCGTGTCGCTCTCCGTGCCGGGGAGAGGGGCGGCCGCGATCGTCTCGATGATCCGGCCGGCGATGCGGTACGGGTCGCCCTGGGAGTTCGGGCGCCGATCCTCGAGGTAGCCCTTGTAACCGTTGTTGACGAAGCTGTGCGGCACGCGGATCGAGGCTCCGCGGTCGGCGACACCCCAGCTGAACGTGTCGATCGACTGCGTCTCGTGGAGGCCTGTCAGGCGCAGGTGGTTGTCGGGCCCGTAGACCTCGATGTGCTCCGGCATGTACTGCTCGAAGGCGGTCATGAGAGCGTGGAAGTACTCCTCGCCCCCTTCCTCGCGCATGTACCTCGTCGAGAAGTTCGTGTGCATCCCCGAGCCGTTCCAGTCGACATCGACGCCGAGCGGCTTGCAGTGCCAGTTGACGTCGACGCCGTACCGCTCGCAGAGCCGGAGCAGCAGGTAGCGCGCGATCCACATCTCGTCCGCCGCCCGCTTCGAGCCCTTGCCGAAGATCTGGAACTCCCACTGGCCCTTCGCCACCTCGGCGTTGATGCCCTCGTGGTTGATGCCGGCCTCGAGGCAGAGATCGAGATGCGCATCGACGATCTCGCGTGCGACCGGGCCGACGTTCTTGTGACCGACGCCGGTGTAGTACTCGCCCTGCGGCGCCGGGAAGCCCGAGGCTCGGGAATCCGAGCGGGGAGCCCTCCATGTAGAAGAAGTACTCCTGCTCGAAGCCGAACCACGTGTCGGGGTCGTCCGGGATCGTCGCGCGGCTGTTGCTCGGATGCGGTGTCCCGTCCGGGAGCATGACCTCGCACATCACGAGCGCCCCGTTCGTGCGGGCGGGGTCCGGGAAGAGAGCGACGGGCTTGAGGACGCAGTCGGAGTTGCTTCCGTCGGCCTGCCGCGTCGAGCTTCCGTCGAAGCCCCACAGCGGCAGCTCCTCGAGCGTCGGGAAGCTGTCGAACTCCTCGATCTTGGTCTTGCCACGCAGGTTGGGTACGGGCTCGTAACCGTCGAGCCAGATGTACTCGAGCTTGAACTTCGCCATTCTTCTCACCTCGCTGTCGGTTGCGCCACAAAAAAAGGCCCCAGGACTCGAAGGAGTCCTGAGGCCTCATTGCCTCGACGCCGCCTGCGGCGGCATCTGCTCTCAGTTATAGCCGTGGCGGCGCGCGATCGTCAAGGAGGGATGCGACAGGAGCGCGGCCGCACTGCGATAGCATCGAACCTCTCCGGGGCTCGGAGCCCTGGGCCGATTCGGCTGTCCGGCCGGCGAGCGAAGGAGTGAGAGATGGCAAGACCACGAAGCAGCACACCGGCGGCCGCCAAGCGACCGGCGCAGGTGCAAAGCAAGGATCGGGCAACGTCGAGCGTTGCCGCGCGGCGTGCGGTGCTGAAGCGGATCAAGGACGAGGGCGTCGAGCACGTCCTCTTCTGGTTCACCGATCTCGAGGGGCACCTGAAGTCCTTTGCGATCACGCCCAACGAGATGGAGGGCGCGCTCGACGACGGGATGGGCTTCGACGGCTCGTCGATCACCGGGTTCAACCGGATCGAGGAGTCGGACATGGTCGCGATCCCCGATCCGGCGACGTTCGAGCTCATGCCGCGGCCCGTCGACGACCACGGCCACGAGCTCGGCTCGAAGGTCGGCCGCATGATCTGCGACGTCGTCAAGCCCGACGGCACGCCCGTACGAGGGCGACCCCCGCTACATCCTCAAGCTCGCCATCGAGCGCATGAGGAAGATGGGCTTCGACACGTTCAACGTCGGCCCGGAGCTCGAGTACTTCCTGTTCGAGGACGACAAGGGCACCGAGACGATCGACGAAGGCGGCTACTTCGCGATGACGGTGCAGGATGCGGCGACCGAGGTGCGCAACGACACGATCGCGGCGCTCGAGTCGGTCGGGATCCAGATCGAGTATCACCATCACGAGGTGGCGCCCGTCCCAGCACGAGATCGACATGCGCTACGACGACGCGCTCGCGATGGCCGACAAGACGATGACCTACCGGATCGTCGTCAAGGAGGTCGCGGCCTGGCACGGCTACTACGCGACGTTCATGCCGAAGCCGCTGTTCGGCGAGAACGGCTCCGGGCATGCACACGCACATGTCGCTGTTCACGGGCGGGCGCAACCAGTTCTTCGACGCGAAGGATCCGAACCACCTCTCCGACACGGCGAAGTCCTTCATCGCCGGCCTCCTCGTGCACGCGCGCGAGCTGTCGGCTGTGCTGGCGCAGTGGGTGAACTCGTACAAGAGGCTCGTGCCCGGCTACGAGGCGCCGGTCTACGTCGCGTGGTCGCAGCGCAACCGCTCGGCCCTGATCAGGATCCCGCTCTACAAGCCGGGCTCCGAGCAGGCGACGCGGGCCGAGATCCGCTGCCCCGACCCGGCCTGCAACCCGTACCTCGCGTTTGCGGCGCTGCTCCATGCCGGCCTCGAGGGGATCGAGAAGGGCTACAAGCTGCCGGCCGAGATGACGACCAACCTCTACCGCCTCTCGGACGAGGAGCGGGTCGAGCAGGGCGTCGAGGCGCTTCCCGGCTCGCTCGGCGAGGCGATCGAGGCGTTCGCCGCCTCGGAGCTGCTCGAGAAGGCGCTCGGGGAGCACATCTTCCCGCGCTACATCGAGTTGAAGCAGAAGGAGTGGGACGAGTACCGCACCCAGGTCACGCAGTGGGAGCTCGACCGCTACCTCGCGGCGCTCTAGCTCACCGCCACGGCCGGCATCCCGCGTGGGCGGGGATGCCGGCCGGGTGGGACCGTGTGACGGTTCGACTGGACAACGTCCGGTAAAAGGAGCATCATCGTCGGTGCAGGCGCAGCCGCAAGGCGAGCGGCGCGCTTGTGTCTGACGGCCGATCGCGGGTCCCCGGTGTGGGGCCCGTGGTCGTTGTGGGCCGAACGCGCCGTTGGTCTAGCTGGGCTTGGCGCTCATCGCCCAGATCGCGACCACGTAGGCGGCCAGCAGGACCACCGAGATGAAGAGGCTTGCCCGGAGCAGTCCCGTGCCACCACTCTTCCGCTGACGGCGCACCCCCAGCCCGGCGAGGATGAGCGAGATCAGCAGGAGCAACGCCCCGACGTCGGCCGTGATGAAGCCGATCCCGATCCAGGTCGGGTCGCTCGGGAGCTCGTCGAGATGCTCGCGCGAGTAGATCCACTGGGCGCCGCCGCGCATGATGATGTACCCGGGCAGGCAGACGAAGAACAGCGTCATCGCGCCGATGCGCAGGACGCGCGCGTCGCCCCGCGCGACGAACACGGCGATCGTCGTCGTCAGCAACCCGCCGACGAGGATCATGGCGCCGAGCACGTGAACGAAGAGCGGCAGGTTGAGGCTGTCGGGTCGGATCGAAGCGAGCATCAGGCGCCCGGCTTCCAGATCATGTCGACGAGGACGAGCAGCGTCGCCACCGTTGCGATCGAGTGGAGCAGGAGCCCCTTCTGCGTCCGGGTCAGCTGACCAAGCTGCGTGTCAGGGCCGGCCTGCCCCGCAGCGGCGAGCTCCTTCGCCCGCTCGAGGGACGGCGTGAACTCCGGGCCCGTGCGCCGGCCCGTCTCGGAGGCGACGGCCCAGAGGACGATCGCCGCGAGCACCCAGCCGTTCCAGACCTCGATGCCGTCGATCGCGATCGCAAGCCAGATGCCGAAGATGATCACCCCGAGCAAGCCGACGACGACAACGACGTTCGCAACAGTCAGCAGCCGTGCGACGGCGAGCACCTGGTCGGGCAGGTCGGTGCGCCGGAGTGCGACGAGCGCGACCCAGAAGACCACGATCGCTCCCACAAGCGCGAACGCGGCCAGGATGTGCACGGCGAGCAGCCAGTCGTCGAAGCTCCATGGCGTCGCAATATAAAACGTCTGGCGGCGGGTTACCAGTCCATCACCCTGTTGCTCATCGCCTGCGGCCCGCGCCGATAGCCTGCGATCGTGATCACCGCGCTCCGCATCGTCCACCTGCTCTCGGCCACGGTCTGGGTCGGCGGCACGATCGCGCTCGTCTTCGTGGGCGTGCCGGCGATCCGCAAGCTCGAGGGCGAGGCGCGGGCGACCGCGATGCGGGCGCTCGGCAAGCGCTGGCGGCCGCTCGGCTGGAGCGCGATGGGAATCGCGATCGTCTCGGGGCTCTGGCTCACCGATCTGCACGGCGGCTTCGACTCCGGAGCCTCTTCGACCGACTTCGACCGCACCCTGATCCTCAAGTCCGTGCTCGTCGTCCTTCTCGTCGCCGGTGCTCTGATCCACGACTACTCGCTCGGGCCGCGGCTGCAGCGCGAGCTTCGGGAGGGCGACCCCCAAGCGCCCGCCACGCGTCGGCGCCTCGTCTGGGTCGGCTGGTTCAACTTCTCGCTCACGATCGCCGTGCCGACCCTCGGTGCCGTCGTCCTCACCTACCTGACATGAGCGACGACGCTGCCCGGCACCTCGCCCTGCTGACCCGGACGACGGAGGTCGTCAACTCCTCGCTCGACCTCCAGGAGGTGATGGAGGCGATCGCGCACGAGGTCGCCGCAGCGCTCGAGACCGATTCGGCCTACGTCTACCTCTACGACGAGCGCACCGACGAGCTCGTGCTGCGCGCCACGCACGGCACGAGCGTCGCCATCGCCACGAAGGTGCCGCGGATGCGCCGCGGCGAAGGCATCACTGGCGCCGCCGCCGCCGAGCGGGCGCCGGTGATGATCGCGGCCGACGCGCACCTCGACCCACGCTTCAAGTCGTTCCCGAACCTCCCCGAGGACGACTACGAGTCGATCCTGGCCGTCCCGATTCTCGCCAGGGAGAAGCTCGAGGGTGCACTCAACGTCCGCACCCGCGAGCCGCGGTCGTTCACCCAGGCCGAGGTCGACCTGCTGATGACGATCGCGGCGCAGGTGGCGCAGTCGATCGAGCACGCGAAGCTGTACGCGCAGGCGCAGCGGCGCGTGCACGAGCTCGAGGCGCTGGCGCGGATCTCCGAGGCGGTCTCGGAGTCGCTCTACCTCGAGGAGTCGCTGGAGGCGATCGTGCAGACGACGGTCGAGTCGACCCACGCAACCGGCGCGGCGATCGTGCTCGAGGACGGCCGCATCGCCTGGCCCGAGGGCCGGGCCGGGGCCTATGCGATACGGATGCCGCTTGCGCTGGCGTGGCCGCACGATCGGCGAGCTCGTCGTCGACCGCGATACGCCGTTCAGCGACGACGACCGTCAGCTGCTGGAGGCGATCGCGAGCCAGGCTGCCGTCGCGCTCGAGCACGGTCGGATGGCGCTCCGTGGCGTGCTCGCCCAGGAGATCCACCACCGCGTCAAGAACAACCTCCAGACGGTCGCCTCGTTGCTGCGCCTCCAGTCCCGCTCCGCGAACGTCGATCCGCAAAAGGCGCTCGGCGACTCGGTCAACCGGATCCTCGCGATCGCCGCCGTCCACGAGGTCCTGACGGAGCATCGCGAGGACGACGTCGAGCTCGACGAGCTGATCGACCGGCTCCGTGCCATGCTGGTCCAGGGTCTCGTGGTCGGCAAGCAGGTCACCTCGACGCTCGAGCCGGTCTGGCTCGAAGGACAGCGGGCGACCTCGCTGGCGCTCGTCTTCAGCGAGCTCTTCGGAAACGCTCTCGAGCACGGCGGGCCGACGATCTCCGTTAGTCTGACCGGGCACGACGGTGAAGTCGTGCTCGCGATCGCCGACGACGGCGACGGCATGCAGGCCGCATCTGACAGCACCGGCCTCTCCATCGTTCGGGCGCTCGTGCGTGACGAGCTCGGCGGTGAGCTGGCCCTCGTGGACGACCACGGCCTGCGCGCCGAAGTCAGGTTCCCGGCGCGCACTGGAAAGGATGACGACGATGCGAATCCTCATCGCTGAAGACGAGACGATCATCAGGCTCGACCTGCGCGAGCTGCTCGAGAAGGCAGGCTTCGAGGTCTGTGCGGAGGCGAAGGACGGCGAGGAGGCCGTCACGCTCGCACGCACGATGGAGCCCGATCTGGCCCTGCTCGACGTGAAGATGCCGAAGCTCGACGGGATCGACGCGGCGCGGCGGATCCTGGAGGAGCGGCCGATCCCGATCGTGATGGTGACCGCGTACGGCGAGGAGGAGCTCGTCTCGCGCGCCGTCGAGGCCGGCGTCTTCGGCTACCTCGTGAAGCCGTTCCGCGAGACCGATCTCCTGCCCGCGATCGCGACGGCCCGGGCGCGCCACGACGAGCTGGCGGCGCTCCGCGAGGAGGCCGACTCGCTCTCCGAGGCGCTCGCCGCGCGGAAGGCGATCGAGCGCGCGAAGGGCCTGTTGATGGAGCGCGAGGGCCTGAGCGAGCAGGACGCCTTCGCTCGGCTGCGCAAGGCGAGCCAGATCTCGGGCCGGCCGCTGAAGGTGGTCGCCGAGGCGCTGATCGCGACGCTCGACGTCAAGGCGTCGTCGACGTAGGGGCGAGGCGTGCCTCGCCCCTACGGAGCCGAGAGCAGCTGCTCCTCCTGCCGCCGCCGCAGGCCACGCCGTCCGAGCCAGGCGAGCAGCGCCAGCAGGGCAAGCGGGCCGACGATGACGAGGAGGTAGAGCACGACCATCGCCTCGACGGCGAGGATCGCGACGGCGCGGTCGACGGCGTCGTCGAAGCGTGACGGCGTGGCCGGGACGACCGCGGACTGCGACGTCTGCAGGGTCAGCTGGATCGTCGCGTACTTCGCCTCGGCGTTCACCTGGGCGCGCGCGGTCCGCACGCGGGCGAGCTCGGCGCGGGCTGCGTCGCGGCGTGCCTCGAGCGTCGCCCGTGTCTCGGCGTCGAGGTCGGTGCCGGCGAGGCGCGCGGAGAGGCGGGCGATCTGCTCGCGCAGCGCCGTCTCGTGCTTCGTCAGCTCGTCGACCTGACCTTGAAGATCGTCGATCTGGACCTGCTGGGAGACGATCTTGCCGAGGCCCGACAGTCGCACGATCGCGTCCTGCACGTTCGCCGTCGGCACCTTCAGCGTGAGCGACGAGGTCCCGGTGTCGGAGGTCGCGTACGAGACGGTGACGAGGTAGCCGCCGAGGTCACGCGTGATCTGCAGCGCCTGCTGGGTTGCATCGGAGAGTGCATCGACGTTCTTCACGGCGAGCGTCAGCTGGGCCGAGTAGCGCTGTGCGCGCCCGGCGGTTGGCGCGGGGATGGCTGCGTCGGCGGCCGGCGGCGCGCCCGCCTTGAGCTGCGGCGCCGGTGCCTGCGAGCGCGGCGGCGCCGTGGCCGCCTGGCCGTAGCTCTCGCGCGTGGCCGAGCTCTCGACCTGTGGCTGCGAGCCCGAGTCGAGCAAGCCGATGACGCCCGCCGTGCCGAGGAGGACGACGGCCGTCGCCGGGACGGCGACGAGGGCGAAGCGCCGGAGCGAGAGGTGGGAGAAACGGGCGAACGGCGACGCCCGTCGCACGGGCTCGGCGGCTGCGATCGCCCGCACGCGGTCGCGCAGCGGGTCGGAGGCGGTGGGCCTGGAGGCCTGCAGCTCGGTGATCAGCTCAGCGGAGGTCATCGTTTGTCACCTTCTCTTCGAGTTTCTGGAGGGCCCGGCTGAGCCGGGTGGAGACGGCGGTCGGGCTGATGCCGAGCACGCGCGCCGTTTGCTCGCCGTCGAGCTCGATCACGATGCGGAGCGCGAGCACCTCGCGCTCGCCGGCGCTGAGCGTCGCGAGCGCGAGCTGAAGGACGGGAGAGAGCCCCTCGACGAAGTCCGCCTCCTGCGCCTCCGGCTCGGCCGCGGCTTCCTCGCGGCGCTGTCGGCGTGACTCGGCGCGGAACCAGTCGAGCGCGGTCGTGCGCGCGATCCCGAGCAGCCAGGTCCGTGCGCGTGCCGCGGCGCGCGTCGAACTGCGACCACTTCCGGAAGGCCTTCTCGAACGTCGCGCCCGCGAGATCGTCGGCCAGCGAGCGGTCGCGGGTGAGGTAGAGGAGGTAGCCGAAGACGTCGTCGAGGTGCTGCTCCGCGGCGTCGGCGAACGTCGGCGCGGTGGCCTCGGTCCTGGTCGCGGGCCTCGTCAGTGTCATCGCCTCCATGCCCCTTCTACGCCCCCGGGTACCCGGAATGTCACACAGTGTGGCTGTCGCGTCACATCGAACCTTGTGACGAATTGTCACAAGGTTTGATCGGCTCCGGTTCCGGTGGCGCCTCGGTGCTAGAGCAGCCGGCGGCGAGGAGCTCGTACGACCGCAGCCGGGCCGCGTGGTCGTAGATCGCGGTGACGACCATCAGCTCGTCCACCCCGGTCAGCTCGCGGAACTGCTCGACGGCCGCGCGCACGGTCGTCGGTGATCCGACGGCGGAGTAGGCGAGCATGGCGGACGCCTGGGCCTTCTCGGCCGGCGTCCAGTAGCTCTCGATGTCGTCGATCGGCGGGGGGTACGGGCCGGAGTGGCCACGGAAGCGATTCGCGAACGCCTGCTGCGGCGTCGTGAACAGCCGCTGCGCCTCGGCGTCCGTGTCGGCCGCGAAGACGTTCAGGCCGGCCATCGCATACGGCGCCTCGAGCTGCGCGGAAGGGCGGAACTCGCTCCGGTAGAGAGCGAGCGCGGGCAGCAGGTCGGTTGGCGCGAAGTGGGAGGCGAACGCGTAGGGCAGGCCGAGCAGCGCCGCGAGGCGGGCGCCGTAGGTGCTCGAGCCGAGGATCCAGAGCGGGACCTCGAGGCCCGCGCCGGGGACGGCCTGGATCGACTGCCCGGGCTGCGCCGGCGCGAAGAGCGCCTGCAGGTCCTGCACGTCGTGGGGGAACTGGCTCGTCGCTCTGGAGACCACGCCTGAGCGCACGGGCCGTGAGCTGGTCGGTGCCCGGCGCACGTCCGAGGCCGAGGTCGATGCGGCCGGGATAGAGCGCCTCCAACGTCCCGAACTGCTCGGCGATCACGAGCGGCGAGTGGTTCGGCAGCATGATCCCGCCGGCTCCGATCCGAATCGTCGAAGTCCCCGCCGCGAGGTAGCCGGCCACGACTGCCGTCGCAGCGCTCGCGATCCCGGGCATGTTGTGATGCTCCGCGACCCAATGGCGCCTGTAGCCCAGTCGCTCTGCGTGCCTGCGCGAGGTCGAGGCTGTTGCGGAGCGCGTCCCCGGGGTCGAGCCGAGCGTGATCGGGGCGAGGTCGAGGACGGAGAGGGGAATCGGCAGCATGCCGCTGACGTTACCCGTCGTATCCGGGACTGCACGACACCAAACCGGTTCGAGCGACGCCGCGTAGTGGTCGATGTGGACGCCGTCGGCCGATCGGGTTCGACGCGCACGGGGCGGACACTCGTGAGCGGCGACTCGACCTTCGCTGCGTCGGACGCGATCGACCTGCTCGCGTGGAAGCATGCGATCTTCGGTCTCTACGCGGGCATCCGGGAGGCGCCGCAGCCCGAGCGTGCCTGGCGCCACTGGCGCGCCGTGCGCGACAGCATGTACCGGAGCGATCCCCAGTCGCCCGTCCCGGCTGCGCGCCGGCCCGCGTTCGACGGCTGCGTCTTCTACGACTACGACCCCGCCTGGCGGACGATCGCGGTGATCGAGGACTCCGAGCCTCTCCGCACAGCAGGTCCCGGTGAGCACCGGCCAGACGTTCGCCTTCACCCGCGTCGGCATCGCGAGGTTCGTGCTCGACGACGTCGAGCACTGCGCTCGAGCTGAGCTGGAACGAGGGCTACGGAGGCGGCCTCTTCCTCGCCTTCACCGACGAGACGAGCGGGTCGACGACCTACGGCGGCGGCCGCTACCTGATCGACACCGTCAAGGGCGCCGACCTCGGCTTCGACCGCGAGAGCGGGACAGCGGTGCTCGACTTCAACTTCGCCTTCAACCCGTCGTGCTCCTACGACGCCCGCTGGGCCTGCCCGCTCGCCCCGTCCGCCAACCGGCTGCCGATTCCGGTGACGGCGGGCGAGCAGCACGTCAAGAGCCTGACGGCGCTCTAGCCTCTAGGCCACTCCGGCCTCGGATCGGAACACGTCGGCGAGCGGCACGTCGATGTCGGCCAGCATGAGCGTGATCCTCTGCACCCGGGCCCCCGCGCGGAGTAGCGCGGTGAGCTCGTCCAGCAGCTCGGCGGTCGGCGGGCCGGCGAGTGCCGCAACGAGGTGGTCACCCGCGAGGTAGAAGCAGACGATTCCGTCAGAGAGGTTTCCGCGCGTGATCGAGCGTGTCGTGGCCGAGGCCGAGGTCGCCGAGTAGCGCCAGCTTCGTGCCGAAGATCTCGGTGAAGAAGTAGGCGACCTGGTCGTACGGTGATGGGAAGCCCGCCAGGGTGCGGCCGAGCCGCTCCCCGTGATGGGTCGCGTTCGTCCAGTGCTGGATCAGCCGGCGATGCCCGGTGCCGGGGTCGTAGAACTTGGCGACATCGCCGATCGCGAAAACGTCCGGATCGTTGCTCGTCGAACATCTCGTCGACGACGACGGCGCCGCGATCGAGCTCGATCTCACTGCTGTCGAGGTAGCGCGTCGCGGGCTGGACACCGATGCCGATGACGGCGAGCGGCGTGTCGATCGTCCGCCCGCCCTTCGTCGTCGCATGCTCGAGCCGGCCGTCGCCGTGGAGCCCGGTGACGCCGTCGCCGAGAATGACGTCGACGCCGCGATCGCGGTAGAGCTGCTCGAGCGAGCGGGACAGCTCCGGGTTCCCGAGCGGCCGCGAAGAGCGTGTCTGCCGGCTCGATCAGCGTCACCTCGAGGCCCGTCGTGCGGAGAGACGCCGCGGTCTCCATGCCGATGAAGCCGGCGCCGACCACCAGCGCTCGTCCCGCCGAAGCGCGGCGGCCTCACGCACCGCAAGGGCATCGTCGAGCGTGCGGAAGGTGTGGACGCCTTCGAGCTGCTCACCGGGTATGCCCAGCCGGCGCGGTTCCGATCCGCTCGCGAGGACGAGCCGGGAGTAGCCGACGTCTGTGCCGTCGGCGAGCACGACGTGCTTCGTGCGGGTCGTCGACCGCGGTGGCGAACGCGCCGAGGCGAACGTCGACTCGAGTGCTCGGCGTAGAACGCGTCCGGCTCCGACAAACACAGCCTCGGCGTCGAGCGTGCCGCGAAGGAGGCCCTTCGACAGGGGCGGCCGGTTGTAGGGGAGATGGGCCTCTGCCGGCGAGCACCGTCACTTCTGTCGCCGCCGCCGGCCTCGCGATAGGCTGCGGACGACGTGGGCAGCTGCGACGCCGCCACCGACGATCACGATTCGGTCAGACATGAGCTGCACCGCTCCAATCCGATGGGTGAGAAATCCCGTTCAACCGTTCGTGTCGATTCGGTTCCGTCTCTTACCCGGGGGTAAGAAATCCGTACGGGCCGACACAAAGAGATCGAGAGCATCCCGCACCCGAAGCGAGGCCGAAGCCGACATGAGCAACGACGATCTTCGAACCGATTCACGTCACCCACTTCTCCGACGAGCTCTCGGCGCGGACGTCCGAGCTTCTCGACGAAGAGGGGATGCTCTCGGAAGCAGCGCTCGAGCGCCTCGTGCGGCGAATTGCGGCGCGCCCCGATCTCTGGCAGCCGCTCGTCGTCGTCGATCGCGAACGGCGGCGCTACGAGCTCCTCTACGACGACGACCAGGTCGACATCTGGGTCCTCTCGTGGATGCCGGGCCAGAAGACGGGCTTCCACGATCACGACCGGTCGAGCGTTGCGCTGATGTGCGCCCAGGGTGAGCTCGACGAGGGGAGCCTTACGATCGGCACGGACGCGACGCTGCTCCGGATGACGCCTGGAACGACGCGCTCCGGCCCCGGTGGCTACATCCACTCGGTCTCGCACCGGGCGCGGTGAGCCGGCCGTCTCGATCCACGCCTACTCTCCGCCGCTCGTCTGCGTCGGCCAGTACCGCGCCGACGAGCTCGGGCGTCTGCGCCGCGAGCCCGAGCACGGGCGCAAGGAGCTGAAGGACGATTCGATCGCTGCGCCCGCCGTCAGGATCGAGGAGCGGCGTGGCTGAGACCGAGATCGGCCAGGACACGCTCGTCGATGTGCTCGACTGGCGCCGCGCGGCAGCTGCGCGTCAGCGGCTTTCCGGCCGGCCTCGCCGCCGAGATCGCCGGGGACGGCGCTACGACCTGCATGCGTTGATCGAGCTGACCGAGCGCGGCTGCCCGCCGGAGCTCGCGGTTCGGATCCTCGCTCCGCTTCGAGACGCGTCGTGACCCGTACAGTCCGAGGCCAGGTGGAAGCCGACGCCCCGACGACGCATACCGGCGGAGTCGGGGACTCTGGATCGCGAGTCGCAGGCGTGGCTCGTCGGTCTCCGCGACGACGGCGCCGGCGGCCGCGACGAGGCGATTGCCCGGCTGCACGCGCTGCTGCTGCGCGCGGCTCGATTCGAGGTCAACCGCCGGCAAGGCATGCTGCCGCACCTGCGCGGGGGCGAGCTCGACGACATCGCGCTCGAGGCGGCGGACGACGCCCTGATGAGCGTTCTCGCGCGACTCGACGACTTCCAGGGCCGCAGCCGGTTCACGACGTGGGCCTACAAGTTCGCGCTGCTCGAAGCCGCCGTGAAGCTGCGCCGGCGCGCGTGGCAGGGACGCGAGGTGCCGATCGAGCAGGCGGCGTGGGATGCCCTCGCCTCGACCGCTCGGGGGCCCGCGCAGGAGGCGGAGCAGGCGGAGCTGCTCCTCGCGATCCGCGAATCGATCGACGCGGTGCTCTCGCCACACCAGCGACGAGTCCTGATCGCGCTGGCCGTGGAAGGCGTCCCGCTCGACGTCTTCGCGGAGCGGCTCGGCACCACGAGGGGCGCCCTCTACAAGACCCTGCACGACGCGCGGCGCAAGCTGCGCAAACACCTCGCCGAAGAGGGGCACTCTCTCTCCGGCCTGCCGATGGAGACGAGCCCGTGACACGCTCCGAGACCACCCAGCTGATCGAGCGCCTTCTCGGGCCGGCGGGAGCCGAGCTCGGCTGCGACGAATGCTTCGAGGAGATCGACCGCTACGTCGACCTTCAGCTCCTCGGACAGGATGCGGACACCGCCGTCCCCGGGATGCGCGAGCATCTCGCGGGCTGCCCCACCTGTCGCGAGGAGCACGAGAGCCTCGTCGCGCTCGCCGCCGAGCGGGCTGCCTGGCTAGGCCGTCTCGAACAGGGCTTCCCAGCGGGCGAGCAGCTCCTGCAGCTCGTCGCGGGAGGTGCGGTACTCGGTCAGCGTGTCCATGTTCGTCCAGTCCTCGGCGAGCTTCGCCTCGAGCTGCGCAACGTGCTGCTCCAGCGTCGTGATCCGGCGCTCGACCTGCTCGATCTCGGTCGGCCCCTTCTTCTTCGGCGTCGCGCGCGGGGCCTTCGGCTCCTTCGGGACACGCTCGACGACCGGTGGCGCCGCCGTGCGCTCCTCGCGCGCCTGGACGAGGTCGGCCCAGCCGCCCTCGTAGGAATGCAGCGTGTGCTCCTCGACCGCGACCGTGCGCTCGGCGACCGCGTCGAGGAGCGCGCGGTCGTGGGAGACGAGCAGGATCGCGCCGGGGAACGCCTCCAGCGCCGCCTCGAGCGCCTCGCGGCTCTCGAGGTCGAGGTGGTTGGTGGGCTCGTCGAGCACGAGGAAGTTCGCCCCCGAGGCGACGACCGCGGCGAGGGCGAGCCGGCGGCGCTCGCCGCCCGAGAGCACCGAGACCTGCTTCTCCTGCTCGGCGTAGCCGGAGAAGAGGAACTTCCCGAGCAGATGCTGCGCCTGGGGCCGCGCGAGCCCGGTCATCGCGACGGCGCAGTCGAGCACCGTCCCGCGCTCGTCGAGCTCCACCTCGTGCTGGGAGAAGTAGGCCGGCTCGACGCCGTGGCCGAAGCGGATGACGCCCGCGTCGGGGGCGCGGTTGCCCATCAATGTCTCGAGGAGCGTCGTCTTGCCGGAGCCGTTCGGCCCGACGAGCGCGATGTGCTCCGCACGCTCGATCACGAGTGAGGCACCCTCGAGGAGCGACTTCCCGCCCGCGGAGAGCCGAAGCCCGTCGACCTCGACGACGGTCCGCCCTGTGCGGGCCGGCTTGAGGAACTCGAAGCCGAGGCTGCGCCGGCGCTGCGTGAGGTTCTCGAGCTCGCCCGCCGCCTTCTTGCGCTCCTCCTCGAGCCGGCCGATCTGCGTGAGCTTCGCCTGCGCCTGCTTGGCCTTCGACTTCTTGTAGCGGAACCGCTCGACGAAGCGGTTCAGGCGCTCGATGTCGGCGCCGACACGCTGCACCGACTTCGCCGCTGCCTGCGCCCGCGCCGCGCGCTCGAGCCGCCACTGGTGCCACGGCCCCGAGAAGTAGAGGCCGCGGCCGCCCTCGATCTCGAGCACGGCGGTCGTCACGGACTCGAGGAACCAGCGGTCGTGTGCGACGAGGATCGACGGCGGCGTCGATCGTCGTCAGCTCGCGCTCGAGCCACTCGAGGCTCTCGACGTCGAGGTGGTTGGTGGGCTCGTCGAGCAGCAGCAGGTCGGGGTCGCCCGCGAGCGCGCGGCCGAGCGAGGCGCGCGTCAGCTCTCCGCCCGAGAACGTCTCGAGCTGCCGGTCGAGGTCGTGGTCGTGGAAGCCGAGGCCGCGGAGCACCGAGGAGGCGCGGTCGCGCCAGTTCCAGCCGCCGGCGTGCTCGAGCCGCGCCTGCGCCTCGCTGTAGCGGCGCATCGTCGCGTCGTCGTGGACGCCCCGCGCCATCGCCTGCTCGAGCTCGCGCGAGCTCCTCCTCGATCCGCACCAGGTCGGCCGCTCCCGAGAGCGCGTACTCGCGCAATGTCAGCCCACGGTCGCGGGGCGGGCGCTGGTCGTGGAGCGCGATCCGCGTGCCCTTCTGGAGCGCGATCTCACCGCCCTGAATCGTCGTCTCGCCCATGATCGCGCGCAGCAGCGTCGTCTTGCCGGAGCCGTTCTGGCCCGCGAGCGCAAGCCGCTGCCCGCGGTCGACGGAGAACGAGATCCCGTCGAACAGCGGATCGCCGGCGAACTCCTTGCGGAGGTTGGATGCGATCAGGACGGACACGGGTCGTAGGGTAGACGCGGTCCGGCGTCCGGCTGGCGATATGCTCGCAGAGCAGTGCCCTCGGATCCCCGCATCGAGACGGTCGACACGATTCGCGCGCTCGCGATGGACGCGGTGCAGAAGGCGAACGCCGGGCACCCGGGCACGGCGATGGCGCTTGCGCCCGTCGCCTACCTCCTCTACCGCGACGTCATGCGGCACAACCCGGCCGACCCGCACTGGCCGGGCCGCGACCGGTTCGTCCTCTCGGCGGGCCACGCCTGCATCCTCCAGTACGCCGCGCTCCACCTCGCCGGCTACGACCTCACGATCGACGACCTGAAGCAGTTCCGCCAGTGGGGCTCGCGGACGCCGGGGCATCCTGAGTACGGGCACACCGCGGGCGTCGAGACGACGACCGGGCCGCTCGGCCAGGGCTTCGCGAACGGCGTCGGCATGGCGATCGCGCAGCGCTTCCTCGCCGATCGCTACAACCGCCCGCAGCATTCGATCGTCGACTCGTGGATCTACGCGATCTGCTCCGACGGCGACATGATGGAGGGGATCAGCAGCGAGGCGGCGTCGATCGCCGGTCACCTCGGGCTCGGCCGGCTCGTCTACGTCTACGACGACAACCACATCACGATCGACGGCACGACCTCGCTCACGTTCACGACCGAGGACAAGGGCAAGCGGTTCGAGGCGTACGGCTGGCACGTCCAGCACGTCGACGACTCGGAGGATCTCGACGCGTTGCTCGGTGCGCTCGCCGCCGCGAAGGCGGAGGAGGAGCGCCCCTCGCTGATCGTGTTGCGGACGCACATCGCCTATCCGGCGCCGCACGCTGTCGACACCGGGAAGGCACACGGCTCGCCCGCTCGGTGAGGCAGAGGTCCGGGCGACGAAGGAGGTCATGGGCTTCGATCCGGACGCGACCTTTGCCGTCTCGGACGCGGTGCGCGAGCACATGGCGGTCGTCGCCGAGCGGGGCGCCGAGCTGCAAGGCGAGTGGGAGGGCCTGGTCGCCAACTGGGCAGGGGCGTTCCCCGACCTCGCTCGTGAGCGCGAGCTCGACCTGCGTGGCGAGCCGCGCGAGGGCTGGCGCGAGGCGCTGCCCGTCTTCCCGGCGGGTGAGGAGGTCGCGACCCGCGACGCCGGCCACACCGTGATGCAGGCCCTGAAGCAGTTCACGCCGACGATGGTGGGCGGGTCAGCCGATCTCGTCGAGTCGAACAAGACGGAGTTCACGGGGACCGGCGTCTTCTCGGCCACGCACGCCGGCCGCAATATCGCCTTCGGCATCCGTGAGCATGCGATGGGATCGATCGTGAACGGGATCTCGCTCGAGCCCGCGATGCTCCGCCCCTACGGCTCCACCTTCCTGATCTTCTCGGACTACATGCGGGCCGCCGTTCGCCTCTCGGCCCTCGTCGGCCTGAAGACGGCGTGGGTCTGGACGCACGACTCGATCGCGGTCGGCGAGGACGGCCCCACTCACCAGCCCGTCGAGCACCACATGGCGCTGCGGGCGATCCCGAACCTCTGGTACGTGCGGCCCGCAGACGCGAACGAGACCTCGATGGCGTGGCGGATCGCGCTCGAGCGGCCGGATGGGCCCGTCGCGCTCGCGCTGACCCGGCAGAAGCTGCCGACCTTCGACCGCACCGAGGTGGCATCAGCAGACGGCGCGCTCCGAGGCGCCTACACGCTCTGGCAACGGCGGCGAGGGCGAGCCCGAGGGAATCGTGATCGCCACGGGAAGCGAGGTGCACCTCGCGCTCGAGGCCGCGCAGTCGCTCGAGGCGAACATTCGTGTCGTCTCGATGCCCTGCTGGGAGCTCTTCGAGGAGCAGGACGACGACTATCAGGACTCGGTCCTGCCGCCCGGCGTCGAGGCCCGTCTCTCCGTGGAAGCGGGAGTGACGCTCGGCTGGGATCGGTATGCGAGCGCCATGATCGGTATAGACCATTTCGGCGCCTCCGCTCCATACCAGCGGATCTTTGCCGAGTTCGGCATCACGGCCGAGGCGATCGCCGCCGCGCTCGAGGCCGAGCTCCGATGAGGATCGGCGCCGCCTTCGACCACCGTGGCGTCGTGCTGCGCGCCGCCGTGCTGGAGTCGATCGCGGCCGCGGGGCACACGGCCGTCGATCTCGGCACCGACACGGCCGCCGTGCGGATCGACTATCCGGACAAGGCGCTCGAGCTCGGGATGGCGCTCCGCCGTGGCGAGATCGAGCGCGGGGTGCTCGTCTGCGGCTCCGGGGTCGGTGCTTCCGTCGCGGCCTCGAAGATTCCCGGCATCCGGGCGGCAATCTGTCACGACGCATACTCGGCGCATCAGGGAGTCGAGCACGACGACATGAACGTGCTCTGCCTCGGCTCCGAGATCGTCGGCGGTGAGCTCACGCGCGAGCTCGTCCGCATCTTCCTCGGCGCCCGCTTCATCGGCGGGGGCCGCTATGCCGACCGCCTCGAGAAGGTGGCTGAGCTCGAAAGGATGTCCGATGGCTGATTCACGCCTCCAGGAGTTGAGCGACGCGGGTGTCAGCGTCTGGATCGACTCGCTCTCGCGCGAGATGCTCAACTCAGGCTCACTTGCAGCATTGATGGCCGAGGATTCGGTCGTCGGGGTCACGTCGAACCCGACGATCTTCCAGAAGGCGCTCGCCGAGGGCGACCTCTACGACGAGCAGCTCCGCGACCTGACGGCGGAGACGGACGACACGAGCGAGATCTTCTTCGCGCTCGCGATGGACGACATCAGGGAGGCATGCGACCTGATGCGGCCCGTGTGGGAGAGGACGGACGGGATCGACGGCTTCGTCTCGCTCGAGGTCGACCCGCGGCTCGCCTACGACCGCGACCGAACCTTCGAGCAGGCGATGCGCTTCAACAAGGAGGTCGACCGCCCGAACCTCTACGTCAAGATCCCCGCCACCGAGCCGGGCCTCGGAGCGATCGAGGACTGCATCGCCAAGGGCGTCCCGATCAACGTCACCCTGATCTTCTCCCTCGAGCGCTACGCCGCCGTTACGGAGGCATACCTGCGCGGGCTCGAGCGTCTCGTCGCGGCCGGCGGCGACCCGCGCAAGGTTCCCTCCGTCGCGAGCTTCTTCGTCTCGCGGGTCGACACCGAGGCCGACAAGCGCCTGGAGGCGCTCGGCCGCGACGACCTGCAGGGGCAGCTCGCGGTCGCGAACGCGAAGCTCGCCTACCAGCACTACCTCGACGTGTTCTACGACGACCGTTGGGACTACCTGGCGAAGAAGGGGGCACGGCGGCAGCGCTGCCTGTGGGCATCGACGTCCGCGAAGAACCCGGCCTACCGCGACGTGATCTACGTCGAGGAGCTGATCGGGCCGGACACGGTGAACACGATGCCGCTCGAGACCGTCCGCGCGTTCCAGGAGCACGGCGAGGTGAAGCACGGCAGCATCCTGCAGGGGATCGACGATGCGAACGCGCTGCTCGCGGATCTTGCCGCGGCCGGCGTCGACTACGACGACGTCGTCGCAACGCTCGAGGCGGAGGGCGTGCAGAAGTTCGCGGACTCGTTCGCCGAGTTGCTGGCGGGGATCCGCGCCAAGGCGGGCTCGCTGGCGGCGGCGTGACGGAGGACGCCAACCCGCTCCTCGAAGGGTTGCAGCTGCGGCGACGGCCCGAGCCCTGCGCGGTCGTGATCTTCGGCGCCTCCGGCGACCTGACGAAGCGCAAGCTGATCCCGGCGCTCTACTCGCTCGCCTTCCGGAAGCTCTTGCCGGAGGAGTTCGCGATCGTCGGCGTGGCACGCTCGCCGCAAACGTCGAAGCAGTTCGCCGCCGCGATGAAGAAGGCGGTGAAGGAGTTCGCGCGCGACCCGTTCAAGCAGGACGTGTGGGATCGGCTCGCCGCACGGGATGCGCTACGTCGGCACCGAGTTCGGCGACGAGGAGGGCGAGGACCGCGTCGGGCGCGTGCTCGAAGAGCTCGACGCCGAGCGTGGCACCGGCGGCAACCGGCTCTACTACCTCGCGGTGCCGCCGCAGGCGTTCAGCGCCGCGGTGACCGAGATCGGAGAGCGCCGCGAGAAGGAGGGCTGGGTGCGGCTGATCGTCGAGAAGCCGTTCGGCCACGACCTCGCGACTGCGCGCGCGCTCAACGACCTCCTCCACCGCTGGTTCACGGAGGACGAGATCTTCCGGATCGATCACTACCTCGGCAAGGAGACGGTGCAGAACATGCTCGCGCTGCGGTTCGCGAACGGCATCTTCGAGCCGATCTGGAACCGCCAGTTCATCGACCACGTCCAGATCACGGTGGCCGAGTCGATGGGGATCGAGGGCCGCGCCGGCTTCTACGAGTCGGCCGGCGCGATCCGCGACATCTTCCAGAACCACCTCCTCCAGCTCCTGGCGCTGACGGCGATGGAGCCGCCGATCGACTTCTCCGCCGATTCGGTGCGCAACGAGAAGGTGAAGGTGCTGAAGTCGATGCACACGCCCGGCCCGAAGTCGGTCGTCCGCGGCCAGTACGGCGCCGGGTTCGTCGAGGGGATCGAGGTGCCCGGCTACCGCGAGGAGGACGGGGTGGCGCCGGGCTCGCTGACCGAGACCTACATCGCGGCCAAGCTCTTCGTCGACAACTGGCGCTGGGCCGATACGCCGTTCTACGTCAGGGCGGGCAAGCGCCTGGCCCGCCGCGAGACGACGATCGCGATCCAGTTCCAGCGCGCGCCGCATCCGCCGTTCGAGGAGATCGCCGGCGACGGCCTGCGCCCGAACGTGCTGCTGATCCACGTCCAGCCGGACGAGGGCGTCTCGCTCGCGATCGGCGCCAAGGTTCCGGGCGCGGGGATGACGATCAGGACGGTGCACATGGACTTCCTCTACGGCGGCGCCTTCCGCACCGGCCTGCCCGAGGCATACGAGCGGCTGATCCTCGATGCGATGCTCGGCGACGCGACGCTGTTCACCCGCGAGGACGAGGTCGACGAGCAATGGAAGCTCGTCGACGCGGTCCTCGGCGCCTGGCAGCGCGACAAGCCGAACTTCCCGAACTACCCGAGCGGCACCTGGGGGCCGAGCGCGGCGGACGAGCTGATCCACCGCGACGGCCGTTCCTGGCGCCGCCACTAGGGGAAGCTGATGGGCGTCGTCTCCGATATCGAGCGCCAGCTGGGGCGGCAGCGCGCGCGAGAGGCCGCCGACGGCATGCCCGAGCTCCGCACGAGCACGATGACGCACATCGTCTGGTGCCCGCCGGAGTGGCTCCCGAAAGCGCGCGCGACGCTTTCCGGCCTGCTCGAGCGGCATCCTGCCCGGACGATCTTCCTCATCCCCTGCCCTGGCGCCGAGGCGAAGATCGAGGCGCGGGCGGAGCTGAAGGACTTCGCGCTGCAGGGCCTCTCCCGCGAGGTCCTCTCCGAGGTGATCGAGCTGAGGCTGCGTGGCTCCGCGGCCCGGCATCCCGAGTCGATCCTGTTGCCGCTCCTCGTCTCCGACCTGCCCGTCTTCTGCCGCTGGCGCGGGGAGCCAGGCTGGGAGAGCACCGAGCTCGCCGAGGTGATGGCGATCGCCGACCGGCTCGTCGTCGACTCCTCGGAATGGCGGAATCTGCCCGGCGCGTACGCGTGCCTGGCCCGACTGTTCGAGTCCGTCGCGGTCTCCGACATTGCCTACTCGCGCACGCTGCCCTGGCGCCGCCGGCTCGCCGAGCTCTGGCCCGGGATCCGCACGATCGAGAAGCTGCGCGTCGAAGGCCCCCGCTCCGACGCCGAGCTCGTCGCGGGTTGGCTGCGCTCGCGACTGAAGCGCGACGTCAAGCTGACGCGACGCAACGCGCCAACGGTGACGGCGATCTGGGTCGACGGCGAGCCGGTCCGCTCGCCGGGCGAGCCGCCGAATGCGAGCGAGCTGCTCTCGGCCGAGCTCGACCAGTTCGGGCGGGATCGGATCTACGAGGCAGCGGTGCGCGCGGTCGCAGCCAAGGCGGGCTAGCCGCCACGCGACCTGTCAGGCGCCGAGGAGAAGCTCGGCGGCGGCGGTGAGGCTTGCGCGTCCGACGCCGAACGTCGTGATCGAGCCGGCTCCCGCGGGGAGCGTGCGGGCGGGGTAGCCGACGTCGACGACGACGCCACCCTCGCGGGCGCGAAGGAGCGCCGCGGCGGTTGCCTCCTGCCATGGATGGCGGTCGAGGTCGCGAACGACGATGACGAGGCGGCGGACCGGGTGGGAGGCGACGAGCGCGACGGCGTCGGAGGCAGTGCTCTCCCAGATCCTCACGGTCTCGGCGTCGGCCCCGAGCTCGAGCAGGATCGACGTCAGGTCGTGCGACACCGGCCCGGCGGCGACCGAGAGGGAGCCCTCGAGCTCGACGACGAGGATCGGGCCGGCTGCCGCCGGCTTGCCCTGCTGGCGGACCGTTCGTCGTGCCGCCGCGAGCCCGAGCTCGGCAATTGGCCGCGCGCCGGAGCGCGACGGGACGGACGGCATGTTGATGGCCGCGACGCGCGCGGCGGCAGCTGCGAGCTGGTCCTCGGTCAGCCGTCCCTCCTCGACGGCCGCGACGATTGCCCGGCGCACGCGGTCGACGTGGCCCTCGTCGATGTCGTGGCCGAGGCAGAGCGCGTCGGCGCCGGCGGCGAGAGCCTGAACGGCGCCCTCCTCCATCCCCACCGTCTCGCTGACGGCCTTCATCTCGAGCGCATCGGTCACGATCGCCCGCGTGAACCCGAGCTCGCCGCGCAGCAGCCCGGTCAGCTGGGCGTGGCTGAGCGTCGCCGGGACAGTGTCGATGGCCGGGACGACGAGGTGCGCCGACATGATGGCGCGTGCGCCGGCAGCCACGGCTGCCCGGAACGGGCGCAGCTCGCCCGCGAGCAGCTCGTCGCGAGTCGCGCGGACGACCGGCAGGTCGAGGTGCGAGTCGACGTCGGTGGCGCCGTGGCCCGGGAAGTGCTTCGCGCAGGCCGCGACGCCTCCGGCCTGGAGGCCGGTCACGAACACGGCCACGTGCCGCGAGACGAGCGCGGGGTCTGCGCCGAAGGAGCGGACGCCGATCACAGGGTTGAGCGGGTTCGTGTTGACGTCGGCGACGGGCGCAAGATCGAGCGTGATCCCGGCGGCAGAGAGCTCGTCGGCGAGCGCGCGCGCGATCTGCTCGGTGAGGGCGAGGTCGTCGACGGCGCCGAGCGCGAGATGGCCGGGGACAGAGCTGCCCCGATCGGCCTCGAGCCGGGTGACGTCGCCGCCCTCCTCGTCGATCGCGACCACGGTCTCGGGGGACACGCGAATCGACTCGGTCAGGCGCCGTAGCTGCTCCGGCCCCTCGACGTTCCGTGCGAAGAGGACGACGCCACCGAGTCCCTCGTCGAGCTCCCGGGAGAGCCAGGCGGGCGCCGTCGTCCCGGCGAAGCCGGCGAGGATACACCCGCGTGCGAGGCGATCGAGGGTGCCGCTCATCCCTTGGTCGCGCCCGCAGTGAGGCCGAACGCGATCTTGCGCTGGACGAGCAGGAAGAAGACGACGACCGGAATCGCGGTGAGCGTCGACGCGGCCATCAACCCGCCCCAGTCGGTGTTGCGGCTCGTGCCGTAGAAGTACGAGAGCCAGACCGTCACCGTCTGATGCGACTGATCGGTCAGCAGCACGCTCGCGAAGATGTACTCGTTCCAGGTCGTCACGAACACGAACACCGACGTCGCGACGAGGCCCGGCGCGACGAGCGGCAGGAGGATGCGGACGAATGCGCCGAGCCTGCTCGAGCCGTCGACCATCGCGGCTTCCTCGAGGTCCTTGGGTATGCCGATGATGAAGCCGCGCAGCGTCCAGACGGCGAACGGCAGCACGAAGGTCATGTAGGTGAGGATCACGCCGATCAGCGTGTTCGTCAGGTGGTAGCGCGCGAGCACCACGTAGAGCGGGATGATCAGCCCGGCCTGCGGCAGCATCAGGATCCCGATCATCAGGATGATGAAGATGCGCTGGCCCGTGAAGCGGTACTTCGCCAGGGCGACCGCCGCGAGAAAGGCGAGCACCATCGAGGCGATCACCGTGACGACGACGATGATGAGGCTGTTCTTGACGTCGTCCCAGAAGTACGGCCGCGCCATCGCATCGGTGAAGTGGACGAGCGTCGGGTGCAGTGGGATCCACGTTGGCGTGCTTGCGTTGATGTCCGAGTCGGGCTTGAACGCGGTCGTCACCATCCAGTAGACGGGGAAGACCATCACGACGAAGACGAGGATCCCGAGCGTGTTCCAGGCCCAGCGCCGCCCGACACGCCCGGTGCGGCGCGTCGAGACGGCGACGCGGCGTGGCGCGGTCGTGGTCGCCGACTCCGGCAGGGACGGGGTGACCGCGCTCACTCGGCCGTCTCCATCCGCACCTTGCTCCGGACGTACGGGACGCTCATCACCGCGACCATGATCAGCATCAGCATCGAGATTGCCGCCCCACGGCCATAGTTCGAGTGCGCGTAGCCCTCGATGTAGACGTAGACGCCCATGAGGTAGTTCGACGCATCGACATGAGACGCGCCGATGAGGAGATACGGCTGGGTGAAGACGCCGAAGTCCCAGATGATCGAGAGGCTGATGAGGATCAGGAAGATCGGCTTCAGGATCGGGAAGGTGACGTCGCGGAAGACGCGCAGCGGTCCGGCGCCGTCGATCTCGGCCGCCTCGACGAGCTCGCGTGACACCTGTGACAGCCCGGCGTACACGGTGATCGTGACGAACGGGAGCGCTCCCCACACGACGAGCAGCGTTACCATCGCGAGCTTCGAGAAGGTCGTCGCGTACCAGTCGTGGAGCTCGTAGTCGCCGAGATGGAGTCGCGTCAGCGCGTAGTTGAGGATCCCGTTCTGGTAGTTCGTGATCCAGTACCAGACCTGCACCGCGACGACGACCGGCATCGACCAGACGAGCACGAGCCCGGCCGTGAGCAGGATGCGGATGCTTCCGCTGACCCGGACGAGGAGGAGGGCGAGGAACGTCCCGATCCCGATCGTGAGGCCGACGTTCGCGAACGTGAAGACGACCGTGCGAAGCAGCGTGTGCCAGAAGACGGGGTCATGCAGCACCGACGCGTAGTTGGCGAAGCCGACCGAGACGCCGTGATGCTGAATCAGCTCGGCCAGCCCGTACTGCTGGAAGGAGAGCCTGACGAGCTGGTAGAGCGGATAGCCCAGGATCGCGACGATCGCGACCAGCACCGGCAGCAGGAGCCAGTACGGCACCGTGGCGCTGAGCGCTCGCCGCCACGTCAACGGACGCCGCCGCCGAGACCACACCTGCGTGGTCTCGGCGGCGGTTGCCGTTCCTTCGGGGAGCCGGTTCGTCACCGAGGTCGGCTCTCCGTCATCGCTGTGTCTAGCCGCCGTTCAGAACCGACGAGATGTTGTCGCTCGCGGATGCTGCGGCCTGCTTGATGCTGAGCTTGCCGGTGAGGATCTGGGCGAGCATGTTGCGGAGGATATTGCCGTTCTCGACGTTGACCCAGTTCTTGGCCGTCGGAACGAACCAGCTCTGCTGTGCCGCCTTCTCGTTGATGCTCGAGCCGAGGAGGCTCGTGGTGTTCGGGATGTTGCCGATCCCGCGCAGAGCCGACATCGTCTGCGTGCTCGTGTAGAGCTTGATCCAGTCGAGTGCCATCGCCTTGTTGGCGCCGATCGGCACCGCGAGGTCGGAGCCGCCGAGGAAGCCGGGCATCGACTTGCCGGCGATGTGGCTCGGCATCACGAACTGCTTCGTCGCGCCCTTGTACTTGTCGCCGACGCAGCAGCTGAACCAGCCGGGCCCGACCATCGAGGCAGCATTCCCCTGGGCGTAGACGTCGTACGGGTTCGGGTGCGTCTCGTCGGTCGTCTTGCTGGCCCGCGAGGCGGCCGTGTAGAACGCCTTGTACGCGGCGAGGCCGGCCATCGCCTTCGGCGAGTCGAGCGTGCCCTTCCACTTACCGCTGACCTGCGTCGCGATCGAGCCGCCGAAGTCGTAGACGAAGCTCATCGCGAAGTACCAGTCGGTTCCCGCGATGTAGACCGGCGAGAAGCCCTTGGCGCTGTTCGACGATCCCAGCTTCTTGGCGTCCGCCGTGAACTGGGAAAGGCTCGACGGCACCTTCAGGCCCGCCTTCTTGAACAGGTCGGAGCGGTACGTGACGACGCGGGAGCCCGCGTAGTACGGGACGCCGAAGACCTTGCCGCCGTAGCGACCCGAGGCGGCGAGGCCGCCGAGCCAGGTGGCGGAGTTCGGGAGCGACCCCTTGTCGGCGGTCAGGTCCTGGAAGGCCCCAGCGGCCATGTACTTCGTCATCTCGGTGTTGCCCATCTCGATCACGTCCGGGGCGTTACCGCCCGCGAGCGTGGCGTCGAGCTTCTGCAGATGGTTGCCCCAGGTCTGGAACTGGACGTTCACGGTCGTTCCGGGGTGAGCCTTCTGGAAGTCGGCGTTTACTGCATTCACGATCGGCTGCCAGTTGGCGGCCTGCGCGTCGGTCTGCAGCCAGACGGTGATGCTGCTCGCGGACCGCGCTGACGTCCCACCGGACGCCGATGACGCGATGGCCGCGAGAGCGACTCCGACCAGGACGACCGCGCTGATGGTGCGTGCTCTCATGACGTTTCCCCCAAGCGCATCGAAAGGCGGTAGAGTGGCGCCCGCTCCGTCCCGTGGCCGATCGGGTTGCGAGCGCTTCCGCCTACTGGCTTATACCACTTGGCCACGGTGCGTAAGGGTCGCACACCTTTCGCAAGTTGTCAAGACCACTTTGCGAATTGGTCAAGATCCTATGAATGGGTGCTTCACGTCGTGGTGCCAAGGCTGTATTCACCACTTCGACTCGCAGTACTCCGCCTTGTGGGCGCGGTTGGTACTGACCAGGAGGCGGGATCAGCGGGCTGTGCGGGCGCGCGAGCGGCGATTGAGCTCGGTCACGAGCTTGTAGCGGTCGCCGCGGTAGATCGAGCGCACGTACTCGACGATGCCGCCGTCCGCCGCGCGGGTCGTCCGCTCGAAGAGGAAGGCGGGCGAGTGCAGCGGCACATCGAGCGCCGCAGACTCCTCCTCGTTCGTCACGGTGGGCTCGATCGTCTGCGTGCCGCCGACGATCTCGATCCCGTACCGCTCCTGGAGGATGTCGTAGAACGACTGCCGCTCGAGGTCGTCGTGAGCGAGGCCGGGCACGAGCGAGCTCCGCACGTGGAGCGTCTCGATCGCCATCGTCTCGCGATCGGCGAGCCGGAGCCGGCTGATGATCACAACGGGCTCGGAGGGGGAGACGTGGAGCAGACGGCCGAGGTGGGCGCCGGCCTGCACGATTCGCAGCTCGAGCGTCTTGCTGCCGGGCTCCATGCCACGGCGGCGCATGTCCTCGGTGAAGGAGGTCATCGTCAGCTCCTGCGCGATCTTCGGCTCGCTGACGAAGGTGCCGCTGCCGTGCCTGCGCACGAGCATGCCGTCGCGCACGAGGTCGTCCAGGGCGGCGCGCACCGTGAGCCGGGAGACGCCGAGATCGGTGCAGAGCTGACGCTCGGACGGGATGGCATCACCCACCCCGAGTTGCTCGATCAGGTCGAGCACGCTGTTGCGCGTCTCGCTCTGCTTCGTCCCGGTGCGGGGCTCGGTGCTGCTCGGTGTCTTTGGTCTCGTCGCCATGATCTCCCCAGTGATCAATACCAGTTATGCGGTGACGGGTGTCGGATCGATGTGCCGGACACCGCGCAGAGGGAGCGCCGAGCCGCTCGCAGGGTCGAAGAAATGGAAGCGGGACGGGTCGACGGCGAGCTCGACCTCACCCGGGCCGCGGACGCGACTGCGGGGGTCGAGGCGCGCCGTGAAGAGCTGCGTCTCGCCGGCGATCAGCGTCGAGTCGTCGTCTTCGCTCGCCTCGGCTTCTGCCGTGACGCGCGCCGCGTCGACGCGGAAGAACGCATTCGTCTCGGCCCCGAGCTCCTCGACGACGTCGACGTGGACGCGCAGGCGGGGCAGCGCCGCGGCTGCAAGCCCTGCGTCCTCGAAGCTCTCGGGCCGGATCCCGACGACGACGCGTCCGAGGTCGCCCGCGGGGCGGTGGAGCGGGTCGAGCGGGAGCGTGAATCCGCCGAACGCGATCGTGTCGTTCGTGACCGTGGCCTCCACGAGGTTCATCGCCGGTGAGCCGATGAACGCCGCCACGAAGAGGTTTGCGGGGCTTGCGTAGAGCACCTGCGGCTCCGCGACCTGCTCGACCTTGCCGTCCCGCAGCACCGCGACCCGCTTGCCGAGCGTCATCGCCTCGGTCTGATCGTGCGTGACGTAGACGGTTGTGACACCCAGGCGCGCGTGGAGCTGCGCCAGGGAGGCGCGCATGCCGACGCGGAGCTTGGCGTCGAGGTTGGACAGCGGCTCGTCCATCAGGAATGCCTGTGGCTCGCGCACGATCGCGCGACCCATGGCAACGCGCTGCCGCTGGCCACCCGAGAGCTGCACCGGCTTGCGGTCGAGCATCTCGGTCAGCCCGAGCAGCTCGGCGACCTCCTCGACACGGCGCTTCGCGTCCTCCTTCGGCGCCTTGCGCACCTTGAGGCCGTAGCCCATGTTCTGGCGCACGGTCATGTGCGGATAGAGGGCGTAGCTCTGGAAGACCATCGCGATGTCGCGATGGCGTGGAGCCAGCTCGGTGACATCGGCGTCGCCGATCCGGATCGCGCCTGCCGTCACCTCTTCCAGCCCCGCGATCATTCGCAGCAGTGTCGACTTGCCGCAGCCCGAAGGGCCGACGAGCACCATGAACTCGCCGTCCCGCACGGTCAGGCTGATGTCGTCGACGGCCAGGAACCCGTTCCCGTAGACCTTCGTGACCGCGTCGATCTCGATCGAGGCCACGTCAGCGAGTCACGGTCATTCGGTGGAACCTCACTTCTCGAAACCTCCCGAAGTGCGGATGGGGAGCCATTTGGCTCACTGGTCTTGACCACTCTACCAGATCGTGCATACACTGACCAGCATGAGCTCCGGCCGCGGAACAGACGAGCGTGTGATCTTCGACGAGCTCGCGACCGAGGCCTGGAACGCCGCTTCCGCAGATCTCGACCTCAAGAGCACGACCGACCTCGTGACGCTGATGAGCTCCGAGGACGCCTCCGTGCCGCTCGCGGTCGAGGCAGCGTGCGCATCGATCGCCGAGGCGATCGACGCGATCGTCTCGAGGCTCGAGGCCGGCGGGCGCCTGATCTATGTCGGCGCCGGCACCTCCGGGCGGCTCGCTCTCGTCGACGCGGTCGAGTGCGAGTCGACGTTTGCCGTCCCACCCGGGCTCGTCGTGGCCCTCGTCGCCGGCGGAGCCACGAGCGCGGCGACCGCGCAGGAGCATGCCGAGGACGACGACGTCGCAGGGGCTGCCGAGATCGTCGCCCTCGACCCGAGCTCGCTCGACGCCGTCGTTGGCCTGAGCGCGAGTGGCCGCACGCCGTACGTCGTGGGCGCCCTCGCCGCGGCACGCTCGGCCGGAGCGCTGACGGTTGCGCTCGTCGCGGTTCCCGAGTCCGAGCTCGGAGGGTCTGCGGATCACGAGATCGCGGTCGTCGTCGGGCCCGAGGTGATCGCCGGCTCGACGCGGCTCAAGGCCGGAACGGCGCAGAAGCTCGTCCTCAACATGATCTCGACGATCGCGATGGTGCGTCTCGGGAAGACCTACGGGAACCTGATGGTCGACGTCGTGGCGACGAACGACAAGCTTCGGGCCCGCGTGCAGCGGATCGTCTCGCAGGCGACCGGAGCCGACCGCGAGAGCGTCGACAACGCGCTCGCCGATTCCGGTGGCGACGCCAAGGTCGCGATCGTCACGCTCCTCTCCGGCGTCGACGTGGCGGAGGCGCAGCGACGCCTCGCAGCCGCACACGGCGTCGTCCGCAAGGCGCTCGCACCGTGAGGCTCGGCGTTCAGGCGTGCCTCGTCGACGGCCGTCTCGAGCTCGGGGACTGCGCCGTCGAGGACGGCGTCGTCGTCGCGGTCGGTCTCGAAGGGGCCGGCCGTGGCGTCGCAGTTCCCGGCTTCGTCGACCTGCAGGTGAACGGCTTCGCGGGTGTCGACTTCCTCGGCGCCGACGCGGAGGGCTATGCGGAGGCGGCAGACGTGCTGCTCGAGACGGGTGTCACCGCATTCGTCCCCACGTTCATCACCTCGAGCGAGGCCGACCTCACTGCCGCGCTGCAGGCGGTGCCGCACCGGGAGCGACAGCGTCGGGCCGCGGATTCTCGGCGCGCATCTCGAGGGACCGTTCCTCTCCGCCGCGCGGCTCGGAACGCACCCGGGTCGCTATCGCTGCGACCCCGACCTCGGCGCTGCTCGAGCGACTTCTCGAGGCGGGCCCGGTCACGATGATGACGCTCGCGCCCGAGCTTCCGGGGGCGCTCGACCTCGTCGACGTCCTCCAGGCTCGCGGCGTCGTCGTCTCGCTCGGCCACTCGAACGCGACGGCGGCCGAGGCGCACGCCGCCTTCGACCGGGGCGTGCGCACGGTGACCCACGTCTTCAACGCAATGCGCCCCTTGACGCATCGAGATCCCGGGATCGTCGGCGCCGCCCTCGTGCGGCCCGACGTCGTCGTCCAGGCGATCGTCGACGGCGTCCACCTCGATCCCGACGTCGTACGGCTGCTCTGGAGCGTTGCCGCGGGCCGGCTCGCTCTGGTCAGCGACGCCATGGCCGCGGCCGGGCTCGGTGACGGAGCCTACGCCCTTGGCAGCGTCGATCTCGCCGTCAACGGCGGCATCGCCCGCCGCGAGGACGGCGTCCTCGCAGGCAGCACGCTGACGATGATCGAAGCGGTTCGCAACCTCGTCGCTCTCGGGGTCCCGCTCGAGCGCGCGGTCGAGGCGGCGTCGGCGGTGCCGGCCGGCGTTCTCGGTCACACCGAGATCGGACGGATCGGCCCGGGCAGTCGAGCCGACATCGTGGTGCTGGACGACAACCTCGAGATCGAGCGTGTGCTCGTCGGAGGGGAGTCTCGTGTCGCCGGGTGAGGCGCGCAGGCCAGGGGAGCTGTTCCTCACCGAGATTCGCGAGCAGCCGCTGGCGCTCGAGCGCCTGCTCGCGGCCGACGACGAGATCGCCAGGATCGCCGCGATCGCGGAGGAACGGAACGTCGAGCTCGTGCGGATGGTCGGTCATGGCTCCTCGGACAACGCGGCCTCGTACGGCGTCTACGCCTTCGGGCTGCTTCCGCGCTGGACGGCGATTCGCGACTCGATCACGCTCACGGTCCACTACGACACCCCGATCGACCTCTCGCGCTCCATGGTCATCGGCCTCTCGCAGTCGGGACAGACGCCCGACGTGCTCGAGTACGTGATGCGCGCCCGAGCCGCCGGCGCGTTCACGGTGGCTGTGACCAACGAGCCGGATTCGGATCTGAGCGCCGCCGCCGAGGCGACGATCCCGCTCGGTGCCGGGCCCGAGCTGGCCGTCGCGGCGACGAAGACCTACGTCAACACCCTCGCGGCGCTCGCCCTGCTCGCGGGGCACATCGCCGGTCGCGGCGCCGAGATCGCAGACGGGCTCCGCGGCACGGCCGGGATCCTGTCGGATTGGCTTCCCGAGCTCGAGGAGGCGACTCGGGCGCTCGCCCCGACGTTCTCGTACACCGGGCGGCATGTTCGTGATCGGCCGCGGAACGGAGTTCGCAACCGCCCGCGAGATCGCACTGAAGCTGCTCGAGACCTGCAAGATCGCGGCCGAGCCGCTGACGGCCACGGACCTGGCCCATGGGCCGGTGGCCGCTCTCGACCCGCTCTTCCCCGTCTGGGCGATCGCCTCGCAGGACGGGACGCTGCCGACGGTGCAGGAGGCGGCCGGGCGGATTCAGGCGATGGGTGCGACGCTCGTCTCGAGCGGAACCGCAGCGGACGCCGTCACGGCGAGCGCCTACAAGCTTCCGGTTCCCGAGACGAGCCCGACTCTCCTCTCGCCGCTGCTCTCGGTCGTCCCGGGGCAGCTGTTCGCGCTCGCTCTGTCACGGGCGCGCGGCCTCGACGCCGACGCGCCGTACGGGCTGAAGAAGGTCACGCTCGCGGCCTGAGGTCGTCTCGAGGCGGGCCGCCTCGCGCATCTTGGCTGGCGTCAGAGGATGTTGATCGTGAATGTCCGAACGGCGCTCGAGTCGCTTCCACCGCCAGCTGTGCCGCCATTGTCGACGGCGTGGATCGTCACCCTGGCAGTACCGATCGCGAGCAGCTTTGGCTTGTAGCTGAGCGTCCCATCGGCCGCGACGGCCGGCTGGACGGCGAAGAGCCAGGGGCTGTCGTTGTCGACGACGAACGTCACTGCCTGCGCGGACTCGTCGGCCGGCCCGGAGCTGATGCCGGTTGCCCAACCCGGGACCGCCTGAGCACCGAGCACGGACACGACAGCCTGATTCGGGCCAGCCGAGAAGATCGGTGCATCGTTCACCGGGGCGATGGAGATCGTGAACGCGTGAGGCTGGCTCGTATCGCTGCCGCCGGCCGCCGTGCCGCCGTCGTCATGGGCCGTGACGCTGATGTTCGCGATGCCGCTGGCGTTCGGGGCAGGGGTGAAAGCGAGAGTCCCGTCGGGCGCGATCGTCGGCTGCACTGCGAAGAGCCCTGGGCTATCGGCCACGGTCGTGAAGCTGACGCTCTGCGATTTCTCGCCAGCGCCGGATGAGATCGCTGTCGCCCAGCCGGCGACCGATTGTGACGCGGCGTCCTCGAGGACATTCTGATTGGAGCCCGCGGCGAACGTCGGGGGCTGGTTCGCCGGTATCGCCGGTGTCGTCGTCGGCGGCTTCGGTGGCGTTGGAGTGGTCGTGGTAGGTGGAGAGGTGGGCGCCACCGGAGTGGGCGCCTTTGGTGTCGTCGCCGCCGGGGGGCCCGGCGTGTGTGAGGGAGGCTGCTCTGGGGCCTCCGGAGCGGACGAGCGGACGGGCTTCGCTTCTTCTGAGCCGGGATCGGTGGGCGGTGGCGAGGCGGTCGTTTCCGTCCCCGGTGCTCGCGGAGCAGTCCGCGGCGAGCTCGGTCGAGATGTCGCGCCAGTCTTGGTCGGTTTGCCCTCGGCCGGCACGGATCCGGTCTTCCCGCCAAAGGCCGGTGGGTGGCCCTCGGGGCGGCTCGGCTGCGACGCACGGCCGACGGTCGACACACGCGCCGGCGCGGCAACATGCAAAGGAGCTGCGTTCGCCGCATCGTGCGGTACAGCGAGGCCGCCCGCCGCTGCGGTTGCCAGCACCGTGGCGCCGGCGAACGAGACGCCGAGTGACGGGGTGAGAGGCAGCCGAGCGAGGAGGGGCGCGTGGGTGAGCCACGAGAGCGGGCCGATCACGAGCCGCATCTTGCCGAGCGACATGTTCACGAAAGCCCGGACGAGGCGCGGGTCGAACTGGGTGCCGGAGCACCGGATGATCTCAGTTCGAGCCTCGGCGAGGCTGGAGGACTCCTTGTAGGAGCGTGACGACGTGATCACATCGAAAACGTCGGTGATGGCCACGATCCGGCCCGCGAGCGGGATCTCGGCTCCGGCGACCCCGCGGGGATAGCCCTCGCCGTCCCAGCGCTCGTGGTGGTATCCGACCGCGTCTGTCCAGTCTCCGAGCCACTGGCGGAGCGGCTCCACGAGGGCTTCGCCGTAGAGAGGATGCGCTCGGATCTGCTCCCACTCGTCCTCGGTCGGGCGGCCGGGCTTGTTGAGGATCTCGGAGCTCACCTCGAGCTTCCCGATGTCGTGGAGCAGGGCGGCCCAGTTCAGGCGATCGAGGTCGTCCATGGCGAGCCCGAGCTCCTGGCCGAGGCTGTACGAGTACGCGCGGACCCTCTCCGCGTGGCCGCGGGTGATCCGGTCGTGGACGTCCAGGGCGCCGACGAGGTGGAGCAGGATCTCGGCCGCCTCCCTGGCAGTCGGTGCGTCGCCGGCGCTCCGCATCAGCCGCAGTCGCTCCTCCAGGCTCTCGACCGTGCCGGAGCGAAGCGCGACTCTGAACCTCGACGGCGCCTCGTCCGGGAAGACGAGCGAGAGCTCGAGGAGCGCTCCGAGCGGCAGGAGACGGCGCGTGAGGCCGTACCCCGCGCCGACCACCACCGTCGCGGCGAGGCTCATCGCGAACCACCAGAGCAGGAAGATGCCGAGCGATCCGGTCGGCACACCCGTGGTCTCGGTCGCGAGCCGCACGAAGCCGAGCGATGCGGCCACGGGCACCCCGTACACGAGCAGCCGGAGGCCTCGAGCGCGCCAGGGGCGGGCTACCCATGCACCGCGATCCGTGCCGTCGACCTCGGCCATCCATGTGATACATCGGCCGGAACGGGCTTCGGCTGTAGGAGCGCGACCTAACTGCGGGACGGGCTCTACGCGTTCGGGCCTGGCCTCAGCCCGCGAGCAGCTCCTCGTGCAGCAATCCGTTCGACGAGATCGCGGTGCCGCCGTCGGGCCGGCCGATGCCGTCGCGGTCGCTGAAGCGGCCGCCTGCCTCCTCGACGATCGGCTGGATCGCGGCGATGTCCCAGACCTTGACCCCGACCGCGTCGATGGCGCCGTCGACGGCGCCCTCGGCGACGAGCATGTGCGCCCAGAAGTCGCCGTAGGCTCGGGGGTGCCAGCAGCGTCGGGCGATCTCCGGCAGCGGCTGCTCGAGCGCAAAGCAGAGCACGGCATCCTCGACGCGGGCGACGCGGGAGACGCTGATCGGCTCGCCGTTCGCGAAGGCGCCGCTGCCGCGCTCTGCCCACCAGCGGCGGCCGAGAGCGGGAGCCGAGACGACGCCTAGCCGGATCTCACCGTCCTCCTCGAGGGCGATCAGCGTCGCCCAGACAGGGATCCCCCGGGAGTAATTACGGGTGCCGTCGATCGGGTCGACGATCCAGCGGCGGGCACCGCCGCCGACCGCACCGTGCTCCTCGCCGAGCATCCCGTCGTCGGGCCTGCTCGCGCGCGAGCAGGTCGCGGATCGCCGTCTCGGCGGCGCGATCCGCCTCCGTTACGGGCGTCCGGTCGGGCTTCGTCTCGACGTGGAGGTCGCTCGCGCGGAAGCGGCCGAGCGAGATCGCGTCGGCCGCGTCGGCGAGGGCGAGTGCGAGAACGAGGTCGGGGCTCATCGAGCCCCGACCCTATATCTCTCGATTACTTCTTGTGCGAGGCGACGACGAGCCTGAACGTCGGCTTCGCGACGCTGAGCTTGACCGGCAGCGACCACTCCATCTGCGGCTTGCGAATCTGCGCCAGGTTGAAGCCGCGGACGCGGTAGTACCACGTTCCCGGCGTCAGGTCGAGGACGGCCGAGGTCGAGTACGTCTGCTTCGCGCCCTGTGCCCGCCACGGATACTTCGTCCGTGACCACTGAACCTCGTAGGAGCTCGCACCCGTTGCAGGCTCCCATGCGATCAGCGGAGTCGAGAAGACCACGGGCCGCTTGCCGGCGGAGCTGAGCAGTCGACCGTTCGGCGCGAGGCCCGGAGATGTACGGCGTGGTCGAGGAGACGCTCACCGGATCACTGTCCTTGCCGAACGAGGCGACCCGCCCTGCGGCGCAGGCGTCCTGCGGCACATCGACGTCGACGTACTTGTGCGTCTTGTCGGGCAGCGTCGCGAACCTCACCGGTACGACCGTCCAGTAGTAGCGCGTCGACGGGAAATCGATGTCCGGGAGGTCGACCTTGGCCACCTGCACGATCTTCGACTGGGCGCTCGCGGTCGAGTTCGTGGCCGTCGAGTCACCGGCGGACTCGCTCGTCGTGACGGGGAAGCCGTCTGCGGCGAGCGTCCCTCCCCCTTCGTTCGCACCATCGGGCAGGAAGCCGCTCTGGGCGGTGAGGACGCCTGCGTCGTCGAGCGGAAGCACGAGCGGGCCGGTGACACGGGGGGCGTAGGCGGGGGCCCCGGTGACGGCGCCGCGGTAGACGATATTGACGCAGTCGATGTCGGTCGAGGCGTAGGCACGGAAGAGGGAATAGGACTTCCCGTCCAGGCCCTGGTTGCCGGAGAACGTGAGTGCCGGCATGAGCTCGTGTGAGGTCGGCTTCGCGACGCGTGCTGACCCTGTCCGAGACCGCGAGCCCGAGCTTCAGCTTGCCCGGCGTGAGGTCGGGGTTCGACGCCGTGTAGACGGGGCTCCAGGGCCCGTAGGAGACGGCCGGCAGCCCGTTCGGGATGTCGCCGAATACCTGACGCACGGCCCGGACGCGCCAGTTCACACTCGCCCACCAGCTCTGGTCGGAGTGCCAGGTGTAGAAGTCCCGCTCGTCGGCGACGTTCGTGTGTGCCCCGAACACCTTGCTGATCTGCGGGTACCAGATCTGGTAGCTCGTCGCGCCGGAGACGGGCGTCCAGCGTACGAAGCCGGGCTGGCTCGGGAGCGGCTTGGCCACGTTGGGCCAGCGCATGTTGAAGGCAAACGCCGTGCTCCAGGGGGTCGGGCCGCGGCTCGTGATCGCACGAACGTGCGAGTAGAGCGCGTACGGCTGACCCGTGAACCACGGCAGCGAGACGTCGACCGACACTGCCGGCACGCGGAGAATCGGAATCGTCGTCGACACCGCCGGATCGGCGTTCGCGCCCGCCGCCGGGGTGGAGGCCACGCCTGCGTCCGCTGGTTCCGGATGCGCCGCCTGCCCCGGTCGCCGGAGCTCCAGCAGCGCCGCCCCGCCCGCTGTCGCGTCAGGCGCGCTGGCGGCGACGGCCGCACAGCCCGTGCCGGGCTTGACCCCGTTGCGGACGTTCGACCAGACGACGGAGCTCTCGGCGAACGACCGGCTCGAGGCCAGCTCGAACTCGTAGCAAAGTGCGCCACGGACTGGAGCCCACGCGAACGCGGGAGTGCGAGAGAAAACGTGGGAGAGAGGCTCGGAGGGACGGAGGAGGAAGCCGTGGAGGTTCTTCGGCGGTGCTTGCGACTTGACGCCCTGGGCGAGTGCGGCGCCTGAGAGGAGGGTGGCCGCGGCAACAACAGCGCAGCAGAGGGAGGCAAAGCGGATGGCGGACATGAGAACTATGTCGGCAGTAGCGCGGCGCCTGGCTCTCCCTCGAACGGGGGATGCCCCTCCCCGCAGCGGCTGACGATCGCAGTCCGGATGCGCGTCCGCCCGCTTATTTGCGCCGTCGCCGCGCTCGCGGGGTGCCACCATCGGCGTAGCCGCTGGGAGCCGCGTGGCGCGTCAGACGAGCAGCGGATCGATCGCCGCGGCCACGAAGAGCAACGCCAGGTACGCGAGCGAGTAGTGGAACAGCACGACGGCCCGGCGGCGTGAGGTGTCGCGACGAAGCTGCCAGGCGAGGAGGAGGAAGTAGGCGCCGAGCAGGGCTGCAGCGACCGTGTACACGGGGCCGAGCCACCAGCCGACCCCGACGGTGAATGCCACCATGCACGATCGAGTAGAGCAGGATCTGCCGCGTCGTCTCGCGGTCTCCTCTCGTCCCCGGCAGCATCGGCACGTTCGCGGCGGCGTAGTGCTCCTTGATCATCAGGGCGAGTGCCCAGAAGTGGGGCGGCGTCCAGAGGAAGACGATCAGGAACAGCCACAGCGCCGGCAACGCGAGATTCCCGGTCGCCGCGGCGAAGCCGACGAGCGGCGGCACGGCGCCGGCTGCGCCGCCGATGACGATGTTCTGGTCGGTCGAGCGCTTCAGGTAGCCGGTGTAGACGACGACGTAGAAGAGGCCTCCGACGAGCGCGAGCGTCGCGGTGAGGACGTTGACCGTCGTCGCGAGAAGCGCGAACGACACCGCCATGAGGACGACGCCGAACTCGAGCGCCCGCGGCGCCGCGACGCGGCCCGACGCGACGGGACGGGCGGCGGTGCGCTCGCCCATCAGCTTGTCGATGTCCGCGTCCATCACGTGGTTGAGCGCGCTCGAGCCGCCACAGGCGAGCGCGAGCCCTGACATCGTCGCGACGAAGAGCCAGCCGTCGGGCACGCCTTCGGCGCCGACGAACATCCCGGCGGCGCCGGTGAGAAGAAGGAGCGACATGATGCGCGGCTTCGTCAGGGTGATGTAGTCCCGCCAGGGGCCCATCGCGACCGGCTCGCCCCGGAAGCAGAGCACGAGCGCGACGAGGGAAGCGGCGAGCGACCCGGCTGCGGCCGCGACGTGGATCGCGACTGACCAGTTCGCGTCGTGCGCAAGAGCCACGAGCCCGCCGGTCGCGACCGCCGCGACCATGAGGCCGAGCGCCGTGGAGGCGGCGACGAGCAGGCGCCGGTAGGCGATCCGGGCGATGATCACGGCCGCGACGAGCAGGGGCAGGGCGACGAGCGCTGCCGCCCAATGGCCGCGCCCGGACTGGATCGTCGCGCTGATGACCACCACGGCCGTCGCGGCGGCGGCGGCGATGATCGTCCCGCGCAGGAACGGTCCCGGCGCGATGGTCGTCCCGGTCAGCTCAGAGGGCATTGAGCCCCTTCAGCTTGCTCCGCAGGTCGGCCAGGGGCCGCGCGCTCGTCACCTCGGGCACCGAGTCGAAGTTGTGCGGCGGCGGCGGCGAGGTGGTGTACCACTCGAGCGTGTCGCCGCGCCAGGGGTCGTTGCCCGCCCGCGTGCCGCTGCGCGCCCGCGCGACGGCGTAGAGGAAGAGCAGCACGCCGGCCCCGGTGATCACCGCGCCGATCGTGGAGATCATGTTGTAGGCCGAGATGCTGCCGTGCTCGCTGAAGCCGGATGCCCCCTCGGGCTGACCCTTGTCGCCGAGCAGGAACTGGACGAGGAAGGTGCAGTTGAAGCCGATGAAGAGCAGCCATGCCGACCAGGAGGTGGCGCGGGCTCCGAGCAGCCGGCCGAAGATCTTCGGCCACCAGTAGGTGAGGCCCCCGAGCAGCGCCAGCAACGCCGTGCCCCAGAGCAGGTAGTGCGCGTGCGCGACGCCGAACGCCGTCCCGCGCCAGTCGCGGTTGTTGCCGAAGATCGCGAGCGCGATCGCAGAGACGATCCCGATCGCGAAGAGCACGCCGGCGCCCACAGCGAAGAGCAGGGGAGCGGTCCAGCGAAGAGTTGCGCGAGCGTCCCAGAGCGTCTTCTTCAGGAGCACCAGCGCGACGAAGGAGGGGATCGTCGCGATCACGGCGAGGATCAGGAGCACGACGCTCGGCTTCTTGCCGATCCCGCCGGCGTACGCGTGGTACAGCACGAGGACGAGCGTGAGACCGCCGATGCCGACGAGCGACTGGGCCAGCGTCTGCACGCTTGCAATCGCGCGGCCCGCGAAGACCGCGATGATCTCGGCCAGGATCCCGAACACGGGAACGAGCGCGGCATAGGCGAACGACTGGCCGAAGAGCCAGATCAGCCAGGGCTTCACGTGCTGGTCGCTCGTGAGGAAGAAGTCGAACGAGCCCGGCCACCGCCGCTCGAGCAGGATCAGCCCGAGCCCGATCGCGGCGAGCGGCGCAAGCACGATCGTCACCCACGACCACACGTAGACCGACCAGGCGAACATCGGCGTGCTCGACCACTCCATCCCGTCGGCACGGAGCGAGTGAATCGTGGCGGCGAGGTTGGCCGCGGACATCGTCACCGAGACGGCGAGCAGCAAGAGGCCGATCAGCCAGAGGCGGGCGCCGTTCCCCTCCTGCGTGACCGTGCCGGGCGGGTAGCCCGTCCAGCCGTCCTTCGACGAGCCGCCGGATGCGAAGGCGGAGAGAACGACGGCCGCGCCGGAGAAGACGAAGAGCCAGAGGGCGACCGCGGCGAGGTTCGGGCATCGCGATTCGCCTGGCGCCGATCAGGAGCGGCACGAGGTAGGTCGCGAGCCCGACCACGACCGGGACGAGCACGAAGAAGACGAGCAGCGTGCCGTGCATCGTCAGCACGCCCTTGTAGGTGCTGTCACCGAGCACGGATGCGTTCGGGCGCGTCAGCTGCAACCGCATCAGGATCGTCACGATCCCCGCAAGCACGAAGAACACCGCCGCCCAGCCGAGGTACAGCGCGCCGATGCGCTTGTGATCGACGGAGACGACCCAGCTGGCGACCTTGCCGTTCTGCCACGAGGGCGCGGTCTGGGTGGTGCTGCTCATCGCTGGCTCCTCGAGGTTGCGCGGTCGGCGGGCACGGAATGTCATTCTAGGGGGATGAGCGAGGCGACTTCACCTCAAACCCGCGTGCGCCTGCCGGCGGACGTGGTGCGGCCGTTCGAGGTGTTCGTGAACGGGGTGCTGCAGCAGGAAGGCGCCGACTACGTCGTCCGCGACGGCGCGCTCGTGTTCGACCGCCAGATGAAGGAGGAGGGGAAGCTCGGGGTGATGCGCTGGACATCGATCTTCCTCGGGATCGCCGGGACCTACCGGCAGAACGACTCCGTGGACGTGGCCTACGAGCGGGACGGCCAGAAGGTGGTTGCCGCGAAGCTGCCGGTCGAGCGGGTGGCATAGCCGGACCCTGGCGTCCCGCTCAGCCTGGACACGCCTGGGTCACACCGGGGCCAGCACGAGCCAGGCGAAGCCGATCGCCTCTCGATAGCCATTCTCGTACTCGCGCTTCCGCTCGGCCGCGAACGCGACCGCCTCCGGGTTGCCGGAGCGCTCGAGGCCCGAGCGCCAGGCCTCCTCGAACGCGTCCCACTCCTCCTGGCTCGAGACCTCTGCGCTGCTCGATCCGAAATCGCCGCGCCTTGGCCGCCGCGTGAAGCTCGTCGAGGCGTGGCAGCGCACCGATCGATTCGAGCGTCGCCGGGCTCGGATCGGAGGCCCAGAAGCCGTCGCCGTAGAGCAGGCGCCCGCCGGGTGTGACGCATTGCCGAAGCCATTCGAGCGCGGCCGACGAATCGCCGAAGGCATGCGAGCTGGCCGACGCAGACGACGATGTCCGCGACGTCGACGAACGTCTCGGCCGGCGCCTCGATGAACTCCACTCGCCCGAGCAGCCCGCGCCGGGCAGCGGTGAGCACGCCCCGGTCGAGCGCCTCCTTCGCCGTGTCGACTCCGGTGCCGGTGGTCGCCGGGTGGGCTGCGAGGATCCGCAGCAGCAGCTCGCCCCAGCCGCAGCCGAGATCGAGCACGTGGTGGCCGGGCGAGATCGGCAGGGCGGCGACGAATGCGCTCGCACGCTCCTCCGAGAGCGGAGCGTTGAAGGTGATGCCTGCATGGGCAAGGCGTCGGAAGTCGTCACGCACGTCCTGCCGCCTTCGCCGCCGCCCGCAATCGGCCTGCCGCGTCGGGGCCGAGCTGGCCCGGCTCGAGCCGCCAGGCCCAGTTCCCGCCTACTTCTCCCGGCCGGTTCATCCGCGCCTCCGACCCGAGCTCGAGCACATCCTGCGCGGGAATCATCGCGAGCGCAGCGCGCGACGAGAGCGCGAGCTCGAGGAACGGCCAGGCGGGCACTCCGGCGAACGTCCCGGCGAGCGTGTCGGTGTCGTGCGTGGATGTGTAGACGACCTGGTGCACGCGGTGGTTCTCGAGCCGGTGGGGGTTGTCGTCCTGTCCCTCGAAGGCCCACAGCAGGACCACCATCCCCGGGTAGCCGAGCTCGTCGCGGAGAATGGGCACGTCAGGCGTGATCTCGCCGAGGTCCTCGACGATCACGGGAAGGGGGCCGAGCTCGTGCTCAGCGGCCATGAAGATGGCGGCCCGGGGGCCTGGCTCCCAGTGGCCCTCGACCGCCGTCCCGCCCGCCGGCACGGCCCAGTACTCGGCGAAGCCGCGGAAGTGGTCGATCCGGAAGGCGTCGAAGAGCCCGAGCATCCGGCGCAGGCGCTCCGTCCACCAGCGGTACTCCTTCCGCGCGAGCGCCGTCCAGTCGTAGAGCGGATTGCCCCAGATCTGACCGAGCTCGTTGAGCGGGTCAGGCGGCGCGCCCGCCACGAAGTCGCGCGGCAGGAAGATCTCGGGGTGGGCCACGTGGTCGCAGCCGCCGGCGGCGACGTAGATGGGGACGTCGCCGATCAGTCGCACGTCGCGCTGCGCCGCGTACGCCCGCAGCGCCGACCACTCCCGCTGGAACCGCACCTGCTCGGCCAGGGCGTCGCCGCCCGCGAATCCGATCCAGTCACCGATCCAGTAGGCGTTGTCTGCCTCGAAGCGGCGCAGCTCCGACGGCTCGACGACCGCCTCGGGGTCGGCGAGAAGGCCCGGGCGAGGCGGCGAAGGCCGAGACCGACGCGTACGGAGACCCGTGCGCGTCGGGTGGATTGAGTGGGAGCACCTGCCAAAAGCGCGCTCCGGCAGCGGCGAGCCAGTCGACGAAGGCGTACGCCTCAGGGCCGAGCCGGCCGCCCGGAAGCGAGGTCGGATGGAGGTTGACGCCGAGGGAACGGGAGAGCCACATCGTCAGACTGTTTACCTTGTCGGGAGTGGAGCCGCAGCGAATACAGATCCAGAACGTCCAGCCGCAAGTCGACTGCGGCCGTTTCCCGGTCAAGGCCTGCGTCGGCGACACCGTCACGGTGAGCGCGACGATCTTCCGCGACGGCCACGACCAGCTCTGCGCCGTCGTCCGCTACCGGCCGGTGGGAACGCGTCGCTGGCGCGAGGCGACGCTCGAGGCGATGGGAAATGATCGCTTCCAGGCGGAGATCACGCCCGACGCGATCGGCCCCTGGGAGCTCCGCGTCCAGGCGTGGGTGGATCCCTGGGCGACCTGGCTCGACGAGCACGATCGCAAGGTCGCAGGCGGGCCAGGCCGATCTCAGCGGGGAGCTTTCAGAAGGGCGGGTGCTGTTCGGCGACGGCGCCGTCGAGGAGTGGCGGCTCGCCGCGGCGGCGCTCTCGGACAAGAAGCGCCCAGGCGACGTCAAGAGCCCGCTGCTCCGTCTCGACGTCGAACGGGAGCTCGCCCGGTTCGGCGCCTGGTACGAGCTCTTCCCCCGCTCCTGGGGCGGTTTCCGAGGCGTCGCCGCCGTGTTGCCCGACATCGCGGCACTCGGCTTCGACATCGTCTATCTCCCGCCCGTGCATCCGATCGGCGAGACGCACCGCAAGGGACGCAACAACGCCGAGAAGGCGCGGAAGGGCGATCCCGGCAGCCCGTGGGCGGTCGGTGGCCCTGCCGGTGGGCACGACGCGTTGCACCCCGATCTCGGCGACGACGCGGATTTCGCGGCGATGGTGGATGCCGCGCGCGAGGCCGGGATCGAGCTTGCGCTCGACTTCGCGATCCAGACCTCCCCCGATCACCCCTGGCTGACCGAGCATCCGGAATGGTTCAACCGGCGACCCGACGGAACGCTGAAGTACGCCGAGAACCCGCCCAAGCGCTACCAGGACATCCACAACATCGACTGGGACACCGATCAGCGGGAGGCGCTCTGGAACGCGCTCAAGGACGTCGTGCTCGGCTGGTGCGCGCGGGGCATCCTCGTCTTCCGGGTCGACAACCCGCACACGAAGCCGGTGCCGTTCTGGGAGTGGCTGATCGCCGAGGTTCGCTCCGTCCACCCCGAGGCGATCTTCCTCGCGGAGGCCTTCACGCGGCCCGCGCCGATGACGACGCTCGCGAAGGCCGGCTTCTCGCAGTCGTACACCTACTTCACCTGGAAGAACTCGAAGGTATGAGCTCGTCGAGTTCGTCGAGCAGGTGCGTTCGTGGTCGCGTTCTACCGCCCGAACATGTGGCCGAACACCCCCGACATCCTCCACGAGTACCTCCAGCAGGGCGGACGGCCCGCGTTCGAGGCGCGGCTCGTGCTCGCGACGACGATCTCTCCGAGCTACGGGATCTACTCGGGCTATGAGGCCTGCGAGAACGTGCCGGTCCGGCCTGGCAGCGAGGACTACCGCGACTCCGAGAAGTACGAGATCAAGCGACGGACGCTGCGGGGGCCGCTGCTGCCGCTGATCCGGCGGCTGAACGAGATCAGGCGCTCCCACCCGGCGCTGCAACGGTTCGAGAGCCTGACCTGGCTCGAGACGCAGAACGACGACCTGATTGCCTACTCGAAGCGGGACGGCGAGGATGTCGTCGTCACCGTCGTCAACCTCGATCCCGAATCGCCGCAGGAAGGGCTTTGCATCGTGCCCGCCGAGCTCGGGCTGCCGGACGCCTTCACCGCCGTCGACCTGCTCTCGGACGCCGCCTTCAGCTGGCGCACGGGCCGGAACTACGTCAGGCTCGCGGCCGGCCAGGCGCACGTGATTGCCGTCGCGCCGGCAGTTCCGGCAGTTCCGCAGTTCCGGCAGCCCGGCAGCTCCGGCAGCGCCATGACCGGTCTCGGCGAGATCGACCTCTACCTGGCCGGCGAGGGCCGCCACGAGCGCCTCTACGAACGCCTCGGTGCCCACTGTGTGGAAGGCGGCGGCGTGCGGTTCGCGGTCTGGGCGCCGAACGCGCGCGGCGTCTCGGTCGTCGGTGACTGGAACTACTGGAGCGAGGGGGCCGACCCGCTGACGCCGGTCGCGTCGTCGGGGATCTGGGAGGGAGTCGCCGAGAACGCGCGCGAAGGCCAGCGGTACAAGCTCGTCGATTGCGGGCGCCGACGGGATCACGCGGCTCAAGGCCGACCCGTACGCCGTCTTCGCCGAGGTGCCGCCCGAGAACGCATCGATCGTCTACCAGAGCCGGTTTGCCTGGTCGGACGGCGAATGGCTCGCGCGGCGGCGCGCTGCCGACCCGGTGACGCGCCACTCTCCGATCTACGAGGTTCATGCCGGCTCCTGGCGGCAGGGCCTCTCGTGGCGCGATCTCGCCGCCGAGCTCGTGCCGTATGTCGCCGACCTCGGCTTCACCCACGTGGAGCTGATGCCGGTGATGCAGCATCCTTACGCGCCGTCGTGGGGCTACCAGGTGAGCGGCTACTTCGCGCCCCAGTCCACGTTCGGCACGCCGGACGACTTCCGGGCGCTCGTCGACGCGTTCCACGCGGCCGGGCATCGGGCGTCCTGCTCGACTGGGTGCCTGCGCACTTCCCGCGCGACGAGTGGGCGCTGGCCCGCTTCGACGGCACGGCGCTCTACGAGCACGACGATCCGCGCCGTGGCGCCCACCCCGACTGGGGCACGCTGATCTTCAACCTCTCGCGGCACGAGGTGCGGAACTTCCTGCTCGCGAACGCGCTCTACTGGGTGCGCGAGTTCCACGCCGACGGGCTGCGCGTCGACGCCGTCGCGTCGATGCTCTACCTCGACTACTCGCGTGACCCGGGCGAGTGGGTCTCGAACGAGCAGGGCGGCCGCGAGAACCTCGAGGCGGTCGCCTTCCTGCGCGAGCTGAACGAGGTGCTCCACGACCGCGAGCCCGGCGTCGCGGTGATCGCAGAGGAGTCGACCGACTGGCCCGGCGTCTCGCGGCCCGACCTCGATGGGCGGGCTCGGGTTCACGTTCAAGTGGAACCTGGGCTGGATGCACGACACGCTCTCCTACCTCGAGCACGACCCGGTGCACCGGCACTTCCACCACGACGAGATCACCTTCTCGCTCGTCTACGCGTGGGACGAGAACTTCGTCCTGCCGCTCTCCCACGACGAGGTCGTCCACGGGAAGCGCTCCCTGCTCTCGAAGATGCCGGGCGACCGCTGGCAGAAGCTCGCGACGCTGCGGGCGCTGTACGGGCTGATGTGGGGCCACCCGGGCAAGCAGCTGCTCTTCATGGGCAGCGAGCTGGCCGAGTGGGGCGAGTGGTCGGAGGGCCGCTCGCTCGACTGGCCGCTGCTCGACAACCCCGACCATGCGGGCGTGCGCGCGCTCGTCCGCGACCTCAACGCGACCTACCGGCAGCAGCCGGCGCTGTGGCAGATCGACTTCCGGCCCGGAGGGGTTCGCCTGGCTCGTCGGCGACGCGCGAGACGAGAACGTGATCGCCTTCGCGCGCTTCGCCGTCCTCCGGCGCCCCGCTCGTCTGCGCCGTCAACTTCTCACCCGTCGTGCGCGAGGGCTGGCGGCTTCCCCTTCCAGCCGGCGGCACCTGGCGCGAGGTGCTGAACACGGACTCGCGCTTCTATGCGGGCACCGATGTCGGCAACGGCCTCGGCGTCATCGCGGAGGCATCGCCGCTGCACGGGCAGCCGTTCTCGGCGCTCGTGACCCTGCCGCCGCTCGCGACCATCTGGCTCGTGCCGGAGTAGGAGCACGCTCAGCCGACGTTCGCCTCGAGGCGGCCGAGGAGCTCGCCGCAGCGCGTCGACATCCTCCTGCGAGAGCCCGCTTGCGCAGCCGCCGGTCGAAGGCGACGACGACGTCACGCAGGCGAGCGTGAGCCGCGTGGCCCTCGGGCGTCAGCTCGACGACGACCGCCCTCCGGTCCGAGGCGTCCTGGCTGCGCCGGACGAGGCCTTGCCGCTCGAGCTGCGTCGAGATGACGGGTCAGCGTCGGGCCCTCGATCCCCACTGCGCGGGCGAGATCGTGCTGCGACCGCCAGTCTCCGGCCTTCAGGTTGGTCAGAACGAGCCACACGGGGATCGAGCCCCCGGCCGACGCGAGGGCCTCGTCGAACGCGCGGCGGACAGCCTTCGAGGCCGTGAAGAGGCGGAGGCCGATCGGCGGGGCGGATGGCCGCATGCGTAAAGCCTAGACGAAAACGATGCACTACTAATCATTAGTGTGCTAATAATATGCAGACGAACAGATTGGGCACTCGACCGAAGGAGATGAACGATGCCTCTCATGCACGCAGCAGGGCCCTGGCCCTGGATCGCACCACTCTGGATTGGCTTCTGGATCGTGATCGTGTTCTTCGTGCTTCGCTTCACTCTCTGGCGCCGCGGCGCGTGGTGTGGCCCGAGCTCGGCGAACCGCGGCCCCGACCAGATCCTCGCCGAGCGGTTTGCACGGGGCGAGATCGACGCCGCCGAGTATCAGTCCAGGCGCGACACCCTTCGTCATGAGGCTTGATGTGCGTAGAGGGCACGTCCGGATGCGGCCCTGCACGCGTGCGGATCGCGTCCGCCGAGACGATCATCAAGGCAACCAGCCTTGACGACCTCCTCGTCGAACACGCTCCTTGGTGCAGAACCACCCCAAACGCACCCCTCCTACACACCAAGCCTCTAGGCTGGAATCGATGACCCGCGACAACAGCATCGTCGTCGAGAAGCTCGTCCGCGAGTTCAAGAAGGGCCCCCGGGCCGTCGACGGCATCGACCTCTACGTCGCCCCCGGGGAGATCTACGGGTTCCTCGGCCCGAATGGCGCCGGCAAGTCGACGACCGTGCTGATGCTGACGACGCTGCTGCCGCCGACCGCGGGAACCGCCCGCGTCGGCGGCTACGACGTCCGCAAGGAGGGGCCGAAGGTGCGCTCCGTGATCGGCGCCGCCCTCCAGGAGGCGGCACTCGATCCACTGCTCACGGGACGCGACCACCTACGCCTGCAGACGATGTTGCAGGCGGTTCCGCGGGCCGAGCGCAAGGCGCGCCAGAACGAGCTCCTCGACCGCGTCGGGCTGACGGAGGCGGCCGACCGCAAGGTTGGTGGCTACTCCGGCGGGATGAAGCGCCGCCTCGATCTCGCGCTCGCGCTCGTGCACCGGCCGAGATCCTCTTCCTCGACGAGCCGACGACGGGCCTCGACCCGCAGAGCCGCACGGCCCTCTGGGAGGAGGTCGCCCGGCTCGCGCGCGAGGACAACGTCACCGTCTTCCTGACGACGCAGTACCTCGAGGAGGCGGACGTCCTCGCGAACCGCGTCGGGATCATCGACAACGGCAGGATCGTCGCCGAGGGCACGCCGGCCGCGCTGAAGGCGGAGATCGGCCGTCCCAGCATCCACGTGATCCCACGCGAGGAGGCAGACCGGCCGCGGATCGCGGAGCGTCCTGGAGCGGTTCGGCGAGAAGCTCGGCGGCGAACGCGACCTCGCCGTACGCCTCGGCGACGGCCTCGGCATGGCCGACGTTATCCGCGCCATGGATGCCGAAGGCCTCGAGGCCGCCGACGTCGAGCTGCGCGCTCCGACGCTCGACGACGTCTTCCTCGCCAAGACCGGGCGCACGCTCGAGGGCGCCGCCACCGGCGAGGACGAGGCCGGCTCGCGATGAGCGCCCTGGCGACGCAGGTCGGTGCGCTCGCACAGCGCTCGATCATGCGGACCGCCCGCCGGCCCGCGAACTCGATCCCGCCGCTCATCTTTCCCGTCGCGCTGATGCTCCTCAACTCGGGCGGGCTCCACGCGTCGACGCAGCTGCCGGGATTCCCGACCGACTCGTTCCTCGCCTTCGCGCTTGCGGTGCCGTTCATCCAGGGCGCGCTCTTCTCGACGATGAACGCGGGCACCGACCTCGCCCGCGACATCCAGACGGGGTTCTTCTCGCGGCTCGCGCTCACTCCCGTTCGTGGCGGGGCGCTGCTCGCCGGGCAGCTCGCCGGGATCGTCGTGCTCGGGGTGGTCCAGGCGGTCTTCTACATCGCCTGCGGGCTGCTGCTCGGCGTGCACTTCGCCGCCGGCCCTGCCGGGATCGCGCTGCTGCTGGTCTATGCGGCGCTCGTCGCGCTCGGCTTTGGCGCGATCGGCTCGTACCTCGCGCTGCGCACGGGCTCGGGCGAGGCGATCCAGGCCCTCTTTCCCGCTCCTTTTCGTCTTCCTCTTCATCTCGTCGATGAACACGCCGCGCAACCTGATTGCTGTCGGCTGGTTTCAGTTCCTCGCCTCGATCAACCCCGTCTCGTACCTGATCGAGTGCGTGCGGAGCGTGATCATCACGGGCTGGGACGCCGAGGCGCTCGCGCTCGGGTTCGCGATCGCGATCGTGCTCACGATCGTGTCGACCATCGCTCGCGAGCCGTGAGATCGGGACGACGGCTCGACCGGGCATGAAGATCTGGCCTGTCGCCTCCGCCGTCGCCTGGCGCACGCTGAAGAACGTGATCACGACGCCGTCGCTCCTCATCCCGTCGCTGACATTCCCGCTCCTCTTCTTCATCGCGTTCGCCGGCGGCCTGTCGCAGGTCCAGAACACGCCGGGCTTCGACTACCCGAACGGCTACACCGCGTTCCAGTTCGTCTTCGTGCTGCTCCAGTCGGCGGCCTTCGGTGGCGTCTTCACCGGGTTCGGCGTCGCGCGTGACTTCGAGGGAGGCTTCGCCCGCCGGCTCCTGCTCGCCGCACCGAATCGAACCGGGATCGTGATCGGTTACTGCCTTGCGGCGCTCCTGCGCTGGACGATCACCGCCACGCTGCTGACGACGATCGCCCTGCTCGCCGGGATGAAGGTCGGCGGCGGGCCCGTCGACATCGTCGGGCTCTACACGCTCGCCGTGATCATGAACATCTGCGGTTTCCTCTGGGCCTCCGGGATCGCGATGCGGTTCCGCAGCCTTCAGGCCGGGCCGCTCATGCAGATGCCCGTGTTCCTGCTTCTCTTCATCGCGCCCGTCTACGTGCCACTCGCGCTGCTCGGAGACACGCTGCACGCGTTCGCCCGATACAACCCGGTCACCTATGCGCTCGAGTCCGGCCGCGGCTTCCTGGCGGGCGACCCGACCCACGTTGCGCTCGGGTTCGGCCTGCCGCTCGCCGCGGCGGTGCTCTTCACGGTGTGGGCGATGCGTGGGCTCCGCTCGGCCGAGGCCGCCGGGTAGCCCACCGCCGGCAGGTCCGCCCGCTAGAGTTTTCCGATGAATCGTCCCTGGCCCGGAGAGCCGTTCCCGCTCGGGCCCACCTGGGACGGCAGCGGCACCAACTTCTCGCTCAACTCCGAGAACGCTCGAGCGCGTCGAGCTTTGCCTCTTCGACGAAGCCGACGCCGAGACCCGCTTCGAGCTCCCGCGCCACACCGCGCACAACTGGCACGGCTACCTGCCCGGCGTCGGCCCAGGGCAGCGCTACGGCTACCGCGTCTACGGCCCCTGGGCGCCCGAGCAGGGGCACCGGTTCAACCCGCACAAGCTGTTGATCGACCCGTACGCGAAGGCGATCGAGGGGCCGATCCTCTGGGACAGGGGGCGGACACTCGGCTACGCCGACGGCGACGACCTCGTCATCGACGAGACAGACGACGCTGCCGCGATCCCGAAATCGGTCGTGGTCGACGACGTCGTTCGACTGGGAGGGCGACGGGCTGCTCCGGCCGCTCCTGGGACACGACGGTGATCTACGAGCTCCACGTGAAGGGCTTCACGCGGCAGATGCCCGGCGTGCGCGAAGATCTCCGCGGCACCTACGCGGGGCTCGCCTCGGACGCCGCGATCGCTCACCTCGTCGATCTCGGCATCACGGCGGTCGAGCTGCTGCCGATCCACCACATCGCCGACGAGCACTTCCTGCAAGCCCGCGGCCTGACGAACTACTGGGGCTACTCGACGATCGGCTACCTCGCACCGCATGCCGGCTACGCCGCGACCGGCACCCACGGCGAGCAGGTGCGGGAGTTCAAGGGCATGGTCAAAGCGCTCCATCGTGCCGGGATCGAGGTCATCCTCGATGTCGTCTACAACCACACGGCCGAGGGCAACCACCTCGGGCCGACCCTCTCGTTCAGGGGCGTCGACAACCTCTCCTACTACCGCACGATGCCCGACGACCCGCGCCACTACATGGATTTCACGGGCACCGGGAACTCGCTCAACCCCGTCAACCCGTCGGTGCTGCGGCTGATCATGGACTCGCTGCGCTACTTCGTGCTCGAGTGCCACGTCGACGGCTTTCGCTTCGACCTCGCATCCGCACTCGCGCGCGAGCTCCACGACGTCGACCGCCTCTCGGCCTTCTTCGACATCATCCACCAGGACCCGGTGCTCTCCCAGGTAAAGCTGATCGCCGAGCCGTGGGACGTCGGCGAGGGCGGCTACCAGGTCGGCAACTTCCCCGTCCTCTGGACGGAGTGGAACGGGATGTACCGCGACACGATGCGGGACTTCTGGCGTGGCCAGAGCCACGTCGCCGCCTTCGCGCAACGGTTCACGGGCTCGAGCGACCTCTACCAGTCCGACGGGCGGCGGCCGTTTGCGTCGATCAACTACATCACGGCGCACGACGGCTTCACGCTGCGCGACCTGGTCAGCTACGAGCAGCGCCACAACGAGGCGAATCGCGAGGACAACCAGGACGGCACGCCGGACAACCGCTCCTGGAACTGCGGCGTCGAGGGAGAGACGGACGATCCCGCGGTGAACGAGCTGCGCGACCGGCAGATCCGTAACTTCCTCGCGACGCTGTTCCTCTCGCACGGCGTCCCGATGCTGATGGCCGGCGACGAGATCGACCGCACCCAGCGGCGGTAACAACAACGCCTACTGTCAGGACAACGAGCTCAGCTGGCTGAACTGGGAGCTCGACGAGCGTGGCTGGACGCGGCTCGCCTTCACGCGACGCCTCGTCGAGCTCCGTCGCGCACATCCGATCTTCCGCCGCCCGACCTTCCTCACGGGCGAGGTGCACCCGCACTCGGGCGCCCCCGACATCTGGTGGTTCCGGCCCGACGGCCGCGCGATGGCACGGAAGGACTGGGAGCGCGGCGACGCCTTGGCGGTCGGTGCGTTCCTCAACGGTGCCGTGATCCTGGCCGAGACCAGCGAGGGGGAGGAGGTCATCGACGACTCGTTCCTCGTTCTCTTCAACGCGTGGCACGACGCGCTCACGTTCCGCCTGCCGCCGGTGCGCTTCGGCAGACGCTGGGCGCTCGAGCTCTCGACGGCTGACCCTGCGCTCGAGCCCGGCGCCTGGGAGGTGCCCGTGCGGGCCGAGGTCGAGGTCGAGGGCCGGTCGCTGCTGCTCCTTCGCCGCGTCGCCTGAGCGCACGCTCTAGCGTGTGCTTGCGCCGGAGCCCATCCCCCGGCGCGAGGAGAACGCGGAGGCAGACCTCGACGATCGCGGGATCGAACTGCGAACCGGCAGCTTCGAGCAGCCGCCGGCGTGCCTCGTCGACCGGTAGCGCCTCGCGATACGGCCGCGTCGTCGTCATCGCGTGGAATGCGTCACAGACGAAGATGATCCTTGCCTCGAGCGGGATCTCGTCGCCGCGGAGGCCGTCGGGATATCCGTTGCCGTCATAGCGCTCGTGGCATGCGCGAACGATCGGTCGCACGTGCTCGAGCTGCTCGATCGGTGCGAGGATCCGCTCGCCGAGCTCGGGATGCGTTTCGATCAGCGCCCTCTCGTCGTCGCGTCAGCGGCCCGGGCTTGGTCAGGATCTCCATCGGAATCCCGATCTTCCCGATGTCGTGGAACAGCGCGCCGAGCTCGATGCGCTTCAGGCTTGGCGTGTCCAACCCGAGCTCCGCGCCGACGGCGACGGCCATGTCCCGGATCCAGCGCGCGTGCGAGGAGGTGTAGGCGTCCTTCGCCTCGAGCGCGTTGGCGAGCGCCTCGACCGTCGAGAGGAACGTGCGCTCGAGGCTCTCGAACGAGCGTGCGTTGGTCAGGGCAAGCTTCGCCTGCGCTGCGATGCCCGCGAGCAGGTCGAGCCGCCGTCCGTCGAGCGTCTCGCCCGCGGCCAACATGAGGGCGAGCGCTCCCTGAGCTCCCGTCGATCGGAAACGGCGCCACGGCGTACGCGGCGGCGATCGTCCGCTTGCAGTCCGGGCCGACCGTCTCGAGGTGGTCCTCGCCGCGGATCAGGAACGGATCGGTCTTGTCCGCCAGTACCTCGAGGGCGCGTCGGCGGCAGGCGGTCGCCGGCGTGGACGTGCGCCGGATCGTCGTCGTCGGGCCACCGGCTGAGGCATTCCAGCCCCCTCGTCCCGGCTCGCAGGGAGCCAGAGCGAGGCTCTCGGAACATCGAGAATCCGCACGGCACCCTGGACGACGCGGTCGGCGACCGCATCGAGTTGCGTGCAGGCGGAGAGCTCGCGGGACAACTCGAGGAGGGCTTTCGCGCCTTGAGCCTCACGCCGCTCAGCCTCGTAGAGGCGTGCGTTTGCGAAGGCAACCGAGGCATGCCCTGCGAGCACCTCGAGAAGGCGGAGGTCGTCGCCGTCGAACTGATCGATCCCGAGCTTCGACAGAACCAGCACGCCGACGACGTTGGCGCCGTACCGGAGCGGGACGGCGAGGAGCGACTCCTCGATCCGCGCGGTGCCCTCGATGTGATGGCCGATGTCGCAGTTCGCCGCATCGCCGGTGAGGAACGGTGCGCCCGTTGCCGCCACGTGCCCCGTGATACCGACCCCGACCTTGATCGTGAGCACGTCGAGTACCGGCCCGTCGTATCCGTGAGCGTCGCCGCGGAACGCGACCGGTGTGAGGTCGTCGCCGTCGCGCAGGAAGACGCGGCAGTTGTGGTAGTCGATCAGCTGGTGGAGCTCGTCCGCGATCGTGGCGGAGATCTCCTCGATCTCGAGCAGGCGGCTGAGCTTGGCCGAGACGCCGTGCAGCATCTTGAGGTGGGCGATCGACCGCAGGTCTTCGCCGCGCGTCCGCCTGCGAGACGGGTCGCTCGCTCTCGTCCGCGTCGAAGACGACGACTCGGCTCTTCCCGCGAGCCTTGGCGGTCATCATCGCAATCTCGGCGCAGGCGACGAGCTCGCGTGGATTGGCTGCGTGCTCTGGACCGATGGCGATCCCGATCGAGAGCGTGACGGGACCCGCCTGGTAGAAGTTCGCCTCGGCGACCTGCCGCGCGACCCGTTCGGCGAGTGCGCGCGCCGCCTCGAGATTGCCGGCCCGGACGATGATCGCGAACTCCTCGCCGCCCGTGCGGCAGACATCGTCCGTCTCGCGTACGACGCTGCGGAGCTGCGTTGCGAGCTCTGCCAGCACCTGGTCGCCGACGGCGTGCCCGTAGATGTCGTTGACCCGCTTGAAGTCGTCGAGGTCGATCATCAGGAGTGCCACCGACGACGCCTGGCCGGTGGAGACGCGGACGATCTCGTTTCGTAGCCGTTCGTGGAAGGAGCGGTGGTTCCAGAGCCCGGTTAGCGGGTCGGTCTGAGCCTGGAGCTCCAGGCTCGCGCGCGCGTGGGCGTTGTCGAGCGCGAGCGCGGCAGCGTCCCCGAACCGGACGGCCAGGCGGAACTCCTCCTCGGTGAACTCCCCGAGCCCGATGCGATAGATGTTCAGCGCGCCCTTGATCGACCCGCGGGCGATGAGCGGGATCGGCGATCAGCGACTCGGGATCCGGGGGCGTGCCTTCGACGAACCTCACGCGAGGGTCGAGATCGGCCCGGTTCGCCAGCACGGGCTCGCGGTTCGCGACCGCCCAGCCGGTGATGCCCTCCCCGAAGCCGAACGGCTCGTCGGCGATCACCTCGTCGGCGTAGTGGCCCCGGGCAAAGACGCCCCAGAGCCGAGAGGTGGCCTCGTCAGCCTCATAGAAGGCGAGGTCGTCGTGGGGAATGAGCTCGCCGAGCGTGTCCGCGATCCGCTTCGAGCAGCGCGTCGAGAGACTGCTCGGAGAGGACGTCGTGAAAGACGTCGGCGAGCCGGCGATACGAGTCGAAGAGTGCGAGCGCCTCCGGGGTGTCGCCGACCCTGCCCAGGATCGGCTCGGGGCGGGACCCGGGCGAGGTGAGGGGGGTCGATCATCGGCTCCACGATTCATCGGCGTCGGACGGCCCGTGCCTTGAGGTTGCGCTTGCTCCTGCCGATCGGAGGAAATGTGCGTCTGCGACGGCGAACCTGATTGCCATGAAATGCAGCGCTTTTCTCGCGCTCGCGGTGTCGGCCCTCGTCCTGGCCGGCCCGGCAGGCGCCGGTGTCGAGGTCTGGTTCGTCGCGGACGGCAAGCCGGTGCCAGGTCGACCGCGCCCGGGACGACGACCCGCAGCAGGCGGTGCACAGCTGCTCGCCGGGCCGACGGCCGCCGAGCGCAGCCGCGGCGTTCACTCCGCCGTCCCCCGCTCGACTCCCCTCCGCTCGCTGACCGTGATCTCGCGGCGCATCGTCACGGTCGACCTCGGATCGCGCTTCGCTCTCGGCGCAAGCGACCGGTCCTGCTCCAGGATCGGGTCGGCCAGCTCGTTCGCACGCTCCGCGGCGTCCCCGGCGTGCTCGGCGTCCGTGTCCTCGTCGAGGGCGGCGTCCCGGTCGGCCTCTTCCCCGGCTACGACCTCCGCCGCCCGGTGAGGACGGCGATCGATCCGGCCGCGCAGCGTGCCGACGGTGCGCGACTATCCAGCAGCTTCTCGTCGATCTCGGCTTCATGGCGCCCACCGGGCTGACCGGCGTCGTCGACACGCAGACCTCGACGGCGGTCCTCGGCTACCAGAAGTGGGCCGGGCTGCCGCGCGACGGCACGCTCGGCGAGGCGACGATGGCGATGCTCGACCGGGCGACCCGCCCCGAGCCCAAGCTCAACAAGCCCGGCCGCCGGATCGAGATTCAGCTGCGCCGCCAGCTCGCGCTGCTGATCGAGGACAACCAGCGTCGTGCGCTGCCGTCCACATCTCCTCGGGCGCCTACGGGAAGACGCCGACGGGATCGTTCCGCGTCTACCGCAAGGAGCGCTACTCGTGGTCGGTGCCGTTCAAGGTCTGGCTCCCGTGGGCGAGCTACTTCACCGGCGGCGTTGCCCTCCACGAGTATCGGCTCCGTCCCGACGTACGCAGCGTCGCACGGCTGCGTGCGGGTCAATCACTACGACGCCGAGATGCTCTTCGGCTTCGCCGAGATGGGAACCCCGGTCGACGTCTTCGACGAGGCGAGCGCATGACCTCTCACTCGCGCCGTGCGGGCGCTCGCCGGCGGGCTTGGCGATCGTCGCGGCACTCGTCACGTGCGTCATCGCTGTGGCGGGTGTTCTCGTCGCCCTCGGCCTGCCCGCCGAGGGCAGGGCCGACGATCCACCGCCGGCCACGGTCGCCGTGGCCCCGCCGACCGAGCTCGTCGTCGCGCTCGGCCTCCGCGACCCGGTGCTCCAGGCGGGCATCGTCCGCGATGGCGAGGTCATCCTCGCGCGCGGCCTCGAGGTCGACATCGCCCGCGATCTCGCGCGCCGCCTCGGCGTTCCGCGCGTTCGCTTCGTCTACGTCCCGTCGTCCTCTCGGCTCCTCACCGCCAGGGTGCGGCCGTGGGACGTCTCGATCGCGGCGATTCGGCCCCTGAAGGCAGCAGCGGCCGTCGCCGACCTGAGCGAGCCGTACCTCGGCACCGACCAGGCTGTCGTTCTCCGGCGAGGCCTTCCGCGCCCGTCGTCGCTCGCCGACCTCCGGCACAGGATCACCTGCGCGCTCCGCGGGAGCGACGGCGCGGGCGCCATTGCCGCCACGCTCAGCCCCGCCACCAAGCCGATGCTCGTTGCCTCGGATGCCCGCCTGCTCGAGCTCGTCCAGACGGGCGCCTGCGACGCAGCCGTGGTCGACGCCGACACGGTTGGACGGTTCGTCGCGGGCCGCGGCGGGCTGCTCGGCCCCGTCTCGGCGCGGATCGAGGCCGGCGGCGGCTACGTCGTCGCCGTCACCCGAGGAGGGCCGGTCGCGGTCGCCGACGTCAACCGCGCCCTGGCGCGGATGCGCGCAGACGGCACGATGCACCGGCTCACGCAGCCGCTGGCTCGGGATCGACCCGGCCCGCCTGCGCCCGCTGCAGCTGAGCGCTACTCGGCGCTGCCGCCGGTAACCGGCGGCTCGGCGCTCCACGGGAACGTGATCCAGTCGTCGGTCCGGCGCCAGACGTACTCGCTCGCGATCGTGGAGCGAGACTTCTCGTAGAGCACGGCGACGCGGGCCTCGGCCACCCGCCCGGCGCAGAAGTCGTGCACGAGCTCGAGCGTGGCCCCCGTGTCCGCGACGTCGTCGGCGATCAGGACACGTGCAGCGGAGAGGTCGACGAGGTCGGGAACGGGAGGGAGCAGCATCGGCAGCTCGAGCCTCTCGTCGACGCCGGTGTAGAACTCGACGCTGATCGTGGCGGTGTTCTTGACGCCGAGCGCGTAGGCCAGGGCGCCTGCGACGAGCAGTCCGCCGCGCGAGATCCCGAGCACGAGGTCGGGGATCCAGTCGTCCGCGTGGATCGCCTCCGCCAGCTCGCGGCAGCCGCTGCCGAGGTCGTCCCAGCTCATGACCTCGCGGGCGGCGCTCACCGCCACATCGTGTCAGGACCGTCGTCGTCCCGACGACGGAACCAGCCGAGCCAGAGGATCAGGCCGAGCACCACGAGCGGCAGCACGACCGCCGCGACGATCCAGCCGATCGGCCCTGCCCACGCGGCGAGCAAGAGCACGACCGGCAGGCCGATGAAGAGGGCGGTCGCGGCGGCGATCGCGCCCGCGAGCGACATCGTCAGGCTCCGGCCGTGACGCCGATCTCGTTCACGGACGCGACGCCGCCGGCCGGCATCGAGGTGATCCAGAGCACCAGATAGCGAGCGCGGCGCGGCTTGAGTGCATAGACCGTGCGTCCGGTGGTCGTCTTCGACGCGGAGACGTCGGTGAACGGTCCCGTCGCGGAATTACCGACCTGGACCCTGGCGGCGTAGCCAGGCGTATCGGTCGTGACGACGACGCGCGTCGCCTTGACGGGCTTACCGGCGTCGACCACGAGGCCGACGCCCGACTTGTGGAACGTGGTCCGATAGTGCTCGGTCTTCCACGCGGTCGTCGGGATCCCGTCGGTGGCGAAGTGCGCATCGCCTCCGTTCTCGGACTGGTCGCCCTCCGGGTCGTATGCGCCAACGCCGCTGACGACGACCTTGACGCGGGCCGGCGGCTTCACGACCGGCTTCGGTGCCGGGCTCGCCGCGGTCGTCTGTGCCGGCGCGGACGGGGCGTCGCTCGTCTCCCGGGCGGAGTGCACGATGTAGAGCATCCCCCCGAGCAGCGCGACCAGGCCGACCGCGGCGAGTACCCGGGTGGTCGTGGCTGATCCGGTTCCCGGTCTGCGGGTATGCAGCTCGCGCGGCATGGTCATCATGGTGACAGTGTGGCGACGTCAGGCACAGCGGTGTGAGGCAAGGCGCGGTGGGTTAGGCTCGAGGTGATGGACGGCATCGATCGCAAGTGGTGGACGCTGATCGCCGTGTGCACGGCGATCTTCATGCTGCTCCTCGACATCACCGTCGTAAACGTCGCCCTGCCCGACATGCAGCGCGACCTCGATGCGAGCTTCGCCCAGCTCCAGTGGGTCGTCGACGCGTACGCGCTCACGCTCGCCACGACCGTGCTCGCGGCCGGCTCGCTCGCCGACCTCCTCGGCCGCCGCCGCGTCTTCACGCTCGGCCTCGTGCTGTTCACCGTTGCGTCGTTCGCCTGCGGGATCGCGTCGAACGCCGGCATCCTGATCGCCGCCCGGGCCGTGCAGGGGGTCGGCGGCGGGATCATGTTCGCCGTCTCGCTCGCACTGCTCGCGAACGCATTCCACGGCCGCGACCGCGGCACGGCCTTCGGTATCTGGGGCGCGACGACCGGGGCGGCGGTCGCAATCGGCCCGCTCGTCGGCGGCGTGCTCACCGAGTGGGCCGGCTGGCGCTGGATCTTCTTCGTCAACATCCCGATCGGAGTCGCGGCGATCGTCGTCACGATGATGCGGGTCGACGAGTCGAAGAACCCGAACGCGGGCCGCGTCGACTGGCTCGGCACCGCGGCATTGACGGGGTCGCTCTTCCTCCTCGTCTACGGGCTCTTGCAGGGGAACGAGAAGGGCTGGACGAGCGCCCTCATCCTCTCCTGCCTGATCGGCGCGGTCGTGTTGCTCGCGGTGTTCGCCGCGATCGAGCTGCGGCGGCGCGACCCGATGCTCGATCTCCGCCTCTTCCGAGGCGCGGCGTTCGACGGCGCCCAGATTGCCGCGTTCGCGATCTCCTCCTCGATCTTCGCTGCGTTCCTCTACCTGACGCTGTACCTCCAGAACGTCCTCGGCTACTCGCCGCTCCAGGCCGGGCTCCGCTTCCTGCCGCTGTCGCTCGTCGCGTTCGTCGTGGCGGCCGTCTCGGGCAACCTCACCTCCCGCGTCTCGGCGCGCTGGCTGATGGGAGCGGGGCTCGCGATCATCGGTGTCTCGCTCCTCCTGATGTCGCGCGTGCAGACGGACTCCGGGTGGACGCTCCTCCTCCCAGGGTTCTTGCTCGCGGGAGTGGGGATCGGTCTCACGAACCCGGCGCTGGCATCGACAGCGGTAAGCGTGGTCTCGCCCGAGCGGGCCGGCATGGCCTCGGGCACGAACAGCACCTTCCGCCAGATCGGGATCGCGACCGGGATCGCCGGGCTGGGAGCGCTCTTTCAGAGCACGATCTCGTCGAAGCTGACCACTCCGAGTGGCGGTGCGCCGAGCCATGATCTCGTCGCCGCCGTCGCGTCGGGCGCCTTCCCGCCGAACATCGCGCCGGAGGCGAGGGCTGCGTTCGTCGAATCGCTCGGCTCGATCCTGCTCGTCGCCGCGATCGTCGCGCTCGCGGGAGCGGTGCTCGTCGTGGTGCTCCTGCGCGGGGTACGCCCTCCTCAGGGGCGCGCGCCGGCCGCCGAGTAACGCGCTAGCGCGGTTAGCGCATGCTGCGCTTCGAGCCGGGGCCGATCTTGTCGAAGCCGCCGTAGATGACGACGCTGTTGTGGCTCGAGTGACGATCCTTGTGCTTCACCTTCGGCAGCACCGACCAGCCGTTCTGGCTCGCGCTCACCTTCACGTGCGCCTGATCGGCGCCCTGTAGCACCGACTCGTACGCGGCGCGGGCAGCCCGCCAGGTGGCGTTGTAGTCGTGGGCGGCGATCGCGGCCTTCGCCTGGCCGATCGACGCGTCGGCCGCCTGGAGATTGCCGGCAGCCCTACGGGCGTCGCGGCTCTGGAGGATGCGCCCCGCGATCATGTTCGCGTTGACGATGAATCCGGCCGCCTGGTGGCGTGCGGCGTTGTCGCGGTCGAACTGGCTGAAGTCCCAGTTGACGTCGATGTAGCTCATCACGGTGTTGCTCTCGTCACCGTCCCAGGCGAAGTAGTAATTGCCGGTCGCGTCGAAGTCGATTCCCGTTTCGGGGTCGAAGCCGTCGTGCGGGTGGCTCATCCCGAAGTGGTGGCCGAACTCGTGAATCTGCGTCGTCGTGAGGCCGTACCCCGACTCGACGATCGCGTTCGAGAGGAAGCTGAAGACGAAGCTCTGCGTGCCGTCGACCCAGTTGTCGTCGGCGTAGCCGAGCAGGTCGGGGACGAGGTCGTCCGTTGTCGCATAGGCGACTCCCGGCGCCGGGTACGTCCGGTTCTTGTCGCCGTGCCCGGGCCGGCCGGGGCGGTTGCCGTCGACGCCGTGCCCCACGATGCTGCCGGCGTTGAGGGCGTTGTCGAGGAAGAGGTTCGCCGCGGCCGGGTACTGAGGCCGGTCGTCGAAGCACGGGACATCCGCGAGCCACTGCTCGAAGCAACGCCTCGACTTGCCGTTGAGGCGGAGGTCGTGCTGGTGCGCCGTCATCGCCACCTCGGGGAAGAGCTGGCGCTCCTCGCTGAGGAAGTAGTCGGGCTGCTCGTAGGTCGCCGAGGCATTGACGTGGGGCCAGCCCTCGAAGGTGTTGAGCCGGACGTCGATCTCGTTCGGCAGCAGGTCGGGGCTCAGGTAGGGCGGGAACAGGGGTGACGACGTGAAGAGGAGATCGATCGCCGTGTAGCGCGCCACCCGTGCGAGGTCGCCGGTGAGCGCTTTGGGATCCCGGTACCCCGTAGTGCTGTACTCCCAGGCGGGCGGCACCCGGTAGTCCGGCTCCCCGTCGCCGTCGAGGTCGTCGTTCGTGATGTCGTAGTTGCCGCCCCACGCCTCGGGGCCTGCCGAGAGGTCGTAGAACCAGACGCGGTTGACGCCGCGCCTGCCCCCGAGGCCGGTCTCCTCGTCGTCCGGGGTCGTCCCTCCCCACGCGATCAGCTTGCGGCTGTCGCGCTCGAGGCCGAAGTCGTATCCCGTATCCGGGTCGGGCTCGCCGATCTTCGTGTAGACGTGGTCGACGAAGTCCGGCCGGCCCCACCAGTTGATGAAGAAGATCGTGTCCTGGTGGGTGTCGACGCCGGGCGGGGCATGGTCGATCAGCCACTTCTCGACGCTGGGGGCGTCGATCGCGTTGTTCGGGCCGACCTTGCGCGTCCCGGCCTGCTCGTTGTAGAGATCCTGGAACTCGGTGCGCGGCGCCGACTTCGAGAGCGACTTGAGCGCCGCGAAGAAGGTCGCGTTCCAGGCCGGCGTCGTGAAGGTCGTCGAGTAGTCGTAGGAGTAGTCGATCCCGAGCTCCTCGGTGATGCCGTAGTAGAGCCGGGAACGGACGATCGGGCTCGCCTGGTGCGGCAGGTCGGAGAGGAACTCCGTGGTGTTGATCTGCCCCGGCTGCAGCCCCACGAAGACGACGTTGACCTTGACGCTCTCGTCGAGCCCGGCCGTAGGGACGCCTGGCTGCAGGCTGGCGAAGCCGCCGTCGGCAAATGCGCCCTGCGCTCCGGCGAGGGCGGCGGCCGCGACGATGCAGTACGCCAAAACGGTCTTGAAGGACATGCGCACAATCCCTCATCGGCGGGAAGCGCCGGATCCTGAGCCGTTCTTGCTGCGCAAAAGGGGTATTTTTCGGGCCGAATCGAGGCTGGGTGCGCATCCGCACGAGCACTCCCGACGAGCCGCGGTCGAAGACGACTCTGCTGAAGAAACGGTAAGCGGCCGGCCCGTTCGGGCAGGGGGTATCTACGATGTCCCTGATGAACGCGTCCGATCGGCGGATCGCAGCACTCTTCTCCCTCGTGCTTGCCTCGGGGCTGTGCATCGTCCTGCTGGCGATCAGGGTGCGCTATCCGCACGGGCTCGAGTTTCGCTTCCTCGCCTGGAACCTCGTCCTGGCCTGGATCCCGTTCCTGCTGGCGGTGGCGCTCTACGACGCCGCGCGCCGCGGTCGCAGCCGCTCGGTCCTCTGGCTGCTCGGCGGGGCGTGGCTCCTCTTCCTGCCGAATGCGCCGTACATCGTCACCGACTTCGTTCACGTCGGCCGGGTCTCGGGCGTCCCGGTCTGGTTCGACGCGGGCATGATCGCCTCGTTCGCCGGGGTCGGGCTCGTCCTCGGGCTCGGGTCGGTGCTTCTCGTCCAGGGTGTGATCGAGCGCCGTTTCGGCACCCTCGTCGGCTGGATCGCGCTCGCCCCGATCTTCCTCCTCTGCAGCGCCGGCATCTACATCGGGCGCGTTCGCCGCCTCAACAGCTGGGACGCGATCACGCAGCCGGACAGCCTGCTTCGCGCGGTCGCCGCCCGGCTCGCGGATCCACTCGCACGTCCCGAAACGCTCGTGACACTGGTCGGCGTCACGTGCCTGCTGGTCGTCGCCTATCTCGTGCTCTACACCGTCTCGGATCTCCGGCCGGAGCACAGCCGCCCGTCCGACCGTCGCTAGTCTGGCGTCCGGCATGGCCATGGAGATCAGCGGCGCAGCGGCGCTCGTCACGGGTGGCGCCTCGGGGCTCGGGGAGGCGACGGCCCGCCTGCTCGCGGCGCGCGGCGCGCGCGTCACCGTCGTCGATCTCGACGAGGAGCGCGGGCAGAAGGTGGCCGGCGAGCTCGGAGGGGCCTTCGCTCGCGCGGATGTTCGCAACGAGGCGGAGGTGATCGCCGCCGTCGAAGCCGCGAAGGCGCTCGGGCCGCTGCGGGTGCTCGTCAACTGCGCGGGGCTCAGCATCCCCGCGCGCACAATCGGACGCGACGGCGAGTACGCCTCGGCGCACGACCTCGACGCCTTCACGTTCCTGATCGGGGTCAACCTGATCGGCACCTTCAACTGTGTTCGGCTCGCCGCCACCGCGATGAGCCAGGTCGACCCCGACGAGGACGGCCAGCGGGGTGCAATTCTCAACACCGCGTCGGTGGCGGCGTTCGACGGTCAGATCGGCCAGGCCGCCTACAGCGCCTCCAAGGGCGGGATCGTCGGCATGACGTTGCCGCTCGCCCGCGACCTCGCGGTCGTCGGGATCCGCGTGAACACGATCGCGCCGGGGCTGATCGACACGCCGATCTACGACGCCGCACCCGACCCGGAGGAGTTCAAGGAGCGGCTGCGGCGCGACACGCTCTTCCCCACCCGCCTGGGTCGTGCCGACGAGTTCGCCTCGCTCGCGCTCGAGCTGCTGACGAACTCGTACATGAACGCCGAGGTCGTGCGGCTCGACGCCGGCGCCCGGCTGCAGCCGAAGTAGCTAGTCCTCCGAGCGCCGGGCGAGGGCGCCGAGGTACCCGAGCGCGGCGATCGCGCGGCTGCCGTACCAGGACGTCATCTCCCCGTCGATCAGCATCACCTCGGCGCCTGGAACGAGCGACTCGAGCTCGGGAATGTGCCGCTCGCGGAACCTGAAGGGCTCGCTCGAGAGCAGGACCCGCTCGACGGTTCCGGCCAGCGCGGCGGGATCGACGAGCGGGTAACGGTCAGGGCTTTCGGCGGGAACGGTCTGCCAGCCGATCAGCGCCAGCGTGCGGGAGATGTAGGTGTCACGCGAGACGGTCATCCACGGATCGCGCCAGATCAGGTAGAGAACGTCGACCGGATCGCCGGGCGGGCCAAGCGCGATAAGCGCCTCTTCGAAGCGGGCGCAGAGCTCCGCCGCCTCCGCCTCGCGCCCGAAGATCGCGCCCAGCAGGCGGTACAGCTCGAGGTTGTCGACCGGCCCGAGCGGATGCGTGACGATCACCGACGGCGTGAACGAGGCGATCTCCTCCACCGTCTCGAGCCGGTTCTCGTCGATGTTGACGACGACGTGGGTGGGAGCGAGCTCCCGGATCCGATCGATCTTGACGTCCTTCGTGCCCCCGACCTTCGGGACCTCGCGAACGACGTCTCGCGGGTGGATGCAGAAGCCCGTCCGTCCGACGAGCGCGCCGGCGAGCCCGAGGTCGACGAGTAGCTCGGTGATACTCGGCACGAGGCTGACGATGCGGACCTCGCCCTCGGCAGGGCGATGCTCCACGCCGGCGGCGTCGATGAGCACGGAGGAGCTCACGACGTCGACACTAGACGCTCCGGCATCAGTCGCACGGAGCGCAGACCGTGGCTGCGTTTGCCCAGCCGGGATAGCGGCCCTAGATGTAGTTCCTGAGCACGTTGGTTCATCCGGGTCTCCTTGGAGGCTGGGAGCTGCCAAGCGCCCCAGTCCAAGGAGGACACCGGATGAATCTTCACCGTAACGCGGCTCTCAGCTGGCAGGGTCGGCGTCGGCTGGCGCAGCAGGTCGTGATCGAGGGACAGTCGTTGAGGGCTGCGGCGGCAGCCGCTGGCGTCAGCGTGCGCTGCGCCCGTAAGTGGGTCGGCCGTTATCGCCTGGAGGGCGAGGTTGGGCTCCACGATCGCTCCTCCGCTCCGCGGAAGGTCGCGAACCGCACCTCGGCCGAGCGGGTTGAGGCGATCGTGGCGCTGCGCCGGCTTCGCTTCACCGCTGTCGAGATTGGCGAGGTTCTTGGCATCCCACTTTCGACAGTGTGCGGGATCCTGACTCGCTCCGGGATGGGCAGGCTCGGCCGGCTCGGGCTCGAGCAGCCCGTTCGGTACGAGCACTCCCGACCCGGGCAGCTAATCCACGTCGATGTCAAGAAGCTGGGACGCATCCAAGGCGGCGCAGGCTGGCGCGTCCGCGGCGGACCGCAGCACTACAACGCCACCTCCACCGACGCCAGCGGCCACCGCCGCAAGACGGTCGGCTACGAGTACGTGCATATCGCGATCGACGACCACTCGCGGCTTGCCTACGCCGAAGTCCTGCCCGACGAGAAAGCGCTGACAGCTGCCGGGTTCCTGCGCCGAGCCGTGCGCTTCTACCGCCGCTACGGGATCAACGTCGAACGCGTCCTCACCGACAACGGCCCCGCCTACATCGCGACCGCGCACGCGATCGCCTGCCGCACGCTCGGGATCAAACACAGCCGCACCCGCCCATATCGGCCCCAGACCAACGGGAAAACAGAACGCTTCATCCGCACGCTGCTCAACGGCGGCGCATACGCCGCGATCTACCACTCAAGCAACGACGAACCGCAGCACTTGACGGCTGGCTCTGGCACTACAACCATCGCAGACAACACTCAGCCCTCGGCCACCGACCCCGGTCAGCAGAACCAACCTGCTCGGGTAGCCGCGCGGTTGCCTTGATCTCGACGAGCACGCCCGGGAGGGCGAGCTCGGTGATCCCGATCGCCGTCCATGCCGGGTATGGAGTCGTGTCGAGGAAGCGTGATTTCACCTTTGCGAAGACGGCGAGGTCGGCCATCGAGGTATGGAAGGTCGTGATGTCGATGACATCGGCCATCGTGGCGCCGGCCTGGACGAGGATCGACTGCAGATTCTCGAACGCAGCGACGAACTGCTCCTCGGCATCGGCGATGACCTGCCCTGCCGCGTCGCGTCCGATCTGGCCGGAAACGAACAACAGGTCGCCGGCAGGGACGATGACGCCGGGTGAGTATTCGTACGAGGCGGCCGTTTTTGCCACCGAGGGAGGGATCACTGCCTCGGTCGGTCGGTCGTTGCGGTCATCGTGCGCTCCTTGTCGCGGGGAACGAGTCCCGCGGATTCTCGCCGGTGACGTCGTCTCGTGAGCGCACAACCGCGCGAGCTGTGGGCTCCTGGCAGGATCACTGGATGAAAGTGATCGTCAATCTGCCCGGGTTGTCGTTGCATCCGGGTACCGGGACGCACTGGTGGAAATCCATCAGCTTCGAGGAGCAAGTGGAGACGGCTCGGACGCTCGAACGCCTGGGTTACGACTACATCATGGTTCCCGAGCACATCGTCATGCATCCGTCGCTCATCCCGCGAAGCGGGCCGTTCTGGGTGCACTCGCTCTCGGCGGCAGGCTTCATCCTGGGCGCGACCACGACGATCAAAGTGGCCTGCCTCGTCGTCGTTCCGTACCACCACCCGATCGAGCTGGCCAAAGCGCTTGCGACGCTCGATCACCTTTCCGGCGGACGTCTGGTGGTGGTCGCCTTGACGGGTTGGTCCGAGTGGGAGTTCGACACGCTGGGTGTCCCGTTCGCTACCCGGGACGCCATGACCGCCGAGGTCGTCGATGCGATGGTCACGCTCTGGACGTCCGAGTCTCCATCCTTCGCCGGGGAGTTCGTCTCGTTCGACGAGCTCGTGTTCGAGCCCAAGCCGTTCCAGGAGCATCTGCCCGTCTGGCTGGGAGGGAAGTCGAAGCGTGCCCTTCGCCAGGTCGCTGCGCGGGGTGACGGCTGGCTCTCCTACGACACACCACGCTCCGAGGTACCGGAGATGCTCGCCCATCTCCGAGCCGAGCAACAGCGCCTCCATCGTCACGACCCGATCGAGATCTCGCTCCCGCTCTACGACGGACGCCGAGATCCGGTCTCACATGTCGTCGTCGAGCCACCGAAGGTTGTCCTCGAAGCCAGCGCGGTCATGGAACAGGCGCGCGAGATAGCCGACCTCGGCGCGACCGTCACGGACGCCAATGCACCGCTCGGAACGAGCGTCTATCAGACGGATAGCCCCGATGCGCCGCCCGCAACGAGGAGCCTGTCCGACTATCTCGAGCGGCTCCACTGGTTCGCCGAGACCGCTCTCCCCGCGATCCACGACCTCTCCCCGGCCCGTCAGACGCTATAGCCGCCGTCGACGTTCAGCGTCTGCCCGGTGATGAATCGGGCGCGGTCCGACGCGAGGAAGCAGACGGCCTCGGCGAGGTCATCGGCCGTGCCGAAGTGGCGGAGCGGGATCCTCTCCGTGGCCTCGGCAAGGCCGGCTTCACCGAAGCTTCCGCTCTCGATCAGGTCTGCAGCCATCCCGACGTCCGTCACGCCGACGCCGACGACATTTGCGCGAATGCCGTATCGGCCCTCTTCGAGAGCCAGCGTCCGCACTACGCCCTCGACCGCGCCCTTTGGCCCTGCAGACAGCCCGTCGCGAACGATCGCGCGACTCAGTGCCGTCGTGGCGACGGCCACGATGCTGCCGCGCGTGCGGCGTAGCCGCATGATCGCGGGCTGGACGAGGTTGAAGAACGCGACCGCGTCGGCTTCGAGTTGCTCGCGGAACTGCTGCGGCGAGACGTTGCTCAGATACTCGAGCTGGACGAACGGGCCGGAGGCGTAGATGACGGTGTGAATGCCGCCGAACTGCTCCTCGAGCTCGGTGAGGAGGCCGGCGGTTGCGGCTTCGTCCCTCAGGTCGAGCCGCCGACCCGACCATCTCCCACCCCTGCTCGCTCGCCTCGGCTTCCAGCTCGGCCGCCGCCTCCTTGTTGCTGAGGTAGGTGAAGGCCACCTTGCTGCCGCGCGCGGCCAGCATCTTCGTCACGGCCGCGCCGATCGCGCCGCTCCCACCCGTGACGAGCGCGACACCCTCACGTCCTACGAAGTCCTGCTCCATCCGGCAATCCTGCCTGAGCTCAGGGCTGCGTGCTTCTCATCGGCTTCTCGAACCAGTGGTGGGCGTAGGGCTCGTCGTTGAAGGCGTCGACCTCCTGGTAGCCGGCGGCCCGGTACAGGCTGATCGCCTCGATCAGCGTTTCGTTGGTCTCGAGCCGGATTGCCGGGGCGTCGGCGGCGGCCGCGTGGGCCTCGAGCTCGCCGAGGAGCCGGCGGCCGATTCCGAGACCGCGCGCCGAGTCGGCGACCCACATCCGCTTCAGCTCGGCAGGCTCGGAGCCGTGGAACTTGAGTGCCCCGCAGCCGATCGGCTCCGCCCCGAACGTGGCGACGAGGAACAGGCCGGCTGGAGGCCTGAGCTCGTCGAGCTCGGCGGAGATGCTCAGGGCGGGATCGAAGCCGGTCTCGAATCGCCGGCCGAGCTCGGCGACGTACGCGCGCAGGCACGCCTGGGCCTCGGGTTGAGCCGGGTCGACGACGTGAATCTCGACCAGCTCGGCAGTCTCGGAGGAGGGACGCACCGGAGCGCCCGTCAAGAAGGGTTGGAGCCGGCGGCGAGCCTGGCCGCGACCTCGCCGAGGTCGGCAATCATCTCGACGTCCTGGTGGTCGAGGTGGCGGAGCATGGCGCGCTGAACGCCGGCAGCCTCGTATTCCCGGAGCCGAGAGACGATCTCGTCGATCGTCCCGCACAGCTGCGGGCTGGCGTCAGCATTACCCGTCAACGCCCGAAAGGAGCCGAGGCGCTCGGCGACCTGTGCCGCCTCCCGACCGACGATGCAGCCGGTCATCATCGAGAATCGGAGCGGCGATCGGCCCGAGGCGCGCGCGGCGTCGGCCAGAAGCACAGCGAACTCGCCCGCTTCCTCGACCGACGGCATGATCAGGTTGTACTCGTCGGCGAATCGGACTGCTGCTGCCACGGCTCGCGGCTTTCCGTAGCCCCCGACGATGATCGGCGGATGAGGCTGCTGTAGCGGCTTCGGCAGAATCTCCTCGGCGACCGTCCACTGCCGGATGATCTCCTCGAGCTGGCGGTCGAGCTCGTCGAGCCGCGACCGAAGTGTCCCGAACGGGAACCCGTAGGTGACGTGCTCGGCTTCGTACCAGCCGGCGCCGATGCCGAGCTCGACCCTGCCGCCCGACACGTGGTCAACGGTGACGACGTTCTTCGCGAGCACCCCGGCGGGACGGAACGTGACCGGCGAGACGAGCGTCCCGAGCCGGATCCGCTCGGTCCGCGCCGCGAGAGCGGCCAGCGTTGCCCAGGCGTCGAGCGAGGCGGCGGGCTCGACGAGCGCGATCGACTGGTAGTGATCCGAGCGAAACAGGCTCTCGAGCCCCGCGCGCTCGGTCGCCTCCGCGAGCGCCAGCCACTGCTCCCAGCTGACACCCTCCTGACCCTCGATCATCAAGCCGATCCTCACACCGAGAACCTACGCGAGCCGTGGCCTCTGGCGTCGAGCGTGATCATCTAGGCTCGCGCGGTGGGCACGAGCGCGGTGACTGGATGAGCGCGGTGCCAGTCACTTCGGGCGCGCGGCGCGCCGGCTCGGCGTGGGTGAGCGCGGCGGTACTGCTCGGGTATGGAGCGATCTCGTTCGTCTTTTTCGGCGCGCGGCTGTTGACGAGCCCGGGCTCCCAGTGGGTCGGCAACAAGATAGATCCGCAGACGTACATCTGGTCGTTCGCCTGGGTGCCGCACGCGATCGTTCACGGCCAGAACCCACTCGTCACGGACGCGATCTGGGCCCCGAGTGGTGTCAATCTCACCTGGACGACGTTCGTCCCCGGCCTCGCTCTGCTGTTCGCGCCGATCACGCTCCTGTTCGGCGCGGTTGTCTCCTACAACGTCGCTGCGGTGCTGTTGCCGGCGCTCGCGGCCTGGACGGCGTTCCTGCTCTGCCGGCACGTCAGCCGCGAGACCTGGCCATCGTTTGTTGGCGGGTTCCTGTTCGGGTTCTCGAGCTACATGCTCGGCCACGTCTGGGCCGGCCATCTGAACCTGACAGCCACCTTCCTCGTACCGATCGCGGCGCTCGTCGTGCTTCGCGCAATCGAAGGCGAGCTGGGCCCTCGCGGTCTCGTGCTGCGACTCGGCCCCGTCCTGGCAGCAGAGGTGCTGATCTCCACCGAGATCCTCTTCACCATGACGCTGGCGCTCGCTGTGGCACTCGCGATCGCGTTCGCGCTCGTCCGCAACACGCGGGCGCGGATCAAAGAGCTTCTACTGCCACTCGCCGGCGCCTACCTCCTTGCCGGGCTGCTGGCCTCGCCCTTCCTCTACTACGTGCTCCGCGACCCCGTGCGCACGTCGATCTCGCTCCCCGCGGCCTTCGTCACGGACGCTCTCGACTTCGTAGTCCCATCGCTGGAGACCCTCGTGTCGAGAGGCTGGGAAGACGAGATCGCACGGCACTTCACCACCAACCCCGGTGAGCGGGGCGCCTTCCTCGGGCTGCCCCTGATCCTGATCCTGGTGCTGTTCGCCCGGCAGCGCTGGCAGACCCCGGCAGGGCGGTTCCTCCTCGTCACGTTCGCCCTTTCCGCCTTCCTCGGTCTCGGGGGGCACTTGACCATCTACGGCCACACCCTCGTGCCGCTGCCGTGGGGGCTGATCAACGGCCTTCCTGTGTTCAACAACGTGCTGACGGTGCGCTTCGCCCTCTACACCTCGCTTGCGGTTGCCGTGATCGCCACGATGTGGACCGCCTCCCGCCCGCGCGGCGACCACTGGCGTTGGCTCCTGCCCGCGCTCGCGATGCTGATGCTGCTCCCGAACTTCGGACTGTCCGGCTGGGCGACGACCTACACCGTTCCGGCGTTCTTCACGGACAGCGCCTACGAGGGATGCCTCGAGCCCGGAGAGATCGTTCTTCCCCTCCCGATCCAGGATACGAGCCTCTGGCAGGTCGAAGACGATTTCCGATTCAGAATGGCGGGCGGGCGTGTCGCTGCCTCACCGCCGCCTCCGTTCATGACACCCGAGTTCGCGAACGTGTCACAGGGTGCTCCGCTCACGCCGAGCGATGCGGGAAAGATCGCCGGCTACATCAAGGCGAAAGGCGTCACCACCGTCATCCTCGACAAGACCGCGGGAACATGGTGGACGAAGCCCGCCCTCGACACGCTGGCGCACGGCCAGGACGTCGGCGGCGTGCTCCTCTACCGCTTCGGCGCAACCGATCGGCCATGTGCCGCCGCGCGGTGACTCAGGGGCCGTAGCCGCGCAGCGCGTAGTGCACGAACGATTCGAGAACGCCGCCTGCAAGCTGGATCGAGGCCGGGGGACTGACGTCCGGTACGACAAGGAGGAGCGCCTCTGTGCGCTTGGCCCGGGCCGTGACCTGCAACGCGGCATCGCGCTCCGGCTGGCCGGTTCGGTGGAACACGAGCGCGTCGAGCGCGTCAACGGCGGCACCGGCCCAGAGCTGTGTCGCGTCGAGCCACACCTTCCCCTGCCAAAGGAACGCCGGGTTCTTCATCCGCGCCCGGATCACGGCGGGCGCGCCGCGCAGGTCGACGAGGAGCGCACGCAACCGCGCGATCGCTTTCGCGTCTCCGTCCTTCCAGAAGGCGCGCATCGCGGCGGCGAGCTCGGGTGGGGCCTGACTGTTGCCGGCCGCAGGGCGCATGCTGATCGACGTGAACGTGCGGAGAGCCTTCATCAGCGTTGGGTCGCCGGTGCCGGCGAGCTCGCGCAGGGCCGTCAGCCACGCATCCTCCGGATCATGGGCAGCGTCGTTCCAGGCGTAGTCGCCCACCATTGCAAGCGCGAGCTTGGCGGGCTCCGACTCGTTCGGTGGATTGGCGACGATCCCGGCCGCGCGTCTGGAGAGTGACGGGCTGCGATCGACATACGGACCGAGCACGAGCGTGCCGGGGAGGTAGTCGTTGGCGAAGTAGTTGTCCCAGATAACGATGTCGTGCCTGTAGGCATCGCGGGCGCTCTTGGCAGCTGCGGTGCTGATCGACTCGGAGATCGTGTAGGCGCCCGTCCACTGCACGTCGATGTCCCGGTGGAGCGACGTCCCGTAAGCGACTTTGTAGGGCGAGGACGCGAGCCCGGAGTACTCGCTCGGCACGGCGATCAGGCGCGCGGCGCCGCGATGCGCATGGATGAAATCGTCGTCGATCCGGTTCAGGACGTGCGCCTGCGCGCGGGCGAGGCCCTGCTTGCCGCTCCCGAACATCGCGCCGTCGGCAGCACAGCCGGGAAAGGTTGCCTTGATGTCGTCGAGAGCGACCGTGAACGATCGAACGCCGAGCCGCCAGAGCGCCTCGAACCGCGACTCGATCGTGCCGAGATCGGACGCCGAGGAGTAACAGATCGTCTCGCCGGGAGAGATCCCGACGTTGAACGTCACGTGATTCCGCTCCGCTCGTTGCACGAGCGCGCGAACCGCGGCCGATGCGTCCGACGGAATCGGGTCGCGCCAGACCTCGCCGGATCCAGGGCTCGTCCTTGGGCAGGAACTGGAACAGGTTGAGCCGGTGGCGGCCGAGGAAGTCGATCATCGAGAGCGTCGTCGCCGTCGACCAGCGCGCTCCGTAGAAGCCCTCGACGACGCCTCTCCTCGGAAACGACGGCCAGTCGCGGATCTCGAACGAGGGAATGGTCCGATGCCCGGAGAGGAGCTGGCTGAGCGTCTGGGCTCCGTAGTACGCGCCTGACGCATCTGCACCATCGAGGATCACGAGCTGACGCGCCCCGACGCTGCCGGCTGCGAGAACGTAGCCACCCGAGGGCAGCGCCTTCGCACTGGAAACGTGGAGTGCGGACTCGATGCCGGGATCCCGTCCCACGATCACGGTCAGGCGGGCCCCGGCGCCGACGGTAGCGCGGCGGATCACCGTCGAGCCCGAGCTGCGGAGCGACTGACGAACACCGGCGACGGTCGAAGCCTCGGCTCCTGCCGTCGCGACGAGCGCGACCGTGCCAGGAAGCAGCATCGTCCCAGCCCTGGCGTGGATCACCTGCGGAGACGGGCGAAGACCCGCAAGCGCGGCGGGCGGCGCGGCGTCATGCTGCGCGTTCGCCACCGACGGACATCGGCGCGAGCGCGATGACGACCGCCACGGCCCAGCCGATGACTCTGACGGCTGCTCTCCTCGAGGACGGGCGTTGTCGCCGATGCGGCTTCCGGGTGCCTCCGGGCACGTCGAATCGTCAGCCACCGGGCCGGAGTGTACCCCGCGACCGACGTCTCACTGTCGCTCGCGGTGGGATAGGCTCGAACCGTGCAGATCGGCGTCACCTTCCCGCAGACACGGTTCGACGGCGATCCGATAGCCGTGCGCGACTTCGCTCATGCTGCTGAAGATCTCGGCTTCTCGCACATGCTGGTCTACGACCACGTCCTCGGCGCGGAGCACGCCGGCCGCGACCCGGAGCTCTGGGGCCCGTACACGGAGGACGATCCATTCCACGAGCCGATGGTGCTGTTGGGCTACATCGCCGCGATCACGACACGCATCGGCCTCGGGACCGGAATCCTGATTCTCCCGCAGCGTCAGACGGCACTGGTCGCCAAGCAAGCCGCCGAGATCGATCTTCTGTCGGGCGGCAGGCTGCGCCTGGGTATCGGGCTCGGCTGGAACTACGTCGAGTACGAATCGCTGAACGAGGACTTCTCGAACAAGGGGAAGCGTTGCGAGGAGCAGGTCGACCTGCTGCGTCGCCTCTGGACCGAGCCGCTCCTCGACTATCGCGGTGAGTGGCACCGGATCGACCGGGCCTCGATTCTCCCGCGGCCTGGCCGGCAGATCCCGATCTGGTTCGGCGGCTTCAAGGAGCCGGCACTGCGCCGCGCTGCCCGCATCGGCGACGGCTTCATCTTCTCCGGTCGGCCCGAGCGACTGCTCGACGCCGCGGAACGGCTCCGCCGTCACCTCGCGGACGCCGGCAGGGAATCCGAGCCCTTCGGATACGAGGCGTTCGTCGAGTACGAGCGCGGCCCGGACCAGTGGCGGGCCGACATCGACGCGTACGAGCAGGCGGGCTTCACCCACGTCGCGATGCGCTCGATCAACGCGGGCCTGCCTGGACCTCAGGCTCACATCGACGCGCTTGCCGAATACGCGGCCGCGGTCGGCGTCCAGCCGGCCTAGCGAACCGTGAACGCGCGGCGGAGTGGCGTCGCGACTCTCGCTCTTGCCTGCCTCGCCGGCCTCGCGCTCGTCGTGCCGGGCTCGACACGCGCAACCATCCGCGCGCCGCGGCTCGGGTACCTGCGGATCGTGATTCGCAACGTGCCCGACGGGGCGAATGCGCACGTCGTCCTCACCGGCCCGCGCGGATACCGCTCGTCCTCGCGCGGACACGCCGCCTGCATCTCGCAGGCAGGCACGTACCGTCTTGCCGTGCCGACGATCCACTCGAGCACGTTCGACGCAGCGCCTTCGCGAGGCAGCCAGCGGGTTGTCGTGTCCGCGGGAAGGGAGGCCACGGCAACGGTCTCCTACCGCGCCCCTGTGCCGCGGACTCCACCGACACAGGCTCCGGGCACGGCGCCGGTCGTGACGGCAGTCACCGTCACGACGAGCGCTCCCTCTTCGGTCTACACCTGGATTGGCGTCACGTTCACGGATCCCGAGTGTGACGTTGTCGGTGGCACGTGGATCGGCTCCGGCGAGGCGATCGGCGACTTCGGCAAGTGGGGCCGACCCGACCTGATGCGGAACCTCTCCTGCGCCGGCGGCGTCGGCTCGTTGGAGTTCGCCCGGATGTGCACGGGCACGCAGTCGGCCGAACGCGTGCTGCTCGTGGACGCCACCGGGCGTCGCAGCTCAGCCGTCGGCTACACGCCCAGATGCAGCTGACGTGAACGACTGCGGGTTTCGCGGCCCGACTGGTCGCGTGCCTGCGCAGCTGCGAAGGCGTTTGCCGAAAGGCTCGAGACCGAGGGGCGTCGCCGGCGGAATGGGGGTTATCCCGCCGGCGACGACGTCTCAGTGCTTTGGTGGGAGGCCTGTCGGGCGTGTCGGGTACGGCCCGACACGGCGGTGTACGAGTTGCGCTCTTCCGGGTGGGGCGCTGGCTCGTGGTGCCGTGTCGGTGCCGTCGCGACGTTGTGCTCGAAGGTGGGACTCCCGTGATAGACGTTGTGTCCGCGGCGACCGGTTGGATTCGGGGACGTTTGCGGTGGCGACCGTCAGGCGGTCGTTCCGGTTTGGTCTCCTTGTCGTGATGGTTGTCGTGGACACGGTGTCTGTCTGTCCCCTCTGGTTAGGCAGTGACGGTGCTTGCGCCGCTGTTGCCGCTGTTGTTGACCGTCTTGTTCGTGGTCGACTTGTTCTTGGTGATGTTCTTCGTCGACGTCTTGGTCGTGATCGAGTGATCGTCGACCCACTTCTGCCAGTTGCTGGTCGTCGTTGTCGTCGTCGTGACGGGCATCGACTGGGCCGAGTTCTGCGCGACGTTGGCCTGGTTGTTGACCGCTGCCGCGCCGCTTGTTGCAGCACCACCGGTCGCCGAAGAGGCACCACCGGTGCCGGCTCCGCCGTTGGCGTTGGAAGCTCCGGTGTCGAGGGCGTTGTTGCTGCCGCCGGTCGCCTTGGAGTTGCCGCCTGCCGACATGGCGTCACCACTCGCCATCAGGGCACCGTTCGTGTCGCCACCAGCTCCGCCTGCAGCACCCTGGCTGTTGGTGGACGTCGTTGTCGTGGTCGGGTTCGCGGTCTGGTTAGCGACGACCGCACCGCCCGTGTTGTTGCCGCCGTTCGCGTCAGCGTCGGCCTTCTGGCTGGTCGAGTCGGACACCTTGCCGCCGTCTCCGCCAGAGGACTTCTGGCCGACTGCTGCGCCGTTGGATCCACCGGCACCGCCGTCAGACGACGCCTTCGAGGCGCCACCGTCACCGTTGTTCGCGGCGCCGGAAGCGCCGCCGGCACCGGTGCCGCCACCGTTCGCGGCCGAGCCACCATCGGTCGAGCTGGTCGGCGAAGCGCCGCCGGTCTGGGTGGTCGCACCGGAGTTACCGGAGCTGTTCTCGTTGCCGCCAGCAGAGCTGGACGACGACGAGCCGTCGCTGGAGCCGCCACCGTTCGCGGAGCCGCTGCCTCCGCCCGAGCCCGACGTGTTGTTCACGCCGCCGCCGGGGCCGGAGGTAGCTCCGGAGCCGCCGCCGTCGTTACCGCCCTGGACGACACAGCCACCGAGCTTGACGCCGCAGTCGTTCGATGCGTCGCCGCCGGCCGACTTGTTGTCGCCCTCGAGGTTGACGTTGCCGGCAACCGCGAGGCCGCCGTTGGCGCCCTTCGCGTCGCCGCCGCTGGCCGAGTTGCCGTTGTCGACATCGGTCTTGACGCTGTTCTCGTTCTTGGCGTCGCCACCGCTGTTGCCAAGGCTGACCGTGTTTCCGCCCTTGACGTCGCCGCTCTCGGTGCCGTTGGAGCTGCCACCCGTGGACTGAACGGTCTGGCCGTTCGCTCCCTGGGCGCCGGTGTTCGAGGTGCCGCCGGCACCGCCGCTGCCGCTACCGCTCGTCGAGCTGGCGGAGCCACCTGTAGCCGCACCGCTCTGCGCGGTGCCGCCCTGGGTGACGGTCGCCGACTGGATCGACGACTGGATGTTTGCCTTCAGGTCGGCCGGGTTGAAGCCCTTGAAATTGCCCGCCAACGCGCTCGACGGAATCAAGAGGCCAACAGCCACGGCTCCCAGAAGAAGGATCTTCTTGGACACTTTACTCCCTTCACTGCATTCAGAATTGTGGAAATTTCCACGACCAGGCCCGGGCCTGGAGTGGCACGAGTTGAATGCAGGGGAGCTACCCGGGCGTTTCGAGCCGTCCGGAGTAATGCTCCGACCGCCTGACGGTCGGATCGGCCCACGCCACCAGGTAGCCCTTCGGCGTGGTGAAGCGGCGGGAGGCCAGCACGGCCAACCCGCCTCCACCCCCGGCGCCTGGCGCCGAGGCTGAGGATCCGGCTCCGTCAACGGAGCCGGGTTCCGACGGGAGTGGTGAGCTCCCGTTGGCTTGTCCGACGCGCTTACGGAGGGGCGACCGCTCCGCGGCCCCTCTCTCGTTTCGCGTCGAAATCGGTGATGCCGAGGCAGCGCCGCTGAACGGCGCTGTCGGCGCCAGGAACGCGGCCTTCGCTCCCGGCAGAACCTCGCTGGAGAGATGCGCCGCCAGCCGCGGCACCCGCACCTGGCGCGACGATCTCACACAGCACCTCGTCGGGCCGGTGACCGTGAACGCGACGGTGTTCGCGGCGAGCGGTTCGGCCGCAGGCGCAGCGGCCTCGGTCGTCCCCGGGTCGTCGGCCGCAGGGGTACAGAACGTCGTCGCGTCGGTCAGCGCGACACCGAAGGCGTCGAGCCCGATCGCCTGTTGCGACGACTGTCCCACGGTGGCGCAGTTCACGACACGGCCGCCGCCCGAGACGCCCCCAATCGCCGACGACGTCGCGTCAGCGAGCTGCAGGACCGAGATGTTCTGCGTCGTCTCCTGCTCCCCACCCTCGATCGAGGCCTGCGTCGAGAGCTCTTCCATGAACGCTCGCCCGCTCGCGTCCGCGTCGGTCGTCGCGAGGCTCTCCCCGTCCCCGCCGACCGGGCTCCGCGGCGGCTGGATCGTCGCCGCATGAGCCGCGGAGCCCTGCAGCACCTGGACGAGCTGCTGAGCGATCTGCGACGTGTCGCCAGCGCCGGCCGCGAGCTGACGCGCCGACTGCAGCGAATACGCGGCCGCAAGCGCAGCAGCCGTCGAGCGTGCAACACGCGAGCTGGGCCGAACGACTCCCGGATCGATCTCGTCGTCGGACTGGGCGCCCGCCGCCGACGCATCCGCGATCTGCGCCGCCTGGAACAGCTGGCCCGCCCAGAGATCATGATCGCCCCGACCGACGACGCTCTCCTGCTCGATCTCCTGCTGCACGACAACGACCGCACTCGCTGCCGCCCGGACAACGACGGCGCTTCTGCTCACCGGGCTCTTGCCCACGATGTGCGACTGGGAAGCATCGGCGTCAGCGGTCGCCGTCTGGGACACCTCGATCTGTTGGCCGGCCCATTGATCAACGCCCCCCTCTCCCCGCGACGGCCCCACCTCCCTCTCGTGCCCCTGCGCGACACCCTGAACCGCCGTCGCGGCCGCGTCTGCCACAGCCACACCCTCGACCGTGTTCGCCTGCGCCACACGCTTCCACCCATACGCCACATTGGAGACACCGCTCTGGACTGCCCTCGCCGTCGCGGACACCTCCTGATCGACCGTCACGATCTGACCCGCGAACACCGACACCAGACCCAACGACGCCAAACCCGACGGCGCCGCCTGATCGACCGACACGAGACCCGACGGCGCCTGATCGACCGACCCGTCGATCGTCGCCTCCGCGGTCGCGTACGCCCCGGCCGTGACGAGGTTCGACTGCGTCACCGCCGCGCCACCATCAACCGGGGCAGCATCATCAGAGGTCGGGGTCGAAGCGGCGGCGGGCTCCACGGCCCAGTTCCACGACCAATCCCAGATCCACACGCACGCACAGTCCACCGACAGACCAGGCGGAGCCCAGTCCCACGCCTGCCCGTCAGGACGCGACCACTGCCAGTTCCAAATCCATGTTCCCGCCGTCAGCCCCGCCGGCGCCTGCTCAGACGTGACCGTTCCCTCTCCCGACAAGGACGGGTCGCTGCCATCCCAGTTCCAGTCCCACGACGAGATATCCGTCGGGATCCCGCGGCCATCCCACGTCCATGTCCAACGCCACACCGTCAACGCACCATTAGACGCCAACGGCATCGGGACATCGTTGCCGTTGACATTCACGAACGAGGTTCGTCTGCGAACCCGCCCCCTCAACCGAGACCCCAGTACCCAAGCCGTTTTGCGGCACATTCTGGCCGTTGCCGTTGGCCTGCACCGTCGCGCCGTCACTGCCCGGGCTCCCAACCCGGATCGACACGTTCGTGTTACTGACCCCCGCCTGGGTCGCCGACGCATTTGCCCCCATGAATGACGAAGGGCCCGTCACGGGCCCCTGGTCTGGATCGGTCGCCGCCTCAGCGGCGGCTGTATTCGTCTGTCTTACCCCCCCGCCGTCCCCGGGAGAGAAAACCCGGACAGCGACATTCGTATTCGAGACTCCTAACTGACTCGCCGTGGCCGAAACACCCGAACCGCTCGCAGAAGCACCCGCGCCAGAAGGGGCATTCGAGCCACCAACCGTCGCGCTCGCCGTCGCCGTGTTCGCCTGCGAAACAGGCCCGTCATCGCCAGGGCTCAGAACACGAACCGAAACATTCAGATTCGAGGTGTCGACCTGCGTGGCGGTCGCATCCGCCCCCACCTGCTGCGCCACCGTTGCCGCGCCCGCCGCACTTCCCGGCACGGACGGATCCGGCGCGGCGGACTGGTTCGTCGCCGGCGTCGTCACCGACACATGCGCAACAGCATCAGCAGCAGCCGTGTTCTCCTGAACAACCCCCGGTCCATCCCCCGCCTCGCCCACACGCACGGTCGTGTTCGAGTTCCCGGCTCCGTCTTGGTCGGCCTCGGCGGTGGCGGAGGCTGCCTGATCGACGGTCGCGGTCTGCTCAGCCGGCGCGCTCCCGTCTCCGTCTGCGCTTGCATCTTCGGCGTTGCTGCTGTCGGCGCTGCTCACACCGACATCGCTAGCTGGATCGACGTTGCCGCTAGGCCCCGGGGAGGCGTCAGCGCCGACCCCATTGTCGTCTGCGCTGGGGTCGCTGCCGTTCACGGACGTCGACGCGTCCGCCGGGGAATCGCTGCCGTTCACGGACGTCGACGCGTCCGCCGCTGACCCCGTCGTGGCAGCACTCGTCGTATCGGAACTCGAGGCCTGCTGAAGCACGCTTGCAGGAACGCCCGACCCCGCCACACCCCCAGCAGCAGGGAGCGCGGAATCGCCCGCCGACACAACCCCAGCCGGGGCTCCCGCAGCTTGGGCTCCCGCCGGTGTCGCCTCGAGTCGTCTGTGGCAAGCGCCGGCCCCGCCAACATCAACCACACAGCCACACCCACAACAACACCCAAACCCAGCCGCACACAAGCGCGAGGCAACCGCACCGCAACCGGTGCCTCACCCCCAAACCGCCGGATAGAGCTCTCAGTACTCAGCTCGTACTCCCCCCTCGTGCAACGGATCCCCTCCCCGCACGAGCGCTCATCGCTGCCAAACCCAATACTCGCACCCCCAAGCCACACCCAAAAACACTCGCCACGCCAACACCCACCAACTACCGTTGCCAACCAACACACCAACCCCCACCACGCCAACAACCCACCCGCTACCGTTGCGTTTCAACACCACCCCCACGGGCACATCCGAAATCGAGGGCGCGTGGCACTTTGTCGCAGCCGTGGGTCGTCGGCACGACCGGCTGGGAGCAGGCCACGAAGCGACGCGATAACGCCGGGAGGCGAAGATCGCCGCTGCACGCGCGGCATGGCACACGACGGCGTCCGTGAACGATTGGCGGGCAAGGCCGTTCGGACCGTGGACACAGCCCGCCCGCAAGGAGAAGTAGACCAGCTAGTGCGGTCACACCGTTGCCCATGGCGTTGCACGCCTGTTCGGGCGCCTTCCTACCCGCGCCCATAGCTGCAACCACAGGAAATGGCCTAGGCCACCGGTTGTCACCCGGCCAGCGTTTCTCACAGCACCGCTGCTTTGACCAGCACCGCTGCTTTGACAACGTCCCTTTCGAAAGTCGCTTCTATAGAAAGGTGCATGCCCCCGGCAAGATCAACTTGCGCACGCGGTTCAGGACATTCCATCCGCAAAGGACTCGAGAAAGTCACCAGTCTCGACACCGGCGGACTCTCCCCCAACGTGCAGCTCTCCGCCATGACGAGCCCTTCAGTCGGATGCCCCCGGCAAGAATCGAACTTGCGCACGCGGTTTAGGAAACCACTGCTCTATCCACTGAGCTACGGGGGCTCGCCTGGGAGGGTAGCGCTGCGCCCTGGGCGACGAGCGCTCAGACGAGCTCGGCGAGCACGCTGAGGAGGAGCAGCAAGCCCACGATCGAGGCGAACATGATCAGCACCAATCGCATCCCGTAGAGCTTCTCGCGCGGCCCGTCGCGCCAGGCTTGCGCGTCGGCCGCGACGTCGGTGCCGCAGCTCGGGCAGATGGTGGCCACGGCCTCGACCTCGGCACCGCAGTTCGGGCAGTGGCGCCGTCCGTCCCGGACGAGGAAGGACATCACGAGCGCCGGCAGCCAGGCGACGACGCTCGCCGCTGACTTATCGATCGGCTCTACCCGGAGAG
>CAWCOI010000006.1:0-160233 GCA_963797125.1 uncultured Thermoleophilia bacterium | reverse complement strand
CTCGACTCGGTCTGAGCAAGGGGGCCTAAGGACGGTGTGATGCACGCGACAGCCCGAATGGCGGTTGTGCGCATCTCACCAGGCGAAGCGAACGATTCGCGCTTCTCTTCGAATGCCTCGACGATGCTGTAGCCCTCTCACAATAGGCTCGATGGGCGTCCGCGCTGCTGGCGCGGACGCGCGCGTGAGCAGAACCAATCAGGTCAGAGACGCTCAATTGCCTGCAAGGTGAACGTCGGGGGATGAAGCGGATGGGTCGCGCTGCATGTGAGAAGGCCCGCCTCTTCGCCGTGAGTCGCGCGAACGGTCACGGACAGGGTTTGGCCTGCGTGTGCGAGGTCGACACAGGCATCGTCGGCTGTTGTCTTCCTCGAGCCGAGGAGCTGGAAGTCATCGATCGCTCGACTGCCCTCCGAGACCCGGGCGAAGTATTGGGCTGCTTGAACTACCGGCCGGAAGACGGAACGACCGCGAAGGAGATCGATGACGACCTCGGAGCGCTCCTGGGCGGCAACGATTTCGGCTGGGCGTGAACCTTCGACACGACCGTAGTAGAGGCCGTGGGGAAGCACGAGGAGGTTTGGCGCGAACCTGTCACCTCCGATATGGGAGCACTCCCAGGTGGCGTCGGGCCGGTGTTCGGCGAGCGTGGCGGCCACTGCTCTGCCTCTGAGCGCACAGCAGGCGTCGTGGCGTCCGTGTGTACAGACGAGATACAGCACCCGCAACGTGCCTGCGCCCTCCGGCTGTGCCAGTGACACGTTGAGCAGGTCTCGGTCAGCGTTGTACGTGCCCCAGGTCAGCGTCGCGGCGCCGGGGGTCGAATCGGCGACGACCCAAAGGCGTTGTTTCGCCCTTCGGATGCGGCCGGGCCGCTTGATCAGAAGCACCCGATACGAGAGCGCAGTCGCTCGCGCGAGCACGGCGGCCGCGACCTGCGGGTCGAGGCGGGAATCGGTCAAGGCGTTCCGACCCCACGCATCGGGCGATTCGATCAGGAAAAATCCGCTCGCGTGGGCTGCCGTACCAAGGAGGGGATCTCCTCGCTCGTCCGCGGCGAACGAGCAGCGCAGCCGACTGGCTGCCGGATTGGAGCCCATCAACGTGTGTGGGTGGGTGGATCGGCGACGACGATGCCGGCGCGCATCAGTCGTCGGACGATTTCGAGCCTCTGCACGTCGTCCGGTCCCGGGATGTCGCCGATTCGCAGAGGCGCCGGCCCTTCGAGCAGGGAACGCAGCGCCTCGGTCTCGTGTGGCGAGAAGGCGAGCGTCCCTCCCGCGTAGTCGACCGTCACCGTTCCGCTTCTCGCCGAGAGCGTCACCTTCTGGAGCGGCCGGATTCCTACCAGCGTGTCCGGCGAGAGAGTGGACAGGGCGCGTGCCTGCGCGAGTGGGCCGAGCGGGGCGGGCCGACTGCTTCGACGATCGCGGCGCTCCATGACGTTCGCGACGTCGGCTGCTGCGATCGATCGGATTCGCTCCGTCAGTGCCTCGACGGTCAGCGTGAGATCGCGCTCGAGTTGATCCGAGTCCGCAATGTCGACGCCCATTGCCAGCGAACGCCGGAGACGGGGATCTCCGGCTGTGAGCTCGAGGAGTGCCTGAACGAGATCCTGGCGTGTGTGATTGTGGATACCGACCGTGAGATGGACGGAAACGCCGCCGAGTGCCTCCGCCGAATGGATGAAGCCACGCGGGAGGTAGAGGACGTCTCCGGCCTCGAGGACAGACTCATCAGCGGGGATCTCCTTCGCTCGTGCCTCCACGGCAGCTCGGTGCTGTGTCCAGGGTTGATCGCGAAGCGGGTCTGGATGTACGGGATCGTGAACGATCCACTGTTTCTTGCCGGCGATCTGGAGAACGAACACGTCGTGGACGTCGTAGTGGGCTGCGAAACCCTGCGATTCGTTCGGGGTGATGTAGGCGTTGATCTGAACGGGGTGCCCTAGCTCGGCGCCGAGTCCTCCCGCGAGTGCAATGAGTGGCGGCCAGAACCTGTGGAGCGCCTGTAACACGAGTGTGTGGCCAGAGGCGAACAGGTCGAGGATTCTCTCATCGACCACCTGATCGGCGACAGCTGCCCCGACGCCGCCCGGGCCGGTGAATCGAGAGGTGTCGACAATGGCACCGTCTTTGGCCACCCGGATGAACGGGGTTCGGAGACCGCGTGTGGAAAGGATCTCGTCGGCCGCCTCGAGGGAGAACAGATCGTCGAAACCTCGGTCCAGTTCGACCCGGCGCGTGAGTAACGCCGCCTTGCTCCAGAACTCTTCGGCGAAGCGGTCCGGAGAGACGGCGATCAGCCGCTCGAGAGTCGGACGGCCGTCCTGGCCCGTCCGACCCGCCGCAAGATCTGAAACGGTCAGCGATCAGCTCCGCCGTCGGCCCCACCGTCGGCTCCGCCATCTGAGCCGGCTCCACCGTCAGCCCCACCGTCGTGGCCGGCCCCTCCATCGGCTCCACCGTCAGCCCCACCGTCGTGGCCGGCCCCTCCATCGGCTCCACCGTCGGCGCCGCCGTCGTGGCCGGTACCGGCGCCGCCGTCGGCCGGACCGTGTTCTCCGCCGGCTCCTCCGTCAGCGCCTCCGTCCGCTCCGCCATCGTGGCCGGAGCCGGCTCCGCCGTCGGCGGGGCCGTGTTCGTCGCGAGTCTCGTCTGTCATTGCAACCTCCGCGCTCGTCCGTTGACCGGCGATCACCGGCGTTTCTATATACCCATTCGCGATTCGCTCAAACTGCTGTGCATTCAGACGCATGCGAACGGGTATTCCGTGACATCGCAGCGCACGTGTTACGAACGCGGGCGGATGCGCTTCCACCGGGGCTCGCCGTTGCCGTGTACCGGCTCGTCCAGGAGGACTGACGAATGCGCTCAGACACGGAGGGCCGGGTCCGTCGCGAGTCTCCGGTCGGCGCGACAGCGACAGGGCGCGCAGCCGATTCTAGAGGCGTCGCACCACCCGGCCCTGGCGCACACCGGTGAGCGAACCGCTGCTGAGTGTCACGGCTCCGTTGACAATCACGGTATCCATTCCCGTTGCGAGCCTGCTCGGGTCGAACGTCGTTCCCTCTTCCCTGAACGACGCCGGGTCGAAGACGACGACATCGGCGTGAGCGCCGGGGCGGAGCACGCCGCGGTCCGTGAGACCGAGCCGCTCGGCGGGGGCGCCCGTGAGCCGATGGATCGCCTCGGGGAGGCTCAGCACCCGCTCCTGCTGGACGCAGAAGCGCAGGTACCACGCCGCCCACGTGTAGGCGCCGTGGAACACCTGGCCCGCGAGCGGGCCCATCCGGGGCCATCGTCGTCGCGTCCGAGCCCGGCACGCAGAGGGGGTGCGCGAACGCCTCCCGCTGCTGCTCCTCGGTGTACGCGTGAATGATCACCATCAGGCTGCCCGGGTCGTCCGCGGCCCCGAGGATCAGGTCGTAGACGGCGTCGAGCGGATCCTGGCCGCGCTCGGCAGCGATCGCGGCGATGTCGCGCCGGGCGTAGTCGGGCCACGTGTCGTTGTCGAGCAGCACGATGCGGCCCCAGTCGCCGCCGGCGCTGAGAATGCTCACGTAGTCGCGCATGGCGCGCCGCTGCTCCGCGCTTCGCAGGACCTCCCGCAAGCGCTTGCGGATCCTCGAGCGCCCACGGCGGCAGGGCGGTGAGCAGGAAGGTCGTCCCGTAGAGCCGCGTGTGCATGTCGAAGGCGATGTCCATCCCGCCGGCGGCGGCGTCGTCGACGAGCTCGATGCACCGCCGCGCCGAATCGAGCCCGTTGCGCGGAACGAGATGGGAGACCTGCAGTCGCACGCCCGAGCGCTCGGCCGTGCGCAGCGCCTCCTCGACGGCGAGGTCCGCGCCCTCGTCCCGCAGCCGCGTGTGCGTCGCGTAGATCCCGTGTCGGCGGCCGCACACCTCGCACATCGAGACGAGCTCGTCCTCGTCGGCGCCGCGCTCGGCCGCGTACTCGAGACCGGTCGAGTAACCCCACGCGCCCTGTTCGAGCGCCTCGTCGAGCAGGTAGCGCATCTTCGCGAGCTCGTCGGGCCGCGCGGGCCGGTCTTCGAGCCCGACGACCGACAGCCTGATCTGGCCATTCGGTACGAGGCTCAACACGTTGATCGCGGGCGCCGCCTCCTCGAGCCGCTCGAAGTAACCGGAGGCAGACGTCCAGGTAAGAGGGACGTCGTCGGAGTGCCCGTAGATCGCCTTCGGCGCGAGTTCCTTGTTGAGGAGCGGGAAGCAGCCGAAGCCACAGTTCCCGACCACCTCGAGCGTGACGCCCTGGTGCACCGCGCTCGCCGCACGCGGGTCGACGAGCAGCGTGAAGTCCGAGTGGCTGTGAATGTCGATGAAGCCCGGCGTCGACCACCTTGCCGGTGGCGTCGATCTCACTCGCCGCCTCGGGCACCTCGCCGACCGCGACGATGCGCCCGTCTCGGATGCCGACGTCGGCGGCGCGGCCTTCGGCGCCGGTGCCGTCGACGACGACGCCGTTGCGGATCGCGAGGTCGACGCTCATCGGGAGCGCCCTCAGCTCGCGCGTCGCGTCGGCGTCGATGCGCGCCGTCGGAGAGAACGACGCCGTAGCGCTCACGGGCGGCTGCGACGGTGACCTTGCCGTCGCGCACGTCCTCGAGCACGGCGGCAGGGTCGCGGTCGAACGGATCGCCGAAGCCGCCGCCGCCGGCGGAGGCGTGGGTGAACCGGTCGCCCTGTTCGAGGGTGAAGGCGTGCATCGGCATCGTCGGTAGCTCGCGGGCACTGCCTCCGGAGACGACGACGTTGCTCGACGGCGCACCCGGCTCGCCGCCGTCGAGCCCGTAGGGCGGATGGTCACGGCGATCGGTGCGGAACGTCAGCGTGGCCCTGGGCGCGAGCAGCTCGTACTCGCGCACGTACGCGAGCCCGCCGCGCTGGCGGCCCGCGCCGCCCGAGTCCGGCACGAGGCCGTAGCGCTCGACCCGCAGCGGCAGGTCGGCCTCGATCAGCTCCACCGGCTGGTTGCCGAGGTTCGCGAGCGGGTTCGAGACCCCCTCGAGCCCGTCGAGGCTCGAGCGCGCGCCCCAGCTGCCGACGAGCACCTCGGTGGTGCCGAAGGGCTTCCGGTTCTCGTCGTATCCACCCCAGGCAATCAGCGTCGGCCCACCCTCGCCGGCGGCGATGACGCGGTCGGGGACGATCGGCGCGAGCGCCCCCATGATCGCGTCGTAGACGCGGTAGCCGATCACGCCGCGCGCACCACAGGCGGCGGGCAGCACCGGGTTGACGACCGTGCCGGCAGGGGCGTTGACCGTGATCGGGATCATGTAGCCCTCGCAGTTCGGGATCTCGCCGCGGACGATGCCCCGGATCGCGCAGTAGGCAGGCGGCGTAGACCATCCCGACGGGGCAGTTCACGCTCGCGTCGACCTGCGGCGATGTCCCCTCGAGATCGATCAGCACCTCGTCGCCGGCAATCTCGACGCGCACGCAGATGGGGATCGGCCACGGGCACGTCGCCGACGCCGTCGATGTAGTCCGTGAAGGTGTGGACGCCGTCCGGGAGCTTCGCCAGCTCGGCGCGCATCATGCGCTCGGCCGACGCGCTGCAGCTCGTCCATGTACGCGTGCGCGTCGGAGCCGTAGCGCTCGATCAGCGCCGTCAGGCCACGCTCGCCGACCCGGCACGCTGCCAGCTGAGCGCGGAGGTCGCCGAGCACGTGCACCGGCTGGCGCGTGTTGGCCTCGATCAGGCGCAGCAAGCATCGTGTTCTCGCACGCCCGCGTCGGCGAGCTTCGAGAGCGGGATCCGGAGGCCCTCCTGGTAGATCTCGGTCGCGTGCACGGCGATGCTGCCCGGCGCGATGCCGCCGATGTCGGAGTGGTGGGCCATCGTCGCCGCGTAGCCCTCGAGCGCGTCGTTCGACGAAGACCGGCTTGATCACGTAGATGTCCGGCAGGTGCTGGCCGCCGCAGCCGTACGGGTCATTCGCGATGTAGATGTCGCCCGGCTGGGCGCTCGACCCGAACTCGTCGAGCACGTAGCCCATCACGGTCGGGAACGTCCCGAGCTGAACGGCGAGCGTCAGGCCCTGCGCGACGACGCGGCCGTTGCGGTCGCAGAGCGCCGTCGAGTAGTCCATCGTGTCGCGCACGACGGGCGAGTAGGCGCTCCGCATGATCACGAGCGCCATCTCGTCGGCCGTCGACGCGAGCGCGTTCTTGACCACCTCGAGGGTGATCGGGTCGACGCGATCAGGCATCGAGCTCGACCTCGATGTTGCCGTAGCCGTCGAGCCGGGCGGCGCAGCCGGGCGGAACGACGCAGGTCGAGTCGGCCTCGTCCACGAGGAGCGGGCCTCGCAGCTCGCCCTCGAGCAGGCCGGCACGGTTGCAGAACGGTGTCTCCTGCGAGGCCCTGTCTCGGGACCGAAGTAGGCGAGCCGCGTGCCGACGAGGTGGGGGAGGGCGCGGATCGCCGCGAGCGGGTCGTACTTCCTCGCCGACGTGCGCTCGACGCGTGCGAGCGCCCGGATCGAGACGACGTCGACCGGATCGGCAGGCGAGCCGTGGCCGTAGGTGCGGACGTGCTCCGCGACGAAGTCGGCGACGAGACGATCGACGTCGACGGGGCCGGCCGGAACCGCGCACCGGAAGCTCGTACGCCTGCCCTGCGTAGCGGACGTCCGCGTACCGGGTCACCGTCACCGCCGCGTCGCCCACGCCGGAGAGGTGCGCCGTCGACTCGCTCTCGACTGCCGCGAACGCCGTCTCGAGCGTCTCCTGGCGAGATCTCGTCGTCGCGCAACATCAACGTTCGCACCACCTCGTGCTCGGTGTCCGAAAACAGGAGCCCGAGTGCGCTGAAGACGCCTGGAGAAGGGGGGATGAGCACGCTGGCGCATCCCGAGCGCGCGGGCGATCTCGACGGCGGTGAGCGGCCCGTTGCCGCCGAAGGCACAGAGCGTGAAGTCGCGCGGATCACGGCCCCGATAGGTGGTGACGGCCTTGACCGCGCGTGTCATCGTGGCGACCGCCAGCAGCAAGATCCCGTACGCCGCTTCCTCGACCGTGCGGGCGAGCGGCGTTGCGACGACGCGGTCGAGCGCCGCGCGCGCGCGCGGCGCGTCGAGGGTGATCGCGCCGCCGCCGAGCTGCGTCGCGCTGAGGTAGCCGAGCGCGAGAAGCGCGTCCGTGAGCGTCGGCTCCTCGCCGCCGAGGCCGTAGCACGCAGGGCCCGGGACCGATCCTGCGCTGACGGGCCCGACGGTGACGTTGCCGAGCTCGTCGATAGCGACGATGCTGCCGCCGCCGGCGCCGATCTCGGAGACATCGATGAAGGGGAGCTTGATCGGGTGGCCGCCGCCCTTGACGAGCTTGCTCGAGAGGTTGATGCCGGCGCCGACCTCGTACTCGCTCGTCCGCACCGGCTGGCCGTCCTCGACGATCGCCGCCTTGGCGGTGGTGCCGCCCATGTCGAGCGAGATCAGCCGGCTGCGACCCGTCAGCCGGCCGAGGTAGCTGCACGCCATCACGCCTGCTGCCGGCCCCGATTCGACGAGGTGCGCCGGCTTGCGTTGCGCCGTCGCGGGCGTGAGCGTCCCGCCGCTCGACTGCATCACCTCGAGCTGCGCGTCGATGCCCGGCGTCGCGCAGCCGATCGACGAGCGAGCCGATGTAGCGCGTGATCGCCGGCCCGACGTAGGCGTTGACGACGGCCGTGCTCGTGCGCTCGTACTCGCGGATCTCGGGAAGGATCTCCGACGAGCGGGTCACGTAGACCTCCTCGCCGACGCGTCTCGCGCACGATCTCCTCGACGCGCCGCTCGTGGGCATCGTCGGCGTAGGAGTGGAGCAGCGCGATCGCCACGGCTTCGCACGTCGTCCTGCCGGATCTGCTCCGCGACCGCGCGCGCCGACTCCTCGTCGAGCTCCGTCCACGTCTCCCCGCGTGGCCCGGTCCGCTCGTCGACCTCGTATCGCAGCCGGCGCGGGACGAGAGGCGCGCGGCGTCTGGTACTGGATGTCGTAGAGCACGGGAATGCGCAGGCGGCGCATCTCGAGCACGTCGCGAAAGCCCTTCGTCGTCACGAGCGCCGTGCGCGCCCCGAGCCCCTCGAGCACCGTGTTCGAGGCCACGGTCGATGCGTGGACGACGCCGGCGATCTGGTCCCCCGTCACGTCGCATCTGGCGAGCAGGGCGACGGCGCCGTCGACGACCCCGCGGGCGTAGTCGTCCGGCGTCGACAGCACCTTGGCGGTGCGCACGGAGCCGTCGTCGCCGAGGAGGACGACGTCCGTGAACGTGCCGCCGATGTCGACGCCGAGGCGGTAGGGCCGGCCCGCGCTCACGGGCTCTCGGCGACTGGCTTCTCCGGCAACACCTTGCCGGGGTTGAGGATCCCGTTCGGATCGAAGCTTTCCTTGATCGCCTGCATCAGCGGGATCAGATCGCCATGCTCCTGCACGAGCGCGCCGATCTTGCCGAGGCCGACGCCGTGCTCACCCGTGCACGTGCCGCCGCGGGCGAGGGCGTCGTCGACGATGTTGTGCACGAGCTCCTCGGACGCGTCGATTCCGCCGGGCGTCACCTGGATCGCGACGTGGAGATTGCCGTCGCCGGCGTGACCGAGGATGCCGGCATTGAGGCCGAGCCGGTCGATCTCGGCGCGGGCGAAGTGCGCAGCCCCCGCGAGCTCGGTGAGGGGCACGCACACATCCGTTGCCCGCTCCTTCGTGCCCGGATAGTGGGCGGCCGCCGCGTGGGCGGCGTCGTGCCGGGTCTTCCAGAGCTTTGCGCGGGCGTCGGGGTCGCGCTCGGAGACGATCTCGGTTGCGCCCTCCCCGTCGGCGATCGCCTCGACGAGAGCGAGGTCGGCGTTGACGAGCTCCTCACTTCCCGCGGCCTCGACGAACAGGCACGGGCCTTCGGGATAGGAGGTACCGGAGTAGGCGTTGGCGGCGGCCATCGACCACGCATCCATGAACTCGATCCGCGTTACGCCGGAGCCGGCGGCGACGATCGAGGCGGCTGTCCGGCAGGCGCTCTCGATGTCCGGAAACGAGATCCGCAATGCGACCGCCTGTTCCGGGATCGCGTGGAGCCGGACGGTCACCTCGGTGATCACCGCAAGCGTTCCCTCCGAACCGACGAGCAAGCCGGTGAGGTCGTAGCCGGCGGACGACTTCGCGGCGCGGGTGCCGGTGCGGATCACGCGTCCATCGGCCAGCACGGCCTCGAGGGCGAGCACGTTGGCACGGGTCTTGCCGTAGCGGACGGTGGTGGTGCCGGCCGCGTTCGTCGCAGCCATGCCGCCGAGCGTCGCATCGGCGCCGGGGTCGACGGGGAAGAAGAGGCCATGCTCGCCCGCGGCGCGCGCGAGCGCGAGCCGCGTCACGCCTGCCTGCACCGTCGCCGTCAGATTGTTCGGGGAGATCTCGACGATGCGGTCGAGGCGCGAGAGGTCGAGGCTGATGCCCCCTCGGGTCGGGATGATGTGGCCCTCCAGGCTCGTGCCGACACCGAATGCCGTCACCGGGATCCGCTGCGCGTTCGCGATCGCGAGCACGCGCGACACCTCCGCCGTCGACGAGGCGTAGACGACGAGGTCGGGGCGTTGCGGCTCGTGGAAGCTGATATCGGCCGAGTGGAGGTCGCGCTCGGAGTCGCCGTCCTTGACAGCATCCGGGCCGAGCGTCTCGCGCAGTGCCTCGGCTACCACGGCGATCGCCGTGCTCATACGACGTCGGCTTCCGAGGGAAGGCTCTCCACCGTGCGCGAGATCGCCCAGCGGAGGCTCTCGTGCACCACGCGCTCGGCGCTGTCGCCGTCCTGCGCCTCGCAGGCCGCGAGGAAGTCCTTGTAGCGGCCGACCGACTCGCGAAACCGCTCGCCCGTCGAGAGCACCAGGCGGTTGTAGCGATCGGCGCGCCAGAAGAGGCGGCCGACCTCGTCGACGAGTCGCTGGCGACCGCTTGCGCGGTAACAGATCGCATGGAAGGCCCAGCGTTGGTGGAGGTAGTCGTTCACGTTCTGCTCCTCGGCGAGACGGCGGAGGTCGCGCAGCGTCTCCTTCATCGCGCTGATCTCGGCCTTGCCGCATGCGCGGGCGCCGTGGTTCGCGGCCAGCCCTTCGAGCCCGAGTCGGGCTGCATAGATCTCCTCGAAGTCCTCGCGCGTGAGCCTGCTGACGATCGCGCGGCCAGTTGGCGTGACGGCGACGAGGCCCTCGCGCTCGAGCTGGCTCAGCCCTGCGCGCACGGGCGTGGGAGAGACGCCGAGCTGTTGCGCAAGGTCGCGCTGGACGAGCGGCGTTCCCGCAGGCAGCTGGCCGTCGACGATCAGGTCCCGCAGCGTCTGGGCCACGCGCTGCTCGACCGACTCGCGGTCTTCGAGGGGAGAGATCGTCGGCACGTGAGCTTCCATCTGCCGACAGCTTGCTCTATGCTCGCCGAGAATGCAATTTGATATCGCAAATCGCAAATGAACGGAGGCCGGATCGGGGTCGATGTCGGCGGCACGTTCACCGACGTGATCCTCCACGAGGCCGACGGCCGCGTCAGGGTGCACAAGCTGCTCTCGACACCGCCGAGCTACGACCGGGCCGTCGTCGAGGCCGTCTCGGGGCTGGCAGGAAGTGAGGGTGGCTCCGGCATCGGCGAGGTCGTGCACGGCACGACCGTTGCCACGAACGCGGTGCTGCAGCGACTCGGTGCCGAGACCGCGCTCGTCACGACCGAGCACTTCCGGGACGTGCTCGAGCTACGGCGGCTGCGGATCCCGCACATGTACGACCTCTTCTGGGCCAAGCCGCCGCCGCTCGTCGAGCGCCGCCTTCGTTTCGAGGTCGCCGAGAGAATGGCCGCCGACGGCACCGTCGTCAAGCCCCTTGACGACGACGAGGTACGCGCACTGGCGAGGACGCCTGCGCGAGCTGGCGATCGACTCCGTCGCCGTCTGCTTCCTCCACTCCTACCTCTACCCGGCGCACGAGGAGCGCGTCGGCGCGATCCTCGCCGAGGAGCTTCCCGACGCCACGATCTCCCTCTCGAGCGAGATCCTCCGGGAGCAGCGCGAGTACGAGCGGTCGGCGACGACGGTGGTGAATGCCTACGTGCGCCCGCTGATGTCGTCCTACATCGACCGGATCCGCACGGGTCTCGACGGGATCGGCCTTGAAGACGCTCCGCTCGCGATCATGCAGTCGTCAGGAGGCGTGATGACCTCCGATGACGCCAAGCTGCGCCCGGTCTTCGCGCTCGAGTCCGGCCCGGCGGCCGGTGTCGTCGCGGCCCTCGGCATGGCGAACCGGCTCGGGATCGAGAACGCGATCGCCTTCGACATGGGTGGCACGACCGCCAAGGCATCGTTGATCGAGCACGGCTCGATCTCCCGCGGGCGCGAGTACGAGGTCGGCGGGTCGATCTCGGCCGGCAGCCGGCTGATCCGCGGCGCCGGCGAGCTGCTGCGGATCCCGACGATCGACATTGCGGAGGTCGGAGCGGGCGGCGGCAGCATCGCCTGGCTCGATCCGGCCGGCGGCCTCCAGGTCGGGCCGAAGAGCGCGGGAGCTGCGCCGGGGCCAGCCTGTTACGGGCGCGGCGGCGTCGAGCCGACGGTCACCGACGCGAACGTCGTGCTGGGCTTCATGCCGGCAGGACAGGTCGCGGACGGCCAGATCACGATCCAGCGCGAGCTTGCCGAGGCGGCCGTGCAGCGCGTGGCCGAGCCGCTTGGGCTGTCGGTGCTCGAGGCGGCCCACGGCATCCACCGCATCGCGAACGCGCGCATGACGAGGGCGCTGCGGTCCGTCTCGTCGGAGAAGGGCCGTGATCCGCGCGACTTTGCGATCATCGCCTACGGCGGCTCGGGCCCCGTTCACGCCGGCGGTCTTGCCGACGAACTCGGAGTCACGACGGTGCTGGTGCCTCCGGTTGCAGGCCTGTTCAGCGCCGTCGGCCTCCTCTTCGCTCGGCCCGAGTTCCACGAGGTGCGCTCGTGCCACCTCGACGTCGACGAGGTCGATCCGGCCCGCATCACCTCGCTTCTGGACGAGATGGAGGCGGTGCTCGTGAGCGCGTTCGCGGGCCGCGACGAGCCTGAGTGGATGCGCACGGCCGACCTTCGCTACGGCGGCCAGAGCTGGGAGATCGAGGTGGAGCTGCCGCCCGGCCCGGTCGATCGTGGGCTCCTCGACGGCCTCCGCGCGCGGTTCGAGGACGAGCACGAGGTGCTCTACGGCGTGCGCGGCCAGCCCGGGTCGCCGGTCGAGATGCGTGCAGTGCGCCTCGCGGCGCTCGGCGTGACTGCGCTGCCGCCGTCATTCGACGTCGCCGATGCGCTCGTGCCCGACCGCCATGCAACGCGGCGGATGTGGCTCGGCGGTGCGGCGGCTGACGTTCCGGTGCGCTCGCGGGCGTCGATCGGAGCCAGACGCCGAGGCGGGGCCGATGCTAGTGGACGAGTACGACACGACGGTTGTCGTCCCCGCCGGCTGGACCGTTCGCAGGAACCTCGAGACGGCAACCCTCGTGCTCGAGCGGGAGGCTGCGGATGACTGAGCCGCGAACCGTTGCGCCCGCTTCCGACGACGTGTCTTCGGACCCCGTGACCCTGCAGGTCGTGGCGAACGCACTCCAATCGATCGCCGACGAGATGGCGACGACGATCATCCGCACGGCCCACTCGACCGTCGTCCGCGACGGGATGGACTTCTCGTCCGCTCTCTGCGACGCGCGGGGCGAGACCGTCGCCCAGGCGGTGAGCGTGCCCTTCCATCTCGGCTCCATCCCGACCGCGATGGAGTCGCTCCTCGGCCACTACGGCGACCGCGTCCGCCCCGGCGACGTCTTCATCATGAACGACCCCTTCGACGGGGGCATGCACCTCCAGGACATCTTCATCGTCAAGCCTGTCCACCTCGAGGGAACGCTGATCGGCTGGGCCGTGACGACCGCGCATCACGGCGACGTCGGCGGGCGGCTGCCCGGCTCGAGTGCGTGCGACAACACCGAGATCTACCAGGAGGGCCTCCGCATGCCCTGGCTGCGGTACCACGCCGAGGGCGAGCCGGTCGAGGAGGTCCACAAGCTGATCGAGGCGAACATGCGGATCCCGCGCGTGACCTTCGGCGACCTCGGTGCCCAGGTCGCGGCCTGCTCGGTCGCCGATCGCGCGCTGCAGGCGCTCGCCGTCCGTCACGGGCGCGAGGCCCTCGCAGGCCTCATGGTCGACCTGATCGACTACACCGAGCGCCTCGTGCGGCAGGAGATCGGCACCTGGCCGGATGGCAGCGCGACGTTCACCGACTACCTCGGCTCCGACGGAATCGAGGCGCGTGACGTGCCGATCGTGGCGCGCGTGACGATCAACGGGCGATGAGGTGATCGCCGACCTGACCGAGTCCTCGCCGATGGTGCGCGGCTCGCTCAACAGCACTCGCTCGTTCGTGATGGCGTGCGTGTACCAGGCGATCAGGTGCGCGTTGACGCTCGAGATCCCCAACACTGCGGGGGCGTTCAAGCCGGTCACCGTGCTGACGAAGCCGGGCACCGTGGCCGAGGTCGTCATGCCTGCGGCCTCTTCGATGCGCGGCGTCACCGGCTTCCGGGTGCTCGATGCGCTCAACGGCGCGCTCGCCCAGCTGATCCCGGACCGGATCCCGGCGGCGGGGGAGGGCGGCAACACGCTCGCCATCTTCGGCGCCGACCGTCCCGAGGGCGGCGATCGCTTCGTCTTCTATGAGCTCGTCGTCGGCACGTGGGGCGGCACCCCTCGCGGCGACGGGAACGATGGACTCACGAACCCCGCCAGCCTGGCGGCGAACATCCCGATCGAGGTTGCCGAGTCGGAGTTTCCGATCGTCGTCGAGCGCTACGGGCTCGTACCCGACACGGGCGGCGCGGGCGAGCACCGCGGTGGCCTCGCGATCGAGCGCAGCTGGCGCTGCCTGACGCCGGGCACGTCGCTGATCGTGCGTTCCGACCGCGCCGACCGGCCGCCTTATGGGCTCGCCGGCGGCGGTACGGGCGGGACGTCGAGCAACGTGCTGATCCATCCCGACGGGAGCGAGGAGGTGCTGCCCGCGATGTTCTCGACCACGATCGAGACGGGTGACGTCTACGCCCACCGGATGGCGGGCGGCGGCGGCTGGGGCGACCCACTCGCACGGGATCCGGCAGCGGTCGCGGAGGACGTGGCCAACGACAAGGTCAGCGTCGAGGCCGCGCGAGAGCTCTACGGCGTCGTGATCGGCGCGGACGGCACGGCCGACGTCGACGCGACGGCCGACCTACGAACCGAGAGGAGAGGCACGTGATCGGAAAGGCGGATGCGGTCGTGATCGGCGGAGGGATCATGGGCGCGAGCACGGCGCACTTCCTCACCAAGCTCGGCTTCGGCGACGTCGTGCTCGTCGAGAAGCGCAGGATCTGCGGCGGCTCGACGCAATACTCGGCCGCACACGTGCGGCAGCACTACTCGAACGAGGTCGCGATCAGGCTGGCCGTGCGCGGCGCCGCGATGTTCAACAACGCCGAGGAGGAGCTCGGCGGGCCGGTCGGCTTCCACCAGATCGGGTACATGCTCTTCGCGCCGCCCGAGGAGGCGCAGGCGCTCCGCGACACCGTCGCGGTGCAAGCCAGCTTCGGCGTCGAGACCTCGACGCTCGAGCCCGAGGAGGTCGTGAGCCGCTGGCCGCAGCTCCAGCTCGATGGAGTCGGGCTCGCATGCCACGAGCCGACGTCCGGCTTCGCCGATCCCGTGCTCACCGTCAAGACCATCGTCGAGGCCGCGGAGCGCGACGGACTGCACGTCTACGAGGGCTGCGAGGTGCTCGGCATCTCGACCGCGAGTGGCCGCGTCGCCGGCGTCGTCACCGGAGACGGCGAGATCGCGACCGGCGTCGTCGTCAACGCGTGTGGCCCGTGGAGCGACCGCATCGGCCGCATGGCCGGCGTCGACTATCCGCTCGAATTCAGCCGCGAGCACGAGGCGATCTTCGACGCGCCTCGACGGCATGGAGGACTTCCCGGTCATCTCGGACGTGCCGCAGGCGCTCTACTGCAGGCCGTACGTGGGCGGCAAGATCCTCGTTGGCGACGGGTGGCCGAAGCAGAAGGAGCCGGTCGATCCCGAGACCTACGACGACGGCACCGACGACGCGCACGTGAGCAAGATGGTGCCGCGGCTCCTGAACCGCGTCCCGTCGCTCGCGCCGACCCTGACTCAGCCGAACTACGGCGGCGCCTTCGTGACCGGCTACTCCGGCGTCTACGACATCACCGAGGACTGGTACCCGATCGTCGGCGAGGAGGAGCTCGGAGGCTACTACTCCTGCTTCGGCGGCAGCGGCCATGGATTCAAGCTCGGCCCCGCGATCGGCGAGGCGCTTGCAGACACGATCGCCGGCCGGCAGCCGATGATCGACATCTCGAGCCTCTCCGGCGCGCGCTTCTCGGAAGGGCGCACGTTCGGATCGGTGTGGGGGCCGGGAAACCGCGCATGACGCTCGATCCGATCACGTTCGAGGTGATTCGCAATGCGCTCGTCGCGGCGACGGACGAGATGGTCCTGACCCTGCGGCGCAGCGCCTACTCGACGAACATCAAGACGCGGTCGGACTTCTCCTGCGCCTTCTTCGACGCCGAGCTGCGTGCGGTGGCGCAGGGCTTCACCCAGCCCGTGCACCTCGGCTCGATGGTCGAGCAGGTGCCGCAGGCGATCCGGAGCTACGGCTCCGAGAACCTCGAGCCCGGCGACGTGATCATCACCAACGAGCCGTTCCCGAGCGGCGTCCACCTCAACGACGTCAGCCTCATCTCGCCGGTCTTCGCCGACGGTGAGCTGCTCGGATACGTCGCGAACCTCGCCCACCACGTCGACGTCGGCGGCGGCGCGCCCGCCTCGATCGGCGCGTTCCGCGAGGTGTTCCAGGAGGGCGTGATCATCCCGCCCGTGAAGGTGGTCGAGGCGCGGCAGGATCGTCGACGATGTCTTCGCGCCTGATCCTGGCGCAGATCCGCTCGAAGCACGAGACGGCGGGCGACTTCCGCGCCCAGATCGCGGCGAACGCGACCGGTGCGCGCCGGCTCGAGGCGCTCGTCGGCCGGCACGGGCACGCGACGATCGTGGCCGCGATGGCCGAGCTGCTCGACTACACCGAGCGTCGCACGCGGGCCGAGCTCGCGGCGCTGCCGCACGGCGTCTACGAGTCGTCGGGCTCGGTCGACACCGACGGGTACACCGACGAGCCGGTGCGCCTCTGCGCCAGGATCGAGATCGGCCCGGACGGCGTCTCGTTCGACCTGGCAGGCAGCGATCCCCAGCGGCGCGCTCCGGTCAACTCCACCTTCGCGCAGACCTTCTCCGCCTGCGCCTACGCGCTCAAGTGCCTGATCGATCCCGACCTCCCCGTCAACGACGGCTTCTACCGGCTCGTCCACCTCGACGCACCGAGCGGCAGCGTCACCAACTGCACCTGGCCCTCGCCGGTCGTCGGTGGCTGGGAGACGCAGACACGGCTCGTCGACATCATCTTCCGCGCGATCCTGCCGGCGATGCCGGCGTCGCTCCCGGCCGGAACGAAGGCGATGATGTGCCATGCCGGGTTCGGCGGCATCGACCCGGTCACGAACGAGTACGTCTGCTTCCTCGAGACGTTCGGCGGCGGCTACGGCGGGCGGCTCGCGAGTGACGGCCCGGACGCCGTCCAGACCCACGGCCAGAACACCGAGAACGCGCCTGTCGAGGAGACGGAGCTGAACTATCCGGTGCGCGATCGTCCAGCTCTCGCTCGTCGACGACTCGGACGGCGCCGGCCGGTTCCGCGGCGGCCTCGGGTTGCGCAAGGACTTCCTCTTCGACCGGCCGACCACCTTCACCGTGCTCTCCGACCGGACGACCTCCGGCCCCGCGGGTGCCTTCGGCGGTCACGACGGCAAGGTGGCTGAGTACGTCCTCATCCGCGGCGGCGAGGAGACCCGGCTCGGCGCCAAGGTGACGGTGGCGCTCGAGGCCGGCGACGTGATCAGCTACCGCACCTGTGGCGGTGGTGGCTACGGCCCGCCCGAGGAGCGTGACCCGGAGCGGGTGTTGCGCGACGTGTTGGAAGAGAAGGTGAGCGTCGAGCGTGCCCGCGACGTCTACCGCGTGGCCGTTGTCGGGCGCGGGCTGGATGAGGCTGCGACGGCGGAGCTGCGCGCGTGAGCTTCGGTGTCGACCCCATCTCCTTCGAGGTGATCCGCAACGCGCTCGTCGCGGCGACCGACGAGATGGTGCTGGCCCTGAAGCGGAGTGCCTACTCGACCAACATCAAGACGCGCTCCGACTTCTCGTGCGCGTTCTTCGACGCCGAGTTGCGGTCGGTCGCGCAGGCGTTCACGCAGCCGGTGCACCTCGGCTCGATGGTGCAGCAGGTGCCGTACGCGATCGAGCGCTATGGCGCCGAGAACCTCGGGCCCGGCGATGCCATCGTCACGAACGACCCGCACCCACGCGGGGTGCACCTGAACGACGTCAGCCTGATCTCGCCCGTGTACGTGGACGACCTGCTCATCGGCTACGTCGCGAATCTCGCCCACCACGTCGACGTCGGTGGCGGCGCCCCCGCGTCGATCGGCGCCTTCCAGGAGGTGTTCCAGGAAGGCGTGATCATCCCGCCCGTGAAGGTCGTCGAGGGCGGCAAGATCGTCGACGACGTCTTCCGCCTGATTCTCGCCCAGATCCGGTCGAAGCACGAGACGGCGGGCGACTTCCGAGCGCAGGTCGCGGCCAACGCCACCGGAGTCCGGCGGATCACGGCGCTGTCGAACCGCCACGGGAGGCAGACGCTCCTCGCGACGATGGAGGAGCTTCTCGCATACACGGAGCGGCGCGTGCGGGCGGCGATCGCGCAGCTCGAGCCCGGGACGTACGAGGCCGAAGGCACGGTCGACAACGACGGCTACACCGACCAGCCGGTGCGCCTGCGGGCGCGGGTCGAGATCACGACCGGCGGCCTCCACTTCGACACGTCGGGATCGGACCCGCAGCGGCGCGCGCCGGTCAACTCGACGTATGCGATGACCTTCTCGGCGTGCGCCTACGTCCTGAAGTGCCTGATCGACCCCGATCTCCCGGTGAACGATGGCTTCTACCGGCTCTTCAGCCTCGACGCGCCGGAGGGAACGGTGACGAACTGCACCTGGCCCGCACCGGTCGTCGGCGGCTGGGAGACCCAGGACCGCCTCGTCGAGGTGATGTTCCGCGCCCTCCTGCCCGCGTTCCCGGAGCGGCTCCCGGCAGGCACGAAGGGGATGATGTGCCAGGCCGGCTTTGGCTCACTCGACGTGGCCAGGGGGAGCTACACATGCTTCTACGAGGCACTCGCGGGGGGCTACGGCGGGCGTCACGGAAGCGACGGGCCTGACGCCGTGCAGGCCCACGGCCAGAACACCGAGAACGCGCCGATCGAGGAGACCGAGCTGAACTATCCCGTTCGGATCGCCCGTCTCTCGCTCGTCGAGGATTCCGAGGGTCCGGGCCGATTCCGCGGCGGGCTCGGGTTGCGCAAGGACTTCCGGATGCTGCAGCCGACGACGTTCACGATCCTCGCCGACCGTGACCGGCAGGGCCCGTGGGGGGCCTTCGGCGGCCATGACGCGGCTGTCGCCGAGTACGTGCTGATCCGTGACGGCATCGAGACGAAGCTGGGGTCGAAGAGCACCACCGAGGTCGTTGCGGGCGACATCGTGAGCATCCGCAGCTGCGGCGGCGGTGGCTACGGGCCTCCCGGGGAGCGCGATCCGGCTCGGGTGTTGCGCGACGTCCTCGAAGGCAAGGTGAGCGCCGCGCGGGCGCGCGAGGAGTACCTGGTGGCGATCGAGGATCGCCGCATCGACGAGCAGGCAACCATCGAACTGAGGAGATCGACGACATGAGCGTGCGATTGGCGATCGACATCGGAGGCACGTTCACCGATGCCACCCTGATCGACGAGGAGACGGGCGAGGTCTCGATCGCCAAGGTGCTGACGACGCCGTCGGATCCCTCTGAAGGATTCATGCAGGCGGCGGAGCGTGCGCTCGCCGAGGGCTCCGTCGCAACGGGCGATGTGACCTTCGTGGTGCATGCGACCACCGTCGCCACGAACGCGATCATCGAAGGCAAGATCGCCCGCAGCGGCTTCGTCACCACCGAGGGCTTCCGCGACCTGCTCGAGATCGCCCGCCAGGTGCGGCCGACGCTCTACGACACGCAGTTCGAGAAGGCGGCGCCGCTCGTGCCGCGCGATCGAGCGGTTGTCGTAGCCGAGCGGCTCGGCCCGAAGGGGGAGGTGCTGCGAGCGCTCGAAGACGACTCGGTGCGCGACGCGGCCGCCATCCTGCGGCGTGAGGGCGTCGAATCGGTAGCCGTGTGCCTGCTTCACGCGTACGTCAACGACGCGCACGAGCAGCGGGTCGGCGAGATCCTCGCCGAGGAGCTTCCCGGAATCCCGATCTCGCTCTCGTCGGAGGTGGCGCCCGAGTTCCGCGAATACCTGCGCGCCTCGACGACCGTGATCAACGCGGTGATCAGGCCCGTGGTCGAGCGCTACCTGAAGGGCATCGAGAGCCGGCTCGCCGAGTCGGGCGTGCAGGCGAAGCTGCTCGTGATGCAGTCGAGCGGCGGCATCTTCGGCTCCGATGCCGCGGCCGTGCGCCCGGTGTTCATGGTCGAGTCTGGCCCGGCGGCCGGCGTGATCGCCTCGGCCTACCTCGGCGAGACGCTCGGGCGACCCGACATCCTCTCCTTCGACATGGGTGGGACGACTGCGAAGGTGGGCCTGATCCAGGACGGGCGGCCGTCCGTCACCAAGGACTACAACGTCGGCGGCCATGCCGGTGCGGGGATCGGCGGCATGTCGCTCTCGGGCTACCCGGTGCGGACGCCCGTCGTCGACCTCGTCGAGATCGGCGCCGGCGGCGGCTCGATCGCCTGGGTCGACTCCGGTGGGCTGCTTCGCGTCGGCCCGCAGAGCGCGGGCGCCGACCCGGGGCCCGTCTGTTACCGGCGCGGCGGCGTCGAGCCCACCGTGACCGACGCGAACGTCGTGCTCGGCCGCCTCAACCCGACGTACTTCCTCGGCGGCGAGATCGGCCTGGACGTCGAGGGCGCGGCGCGGGCGATCGAGGAGCGGTGCGCGACGCCGCTCGGGCTGAGCGTCACCGAGGCGGCGAACGGGATCGTCGAGATCGCGAATGCGGCGATGGTGAACGCGCTTCACCTCATCTCGGTTCAGCGCGGCTATGACCCGCGGGACTTCGTGCTCGTCGGCTTCGGCGGCGCCGGCCCGGTGCACGCGAACGCGCTTGCGCGCGACGCCGAGATGCCGACGCTGCTGATCCCGCGCAGCCCGGGCATCTTCTCCGCCACGGGGCTTCTCACGACCGACCTCAAGCGCGACACGGCGACGACGATCATGCGCCGCCTCGACGAGCTCGACCGGAGCGAGGTCACTGCCACGTTCTCGCGCCTCGAGGACGCCGGCCGGGCCGAGCTCGAGCAGGAGGGGCTCGGCGGTGGGTCGATCGAGTTCCTGCGCCAGATCGACCTTCGCTACGTCGGCCAGAGCTACGAGCTGACGATCCCGGAAGGCGACGGTCTGCTCGAACGGTTCCACGCCGAGCACGACCGCACCTACGGCTTCAGCGCCCCCGAGGAAGCCGTCGAGGTCGTGAGCCTCCGGCTGACGAGCATCGGCCGCATCGCGAAGCCGCCGGTGCGACGGCTCGAACCGGGCGGGCCTGCCGAGCCGAAGGAGCGCCGTCCCGTCTACTTCGCCGAGGCAGGCGATTATGTCGACTGCCCGATCTACGACCGGTATGGCCTCGCTGCCGGCGCGCGCCTTCGCCGGGCCCGGCCGTCGTGGAGGAGTTCGACTCGACCACCGTCGTGCATCCCGGGTTCGCGGTGACGCGTGGACGACGTCGGGAACCTGATCATCGAGAGGGAGGCAGCGTGAGCGACGAACGAACCCGACGACAGGCCGAAGCCTGTCGCCGCGCAGACCTACGGAATTGTCCTGTCGAAGAACGTGATGGTTCCGATGCGGGACGGCATCCGGCTCGCGTTCGACATCTACCGGCCCGGCGCGCGACGGCGACTTCGTCGAGGGGCGCTTCCCGACGATCATGCTCCACACGCCCTACGACAAGACCGACAAGCGCTACAGCGAGATCGCCGACTTCTTCGTCCCGAGGGGCTACAACGTCGTGCTGATCGACCTTCGCGACCGCTACTGCTCCGAGGCGTCGGGCGTCTACTACCACGCCGCGACACCGCACACGGGGCGCGACGGCTACGACATCTGCGAGTGGATCGGAAAGCAGCCGTGGTCGAACGGCAAGATCGGCACCGTCGGCAGCTCGTACGCCGCGATCACGCAGGTGCGTACCGCGCTCGAGGCACCGCCGCATCTGACGGCGATCTGGCCCGACGTCGTGCCGACGAACAGCTTCCAGAACCAGTGCCGCGAGGGCGGCGCGATGCAGCAGCACATGTTCTGGGCGCTCTTCATCCACGCGCAGGACGCGCAGGACGTGCGCGACGACTGGAGCAAGGCCGGAGAGGTCTGGGACGACCTCAAGAACCTGCGGCAGCTCTACCGGGCCACACCGTGGACGCGCGGCCAGACCGCGCTACGACATGTGCCTCCGCTCGAGGACTCGATGCTCGACTACTACACCCGCGGCACGTACGACGAGTACTGGGACCGGATCGAGCACAACTACACGCGGTACTGGGATCGGCATGCCGACATTCCGGCCACGTTCTCGACCGGCTGGTACGACCCGTTCCCGACCGCGGATACCGAGTACTTCGCCTCGATGACCGAGAAGAACAGCGCGCCTGCCCGCCTCGTCGTCGGGCCGTGGAGCCATGTCGGCATGCGCGGCGACGCCACGTACTGCCACGAGGTCGACTTCGGGCTGCAGAGCGTGTGGGGCGTGCAGCGCTACTTCGAGGAACAGCTCGACTTCTTCGATCGCTGGCTCCCCGACGATGCCACGGGCCAGCCGCTTGCGGAGGCGCCCGTGCGGATCTTCGTGATGGGCGGCGGCTCCGGCCGCAAGACGGCGGGCGGCAAGCTCGACCATGGCGGTCGCTGGCGCGAGGAGCAGGAGTGGCCGCTCGCGCGGGCCGTGACGACGCCGTTCTATCTTCACGGCGACGGTGGCCTCTCGACCGAGGAGCCCGCGGCCGGAGCGCTACCGCGCATGTTCACCTTCGACCCGGCGCACCCGGTGCCGACACTCGGTGGCCTCTACTGCTCGATCGGAGAGCTGCCCGCCGACGGGCCGGGAATGGAGCCTGCCTGGGCGCGGCTGCTGAATCCCGTGCTCCGGCTCCGCGACCTCCTCACGCCCGGGCCGGTCGACCAGAAGGAGTCGCCCGCGTTCTTCGGCTCGGAGCCGCCGTACCCGCGGCTGTCGGAGCGGCCGGACGTGCTCGTCTTCGAGACGGATCCGCTCACGGAGCCGATCGAGGTGACGGGGCCGATGGAGGTGCGCCTGTGGGTCTCGTCGAGCGCGGTCGACACCGACTTCACGGCGAAGGTCGTCGACGTCCATCCGGCGAACGAGGACTATCCCGAGGGCTTCGACATGCTGCTCAACGACTCGATCATCCGCTGCCGCTACCGCGAGGGCTTCGACCGGGAGGTGTTCCTCGAGCCCGGTGTGCCGGTGCCGGTGACGATCACGCTGCCGCCGACGAGCAACCTGTTCGACGTCGGGCATCGGATTCGCGTCGACATCTCGTCGTCGAACTGGCCGCGCCTCGACGTGAACCCGAACACGGGCGAGCCGATGGGCCGCCACACGCATCAGGTCGTCGCGGAGCAGACCGTCTATCTCGATGCGGAGCGGCCGTCCCACATCCTCCTGCCGGTGATCCCCGGATAGCCGACCGGCACGGCATCGTCGTTTCGCAGGACGTCATGGTCCCCATGCGGGACGGCGTTCGGCTGGCGTTCGACGTCTATCGTCCGGGAGGCGGCGAAGGCTTCGCCGAGGGCCGCTTCCCGGCGATCATGCTCCACACGCCGTACGACAAGGCGACGAAGCGTTACACGGAGATCGCCGACTTCTTCGTCCCGCGCGGCTACGCCGTCGTGCTCGTCGACATGCGCGACCGCTATCGCTCCGAGGGCTCGGGCACGTACTTCCATTCGGCGACGCCGCACACCGGCAACGACGGCTACGACATCGTCGAGTGGATCGCCGCCCAGCCGTGGAGCAACGGCCGCGTCGGCACCGTCGGCAGCTCGTACGCCGGCCAGGTGCAGATCCGCACGGCGCTCGAGCGGCCGCCGCACCTGACGGCGATCTGGCCGGACGTCGTGACGACGAACAACTACGCGAACTGCGCCCGCGAGGGCGGCGCGATGCAGGGCCACATGTTCTGGGCGCTGCTCATCCATGCCCAGGACGCCCAGGAGGTGCTCCACGACCCCGCGCTCTCGGAGCAGGTCTGGGACGACCTGCGGAACCTCCGTGAGCTCTTCCGGGCCACGCCGTGGCAGCGCGGGCAGACCTCGCTGCGCCTCGTGCCGGCGCTCGAGCAGACGCTGATCGACTACTACACGCGCGGCGCCTACGACGACTGGTGGGCGCGGATCGAGTGCGACTTCACCGCTCACTTCGACCAGCACGCAGACGTGCCGATGACGGTCTCGTCGGGCTGGTTCGACCCGTGGGCAGGGCCGGATGCAGACTACTTCGCGGCGATGGCGCGGCAGAACCGCTCGCCGCAGCGCCTCGTGATCGGCCCCTGGAGCCACGTGGGGATGCGCGGCGACGCGACGTTCTGCCATGAGGTCGACTTCGGGCCCGACAGCGTCTGGGGCGTCGATCGCTACTTCGACGAGCAGCTCGAGTACTTCTCGCGCTGGCTTCCCGACGACGCTCCAGGCCAGCCGCCCGACGAGGCGCCGATTCGTATCTTCGTGATGGGCGGCGGCTCGGGTCGCCGCACGGTCGAGGGCAAGCTCGATCACGGCGGCCGCTGGCGCGACGAGCACGAGTGGCCGCTCGCCCGGGCGGTCGAGACGGTCTTCTTCCTCCACGGCGATGGCGCGCTCTCTCGGCAACCACCCACGCGTGGGCGCAGCCGCCTCGAGCGTTCACCTACGACCCGGCCCACCCGGTGCCGACCGTCGGCGGCGCCTACTGCGCCGTCGGCGAGCTCCCGGCGGAGGGGCCGGGCATGGAGCAGGCGTGGGCGCGCTTCCTCCACCCGGTGCTGCGCCTCCGCGACGTGCTCACGCCCGGTCCCGCCGACCAGCGAGAGGCCGAGCAGTTCTTCGGGTCCGAGCCTCCCTATCCGCGGCCTGTCCGAGCGGCCCGACGTGCTCGTCTTCGAGACGGAGCCGCTTGACCGAGCCGATCGAGGTGACGGGGTCGATGACGGTGCATCTGTGGGTCTCGTCGAGCGCCGTCGACACGGACTTCACGGCGAAGCTCGTCGATGTCCACCCGGGCAACGAGGACTACCCCGACGGGTTCGACATGCTTCTCACGGACTCGATCATCCGCTGCCGCTATCGGGAAGGCTTCGATCGCGAGGTGCTCATGACGCCGGGCGAGATCTACCCGGTCACGATCGCGCTGCAAGCGACGAGCAACCTGTTCGACGTGGGCCACCGGATTCGCGTCGACATCTCGTCGTCGAACTGGCCGCGCCTCGACCTGAACCCGAACACCGGCGAGCCGATGGGCCGGCACACCCACCAGGTCGCGGCCGAGCAGACCGTCTATCTCGATGCCGCTCATCCGTCCCGTATCGTCCTGCCGGTGATCCCGGAGCGGACATGATCGAGATCGAGTGGCGCCGCGTCCCAGCCGGGCCGTTTCGGATGGGCAGCGATGTATGGCGTGCCTACCCACCCGGTGCAGACGAGGGCCCGCGGCACACCGTCGAGGTGGCACCGTTTCGGATCGGCAGGATCCCGGTCACGAACGCGCAGTACGCGGCGTTCGTGCGCGGTACGGGGCATCACCCACCGAGCTCGTGGCCGGAGGGCTCCGTTCCACCGGGTCAGGACGCCGTGCCTGTGACCTACGTCTCCTGGCACGACGCGCGAGCGTTCTGCGCGTGGGCGGGCGCGAGGCTCCCGAGCGAGGCCGAGTGGGAGGCAGCCGCGAGCGGCGGCGACGGGCGGCTCTGGCCGTGGGGTGACGCGCCGCCCGACCGCAGTCGGGCGGTGTTCGAGGCCGGCATCGGCGGGCCCACGGTCGCCGGGCTGCTTCCTGCGTCGGCCGCGCCGTGCGGGGCGCTCGACACGGCGGGCAACGTCGCCGAGTGGGTGGCAAGCGGCTACGTGCCCTACCCGGCCGGAGGCGAGCTCGTCGAGCCACGCGTCGTGCGCGGCGGCTCGTACATCCACGGGGCAGACGCGCTCCGCTGTTCCGCGCGTCGGCCCCTGCTGTCCGGGGCGATCGACACCTACGTCGGCTTCCGGGTGGCGGCCGACCCAGGCGCAGTCCTCCAGGTGGAGCTCGATCTCGTCGACGTTCCCGGCGGCAGCTGCCTGATGGGCCGGGACCCGGTTGAGCGTGGCGGCGAGGCATCTGGCCGACGAGCTGCACGGCGGCGTTATCGAGCTGTCCGATTTCGAGATCTCCGCGGAGCCGATCACGAACGTTGCCTACGCCGCCTTCGTCCAGGAGACGGGTCACCGCCCGCCACTGCACTGGCGCGACGGCGAGCCACCGCCGGGCGCCGGCGAGCATCCCGTGACCTGGGTGGACGCGACCGACGCCGACGCGTTCTGCGCGTGGTTCGGCGCGCGCCTGCCGACTGAGGCCGAGTGGGAGAAGGCTGCCCGTGGCGAGGACGGGCGGACCTATCCCTGGGGCGACGACCCACCCGACGAGAGCCGCGCCACGTACGGCTGCGCAACCATGGAGGCAGGCATGTCACCCGTGGGTGCCGTCACCCGAAGGCGCGAGCCCCTACGGCGTGCTCGACGTCGCGGGCAACGTGTGGGAGTGGGTCTCGAGCAGCTACGCGCCGTACCCCTACGACGCCGACGACGGCCGCGAGCAGTCGCCCGTTCGCCGAGCGCGTGCTGCGCGGGGGGTCATACGCAAGCCCGGCCCTCCATCTCCGCTGTGCCGCCCGCAGTCGCAGCTACCCGGGGCGGCTCGCGCCCCACATCGGGTTCCGGATCGCCCGCAGCTGAGACGATGAGAACCCACCCGAGGAGCAACCGATGATCGAGCACGTCGACGCCGACCGCCTACGCGACCTCACCCTCGAGCTGGTCGAGATCGAGAGCCCGACCGGTGACACGGCCACCGTCGCGCGCCGGTTCGCGCAGCGGCTCGAGGAGATCGGGATGGAGATCGAGGTTCTCGACGAGGTATTCCCGGCAACGCCGATCGTGATCGGTCGCCTTCGCGGCGGCGAGCCGGGGCCGAGCGTCGTGCTCAATGGGCATCTCGACACGGTGCCGATTCCCGCACGAGCCCGCGCGCATCGAGAACGGCTCGGTCTACGGTCGCGGCAGCGCCGACATGAAGGGAGCCCTCGCCTGCGCCGCCGAGGCTGCGCGCGTCCTGAAGGCGTCCGGCCCGTTCCCGGGAGAGCTCGTGATCGTCGCGATCGGCATGCACGAGGCGCCGGGTGGCCGCGGGGAGGACCTCACCTGGCTGCTCCGCGAGCACGGCTTCCGCTCCGACTTCGCCCTCGTCTGCGAGCTCAGCGGCGACACCTTCGTGGCGGCGCACATGGGCCAGGCGACCGTCGAGATCACCGTCGCCCGCCCCGGCATCGTCACCCACGAGCTGAAGACGGCGCCGGGACGCCGCATCCGATCATGGCCGCCGGCCGCGTGATCGACGCCGATCGCGGCACGCAACGCAGAGCTGGCCGCCACCGAGCATCCGTGGGTCGGGGCAGAGACGTACTTCCTCGGCGAGGTGCATGGCGGCGACTTCTACAACCGCTTCCCGACCGAGTGTCGCCTCATCGGCACCCGTCGCTGGGCACCGGGAAACACGCTCGAGGCGGTCGAGGCCGAGTTCCTCGCGCTGCTCGAGCCCATCGCGGCCGAGACCGGCTGCTCGATCGACGCTCGACCTGAAGCTCGTCCGCGGCGCCTACTCGATCGATCCCGAGCACGAGCTCTCGCGGGCGCTGCGAGCCGGCTACAGGGACGTCACCGGAGCCGAGCTGCCGCTCGAGGGCCTCAAGGTCGTCGCGGACGCCGCCGTGTTCGAGGGTGTCGCGGCGATCCCGACCGTCTACCACGGCCCCGCGGGCAGCGGGGCGCACGGCAGACGTCGAGTTCGTGCCCGTCGCCGAGCTCGTGCGCGCGACGCAGGTGTATCTGAGCATGCTCCAGCACCTCTGGACGCGGTGAGCGAACCGGTGCCGTCGTACGCTGATCTCCGCGCGTCGTTTCGCTGGCGAGCTCCCCGCTGTCGTCAACATCGGCGTCGAGGTGTCGGACCGGCAGCGCGCCGACCGCACCGGCGATCCTCGTCACGGACGGCCGGGAGATCACCCGCACCGTCACCTTCGGCGAGCTGACCGAGGCGTCGAACCGGCTCGCGAACGCGCTCGCCGCCAGGGGCGTCGGCGCCGGGCGATCGCGTCGCGCTCATCCTCTCGCAGCGGCCCGAGACCGTGATCGCCCACGTCGCGACCTACAAGCTCGGTGCGATCGCCGTGCCGTTGAGCGCGCGCGTTCGGCAGCGATGCGCTCGAGCGTGCGCCTTCGTGGCTCGGAGCCGCGAGCGGTGATCGGCGAGCGGGCGTCGCTCGAGAGCGTCGTCCGAGCTCGGGTTCGACGGCGTCGCGATCGACGTCGACCGCGACCTCGACGGCGCTGCTCGCGGCTGCCTCGCCCGACTTCGTGGCGGCCGCGACGACGCCGGACACGCCCGCGCTGCTCGTCTACACCTCCGGCACGACCGGGCTCACCGAAGGGCGCGCTGCACGGCCATCGCGTGCTCGCGGGCCACCTGCCGGGCTTCGAGCTCTCGCACGACTTCTTCCCGCAGCCCGGCGACCGGATCTGGACGCCGGCCGACTGGGCCTGGATCGGTGGCCTCTACGACGTCGTCATGCCGGGCCTCGCGCACGGTGTCCCGGTCGTTGCCTTCCGCACGCCGCGCTTCGATCCCGAGGTGGCGTTCGACGTGATCGCCCGCGCCGGGATCCGCAACGTCTTCATGCCCGCCACGGCGCTGCGGCATGATGCGGCGGAGCGACGGCGTGCCGGTGGCGCTGCGGACGATTGCGAGTGGGGGCGAGACGGTCGGCGAGGAGACTGCCGCCTGGTGCGGCGAGCGGTTCGGCGTCCGGCTGAACGAGTTCTACGGCCAGACCGAGGCGAACCTGCTGATCGGCAACTGCGCCGCCTGGCCGGAGCGGCCGTGGCTGGATGGGCCGGCCGTATCCCGGCCACGAGCTCCGGCTCGTCGACGGGGAGATCGCGGTCAAGGTCGAGGGCGACCCGGTCGTCTTCCTCGGCTACTGGCGCGACGAGGCCGCGACGGCGGCGAAGGTGCGGGACGGCTGGCTCCACACCGGCGACCTCGCCGAGGTCGACGATGAGGGCAACTTCCGGAGCATCGGTCGTGTCGACGACCTCATCTCGAGCGCCGGCCACCGGATCGGGCCCGGGCGAGATCGAGGAGTGCCTCGATCCGCCATCCGTCGGTGTCGATCGCGGCGGTGATCGGTGTCCCCGACCCGATCCGCGGCGAGATCGTGAAGGCGTTCGTCGTCACCGCTCCCGGCGCGGCCCGCTCCCCCGAGCTCGTCACCGAGCTCCAACAGCTCGTGCGCACGCGGCTGGCGCCGTACGAGGTGCCGCGCGAGATCGAGTTCGTCGACGAGCTGCCGCTGACGGTGACCGGGCAAGATCCGCCGGGCCGAGCTGCGCCGACTCGAGCTGGAGCGCCGGCCGCGGCAGCCTCAGTCGGCGGGCGACGGCGCGTAGCGCGCCTCGGGCAGCCGAACGACCCTCGTCACGCAGCTGTCGCCGTCGAGCTCGATGATGCGGTAGCCGGGAGCCGCCTGCACGAACTCGGCTCGTCCGACGTCCGGGCTGAACTGGAGCCCGGTCGAGGGCGTCGTCACGACCGTGCGCCGCACCGACGCGGTGGCTCGACTCGTGATGGACGTGGCCGCAGCAGACGAGCCGGATCCGCGCGTCGCGGAGCACGAGATCCTGCAGCCGCTCCCGTCCGGCCAGGCCGATCCGGTCGAGCCAGGGAGCCCGAGCAGGATCGGAGGGTGGTGCATGAAGAGCACGGCCGATGTCCGGGTCGTGCGCCTCGAGCTCCGCCTCGACCCACGCGAGCTGGTCGGCGCCGATGTGCCCGCTGACCTCCCCGGGCACGTGGGTGTCCAGCCCGAGGCACAGAGCGGTTCGCCGGCGGTGAACGAGAACGTTGATGCGCTCGGCGCCCGCGCCCGCGATCCGGTCGGGGAAGGTCGAGCGCAGCGTGGCGCGGTCCTCGTGGTTCCCGGGCACGAACCAGACGCGGTCGGCCCAGGGCTCGCAGGATCGTCGCGCATCGCCTCGTACGTCGCCGGCAGGTCGTCGTTCGTGTGGTCTCCGGTGACGACGAGCTGGTCGACGTGGCCGGCGTTCTGCTCGACGTGGGCGACGACATCCTGCAGCAGCTCGCGCGTCGGAATCCCGTAGAAGCGGTCCTCGGGATCCGCAAAGAGGTGCGGGTCGGTGAGCTGGACGATGCGCGTCAGGGCCATCTCGTCGCCAGTTTGCACGAACGCACCGGGCGGCCTCAGCGCACCACGCCACCAGGGCGCGCGCCGGTCGGCACCCCGTCGCGGAGGGCGGCGACGCCGTTCACCCAGACGCCGGCGACGCCCTCGGGCGACCGGGTCGGATCGGCGTAGGTGGCGGTGTCGATGTAGCGCGTGGGGTCGAGCAGGACGAGATCGGCCCGCCTGCCGACGGCGATGCGGCCGCGGTCGGTGAGCCCGAGCCGGTCGGCGGCGCGCGCGGTGAGGCGCGCAACGGCCTCCTCGATCGGCAGCAGCCCGTCCTGGATCGCGAAGCGGCCGAGGAAGCGGGGGCAGTGGCGTAGAGCCGCGGATGGGGCCGCGACCCGAAGATCCCGTCGGAGCCGACGAGCTGGAGCGGGTGGCGGGCGATCGCGCGCACCGCCGCGTCGGAGGCGTAGTGCAGCACCATCGTCACGTCGAGCGCCGACTCGCTCATCAGGTCGAGGGCGGTCGCGACCGGGTCGGTGCCGCGCTCGGCTGCAATATCCGCGAGCGTCCGGCCGACTGCGTCCTCGTTCGGCGCCGCCGCGTTCGCGATCTCGATCTGCTCGCGGCCCGAGCGTGCCGAGGATGTTCTCCCAGCCGGCGAGCCCGTTCGCGATCTCGAGCGCGATGCGGCGGCGGTCGTCGCGGCTGCCGATCGTCCGGAGGGTGCCGGTGGCGCCGCCCTCCTGCGCCCAGCCAGGCAGGATGCTCGCGAGCAGCGTGCTGCCCGCGCCATAGGGGTACTGGTCGAACGTGACGTCGAGCTCGGCGGCGGCGCTCTCGAGCAGCGCGAGCAGCGGCTCGATCTGGCGTTCGTCGGCGAGCGACTTGAGGTGCGAGACGTGAAGCGGAGCGCCCGACCGTCGCGCGACGTCGATCATCTCGGCAACGGCCTCGAGCAACGCGTTCCCCTCGTTGCGGACGTGGGGCACGAGCGGCACGCCGAAGGCAGCAGCCTCCTCGGCGACGGCGACGAGCTCGTCGGTGGCGGCGTAGGCGCCCGGCAGGTAGACGAGCCCGAAGGAGAGCATGCGGGCGCCTGCCTCGAGGCCGATCCGCACCTCGCGCCGCATCGCGCGCAGGCTCTCGGCGGTCGGCTCGACCCGACCGCCGCCGAGGACGAGGTCGCGCACGGCGCCGTGGCCGATCGAGGGCACGAGCGAGAGCGCCGGCCGGGTGGCGTCGAGCTCGTCGAGGTACTCCTCCACCGTCGACCAGGGCCATGTCTCCGGGCCGCCGCCCTCGAGCGGCCGCAGGTATGCCTGGCGCTCCGCCCGGCGCTCGGGCGCGACCGGGGCGGGAGCGAGGCCGTCGGGGTTGATCACCTCGGTCGTAAAGCCCTGTGCGAGCTTCGGCGTCAGAAGCGGGTCGTCGAACGAGCGCAGGGCGGAGTGCGTATGAAGGTCGATGAAGCCGGGGCAGAGCATCAACCCGCGCCCGTCGACGACCTCGCGGGCGTCCGGCAGTGACCGAATCCTCGCGACGACGTGTCACAAGGCTGATGGCGCCGTTCGCGACGCCGACGTCGCCCTCGAACGGCGGCGCATCGCCGGGATAGACGGTGGCGCCGTGGATGAGGAGGTCGAGCGCGGTCATCCGGCGATCAGGGGCCGGCGGAAGCCCGCGGCGGTCGTGGCCATGCCCACCCCGATCAGGGCCAGGACGACGCCGAAGCCGAGCGGGCCGAGCAGCCCCGCGGCCAGGACGACGCCGCCGATGAAGCCGATCATCCCGACCGTGAGCAGCGCCATGTTGAGCAGCCCCTGGTGGTCGTGCTCCACCTCGGCGGCACGGGCGCCGTTGAGCGACGCTGCTGCAGCGCTGTTCGCGAGCAGGAAGACGCAGTAGACGAGCGGCCCGACCACGGCGCGCGCGGGGATCGGCGAAGAGGACGATCGCCGTGGCCTGAACCGTGATCGCGACGATGAACGTGCGGACCGCTCCGAACCGTCGCTGGGCCGTGCGAACGAGTGGAAGCGTGAGTAGGACGACGACGACCGCGCCGGCGATGAACGTGGCGCTCGCCATGAGCTCGTTCATGCCGAGGTGCTCACGTAGGACGGCGGGCATGATGCCGATCGCGGCGCCGGCGAACACGTTCCAGGTGAGGTTGGCCCAGCCGATCGTCCGCAGCCGGGTGTTCAGCCGCAGCGACGCAATGCCGACGGCGACGTTCTCGCGCATCACCGCCATCGGCTCCGATTCACGGTCGAGCTGGGGCACGAGGCCGAGGATGATGGTCGCGGCGGCCAGCAGCACGCAGATGCCGACGAGCACCGCCGTGGCGCCGCCGAAGCGGTAGAGCAGGAGTCCGATGAACGGGCTGCCGAACACCGCCGCCTGGTTGACGGTCGACCGCAGAGCGTGTGCGCGAAGGAGCGTGCCGTTCGCGGCGGTCGTGTCGCCGATGCCCCGGAACAGGGCGCCCTCGCCGAAGTTGCGCGTCGACCCGACCGACGACGGCCGCGATCAGGATCAGCACGAACCAGTCGCGGCCGAAGAGCTCGGCGAGCGGGTAGAGCGCACAGAAGACGAGCATCACGACGGTGGCGATGCGCATCAGCCGCCGCGGGTCGGTGTTGTCGGAGGCGGCGCCGGCGGGGATCGCGGTGATCGAGCAGCGGCGCGTAGACGAGCCCGGCGGCGAACGCCGCCGCCTGCGGTGAGTGGCCACGGCTCAGGAGCATCCAGGGAAGCACGAACTGGAACTGTCCCTGGACGCAGGCGCCAAGGGCGTTCGCCCCGATCAGGGCGGCCGTGCGGCGTGGAACTCCGAGGAATCTCATCGAGCGTGCAGCTGGGCCCAGCGGTGGAGCGCGTCGTGCAGGAGGATGCTCGCGCTCGACGGCACCTCCGAACGGAAGTCGTGCATAGCCCCGGCCCTCGAAGGCGGCCCCGTCGACGACAGGGAGCCCGACGGCCTCGAGCTGCTCCGTGAGCCCCTCTCGCTGACGAGCCGACGAAGAGAAACGGGGCCGCGAACGGCGTCGCGGCCGGTGAGCCCGGGTGTCGCGGCGACGGCGGCGACGGCCACGGCACGGTCGGCGGCGGTTGCCGCATGGATCTGCTCGAGCCAGCCGCGCGGTCCCTCGAGCGCGGCCCGGGCGGCCTCCTGCGAGGCGACGTTGACGCGGAGGCAGTCCCACTCGAGCGTGCGCATGCAGCCTGTCACCCGCTCGGCGGGCCCCGCGAGCAGGCCGAGCCGCAGCTGGGGCATCGAGAGGCTCTTGCCCAGGCTGCGGATCACGATCACGTCGGCACCGATCCCGAAGGCCGAGGTGAACGGCGCATCGTCCCAGAGCGAGGCCTCGTAGGCCTCGTCGGTGACGATGACAAGGCCGTGGCGCTCCGCGAGGGCGACGACGGCTGCCACGTCCTCACGCGAGGGCGCGTAGCCGGTCGGGTTGCCGGGATTGCAGAGCAGCAGCGCCTTCGTCCGCGGCCCGATCGCCTGCTCGATCGCAGCGACGTCCCAGCGCCAGCCGTCAGCCTCGACGCCGGGGACGTAGACGGGCACTCCGCCTGCGGTGCTGATCGGGCCGCCGAAGAAGAAGCAGGGCGTCGGCACCACGACCTCGTCGCCGGGCTCGAGCAGGGAACGGAAGCAGACCCCGAGCGCCTGCATCGCCCCGTTCGTGACGAGGATCTCGGTCTCGGGGTCGACGCGGCGCTCCGTCGTGCGCTCGAGCTCGCCGGCCAGCGCGGCGCGCAGCGCGGCGAGTCCCTGCACAGGGGGCGTCTTCATTCGTCGCGAGAGCGTCGCCGCGACGGCATCGACGACGTGTGGCGGGAGCGCCGGCGCCGGCGTCCCGCTCAGCGGCACCTGCTCGACTCCGGCCGGGAGCGCTCCCCGGCGCCGCTCCTCGGCCGCATAGGTCGGGAAGCGTTCGCCGGGAGTCACGACGCGGGAATGACGGGCAGCACGACGCGCGACGGGTAGACGCTCGTGTGGAGCACGGTCTGGTGCGCGACCTGCATGCGCGTGCCCGTGCCGACGTCCTCGCCGGTGTTCAGGTTGCGGGAGAAGCGCGGGAAGCTCGAGCTCGTCACGTCGAGCCGGATGCAGTGGCCCCGCTTGAAGACGTTCGCGACCGGATAGCAGCGAATCGTGTACTCGGCGACCTCGCCCGGCTCGAGCAGCTCGACCGATTCGCCTTCCAGGCTGCCGCGGTAGCGGGCACGGATGATGCCCTCGGTGAGGAAGATCGAGCGGCCGTCGGGATAGACGTCGCACAGGCGGACGATGAAGTCGGTGTCGAGGGCGGACGATGCGGCGTAGAGCACCATCTCGACCGGCCCGACGACTTCGAGATCTGCTGTCGAGCGGCTCGCTCGTGTAGACGAGCACGTCGTCGCGGCGCTCCAGCACCCGCTGGTCGATCGGCCCGGGGCGGATCGGCGTCTCGGCGCCCTGGGTCATCGTCAGCACGGAGTTGACGCCGCCGATCGTCGGCACCGGGATCGGCAGGGTCGTAGTCGTAGCGGTCGGCGCTCTCGTCGGAGCTGCGGCCCGTCGACCGACAGGCCGCCGCTCTGGCGGAGGTGGAAGGGCGTCGGCTGCGTCCGGGAGAGCGGCCACTCGTTCTCGCCGCGCCACTCGTTGGCACCGAGCACGAAGAGCTCCGCCGGCGGCCGCGCGTCCCACCCGTTGTCGACGTCCTTCAGATAGCGGTCGTAGAACTCGAGCTCGTGATCGCGTATCACGGTCAGCGCCGGCGAGAGGTCGATGTCACCCTTGAACGACTCGACCTCCTCCTCGTGCGACCAGGGCCCGATCAGGACGCGGTTCGGGACGCCGGCGGGGACGCCCGCAAACTGCCGCATGTGGGAGCCCGAGTACGGGTCGAACCAGGCGCCCTGCTGGAAGATGGGCACGTTGACGAGCTCGGGGCGGTGGCGGAACGACTGCCAGTACTCGTCATTCGTCTGGTGCTCCCACCAGAGCCGCCAGTAGTCGACCTTGCGCCCGATCGTCACCTCGTCGAGCTCGATCAGCGGCAGATGCGCGAAGATCCGGTCGTTGAGGACGACGTCGCGCGCGGCCGATCCGGTGATCAGCGAGATGGCGCTCGACCAGAGTGCGGCCGCGCCGAGGGTCAGCGCCAGCTGGAAGGCGCCGCCCGTCCAGTAGCCATCCCAGAAGTAGTCGTCGTGAATGACGCTCGGGGAGATGCACTGCACGTTCGGGTGCTGCAGGTGAGCGAGCTGCCACTGGACGAGGCCGCCGTAGCTCCGGCCCCAGGTCCCGATGCGGCCGTTCGACCACTGCTCGTCCGCGGCCCAGGTGACGGTGTCGTAACAGTCCTGTCCGTCGTACGTCCAGGCGGTGAAGTCACCCTCGGACTCGTAGCGGCCGCGGCAGTCGACGACGATTGCGGCGTAGCCGCGCTTCGCGAACCAGGCGCCCCAGGCAACGAAGCGCTCGCGCGTCGACTCGTACGGCGTCCACTGGATGATCGTCGGCAGGCCCTGCGCGCCGAGCGGCAGGTAGACATCGGCGGACAGGGAGATGCCGTCGCGCATCGGCACCCGCCGGTCGTGGAGCAGCCTGACGTCGTAGGTCGGTTGCGACGAGGTCGGGCTCATGCGGCGCTGGGCTGCGACCCGGTGATCGGCGTCCCGGGAAAGTGGCAGGCGGCACGGTGATCGGGGCCGTGATCCTCGAGAGCGGGGTCGACCTCGGAGCAGATCTGCTGCGCGATCGGGCAGCGTGTGCGGAAGCGGCAGCCCGACGGCGGATCGATCGGGCTCGGCACGTCCCCCGTGAGGACGATCCTGCTGCTCTTCCGCCCCGGTACGGGCTCCGGGTTGGCCGAGAGGAGCGCCATCGTGTACGGGTGCAACGGCCGGGCGAAGAGCTCGTCCGAGGGTGCGATCTCGACGATCCGGCCGAGGTACATCACTGCCACGCGATCCGAGATGTAGCCGACGACCGCGAGGTCGTGGGCCACGAACACGTAGGTGAGGTCGAACTCGCGCTTCAGCTCGACGAGCAGGTTGAGCACCTGCGACTGGATCGAGACGTCGAGCGCGGAGACCGGCTCGTCCGCGACGACGAGCTTTGGCTGCAGCACGAGCGCCCGCGCGAGCCCGATGCGCTGCCGCTGGCCGCCGCTGAACTGGTGCGGGTACCGGCCGGCTGCCTCGGGAGGCATGCCGACGCGGTCGAGCATCTTGTGGACGATCGCATCGCGTTCCTTGCGGGCGCCGATTCCGTGGATCCCGAGACCCTCCGCGATCAGGTCGCCGACCTTCATCCGCGGGTCGAGCGAGCCGACGGAGTCCTGGAAGACGATCTGCATGTGGCGGCGCATCCGCTTCATGTCCCTGGCGCCGAGCCCGACGAGCTCGACGCCGTCGAAGGTGATCTCCCCCTCGGTCGGCTCCAGCAGGCGGAGCAACGTGCGTCCGAGGGTGGACTTGCCGCAGCCGGATTCGCCGACGAGCCCGAGGGTCTCTCCACGGCGGACCTCGAGGTCGATGCCGTCGACGGCCTGGAGGTAACCGGAGGTGCGCCGCAGCATCCCCTGCTTGACGGGGAAGTACTTCTTGAGGCCGCGGAGGCTGAGCAGCACGTCGTCATCGGCCCGAGCGATCCGCCGGTGCCTGCTCCGACGTGCCCAGCCGTGGCGCCGGCTTCGCTCACGAGGCGGCACCGACCGGCTCGACCGCGCGCGGGCCTTTCTCGCACAGCCAGCAGGCCGATTCCTGCGCGCCGACGTCGAACAACGGTGGCAGCTCCGTTGCGCAGCGCTCGAAGGCGTAGTCGCAGCGTGGGGCGAACCGGCAACCCGGCGGCCAGTCGAGCGGGCTCGGCACCATGCCGCGGATCGCGTTCAGCGGAGTCGTGTAGCGCATGCCGAGGAGCGGGATCGAGCCGCAGCAGCGCCTCCGTGTAGGGGTGCTGTGGGTTCGCGAAGAGTCTCCTTCACAGGCCCGTGCTCGACGATCTTGCCGCCGTACATGACGGCGACGTCGTCGACCATCTCGGCGACGACGCCGAGGTCGTGGGTGATGAGGAGGATCGCCATGCCGAGCCTGTCGCGGAGCTCCTTCATCAGCTCGAGGATCTGCGCCTGCACGGTGACGTCCAGCGCTGTCGTCGGCTCGTCGGCGATCAGGAGCTTGGGGTTGCAGCTGAGCGCCATCCCGATCATCACGCGCTGCCGCATCCCGCCGGACATCTGGTGGGGGTAGTCGCGCATTCGCTTCTCCGCCGAGGGGATGCCGACGAGGCGCATCATCTCGAGGGCGCGGTCGTCCGCCTCCTTGTTGCCGACGTTCTGGTGGAGGCGAACCGACTCGGCGATCTGCTCGCCGACCGTGAAGACGGGGTTGAGCGAGGTCATCGGCTCCTGGAAGATCATCGAGATCTCGTTGCCGCGGATCTTGGCCATCTCGTCCTCGTCGAGCGGCGCGAGGTCGCGGCCGTCGAAGAGGATCGAGGAGCCCGGCTCGACCCGTCCCGGGGGCGTCGATCAGGCGCATGATCGAGAGCGCCGTCACCGACTTGCCGCTGCCCGACTCGCCGACGACGCCGAGCGTGCCGCCCTTCGCGATCGAGAAGTCGACGCCGTCGACGGCGCGGATCACGCCGCCGTGGGTGTGGAACGCGGTGCGGAGGTTCGTGACGCTGAGGAGGTCTCGTCACGTGCCGCGCCTTTCGCGCGCGCCGCTGCTCGGGCTTCCCGGCGCGCGATCGCGTTCGCGGCGTTGGGCGAGTCGGCGGCCGGGACCGGCACCGCGATGTGCTTCTCGAGCCGCGCGAGCATGAGTTTCGCGATCGCGCGTCTGGAGTGCGGCCAGCAAGTCGCGGTGGTCGTCGACCATCGCTGCCAGGTTCTGGCCGCGGCCGTAGCGGAAGAAGTAGGCGCGGATCCTCGGCCAGATCGTGCGCCAGATCTGCACCGTGTGGGTCTGGCCCGACGCCGAGATCACGATCTCGTGGAACCGGAGATCCGCCTCGACGTGCCGGGCGAGGTCGTCGTCGGCGGCGGCCTGCTCCATGAGCCAGACCTGCTTGCCGAGCTCGGCGAAGTCCTCGTCCGTCATCCGGTCGAGCGCATGCAGGAAGCTGTAGCGCTCGAGCGTGAGCCGGATCGGGATCAGGACCTCCTGCACCTCCTCGTCGGAGACGCCGAGGACGACTGCGCCCCGATAGGGGATCGACACCACGAGGCCCTCGTTCTCGAGCTGGCGGAGCGCCTCCCGCACAGGCCCGCGGCTCGTACCGAGCTCGGTCGAGAGCGTCGCCTCGATCAGTCGCTCGCCGGGGTCGTAGTTCCCCATGATGATCGCGCTGCGCAGGATCTCGACGACCTGCTGCCCTCGCGGTCCTCCCTTGCCGACGCCTCCGTCGAGGACGCCTGCGGGTGTGCGTTCGACGCTATCGCTCATGCGCGCATCCCATCATACAAATTGTCGACAATCAACGAATGGTTGACAATCTTGCACGCCGGGCCTAGTCTAGCCATCCTCGGTGAAGATCACCAGCGTTCATACGATTCCGGTGCGCACGCCGATGCGCGAGCCTCTCGTCTGGCCGGGCGGGACACGTCTGTCCGCCTCGGGACTGCTCGTCGAGATCCACACGGACGAGGGCATCGTCGGGGTGGGCGAGGCGCCCGGGCCGACGCTGCCGACGATCCGGACGATCATCGAGGCCGAGTTGACGCAGTTCCTCGTCGGACAGGACCCTCGGCGGACGGAATGGCTCGTGCACCGGATGGAAGAGTTCACGCGAAACTGGAGCAGGATCGGTGCGTACGCGATCGCCGGGGTCGAGATCGCGCTGCTCGACATCAAGGGCAAGGCGCTCGGGATTCCCGTGGCCGAGCTCCTCGGTGGCTTCTGCCGCCGCGAGGTTCCCGTCGTCGGCTACCTGTTCATCGACGAGCCCGAGGCGAACGCCCGCAAGGCGGCAGCCTTCGTCGGCGCGGGCTACTCGGAGTTGAAGCTGAAGGTCGGGCGGGATTTCGGCCAGGATCACGACACGATCGCAGCAATCCGCGACGAGGTCGGATCGGCCGTGAAGATCCGAATCGACGCGAACATGATCTGGAGCGTCCCCGCCGCGATCAAGTGGATCCGTGGCCTCGAGCACTTCGACCTCCAGTACGTCGAGCAGCCGGTGCCGGACTTCGACGTCCAGGGCATGGCTCAGGTGCGACGCTCGGTCGGCGTTCCGATTGCAGCCGACGAGGGCTGCACGGACATTCGCTCCGCTCTGGAGCTGATCAAGGCGGAGGCGTGCGACGTCTTCGTGGTCTACCCGTCGGAGGCGGGTGGCCTGACGCGGGCCAGGCAGATCGCCGCGCTCGCGGATGCAGCAGGAAAGTGGTGTGCGATCGGAAGCTGGGCCGAGCTCGGAGCCGCGACGATGGCGAATGCCCATCTGGTGGCGTCGTCCTCGAATTTCCCCTTCGCGAGCGATACGCACTACCCATTGCAGGAGCTCGACGTGCTGACCGAGCCCGTCGAGATGAGCAACGGCTTCATCGAGGTCTCCGATGCGCCGGGACTCGGGGTCGACGTCGATCGTGAGGCGGTCGAGAGGCTCGCCAACATTCAGGTGCGTGAGTCCGTCTTCTATGACGACATCCAGGGTGAGGCTCCCAGGGTCGGTCAGATCCTCTGACCGACTCCACGAAAGGAGGGACGTGCTGTGTCCGATAAAGAAACTCCCGACAATGCTGTAGGCGGCGGGGTCACTCGCCGCGAGGCGCTCGTCAAGGCGAGCGTCGTCGCCGCAGGCGCCGTTGCCGCCGGATCGATGGCGGGCACGGCGAAGGCCGCGAAGAAGTCCGTGTTCGCGACGCCCGAAGCCCAAGTACGGCGGAAGGCTCGTCTGGGCGCTCGAGCAGGACCCGGTGCACGTCGCTCCATTCGGCGCGATCCTGACCTCGAACCACTGGGGCAAGCAGGCGGCGTACGACTCGCTCGTCGAGTGGGACAAGAACCTGAACCTCCACCCGGCGCTCGCCACCTCGTGGAAGATCGCCCCCGACCAGAAGTCGATCACGTTCAACCTGCGCAAGGGCGTCAAGTTCCACAACGGCAAGGAGCTCGACGCGGGCGACGTCAAGTACTCGGTCGAGCATGATGCTCAACCCGCCGCTGCCGGGCAGCATCTCGACGCTCAGCCAGATCCCCGGGTTCCTCGGTGTCGACGTCGTCTCGAAGTACGTTGCACGTCTCAACCTGAAGACGCGCGACGCCCGCGTGTTCGGCTTCCTGGCCTGGGGCCGCTACTCCCCGATCGTGCCTGCCGGGCTCTACGACCAGATCAACGTCAGCCGCAACGCGATCGGCACCGGCCCGTACCGGATGGTCGGCTTCAACCCGAACGACCGCGTCGAGTACGTGGCCAACAAGAACTTCTGGAAGAACGGCCAGCCGTACATGGATGCGATGACGCTGAAGACGCTCACCGACGAGCAGGCCCGCATCGCGGCCCTGCGCGCCGGCGCGATCGACGGCGGCACGTTCACGGTCGACGGCGCGAACGCGCTCAAGGGCGAGAGCAACCTCGTCGTGCTGAAGGGCGGTACGGCGGCGTTCCGGGAGCTGCAGTTCACGATCAAGGGCGATCCGAAGCCGTGGCACGACGTCCGCGTGCGCCAGGCGGTCAACCTCGCGATCAACCGGCAGGCGATCATCAACACGTCTACAACAGCAGCGGCAACTTCTCGGGCATCGTGCCGCCCGGGTACGGCCCCTGGCCGTTCACGCAGGCGGAGCTGAAGACGAAGTACCAGAAGTCCGACCTGCTCAAGGCCAAGGCGCTGATGGCTGCGGCAGGCAGTCGAAGGGCTTCTCCGTCAAGCTGTCGACGTTCTCGACGCCGCTCGACTTCCAGCAGATCGCTGCGGTGATCAAGTCGCAGCTGAAGGCGATCAACATCGACGTCGACATCGTGGCCCAGGAGCCGGGAACGTTCGCCTCGAACAACGGCATCGGCAACTTCGAGTGGGATCTCACCGCGCGCGGCATGCGCGGTGACGTCGACGGGTACGTGAACGAGTACAACCCGAGCCACGCGATCTACAAGATCGTGGTACCCGGCGTCTCAAGAACGTCAAGGTGTGGCGCGACGTCGGCAACGGCAGATCACGCTCGATCCGGCCAAGCGGCTGCCGCTGTACAAGGACGCGCAGGTGCGCTCCATGACGGCCTGCCGCAGATCGGGCTCGTGCAGGTGAAGAAGTTCCAGGTCGTCAACAAGCGCGTGCAAGGCATGTACGTCGCCTTCGACGACTTCAACACGGGCCTCCGCAACAACGTGTGGCTCGCTTCGTGACCGTAGTGTTCTCCGGTCGGTCGGGAGGGGCGCCCGTGACGGCGCCCCTTCCGCCTCGGCGCTCACCGGCAGGGTCGTGGGCGGGTACGTCCTCAAGCGGTTCCTGTTGCGATCCCGACGCTGATCGGGATCTCGATCATCATCTTCTTCATGGTGCGGCTGCTGCCTGGGCGACTACGTCGACGTCATGGCGGTGGCGATGCTCGCAGCGACCCGGAGCAGAAGGCGGCGGCCCGCGAGCAGCTCGGTCTCAACGGCTCCTACGCCGGAGCAGTACTGGCGCTGGATCAGCGGCATCCTGCACGGCGACTTCGGGTTCTCGTTCCGCAACACCGAGCCGGTCTCGGACGTCCTCCTGCATGCGCTGCCGATCACGTTCGAGCTGGTCTTCCTCGGCCTGCTGATCGCCGTCGTGATCGGCATCCCGCTGGGCGTCCTCTCGGCCGTCAAGCGCGACAGCAAGCACGACTACGCGGCGCGCGTGGGCGGCCTGATCGGGGTCAGCATCCCGAACTTCTGGCTCGCGACGCTCCTGCTCCTCTTCACCTCCCGGGTGTTCGGCTGGGTGCCGCCGCTGAACTACGTCCCGTTCTACAAGGACCCGATCGCGAACCTGAGCCAGTTCATCCTGCCCGCGATCGCGATCTCGGTCTTCACGCTCGCGATCGTGATGCGGATGGTGCGGGCGACGATGCTCGAGGTGCTCGGGCAGGACTACGTCCGCACCGCCCGGGCGAAGGGCGTCAAGCGCAAGGTCGTGATCTCGCGCCACGCGCTGCGGAACGCGCTGATCCCGGTCGTCACCGTCGTCGGCTTCGAGATCGGGATCCTGATGGGCGGCTCCGCGATCGTCGAGATCATCTTCGGCCTCCCCGGGCTCGGAAACACGCTGATCAACGCGATCTTCAACCGGGACTACCCCGTCGTGCAGGGCGCCACGATGCTCCTCGCCTTCATCTTCGTCTTCGCCAACCTGGCTCGTCGATCTCCTCTACGGCGTGCTCGACCCGAGGATCTCACAGGAATGAGCATCGGCCGACTTCGAAGCACCGATCCTCGCCCCGGAAGGCCCGAGCGAGGTCGGCAAGGGTGCCGTGGGTCTACGCACCGGCGCGAAGGCCGGAGAGCTTCGCCAAGTGGCGCAACCCGATCGGGATCGCCGGGGCGATCATCGTCGGCTTCAACGTGTTCGTCGCCCTCTTCGGGCCGTACATCTGGACGCTCGATCCCGACGAGCTCGTCGGCGACGCGCCTGCAGGACCCGAGCTGGGCGCACCCGATGGGAACCGACGAGCTCGGCCGCGACACGCTGGCCCGCATCATCCACGGCGCCGAGGTCTCGCTGCAGGTGGGGCTCGATCTCCGTCGGCATCGCCTTCGTCCTCGGCGTCACGCTCGGCCTGCTCGCCGGCTTCTTCGGCGGCTGGCTCGACACGCTCCTGATGCGCTTCGTCGACATCATGTTCGCGCTGCCGGGCCTCGTGCTCGCGATCGTGATCGCCGGCCTGCTCGGCCCGAACCGGCGGAACGCGATGATCGCGATCGGCATCGTGATCGCGCCTGCCTTCGCGCGCGTCGTGCGCGGCGCCGTCCTCGAGGTCATGGGCTTCCCGTTCGTCGAGTCGGCCCGGGCCCTCGGCGCCTCGCACGGCCGGATCATGGTGCGGCAACGTGTTCCCGAACATCGCGGCGCCCCTGATCGTGCTCGTCACCGTCTACCTCTCGACGGCGATCCTCAGCGAGGCGGCGCTCAGCTTCCTCGGGCTCGGCACCCAGCCCCCTGAGGCGTCGTGGGGAGGGATGTTGAACAGCGCCCGCTCGTATCTCGACGCCGATCCGTGGCTCTCGATCTTCCCCGGCCTCGCGATCATGATCGTGGTGCTCGGCTTCAACTTCCTCGGCGACGGGCTGCGCGACATCCTCGACCCGCGCCTCGGGCCGCATGTCGGCGGCGCGACAAGAAGTGACCGCGCGATGACGGACGTCCTGATCAGCAACGGCTGGGTCGCGGACGGGGCCGGCAGCCCGCCGTTCCTCGGCGACGTCGCGATCGACGGCGGCAAGATCGTCGAGGTGGGACGGCTGGGCGAGGACGCGACCGCGACGCGCGTGATCGACGCGACGGGCAAGATCGTCTGCCCCGGCTTCGTCGATCCGCACAGCCACAGCGACTTCTCGCTGCTCGCGAACCCGACCGCCGAGAGCACGATCCGCCAGGGCGTCACCACCGAGGTCGTCGGCAACTGCGGCTGGAGCTACGCGCCGATCTCGGACCACTCGCGCGAGTACATGAGCGGGCGGCTCCACACGTTCGGCTACGACGGCCCCGTGATCCCGTGGACGACGTTCGGCGAGCACCTCGACTTCCTCTCGGACGTCGGGCACAGCCCCAACCTGGCCTGGTTCGTCGGGCACAACTCGATCAGGCTCGCAGCCGGTGTCTCCGGCTCGCACCCGACCGAGCTGCAGGCGGCGCTGATGGACCGCTTCATGCGCGAGGCGATGGAGGCCGGCGCGCTCGGGATGTCGACCGGCCTCGAGTTCAACCCGGGCCGCGAGGCGACGACGGCGGAGCTCGTGCGCCTGAACGCGATCGCCGGCGAGTACGACGGCATCTACACGAGCCACGTGCGGAACCGGGACTCCGGCATCCTGCACGCGATCTCGGAGTTCCTCGAGGTCGCGCGCGCGGGCGGCATCCGCGCCGAGATCTCGCACCTCAACGTGCGGCACAACACGGGCGCGCCCGACCGCGGCTGGGAGCGCGCCGTCGAGATGATGGAGGCGGCGCGGGAGGAAGGCATGGACGTGCTCGCCGACACGACGCCGTTCGTCGACGGCCTCGGCCAGCTCTCCGGCATCCTGCCGCCGTGGGTCGCCGCCGAGGGCAAGGAGCAGGCGCTCGCCTACCTGCGCGATCCCGAGACCCGCAAGCGCCTGCGGACGGAGTGCGACCGCTACTGGCGCTTCATCCACAAGGGCGAGTGGGATCGCGTGCGCCTGCAGGCGAGCGAGCAGCATCCGGAGTGGGACGGCCTCACGTTCGCGCAGATCGCCGATCTCCGCAAGGCGGATCCGTGGGACTGCTACTTCGACGTGCTCGCGGATGCCGGCGACACCTACGAGAGCGTGCTCGTCGTCGGCAGGCTGTTCACCGACGAGCACATGGCGGAGATGATCTCGCACCCGCTCTTCTGCCTCGGCGTGGACACGTTCACGGTCACGGAGGAAGGCCCGCTCGCGGACGTCCTCCGCCATCCGCTCGGATACTCCGGCCACGTCCACTACCTCACGCACCACGTGCGGGAGAACGGGACGCTTCGTCTCGAGGAGGCGATTCGCAAGATGACGAGCATGCCGGCCGCGCACTTCGGCCTCTGGGACCGCGGGCTTGCTCCGCGCCGGCTACGCAGCCGATGTCGTCGTCTTCGATTACGACGGCCTCGACGAGGTCTCGACGGTCGACGACCCGCACCACTACGCGCGGGGCGTCGAGCACGTGCTCGTGAACGGGACGATCGTCGTCGACGACGGCGAGCACACCGGCGCCCGCCCGGGACGGCACCTGCGCAGGAGATGATCGACCTCCGCTCCGATCTCTGCGTCGTCCCGACGGACGAGATGTGGGAGGCGATGAGGGCGGCCGAGCTCGGCTGGCCGATGGTCGGGGAGGACGCATCCCTGAACGCGTTGTGCGACCGCGTCGCGGAGTTGCTCGGCAAGGCCGCGGCGACGTGGGTGCCGACGTGCGGGATGGCGAACCTCGCGGCGATGCTGACCTTCTGCGAGCCGGGCGACCGCGTCGTGCTGGAGTCCACCTCGCACGTCCTCACCTCCGAGGCGAACGGGATCGTCGAGATCGCCCGGCTGGAGCCCCGCTCGCTGTGGGCGGAGGACGGCCGCATGGATCCGGCCGCGGTGGAGGAGCTCGTGGCCGAGCAGCGCGCGGCGCTGCTGATCCTGGAGAACACGCACACGAGAGCCGGCGGCACGACGCTCTCCGTCGAGCTCACCGAGGCTCTTGCCGCGGCCGCGAAGCGGCACGACTGCCGGGTGCACCTCGACGGCGCACGGCTCGTCAACGCGGCGGTCGCTCTCGGCGTCACGCTCGCCGACCTCGCGGCTCCTGCGAACTCCGTCGTGCTCTCGCTGAACAAGAGCCTCTCGGCGCCGTTCGGGGCAGTGCTCGCGGGCAGCGAGCCCGTCGTCGAGCGGGCGCGCCTGATGCTGCACCGGCTCGGCGGCTCGAGCATGCACCGGGCGGGGATCGCCGCCGCTGCCGGTCTCGTCGCGCTCGACACGATGGTCGACCGCGTCGCCTGACGACCACCGCCGCGCGCGGGAGCTCGGCGGGCTGCTTGCGGCCATCCCGGGGATTCGAGTCCGGCCGGAGGTGATCGAGACGAACATCGTGCTGGCGGACGTCACGGGGACGGGTTTGCTGCCGGGCGACATGATCCCGCTCCTCGATGCCGCGGGCCTGCGCGTGATGGAGCGGGACTCGACGCGCATACGCTTCGTCACGCATCGGCTCGTCGGCGATGCCGAGATCGCGCGAGGCGGCGGCGATCGTGGCGGCGGTGGTCGAGCGTCACGCCGTGCGCGCCGGCCGAGGAGCCGGAGGTCGACGGGCTCGACGAGTACCTCGCGTGGGAGGCGGAGCAGGCCGAGCGGGCGGAGTGAGCCGAGGCCCCGTGAAGAGACGGAGCCTCTAGAGGCTCCCGAGCGCGGCAGCCGCCGCATCGATCGCATCCTCCAGGCACCCGGGTGCGTAGGGCGACTGCTGCTCCTGGTAGCGACCGCTGCCATAGCATCTCGCGCGGGCAGAGATAGCCGACGCCCCCGTTCGTCGTCGTCAGGACGAAGACCGGCACGCCCTCGAACCGGCGGCGGAGCTCGATCTGGAACACGGAGTAGAGCTCGTCCGGCACGGCGACGAGGAGCGCCTCGCCGAGCCGCCACGTCCACAGCGGCATCCGGTGCGCAGGCCCGTCGCCGAGCGCCAGCTCGAGGAATGCGCGCCGCAGCTCCTTCTCGCGCTCCTGCACCGCGTCGGGCTCTGCATCGGTGAGGCTTTCGACGATCGCAGGCTCGTCCTTCCGTCGCAGCTCCACATGGGTCAGTTGCGCGGTGAGCCGGCTGCTCGCTGCGACCTGGTCAGGCTCGCACGGCCGGTACTCCCACGTGCCCAGGTTGGCACCCGAGGCCACGATGCCGGTGTAGACGAACCGCGTGCCTGCCGGCGGGAGCGCCTCGATCGCGGCGGCGGCCGCGTGGCCGAGCTGGCGCCCGTTGCGGTCGGCGATTGCCGTATCGCCCACGTAGTCGTCCCGAGGGGCGAGCTCGCCGGACGCCCCGTGGAGGAAGAGCGCCGGAGCACCGAATGCACGTTCCAACACCTCGCGCGCGGCGCCGATGTAGTCGGGCGAGAGCAGGCGGTTGTCCCAGGCGAGCGTCGTCGGGTGGCAGGCGTAGTTGAACAGCGTCGCGCGGACGGCGCCATCGGCGTCCGTCACGCGCGCGACGAGCAGCGTGTCGTCGGCCGGGACGCCCGGATTGAAGCCGCAGGCGAACCGGCCCGCATCCTCGTCCCAGAAGTCGCGGTTCGTCGCGAGGCCGCAGCGGCCGTAGCCGTAGGTCGCGATCGCATCCGACCGCGTGGTGCGCGCTTCGATGATCGCGTCCGAGATGTGGTGGGCGAGCCCGTCGAGGTAGGGCTGGATCAGCTCGACGCCGGGCCTGTCGGTGAGCTGCGAGTTCGCGTTTGCGGCTGCGTGCGTATGGGACATCGAGACGAGTAGCTGCCCCTCGGTGAGGCCTGTGCGCTCCCGGATCGTGGCTCGGAGCCGGAGCTCGTCCGGCGCGAACTGGAGCCAACCGATGTCGAGCGCGACGAGTGCAAGCTCGGGGCCGTCACCGTCGCGCGGCGCCAACACCGCGGCTGTTGCCGTCAGGGGCCGGTGGATGCCCTCGGCGACCTCGTGCGTCGCAGCCCCCCAGGAGCGGGCGTAGATGCCGACAGGAGGCGTGACGTCGCGTCGCGCGACGCCGAATGTGCAGTGCGTCGTCGGGAACGTCTGCTCGGTCATGCCTCGACCTCCTGAATGTGATTGGTGTCTCCGCGAGCCGGCCGTGCCGGCATAGAGCACGGCAGCGCCGGTCGTCGCGACCAGCAAGCGCCATCGTGCCGGCCACGCCGAAGGCGAGCCGGGTGCCGCCGATGGCCGTCAGCGAGCCGGCGATCAACCCGCCGAGCGGCGCGCCTCCCATGAAGGCGAAGAAGTAGAGGCTCGCTGCCCTCCCGCGCAGATGCTCGGGAGCGGAGAGCTGCAGCGTCGCCAGCGAGCTCGAGCCCCAGAGGATGTAGAAGATCCCGGCGACAAAGAGCACGGCACAGACGATGGGCAGGCTCTGCTGTGGAGCAAGCACGAGCTGAGAGGTGCCGAAGCCGACGGCCCCGATGAGCACGAGCAGCAGCCGCGTCCGTCCGAGCGTGGCGAGGATCATCGCTCCGCAGAGCGCGCCGCTGCCGAACACCGAGGCGATCAGCCCGAACGTTCCGGCGCCCTGGTCGAGCGTCAGCTTGGCGACGAGTGGGAGCAGCACGTCGAAGTTGAACGAGAACGTCGAGACGAGCAACACGGTGAAGAACGTGACCGCGACTCGCCGGGTGCTGACCGCGAACGAGAGTGCCTCGCCCACGCCGGCGAGCACGCCGCGCTCGGACGTGGTGCGGGGAGGCGCGGCGATAGCCGCATCGCGAGAATGGCGCAGATCACGATGGCGTAGCTGACCGCATTCAGCGCGAACGCGACGCCGGGTCCCGCGGCGGCGACGACGAAGCCGCCGACGGCCGGGCCGATGATGCGCGCCGAGGTCCCGAGCCCGGCGCTGAGGGCAATCGCGTTCGTGAGGTCGTCCCGCCCGACGATCTGGAACACGAGCGTGTGTCGGGCGGGGGCGTCGAGCGCGATTGCGATGCCCTGGATGAAGCCGAGCACGTAGAGCTGCCAGACCGCGATCACGCCCGTGAGCGCGAGCACGGCGAGCACCGCCGCGTTCACCGCCAGGACGGTCTCGCACGTAACGACCATCCGCCGCAGATCGACCTTGTCGGCGATCGAGCCACCGATCAGGGCGAGCGCTGTCACGGGGAGCGTCTGCACGAGCGCCAGTGCTCCCACCGCGACCGGCGAGTGCGTCAGCTGGAGCACGAGCCAGTACGCAGCGATCTGCTGCATCCACGTGCCGATGAACGAGATGCCGCTGCCGACGAAGTAGAGCCGGTAGTTGCGGTGCCGCCGCAGGCTGCCGAAGGTTCGGTCGCCGAGCGCGGAGAGCGAGGCGACCGACCTCAAAGCCAGGAGATCACTCTTAGAGGAGGGCGGCGCGATCGATCGGCTCTCCGAGCACGAAGACGCAGTCTCCTTGCTCGGTCGGTGCAATCGCCTTGGTCACGGCGACGACGCCGTCCATCGGTGCGCGGAGCAGCTCTGCGGGCCGGTCGGGACGGTCGATGAACCAGAGCCGGCCGACGGGCTCGCCCGCTGCGACCGGGTCGCCGGGCTCGAGCATCGCCTCCCACAGGCCGTCCTCGGGTGATTCCACGATCGTCGCCGGGTTGCGCCCGTCGAGGATGACCGCCGGCGGCAGGCCGAGCGACGCGCGCGTCTGCACCTCGCCCTCGAGAACGCCGACGTGGCGAAGAACGTTGTTCAGGCCGCTCCAGGCAAGCCGATTGACGTGCGCCGGGACGCGGCCGCCACCGCCGAGCTCGGTCGTGATCACGATCTTGCCCTGGTTCTCGGCCTCGACGGGCAGGAGGCCCGGTGCCGTTGACGTCGATGTAGAGGAAGTGGAAGTCGCTGTTCCACGCCTCCATGCCCTCGAGCATCGCCTTGCGCTGGACGGGATCGTCGACGACGTGCATGTGCGAGCACGGGATGAACCAGGCCGTGCGTCCACCCGAGTGCATGTCGATGACCACGTCGGCGAGCGGAAACAGCGTCGCGCGTGAGGAAGTCGGCCAGCTGCTCGTTGGCAGGGCCGTCGGGGCGGCCGGGGAACGAGCGGTTGAAGTTGGCGCCCGAAGGCCAGTTCCGCGTGTTCGCCTTCGATGCCGCAGGCGAGAGCACCGGGATGATGATCACGCGGCCCGACACCTGCTCGGGCTGGAGCTCCTGCAGCAACCGGAGCGCTGCGACCTGCCCCTCGTACTCGTCACCGTGGTTCCCGCCGAGCACGAGCACCGTCGGCCCGTCGCCGTTCCCGATCGAGGCGATGTGAACGTGCGTGCTCGCCCAGCCGGCGGTGTTGGTGATCTTCGGGAATGCGAGGTGGCCGACGCTCTTACCGGGGCCGGTGAGGTCGATCGAGCACGAGACCGGCGAGTCGCTCACGCGCGGGTCTCCAGGTAGCGCGTGACCGCGGCCTCGGTCGCCGTCGAGCAGCCGGTCGACGTCCTCGTCGGTGTGGGCGTACGAGAAGTGGCTGCGCTTCAGGTTCAGCGGCAGCTCGAAGATGCCGTCCTTCATCAGCTCGCGGCGATAGCCGATGAACAGGTCGATGTCGTTCCGGAGGAGGTCGTCGTAGCTGACGACCGGGCCTTCGAGGAAATACGTCACGAAGACCGAGCCGAAGCCGGAGACGACGGCCGGAACGCCAAGCCGGTCGTAGAGCTCCGTCAGGCCGGCACGGGCGCGGTCGCCGAGCGCGGAAGACGTGCTCGTGCACGGGCTCGCTGCTCAAGCTTTTCGATCGTTGCGAGCGCGGCGGCGCTCGTGGCCGGATGGCCGTTGAAGGTGCCGGCGAAGAAGGCGGGTCGGCCCGGCGTGGTGGAGAAGAGGTCCATCAGCTCGGCCTTGCCGCCGAGCGCCGAGACCGGCCAGCCGTTCGCCATCGCCTTGCCGAGCGTCGTCAGGTCGGGCGTCACGCCGGCGATCGCCTGGTAGCCGCCGAGCCCGTGGCGGAAGCCGGTGATCACCTCGTCGAAGACGAGGACGGTGCCGTGCTTCGTCGCGAGCTCGCGCAGCCGCTCCAGGAACCCGGGCTGCGGCAGCACCGCCCCGATGTTGTGCGGGATCGGCTCGAGGATGATCGCGGCGACGTCGCCGTCGTGCTCGTCGAGCGCGCGCTCCACCGCATCGGCATCGTTGAAGGGGCACACGATCGTGGCCGCGACGACCTCGGGCAGCATCCCGCCGAGAGCGGGTCCTTGCTGCCGACGCGCTCCGCGGGCGAGATCACGTTCATCGCCACCGAGTCGTGCCAGCCGTGGTAGCAGCCCTGGAACTTGATCACGTGGCGGCGGCCGGTCGCCGTGCGCGCGAGGCGGAGCGCATGGAACGTCGCCTCGCTGCCGGTGAGGTGAGCAGCACCTTCTCGAGCGAGGGGACGCTGGCGACGAGCCGCTCGGCGAGCTCGATCTCGACCGGCGTGACGCCGATCCCCATCAGGTCGACGGTGCGGCCGACGGCCGCGACCGCCGCGTCGACGTCGGGGTCGTTGTGGCCGAGCAGCGGCGGCCCGAAGGCGGCGTGGTAGTCGGTGTAGGTGCGGCCGCTCGCCGTCCGTGAACGTCGAGCCGCTCGTCGCCGGCGATGATGAGGTCCTCGAGGCCGGGAACCTGACGCTGGCCGCTGTTCACGCCACCGGGGATGACCGCCGCGGCCCGTGCCGCGAGGCCTGCTGCGTGGTCCGCTGTGGTCGAGCTCATCGGTCGCTCCTCCGTCTCATCGGTCGCGGCGGTCTCACCAGTCGACCCTGAGGCTCTCCAGCACGTCCTCGTCGAGGTCGACGCCGAGGCCGGGCGCGGTCGGGACCGCGACGTAGCCGTCCGCCTCGATCGGCAGGCGCTGGACGGTCAGGCGTCTTCGCGATCGGCGTGTCGGCGACGCAGTACTCCTGCCAGATGCCGTCCGGCATGCACGGCGTTGCAGTGCAGCGAGGCGGCCTTGATGATGCCGCTCTTCCAGGCGTGCGGCACCGTCTCCTTGCCCTGCGAGCGGGCAAGCTCGGCGATCCGCAGCGTCTCGGTGATGCCGCCGCAGCGCGTCACGTCGGGCTGCACGAGGTCGACGTGCGCCGCGATCGATCAGCTCGCGGAAGCCCCACCAGGTCGCGTCCTGCTCGCCGGCCGTGACGCGGATGTCGACCGTGTCGGCGAGCTCCGCGTACGCCTCGTACTCGTCGGGCTCGAACGGCTCCTCGAGCCAGTAGATCCCGATCTGCTCGTACTCGCGGGCGACCTCGATCGCCGTCTTCGCGTCGGCGACGTACCCGAGACCCGCGTCGATCATGATCTCGACGCCGTCGCCCGCCGCCTCCTTCGCCGCCGCGGCGAGCGCGACGTCATGCTTCGGATCCTGCCCGAGCGGCCCCCAGCCGAGCTTGACCGCGGTGAAGTTCTGCTCCCGGAGCGCGGTCACGGCCGCGGTCACCTCGGCCGTCGTGTCGGGCATCAGCATCGAGGCATACGCCCGCACGCGATCGCGTTGCGGCGTGCCGAGCAGCTCGCAGACGGGCTTGCCGAGCGCCTTTCCCTTGATGTCCCAGAGGGCGATGTCGAGACCGCTGATCGCGTGGATCGCGATCCCGCGCCGGCCGAAGTAGATGAGGCCGCGGTACATCTTCTGCCACAGCCGCTCGACGTCCAGCGGATCCTCGCCGATCAGCGCGTCGCGCAGGCTGGTGGCGACGGCGTGCGAGCTCGGCGCCTGCACGAGCGCCTGCACGAGCTCCGGCGACGAGTCGACCTCGCCGATCCCCGTGATCCCCTCGTCGGTGTGAATCGCGGACGACGAGGTCGTCCTGGCTGCCGTCGGCGATGCCGTCGTCCACGACCGCCTGTCGCAGGACGATGGCCTCGACGTCGGTGATCTTCACGCGTTCTCCAGGGCTGACGGGGTGAGAAAAACTGCGCATGGCCTCGGGGCCAGATTGTCGACTATAGCGAAATTGTCAACAATCCTCTAGGATGCCCCGGCAGTCATGAGCGACTCCCCGATCCTCTGCACGATCGACCTCGAGGCGCCGGGAAAGCAGGTCGGCCGGCTCCAGGTTCCGCGCTCGTCGAACTCGAGCGGTTGGTCGAATCAGTACGTCCCGATCGTCACCGTCGCGAACGGCGACGGCCCGACGGCGATCGTCCTCGGGGGCGTCCACGGCGACGAGCCGGAAGGGCAGGTGGCGGCGCTCAACCTCGCCCGCGAGCTGCAGCCGGAGCAGGTCAGCGGCCGGGTGATCGTGATCCCGTGCGTCTCGATCGACGCCTCGCGCGCCTACACGCGGCTCTGGCCGTCGGGCGCGAACATGAACCGCTCGTTCCCCGGCTCGCCGACCGGCCCGGCCGATGAGCAGCTCGCGCACTTCCTCTCGACCAGGCTCTTTCCGCGCTCCGACATCGTCGTCGACATGCACAGCGGCGGTCGCACCGGCCTCTGTCTGCCCTGGTCCGAGATGCACTGGGTCGACGACGTCGAGCAGCGGCGCCAGATGGTCGACGGGATGCTCCACTGGAACACCGACTGGTGCTGCGTCTACATCGACATCGCAGGCACCGGCCTGCTCGTCGGCGAGGCGGAGCGGCAGGGCAAGATCGTCGTCAGCACCGAGCTCGGCGGCGGCGGTCACGTCACGGCCGAGATCCACCGCCTCGCGTTGAGCGGCCTCCAGAACGTCCTTCGCCGATTTCGGCGTGATCGAGGGCGAGGTACAGACGCGTGCCTCGCTCGGCCGGCCCGAGCCGGTGCTGCTGATGGCGACGGAGCTCGACAACTACCTTCTTGCTCCCGAGTCCGGCCTCTTCGAGACGGTCGTCGACCTCGGCCAGCGGGTCGAGGTGGGGGAGCCGTCGGCCGGATCCACTTCCTCGAGCGCCCCGACCGCGAGCCCGAGCTGATCCTGAGCAAGACCGCCGGGATCGTATGCGTCGATCCGGGCGATCGCCACCACGGAGCAGGGCGACAACGTGGTCGTGATCGCGCGCGAGGCGGATCGCTCGGAGCTCGACTGAAGGTGAAGCGCTTCAAGGTCGCCGCCACGCAGGTTGACGTCCGGCACACCGATGTCGAGCACAACCTCGAGATCCACCTGCAGCTCATCGCCGAGGCGGCCGAGGCGGGCTGCGAGCTGATCGTCTTCCCGGAGACGTCGGCCACCGGGAACAACGGCAGCGTCGAGGTGACCCGATTCGCCGAGCCACACGACGGCCGCATCTTCGAGACGATCCGGAAACAGGCGAAGGCGTGCGGGATCGTCGTCTCGTATGGCTTCTGCGAGCGCTTCCGCGGCACGCACTACAACACGTCGGCGCTCGTCGGCCCGGACGGGCTGATCGGGCTCCAGCGCAAGGTTCATGCCTCGTACGACGAGTTCTTCCGCTTCCGCCAGGCGTACGAGTGGGGCGTGTACGACCTCGGCTTCTGCACCGTCGGCACCGCCATCTGCCACGACAGCGACTTCTTCGAGAGCTGGCGTATCCTCGCCCTCAAGGGCGCCGAGGTGATCCTGTTGCCGCACGCGAACCGGACCATGCCGGCCGGCGGCGGTGTGCTCACCTTCGACGGGCGCGAGAACCTCCTCTCGGACGATCGAGATCCTGGTCGCCCAGGAGGAGCTGCTCGAGGCGCAGCCCCGACCCGCCCCGGCTCCACGACTTCCTCGCCCGCGACAACGGCGTGTACGCCGTGTTCTCCGACATGGTCGGGTACGACGGTCACAGCACGCACGTCGGCGGCGCCTATGTCCTCGCTCCCGACGGCTCGATGCTCGCGCGGTCGGAGCTCTCGACGGAGAACGCCTGGATCGGCGGTCGAGCTCGACCCCGCGCCGCTCGAGCACGCCCGCGAGAACCCGTGGTTCGCGCTGAAGAAGCGCCGGCCCGAGGCCTACGACGAGCTGACCACCCGACTATGAGAAGGAGTGACGACCTGGTGAACGACCTCAAGGCCGGCGTGGCACGCGCCGACATCACGCCGCCCTGCGGCCTGCCCCACGGCTGCTGGGCAGCCCGCACCGGGCTCGCAGAAGGCATCCACGACCCTCTGCGCGCCCAGGCGCTCGTTCTCGACGACGGCACCACCACGATCGCGATCGTGGCGATCGACCTCGTCTTCGCCGGCGCCGACCTGACCGCCGCGGTGCGCGCGCGGGTGCAGGAGCTGACCGGGATTCCGCCGCACGCGGTGCTCGTCAACGCGGCGCACAACCACAGCGCGCCGAGCCTCTCGCGCGGCAGCAGCGTCGTCGGGCTCAAGGACGCGCCGGCGTTCGCCCACTACGTCGAGCTTCTGCCGGAGACGATCGCCGGAGTCGTCTACGCCGCCTGGCGCTCGCGTGAAGCGGCGAGCGTCGGTGCAGGCTCCGGCTCGGCGCCGGGAATCACCGTCAACCGGGTCGTGCCGGAACGCCCCGTCGACACCACGGTCGGCGTGCTTGCGGTCGACCGTGCCGACGGCACGCCGCTCGCGGTGGTGACGAGCTTCGCCTGTCACCCGACGCTGATGGGCGGTCACACGCTCCTCTGGAACGCGGACTTCCCCGGCCCGCTGCGCGACGCCGTCGAACGGGCGCGCCCGGGCGCGGAATGCCTCTTCCTCTCCGGCTGCGGTGGCGACGTCGCCGGCTGGGACTACTGGTTCGGCAACTGGGAAGCGTCGCGCCACTCCTTCGAGCGGCGCGACGAGCTCGGGGAGGCGGTTGCCGCGGCAACCGTGGAGGCGCTTGCCGCGGTCGACGACGAGAGCAGACGTGCGCGCTCGGCGCCGCCTCGACACGGCTCGAGCTGCAACGCCGGCGCCACGCCTACGCGCTCGAGGACATCGACGCGCGCCTTCAGCGCGCTCGAGGCCGTCTCCGGCGCCGGAGTTCCCGGAGGCGTGGGACGAGTCCATCCACACGACCACCTCGGCGCAGCAGTACCCGCCGCTCTACGAGCGGACGGCCCTCGCCTTCTACAAGGACATGGTCGAGCGGGCCGACGTTCCGGTCGAGGCCGAGGTGCAGGCGCTCGCGATCGGCGACGCGGCGATCGTCTCGAACCCGTTCGAGCTCTTCAACACCCCCGGCGCGACGATCCGCTCGCGCAGCCCGTTCGCCCAGACGCTGACGCTCGGCTACACGAACGACTACGCCGGCTACTTCGCGCCGCCGGAGGATCTCGAGCTCGTCGCCGACGTCTCGCTCGACGACATCCTCGACCAGGATGCGTACCGCTGGGCCTACGGGATCACGAACACGAACGTCGACGGGAGCGAGATGGGCCGGCTGATCGACGCGAGCGTCGAGCTGCTCGACGGGCTCAAGGGTGCGGCGTGAAGATCACCGCGGTCGAGGCGCACGTCTGCAACGCGCGCATGCGCAACTGGGTGTTCGTTCACGTCCTCACCGACGAGGACGGCCTCTACGGCTGGGGCGAGGCGACGCTCGAGTGGCACACGCGGGCGATCGTCGGCGCCGTCGAGGACCTGGCCGAGCTGATCGTCGGCGAGGACCCGACGCGGATCGAGCACCTCTGGCAGATGATGTTCCGCCAGCACTTCTGGCACGGCAACGGCATCGTCCGCGGCACGGCGATCAGCGGCATCGACATCGCGCTCTGGGACATCCTCGGCAAGGTGCACGGCGTCCCGTGCCACAAGCTCTGGGGCGGGCCGGTGCGCGACTACGTTCGCCTCTACTGCCACCTCGGCGGGGGGAAGATGGAGGACTTCTACGAGAGCAGCGAGCCGCAGCGGTTCGGCGAGCTCGCGGCAGGCATGGTCGAGAAGGGCTTCACCGCGTTCAAGTCGATGGCGGTGCCGCCGACGATGCCGCTCGAGGGCCTCGCGCCGGTCCGCCACGCCGAGCGCTGCGTCGCCGCGATGCGCGAGGCCGTCGGCGACGAGATCGACATCATGGTCGACTGCCACGCCCGGCCGAGCCCGCGCATGGGGCACCTGTTCGCCGCTGCGCTCGAGCAGTTCGGCCTCTACTGGTTCGAGGAGCCCTGCTGGCCGGAGCGCGTCGACGACATCGCCGCGATCCAGCGGGCCGTGCGCACGCCGATCGCGACCGGCGAGCGCCTGGTCGGCGCGGCGCCGTTCAACGAGCTCCTGACGAAGGGCGCCTGCAGCGTGATCCAGCCCGACATCACCCACTGCGGCGGCCTCACCGAAGTGCGGCGGATCGCCGCCCTGGCCGAGATCCACCGCGTCGCGCTCGCGCCGCACAACCCGCAGGGGCCGGTCATCGACCGCGGCCTCGATCGAGCTCGGGCTCGCGACGCCGTCGTACATCATCTGCGAGGCGGTCACCTCCGACGTGCCGTGGCGCGACGAGGTCGCGAGCGAGTCCCACCCGATCGACCCGAAGGGGATGCTCGCCCGGGCGACCGACCGGCCGGGGCTCGGGATCGAGATCGACCTCGACGTCGTCGCGCAAGCACCCGTTCCAGCCGGAGCTGCCGCAGCGGGTCTTCTACGCGGACGGCAGCGTCGGCGACTGGTAGAGCGCGCAGCGCTACGGCCGGACGAGCGAGCGGACGGCCGCGGCGATCTGTGCCGGGCTCGGGCAGCGTCGCGAGCTCGAGATCCTTCTGGTACGGCATCGGGTGCGACGGGGCGCCGATCCGCGTGACCGGCGCATCGAGATCCCAGAAGCAGTGCTCGCCGATGTGGGCCGCAACCTCCGCGCCGTAGCCGCAGAACTGCACCGCCTCGTGCACGACGACGGCCCGGTGGGTCTTCGCGATCGACGCCGCGATCGTGTCGGTGTCGAGCGGGACGAGCGTGCGCGGGTCGACCACCTCGACGTCGATGCCTTCGGCCTCGAGCTCGCGGGCGACGCGGAGCGCGTGCGGGACCATGGCACCGAGCGCCACGATCGTGACGTCGCTGCCCTCCCTGTACGACGCTCGCCTTGCCGAGCTCGATCGCGTAGCGCTCCTCGGGCACCGGCACCGCGTCGCCGAAGAAGAGGAGCTTCTGCTCGAGGAAGATCACGGGGTTGTCGTCCTGGATCGCGGCGGCGAGCAGGCCCTTGGCGTCGAACGGGTTCGACGGCATCACGACGACGAGTCCCGGGGATGTGCGAGAACAGCGCCTCGAGGCTCTGTGAGTGCTGGGCGCCGAGGCGCACGCCGCCGCCCGAGGCCATGCGGAGCACGAGCGGCATGCTCGGCGTGCCGCCCATCATGAACCGCAGCTTCGCCGCCTGGTTGAGGATCTGATCGAACGCGACGCCGGCGAAGTCGGAGAACTGGAGCTCGACCACGGGCCGGAGCCCCGTCAGCGCGGCACCGATGCCGCAGCCGACGAAGCCGCTCTCGGTCAGCGGCGTGTCGCGGATGCGCGCGGCGCCGTAGCGCTCGTAGAGATCCTCGGTCGCGCGGAACAGCCCGCCGATGCGGCCGACGTCCTCTCCCATCACGATCACGTCCGGGTCGGCGGCGAGCTCGAGATCGAGCGCCTCGCGGATCGCGCCCATGAACGAGAGCTCGCGCGTCGCCGCCGGCGGGCGGCGCCGGGTAGCTCCGGTGCGGGGCGAACACGGCCGGCAGCAGGTCGTCGACGCGTCGCGTCCTCGTCGGCGAGCCCGGCCGTCACGGCTGCGTCGACCTGCGCCTCGACGTCGGCCCGGATCGCGGCGGCCCGGTCGTCGTCGAGCTCTCCCGCCTCGCGGAGCAGCGCCTCGAACCGCGGCAGCGGATCCTTCGGCTCCCACTCGTCGATCACGGCACGGTCGCGGACGTCGGGCAGGTTCGCGCGCATCGAGTGCTGCATCCGCCGGAACGTCTTCATCTCGAGGAACGTCGGCCCGCCGCCGCTGCGGGCGAGATCGAGCGCCCGGCCGACGGCGTCCTCGACTGCGAGCACGTCGTTGCCGTCGACGACCTCGCCGGGCATGCCGTAGCCGGCCGCGCGGTCGGCGAGATCCTCGACCGCGCGCTGCGTCCGCCAGTCGGCCGAGAGCGCGAACTGGTTGTTCTCGCAGATGAAGACGACCGGCAGCTTCCAGGTCGCGGCGAGGTTCATCCCCTCGTGCGTTGCGCCCTGCCCGGCCGCGCCGTCGCCGAAGAACGCGAGCGTCGCCTGGTCGGTGCCGCGCAGCGTCGCGGTCAGCGCGGCACCGCAGGCGTGCGGGATCCCGGCGCCGACGATGCCGTTGCAGCCGAGGATGTCGAGCGAGAGATCGGCGATGTGCATCGAGCCGCCGAGCCCCTTGCAGTAGCCCGTCCGCTTGCCGAACATCTCGGCCATCATCCGGTGCAGGTCGGCGCCGGCGGCGATCAGGTGGCCGTGGGAGCGGTGGTGGCCGACGAGGTAGTCGGTCTCGCGCATCACGCCGGCCGCGCCGACGGCGATCGCCTCCTGGCCGACGCAGCTGTGCGCCGTCCCGAAGATCACGCCCTGCTCGAACAGCGTTGGCGGCGCGCTCCTCGAAGGAGCGGATCAGGAGCATCAGCCGGAACTGGTCGATCAGCGGCGGCCGGTCGGCCGGCCGTGCGGCGACGGCGCTCGCGACGTCAGGCAGCGACATGCGGCGGCCGCTCGTGGAACTCGAAGATGTAGCCGTCCGGGTCGATGCCGTAGAGGCTCTTGCCGCCCGTGTTCGGGCCCTCCAGCATCTCGACCGGGCCGTCCGAGCGGAACCGGACCCCTTGCGCGGCGAGCTCGGCGTGGCAGGCCTCGATGTTGCGTGACGAAGACGCAGAAGTGGCCCGTGCCGTAGTCGGACGGGCGGCGGCTGCCCGACTTCCGCTCGCAGCCCTTGTACTCGAGCAGCTCGACCTGCGCGCCGCCGCCCGGGATGTCGAGCATCGCGATGTCGACCGACGGTCGCGTCGGGGATGCCGACGATCTTGCGGATCTCGTCGCTTCACGTACTCGCGGCGCCACACGAGCTCGAGGCCGACGAGGCCGACGTAGAACTCGAGCGAGCGGTCGAGATCGGAGACGGTGATGCCGCCGTGCCGCGCGCCTCTGATCTCCCACGGCGCATTCGTCGCGACGGCGTCGTCCATATGCGCGATGCTACTCGGGGAACCACCGGCCGTCGAGAGAGAACGGGAGGCTTGCGTGCTGCTCGAGGACCGAGTCGCATTTCGTGACCGGTGCCGGCAGCGGCATCGGCAGGGAGATCGCCGAGCTCTTCGCGCGCGAGGGAGCGCGGATCGCGGCCTTCGACCGCTCCCGCGAGGCAGCGGACGAGCTCGTCGCCGCGCTCGAGCGCGGCGGGTGCGCGATCGTCATCTCTTCGTCGAGGGCGACGTGCGCGATGCCGGCCGCCGTCGAGCGCGCGGTGCAGATCGGTCGTCGACACAACGGGCCGCATCGACATCCTCGTCAACTGCGCGGGGGTGCGGGAGATCGGCGACGTCTACACGATGCCCGCGGAGGAGTGGGAGAACGTGATCGCGATCAACCTCAGCGGCACGTTCTTCTGCTGCCAGTCGGTCGGCGCGGCAGATGCGCGACGCCGGCGGCGGCAGCATCGTCAACCTCTCCTCGGTCGGCGGGCTGATCGGGCTCTCGCATCGCCCTGCCTACACGGCGTCGAAGCATGGCATCGTCGGCCTCACGAAGAGCCTTGCGCGCGACCTCGGTCCGGCCGGCATCCGGGTCAACGCGCTCTGCCCCGGCGTGATCCGGACGCCGATGACCGAGCAGTACTTCTCCGACGACAGCTTCGAGCAGGAGCTCGCGCGTCTCGGTGCCGCTGGCGCGCTATGGCGTCGCCGGCGATGTCGCGCAAGGCGGCGCTGTTCCTCGCGAGCGACCAGTCGAGCTACCTCACGGGCGTCGCCCTGCCGGTGGACGGCGGCTTCCTCGCCGAGAAGAGCTTCGTCTCCGGACAGGGCGGCTCGTCGTTCCTGTCCGGCAACGAGACGCGCGACGACTAGAGCAGACGGCGGTCAGCGACCGCCGGTCACGTCGAGGATGCTCCCCGTGCAATAGGAGGCGCCGTCGCCGAGCAACCATACGACGGCATCTGCGATCTCGGCCGCCTCTCCCGCGCGACCGAGCGGAAGCACCGGCAGCATTCGCTCGATCCGATCCGGCTGGCCACCGCGGGCGTGGATCTCGGTGTCGATCACTCCGGGGCGCACGACGTTCACGCGAATCCCCTCGCCCGCCACCTCGCGCGCGAGCCCAACGCCGAGCGTGTCGACCGCTCCCTTCGATGCGGCGTAGTCGACGTACTCGTTGGAGCCGCCCAGACGGGCGGCGGCGGAGGATACGAGCACGATCGCGCCACCCTGACCTCCGTGCCGCGTGGAGAGACGACGGACGGCCTCCCGGCAACAGATGATCGTGCCGAGCACGTTGACCGCCAGGATTCGCTCGATGCGCTCGGCCGTCAGCTGGTCGACCCGGGCCTTGGTGCCGGCGATGCCGGCGTTCGCGACGAGCGCGGTGAGCGGGCCAATCGACTCCGCCGCGGCGAAAGCGCCGAGCACGTCCGCCTCGACGGCGATGTCGGCCCGGACTGCTGTTGCCACCCCGCCGCCTGCTTCGATGGCGGCCACGACCGTCGCTGCCGCCGCATCGTCATCGTGGTACGTCAGGCAGACCGCCCATCCCGCCCGAGCAGCCAACCGCGATACGGCGGCACCGATCCCGCGACTCCCACCCGTTACGAGCACGACGCCGCGATCCACAGGGATGACCGTAGCGCATCCCGCGGGCGCATTTGCAGGATGCTCTGATGCGCCCGGGAGGATTCGAACCTCCGACCCGCGGATTAGAAGTCCGCTGCTCTGTCCCCTGAGCTACGGGCGCATGAGCGTAGGGTAATCGGCCGCGCGGAAGATCGCGGGCGGCCGCGACGACTTTGCAGCCGGCGAAGCATCAGCGATAGAGTTGATCGAGGCTCGCGCGAACGTTTGACCGACGCGACAACGAACAACCGCTGGAGGCATTGATGACGGTTTCCGTTCCGGCACCGCCCGACATTCTCTCGCCCGAGTACGCCCGGGACCCGTACGAGGCGTACCGGATCCTGCTCGAGTACTACCCGGTGCTGTTCCATGCGCCGACCAACAGCTGGCTCGTGAGCCGTCACGAGGACGTCTTTCACCTCTTCAAGACGAAGGATGTCTCGTCGGAGAACTACGCCTGGCAGCTCGAGCCCGTGCACGGTCGCACGATCATCCAGATGGAGGGCAAGGAGCACACCAAGCATCGCAGCCTGCTGAACCCGTTCTTCCACGGCCTCGGCCTCGAGGCGTTCACGCCGACGATCGAGGCGTCGGCGCACTACCTCGGCGATCCGCTGTTCGAGCGGGAAGGGGCGGCCGTGCGGAGCGGGGCCAAGGAGCGCGGCTCTCTCGATCTCGTGCCCGAGTTCACGCACCAGTTCCCGATCACCGTGATCGAGGAGATGCTCGCGCTGCCGAAGAAGGACCACCCGGACTTCGAGCGCTGGTACGTCTCGATCATGGAGTTCCTGACGAACCTCTCGGGCGCGCAGGAGCCGATCGACGCCGGCCTGCGGACGCGGCAAGAGCTCGCCGCGCTACATGCTGCCGCTGATCGCGGAGCGCCGGACAGGCGACGGGGACGACCTCCTCTCGCGCATGTGCCGGGCGGAGATCGACGGCGAGCGCCTGAGCGACGCCGAGATCTGCGGCTTCGTCAGCCTGATGCTGACAGCCGGCGGAGAGACGACCGACCGTGCTCTCGCGAACATGTTCGCGCAGCTGATCGCAAACCCGGAGCAGCTCCAGGCGGTGTACGAGGACAGGAGCCTCGTCACCGACGCGTTCGCGGAGACGCTCCGGTTCGCGCCGCCCGTTCACATGATCATGCGCCAGACCGAGGTGGACGTCGAGCTTCAGGGCGTCGTGATCCCCGCGGGCTCCACGATCACGTGCATGCTCGGCGCCGCCAATCGCGACCCGCGCAAGTTCGCCGACCCGGACCGGTTCGACATCTTCCGCACCGACAACGACACGAAGCGTGCGTTCACCGCAGCCGCCGACCACGTCGGCTTCATCAACGGACGGCACTTCTGCGTCGGGGCGATGCTCGCGCGGACGGAGGTCGAGCTTGCGGCGAACCTGCTGCTCGACCACCTCCAGGATCTGCGTTTCGCCGACGGCTTCGTTCCCGAGGAGGAGGGCATCTTCACGCGCGCCCCGAACCACCTCGAGGTCACGTTCGTTCCCGCCTGAAGGCTTGCTGCGTGGTCACCGTTGGCATCGTCAGCCCGGGGGCGATGGGCTCCGCCGTCGGGCGCGCGCTCGCAGCGGGCGGTGCGAGGGTCGTTGCGACGCTCGACGGGCGGAGCGCCAGAACGGAGCGGCTCGCCGAGGGGATCGAGCAGCTGCCGAGCCTCGACGCGGTCGTCGGCGCGTCGCGAGATCGTCCTCTCGATCGTTCCTCCCGGCGCCGCGGTGCAGGTGGCGCAGGACATCGCCGACGCTGCCGGACGCACCGGCGGAGGCCCGCTCGTTGCGGATCTGAACGCGATTGCCCCGACGACGATGGCGACGGTTGCCGCGACCCTTGCCGGTGCGGGGCTCGATGCCGTCGACGGTTCGATCTCGGGCGGGCCGCCGCGGGCCGGCGGGACCACGATCGTCTACCTGGCCGGCGCTCGGCGCAGGAGAGGTCGCCGGGCTCATCGGAACGGGGCTCGAGTTCGTCGTCGTGGGCGAGGCGATCGGAGCCGCCTCTGCGGTCAAGATGTCGACGGCATCGTTCTACAAGGGGCAGACCGCGTTGCTGGCGCAGGCGTTGCGGTCGGCCGCTGCCAACGGCGTCCTCGAGGTCGTCCTCGCAGACCTGCGCCGCAACTATCCGGAGCTCGTCGAGAGCGCCCCGCGCATCCTGCAGAGCATCGCCGCCAAGTCCGGACGGTACGTCGCCGAGATGCAGGAGATCTCGGCAACGCAGGAGCAGGCGGGCCTGACGCCGGACCTCTTCGAGGCGCTCGCAACCGTCTACCAGCGGCTCAGCCGAGACCGAGGCGGCGACCCGGCCGCCAGAGCTGGCGGATCCCGACGTCCCGCTCGAGGACGTTCTGGCAACGCTCGTCGAGCCTGCCGACGCCTGAGCCGAAGGCCCTAGCGCGGTAGTCGAAGCCCGAGCCGGCGCGGCAGCGAGGCGACGAAGCCGGTCAGCGCGTCGGGACTCGTCGCCGCGGTCGATCGCCTCGTCGCGCCGGACGAGGGCGGCACGGATCGTCGTGCCGCCGACGAAGCGCAGCGGCTCGGGTGGGAAGAGCGAGCGGTCGGGCTCGACGATCGCCAGTGCGCGTCGTCTCGTCCCGCCGGTCGAGTGCGAGGCGGGCCAGGATCTCGCCGCCGAGGTAGGTCGGCCCGACGCCGTTGCCGGTGAACCCGAAGCCGTGGTGCACGTTGCCGCGCGACCCGAAGATCGGCAGATGGGTGGGTGAGACGTCGATCGGGCCACCCCAGGCATGCGTGAGCGTCGCGTCCGGCAAGCGCGGGGAAGAAGCGGCGCAGCGCGGCAGCTGCGTGCCTGGCGGCCGCTGCGGTCGATGTCGAGCCGGTCGCGGTGGCGGCCGCCCACGCCCATCCGCCCACCGCCCCAACCGAGCGCGATCCGTCCGTCCTTCGTCGTGCGGAAGTAGTGGAGCAGCGTGCGGCAGTCGTGGATGTTCTCGCCGCCCGTCCAGCCGATCTCCTCGATCACGTCGGGTACCGGCTCGGTGATCACCATGTGGCTCGAGGCGACGGCGAGCGCGTGCCGGAAGCCGCTGAACCCGGCCGGTGGCGCTGTTGACCGCGAGCACCGCTGCCCCGGCGCGGACCGTGCCGCTGGCGCGTGCTCGCGCTGCCGTCCGCCGCGAGCTTGCGGACAGCGGTGCGCTCGTGCAGCCGGACGCCGGCCGCGATCACCCGCGCGCGGAGGCCGAGCGCGAGTCGCGCGGGCTGGACGTTGGCCGCCGTCCGCAGCGCCATGCCTCCGAGGAACGCCGGCGAGGCGCATCGTGCCGCGATCTCGTCGCGCGAGAGCGGCTGTGCTTCCTCGGGTGCGCCGACCTCCGGCAGGCTTCGACGAGCTCGTCCCAGTCGCCCAGCTGCGCCTCGCTCGTCGCGACCTGGAGCGTGCCGCCGGCGCGGTACCAGCGCGTCGACGCCCTGCTCCTCGCAGAAGGCGCCGATCCCGTGCACGGCCCGCTCCGAGGCGCGGCAGACCTCGACCGCGCTTCGCGTCGCCGACCCTGTCGCGGAGGATCGGCAGGTCGTCCCACAGCGTCGAGACGAAGCCGCCGTTCCGCCCGCTCGGCCCGTGGCCCGCGAGCCCGGCGTCGAGCACGACGACGTCGAGCGCGGGCTCGAGCGCCTTCAGCTGCCACGCCGTCCAGAGCCCGAGGTAGCCGCCACCGACGACGACGACGTCGGCCGTGGTGTCACCCTCGAGCGGCCCCGTCGGCTCGACCGGCCCGGCCTCCTCGAGCCAGTAGCCGTAGCGCGTGTGCCGCATCGCCGGATCCTACGGCGCACCGGTAGGCACGACTCCGTCGAACAACGACGTCGACAGTGCACCGACGAGAAAGGGAGGTTCCCTGGGAACCGTAGGTTCCCGGCTTCAGGGAGTTGCTGCTGCGATCCGTGGATCCGCGCTAGCGGGTTCGAGATCTTGCAGCGAAAGAACAGGTGGCGGACGGGACTTGAACCCGCGACCACCGGGATCACAACCCGGGGCTCTACCAACTGAGCTACCGCCACCACGCGCCGCACAGGATACCGTGCATGCGCGCACGGCCCCGTAGCTCAGTGGATAGAGCGGTGGACTTCGAATCCACGCGCGGAGGTTCGATTCCTCCCGGGGCCATCCGGTCTCCGCAAATCGCTTCGCGATCGAAACGTCGGGATCGGAAGCCGAGACCGAGCATGTCGGCCACGACAGCGTGAAGGCCGAAGGCCCGCGCGCGGGCTCACTCCGTGATCACAGTCCGATGTCGGTCGACGCGCCGAGCGGATCGGCCGTCCGCTCGTGCGTCAGGCGATCGCTGCAGCGCGACGGTCGCCTCGCAACGCGAGCGGCTGCCGGCGGCGTTCCAGATCTGGATCGAGGGCGATCCGCTGCCACGGGCGCCTCGGCCGGCACGCTGCCGTCGCCCGGACGACGAGCGCGACGAGCGGGGCCACGACGGCGGATCGAACTGCGATCCCGAGCAGCGTACGAGCTCCGCAGGGCTGCGTCCACGCTCATCGCGTCGTGGTAGGGCCGGCGCGTCGTCATCGCGGAGAAGGCGTCGCAGGCGCAGACGATCCGCGATGCGAGCGGGATCTCCTCGCCGGCGAGCTCGTCCGGATAGCCGGTGCCGTCCCAGCGCTCGTGCGACGACCGGACGATCCGGCCGACCGGGCGGAGGGCCGGAGAGGCGCTGACGATGCGCTCGCCGACAACGGTGTGCTTGCGGACGAACGCCCAGTCGCGCTCGTCGAGCGGGCCGGGCTTGTGGAGGATCTCGTCGGGGATCGCGATCTTGCCGATGTCGTGGAGCATCGCGGCGCGCCGCAGCTCGTCGATCGCGGTCTCGTTCGAGCCCGAGCGCGTGCCCGACGGCGACGGCGAGCTCCGTAACGCCGTGCGCGTGCGTGTGGAGCTCCGGCTCGCGCTCGTAGAGCGCCTGGAGCAGCACCTCGTGTGGCTCGTCGCGCGTCGATGCGCCGGCCACGCTTCTGGACGTACAGCCGCTCGTCCGCCTCGCGGAGCGCGCCGATCCCGTCGCTCGCGTGCTCGGGGAGGAGGACTGGCGCCGAACGAGCTCGTCACCGAGAAGCCCTCGCCCTGCTCGCAGAGGGCCTCGAGCGAGTCGTCCAGCAGCCGGCCTGCCAGGTTCGCGTCGGCGGGCGTCGAGCAGGCAGAACTCGTCGCCGCCGAGGCGATAGCAGCGGCCGTGGCCCGCGGTCGCCTCGGCCAGCTTGCCTCCGAGCCGGGCCAGCAGTGCGTCCCCGGCGGGGTGGCCGAACGCGTCGTTGTACGCCCTTGAACCCGTCGAGGTCGTAGATCGCGAGCAGCCACGGCTCGTCGACCGTCGCCACCTCCATCGCGTCGTCGAGGTCGCTGATCAGGCGCCGGCGGTTGCCGAGGCCCGTGAGCGCGTCCGTGATGGCCTCGTCGGTCGTCCGCCGCAGGAGGTTGCCGTTCTCGCGGAACGTGAACGACGAGGCGGGCGAGCACGCCGGCGAGGGTGAGCGTGGCGAGGCAGATCGGCGACGAGATTGAGACGGTGGAAGTGATCGACGATGAGGAGCGTGAGGGCGACGACAGCGCAGAGCGTGGGCGCGGCGAGCAGGTTCCGTCCCCGCATGTCGACGACGCGGTCCCGGCCGTCGTCCTGCCAGGCGGCGATCCCGATCAGGAGCAGCCCCGTCGGCCAGGCGGCGTCGAGGATGCCGCCCTCGTTGTAGGTTCCGGTCGCCGTCGCGTAGAGGTAGGCGCTGTCGGCGAGGGCGCTGATCGTGAGTGAGGCTCCGAGGAACGCCCAGGCGCGACCGGGATGCCACCGCGTGACGGCGAACCCGCCGACGACGAGCGAGAGCAGGATCACGTCGCCGAGCGGATACGCCATGTTCGTGACGACCACCGACGCCGGACCGTCCGTCGTGTCGAGCACGACTCCGATCAGGACGGCGCTGCCGATCGCGGCAACGGCGAGGGCAGCCGTGATGCCGTCGACCCAGATCCCGGGTGTCAGCGACCGCAGGCGAGCTCGGAGCAGCAGGAGCAGCCCGATGTAGCTCGCAGGATAGAAGCCGAGGTAGAACGCGTCCGCGATCGAGGGATAGGGCGGGCTCGCGGCGCTCGAATAGAGGAACAGCCAGATGAACTCCGCGATGGCGTAGGAGCTGACGGCCGCCGCGAGCGCGATCCACGCACCGCGGTGCAGCGGTGACGCGACGGCTCGCGCGATCGTCAGCGCGGCCGCGACGACGACGATGGCGTAGTAGAGGCGGTAGTCGAAGAAGTGGGCGACGGAGCCCTCGTCGGGCAGGATCGTGTGCAGCGCGAAGGCGCCGAGGGCGAGCACCGACGCGACCTGGAGAGGGACGACGACACGCCGCAGTTCGAACCGCATCCAAGATAGATTCGGCGTCGCGGCCCCGTAGCTTGAGGCTTTCGTTGCGAAGCGGCCGGCCTCGGCGTCAGCGTGCTTCTCCTGCACGCCCGATCGGGCGCCGCGGGCGTCTCCTCAGCCCGGACGGCGGGCTGTGAGCACCCGGCGGTCGGCTGCGACGAACGGGTCCGTGCGATCGCCTTTCTCGACGGCATCCGCGAACGCGTCGAGCATCTCGATGTCACCGTCTCGGAGAGCCTCGCCCGCCATCCCGATGCCACGCCGGACGTGGCGGGCGAGCCAACGGCGGCGGAGCTCGTCGAGTGGGGCGTCGTAGGAGAACGGCACGATGTCGTCGGTGACGTCCTCGAGGCCGGCGAGGCGGAGGTCGCGGGGCCAGTCGCGGCCGATCAGGTCCGGGCCGAGGCGCTGCGACGAGCGACGCCCTTGCTCCGTCCTCCAGGCGCGCCCACGCGCCGCCGGCGACGATCGGGTCGTCGTCCGGGAGCACCTGCGGGTTGCCGCCGAACTCGACGACGACCAGCATCCCGCCGGGTCGCAGCAGCCCGCCGAGCCGGCCGAGCGTCGCGACGGGATCGGCGACGTGGTGCACGACCATCGACGCCCACACCAGGTCGGCGGGGCGGAGTTGCGGCAGCTCCTCGATCGAGATCGGCCTCGACGCCGTCGATGCGACTCGCCAAGCCCCGCATCGAGAGCTCTGGTTCGAAGTCGAGCGAGGAGCTGTCCGCGCGGAGTCGATGCCCGGTGATCGTGGGCGGCAGGGAACCGTTGCGCGAGGGCGCACGTGACGACTCCCGGCCCGCAACCCGCATCGACGACGTGGGAGCACCGTCGCCGTGTCGAGAGCTGTCTCCGTGAGCCGGGACGACACGGTCTCGACCAGCGGGAGGATGAGGGCGCCGTCGACCTCGAGCGCCTCCGCCATCGCGTCCCAGTCGAAGTCCGCACCGCGGTGGTGGTGGTGACCGTGCGCGCTCACGTCAGGCCTGGTAGGCCTCACTTGCACTCGACCTCGCCGTCGCGTGCCTTGGCCGCCGCGTCGGCGACCGGCTCGAGGCTCGACTTCGGCGTGTCGTCGGCGTAGAAGACGCCGGTCTGGAGCCGTTCGAGCTGCGGCTCGTCGGTGACGTGGAAGAAGAGCAGCATCTTCACGGTCGGGCTGCAGGCGGCGATCCTGATCGCCTCCGCGTACGCCGCTGCCTGTTGTTGCTCGTCGATTGCCTTCACGGCGGGCTGCTCGGCGCCGGTGTACACGCTCGCCTTCGCGGGCGGGATCTGCGTCTGGAGCCCGTACTCGCCGTAGACGATCGGGAGCGTGCTGCCCGGCTGCGCCGTGCCGTCGAAGGCGCCGCCGAGGAGGGCGACGAGCTTGTCGTAGTCCGCCAGGCCGATCGCCGTCGAGCGCGGGTGGGCAAAGCTCGGAGGGATGCTCGAGTTCTCCGGGTAGGGGTGGATCGAGAACATGTCCATCACGGGCTGCTTGCGCCCCGACGCCCGGTAGGCGGCGCCGAGATCCTCGATGAAGCGGGTGGGCGACTGTGTCTGCCGTTTCGCCGTTCGGGGTCGTCGCCGCCGCGCGCGGAGAGCGAGCCGCCGATCACGTTGATGTCGGGTGAGACCTCCTTCAGCGCGTCGTAGGACGTCGCCAGCAGGTCGAGGTAGGCAGGCGCTGCCGCGTCCGAGCCGTCCGCGCGCGAACTGCGGCAGCCAGAAGAGGTTCAGGTTCGGCTCGTTGCCGACGCTGACGTCCCGCACGGCGGGGATCGCGCGGGGGATCGACGCCGCGTATGCGGCGAACTGGCGCGCGCCGTCGGGCGTCGTGGGTGTGGCCGTGTTGAAGGAGTAGACGGCGACGATCGGCCGGATTCCGTGCAGCCACGGCGGCCGTGGCGGCGCCGTTCGAGTGCCGCCAGCTCGTTGGCCGGAGGCTCCTTCGAGCGGCGGCGTCCAGACGGCGCTGAGGACGATCGCGCGGTAGCCCGCCTGCTGTGCGAGCGCCATCTTGGCGGTCGGGTTGGCCCATTTGGCGGCATCCTCGACCGCGCCTACGACGAAGGCAGGCGGCTTCGGGTCGGAGCTGGAATCGGCGGCGCCGCAGCCCGTCGCGACGACGGCGAGGAGGCGACGAGTGCGACGAGAGCGAGGCGGGCCGACATGTCGCATCGGCTTGTAGCACGCGTGTGTCGCGCCGCGCCGTCCGAGCGGGATGACCCGAGTGCGGGCGAGAGGACTCGAACCTCCAAGAGCCGAAGCCCAACGGGACCTAAACCCGCCGCGTCTACCAGTTCCGCCACACCCGCGAGGTGTGACGGAAATTTAGATGATTGGCTCCGAATTGGGGCACCCGCGGTTGGTGGGCCCGAACACTTCGCATCGCGGCCGGCTCGATCCGCACCAAGGCAACCAGCCTTGCCGCCGATCGAGCCGACCACGCTGCTCGGTTCATGCCCTCCCCGACGGGCACCCCGATCCGAAGCCAACCATCTAGCGGCCGAGCAGGATTCCGACGGTTTCGCGGACCGAGTCGGCGACGAGCCCGACGAGAGCGATGAGGGCGAAGACCGCGAAGCCTGCGAGCGGCTCGTGCGTCTGGACGACGAGCACTGCGACGAAGGCGGCGACGACGAGCGACGCGGTCGCGAGCGGTCTCCGGGTCACGGTCCCGATGGCGAGCCCGACGAGGAACACGGCACCGAACACGACGATTCCTAGCACCATGCGGCGAGGGTAGGACCCGCGATCGGACGGACTGGACCGACCGGCACCCCTGCGGGGGGCCATACCGAGTCTGCTTGAATGGCCACGAATGTCTGCCCAGGTGGAAGAGCTCGGCGAGAATCGCGTCCGCCTTACGGTGGACGTGTCACCGCACGAGCTCGAGCACGCCGTCGAGCACGCGACGAACGACCTCTCCGAGTCGGTCAAGATCCCCGGCTTCCGCAAGGGCAAGGTGCCGACGCCGGTGCTGGTCTCGAAGATCGGCAAGGACCGGATCTGGGTCGAGGCGGTCGAGTCGCACATCAGCGGCTGGTTCTGGTCGGCTGCGTCGCGCACGCGACTGCGCCCCATCTCGCCGCCCGAGTTCGACTTCGAGCTGCCGACGACCGACAAGGAGGCGTGGTCGTTCTCGGCCACGATCGAGGTGCAGCCGACGCCGGAGATCGTCGACTGGACGACGCTCGAGGTGCCGCGCGCCGAGGCCGAGGTTCCGCAGGAGCTCGTCGACCAGGAGCTCGAGGCCCTGCGGCAGATCCGTCGCGGAGCTCGTGCCTGCCGACGACCGCCCCGCCACGGAGGGCGACACGCTCGTCGTCGACCTGCAGAGCCCCTCGGGCGAGGCGCAGTCGGACACCGTCGTCGAGCTCGGCTCCGGCCGGCTCGTCGAGGAGATCGAGGCGGCGCTGATCGGCGCGAGCGTGGGGGAGACGAAGGAGGTCGACTACGAGCTCGCCGACGAGTCGCGCTCAGGCGTCACGATCACGGTCAAGCACGTGAACGAGAAGGTGCTGCCGGAGCTCGACGACGACCTGGCCCGCTCCGCGAGCGAGTTCGACACGCTGGCCGAGCTGCGGGCCGACATCGAGGGACGGGTCCGCGCCGCGGTCGAGGAGGAGATCGACGCCGCCTTCAGGACGGCCGCCGTCGACACGCTCGTGCAGGCCTCGAACGTTCAGGGCGCCGGCCCGCTCGTCGAGACGCGGGCGCGGGAGCTTCTCGACGGGTTCGTCCGCTCGCTCCAGACGTCGTGGGATCGAGCCCACCACCTATTTCGAGGTCACCGGGCAGTCGCCCGAGGTGCTCGTGGCGCAGATGCAGGCCGAGGCGGCGCAGGTCGGTCGCTCGCGAGCTCGCGCTCGAGGCGGTAGCGGACAAGGCCGGAATCGAGGTCACGGATGACGACGTCAAGGCGCTGATCCGCGAGCAGGCCGAGGCCTCCGGCGACGATCCCGAGCAGGTGATCGAGGACATCTGGACGCACGGCCACCAGGAGTCGCTGCGCGAGGATCTCCGCCTCCGCAAAGCGCTCGACCGGCTCGTCGCCGAGGTGAAGCCGATCTCGATCGAGCTCGCGGAGGCGCGCGACAAGCTCTGGACGCCCGACAAGGAAAACACCGAGCCGGAGAAGAAGTTGTGGACACCCGGCAGCAAGGAGCCCGAATGAGCCCGTTGATTCCCATGGTTATCGAGCAGACCTCGCGTGGCGAGCGCTCGTTCGACATCTACTCCCGTCTGCTGAACGAGCGGATCATCTTCCTCGGCACGCAGGTCGACTCGCAGATCGCGAACCTGATCAACGCGCAGCTGCTCCATCTCGAGTCCGAGGATCCCGACAAGGACATCTCGCTCTACATCAACTCGCCGGGAGGCTCGGTCTACGACGGCCTCTCGATCTACGACACGATGCAGTTCATCAAGCCGGACGTCTCGACGATCTGCGTCGGGATCGCGATGAGCATGGGCGCGCTCCTTCTGACCGGCGGCGCGAAAGGGAAGCGGATGGCGCTGCCGAACTCCAGAATTCTGATCCACCAGGTCTGGGGCGGCTATCAGGGACAGGCGTCCGACATCGAGATTCATGCCAAGGAGACGATCGCGCTGAAGCGCAAGCTCGAGGAGATCATGTCCAGCCACACCGGCCAGGACGTGGAGAAGGTCAAGCAGGACATGGATCGCGACTACTTCATGACGTCGGACGAAGCGGTCGAGTACGGCCTCATCGACCGGGTGATCGCCCACCGCTGAGGGCGGTGGCCTAGCCAGACAGGCGATTTCGGAGTAAAAGGAGAGACGTGGCCCGAGCGAGCGACGGAAACGAGCAGCTGCTCTGCAGCTTCTGCGGCAAGAGCCAGCGCCAGGTGAAGAAGCTCATCGCCGGCCCCGGCGTCTACATCTGCGACGAGTGCATCGATCTCTGCAACGAGATCATCGACGAGGAGCTCACCGCTCCCGTCTCGCTCGACCTCGACAACCTTCCGCGCCCGCGGGACATCTACGCGGTTCTCAACGACTACGTCGTCTCGCAGGAAGAGGCGAAGCGGACGCTCTCCGTCGCGGTCTACAACCACTACAAGCGCGTCCGCATGGGGCAGGTCGACGAGGGCGAGGTGGAGCTCCAGAAGTCGAACATCCTTCTCCTTGGTCCGACCGGCTGCGGCAAGACGCTGCTCGCGCAGACGCTTGCCCGGATTCTCAACGTCCCGTTTGCGATCGCCGACGCGACCGCGCTGACCGAAGCCGGCTACGTCGGTGAGGACGTCGAGAACATCCTCCTGAAGCTGATCCAGGCGGCCGACTTCGACATCAAGAAGGCCGAGACCGGGATCATCTACATCGACGAGGTCGACAAGATCGCGCGCAAGGCCGACAACCCGTCGATCACGCGCGACGTCTCGGGCGAGGGCGTGCAGCAGGCGCTCCTGAAGATCCTCGAGGGAACCGTCGCCTCGGTGCCGCCCCAGGGTGGGCGCAAGCACCCGCATCAGGAGTTCCTCTCGATCGACACGACCAACATCCTCTTCATCTGCGGCGGCGCGTTCGCCGGTCTCGACCGGATCATCGAGCGGCGCATCGGCACGAACTCCGTCGGCTTCGGCGCCAACGTGCGGTCGAAGCACTCGGAAGAGGGAGCGGAGCTGCTCTCCGCCGTGATGCCGGAGGATCTCGTCAACTTCGGGCTGATCCCCGAGTTCATCGGCCGGCTCCCCGTCGTCTCGGCCGTGCATCAGCTGCGGCGCGACGATCTCGTCCAGATCCTGACCGAGCCGAAGAACGCGCTCACGCGCCAGTATCAGCGCTTCTTCGGCTACGACTCGATCGAGCTCGTCTTCACGGACGACGCTCTCTGGGAGATCGCCGAGAAGGCGCTCCAGCGGGAGACCGGCGCGCGCGGGCTGCGGTCGATCATCGAGGCTGCGCTCCTCGACGTGATGTTCGAGCTGCCGTCCCGCAAGGACGTCTCCAAGTGCGTGATCACCAAGGAGACGATCTCGAAGGGGCTCAACCCGACGCTCGTCACGAGCGGCGCGGCCGAGGCAGCCGACGACTTCGAAGCAGCTGCCGGTAGCGCCGCGTCCTAGACAGAGGTGGCTGCACCACGCTGGTTCACGCTCCGCTTCGGGACGTCACTCGCGCGTTCTGCTCAAGCTGGTGGCCTCCGGTCCCGAGAAGTCCGGGCATTGCGCTCGACGACCGCGAGCTGGCGATAACGATGGGCCGCATCTTCAACGGCCGGGCGCCTCGCCGATGCCGTGACCTCTGCCCGGACGCTCTCCGAGACCGTTGTCAGCCGCGGCGCCCACGGGTGGCGGGGCGACTGGCTCGTGAACGGCGCGGGTGACGGGCTCGTCGAGATCCTGTTCGAGCCACCGATGCCCGGTCACGTGATGATGGTGCCCGTGCGCGTCCGGCGGCTCGCGCGTCTCGGTCGACGAGCCGGACGCGCTCGTCGGACGCTCTCATGGGTGACGCCGGTGCGCTGACGCGCCGCCGAACGCGCACGTACTCGTGGGACGCACCGCACGAGGTGCTCTCGCGCGGGCGGCGGGCCTCTCCGGGCTCGAGGCACTGCAGCTGATCGCCGCCGGCGAGCTCCCGCCGCCGCCGATCGCGGAGACGCTCGGGTTCGGGCCGATCGAGGTGGAGGAGGGGCGGGCCACGTTTACGATCGAGCCCGCTGAGTTCCACTACAACCCGATCGGCGTCGTGCACGGAGGGCTGGCGCTGGCGCTGCTCGACTCTGCGATGGGATGTGCGTTGCACTCGACGCTCGCCGCAGGCGTGGCGTACACGACGCTCGAGGTGAAGGCGAACTTCGTGCGACCGCTGACCTCCTCGACTGGTCTCGTTCGCTGCACCGGCACGATCGTTCACGCCGGGCGCAAGGTCGCAACGGCGGAGGGCCGGATCGTCGACGGCGACGGGAAGCTGTACGCACACGGAACGAGCACGCTCCTCATCCTCGGCGCCTGAGCGCCCACGGGCGACGCCCTCGGCGAGGCCTGGACTCGCGCCGGACGCTCCTGCCTGTCGATAGAGTCGCGCCGTCCGATGGAGTCTCCAGGCCAGATGGAATCGCTGTACAAGCCCGACGGGGTCGAGTCGCGCTGGCAGGAGATCTGGGAGGCCGAGGGCCTCTACGCCGCCGGCGCCGGCGCCTCGCGGGACGAGAGCTACGTGATCTGCGTGCCACCGCCGAACGTGACGGGCGACCTCCATCTCGGCCACGCGCTGAACGGCTCGATCCAGGACGTGCTGATCCGCTGGCACCGCATGCAGGGGTACCGGACGCTCTGGCAGCCCGGCTACGACCATGCCGGCATCGCGACCCAGAACGTGGTCGAGAAGCAGTTGGCCGCCGAGGGGCTGACGCGACACGACCTCGGCCGTGAGGCGTTCATCGAGCGCACGTGGGAGTGGCTCGAGCAGACCGGCCGCACGATCATGGGCCAGTTCCGCCGCCTCGGCGCCTCGCTCGACTACAGCCGCGAGCGCTTCACGCTCGACGACGCGTACTCGCGGGCCGTGACCGAGTTCTTCGTCCGCCTCTGGGAGCGTGGCTGGATCTACCGCGCGAACCGGATCGTCAACTGGTGCCCGTTCCACCAGACCGCTATCTCCGACCTGGAGGTCGAGCACGTCGAGATGGACGACGTGCTGACCTATGTCCGCTATCCGTTCGCGGACGGCGACGGCAGCGAGGGGATCGTGATCGCCACCGTCCGGCCGGCGACGATCCTCGGGGACGTGGCCGTGGCGGTGCACCCGGACGACGAGCGCTATCGCGACGCGATCGGACGGGAGGTCGTGGTGCCGTATGTCGGTCGCACCGTCCCGGTGATCGCCGATGCCCGCGTCGAGCCGTCGTTCGGCTCGGGCGCGCTCAAGATCACGCCCGGCCACGACCCGGTCGACTTCGAGATCGGCCGCGAGCATGGGCTTCCCGAGCCGATGGTGATCGGGCTCGACGGCAGGATGAACGACCAGGCGGGGGACCTCGAGGGCCTGACGCAGGCCGAGGCGGACGACGCAGTGATCGCCTGGATCAAGGAGCACGGACAGCTCGTGAAGCGAGACAACTACCGGCACTCCGTCGGGAGGTGCGAGCGCTGCCACTCGCGCATCGAGCCGCTGATCTCGCTTCAGTGGTGGTGCGCGATGGAGGGGCCGGCGAAGCCGGCGATCGACGCGCTCCGCGAGCGGCGCGTGCGCTTTCACCCGGAGTCGCAGCACCGGTTCGCGCTCTCCTCGCTGGAGGACATTCCCGACTGGTGCCTGTCGCGCCAGCTCTGGTGGGGTCACCAGCTGCCGATCTGGACGACGCCGGACGGCGAGGCGATCTGCGCCTCCACGGAAGCGGAGGCGCAGGAGCGCGCCGGCGCCGGTGTCGAGCTGACACGTGACCCCGACGTCCTCGACACGTGGTTCTCGTCGGCGCTCTGGCCCTTTGCGACGCTCGGCTGGCCGGAGCAGACACCCGAGCTCGCGGCGTACTACCCCGGCAACGTCAACTCGACGGCGCGCGAGATCATCCGCCTCTGGGAGAACCGGATGATCTGGGCGGGGCTCGAGCTGATGGGCGAGTTGCCCTTCACGGACGTGATCATCCATTCGACGGTGCTCGCGGCCGACGGACGGCGGATGTCGAAGAGCCTCGGGACGGGCGTCGATCCGCTCGAGATGATCGACGCCCACGGCGCGGACGCGACGCGCTACGGCCTCCTCAAGATCTCCTCGACGCAGGACGTTCGCTTCTCGCCCGGGTCGATCGAGGAGGGGCGCAAGCTCGCGAACAAGCTGTGGAACGTCTCCCGCCTGATCCTGCAGAACACCACCGGCGTCGAGCCGGACGTCCAGCCGACGGCACTCGAGGAACGCTGGATCCTGGCCCGGATCGACCTCGCGCGGGAGCAGGTCGAGGAAGCATGGGGGGCCTTCGACTTCGCGACCGCCACCAACGTGCTCTACCACCTCACGTTCGACGACTTCTGCGACTGGTACGCGGAAGCCGTGAAGCCGCGGCTCTACGAGCACGAGGCGGCCGCATCCGCCACCGCGCTCGCCGCGCTCGAGCGCTTGCTGGCGTTGCTCCACCCCGTGATGCCGCACGTGACCGAGGAGATCTGGTCGCATCTGCCGGGCGAGCGAAGGCGGCTGATCGTGTCGGCGTGGCCGCAGCCGGACAGCCGGTATCGCCCCGAGAGCGGCGCGCTCGACCGGGTCCAGGAAGCCGCCGTCACGTTCCGGCGCAGCGGCGTGCAGGTCGCGCTCGACTCCGACGACGAGCGGCGCGTGTTCGCGGCCGTTGTGCGGCCCGAACGACAGAAGGCGCCGGGCGACGCCGGCCCCGAGATCGCGCGCCTGGAGAAGGAGATCGCGCGCGCCGAGGCGATGCTCGCCAACGAGCGCTTCGTGGCCGGCGCTCCCGCGGAGGTCGTCGACGCGGAGCGTGCAAAGCTCGAACGGTTCAGGCGTGAGCTCGAGGCACTTGGAGGCACGGCCTCCGGGGCCGCGGGAGGCTGAGGCGCGGCAATGCGAGTCAGGCGCGTGGCGGCGATCGCCGACGTCCACGGAAACGCGGTGGCGCTCGCAGCAGTGCTTGCCGAGATCGAGCGCGAGCAACCGGACGCGATCGTCCATTGCGGTGACCTCACGTGGGGACCGCAGCCCGGCGCGACCGCGGATCTGCTCGAAGGGCGCAACGTGCTCTACGTCCGCGGGAATGCCGACCGGAACGTGATCGAGCTCGCGGACAGCCTTGGCGACCCGGCTGCCGAGGCGACGCCGCGCGAGCGCTGGATGGTCGAGCACCACGACGCCTCGTTGCGCGCGTTTCTGGCCACGTCCTCGGCCACCGTCGAGCTCGAGATCGACGGCCTCGGGGACGTGCTCTTCTGCCACGGCTCGCCGCGGAGTGACGTGGAGCTGGTGACGGTCGAGACACCCGAGAGCCGCCTCGCCGAGGCGATCGCGGGCACCACCGCCGACGTCATCGTCACCGCCCACACCCACGTCCGCTACGAGCGCCACGCGCTCGGGAGGACATTCGCCAACCCGGGGAGCGTGGGGATGCCGTACGAGGGATCGCCCGGCGCGTACTGGGCGCTGCTCGGCCCGGGGATCGAGCATCGACGGACGGAGTACGACCTCGAGGAGGCCGAGCGCCGCTACGAGGCGAGCGGGGACCCGCTCACGGGCGAGATGGTGGAGATTCTCCGTCACCCGCCGACACCGGCCGAGGTGATCGCGCATGCCGAGTCGCTCGCGTTCTCGGGCTGAGGGCGGGGGCTCCGTGAGACGGCGGCGGGCGATCACGACCACGGGCGTGCCCGGTTGCACACCGATGGGAACGCCGTGGAGCTGACCCCGCACGTCGCATGGCTCGCCGGGCTCAGCCCCTGGCCCGAGGACGGATTCGGCCTCGACCGGATGAAGGCGCTGCTCGGCCTGCTCGACAACCCGCAGCTCGCCTACCCCGCGATCCACGTCGTCGGCACCAACGGCAAGTCGACCGCGACGGTGACGATCGAGCAGCTGCTCCTCGGCGACGGCCTGGTCGTGGGGTCGACGGTGTCGCCGCACGTTCGCTCGTGGGACGAGCGCGTTCGCCTTGGAGGCCGCCCGGCCGACCTCGAGGCGGCGCTCGCCCGGGTACGACCGGCCGCGGAGGAGGTGGCGGCGACCCAGTTCGAGACGATCACGGCCGCCGCACTGGCGGCGTTCGCTGCTGCGAGCGTCGACGTCGCGGTCGTCGAGGCGGGGCTCGGAGGGCGGTACGACGCGACGAACGTGCTGCGCACGCAGGTCGTCCTGCTGACGAGCGTCGGGCTCGAGCACACGGACGTTCTCGGCGAGACGGTCGAGGAGATAGCGACGGAGAAGCTTGCTGTTGTCCATAATGACAAGATCATAGTTGTCTTACCGGACGACACGTTCGTCGCGCTCGTCCCTGATAACGACGTTCGGTTCGGAGGCGCGAGAGAGGCGGCCGAGGCCTTTGTCGGCCATCCGCTCCCAGGAGCCGTCGAGGCCGGTCTCCCGGGACGGCTCGAGCAGCGCCTCGCCGAAGTTCGCGACGGCGCTCACAATCCCGACGGCGTTGCGTGGCTGGCCGAGCACCTCGAGAGAGCCGACTACACGATCTGCGCCTCGATCCTGGCGGACAAGGACGTCGACGAGATGCTGCGCCGCCTGGCGCCACTCGGCACGCGGTTCGTCGCGACCGCGTCGTCGAATGCGCGCTCGCTCTCGGCCTCGGAGCTCGCCGAGCAGGCACGGCGGGTGGTTTGCGGTGGTGGAGGCGGTGGAGGACCCCGTCGAGGCGGTGCGTCGCTCGCATGCGCTCGGCGAGCCCGTTCTCGTCACCGGCTCCCTGTATCTCCTCGCCGATCTCGAGGCGGCGGAAGCGCGATGAAACGGCGTTCACGCACCCGCGAGAGAATTGCCGTCCTCACCTTCGCGCTCGTGGTTCTGGTGGCCATCGTAGGAATTGCGTTCGCCGCCGGGTATATCCTCGGCAAGCTCCTTCTTTGAGGCCAACCAGATGATCATCGCCGACAACTTCTTCGATTCGAACGCCTTCGAGCTCGGTCGCAACCTGACCGGGTTCTTCGTCGTCGTGTTCTGGCTCGCGACGGCGTTCTGGGTGTTCAAGGATGCGCGGCGTCGGATCGACGATCCGTGGCTCGTCGCGATGGCGGCCGTGCTCGGTCTCGTGCCGCCGTTCGTCGGGCCGATCGTCTACCTCTTCCTGCGGCCGCCCGACTCGATCGAGGAGCGGCGCGACCGTGAGCTCGAGAACCGCGCCCTCGAGGACCGCCTCGCCGAGCGCGAGCTGCACTGTCCCGTCTGCCGCGGCGAGGTAGACGCATCGTGGCTCATCTGCCCGGTCTGCACGACGCGGCTGAAGCAGGCGTGCAGCAACTGCAGCGCGCCCCTCGAGCAGATCTGGCAGGTCTGCCCGTACTGCGCCACGCCGGTGCCACCCGCCGCGGCGTCCGGGGACGAGCTCCTGCAGCCGTTGCGCGTGCGACGCACGAGCTAGACGCAGCACCGCGCCCTGGCCCAGGTACGCTTCCGCGCCTATGGCTACCGAAACCACACTCGTCCTCGTCAAGCCGGACGGCGTCCGTCGCGCACTCTGCGGCGAGATCGTCTCCCGCTTCGAGCGTCGCGGCTACGAGCTGCGCGGCGCCCGCCTCCTCAAGGTCTCCCGTCCGCTTGCGCAGCAGCACTACGCCGAGCACAAGGGCAAGCCCTTCTTCGGAGAGCTCGTCTCGTTCATCACCTCCGGCCCGGTGCTCGCCCTCGCCGTCCGTGGCGAGAACGCGATCCTCGGCGTCCGCGGAATGATGGGCGCCACGAACCCGGCCGACTCCGCGCCCGGCACGATCCGCGGCGACTTCGCCACGCTCCTCTCGGAGAACATCGTCCACGGCTCTGACTCGAGGGCGAGCGCGAAGCGCGAGCTCTCGCTGTTCTTCCCCGACGGGCTCGTCTAGAGCTGTCTCGTCCCCGGGGGCGCTCCTCCGGGGCGAGATCTAGGATCACGCGATGCCCGAGATCTCTGACGACGCGAAGCGGAACCGCGAGGACTGGACACAGGCGAACGCGGCGTACACCGACGCGCAGGCGAGCGACAACTGGGCTGCGGCCGAGATCACCTGGGGTGTCTTCGGCGTGCCCGAGTCGTCGCTCGGCTCGCTGCGGAGACGTCGCGGGCCTCGACGTGGTCGAGCTCGGCTGCGGCACGGCGTACGTCTCGGCCTGGCTCGCGCGGCGCGGCGCGCGGCCCGTCGGCGTCGACGTGACGCCGGCCCAGCTCGCGACGGCACGTCGCTGCCAGGCCGAGTTCGGCATCGACTTCCCGCTCGATCGAGGCGAGCGCGGAGGACGTGCCGCTGCCGTCCGAGAGCTTCGACCTCGCCGTCTCCGAGTACGGCGCGAGCATCTGGTGCGACCCGCACCTCTGGATCCCCGAGGCCCACCGGCTGCTGCGTCCCGGCGGGCGGCTTGGTTCCTCCGCAACAGCACCATCGCGATCCTCTGCGCGCCCGACGACGACGGCAAGCCGACCGATCAGCTCCGGCGGCCGCAGCGCGGGCTCGGCCGCCTCGAGTGGCCCGACGAGCTCGGCGTCGAGTGGCAGCTCCCGCACGGCGAGCTTTTCAGACTCCTCCGGCGCACCGGCTTCGATGTCGTCGACCTCGTCGAGCTCTACGCACCCGACGATGCCGTCGACCACCCGTACTACGTCGGGTTCTCGGCCGAGTGGGCGCGCAAGTGGCCCGCCGAGGAGATCTGGGTCGCGAAGAAGCGCGTATGACCGAGGCGCTCACGCTGGCCTCGACATCGCCGCAGCGCCGCGCGATCCTCGAGCAGCTGCGCATCCCGTTCACGGCGGTCGCACCGTCGTACGTCGAGCACGATCCGCCCGACGCCGACCCGGTCGAGCTCGTGCGCGATCACGCCGAGGGCAAGGCGCGATCGGTGCACGCCGACGGCGCGGTCACGCTCGGCGTCGACACCACCGTCCACCTCGACGGCCGGCTCTACGGCAAGGCCACCGACCGCGACGACGCCCGCGCCATGCTCGGCGAGCTCGCCGGCCGCACGCATCGCGTGCTCTCCGGCCTCTGCCTCCTCGGCGACGGCTTCGCCGTTGTTCGAGCACGCGACGACCGACGTGACGTTCCGCGACCTTTCCGCGGCGGAGATCGATGCGTACCTCGACTCGGAGGAGTGGGGCGGCCGCGCGGGGAGCTACGCGATCCAGGGTCTTGGAGCCCGCCTCGTAGCCGGGATCGACGGGGACTACCTCAACGTGGTCGGGCTTGCCGGCTGCGCTCCTGATCGACACGCTCGCCGCTCACGTGCCGCAGCTGCTGCAAATCCGGCCCACAGCTAGACTGCTCCCCCCATGAGCTGGCTCAATGCCCTCACCGGATTCGGCGGTCGTGACATGGCCGTCGACCTCGGCACCGCCAACACGCTCGTCTACGTCCGCGGCCGCGGGATCGTGCTCTCGGAGCCGTCCGTCGTCGCGATCGACCAGCGCACCGGCGACGTCCACGCGGTCGGCGTCGAGGCGAAGCGCATGCTCGGACGCACGCCGGGCACGATCTCCGCGATCCGGCCGCTCAAGGACGGCGTCATCGCCGACTTCGACGTCACCGAGCAGATGCTCCGTCACTTCATCCAGAAGGTCCACCAGCACCGCTTTGCGCACCCGCGCGTGATCGTCTGCGTCCCGTCCGGCGTCACCGGGGTCGAGAAGCGCGCCGTCGAGGACGCGACGCTCGCAGCCGGAGCGCGCCAGGCGTACCTGATCGAGGAGCCGATGGCCGCCGCGATCGGCGCCGGCCTGCCCGTCGGCGAGCCCACCGGGAACATGATCGTCGACATCGGCGGCGGCACCACCGAGGTGGCCGTGATCTCGCTCGGAGGCATCGTCGTCTCGCAGTCGCTGCGCGTCGGCGGGGACGAGATGGACGACGCGATCGTCACCCACATCAAGAAGGAGTACAAGCTCCTCGTCGGCCAGCAGACGGCCGAGGAGATCAAGCTCGAGGTCGGCTCCGGCTATCGGCTCGCCGAGGAGGTGCAGGCCGAGGTTCGCGGCCGCGACATGCTCACGGGCCTGCCGAAGACCGTCGTGATCTCCTCGGAGGAGGTGCGGCGCGCGCTCGACGAGCCCGTCTCCCAGATCATCGACGCGATCAAGTCGACGCTCGACAAGACACCGCCCGAGCTCGCGGCCGACATCATGGACCGGGGGATCGTGCTCGCCGGCGGCGGCGCGCTCCTGCAAGGCCTCGACGAGCGCCTGCGCCACGAGACGCAGATGCCGGTGCACCTCGCCGAGAGCCCGCTCACCTGTGTCGCGGTCGGCTCCGGCCGCAGCCTCGAGGAGTTCGAGGCGATCCACCGCTCCGAGCGCTCGCGCAAGCGCCGCAACGGGTCGCGACGCTAGTCGCGACCCGTTGGACACCGCGGGCTCGTAAAGAAACACGTCCGTCCGACTGAAGCCCGGCACCGCGCCCGGTACAATCGACCGCTGTGCCCCGTCATCGCACCGCACGCACGGCGGTGCTGGGCGTCAACGTCCGGCGTCCCGTCACCGGCAAGCCACCCTCCCGATCGACCTCCGCCTTCCGGCGGCGCGTCGTGATCGGGAGTCTCGTCGTGCTCGCGCTGGTGCTGATCACGGTCTCGTTCCGCAAGCCAGACGACGGGCCGGTCGCGTCCGCGCAGAGCACTGCAGCGGCCGTCCTGCGGCCGTTCACGATCGCCGGCGAGCGCGTCGCGCAGCCGTTCCGCGACGTCTACGCCTGGGGTGACTCGCTGCTGACGGCCCGCTCCGATGCGAAGAAGCTCCGCGCCGAGAATGCGGCCCTGCGCCAGCAGGCGGTCCAGAATCAGTTCGCCGCAAACGAGAACGACAAGCTCAAGGCGCTGCTCGCGTTTCGGGACGGGCCGCGCTTCCCCGACGATTACACGGGCCTCGCGGCGGCGGTGATCGCCCGGCCGACCGGCGGGTTCGCACAGGACGTGGTGGTCGCCGTCGGCTCGAACGACGGCGTCGCGCTCGATGCCCCGGTCGTCACCGAGGACGGGTTCCTCGGCCGCGTGACGCGCGTCTACTCGCGCTCGGCTCGGGTCACGCTCCTCACCGACGAGCAGCTGGCCGTGTCGGCGCTCGACGTCAAGACCGCCGCGTCGGGCATCGTCAAGCACGGGCGCGCCTCGGCCTCGACGCTCATCTTCGACCGCGTCCCGAAGAAGCTCAAGGTCTCGGTCGGGGACACGATCGTCACCGCCGGCTGGCGCTCGAGCAAGCTCGCGTCGCTGTATCCGCGCGGAATCCCGATCGGGCGCGTGACGAGCGTCGGGCAGGCCGACACAGACCTCTGGAAGCAGGTCCAGGTGGAGCCGTTTGCCGACTTCGACCGCGTCGACGCGGTGCTCGTGCTCGTGAAGAAGGACCCGACGCCGTGAGCCGCGCTGAGTGGCGTCAAGATCGCCGTGCTCCTCTTCGTCGTCGCGATCCTGCAGGTGTCGGCCTTCTCGTCGATCAGGATCGGCGGCGCCGCACCTGACGTCCTGCTCGTGACGCTCGTGTCGGTGGCGCTGCTGCGCGGATCGATCGCGGGCGCCGTGGCCGGGTTCCTCGCCGGTCTCGTGATCGACATCACGACCCTCGGGACGCTCGGGCTCACCTCGCTTCTCCTCACGCTCGCCGGCTACTGGGCCGGACGCTACGGCGAGACGACCGGCCGCGGGCGTGTCCACGCGCCCCTCGTCGCGACCGTCTCCGCCACCGTCTTCGTCGAGCTCGGCGGCTACCTCCTCGACTCCCTGCTCGGCGGTCCCGTGGACCTGCGGAGTGCGCTTCTCGCGCTGCCGGCGGCCGTGATCTGGAACGGGCTCCTCGCCTACCCGATCTACGGCCTCGTGCGGCGGCTGGTCGGCGCGACGGAGCGCGTGGAGCGGGCACGAGAGGTCGAGCTCCTTGTCTGACGCCCCGTACGGCGAGCGGCGCAATCCGTCGTCCCGCTTCCTGCCGCCCGACCCGAGCGTCAGCGCGCCGTACCGGCTCACGCCGGGCCTCGCCGTCAGGGTCGGCGTGCTCGGCATCGTCGCGATCGCCGTCTTCGCGGTGCTGTTCTTCCGGCTCTGGTCGCTGCAGGTGCTCTCGGGCGCGCGCTACCTCAACGCCGCGCAGAACAACCAGCTGCGCACGATCCGGGTCGAGGCGCCGCGAGGCCCGATCCTCGACCGCGAGGGCAAGCTGATCGTCGGCAACGTGCCCGGGACGGCGGTCAAGCTGTGGGTCGGGGACATGCCGAAGAAGCAGGGGCGCTATCGGATGATCCAGCGCCTCGCCACGGTGCTCGACGTCCCGGCGGCACGCCTCGCGAAGGAGGTCGACGACCGCCATGCCGACCCGCTGACGCCGATCACGGTCAAGACGGCAGTTCACAACGACCAGGTCTACTACCTCCAGGAGCACGCCTCGGAGTTCCCCGGCGTGCAGATCCAGCAGACGTACCTCCGCAGCTACCCGTACCAGTCTCTCGCGGCGCAGATCCTCGGGTACGTCGGCGAGATCTCGCCGACGGAGCTGAAGGAGAAGGAGAAGGAGCCGAAGTCCGACTATCGCGGCGGCGACAAGATCGGCAAGTCCGGCGTCGAAGCCAAGTTCGACGGCTACCTCAACGGAACCGCCGGGAACGGCGCAGATCCGCGTCGACTCGCTCGGGCGGCCCCAGAGCCCGCTCGAGATCAAGCAGGACGCGAAGCCGGGCGTGGCCGTCCGGCTGACGATCGACATCCGCCTGCAGCGGGCGGCCGAGCAGGCGATCCGCGAGGGCATCGCTCTCGCGAAGGCGAACAAGCAATACAACGTCGCCGGCGGCGCGATCATCGCCCTCGATCCGCGCGACGGCGCCGTCCGCGCGATGGCGTCGTACCCGACCTACAAGCCGTCGGTCTACGTCGGCCGCATCGACCCGAAGAAGCTCGCGCCGCTCGTGAACAACGCCGCCGCCAAGGAGGCCAACTACCCCGGCCTCAACCGGGTCACGCAGGTCGCCTACCCGCCGGGCTCGGTCTGGAAGCCCGTCACCGCCCTCGCGGCGATGCAGGAGCATCTCCTCTCGCCCTACGCGTCGATCCAGTGCACGCCCTCTGCCGAATACGGCCGCGACAAGCAGGTCTTCAAGAACTGGGACCCGTACGTGAACCGCCCGATGAATCTCCCCGAGGCGCTCGCAACGTCCTGCGACACGTACTTCTACACCGTCGGCAACCGGTTCTACGAGGGCGGGAAGGCCGAGCAGAGCCGGCTCCAGCAGTGGGCCCGCAAGTTCGGCTTCGGGGCACCGACCGGGCTCGACATCGGCAACGAGGCGCCGTCGTGGCAGACGATCGTCCCGACACCCGCCTGGCGAAAGCGCACCTTCAAGAGCGACTGGGACAAGGCGTGGAACCCGGGCAACTCGATCCAGCTCGCTATCGGGCAGCAGGACGTCACCGTGACGCCCCTCCAGATGGCCCGCTTCTACGCGATGATCGCGAACGGCGGCAAGCTCGTGACGCCGTACGTCGTCTCCGGCGTCGAGCAGCCAGGCACGAACAGGCAGCAGCCCGTGACCCTGAAGCAGTTCCCGGCCGACCCGCCGCGTGATGCCGGCGTCGACCCGGCCGCGCTCCAGGCGGTGCGGGAGGGCCTCTGGGCGGGCACCCACTCGACGAACGGCACCTCGTCCGCGGTCTTCGGGTCGTTCCCGATCTCGATCTCGGGGAAGACCGGAACCGCGGAGAAGGTCGTCAACCTGCCGAACTACCCGGTCGGCCATCTCGAGGATCAGTCGTGGTGGTGCGGCTACGGGCCTTCGGACGCGGCCCAGCTCGTCGTCTGCGCGGTGATCGAGAACGGCGGCCACGGATCGTCGGCAGCGGCCCCCGCGGCGCTCCGCGTCTTCGAGAAGTACTTCAACCAGAAGGCACCCACGACCGCGGTGGTGAACGTCGATTGATCGCCGAGACGCGGAACCGTCCTTCGATGCTGCGGTCGCCGTCGATCGGCGTCTTCGACGTCGGCCTGATCCTGCGGCGGCTCGACTGGCTGCTTCTGCTCGCCGTCGTGACGCTCGTCGGGCTACGGGCTCTGGGCGATCGGCGGCATCACGCGCTTCGACGTTCCCGGGAGCCCGGACTACTTCGTGACGCGGCAGGTGATCGCGATCGCCGTCGGCGGGGTGGCGATGGTCGTCGCGATCCTGATCCCGCCGTCGCTGTACGCACGGCACTGGCGCTTCCTCTACGGCGGCACGATCGGGGTCATGCTCTTCGTCTTCGTGTTCGCCGAGGCGGTGCGCGGCTCGAAGCGCTGGATCGACCTCGGCCCGTTCCAGTTCCAGCCCTCCGAGTTCGGCAAGCTCTTCTTCGTCCTCGCCATCGCGGGCTTCCTCGTCGAACGCGGCCGCCGCGTCGGTGAGATCACCACGGTCGCGGGCGCGATCGGGCTCGGCCTCGTGCCGATCGGCCTCGTCTTCCTTCAGCCCGACCTCGGCACCGCGCTCGTCTACGGCGCCGCCCTCACGGCGGTGCTCTTCCTCTCGGGCGTGCGCTGGCTGCATCTCGTCGATCCTCGGCGCGACCACGATCCTGCTGCTGACGAGCGTGCTCTGGATCCTGCCGGCATCGGGCATCGAGGTGCTGAAGCCGTACCAGACCGCTCGCCTGACCGGGTTCACGAACCCCGACAGCGATCCCGGCGGCCTCACGTACAACGTCACCCAGTCGAGGACGGCAGTCGGGGCGGGCGGGCTTCTCGGGACGCGGGCGTCGAGGGGGCGAGCCAGACGCGTCTCGACTACCTTCCCGAGCATGCGACCGACTTCGTCTTCGCCTCGTTCGCGGAGCAACGCGGCTTCGTCGGCACCTCGATCCTGCTGTTGCTCTATCTCCTCGTCGTCTGGCGTGGCCTGCGCGTGGTCACCGTCGCCGGAGACCTGTACGGCGCCGTCGTGGCCGGGGGGATCGTGTTCGCGTTCCTGTTCCAGGTCTTCATCAACGTCGGCATGACGATGGGGATCGCACCGGTGACCGGCATCCCGCTTCCCTTCGTCACCGTCGGCGGCTCGTCGATGGTCGCGAACCTGATGGCCGTCGGCGTGCTGCAGGCGATTCACGCGCGCGGCCGTGACGAGGGCTTCCGCTAGATGCCGCTCGGCGTCGGGATCGGGCAGGTCGTCGGGCTCGTGCGCGAGATGCGCGGCCTCGAGGGCGCGACGGCGTCGATCGCGGTCGCAGGCGACGGAGCCGCCGAGCTCGCCGCCGCGCTCGCGGCCGGCGGTGACGCTGCTGCGGTACGCGTCGGCGGCGATCCCTCGCAGCGCCGCCGTCGCGATCCGGCTTGCTCGACGGCGCAGCCGTCGGCAGCCGAGGCGGCCGTCCTGCGCGAGCTCTCGCGAGCCGGGGTGGGGCTGGTCGTCGTGCAGCGCGGGACGGGACGCGTGCCGCACGTCCTTCCCGGCGACGTCATCGAGGCCGAGGCGGGACGAGCTGCCGCTGCGCGACGGATCCTGACGGCGATCGCCCGTGCCGCCGGCGACGACGGTCCGGCGCTCGCGGCTCGCCTCCCCGTGCTGCGCCCCGCCGTTGCCCGGCGGCTGATCATGACGACGGCACTCGCGAACGCCGCCGTCGCGGCATCCTCGAAGCTCCAGAAGGCCCAGCTGCCCGTGCTCACGTTGGCGCAGAGCCGGATGGTGCTCCTGCTCGGCGCTCAGCCGCGGCGACGCCCTCCCGCGCGACCCGCAGCAGCTCGCGATCACGGCCGGACCTGTCATTGCCGGCTGCATCGGCATGGGCTTCGCCGCCCGCACGCCTCGTGCGCCGGCTTCCTTCCGCGGCCCGGTCGTCCGGGCCGCAGTGGCCTACGCCGGCACCCAGGCGCTCGGCGCCGCCCGCCTCCGCCTGCTAGCCGGCGCACCTCTTCGTGGGGTAGTCCGTCCGGACCGGGTCCTGAGGATCGCTTCGACCCCGACGAGGCGAAGGGAGTGCCGGTGCCGGAGATAGAGCTCGCAGAGGAGCTGTTGCAGATCGAAGAGGCGGATGCCTGGTTCGAGTACCTGGAAGCGACGCGCGTGCAGTCCGAGACGCGCTACGCCGAGGTCGAGCCGTGGGCCTGGGCGCGCCTCAATCAGCGCCTGCGCGCCGTTCGCGCCCGCCGGGCGCGGCTTCGTCCTGCCGCCGCCTAGCCCCTTCGTTCGGCCAGTTCAGGTGGCCCTGCAGCGCTGCGCTGATACCCTGCGTTGCGAGGCCCAACTGAATATGGCCATGGTTTTCGACATCCGCAGCGCGAGGCCGGTTCCCCGGTGGGGAGCCGTGTGCCCGCGCGCGCTACAACGAGGAGAGGCACTACTTGCCCTGGTTTCGATGGAAGAACAAGAAGAAGCAGGACGCGCCCGAGGGCGCAGTAACAGAGACTCCTGCCGCCCCGGCTGAGCCGGAGGCCGAGCAGCAGGCAACGCACAGCACGACCGCAGAGCGACCGCAACCGGCGCGGAAGCGGAGGCGCTGAGAAACAAGCGGCGGCGGGGCAGCCGTGGCGGCCGCGGCCGGAAGCGGCCCGGCCGGCGAAGGAGCGGACCGGCGAGGCGAGCCCGACCGCGGAGAAGCCGCGCAGGAGCCGCAGGAGCAGCCGGCGCGGAGCCAGCGCGCCGAGCGGGCCGCCGACCGGCGTCGCACCGGAGGCCAGAGCGGCGGCACCCAGCGTCGCCGACAGCCGCCACGGCGGGCCCCGCTGCCGGCCGCGAAGCGCGAGCTGCTGATCTCGGTCGACATCGGCGAGCAGCGCGTTGCCGTGATCGAGGACGATCGCGTCGCCGAGGTCTACCTCGAGCGGCCCGAGCGGCGCTCGATCGCCGGCAACATCTACCTCGGCGTCGTCGACAACGTCCTGCCGGGGATGGAGGCAGCGTTCGTCGAGATCGGCCTCGAGAAGAACGGCTTCCTCTACGTCGACGAGATCGTCGTGCCCGAGCTCGAGGGCAAGCGCCATCACGGCAAGAAGATCCAGGACCTGATCTCCCGCGGCGAGCAGCTGCTCGTGCAGGCCGTCAAGGATCCGATGAAGACGAAGGGCGCCAGGCTGACGACGGAGATCTCGCTGCCGGGCCGCTTCCTCGTCTACGTCCCGAACGGCGAGGGCCTCGGCGTCTCGCGCCGGCTCGAGGATGCCGAGCGCGCGCGCCTGAAGGACATCATCAAGGGCCTCGAGGTCAAGGAGGGAGGCGTGATCGTCCGCACCGCGGCCGAGGGCGCCTCCGCCGAGGACGTCGAGCGCGACCTCGTCTTCCTGCAGCGCCTCTGGAAGACGATCCAGGCCCGCGCGAAGAGCGCGTCGGCCCCATCGCTCGTCTACCAGGAGGCGGAGCTGCCGCTACGGATCGTGCGCGACCTCTTCGCCGGCGACTTCGTCTCGGCGCAGGTCGACAACGAGCGCACCCACAAGCGGATCGTCAGCTACCTCAAGAAGACCTCGCCGCACATGATCGAGCGCGTCCATCGCTACAAGGAGAAGGAGTCGCTGTTCGAGAGCTCCGGCGTCGAGAAGGAGATCGCCTCCACGCTCGACCGGCGCGTCGACCTGCCCTCCGGCGGCTACCTCGTGTTCGACTACGCCGAGGCGTTCACCGTCATCGACGTGAACACGGGCCGTTTCGTCGGCTCACGCTCGAAGAACTCGAACCAGCGGCTCGAGGACACGATCACGAAGAACAACCTCGAGGCGGTGAAGGAGGTCGTGCGCCAGCTCCGGCTGCGCGATATCGGCGGCATCATCGTGATCGACTTCATCGACATGGCGAACCCGAAGAACCGGGCCTCCGTCGAGGACGCGTTGCGCCAGGAGCTCGAGCGCGACCGGACGAAGACCTACGTCGTCGAGATCTCGCCGCTCGGCCTCGTCGAGATGACGCGGCAGAACGTGACCGACGGCCCGCGCGAGATCCTGACGCGCAAGTGCCCGACGTGCGCCGGCGACGGCATCGTCGTCTCCGACCACACGGTCGCGATGCAGATCGAGCGGAAGCTGCGGTCACTCGCGGCGCCCGGCAACCGGGTTCAGGCATACAAGGTCGCGCTGCACCCGCGGGTGCTCGAGCTGCTCGTCGGCCCCGGCGGCGCGCGGCTCGCCGCGATCGAGGAGGCGACCCGCCGCCGCTTCTTCCTCGTGCCGGCGGAGGGTCACATCCACGCGGATCACTTCGAGGTCGTCGGCGAAGGCAAGCTCGTCGACCTGCAGCCTGTGACGACCACTCGTCGAGGGTGCCGACGGTCGAGCTGAAGCTCGGCGAGGTCGGCCGCTACGACGCGACGGCCGCGGCGGGCAAGATCGACGGCATCGACGTTCTCGTCGCGGATGCGGCGAAGCTCGTCGGCAAGAAGGCGACCGTCACGATCGGGCGCGTGCTCGAAGGGCAGGCATTCGCGACCCTCGTCGCCTCCGGCGCGACCGGCGAAGGCCCGATCACGTTCGAGAGCGAGGCCGAGAAGCCGACGCGCGCTCCGGCCAAGCGAAAGGCCGCGACCACGACGGGTGAGGGCGATGAGGCGTCGCTCGCGCTGGAAGACGACGAGGCCGTCGTCGACGAGCCGCACGCGGTCGACCTCGAGGACGTCAGCCTTCCGGAGGGCGCCACGGTGGCCGAGGACGCAGCGCCAGAGGAGACAGACGACGAGACGGAGGCGGATCTCGACGCGAACGCGACGCTCGCCGATGGGACGACACCGGCGAAGAAGCGCACGCGCCGCGGATCGCGCGGAGGCCGCCGGCGGCGCAAGCCGGCAGGCGCCGGAGCCGCGACCGAGGGCTCGGTCGACGACGATGACGACGAGCTCGCGGCCGCGGACGCGAACGGCGAGGTCGACGTCGCCGACGAGCTCGTGGCTGCCGAGGCCGTCTCCGAGCCGGAGAGCGCAAACGGCGCGGCCGACGATCAGCCCAAGGCCCCGAGCCGGCGTCGCGCGCCTCGCATCCACGTACCGGGCGATCCCGACGTCAAGCCCGTCGCGCCCGACGTTGTCCAGGAGGCCGTCGAGCGACGTGCCGCCCGAGGCCATCGAGCCGAGCTCGACGTCGAGCTCGAAACGGAGCCCGACGAACGAGCCCGAAGGGGACTCGACGGAGCGTCGGACGCTGTCGACGACGGCGACGCGCCGGTCGTCGTGAAGCGCAAGACGCGCCGGGGCAGCCGAGGCGGCAAGAACCGCCGCAAGAAGCCGGCGCGCCGCAGACGGCGCTGCCGCCGACGGAGACCGACGACGGCCGGTTCGAGGCGTCGCGACCGTCGTTGCCGAGAGCGATGAACGCGGTCGCGGACGAGGAGCTCGAGACGGAGAACGGAGCACCCGAGCTGGATGCGCCGGTGCTCGCCGTCACCGAGGCTGTCGTGGATATCGACCCTGTCGACATCGATGCCGCCGTCGTGCCGGATCCGGACGAGCCCGACACGGCCGACGCGGAGGCCCCGGACTACGTGCCGATGTCCGAGTGGCTCGACGATTTCGACCGCAGATGATGGCGCCGTTTCGCTACACTCCTTCGGCTTGCGGGCGCCTGCCCGCATTTTCCGCGCCAGAGACCACACTCGTATGAGCTACGCAATCATCTCCCTCGGTGGCAAGCAATATCGCGTCAGCGAAGGCCAGCGGCTGCTCGTCGACCGGCTCCCGACCGAGGACGGCAAGACGTTCACGCCGGACGTGCTGCTCGTCGGCGGTGACGGCGCGGCATCTCTGTCGCCGAAGGACGTGACCGTGACGGTCAAGGTCGTCGGCCAGCAGCGCGGCCCGAAGATCCGGATCGGCAAGTACAAGAAGCGCACCGGCTACAAGCGCCACACGGGATTCCGCGCCGCGCTGACGCAGATCGAGATCGAGTCGATCGGCGCGAAGAAGAAGGCAGCGGCGGCCAAGCCGAAGGCAGAGGCCGCGGCGAAGCCCAAGACGGATGACGTGCCCGCGACGGAGACCGTCAAGGAGGATGAGAGCTAGATGGCACATAAGAAGGGGCTCGGCTCCTCCCGCAACGGCCGCGACTCCGAGAGCAAGCGCCTCGGGGTGAAGATCTTCGCCGGCCAGGAAGTGAAGGCCGGGATGATCATCGTGCGCCAGCGCGGCACCAGGTTTCGCCCCGGCGACGGCGTCGGCCTCGGCCGCGACCACACGATCTTCGCCAAGCGCGAGGGTGTCGTCGAGTTTCGCCGCTCTGGCGAAAAGCGCTTCATCTCGGTCGACGAGCTCTCCAGCTAGCCTCGTGCGCCCTCGCGGCGCCACGACCGGACAGCACCTGTTGACGCCGAGGAGCCGATGAGCATGTTCCACGATCGCGTTCGCATTCGCGTCAAGGCGGGTCGCGGCGGCGACGGCGGCCTCAGCTTCCGACGCGAGAAGTTCGTGCCGAAGGGCGGGCCCGACGGCGGCGACGGCGGGCGCGGTGGTGACGTCGTCCTCGTCGCCGACGCCGACCTGCGCGACCTCTCGGCCTTCCGGGCCAAGACGGTGTTCGACGCGAAGCGCGGCGGAAACGGCCGCGGCACGCGGAAGCACGGCGCCGACGGCGACGACATCGTCCTCACCGTTCCCGTCGGGACGCAGGTGACGAATCATCGAGGACGAGACGATCGTCGCCGACCTGCGCGAGGACGGGGCGCGTCTCGTCATCGCCCGCGGGGGCGGCGGAGGTCGCGGTAACTCGAACTTCGCGACACCGACGCGGCAGACGCCCCGCTATGCGGAGACGGGCCTTCCCGGTGAGTCGTGCGAGCTCGAGCTGCACCTGAAGCTGATGGCTGATGCCGCCTGTGCGGGGCTGCCGAACGCCGGCAAGTCGTCGCTTCTGCGGCGGATCTCGAACGCGAAGCCGAAGGTCGCTGACTACCCGTTCACGACGCTGGCGCCGATGCTCGGCACGGTCGACGGCCCTGACGGCCGCCAGCTGACCGTCGCCGACGTGCCGGGGCTGATCGAGGGCGCGAGCGAGGGGATCGGGCTCGGCCACGAGTTCCTCGCGCACCTCGAGCGGGCGAGGCTGCTGCTGCACGTCATCGACGCCTCCGAGGGTGACGCCGACGAGCGCTAGCGCGTGATCGACGACGAGCTGGCCGCTTACGGAGCCGGCCTCGGTGAGCGCCCGCAGCTCGTCGTCCTCAACAAGTCGGATCTCGACCCGGAGCCTGCGCCGTTCTCCGTGCGAGGATGAGCGGATCGTGGCCGTCCACCGCGTCTCCTGCGCGACCGGCGCGGGGATAGACGAGCTGAAGACCCTGCTCTTCGCGCTCTGCCCGCAGGTCGTGCACGAGACGGTGCCCGTCGCGCAGGAGCTGCCCGGCGTTTCTCGAGTACAGGCCGAAGCCGCCCGAGCGGCGGCGATTCAAGGTGCTGCGAACGGGCCAGGGGTTCCGCGTCGTCGGCCTGGCGCCCGAGGGCGAGGAGCTCGACGACGCGCTCCGCGCCGCCGGAGTCAAGCCGGGCTCCGAGGTCGAGATCGGCGACGAGGTCCTGGTCTGGGAGTGAGCGGTGCGATCGGGATCCTCGGCGGCGCGTTCGATCCACCGCACAACGGGCACCTCGCGCTCGCCCGCGAGGCTGTCGAGCACTTCCAGCTCGAGCGCCTCCTCGTCCGTGTCGTCGCCGACCCGGGCCACAAGGACGTCGATACCGCCGCGGACGTGAGGCTGCGGCTGGCTGAGCTTGCGTTCGCGTCGATCGAGGCGGCCGAGGTCTCGCTGGATCCGTTCGCGCCGCACGGTCGACTCGCTCGAGGCGCTCGGGCTCGCTGATCCCCTCTTCCTGCTCGGCGCCGACGAGCTCGCGGCCTTCCCCACCTGGGTGCGGCCGGACCGTGTCCTCGAGCTGGCGCGGATCGGAGCCGCGACGCGGCCGGGCACGGATCTAGCGCGTCTCGGGAGTGTCGTCGCGTCACTCTCCCGGCCGGACCGGATCGAGCTGTTTCCGATCACACCGCTGGCTGTCTCATCCTCCGAGATTCGCGAGCGGGTCGCGGCCGGATTGCCCGATCGACGATCTCGTGCCGCCGCTGGTTGCCGCCGAGATCGAGCGCCTCGGCCTCTATCGCGACGCCTGAAACGCGTCGTCTGGGGCGGGCGGGCCGCCGCTACACTTCTGCCCGACCTGGAAGGGGTGCAGCACCGACCCGAACCGACCGAGGAAGCTGACCGACCTGACATCGCTCGAGCAAGCTCGCCGCATCGCCGCCCTCTGTGAGGACAAGCTGGCGACCGACGTCACCATCCTCGACATGCGGACGGTGTGCGACTACACCGATTTCTTCGTCATCGCCTCCGGCAGCAACACGCGCCAGGTGAAGGCGATCAGTGACGAGGTGCACTTCGCGATGAAGCGCGACCACGATCTCCTGCCGCGCGCCGTCGCGGGCGAGCGCGAGGCGACCTGGATCGTCGCCGACTACATCGACGCCGTGCTGCACGTCTTCACCGACGAGACGCGCGAGTTCTACCGGCTCGAGGATCTCTGGAACGACGTGCCGAAGCTCGAGGCCGCTGCCAGCGCCTGAAAGCTCATCTACAATCGAAGCTCGCGGGGCCGTAGCTCAGCTGGGAGAGCGTCTGGCTGGCAGCCAGAAGGTCAGGGGTTCGAGCCCCCTCGGCTCCATCGGAAACCCGCCCCGTGAGGCGGGTTTCGCGCTTCAGGAAGCGTGCGGCTCATGCCTCCGGCGGATCGAACCGGTACCCCATCCCCGCCTCCGTGTGAAACGAGCGCGGCCTTGACGGATCCGGCTCCAGCTTGCGCCGGATCTGGGCCATGTAGACGCGCAGGTAGTTCGTCTCGCTCGAGTACTGCGGCCCCCAGACCTCGTGCAGCAGCTGCCGCTGGGTCACGAGGCGGCCGGGATTGCGAACGAGGATCTCGACGATCTCCCACTCCGTCGGCGTCAGCCGCACCTCGCCCGTCGGCGTTCGTGACCCGCTTGGCAGCGAGATCGACGGTGAAGTCCGGGGTCACGACCTCGGCGCTCTCGTCGGCGGGCGCCGCCCGTCGCAGCGCAGCGCGCAGGCGTGCCAGGAGCTCGTCCATCCCGAAGGGCTTCGTGACGTAGTCGTCGGCGCCGGCGTCGAGCGCCGCCACCTTGTCGCGCTCGCCTTCGCGCACCGAGAGGACGATGATCGGGATCTGCGTCCAGCCGCGGAGACCATGGATCACCTCGATGCCGTCGATCCCGGGCAGGCCGAGGTCGAGGATGACGAGGTCGGGATGATGCCGCGCAGCGAGCGTCAGCGCGAGCTCGCCCGTCGGTGCGAGCGTCGACGTCGTAGCCGCGGGCCTTCAGGTTCGTCCCGAGCGCGCGCAGGAGCTGCGGCTCGTCGTCGACGACGAGGATCCGCGTCATCGTGCCGCCCTGAGACGGAACACCATCGTCAGCCCGCCGCCCGGCGTGTCCTCGATCTCCACGTCGCCTCCGATCGCCTCCACGAACCCTTTCGCGACCGCGAGGCCGAGTCCCACTCCCTCGCCCTGCGTCGTGTCGCCGAGCCGCTGGAACGGGAGGAACACCCTGTCGCGCTCGCTCCGCGGGCACGCCGGGACCGCGGTCGACGACGCGCACGTCGACAGCGTCGCCGGCGGCACCGGCGACGACGCGCACCCGCTCCCCGGGCGGGCTGTGGTTGAGCGCGTTGACGATCACGTTCGCGAGGGCGCGCTCGAGGAGGCCCGGGTCGGCGAGCACCCGCGGGTGAGTCTCGTCGACGTCGACATCGACCTCGGAGCCGCGCGCGCCGATGCTCGCGAGCGCGGCCGGGATGACCTCGTCGACCCCCACCGCCGACAGGCTGACGTCGAGCGCGCCGGTCTGGAGGCGGCTCATGTCGAGAAGGTTGCCGACGAGCGCGTTGAGGCGGTCCGACTCCTCGTCGATCGTGACGAGGAACTCGTGGCGCGCCTCGGGCGTCCACTCCACGTCCTCCTGGAGGAGGCTCGTGACCGAGGCCTTGATCCCCGAGAGCGGCGTGCGGAGGTCGTGCGAGACGGCGGAGAGGATCGCGGTGCGCAGGTCGCCGGCGGCGGCGAGGAGTCCCGCCTCGGAGGCCTCCGCGCGGAGCTCCTCGAGCGCGAGGGAGGACGCGATCTCCCGCCCGAACGCCTCGAGGATGCGATTGTCACCGCCCGACTCGACCGCGCCGCCCCGAGATGACGAGGACGTGAACGTCGTCGAGCTCGACCTGTCGCCCGGTCGGGGCGCTCCGGCACAGGCTCACCCGCCGCGTGGTCGAGCGTCCAGCCGTCGTCTCCTCGATGGAAGACGGCGGCGACGTCGAGTGCGAGGATCCGCCGAAGGCCGTCGAGGAGAACGGGCACCGGCGCCGCGCCGGCGAGGCCGGCGAGCGCCTCTGCCTCGGCTGCGGGCGCGGGCGCCGTCGGCCGCCCGCCGGGCGGCGAGCGAGACGAACGTGCTGACCACGGCCGCGACGGCGAGGAAGACCGAGAGCGCGAGAAGATTCTCTCCGTGCTCGACCGTGAACGTATGGATGGGCGGGGTGAAGTACCAGTTGACGAGCAAGAAGCCCGACGACGGCCGCCGAGAGGGCGGGCCAGACGCCTCCGACTGCGGAGATCAGCGACGACGAGGAGGAGGAAGAGCAGCAGCACGCTCGGGAGCCCGAGGTCGAGTACGAAGGTTCGTCAGCACCCAGGTCAACAGGGGCAGGCCGACGGCAGCGAGCGCGAACCCCAGCATCACCCTCCGCCGCGGCAGCGCTCCCGGCCTGCCGGGTGCGGGATGTCGTTGCGTGCTGTCCGTCGTCGGCCCGGCTGATCACGTGCACGTCGAGCCCGACGCCGGAATCCCGGATCACGCGATTGATCACCGACCCGCGCGTCAGCTCCGCCCAGCGTGAGCGCCGGGTTGCACCGAGGACGATCTGCGTCGCATTGAGCGTGTGGGCGGTCGCTACGAGCGTCTCGCCGATGTCTGCGCCGACGACCTCGCGGTACGTTCCACCGAGCTCTTCGACGAGCTCACGCTGGCGGTCGAGCCGGTCGGCAGCGCCGCCGGCGAGGCCGTCCTGCGGTCGCACGTGGACCGCGAAGAGGTCGCCTTTCGAGCGGGCTGCCATGCGCGCGGCACGGCGGACGAGGCGATCGCCGTCGGCCGACCCGGTCAGGGCGACGACGACCCGCTCGCGCGTCTCCCAGGGGCGGTCGATGCCATGGCGCTCCCGGTAGTCGAGGAGCGCGTCATCGACCCGATCGGCCACCCAGAGGAGCGCAAGCTCGCGCAGCGCGCCGAGGTTGCCCGTGCGGAAGTAGTTCCCGAGCGCGGCATCGATCCGCTCGGCCGGGTAGATGTTCCCGTGGGCCATCCGGCGCCTGATCGCCTCCGGCGCCATGTCGACGAGCTCGATCTGGTCGGCTTTGCGGACGACGGCGTCGGGGATCGTCTCCTGCTGCTTGATGCCCGTGATCTGCTCGACGACGTCGTTGACCGACTCGAGGTGCTGGATGTTGAGGGTCGAGATGACCGTGATTCCCGCCGTCGAGGAGCGCCTCGACGTCCTCCCAGCGCTTCTCGTGACGTGACCCCGGAACGTTCGTGTGGGCCAGCTCGTCGACGAGCGCCACGTCGGGGTGGCGCGCGATGATCGCGTCGACGTCCATCTCCTCGAACGTCGAGCCGCGGTAGTCGATCCTGGCTCGCGGCATGACCTCGAGGCCGTCGAGCTGGGCGGCTGTCTTCGGGCGACCGTGCGTCTCGATGAAGCCGACGACGACATCCGTGCCCCGCTCTGCCCGGCGGCGACCCTCGCCGAGCATCGCGAACGTCTTCCCCACCCCTGGAGCGGCGCCGAGGTAGATGCGCAGCGTTCCTCGTGCCATGGTTCCCAGTGCCATGGCTGAAGAGTGGCCTATTTCCCAGCGTCGAGCGCGAGGTTCAGCTCGAGCACGTTGACCCCTGGCTCCCCGAGGAAGCCGAGCGTGCGCCCATCGGTGTGCTTTCGCACGAGAGCGAGGACGCCGGCGAGGGGAAGGTCGCGCTCCCGGGCAACGCGCACGGCCTGGATCCGGGCGTCGGCCGGTGAGATGTGGGGGTCGAGGCCCGACCCGGACGAGGTCACTGCCTCGACGGGAACCGGCGCACCCGCGGCAAGCCCGTTGGCCTGTCGGTAGGCCGCGATGCGCGCGGCGACGTCCTTGACGAGGTCGGGATTCGACGGGCCGAGGTTCGAGGCGGCGCTCGAGGTCCCGTCGTATCCGTCGCCGGCGGCAGAGGGGCGCGGGTGGAAGTACGTCGCACCGGTGAACCCCTGGCCGATCAGGCTGGACCCGACGACGACGCCGTCGCGTCTCACGAGCGAGCCGTTCGCCTTGTCCGAGAATCCGAGCTGCGCGATGCCTGTGATCGCGAGCGGGTACAGGATTCCGACGATGACGGTGAACGTCACGAAGATCAGGAGCGGCGGGTAGGAGCTGGCGTCGCATCAGACGAGCCCCGTCGCGCCGACGATGATGTCGATCAGCTTGATCCCGATGAAGGGCGCGATCACGCCGCCGGCCCCGTAGATGAGCAGGTTGCGGCGCAGCATCGCGGCTGCGGACGCGGGCCTGAAGCGCACGCCCGCGGAGCGCCAGCGGGATCAGCGCCACGATCACGAGGGCGTTGAAGATGACGGCCGAGAGGATGGCCGACTGCGGGCTGTCGAGGTGCATGATGTTGAGGCTGTCGAGCGCCGGGATCGCGCCGGCGAACATCGCCGGGATGATCGCGAAGTACTTGGCGATGTCGTTCGCGATCGAGAACGTCGTCAGCGACCCGCGGGTGATCAGCATCTGCTTGCCGATCTCGACGATCTCGATCAGCTTCGTCGGATTCGAGTCGAGGTCGACCATGTTGCCCGCTTCCTTGGCCGCCTGGGTGCCTGTGTTCATGGCGACGCCGACATCGGCCTGGGCGAGCGCCGGAGCATCGTTCGTCCCGTCACCCGTCATCGCGACGAGCGCGCCACCGGCCTGTTCGCGCTTGATCAGCGCCATCTTGTCCTCGGGGGTTGCCTCGGCGAGGAAGTCGTCGACGCCGGCTTCGGCTGCAATCGCCTTCGCCGTGAGGGGGTTGTCGCCGGTGATCATCACGGTGCGGATCCCCATCGCGCGCAGCTCGGCGAAGCGCTCGCTGATCCCTTCCTTGACGACGTCCTTGAGGTGGACGACGCCGAGCGCGCGGCCGTTCTCGGCCACGACGAGGGGCGTGCCGCCCGACGATGCGATTCCGTCCACTGCCGCGCCGAGCTCGGCCGGGATGCTGCCGCCCTGCTCCTCCACCCAGCGACGGACGGCGTCGGCCGCACCCTTGCGGATGCTGCGACCGTCGCTGTCGACGCCGCTCATCCGCGTCTGTGCCGTGAACGGGACGAGCACGGCGCCCTGCAGCTCGCGGCCGCGAAGCCCGTAGCGCTCCTTCGCGAGCACGACGATCGACCGGCCCTCCGGCGTCTCGTCCGCCATGCTCGAGAGCTGGGCGGCGTCGGCGAGCTCCTCCTCCGAGACGCCCGGCGCGGGGATGAAATCGCTTGCCTGTCGGTTGCCGAGCGTGATCGTGCCCGTCTTGTCGAGCAGTAGGGTCGAGCAGTCGCCGGCGGCTTCGACCGCGCGCCCGCTCATCGCCAGCACGTTCCGCTGGACGAGGCGATCCATGCCGGCGATACCGATCGCGGAGAGCAGTGCGCCGATCGTGGTGGGAATGAGGCAGACGAGGAGCGCGATGAGAACGATCACCGACTGCTCCGCACCCGAGTAGACGGCGTACGGCTGCAGGGTCACGGTCGCGAGGAGCAGGATGATCGTCAGGCCCGCGAGGAGAATGTCGAGTGCGATCTCGTTCGGCGTCTTCTGCCGGCTGGCGCCTTCGACGAGCGCGATCATGCGGTCGAGGAAGCTCTCACCGGCGCGGGTCGTCACGCGTACGACGATCTCGTCGGAGAGCACCCGCGTGCCGCCGGTGACGGCGGAGCGGTCGCCACCCGACTCGCGGATCACCGGAGCGGACTCGCCCGTGATCGCCGACTCGTCCACGCTCGCGATGCCCTCGACCACGTCGCCGTCGGCGGGAATGATCTCCCCGGCGGTGACGACGACGAGATCGCCGACCTGGAGCTTCGAGCTCGGGACGCTCCTCGATCGTCCCGTCGGGCAGCCGCTTGCGCGCGGTCGTCTCGGCCCGCGTCTTGCGCAGCGTTGCTGCCTGCGCCTTGCCGCGTCCCTCAGCCATCGCCTCGGCGAAATTCGCGAAGAGAACGGTGAACCACAGCCAGGCGGCGACGCTGCCGGCAAAGACGTTGGCCTTGGAGGAGGCGTCGCCGATGTCCTTGAGGAAGAGGATGGTCGCGAAGGCGGCGCCGATCTCGGTCACGAACATGACCGGGTTGCGCGCCATTCGGCGGGGATCGAGCTTGCGGACGCTGTCGAGTGCCGCGGGCACGGCGATCCTGGGATCGAAGATGGAGGTGGAAGCGTTGGTGGTCACAGGGTCAGGTTCTCCAGGACGGGGCCGAGGGAGACGACGGGGAAGTACGTGAGCCCGACGACGATGAGGATCACGGCGAGGAGCAGCACGAAGAAGAGCGGCGTGTTCGTGGGGAACGTCCCAGCCGTCGGCGGGACCGCCTGCTTGCGCGCGAGCGAGCCGGCAATCGCGAGCACCGGGACGATCAGGAAGAAGCGGCCGAACAGCATCGTCAACCCGAGCGTGGTGTTGTACCAATCGGTGTTTCCGGTCAGGCCGCCGAACGCCGAGCCGTTGTTGTTCGCCGCTGACGTGAACGCGTAGACGATCTCGGAGAGCCCGTGTGGGCCAGGATTGAGGATCGACGACTTCGGGTCCGGCGAGGACGGAGGAGAGCGAGGAGAAGCCGAGGATCAGGAGCGGCATCACGATCAGGTAGACGACGACGAGCTTCATCTCCGTGGCCTGGATCTTCTTGCCGATGTACTCGGGCGTGCGCCCGACCATCAGGCCGGCGATGAAGACCGCGAGCAGCGCGAAGACGAGCATCGCGTAGAGGCCGGCGCCGGTGCCGCCAGGGCTCACCTCGCCGAGCATCATGTGCACGAGCGGGACCGCGCCGCCGAGCGGCGTGAAGCTGTCGTGGGCGGAGTTCACGGCGCCCGTCGAGGTACCGGTCGTCGAGGCTGCGAAGAGGCCGGACATCGCGGTGCCGAACCGCACCTCCTTGCCCTCCATGTTGCCGCCAACGGCGCCGATCGCCTGGAGCTTCGGGTTGCCGGCGTCCTCGTAGTGCATCGCGAGGCCGGCGGCCCCGATCCAGATCGCGAACATCACGGCGAACAGCACCCAGCCCTGGCGCTGGTCCTTGACGAGACGCCCGTAGGTGTAGGTGAGCGCGAACGGGATCATCAGGAGAACGAGGATCTCGAAGAGGTTCGTGAAGCCGTTCGAGCTCTCGAACGGGTGCGCGGAGTTGGCGTTGTAGAAGCCGCCGCCGTTCTCTCCCAGCTCCTTGATCGCCTCCTGGCTCGCAACCGGGCCGCCGGGGATCGACTGGGAGACGCCCTGCACCGTCGTGGCGTGGGTGAAACCGTGGAGGTTCTGGACGACTCCCTGGCTCGCGAGCAGGATCGCGACGACGATGGCGATCGGCAGCAGCACCCGGATCGTGCCGCGCGTGAGGTCGACCCAGAAGTTGCCGATCGTCGCTGAGCGGCGGCGGACGAACCCGCGGATCAACGCAACCGCGACCGCGAGCCCGACCGCGGCGGAGAGGAAGTTCTGGACCGCGAGGCCCGCCATCTGGGTGAGATGGCTCATCGTCAGCTCGCCGCCGTAGTTCTGCCAGTTCGTGTTGGTGACGAAGGAGGCCGCCGTGTTGAAGGCGAGCGCGGGCGGCACCGCCTTCGCATCCGTGGGGTCGAGCGGCAGGTAGCCCTGGACTCGCTGCAGGAGGTAGAGGCCGAGGACCGAGACGAGGCTGAACGCGATCAGCGCGAAGGCGTACACGGGCCATGTCTGCTCGCGCGTCGGGTCGACGCCGCAAACGCGGTAGACGACCCGCTCGAGCGGCAGGAAGATGCGGTCGCCGAGCGCCTTGCCGCCGCCGAACACGCCCGCGACGTAGGCGCCGAGGACGCGCGTCGTGACCAGCAGGATCGCGATCAGAACGCCGAGCTGGAGCCAGCTGGTGGAGCTCATCCGAGCCGCTCCGGATAGATGAGGGCGTAGATCAGGTAGCCGAGGACGACCACCGCCAGCACGAGCCCGACGATGTTCTCGGCGCTCATTCGTCGCCCCTGTCCTCGCCGGGACCGACGATCGCATCGCACACCCGGACGAACAGGGCCGCGAGCAGGAAGAACGCGATCACGATCGCGACGAAGAGCACGTCTCTCACCGGTGGTCGCCTGCGGTCGTCGTGGCTGGCATGACCGTGGTGTAGCGCCGCCGGCGCGTACGCGGGGCCGTCCTGACGGTTTCCGAATGCTGCGTCCTCGATTCTTGACGGTTCCTTGACGGGACCTCGCTAGACTCGGGCCGAATGGCCGTGGGACGCCCGATCGACCCGTCCCTCGCCGCTGCCGGATATCCTCGGTCGACCTCAGGCGCGACGTTCCTGAAGATCAGCCCCAAGGCGCTCCGGTATGTCTGAGCTGCCGCGACTCCCGGAACCGAAGATCTTCCATGTGATGGGCTGGTACGGCCTGGCGTCGGAGTTCGGCCGTCGCTTCCGGCTCTTCGTCGAGAGCGTCGACGGCGCCGAGCACGCCGGCGACGTCCGTCGAATCGGGCTCTCCGCCGAGCCTCAGGGGTGGAGTCGGCAGGGATGGGAGGTGGTCAAGCTCGAGCCGAGACGCCCGAGCTGTCGGCGACCCACTAGCGAAGCCCTTCCTCAAGGATCTTCTCGATGAGGCCCTCGATCGGGCCGACCCGGGGGACTGGCTCTTCTACACGAACAGCGACCTCGGCCTGGCGCCAGATACGTATGCGCGCCTGCTTGCCATGCGTGGAAGCGCGGTCGAGTACATGCGCAAGGACGTCGACGGCGACCCCCAGACACTCGAGGAGCTGTTCTCGAACGCGGGCAGTTGTACGACGTCGGCCTCGACGGCTTTGCGCTGCGCGCGAGCCTCTACGAAGACGTCCGGGACGTCATTCCGGATTTTGTGATCGGCGAGCCTCACTGGGACACCGCCCTCTCGGAGATCCTCCGCCGGCTCGTGCCCGTCCGCCGCGACACAGCGAGCCTCTTCCATCCGAGACACGACCAGGCATGGGACCTCGGCGACCCGAGTCCCGCCGGGCGCCACAACGAGGAGCTCTTCGTCGATGCTGTCCTACAGGGCAATGCCCCGGGGCACCGCATCCGCGAGGGAGCCGACCGCACCGACACAGCCCTGATCGTGACGAGCTTCGGGTCGGATCGAGCGGCGGGCCGCCGCGAACGTCGAGGGTGTGCGCAGGCAGCTGCGGCAGGATCTGTTCGCGGATCTCTACCTCGTCGAGGTCATCCTCGACGGCGAGGCTTCCTCCTTCCCCGACGACGTGCTCGCGGTCGCCCGGCACGTGGTCCTGCACGGCGATGACGCGTGCCGGGGCGTGTTCCAGAAGGAGGCGCTGCAGAACGTCGGCTGGCGTACGGCGCTTGACGAGGGCACCTACGACTACTTCCTGTTCGTCGACGCGGACGTGTTCGCCACGGAGCTCGACTGGCTCAGCCGGATCCGCGCGCGCGTCCGGGACGACCCGAACCGCGCCGTGCAGGGCTTCCGGCTCGTCACCGACCCGACGGATCCCGCGTTCGACCGGGCGTCGGTGGGGGCGACGTTCTTGCTCGATCACCAGACCGACCTGCTCCCGAACCCCGGGGTCGCGTGGGGGCTGCACCGGGCGTTGCTCGAGCAGGGCGACGGCTTCAACCCGCTCTGCATCGACTGCGGCGGCGACAGCGCGTTCGTCGCGGAGTACCTGAATGGCCCGGACGAGACCTACGACCCGTGGTTGCTCGGGTTCCGCTGGTTCGGCGAGGTCGCCCGCGACCTTCCCGTCCGAGCGATCCTCGACTGCGTTCCGGTCGATCTCACGCATGTGGGCCACGGGGCCGCACGGGACCGCAACTACCAGGAGGTCCGGTACGCGATCGACGGCTTTCCGCCGATCCGCGAGCTCGTCGAGCTCGGAAAGGATGGGCTGCTGCGTTGGCGCGATCCGGCGTGCCCCGAGCGTCAGCTCCTCGAGCACCGCGCCGAGATGCAGTCACGCGCAGAGGTCGACCGGCTCTTCGCAGAACATGCATACACGCGTCGCCCGGCGACGCCCGAGCCGCCGCGGGCCCCGCGCGAGAAGCCGCTGGCGACGCCCCAACACGCCCGGACGCCCGAACGCGCGGCGCCGGAGGAGACGACCTCTGCGTCGGAACGGCTCGCCGTCTTCGATCCGCGCGCCGTGTACCGCGGCGAATGGCCCTTCTCGTGGTGCAGCAACGTGGAGCGTCTTGCGACGAGCACGTACGCCCCCGTCGGCCACGACGGCGACAAGCCCGTCCTCGTCCTCCGGCGCGTCGATCGCGACGCCCCGGTCGTGGTCGCGCTCGCCCTGCGACCGACCTGGACGGGGGCAGACCTCGGCGGCTTCGACTCGCTCGAGCTGACGGTGCTTGCCGAGGGCGGCGAGCATCCGGAGGTCACCGTCTGGCTCACAGGCGAGGAACTCGACGGCACGATTCCCGAGTCCGCGCAGATCTCGCTCGGGGCGCGCGGGCTGCGCCAGGGTCGGGTGCAGCGCTTCTCGATCGGCCTTCGCGAGCTCGTCGTAGGGACCGACTTCGATCTCGCACGGACGCGCCAGGTCGTCGTCGTCGGCCACGCGTGCGAGCGCCTAGAGGTCTCTAGCGTCGTGGTGGCGCAGGGAGGAAAGGTCGACGGGACGAGCCCCGTGCGCGTCCCAACCGGCCCGCTCGCGAGCGGGCTACCGCTGCGCGGACGTGTTCGCATCGAGGGCGGGACCGTCGTCTCGGATCGAGGCGAGCATCTTCGTGGTGTACCGGTGTGGCTCTACAAGTGGGGAACGATCAACGGGCTCAGCGAGCATGCTCAGGATCCGGCGTTCTACCGCGACCTGGCGCGACTCGGGGTGAACAGCGTTCGTCTCGTGTGCTTTGACGCCTGGCAGCGGTCACACGGCTTCCCGCACTACGCATTCGACACGAGCGCAGCCGACAGGGTGTTGCTTCTCGAGCAGCTGGACGGGGCGGTCGCCGCGGCCTCGCGTGCCGGGCTCCACGTGCTCGTCAACTACCACGACGTCGGCCGCCTGGACCTCGACCACTGCCGCTCCTTCTGGGAGCTCGTCGCCGGCCGCTATGCGGGCTGGACGAACGTCTTCTACGAGCTCGCGAACGAGCCCGTGCCGTGGTGCCCGTGCGACTGGGACGACGACGCGCTCGCCGAGCAACAGTCGCTCCTCGCGACCGTTCGCGACCGCGCACCGGAGAGCCACGTCGTACTGTGCAGCTTCGCGAATACGAACGACGAGTACCGCGCGATGGTCGACGTCGTTGATGCGTTGGACGTCGACTGGTCGAACGCGTCAGTCGGGTTCCACTGCTACCAGACGGGAGGCAGCTCGGCCCCGATCGTCGCGACCCGGGAGCGCTACGCGGTTATCTGCACCGAGGTGGACGTGCCGGTGTCGGCCGGTGGCGATCCGAACGTCATACCGATGGACGGCGAGGCTTGGCCGACGCAGACCCTCGAGCGGCTCGGCATCAGCTGGTTCGCCTGGCGGGCGAACGGGCCGGAGGAGCTCGAGCGGAACTTCCGCGACGGCTTCCTCGCGGATGCGAGGCGTCGTGGCTACGACTGGACGGCGGGCGGTTGAGCAGGCGCTCGCTGCAATCCCGGGCGCTGCTGCAGCGAGCCGTGATTCGGGCCAACGGCGTCCCGGCGCTTCGCCGGATCAACGCGGCCCCCTATGCCCTAGCCTTCGGCCTCCTCACGCGGCTCTGTACACGGACGCCCGGAGTGGCGGGTGCGTTCGTCCGCAGTGGCATGGCCCGGCAGGGCTGGACGCCGGGCCTCAGCGACGTCGATCTCCTCGTCGTCCTCGACGACGGCCTCTCGGCGGTCGAGGAGCGCCGGACGGCGCTCGCTGTGACGCGGTCGTACCGGCGCCTCCGGCGCGGGCTGCCGATGCTAGGCGAGCTCGAGGTTGTCACAGCCCGGCATCTCGCCGCCCGCGTCTCGTACGGGGTCGACGCTGGCACCGCGGCCTCATGGCCGCGTCTCGGCAACCCGCCGCCGCTTCCTGTCGTCGACGAGCCGGCACTCTCGAGCGCCCTGGGGCCGCTACGCGCGTATCGCTACCACCTTCTGCCCTGGTGTTGGGCCGAGCGCGACGGCGATCCGCGCGCGCCGTTCGTCCGCGGGCGGGCGATTGCGAAGCTGCGTCGAACGCTCGGGGTTCCCGCGGCTGCCGGGCCGGACGACCGCACGCCCGCGGAGCTGCTCGTTGTGGGCCTCACGGCGCTCGGCGGCGCCCTCGCGCGACCCATCGTTGCGGAACGCGCGGCGCCGGCGTACCGCGATGCGCTCGTCGGCTCCGAGGTGACGGCCGCGTCGGCCACGACGGGGCTCAGCGAATCGTCGCTCGAGGCCCTCGATTGCATCGTTGCGCCCGCCAAGGCTCGCGGACGCGTCTATGCCGTCCTCTCCGACGATGCTGACAACGAGACCCGACAGCGGTGCGTGGCCGACGTCCTCGGTTGCTTCGACAGCCCGGTGATCGTCGATCGTCTCGTGCTCGCACAGCTGCTCCTGACCGTTGACCCGCTCGAGCACTTCGGGCTGCTGCAGCGGCGCACGATCCTGCACGGACGCGACCCCTTGCCACTCCCGTACGGCCTCGGCGACGGGACGCTCCGGAGCAGCGTCCTCGGATATGCGGTCGACATGCTCGGCTATCCGTACTCGGAGGAGTGGCAGAAGCTCAGCAGCCGTGCATTTTCCGACATGCTCCTCGGCTGGTTCGTTCGCACCGCGGCCTACCTGGTCGACGACGTGATGGAGATGACGTTCGACCGTCAGCGGGCCTACTACAGGAGCCGGTTTCCGGACCTCGCGGCGCAGGTCGACCCGGACCTCGGAACGGACGACGAAGAGCGGCGATTTACGGTACTCCGCGCCCTGACCGATGAGATCTGGCGTGGGATGCGTCAGGCGGACGCGACGGCGGTCGCCGCAGGCGCCAGCAGCTCACCGAGCTGGCTGACGATCACGTCGAGCCCGATCGAGACTTCCCACGACGGGTAGTCGGCGCGGAAGCGCGAGCAGTCGCTGATGTAGCAGAGGTGGTCACCCCGCCTCGGATCCTCCTGGTAGGAACGCTCGAGGCGGCGACCGAAGACGTCCTCGAGGCGCACGATCGCCTCGAGCAGCGAGATCGCATTCGAGCGTCCTCCGCCCAGGTTGTAGACGGCGCCGGTACGCGGGGCCTCGGCGAACGCCATCATCGCTGTGCAGACGTCATGCGAGTGGATGTTGTCGCGAACCTGCTTGCCCTTGTAGCCGTAGATCCGATAGGGGATCCCGTCGCGGACGGCGCGTGCGAGATAGGCGAGGAAGCCGTGAAGCTCGGCCCCGAGATGCTGCGGGCCGGTGATGCACCCCGCCCTGAAGCAGCACGTCGGCATGTCGAAGTAGCGGCCGTATTCCTGCACGAGCAGGTCGGCCGCCGCCTTCGAAGTCCCGAAGAGCGAGTGCATCGAGCCGTCGATGCGCATCGACTCGTCCACGCCCGCGACGTGGGCGGGGTCGGCGTAGTCGTAGCGGGTCTCCAGCTCGACGAGCGCGAGCTCGTTCGGCGCGTCGCCGTACACCTTGTTCGTCGACATGAAGATGAACGGCGTCTCGGGACAGTGGCGGCGCGCCGCCTCGAGGAGGTTGAGGGTCCCGTTCGCATTGATCTCGAAGTCCTCGAAGGGGCGGCGGGCGGCGAGGTCGTGCGACGGCTGGCCCGCGCAGTGGAAGACGAGATCCGGTCGCGCCGCCGCGACTGTCCGGTCGATTCCCGCGCGGTCGCGGACGTCGAGGTCGACGTGCTCATAACGCCTGCTGTCGCGGAGCAGCCGCTCGAGGTTCTCGCTCGTGTCGCCGTGCGGACCGAAGAAGCTCGCCCGCATGTTGTTGTCGACGCCCACGATCCGCCAACCGCGCTCGCCGAGAAACGTGACGGCCTCGGACCCCACGAGACCACAGGAGCCAGTTACGAGAGCCGTCTTCACCGGGGACTACCCTATCCGCGCGACAACCCCTGGGACGTGCCGCTGCCGCGGTTAGGCTCACCGGGTGTCGGCCGACTCCGCACTCCGCGCCAACGTCCGTCTCCTCGGTGACCTGCTCGGCCGGGTCCTCGTCGAGCAGGAGGGCCAGGATCTCCTCGACGACGAGGAGCGGATCCGCGCCCTCGCCCGCGACGCGCGCGCCGGCGGCTCACGCGGCGCGCTCGGCGACGCGGTTGCCGGGCTCGGGCCCGAGCGCCAGGGTGCCGTCCTGCGAGCGTTCGCGCTCTTCTTCCAGCTCGTCAACATCGCGGAGCAGCATCACCGGATCCGTCGGCTCCGCGAGTACGAGGCGGAGGGAGGATCCCACGCGAGTCTCTCGCCGATGCGTTCGCGCAGCTCGACCGCAGCGGCGTCGACGAGGCAGAGGTGCAGGCAGCAGGCGAGCGGCTCCGAGTCGAGCTCGTCCTCACCGCGCATCCGACAGAGGCCACGCGCCGCACCGTTCTCGAGGCGCACCGCCGCATCGCAGCGCTCCTCGCCCGCCTCGACGACGAGGCCGCGCCGCTCTCGGAGCGGAGACGGCTCGAGGACAGCCTCGCCGAGGAGATCACGCTGCTCTGGCAGACCGACGAGATCCGCTCCAAGCGGCCGCGGGTCGTCGACGAGATCCGGCAGGGGCTCTGGTTCTTCGAGCAGAGCTTCTGGAACGCGATCCCCGAGCTCGAGCGCGCACTCGTCGGGCGGTTGCAGGGCGCCGGCGAGGCGTTGCGCTTCGGCAGCTGGATCGGCGGCGACCTCGACGGCAACCCGAACGTCGGCCCGGAGACGATCGCCGATGCTCTCGATCGCGCCAGGCAGCTCGCGCGCGACCTCTACCGGGCCGAGCTGCGGGATCTCGGCGCGGCGTGGGGGATGTCGACCACGGTGATCGGCCGCGTGCCCGAGGTCGGCGACGCCGACGAGCCGTTCCGGGCCGTGCTCGTCGCGATCTGGGAGCGGCTCGGAGACGACGGCTACCGCGGACGGCCGCGGCGCTGCGTGGCGGATCTCGACGATCTCGACGCGTTGCTGCGCGCGCACCGCGGCGAGCGGGTCGCCGACGGCCGCCTTGCCGACCTTCGTGCCCGGGCGCGCACGTTCGGCCTCCATCTCGCGAAGCTCGACCTTCGCGTCCACGCGTCGGCGATCCAGCGATCCGGACGACCGCCTGCGCGGGACGCTGGCCGCGGCCGCGAGCGCACAGGCGAGACACGGAGAACATGCCGTCGACCGCCTGATCGTCTCGATGACGCGCACGGCCGACGACGTGCTCGAGGCAGAGGCGCTCGCGCGCGACGCCGGGGCGGCGCTCGAGGGTGTGCCGCTCCTCGAGACGATCGCCGACCTGCGCGCGGCAGGCCCGCTGGTCGAGGAGATCCTCGACCGCAGCCCACGCCCGCGCCTCGAGGTCATGGTCGGCTACTCCGACTCGGGCAAGGACGGCGGCTACCTCACCGCGCAGTGGGAGATCTACCGCGCGCAGGAGGAGCTGACGCGCATCGCGGCCGAGCGCGGCGTCGAGCTGACGGTCTTCCACGGCCGCGGCGGCTCGGCCGGCCGAGGTGGCGGCCCGACCCACGCAGGCATCCTCGCCCAGCCGCCCGGGGCCGTCGACGGCCGCCTCAAGCTGACGGAGCAGGGCGAGACGATCGCGTTCAAGTACGGCCTCTCCGGCCTTGCCGAGCGCAACCTCGAGGCGGCGGTCTCGGCGACGCTACTCACGGCGTTTCCCGCCGTGGCCGGTCTCGAGCCGCCGAACGCCGGAGCCCGCGACACGATGGACGAGCTCGTCGGCCGTCGCGCACGCAACCTACCGAGGCCTCGTCTGGGAGGATCCGGCCTTCCCGGCGTTCTTCCGCAGCTTCACCCCGGTCGACGAGCTGGCGCTGCTCGAGATCGGCTCGCGTCCCGCCTCGAGGCCCGAGGCCGCAGCGACCGGCGAGCTCGCAGGCGCTGCGGGCGATCCCGTGGGTGTTCGCGTGGACACAGAACCGCTGCCTGCTGCCGGCGTGGTTCGGCTGCGGGGCGGCCCTTCACGCCTACGGCCTCGAGGGCGAGCGGCTCGCGTGGCTTCGCCGCCTCTATGCCGAGTGGCCGTTCTTCCGCGCGCTGCTCGAGAACCTGGAGATGACGCTCGCGAAGTCGAGCTTCGAGATCGCGGAGGCGTACGTCTCGCTCGTGCCCGAGACCGCCGAGCCGCTGCGGTTCTGGGAGGCGCTCTCGACGGAGCATCGAGCGCACCGTCGCCGCGGTGCTCACGATCGTCGAGGCCGACGAGCTGCTCGACCGGCACCCGGTCGTGCAGCGGGCGATCCGCCTGCGGAACCCGTACGTCGATCCGATGAACGCGATCCAGGTCGAGCTGCTCCATGCCTGGCGCGGCGGCGACGAGGCGGCGCGGCGGCCGCTGCTGCGCTCGATCGCCGGGATCGCGGCGGCGCTCCGCAACACGGGCTAGAATCAGCCGGAGTAGAACCGGCACGGTAGAACGAAGAAGGGCCCGCATTGCGGGCCCTTCTGGTCATTCGGTTGCGGCGGTGCTTACGCTGCGAGCACCACGTCGGCGCCGTCGGCGCGGACGACGTCCTTCAGCTGGTGCTGAAGACGCGTCAGCGCCCGGGACTCGATCTGGCGCACGCGCTCGCGCGTCAGTCCGAGCTCCTTGCCGATCGCCTCGAGTGTCCACTGCTCGCCCGTGAAGCCGAACCGGAGCTCGAGCACGCGGCGGTCGGGCTCCTGGAGAGCCTCGACTGCGCGGCGTACCTCGAGCCGCTGCAGCGTCTCGTCGGCCTCGTCGGCCGGGTCGACGGCGCTCCGGTCGGCGAACAGGTCGCCGAGCTCGCCGTCGCCGTCCGAGCCGACGGACTGGTTCAGCGAGACCGAGGCGTCCGCGGTCGAGAGTGCCTCCTCGATGTGGGACTCCTTGAGGCCGGTCTCCTTCGCGAGCTCCTCGACCGTCGGCTCGCGCTCGAGCTTCACCTCGAGGCGCTGACGCGCCCGGGCGAGCTTCTGCTGCCGCTCCTGCACGTGCACCGGCACGCGGATCGTGGCGCCCTGGTTGGAGATTGCCCGCTGGCAGGCCTGACGGATCCACCACGTGGCGTACGTGGAGAACTTGTAGCCCTTGCGCCAGTCGAACTTCTCGACTGCGCGGTTGAGGCCGATCACACCGTCCTGGATCAGGTCGAGGAACGGCACACCGTGGCCGCGGTACTTCTTTGCGATCGAGACGACGAGGCGCAGGTTCGCGTTGATCATGCGCTCCTTCGCCGTCTTGTCGCCGCGCTCGACGCGCTTCGCGAGCGCGACCTCCTCGGCCGCGGTCAGCAGCTTGTGCTTGCCGACGTCCTGGAGGAAGAGCTGGAGCGAGTCGGTCAGCACCTGCGAGGTGTCCGCGGTCCAGGCGGCCTCCTCCGCAGCGGCGACTGCGTCGGTCTCATCGGCATCATCGGCGGCATCGACGGGGATTGCGCGATCGGCAAGCGCCGCGCGCACCTCGTCAAGGGCGGGCTCGTCGAGGTCGAGCTCGAGCGCAAGCGCCTCGAGCTCCGAGGTCTCGACACGGCCGCGCTCCTGCGCGTCGGTGAGGAATGTGTCAATTGCAGGGATGTCGATCGTGGTGGTCAGCGTGAATCCTTTCGCTCTGTAGTCGTCGTGCGCGCGCGTGCCTGAAGCGCTTGGTGTTCGGAAATTGTTCGGAAGTACCGTTACATCGTTCGCTTCGGCGCCCGCAGCGCGCGGCACCGTCAAACGCGTTCGTCGCGGGAACGATGTCTTCGCAGTGTATAACGGTTTGACGGCTAATGGAATTCCCCGTATAGCGGGAATTTTCCTTCTCCTTACAACTGCAGGAGGCGGGCTCGGCAGCTACATTTTGCCCGAGGTGCGCCCGCGCGAAACCCCGCCGTGCCCGCCCTCACCGAGATGACCGACCTCATCGCAGGCCGCTACGAGCTGCGGCCCGCATCAGCAAGGGGGGATGGGCGCGGTCTGGAGCGCCCGCGACCGCCGCCTGCGCCGCGATGTGGCCGTCAAGCTGCTCCACGCGTGGATCGCCGAGGATCTCGAGCTTCGGCGCCGGTTCGCACGCGAGGCCCGCGTCCTGGCGCCGCTCGAGCACGAGAACATCGTGCGCCTCTACGACTACGGCGAGGACGGCGAGACGCCGTTTCTCGTGATGGAGCTCGTCGACGGGGCGAATCTCGGGATGTGGCCCGGAACCGGGAGCTCGGCTGGGCGGAGGCGTCCGAGATCGCCCTGCCGATCGCGTCCGCGCTCGCCTACGCCCACGCGCGGGGGATCGTCCATCGCGATCTCACGCCCGGCAACGTGCTGATCGAGAGCGCCTCGGGCCGGGTCGTCGTCTCCGACTTCGGCCTCGCCCGCATCGCCCGGTCGTCGACGAGCGTGACGACCCAGGGCATGTTGCTCGGAACCCCCGAGTACTGGTCGCCCGAGCAGGCCCGCGGGGCCGACAGCGAGACGGCGACCGACATGTACGCGCTCGGCTGCCTGCTCTTCTGGCTGCTCTCCGGACGGACCCCGTTCGAGGGCGACGATCGGCTCGCCGTCGGCCTTCGCCGCGCCCACGAGACCGCACCTCGTTGCTCTCCTGCGTGCCCGGTGCCCCGCCGGAGGCTGCGGCGCTCGTCGACGCGCTCCTCTCATTCGAACCCGCCGACCGGCCGACGCGCCGTCGAGGTGCTGGAGCGGCTCGGAGTCGCCGCGCCCGCGATCCAGGCGGCCGTCGCGGACACGGTCGAGGCGGCGGAGGGGTCGACGGCGATGTTCGCCGCGCCGGCGGAGACGATCGCGCTCGAGCCTCCGCGTCAGCACACCGCCAGGAAGCGCCGGCGCAGCCGACGGATGGCGCTCGTCATGGCGGGGATCGCCGCCGCGGCAGCGCTCGCGTTCGTCGGCGCCACGATCGCGAACGCAGATCGCGTCGTCGAGGTGCCGCAGGTGACCGGCATGACGCTGCCGCAGGCGCGCGCCGCCGTGGCGGACGCGGCGCACGTCGATGCCTGCGAAGGCACCGCTCGTCGTCAGCCGCACATACTCGGAGTCGGTCGCTGCCGGCCGCGTGATCGCGCAGTCGCCGGCGCCGTCGACCCGGGTCGAGCGTGCGGATCTCGACGTCGTCCTGCGCGTCAGCAGGGGCACCGCGCTCGCCACCGTGCCCGAGATCGAGGGCTCCTCCCGGAACGATGCGACCGCCGCCCTGCGCCGGGTCGGGTTCGCGGTCAAGGCGCGGAGCGAGGAGTCCTGGGAGACGCCCGAGGGCCGGGTGATCTCGAGCGACGTTGCCGCGGGTGACGAGGCGAAGCGACCCGGGCCGATCGGAATCGTGGTCTCGAGCGGCCCGCCACGTGCCTCGGTGCCCGACGTGCGCGGCGTCGCCGTCGACGATGCCGCCGCCCGGCTCGACGGCAGCTTCGACACCGACGTGGTCGAGGAGGGCTCCGACACCGAAGCCGCAGGCACGGTGCTGCGCCAGGATCCGGCGCCGGGCCTGCGTGCCATCCTCGGATCGAAGGTGACCCTGACGGTCGCGCGCGCCCCCGAGTGGGGAACGACGTGGGCCCAGTCCGGCAGCGGCTCGTACGACTCCGGACGCGATCGAGGTCACGGCCCCGCAGGGGAAGTGGCGGATCGTCGTCGAGCTGCACCCGCGCTATCTCATCTTCGGCTCCGGCTCGGCGACGTTCTCGTGGGAGGGCACCGGCGCCGGGAGCATTCCGCTCGACTCGGTCGGCTCGGACGAGGTCGCGCCGCTGAGCGGGGCCGGCTCGTACCGGCTCCACGTGCACCCGCACGGCAGCGTCACGTGGACGATGCGCGTCGAGCAGCTCGGGTAGCCGGCCAGCCTGACGCGACTAGGCTGGGCCCATGGAGCGAATCTGCGTCTTCTGTGGTGCCTCGGCGGGGCATGACCCGATCTACGCCGAGACTGCGGCTGCGCTCGGCCGCGAGCTCGCCGGCCGCTCGATCGAGGTCGTGACCGGCGGCGGCAAGGTCGGGCTGATGGGCGTCGTCGCGGATGCCGCCCTCGCGGCCGGGGGCCGCGTGACGGGGGTCATCCCGCGGTTCCTCGAGGAGCGCGAGATCGCTCATCGAGGGCTGACCGAGCTCCACGTTGTCGAGACGTTGCACGAGCGCAAGGCGCTCATGCACGAGCTCTCCGACGGCTTCGTCGCGCTGCCAGGGGGATTCGGGACGCTGGACGAGCTGAGGGAGTCGGTCACCTGGGCCCAGCTCGGGCTCCACGCCAAGCCGATCGGGCTCGTCAACGTCGCGGGCTACTTCGACGGCCTGGTCGCGTTCGTCGCGACCGCTGCCGGGCAAGGGTTCGTCGCGGCCGCACATCGGGAGATCCTCACCGTGCGCTCCGACGCCTCCGAGCTGCTCGACGCGATGCGTCGTTGAGAGCGCGGCACCCGGGCGGCTCGAGGCCGCCCGGATGCCGTTGCGAGCGCTCAGAGCTCAGACGCCGACGATCGTGATCGTGCGGTTGAGGAAGTTGCCGTTCTTCGTGTTCGCCTCGACCGCGACCGTGTAGGTCTTGCCCTTCGCGACCGTGAGGCCGGCCACCTTGTAGGCGACGGTGCAGTCGATCGCGAGCGACAGCTGCGGCTGCGAGTAGGCGATCTGCTTGCCGCCCAGCTTCGTCGTCGAGGTGATCCCGATCTTCGCCCCGACCGGGTTGTTGGCGCAGAACGACCGGAGGTAGACGGTGACGGACGGATTCTTGGTCCCGCCCTTGACGCTCAGCTTCGTGTTCTTGGCGTTGAGCGGGCCTGCGGCGGCGGCGAACTTCGCCCGCGAGGGCTTGGCCGAGCCGTCCTTGCGGTAGATGCCGCTCTGCCAGAGGCTGCCGGTCGAGTCCTGCATCACGAACCAGATGAACATCGGCACCCGCGGGTCCTTCTTCGCGATGTCGATCGCCTGCGTCACGTACGAGGCCTGCTGCGCCTCGGTGACGCCGGTCGGCTCGCCGGGCTTCGTCTCGTTCCCGTACTCGGTGATCCAGACCGGGATGTTCTTGCGGCCGAACCACGTGTCGAGGGACGTCTCGAACCGGGGCAGTGACGTGAGTGCGACGTTCGGCCAGAGCACCTTCTGCGTCGGCTTGCCGTTCACCGGCACGGGGTACGGGTGCTGGGCCCACGCGTCGAACTTGAGATGCTTGTTGGCCTTGGCAACGCCCTCGGCGAACGTGCCGGGACGCACCGAGTCGGTCGCGCCGGCCTTCGGCCTGTTGCGGCCGTTCGAGGACGTCTCGCCGATCGCGACGAGCGCCTTCGAGTTGCCCGCCTTGATTCCGGCGTAGCCCGGCGGCAGCGAGCTTCGCGTAGGCCGCGGGGCTGACGATCGCGCCGCTCGAGTTGAACTGCGGTGACAGGAACTGTCCCAGGTTCGACTCGTTCCAGATGCCGAAGAAGCGCACGAACGGCAGGCCGGCAGTGCGTCCGGAGTAGCGCGACGCGACCGCCTTGGCGAAGTTCTGGAAGCTGCTCATCGACGTGGGGAGGAAGTTCGGCGTCCTTGTTGCCGTTGGCCCACTTCGGCGTTCCCCAGATCGTCATCAGAACCTCGGCGTCCTGCGCCTGCGCGTTACGGACGAAGTCGTCGAGGTCGGCGAAGTTATACGCGGAGTCGTTCGGATTCGCCGCGTTCGCCGGCTTCGTCGGCGCGATGTTGGCCCACGTCACGAGCGTCCGCAGGATCGTCGCCTTGTTCGTCGTCGTGGCAACCTCCATCTCGTTCGCCTTCTTGGCCGGGTCGTCGTAGCGCAGGACGGGGTCGTCATGGAAGCCGATCCACATCCGGTCGGCGGACGCAGCCACGGGAGCGAGAACTGCCGCAACGAGAATCGCGGCGATGATCGGGATGTGACGCACAGGCTTTCCTCCTTGAGAGACGAGTTCGGGTCCGAACGGTACCGAGGTGCTGTGAGGTGTCTGTAAGTGATGTGCCCCAGAAGGCACTGATTCGACACAAAGACGGCGCACACCTGTTCGTGTTGCCCCCCTAGCGTAGAGAGCGTTGACAAACGACCTCAAGGAGGGAAGATGGGCACAGCACTGACGCAGGCAGGCCCGTACGCGGCTCCGGCTCTGGCGTTCGCGGGCGAGCCGGCGGAGACCGAGGACGTTATCTGGTGGATCATCGTCGTCGGCTTCGCCTACGCGGTCGCGCTCGCCTACGTGGCGTGGTGCCGTCACCAGGGCGGCGACGGCGAGATCTCGTTCGGCTGGACGGGTTTCAAGGTTGTCTGTCGCGGCGGCTAGCTCGATGACGAGCGGGAGGACGGCGGCAAGCCGTCCTCCCGCAGGTCCGTCGGCGCCCCTTCTCGCCCGAGGCGTCGACAAGCGCTTCGGCGGCGCTGTCGCCCTCGCCGGCGTCGATCTCGACGTGCGCCCCGGCGCCGTCGTCGGACTCGTCGGCCCGAACGGGTCGGGGAAGACGACGCTGTTGCACGCCGCCGCCGGCCTCCTGCCGTTCGACGGCGGATCGATCCGGGTCGCGGGTGCCGAGGCGGGCTCACGCGAGGCACGCACGGCGACGGCGCTCGTGCCGGACGAGCCCTCGGGCTTCGACGAGCTGACCGTCGCGGAGCTCGTCTCACTCGTCCACTCCCTCTGGGCCGCAGGCCCAGCGGGCTGCTGCTCGGGCCGACGTGCTGATGACGGCGTTCGGCCTCGACGAGCGCCGCGGGCAACGGCTCGGGACGCTGTCGCGCGGCCTCCGCCGCCAGGCGAGCGCCGTGGCGGCTCTCTCGCTCGCGCCGCCGCTGATCCTCGTCGACGAGGCGACGGCGACGCTCGACCCCGAGGCGGTCGTCGTGCTCGGCGAGGCCGTCTCGGCGCTCGCGGCGCGCGGCTGCGGGGTGCTCCTCGCGACCCAGGACCTGCATTTCGCCGGCGCCGTCTGTCACGAGATCGTCCTCCTCCATCGCGGCGTCGTGCTCGATCGCGGCGAGCCCGGGGCGTTGCGCGCCCGGCATGCCGCCTCCTCGCTCGAGGATGTGTTCCTGACCGCACTCGGCGACCGTCGTCTCCGTGAAAGGGTCCGCGGTGCGTTCGAGGCTCTCTGAGGCGGTCGTCCGCTGCCAGCTCCGGCGCCTGCGGCGCGTGGCCGGCGCGGCGCCGCTGCCTGTCGCCGGTCTCGCGGTAATCGTCGCGCTCGCTCCGGTTGCGCTCTACCGCGCCGGGCAGGCGCTGGGAGCGGAGCTCGCCGGCCCGATCGACGACGCCGTCGTCTCCGACGGGATCGCCCTTGGGCCGCTGCTTGCAGCGATGGTCGCGGGCGCGGTGCTTGCCGCCTCGCTTCCCGGGCGAGCTGCACTCGGCGCCCAGATCGCGGCAGGCCCGCCGGGGCCCTTCGCCTCGATCCTTGCGATCACCGTCGTGCCTGCGATCGGCGGCGCCCTCGTCGTGCTGCCGTCGCTCGTGGCCCTCTGCGTCGGCCTCGCCCGTGCGCTGCCGGGCGGCGACGCCGCCGGCCTCGCGCTCGCTGCTGCCATCCTTGCCGCGGTCCCGGTCGGCGCCATCGTGGCGGAAGTCGCGATTGCCGCAACGCGTGGGCGTCGACGCAGGGCCGCCGTGATCCTGGCGTCGACGGTGGCCTGGCAGGCGACCGGCTCGGCGCTCGGCGGGCGGCTGCTCGGGCCATTGGCCCTCGTGCCGGGCGCGCTCCGTGGTGAGAGATCGGGCTGGCTCGCGCTCGTTGTCTCCGCCGCGGTTCTCATCCTTGCCGGAGCCGCCTGGGTGGTGTTGGCGGCGACGCGGCCGCTCGCCCGACCACGGCGCGCGAGCCCACGGTCGGGGCGATCTCGAGCTCGCCGCGTTCGCCTCACGGTCGGGCTCGGTCTTCTCCTGGCGCGCAGAGGCGATGTTCGGCTCGCGACGGCGTGTGCGGTCGTGTTCGGCGTTGGCGGGACCGTTCTCGCAGCCGTCGCCGGCGCACCTCCGCCGAGCCCGTTTCTGCTCGGTACGTCGACCGCTCTGCTCGGCGCGCTCCTCTGCCCGCTCGTGGTCGGTGGCGCCCTCGCGGATGGCCGGTGGCTCTGGTGCGGCGCGCCGGTCGCCGATCGTGTCGTTGGCGTGGCGGCAGGGCTCGTGGGCTGCCTCGGCGCGGCGACCCCTGTCGCCGTCGTCGGAGCCGCCGCCGTCATTGCGTCCGGAGCGGACCGGAGGACGGTCGGTGTCGCCGCTGCGCTCGTGATCGTCGGCGCTGCGCTCGCGCTGCTGGCAGGATCGCTCGTCCCATTGCGCGGCGCGGGAGCCGGCGATCAGCTGACGACATTTGCGGCATTCGCGGCGTTGGCTGTTGCGATGTCGCTCGTGACGGGGCTCACGGCACCACGGCTCGCCTCGGCGGGTATTCCGGATCCGCTCGTCGTCGGCCTCGTAACAGCAGTGGCTCTCGGCGGCGGGCTCGCGGGTCTCGTCCGTCGTCTCGGAGTAGCGGGCTGATGATCGCCTCGACCGACTCGATCTCGCTCGCTCCCGGCGTCGCTCTCGAGGCCGGGCGGCTGACCGACGCTGTTCGCGGCGACTCCTGGCCGCTCAACGCAAGCGGCGCCTTCGTGCTCGCGCGCGTCGGAAGGCCGGTGGGCGTCGTCGTGCGCGAGCTGGCCGAGGCGTTCTCGCTCACCTCCGAGCAGGCCCGTGCCGACGTGCTGCGGTTCGTCTGGCATCTCAACCGGCTCGCTCTCGTCAACGTCGAGCGGGAGAGCTCCCGGCTGCGACAGCTCGCCGAGTGGGCCCGGCTCGCGGCGCGCCTCGCGCCGGCGGGCGCCGTGCCGGCCGCGATCTCACGGCGGCGCGCGCTCGACACCGAATCGGTCGGTCGGGCGCTCGTCAGCTCCCTCGTGGCGGTGCTGCCGCGGTCGTGCCTCGTCGGCGTGATCGCGACCGTGCTCGCCCTCCAGCTCACGCTCGTTCTGGGCCTCGGGCCGGCTGTTCCCGTCTTGATCGGGGTCGGGACGGGCGTCGGGCTCGGGCTTCACGAGGCGGCGCATGCCGTGCTCCTCCGCGGCGTCCCGAGCGCCTTCGTCTGCCGTGGCAGGCGGACGTACGTGCTCCATGCGCGGGTCGGGCTCGCGTCGTCGCGTTGCGGTCGCCGCCGGCGGTCCGCTCACGGTGTCCTTGCTCGGAGTCGGCTTCGTCGTCGTCGGCAGCCTCCTCACACGCGCCTGTCCTCGCGGTAGCGGGCTGGCCGCTTGCCGCCCACGCAATGGCGCTCACGGTCGTCGGCGGCGACGGGAGGGTCGCGTGCGGGCTCTGAAGGCATTCCTTCTCGGAGCGGTCGCGACGGGGATCGTCGCGTACGCGATCGCGGCGGCCCTCGCGGTGGCGGCTCAGGCGGGCGGGGACCCGCTCGATCTCTCGATCGGCCCGGTCGTGATCGTCTCGGTCGTCATCGAGGGGAAGACCGCAGTCACGACGTTCGGGGCGGGGCTCGCGCTGATCGCTATGGCCGGTGGGTTGCTGAACGTCGCTTGCGGCACGGGCTGATCGCCCGGCGTTCTTCGGGAGGAGCCCCGATGGCGTAGACTTTGTTCCCATGGTTTGGGAGATCGTCTTCATGCTCGTGATCCTGAAGATCCCCATGATCTACATCTGCGTGGTGATCTGGTGGGCGATCAAGTCCGAGCCGACGCCGACCGATCTCGCCGAGGCGCCGGTCGTCGACGACACGCCGCCTGCCGGAGGCTCGCCACAGCGTCGGCGCCGGCCTCGCCGCCGGCCGTTGCGGCCGCACGCCCCCGGACGTGGTGGCGTCTCTCCCGCGCCCGCAAAGAGGTAGCCTGCGCAAATGAGCACTCTCGACGCGCCGCGTTCCAGCCCCACTCATGCAGACATCGTCGCCGGCTTTCTCGCTGTCGCTTCGATCGTCCTCTCGCTGATGGCGATGGGGCTCGGCCTGATCCTCGAGGTCGACGCTCGGCCCGCCCGGACGGCGTTCGTCGCGATCATCCTCTCCCTCGTCGCGGCGCGGCTCAGTGCCCGCTACCAGTCGCTTGCCCTGAAGGCGGCGCTGTTTGCGATGTTCGCGTGGGTCGTCGGCATGACGATCGCGGTGCTGACCAAGAACCCGCTCATCTAGAGGCGCCCCTCTAGAGGCCGCTCGCTCGTCTAGGAACTGTGTCGAGTCCGCCGGGACCGGTACAACACATGTATATGGCGGCAGTCGACCTGAACGGCCTCAACGCGGGCTACGTCGCCCAGATGCTCGAGGCGTATCTCGATGCGCCGTCGAGCGTCCCGTCCGAATGGCGCGAGCTGTTCGAGCGCGAGCCGGATGCGTTCAGGGCCTCGCTTCCCGGGCTCGCCGGCCTTCTCGGCCCCGCCGCGCATGGCAACGGCATCGCCGCGCCGGTGCCCGAGCCCGTTGCGCCGGCCGCCGCACCCGTGCCGCCGGTCGCGGTCGCCGCCCCCGAGGCACCGCCACAGCAGGTTGTCGCGGAGCCGCCTCGGGCGGAGCCACAGCCGGACGAGACCCTCCTCGGAGGCGTCGCCGCTGCGATGGCGCTCGTCAAGGCCTACCGGATGCACGGCCACCTCGCAGCCCGGCTCGACCCCCTCGGCTCCGAGCCGATGGGAGACCCGGCGCTCGACGAATCCCGGCTCGTGCCCGCGCTGACCCCCGAGCTTCAGTCCCGGATCCCGGCCTCGCTGCTCCGCCTCTACGTCGGCGGCGAGACGCTGCTCGAAGCGCTCCCGCTCCTGCGTGAGGTCTACACCGGCTCGATCGCCTACGAGATCGAGCACATCGCGGATCATGCCGAGCGCGTCTGGCTGCGCCAGGCGATCGAGTCCGGCCGCTTCAGGCAGCCGCTCGAGCCGGAGGAGCGGAAAGCGCTCCTCCACCGGCTCTCGGAAGCCGAGGGGTTCGAGCAATACCTGCGACGGTCGTTCCTCGGGCAGAAGCAGTTCTCGCTCGAGGGCCTCGAGTCGCTCGTGCCGATGCTCGACGAGACGATCGAGCTCGCAGCGGCCGGCGGCGCCCACGAGGTCGTGATCGGCATGGCCCACCGCGGCCGCCTCAACGCCCTCGTGCACACGGTGGGACGGTCGTATCAGTCGATCCTGCGCGAGTTCGAGGGCGAGCGCTCGATCGACGCGCTCCTCGTCGATCCCGAAGGCGGCACGGGCGACGTGAAATACCATCTGCCCGCCTCTGGCACGCGCACGACGCAGGCCGGGGAGATCGACGTCACGATCGTCCCGAACCCGAGTCACCTCGAGGCCGCCGATCCCGTTGTCGAGGGCAGGTCGCGTGCCGAGCAGACCGACCGGTCGCACGGAGCCGGCGTCCATGACCCGTCGGTGGCGCTGCCCGTCCTGATCCACGGCGATGCGGCGTTCCCGGGCCAGGGCGTCGTGGCGGAGACGCTCAATCTCCAGTCGCTCGAGGGTTACTCGACCGGTGGCACGCTCCACCTGATCACGAACAACCAGGTGGGGTACACGACCGATCCCACCGAGAGCCGCTCGACGCGGTACTCGAGCGACCTCGCCAAGGGCTTCGACGTCCCGATCGTGCACGTCAACGCCGACGATCCCGAGGCGGCTCTCTCCGCCGTGCGCCTGGCCGCCGCCTACAGGACCGAGTTCGGCCACGACTTCGTGATCGATCTCGTCGGCTACCGCCGCTTCGGCCACAACGAGCAGGACGACGCCTCGTACACGCAGCCGCTGATGGTCGAGAAGATCCAGCGCCAGCCGACCGTTCGCGCCGTCTACGCCGCGCGACTCGTCGAGGAGGGCGTCCTGAGCACCTCCGAGGCGGAGGCGCTCGTGACGGAGGTCACCAACACGCTGCGCTCGGCCCACGAGCAGCTCCGCACCGCCATCGGCAAGGCGGCCCCACCGCCGGTCGCGCCGGAGGCGGCGCCTCTTGCAACGACCGGCGACGCGGTCGTGACGGCCGTCGCGGCGGACAGGCTGCGCGCGCTCAACGAGCAGCTGCTGGAGGTGCCGGAGGGCTTCACGATCAACGCGAAGCTCGCCAAGCAGCTCGAACGCCGGCACGAGATGATCGAGGACGGCGGGATCGACTGGGGCCAGGGAGAGGCGCTCGCATACGCCTCGCTGCTCGAGGACGGCATCCCGGTCCGTCTCTCCGGACAGGACGCGGAGCGCGGCACATTCGCACACCGCCACCTCGTCTTCCACGACCCGTACTCCGGCGAGACGTATGCGCCGATCCAGCACCTGCCGGAGGCCAACGCGTCGTTCGAGGTCTACAACTCACCGCTCTCGGAGTACGCGGCGCTCGGCTTCGAGTATGGCTACTCGGTCGCCGCGCCCGACGCTCTCGTGCTCTGGGAGGCCCAGTTCGGCGACTTCGTCAACGGCGCCCAGATCGTGATCGACCAGTTCCTCGTCGCCGGTCGCTCCAAGTGGGGCCAGACATCACGCCTGACGCTGTTGCTGCCGCACGGGTACGAGGGCAACGGGCCCGAGCACTCGAGCGCGCGGCTCGAGCGGTTCCTGCAGCAGGGCGCGCAGGACAACATCCGGATTGCGAACTGCACGACGTCAGGGCAGTTCTTCCACCTGCTCCGCCGGCAGGCGCTCGATGCGACCGCTCGGCCGCTCGTCGTGATGACGCCGAAGGGCCTGCTCCGCCTCAAGCAGGCCGCGTCGACGATCGAGGACCTCTCGACGGGCTCGTTCCGGCCGGTCATCCCCGACCCGATCGCAGGTCCCGACGTGCGCCGGCTCGTCCTCTGCAGCGGCAAGGTCTACTACGACATCGTCGGCCATAGCGCGCGTCCAGGTGCGACTGACGTCGCGATCGCGCGTCTCGAGCAGCTCTACCCGTTCCCGGTAGAGGCACTCGCCGAGTTGCTCGCGGGATTGCCGCGGCTCGAGGAGATCGTCTGGGCCCAGGAGGAGCCGCAGAACATGGGTGCGTGGCGCTCGATCCGCCATCGGCTCGACGACGGCGCCCGCTCGAGCTCGCCGGTCGCCGGGGTCACCTACATCGGCCGCTCATGGCGCGCCTCGCCGAGCGAGGGGTACCCGACCGCCCACCAGATCGAGCAAGACCGCATCGTGCGCGTCGCTCTCGGCGTCGACTGATTCAGCGTCTCAGCGCGCGCGTCGCGTGCGTGCCGCTGCTGCCGCGGCGGCGGCCACCTTCGGCCCGTGCGTCCGCGCCGCCTCGAGCAGGAGTCGGCGTTGTGCAGGGGAAAGCTTGCGCCACATGCCGTACGCGAAGAGCCCTGCAGCCATCGGATTTGTCGGAAGCAACCGCGCCATCGGCACCTATGGTGGCAGATGTCGGCCGGTCGCTGTTGACTCGTTGTTGCACATTCCAGCGTTTTCGTCCGTTAAGATCCGGAATGGCGTCAGATCGTGTGACACCAGATCCTGTCCCCGAGCCTGGAGGCTCTATGCCGGTTGAGACCGCCACAGAACTCGTAGCTTCACCATTTGCCAGCGTCATCCAGGACCACCTGGAACTGAAAAAGCAGAACGCAGAGCTCGACGGCGAGATGCCGCTCGATCACTACCAGATCGAGGATCCGTTCGAGAACCATCCGCTGTTCAAGTCGGAAGAGCAGGCCCGCATCGAGGAGACACTCGATGGTGAGCCCGCGGTCGAGCTCCATTCGCTCGCGCTGCCGTGGCCGGGAGAGGACTCTGCCGAGACCGCCGCTCCTGAGGGCCCGGCGCTCGATGGCGACCTCTGGGGCCGCTCGCGCGACTTCGACTGGGGCGAGTGATCTCCGCGCCACGCGCGATCTGAGCCACCGGCCGAACCGGTGAGCCGCAGCATGCCGCATCCACCAGGCTCGCTCGCATGACGTCCGCTGCCGACCGCCACACGGACGCCGACGAGCGGCTCCGCCGCTACGCCGAGCTCACGGTGAGGGTCGGCGCGAACGTTCAGCCCGGGCAGGAGGTGGTCATCCTCTGCCAGGTCGAGCACGCGCCGACGGCGCGTGCGATCGTCCGCGAGGCGTACCGCGCGGGCGCGAGCCGGGTCATCGTGCGCTACGCCGATCAGCACGTGCGCCGCGCCGCGATCGAGCTCGGTCCCGAGGAGATGCTGGGCCGCTCTCCCGAGCATCAGCTCGCTTGGGTCGAGTCGTGGCGCGAGACGAAGCCGGCGCTGATCCAGTTGACGGGAGAGGCCGAGCCCGACCTGCTCGCGGACCTCGATCCCGCGCTCGTCGGCAAGTCCGAGCCGCGTGACCTGACCAATCTCTATCGGCCGCTCGTCACTCAGAGCCTGATCAACTGGGCGATCGTGGCGTCGCCGAACCCCGGCTGGGCCGCGAGCATCTTCGGCGAGCCGGATCTCGAACGGCTCTGGGAGGCGGTCGGCTCGGCCACGCGCCTCGATGCGCCCGATCCCGTCGCCGCCTGGCGCGAGCACGATGCCCGCCTCAAGGCCCGCGCCGCCCAGCTCAACGGCCACGGCTTCGATGCGGTGCGGTTTCACGGCCCGGGAACCGACCTCTTCGTCGGCCTGATGCCGCAATCGCGCTGGATGTGCGCGGCGTTCACGACGGTCGACGGCATCGAGCACATCCCGAACCTGCCGACCGAGGAGGTCTTCACCTCACCGGACTGGCGTCGCACGGAGGGAACGGTGCGCGCAACGATGCCGCTGGCGGCGGTTGGCTCGGTCGTGCGCGACCTCGTCCTGCGCTTCCAGGACGGCAAGGTCGTGGACGTCTCGGCGTCCGCAGGTGCCGGGCTCGTTCGCAGCCAGCTCGAGATCGATCCCCAGGCGCCCTATCTCGGCGAGATCGCGCTCGTCGACGGCGATTCCGCCGTCGGCAAGACCGGGATCATGTTCCAGAACACGCTGTTCGACGAGAACGCGACGTGCCACATCGCCTACGGCCAGGGACTGCCTATGGCCGTCGCCGACACCGACGGGCTCACGCCGGACGAGCTGCTTGCGATGGGGGTCAACGTCGCAGGCGTGCACACGGACTTCATGATCGGCGGCCCCGAGGTGAACGTCGATGGCCTCGACCACGACGGCCGGGCAACCCCGATCATGCGCGACGACGTCTGGGTGCTCTAGCGCCTGATTGCTAGGCGACGTCGCGCATCGGCGTGCCCTCGAGCGTCCGTGAGAGCCGCCGGAACGGGCCGTCCTCGGCGAGGAGCTCCGCCTCGGTGCCACGCTGGGTGACATGGCCCTTCTCGATCACGAGGATCTGGTCGGCGCGCCGCACCGTCGCAAGCCGGTGGGCGATGATCACCGATGTGCGGCCGCGGAGCAGCGTGTCGAATGCCTGCTCGATCAGGATCTCGCTGGGACGGTCGATGTTGGAGGTGGCCTCGTCGAGGATCAGGATCCGCGGGTCGGCGAGGAGCGCGCGGGCGATCGAGATCAGCTGCCGCTCGCCGGCCGACAGGCCCGAGCCGCCCTCGCGGACGACGTGGTCGAGACCCCCGTCGAAGCGTGACGTGATCCGGTCGACGCCGATCGCGTGCGCGGCTGCCGCGACCTCCTCGTCGGTCGCCTCGGGGCGCCCGAAGCGGATGTTGTCCGCGATCGTGCCGCTGAAGAGGAACGGATCCTGGAGCACGACGCCGAGCTGCCGGCGGATCGAGCGCAGCTGCACGTCGCGGAGGTCGGTGCCGTCGATGCGGACCGCTCCCTCGAGCGGGTCGTAGAAGCGCGCGATCAGCTTCGCGGTCGTCGACTTGCCACCGCCGGACTCGCCGACGAGGGCGACGCAGCCGCCCGCGCGGCACGTCGATCGAGATGCCGTGGATGACCGGCTCGTCGCCGTAGGCGAAGACGACCTCGTCGAGCTGGAGATGGCCCTCGATGTGCCCGATCTCGGGCGCTCCGCGCTTGTCGGTGATGTCCTGCTCGGCGTCGAGCACGGTCGAGATCTTGGTCATCGCCGCGCTCGCCGCCTGCACCTGGCCGTAGAGCTCGGAGAGCTCCTGCAATGGCTGGAAGACGAGCTGCAGCATGCCGATGGCCGCGATCAGCGTTCCGATCTGGAGGGAACCGCCGTCGATCAGCTGCGCCCCGGCGAACAGGACGACGACGGTCGCGATCACACCCAGGAACTCGATTGCGGGGAAGAAGATCGACGAGAGCTTCTGCGCGTAGACGTTCGAGATCCGGTTCTCCTCGTTCAGGTCGCCGAACTCGCGCTGGAAGGCGCGCTCGCGGCTGAACGCCTGGACGACGGCCATGCCTGCGACCGACTCGGCGAGCTGTGCGGTGACGGCCGCGATCCGCGTTCGCACGTCGGCGAACGCGATGTGCGACGCCGTCTGGAACCAGCGGGTCACGACGATCCCCGGCGGGAGCACGATCAGCGCCACGACGCCGAGGCGCCAGTCGAGCAGGAAGAGCCCGCCGATCGCGGCGAGCAATGTCAGCGAGTTGACGACGAGCGTCGTCAGGCCCTGGTTGAGGACGTCCGAGATCGCATCGACGTCGCTCGTCAGGCGGGCGATGATCCAGCCCGCCTTCTGCTGCGAGAAGTACCGGAGCGAGAGCGAGGTGAGATGCTCGAAGAGGTCGCGGCGCAGGTCGAGCACGATCTGCTGACCGACGCCGGCGAGCATCAGCCACGTCGTCGTGCCGAGGATCCAGGCGGTTGCCCCGACTGCGATGTAGAGCACCACGTCGACGCTGAGACGCGTCTCGTTCGAGGCCTTGATGCCGTTGTCGATGGCGTCGCCGACGATCGTCCAGCCGAGCACCGGTGCGGCGGCGGAGATCGCGGCGATCAGCATGATCAGGCTGATCCGCCGGCGGCGGCCGACGGTGTAGCGCCCGAGGCGCGACAGGCCGGTGTACTTCTCAGGCGGCAAGTGCTTCATCTCCGAAGAGCTCGGTGAAGGCGCCGCCGAGGCGGATCAGGTCCTGCGGCAGCCCGTTCTCCACGATGCGGCCGTCGCGCAGCACGACAGCGCGATCCGCGACGAGGATCGTCGAGAGCCGCTGCCCGGCGATCAGGACCGTGCGCCCGGCGACTGCGGGGCGGAGGGTGGCGATGAGATGGCGCTCGGTCTCGGTGTCGACGGCCGACATCGGGTCGTCGAGGACGATCACACGCGACTCTGCGATCAGGGCACGAGCGAGCGCCACCCGCTGGCGCTGGCCGCCCGAGAGGTTGACCCCGCGCTCGCCGATCAGGGTGTCGTAGCCGTTCGGCAGGCCGTCGACGAAGGCGGCGACGCCGGCCGTCTCGCACGCGGCGAGCACCTCGACCCAGTCCGCATCGGGTCGAGCGGCGAGGAGGTTGTCCCGCAGCGGCATCGAGAACAGGACGGGCTTCTGCGTCACGAGGGCGACCGATTGGCGCAGCTCGGCAAGCGGGAGATGGCGGCTGTCGACCCCGCCGATCAGCACGCGCCCCGAGGTCGGGTCGTAGAACCGCGGCAGCAGGTTGAGGAGCGATGTCTTTCCTGCGCCGGTGGCGCCGCAGACGGCGACGATCTCTCCCGGCGCGACCTCGAGGTCGACGCCCGACAGCACCTCGCTGCCGACCCCGTAGCTGAAGTGGATGTTCTCCATCCGGATCGTCAACGGGCCGTCGGGGAGATGCTCTGGATCGGCGGGCTCCGCGAGCGGCTCGATCGAATCGAGCCACGCGAATGAGCGTGAGGCAGCCGCCGTGGCCCGCTGACCAAGGTTGATGATCCAGCCAAGGGCCTCGAGCGGCCACACGAGCTGCAGCAGCAGCGTGATGAAGAGCGTGAACTGACCGATCGTCAGGTTGCCCGCGATCGCGTCGCGGCCACCGAAGAAGAGGACGGCCGCGATCGCGAGCGAGGGGAGGAAGATCAGGCCGGGCAGGAAGCGTGCCTCGATTCCCGCCTGGCGCATCGTCTCGGCACGCACGGCCTCGGCGCGCCCGGTGAAGCGCACGCGCACGTCGTCCTCGCGGCCGAACGCCTGCACCATCTCGATCCCGACCACTGCCTCGTCGGTTGCCTCCGTCAGGTGACCCTTCTTCGCCTGCACGACGCGCGAGATCGGGAAGACCTTGTGCGCGAAGACGTAGGTGAGGATGGCGACGGGCGGCATCGCCAGAGCGGCGAACAGCGTCAGCCGGGCGTTGACCGAGAGGAGCACGATCGACGCGCCGATCAGCATCATCATGCTCTGGATCGCCTGGACGACGCCCCAGCCGATGAAGTAGCGCACCGGGTAGATGTCGTTCGTGGCGCGCGAGATGACCTCGCCGGTCGCGTGCCTGTCGTAAAAGGCGCGCGGGAAGCGGAGATAGGCGTCGTACATCATCCCTCGCAGCCGCGCCTCGACCGCGATCCCGATCCGCGCCGTCGAGTACCGGCGCGTGAAGTTGACGGCGAACCGGACCATGGCGATCACCGTGATCAGGGCGAGGTAGGGGATCAGCAGCGACGAGTCGCCGCCGTCGATCGCGTTGTCGATCGTGCGCTGGACGAGGATCGGGATCGCGAGCGAGAGCCCCGTGAAAACGAGCGCACATGAGAGCCCGATCGCGGCCAGGCGCCACTGGGCCCGCCAGAGCGGGTAGAGGTGGCGCAGCGTCGGCCAGAGCTTCAGGTCGGGTGGATCGACGTGCTGCACGCGCGGGGTCGGACTCCTCGCTGGCGGGCCTCGTTCGGCGCGCGGTCGGTGGGACTCGAGCTGTCGCTCCGGCCTCGAGGGCAAGCGACACACCGCCCGGAGCAGGGCTCCGAGGCGGTCGGGCACCGCACTCTACCATCTCGATCGGCCGCGACATCCTGGCGACTTCAATGTCGCACTTGACAGACATCATAATGATGTCATACACTGGTCACATGGACATCGAACGGCACATTCAGGCAATCCAGGCCGACCTCGCTGCCGCCGCCGCGCTCGGTGACGAGGCGATCGCAGCGGCCGGGGAACGGCTCGCAACGGCCGTCGGCTCGTCGCTCCAGCTCCGTCTGCTCGACGTTCTCACGGACGCTTCGCTCGCCCTCAACGGGCAGCTCCAGTCCGGCCATGTCGAGGTTCGGCTGCAGGGGCGGAACCCGGATCTCGTCTACGTCGACGACGGCCCCGCTGACGAGGAGGCCACGCCGACACCCGGCGACGACCTCAGCGCCCGCATCACCCTCCGCCTGCCGGAGACCCTCAAGGTCCAGGTCGAGGTCGTCGCGAGCAGCGAAGGCGTCTCGGCCAACGCCTGGATCGTGCGTGCCCTCGCCCGCTCGCTCGAGCCGCGGCGGGGCAAGACCCAGAGCGGCCGGCGCCTCCAAGGCTTCACCCAGAGCTAGGAAAGGAAAGGAGCACTTCATGACCCTTCATCAGACATTCTTCGGCACCATCGAGCTCCCGTCCGTCGAGAGCTCGCGCCCTCCCCGTCACCGCCCGGACGGCGTCCGGGTCGTTCGGCGGCCCCAGCCCTCCCGGCCGGAGGGAACGTCATGAGCGTCTTCGAGTTTGAGACTCCCGGCCACGCGGCGCTGAGGATCTCCCTCAGCGGCGGCGAGGTCGGTGTCGAGACGACGGACGCGCCGCGCGTCGAGGTCGAGCTCGTGGCGCTTGCGCGACAACGACGTCACCCGGCAAGCGATCGCCGATGCTCGGGTCGAGATGATCGAGCGCGGCGGCGGCCACGAGGTCGTGGTCGACCTGAAGCGGCGAGTCGGGCTTCCTCGTCGGCCGAGGGCCGAAGGTCGGCGTCCAGGTTCGATGTCCCGAGGGCAGCGATCTCTCCCTTCGCTCCGACTCGGCCGACGTGCAGGCGCGCGGCGCGCTGGGCGACGTCGATGTCAAGACCGCGTCCGGCGACGTGTCGCTCGACTCCGCGGCGACGCTTCGGGTCGATGCCGCGAGCGGCGATGTGCGAGCGCGTGACGTGGCCGGCGAGTCGCGAGCTCCGCACCGCGTCGGGTGATGTGACGCGTGCGGCGCGCCGGCGGCGTGCTGGCGGCGAACCTCGTCTCCGGCGATCTCATGGTCGACGACGCTGACGGCCGGTCTCGACCGTGAACACCGTCTCCGGCGACGTCGCGCGTCCGCGCCGCGGGCGGCGGCGGGATCAGGGTGCAGTCGGTCTCGGGTGACGTCCACCTCGGGATCAAGCCCGGCGAGCGTCTCTACGTCGATGCGAGCTCGGTGAGCGGCACGTTGAGCTCGGAGCTCGGTCTCGACGATGCGCCGCCGTCCGACTCCACCGCTCCAGTCGCCGAGCTTCGGGTGCGCACGATCAGCGGCGACCTCGAGATCGTGCGGGCGGCGGTCGTAGCCGGCTGAGCTCCCGCGGCGCGGTCACTCCTCGTCGGCGAGATGCTCGGCGAGGAGTGACATGGCGTAGCACTGCCAGGCGAGATCGTCGTCTCGGCGCAGAAGCCGTAAGGCCTCGGTAGCGCCGCGAAGGCCATCCACCTCGGGAGCGAGCGCGTCGAGCCCCGCTATCGAGCTCGGCCCGCAGCGGCGGTTCGTCGAGATCCTCGGCCAGCGCCGTCACCGCTCGCCCGTAGAGCTCGAGCGGCCGGCGCGGGTCGCCGCCGGCCGCGAGCAGCAGCTCGGCTCGGCGGAGGGCTGCGTGAAGCTCGTGCGGATCGAGGTGTGACGCCCACGGCCCGCAAGGAAGCAGAGGAGCGTCCACTGCTCCTCCGGCTGGAGCGTGCTCGCTGGCGCGGATCCAGTCGCGTGGGCGGGTCTTCGGCATCGGATCTCAGCGTGTCGCGGTTCTTGCGCTCGAGCCAGGCGGTGTAGCCGCCGTCGGTCGCACGAACGACGCCGTCCACCTCGACGATCCGGTCGGCGACCCGATCGAGGAAGTAGCGGTCGTGGGAGATCGCCACGACGGTCCCGGAGAACTCCTCGATCGCCTTCTCGAGCACCTCGACCGAGTCGATGTCGAGGTGATTGGTGGGCTCGTCGAGCACGAGCAGGTTGGGCCGCGCCAGCATCAGCAAGAGCAGCTGGAGTCGCGTTCTCTCGCCGCCCGAGAGGAGCCGGTTCGCGCGTCGCACCTGCTCGTAGGGGAAGAGGAACTTCATCAGCAGAGAGACGGCGTCTCCCTCGGAGACGGGAACGGCCCGGCGCACCGTCGCGAGCGGGGTGGATGCGGGGTCGAGCGTGTCCTGCTCCTGCGCCAGGTAGCCGATGGCGATCGAGGGCCCGAGCCACACCTCGCCCGACGTCGGCTGGATCTCGCCCACGAGGGTCTTCAGCAGCACCGACTTGCCGGCGCCGTTCCGGCCGACGACGCCGAGTCGCTCGCCGTGCACGACCTCGAGATCGACGCCTGCGAGAACGGTGTCCTCGCCGAACTCGACGCCGACCGACCGGAGCGAGAAGACACGCTGTCCGCCCCGAGTCGTCGGGCGTAGCTGTAGTGCGATCTTGCGGCGCTCGAGGACAGGGCGGTCGATCGCGTCCATGCGGTCGATCTGCCGTTGCTTGTTGTTGGCCTGGCGGATGTTGCGCTTGTCGGGGACCCACGAGGCCCAGAGCTTGAAGCGCGCGATTGCCGCCTCGAGGCGCTCGATCTCCTTCTGCTGAGTCACATAGACCTGCTGCTGCCGCTGCAGCTCGAGCTCGCGCTCGAGCGTGTACGCCGAGTAGTTCCCTGCCCAGAGCCGGATCCGGCCGCGGTCGAGCGATGCGATCTGGTCGACAATCTCGTCCAGGAGGTAGCGGTCGTGTGAGACGGCGACGATCGCACCCTCGAAGCGCCGCGCGAGCTGCTCGACGCGCGCGCGGCCCTCGTTGTCGAGGTGGGCCTCGGGCTCGTCGAGGAGCAGCACGTCCGGCTGCTGCTCCAGGCACGCGGCGAGCGCGATGAGCTTCCGCTGGCCGCCGGAGAGGCTGCGGGTCGGTAGCGACAGCTCGGCGGCCGAGAGACCCAGCTCGAGCAGGGCAGCGCGGGCCCTCCCCGTGGCTCCCGGCCCGCCGGCAGCCTCGTATCGCTCGAGCGCGTCTTCCTGGCGCGCGAGCACGCGCGTCATCCGATCGAGGTCCGCAATCACCTCGGGGCTTCCGAGCTGCGCGCCGAGCTCGTTCAGCTCCTGCTCGAGCTCCACGAGGTCGGGGCGTGAGTCGAGCACGGTCTGCAGCGGCGTGCGGTCGTCACCGGCCGGATGCTGGTCGAGGTAGGCGACGCGAGCGCCGCGCCTGCGGGCGACCTCGCCGCTGTCGGCAGCCTCGAGGCCCGCGAGGATCTTCAGCAGCGTCGACTTGCCGCCACCGTTCGGCCCGACGACGCCGATCCGGGCACTCGGCTCGACCGCCAGGTCGGCGCGGTCGAGGATCAGGCGCGAGCCAAAGGACTTCGTGATCGCGCGGCCGGCGAGAAGGGTCATCGCAGACGGAGCTTCGGTGGAGTCCGTCCCATGGCCGGAATCTACCGGCGCAACTGCGCGCGATCGCCGGCCCGGCGGTGCTCGCCGGCTCGCGCTCAAGGCTCGTCGGGTGCGGCCGATAGAGAGAGCATGAGGCGTGCACTTGCCTTGACCTCGACCATGCTCGTCGCCCTCGCTGCGGCAGGTGTGGCACAGGCGGTGCAGCCCGGTTCGTCGCCCCCGTCGGCCGCTGTCTCGATCCCGGCGGCGACCTCGTGGGCCGACCCGCAGATTCGAGCCGTCACGGCGGCCGGGATCCTCGGTGACGGCGTCGCCGGCTTCCGGCCGTCCGATCCGCTGACCCGGGGTGAGCTCGCCGACGCGCTCGTCGCGTGGGGCAAGGCCGTGCCGGCTCCCGCCGATCCGTTCGAAGCTCGTCACGATGAGCGAGCTCGACGCCCAGCTCGTGGGGGCGCTCGGGCTTCTCCCTGCCGCACGACGAATCCGGGTTGCCGCCCGCGACGCCGAGCTGGCGCCGCCATCGCGCCTCGGTACCGAGACGGTTGCGCGCCTCCTCGGCCTACGCCTCGATCATCCGGTGGGCTCGGACGACCTCGAGCTCGGTCCCACGCAGCCCGCGACGCGGGCCGAAGCCGCGTTCTCGCTCGCTCGCGCGATCGCGCTCACGCCGGGCCAGATCGGCTGGCTCGACCAGCTGAGCACCACGTTCTCCCTACCCGAGCTCGACGACTGGCAGCGTGCCGTGCTCGGCCGCGCGCTGAAGCTCGTCGGATATCCGTACGTGTGGGCCGGCACTTCCGAGGTGACGCAGAAGGTGTGGAGCACGACCGCCGCGGACGGCGCCGCGACCGTGCCCGGCGGCTTCGACTGCTCGGGCTTCGTCTGGCGTGTCTACAAGACGAAGCCGTTCCCCGGTGCTCCGATGCTCGCCGACGTCCTCAAGGGGCGGACGACGCACGCGATGAGCGCAGAGGTGAAGAAACCTGCGCGGATCGCGCTCGCCGATCTCGAGCCCGGCGACGTGATCTTCTTCGGCAGCCGCGGTGCACAGTCGACGCCGCTCGAGGTCGGCCACACCGGCATCTACGTCGGCAACGGGTGGTTCGTCCACTCGTCGGGCGCGGGCGTGACGCTGCAACCGCTCGAGGGCTGGTACACGAAGACGTTCGCGTGGGCGAGGCGCCCGCTGCTCGAGGCCGGGCTCGACGCCTGAGGGATCGCTACTCGCCTCTAGATCGAGCCGGCGAACGTGTTGCACGCGGCTGCGCGGCCGGTCTCGTAGCCCTTCGAGAACCAGCGTCGCCGCTGCTCCGACGAGCCGTGCGTCCACGTCTCGGGGTTCACCTGCCCCTGGGTCCGCTCCTGGATCCGATCGTCTCCGACGGCGCCGGCGGCGTCGATGCCGCTGTTGATGTCGGCCTGCGTCAGGTTCTCGATCAGCCCCGTCTCGACCGCATGGTTGGCCCAGACGCCCGCGTAGCAGTCGGCCTGGAGCTCCGTCCGCACCGACCCGCCCTCGGGACCGCTTCCCTGACTGGCGCGTCCAAGCGTCCCGGAGAGGTCCTGGATGTGATGGCCGTACTCGTGGGCGAGCACGTACGCCTCCGCGAACGGGCCGCCCTCGGCGCCGAAGCGGGATTGCAGCTCGTCGAAGAAGCCGAGGTCGATGTAGACCTGCTTGTCCCGCGGGCAGTAGAACGGCCCGACCTGCGAGCTCGCATAGCCGCAGCCCGTCTGGACAGAGTCGGTGTAGAAGACGGTCTGGGCGGGCGTGTACCCGCGCACGGTGCCAGCCCAGTAGCGCTGGATGCTGTTGACATCGGCGACGATCCGGCAGTCCTGGCGCTCGTTGGCGTCCTGCCCGGTCTGGCAATCCTGACCGAGTGACGACGGCGTGCCCGTCGAGACCGACTGTCCGTCGAGGCTGCCGAGGGCTCCGAGGTCGCCGCCGTTCCCGCCGAGCACGACGTAGAGGACGAAGATGACGAGCCCGACGACGCCCAGTCCGCCGCCGCCTGCGAGGACCGGGCCGCCCACGCCACGGCCCCGCACGTCGGTGACCTGCGAGGGATCGAGCTTGGCATCGTTCCGGAACCGCATCCGTGACTCCTACCCGGGAACTGGCACTCTCATACCAGGAATGTCGCGCTCGCACCGGACCAGGGTCACGTCTGTCGTGCTTGCCGCGGCGGTCGGCGCCATTCTCGCAACGACGTCGTCGAGCGGAGCCCCTGCTGCGCGAGCGACTACCGCCGCTCCGTCGACGAGGGAGCTGATCGGCCAGCGCCTCGTCGTCGCGATGAGCGGGCAGCACGCCGTCGGCGGCGCTCCTCGGGCGGGTCCGGCGTGGCGAGATCGGCGGGATCATCCTCTTCGGCGCCAATATCCGCAGCCCGTCCCAGCTGCGGCAGCTGACGCACACAGCTCCAAGGCGCCGCCCGCGCGGCCGGACGGCCACCCCTTCTGATCACGACAGACCAGGAGGGAGGGAACGTTCGACGGCTGCCGTGGGCCGCGCCGGCCGAGAGCGCATCTGTCCTCGGGCGGTCGAGCCCCGCACGGATCAGGCACGAGGCGCTGCTCACGGGACAGGCGCTCGAGGCCGCCGGGGTCAATGTCGACCTGGCCCCCGTCGCCGACGTGCCGGCCGCGGGATCGTTCATGGCTGCCGACCGACGGACCTTCGGAGCCACGTCGCCGGTGGTCGGCCGCGCCGTCGTCTCCGTTCGCCCGCGGGCTCGGCGACGCGCACGTCGCCGCGACCGTGAAGCACTTTCCCGGGCATCGGCAGGGCGACCCGCAACACCGATCTCTCGGCGGTCGAGATCGCATCCAGTCGCAACTGCGCTCGACCGCGATCTTGCACCGTTTCGGGCCGCGATCAGTGCCGGCGTGCCGATCGTGATGATCTCGAACGCCTCCTACCCGGCGCTCGACACGAAGCCCGCAGCCTGGTCGCCGCGCATGCAGGCGCTGCTTCGAGACGAGCTCGGCTTCAAGGGTGTCACGATCAGCGACGCACTCGACGGCGCCGCCGCGACGCGGGGACGGACGCTGCCGTCGGTCGTCCGTGCTCGCCGCTCAGGCGGGGATGGATCTGATCCTGCTCACGGGCAGCGAATCGTCGAGCGCGGCCGTCTTCGAGCAGGCTTGTCGCGACCGCCGCGCGGGGCGGGCTCGGAGCGGCGTCGCTGCGCACGCAGCTACGACCGGATCCAGGCCCTCAAGGCGCACGTACGGCTGAGGATGGGCGGTCAGCCGCTGCCGCTCGCTACGCTCAGGTCACATCTTCAGGAGGCTGACATGACGGAGCTCGCATCCGCGCCCGGTGAGCGCGCGGCAGATTCGAACGGGGCCGCGATCAAGCCCATCCACCACTGGATCAACGGTGCCTCGGTGGCGGGCGCGTCAGGCCGGACGGCGCCGGTGTTCAACCCGGCGACGGGGGCGCAGACGGGCGCGGTCGACCTTGCGTCGGTGGCGGAGGTCGATGCTGCCGTGCAGGCGGCGAAGGCGGCGTTCGTCGCCTGGCGGAAGGTGTCGCTCGCGAAGCGCGCGGAGCTGATGTTCAACATCCGCGAGCTCGTGCACGCCCGCAAGGAGGAGATCGCGAAGCTGCTCGTCGCCGAGCACGGCAAGGTGCTGTCCGACGCGATGGGCGAGGTGACGCGCGGCCTCGAGGTGATCGAGTTCGCCTGCGGGATCCCGACGCTTTTGAAGGGCGAGTTCTCGGAGCAGGCCTCGACGGGCGTCGACGTCTACTCGATCCGCCAGCCGCTCGGCGTCGTCGCCGGCATCACGCCGTTCAACTTCCCGGCGATGGTGCCGATGTGGATGTGGGCGCCGGCGATCGCGTGCGGCAACACGTTCGTCCTGAAGCCGTCCGAGAAGGACCCGTCGGCCTCGATCTACACGGCGGAGCTGCTGAAGGAAGCGGGCCTGCCGGACGGCGTCTTCAACGTCGTGCACGGCGACAAGGCCGCGGTCGACGCGCTGCTCGAGCACCCGGACGTCGCCGGGCTGAGCTTCGTCGGCTCGACACCGATTGCGCGCTACATCTACGAGACGGGCACGAAGCATGGCAAGCGCGTGCAGGCGCTCGGCGGGGCGAAGAACCACATGATCGTGCTTCCCGACGCCGACATCGAGATGGCAGCCGACGCAGCGGTCAGCGCCGCCTATGGCTCGGCGGGCGAGCGCTGCATGGCCGTCTCGGTCGTCGTGGCGGTGGGCGACGCGGCCGATCCGCTGGTCGCCGCGATCCAGGATCGGTTGCCGAAGATCACGGTCGGAGACGGCATCGATCCGGCATCGGAGATGGGGCCGCTCGTGACCCGCGAGCACCGCGACAAGGTGGCGGGCTATCTCGACACCGGCGTCGCACAGGGCGCCAAGGTGATCGCCGACGGGCGGGAGACAGCGCCGGAGGGAGACGGCTTCTTCCTCGGCGTCTCCCTGATCGACGAGGTCACGACCGAGATGGACGCGTACCGGGACGAGATCTTCGGCCCTGTCCTCGGCGTCATGCGCGTCGCCACCTACGACGACGCTCTGAAGCTGATCAACGACAACCCGTACGGAAACGGGACGGCCATCTTCACGCGCGACGGAGGCGTCGCCCGTCAGTTCCAGTTCGATGTCGAGGCGGGGATGGTCGGGATCAACGTCCCGATCCCGGTGCCGGTCGCCTACTACTCGTTCGGCGGCTGGAAGGCGTCGCTCTTCGGCGACAGCCACATCTACGGGCCGGAGGGGATCCACTTCTACACGCGTGGCAAGGTCGTCACGAGCCGCTGGCCCGATCCGGCCACGAGCAAGGTCGACCTCGGGTTCCCGCAGACGCGCTGAGCGACGGCCGCACGCCTGACGCATGCCCAAGCACAGCGCCGGCCTGCTGCTCTATCGACTGACCGCGGACGGGCCGGAGGTGCTGCTCGTGCACCCCGGCGGCCCGTTCTGGGCGCGCAAGGACCTCGGCGTGTGGTCGGTCCCGAAGGGTGAGGTCGAGGAGGGCAAGGACCCGGTCGAGGTCGCGTTGAGCGAGTTCGAGGAGGAGCTCGGCTCTCCGCCGCCCGTGTCGCGAGCCGAGCTGGTCCCGCTCGGGATGGTGCAGCAGAAGGGAGGGAAGATCGTCACCGCGTGGTGCGCGGAAGGCGACTTCGACGCAACCGAGATTCGGAGCAACACCTTTCCGCTCGAGTGGCCGCCGCGGTCGGGGAGGATCGAGGAGTTCCCCGAGGTCGACCGCGCCGCCTGGTTCGGGCTGCCCGAGGCACGGCTCAAGCTCATCGCGGCCCAGGCCGAGCTGATCGACCGGCTCGATGCTCTGCTGGACGTTGCCTGACGGCCTACGCGAGATGATCACCCCGTGGACATCCTGATCGAGGGCTTCGGGCGCGACGAGATCGCACTCGCGCGGCTGCTCGCAGCGGAAGGGAGCTCCGTCCGCCTCGCGAGCCGGGCGCCGGCGACCGCCGATGTGCTCTCGCTGCACGAGCTCGGGCGTGAGCATCGAGCCGGAAGCCGACCTCGACGCGCGTCCAGGGCGACGCCGACATCGCCTACCTCGACGTCTGGACGCCCGAGGTCGCGCCCCGGGTGCGGCGTCTCCGTGCTCAGGGGACGAGGGTGTCGTGCCTCGGCGACCTGCTGCTCGAGCGCTGGCGGGGGCCGAGCATCGGGATCACCGGGACCGCCGGCAAGACCTCGACGACGGCGTTCACGGCAGAGATCCTCCGGAGCGCGGGCATCGAGCATGCGGTGAGTCGCGGCGCGCGCGCCGGCAATCTCTGGCCGACCGCCGAGCTCCTCGACCGGCTCGGTGCCGACGAGCCGCCGGGCGCGGAGAGCGTGCTCCTCCTCGAGTTGACGAGCTCGCACCTCGCCTTCATGTCCACGAGCCCGACGATCGCCGCGGTGGTCTCGTTCTGGCCCGATCACCTGGAGCTGCACGGGAGCCTCGCCCGCTACCGCGCCGCGAAGGAGACGATCGTCCGCCATCAGCGTCCGGGCGCTGCCGTCGTCGTCAACGCCGACGATGCGTCTGCCGGCTTTGCGGCCTCGACCGCGGCCGTGCCGTGGGAGTTCTCGACGCATCATGCGGTCGACCGCGGCGCCTACCTCGACGCCGAGAGAGGCGTCGTCCTCGCCGCGGACGACGGCGAGACGGCGCTCGGGCACATCGAGTCGCGCACGGCCCACCCGTCCAACGTTCTCGCTGCGGCCGCGATCGCGACGGCCGCGGGAGCCGGTCCTGCAGCCATCGTGAGCGGCATCAAGAGGCACGACGCTGCCGCCCTGGCGTGGGCAACCGGTCGGCACGCTGGCAGGCATCCCCGCCGTGAACGACGGCATGGCCGCCACTCCCCTCAAGACGGCAGCGCTCCTCCGCACGTATCCCGACCGCAGCATCGTCTTGATCGCAGGCGGCCTGAACGATGCCGGCGGCGGGTTGGTGCACTCCACACCCGAAGAGGCGGCGCTCCTCGAACGCGCCTGCGACGAGATCGCACGCGTTGCCCGGAGCTGTGTCGTGTTCGGGGACGCCGGGCCTCGGCTCGCCCACTACCTCCGAAGGAGAAACGTCGTGCCGGTCGTCACCGACGACCTCGACGAGCGCCGTGCTGGCTGCCACGCGCAATGCCGACGGCGCATCGACGATCGTCTTTTCCCCGCTGTTCCCAGTCTCACTCGACGACCGCCGCCTGTTCGCGACGCTCGTTGACGATGCAGCAGGTGACTCAGCCCTCGTCGCCTGGCGACCTTGTCGCGACTGCCGTCGAAGTATGGAAGCACGTACTTCTTCAACAGCCAGAAACTGAGTACCGCCAGGAACAATTTCTTGAGCATCTCGCGCCTCCTCGCTTCGCTGAACCGCTGTCCGACCGACCCTAGCGAATGAGCGGCGAGACGACCGTGAAGGGCGTCTCCCTGGGCCGCCGTGTGCAAGAGTGCACGCGTGAAGGTGACCATGCTCCTCGCCGACTTCGCGCAGGTCGCAGACGGCAAGCTCACGGTCGTCGGAGGCGGCTGGTCGTTGACCGGGCCGGAGCCGACCCCGTTCGGGATCGCGATCCTCGTGCACGTCCCGTGGGACCAGGCCAATCGCCGCCACACGCTGCGTCTCGAGCTCGTCGACGCCGATGGGCAGCCGGTGACGGTTCCCGTGGACGATTTCGAGGTGGGCGAGGCGGAGGAGCGGCCGATCGTCTTCCTGGACGACGTCGAGTTCGAGGTCGGACGCCCTGCCGGGATCAAGCCCGGCACACCGCTCGAGCTGCCGCTCGCGGTCAATTCGGGCCCGCTCCCGCTCGAGCCGGGCGGCCGCTACGAGTGGCGGCTGTCGATCGACGGCGACGGCGACGAGGACTGGCGCCTTGCCTTCAGCGTCCGGCTGGAGGAAGAACCGACCTAGGTCGGCGACAGGCTTCAGCCTGTCGTCCGGGCTGCCACATCGGCCCAGGGGCTCGGCCGGCCGGTGCCGGGCAGGCAGCAATCGATCGGGCAGACGTCGTGGCTCGCGGCGAACCGCCCGACCGACGCGCGGCCCTCGCGCAGCCCGAGGCGCTCCTCGATCAGCTCGCGAATCATCCGCACGAACGCAGGGTGCGTCGATGCGCTCGAGGCACGAACGAGCCGCAGCCCGAGCTCGGCGGCTTTCTCGGCCGCCTCGATGTCGAGGTCGAAGAGCACCTCGAGATGATCGGAGACGAATCCGATCGGGGAGATCACGACGTCCGTGACGCCGCGCTCCGAGACCGCCTCGAGGTGGTCGAGGATGTCTGGCTCGAGCCACGGCACGTGCGGCGGCCCGCTGCGGCTCTGGTAGACGAGCTCCCAGTCGCTGACGCCGACCGCCTCGGCGACGAGCCGGCACGACTCGCGCAGCTGATCCTCGTAGCGGCATGCGCGCGCCATCGCTGCCGGGATCGAGTGGGCGGTGAAGGCCAGGTGCGGCTTGCCTACGGCCGATAGCTCCGCCAGCGCCGTTCGCACGTGGTCTGCGTTCGCCTCGATCCACCCGGGGTGGTTGAAGAACATGCGCGTCCGCAACACCTCGGGTGCGCTCCGGCCCACCTCTTGCTGCGCCCGAAACAGGTCCTCGCGGTACTGGCGGCAGCCGGAGTAGGAGGAGTACGCGGAGGTGAAGAACGCGAGCGCCCGCTCGACGCCGTCCGCGGTCATCTCCCGGAGTGCATCTGCGAGGAACGGCTCCCAGTTGCGGTTGCCGAAGTAGATCGGGAGATCGATTCCGTGCTCGTCGAGCTCGACCCGCAGCGCGGCGATCAGCGCGCGGTTCTGCGCATTGATCGGGCTGACGCCACCGAAGAGCTCGTAGTGGTGTGCCACCTCTTCCAGCCGCTCACGCGGCACGTTTCGCCCGCGGGTGACGTTCTCGAGAAAGGGGATTACGTCGTCCGGCCCCTCGGGCCCGCCGAACGAGACAACGAGGATCGCGTCGAACTGCGTGTCGGAGAACGCCGACACGAACCCGTCCGCAGGTGGCTTGAGCGTCGTCTCGCTCACGGGGCGAGCCTAGCCGCAGCCGCGCCACCCGCGACGCGGCGAGATGCGGGTCTTGTGTCCCCCGTGTCGATGGCGGTAGAAACGGACGTGTGGCATTGAGCCGTTCGCGGCCTTTGTCGCCCGCACGTGACGCCAAGCCGAAGCTGCAGCGCTCGGGCCGCTTTCGGCCTCGCGTCGTAATCAGCCGCCGCAATTGCGACAAGGAGGCCCACGATCGACGTTCACCAGGATGTGGAGGTGCTCCGCCCCCGCAAGAACGCTGCTGTCGTGGAGTGCAGGGGCGAGCACGACCTCCCGACGAGGCAAGAGCTTGCCGACCTCCTGAAACGACTGATCGAGAACAACGAGCTCGTCGTCGTCGACGTCTCCGAGGCTGAGCTCATCGACTCGTCGTTCGTGAACAACCTGTTCATCGCGAACGGCCTCGCCCGCCGTCACGGGAAGCGGTTTCGGCTCCAGTTCGCGACCGCGCCGATCGTGAGCAGGGTGCTCGAGATCAGCGGCATCTTCAGCCAACTCGACTGCGTCGGCAACCGCGAGGACGCGTTGCGCTGAAGCTCGGCCGCGAACGTGCTGACCTGGCGCGTTTTGGCCCAGTTGGGAGCTGTTCCCGCTACCCGACCTATGGAGCGTGCCGGGATCGAACCGGCGACCTCCGCCTTGCAAAGGCGGCGCTCTCCCAGCTGAGCTAACGCCCCGAGGCGCATAGGTTAGCCACTGTGCCGCTTCTACGTAGCCCCAAAGCGGCGTGTGGTAAGCGACAGTGGTACGTCGCCGGGCGTCCCGCGAGAGGCTAGGCCAGTGCTTCTTCGATCGTGTCGAAGATCGTGAGGTGTTCGCTGAGGCGGGTGACGGCGAGGACTGCGGTCACGTTTGGGCTGTCGCAGACAAAGACTCGAAGCTCGTGGCCCTCTTCGTGCGCTTCGCGGTTGGCGAGAAGGAGGGCGTTGAGGAACGACGAGTCGATAAAGGTTGCGGAGCAGAGGTCGACGACGACGAGCTTGTTTTCTCTCACGAGTCGGTTAAAGAGGCTTCCGGTCTCGTCTCGTGTGGTGAGGTCGTGCTCGCCGCAGTACTCGACCACGGCTGTTCCTTCTCTGGGGAAGCTGACATTGACCTCCGCTGCGTTCATCGACGGCAAAGTAGCCGACGCGCTGGAGTGGTTGAGAAACTTGAGCCGGGGCACAACAGGTCAAATGTTGGGTTCCTTCGAGATCCGCGTCGAGCTGCACCTCGAGGAGTTGAGACACTTTCGCCACAGGCTTGACGGATGGCTCGAGGAGCATGAGCTACCTGATCCACCGCGAGCTGCCGTCGTTCTCGCAACTCACGAGGCCGTCGCTAACGCGATCGAGCACTCAGCCTCCAGCAAGCCTGTACTCATCACCGTCGAGTCACGTAGTGACGGCTTTGCGATCCAGATCATTGATCACGGTCACTGGAAAGTCCGCGAGGGGCCGGCGTACCAACGCGGGCGCGGGCTCGACCTGATCAAGGCGCTCGTCACCTACGTCCAGATCAACCAAGGGCCCCAGGGGACGACCGTCCGCCTCTTCCAGCCCCTCTAAGACCGCCTGCTGGCCGCGGTGAAGGTTCGCCAAGTTCCAGACCAAATGATTCTCCGACAGCTCTTCGCCCGAGCTCTCGGGCGAGCACGGCACCGTGATGGTTTGTAAAACCGGAGAATGGGGCGGTGCGTTCGCTAGGTCGCTTCGTGCTTGAGGGCCGTGAGCCTTCCGCTGCATAAGGCCCGCCCGCGGCCCGACGTTCGGGACGCTGGAGGGAGGATCACGTTCCCTCATTTGGGGAATAGCCATCACCCTTCCGGCGGCCTATGTTCCGTGCGTCGACTTTCGGGGGGAAAGTCCCGACACAGGGGGTGAATGGTGGTGGTTGGCGATGTGGCGGCCAGCCACTCACCCCCGCTCCATCCGAAGAATCAACTGAAGGAGTGGCGATGGCCGGCGTGATCCTTTCGATCGTTCTCGGTGCAGCGTTTGCGCTGCCGATCGTCGCGTCGATTTCCGTACGACGAACCTGAAAGCCGGACTGTCGTGCGCCGTGCGTTATCCCGAGCCCGGCAGCCTGGCCAGACGTTGATCGGCGAGAGTCGGGATTCGGGCCATCGGGCCGGCGGTTTCGAACCTCGAGGCGTCAAAGCCGACTTGGGCCGATGCGACCGCCGTCGAGGTTAGACCGAGCGCAGCATGGAGACCCAATCGTCTGATCCGACCCCGGCGCCGGCAAGAGCACGCACTCGCGGGCGGAACGTCCCGCCAACACACCTGCAGTCGCGATTGGTGCAACGTTCGTCATCATCGCGATTGTCTTCGTGATCGCCCTCGGCCTACCTGTCCCGCCAAGAGGCGGAGATGCGCCGCCCCATTTCTCCGGTTTTACAAACCATCACGGCGTTCCGGCGTATAACGCTGTTGACGGGCAGGCGGCGTGTCGAGTCGTACTCTGGGGGGACGACCGAGGGGGGCGCCGCCTGCGTATTTCAGCCATTTCGTACAAGCCGTTTTTAAAGGCTGCAGGTGCCGATTCGGGCGGCAATAGGGCACGACAGGATGAGCGGCCGAGCCGCACCCCTCCTGCCCAATGCAACGGAGGCAGAGAAGCCCCGCTGCGTCCGGATGCACTTCGCTGGAGGAGCCGCCGAGCACTCGGTCTTGAGGCGCAACTCCTACAGGAACGATCCGGCCAGCGGGCCTGGATGAGGTTGGGCACACGAGTTGGCGGGAAGAACGTGGTTCATGCCATTCCGAGACACACCTCATTCGTCATCAGCCCTGACGTTTTACGACGGTCATTCCTGGATCAACGACAGAAACCTCGGGCACGTACGAGGAACGGTAGCCAGTAGAGACGCTGCCGCAGTGGTTGACTCACGCTCGGGTTCGAGGCCCGCACGACCCGCCTCACGAGCGAGCAAGCAGCGGGGCCCGTGTTAGGCGAACATCAACCAGGAAGAAGGTCGACAATGGCGGACGGAACAAGCGGTAGCTCAAGGAACGCAATCACGAAGGTCACAGATTGCCCCGGCGTCGAGCACGTTGAGGCAGAGACCGATGATTACCTCATTACGGCGGTGGAGGCTCAGGTCGCTGCCGATCATCCCGAGATGGTCGGGAAGTACTCACGCGAAGACATCTTGTCGATGGCTCACGACGACTAGGCGCTTTTCGCGGGATCCGTGCGGATTTAGAGAGGTTGTCCTGGGGTGGGGCAGGTGCCTGACTCGCACGCTGGGGGCCACCGTTCATGCGGGACTGAGGCGCTAGCGCATGAAGGCGTCGGACTTCTTGTCTACTTGCGCTGCGTCGGGTCGCGGCGGTCTTGGTCGCGGCCGTCTTCGACTGCGCCCCAGATGAGAAGGCCGAGGAATATCAGGGCCGTCGTGACGGACAGGACTGCCAGGGCGATGAAAAGGGCGTTGTTCATGCGGTCGTCGTACCCGTCCGCGAAGTCGGTTAGTCATCCCAGCCGGCAGGCCCATTGCTGACTGTCGCCGCGTAAGTGGCCGGAAGGGACATGTCCGCTACGGGCCGGCTACGTCGCGTTGGCTCTCCTGCGTCGCTTGACGAAGTACACGGTCAGCCCGATCACCACGATCAGGATAAGCGCGTAGGTCAGGAGCCAGGGCCACCAGCCGTGGGATGCGAGAAACATGCGGACCTCTCTTGTGGGTGTAGGCCCGGTCGCGGGAGCGGCCCAGAAGTTTCATCCTCTGCCTGATTCGGGCGAAAGGGAAGCGGTGTGACCGACAGGCTTCTCGACGCGAACGAGGTAGCGGAGCGGCTGCACGGCCCGGTGCCCGGTCTGCCTTTCGTTGTCGCACTGGCAAAGTGAGAAGAGCACGGGATCACTTCCCCATTGATCCTGTGCCCTCAGAGAAGGCGGTGGGGCTAGGCGGCTGCGGTTGCCTAGCCCCTTCGCCCCGATCGACGTCCCCATTCCGAGCCAACGCCTTGCTTACGTCCATGATCGGACGACCCCCGCGAGGAGCAACTCGGCGAGCGTCCGGTGGTGCCGAGCGTCATCTCACCCGATCGCGTCAGCAGGTAGATGACTCCTGCCACGCGACAGCGGTCTAGGCACCCGACTCCTCACCGTCGCCGGCGGCGTCGGGCGCTGGCTCTCTCTTGTTCGGCTTGATCGCCTCAGCGGCGTCGTCTCGAATTCGGTCAATCTCTGCACGCCCCCTCCGGCCCTCGTTGCCCGCATCGTCGTGATCGTCGTGATCGTCGTGCTCGTCGCGGTCCGCGTCCTCGCGTTCGGTGTGGTGACTCACCTAGACCCCCTTCGGACATCTCGGTTCCTTCTCCCTATGCCCGCAAGCCCAACCTGCTACACAGAACGCCATGGACTTGCGTGAGGAACGGGCCGTCAGGAACGAAGACAAGTTCCGCAAGCTCAACGAATCGATCGAGCAACTCACACCGACAACGGCGGAAACGTTCCTGATTGCCTGCGAGTGCGCCCGCGACGACTGTATGCGGGTGATCGAGATCGACCGCTCGGATTACGAGAGCGTACGGCAGGCGTCCGACCGCTTTGTCGTCGCAAACGGACACCAGTTTCCCGACCTCGAACGCGTCGTTTCGACACGCGATGCCTATTTGATAGTCGAGAAGATCGGGGAGGCCGGATCACTCGCCGCCGAACTGGACCCTCACCCCTAAAAGGCTCGGTATCTACAATGGTTCAACGTTCTGTGGGCCGCTAGGGGAGGGCTGCGGCCCCGCCGCGTTCCCCTCTAACTACTGCGAACTCCTACGAGTCACTTCGGCCCGATCCGCCTGGCAAAGGCGGCGCGCTCCCGGCTGAGCTAACGGCCCGAGCGCTCTACTTGGGGCGGCGCGCAGTTCGCTGACGAGTACCTGGCGGCGGGGCTCCTGAACGAGCTCGAGCTTCACCTCGTGCCCGTGCTGCTCGGCGACGGGCTCGCCTCTTCGCCAACCTCAAGCCCTCGGAGGTGCAACTTGAGCAGGTCCGGCTGGTCGAGGCACCTGGCGTCACGCACCTCAAGTACACGGTCGCGACATGACCCGGACCGCCGTCGGCCCTGCCCGCATCGCGTCCACCGGCCAAGAGATGCGCCCACGGGCTGGCCTGCGCCTGTGGACGCACCAGATGACGCGCCCCAATTCCTTCGTCTTCGCGCCCCTATCGATGTCTATCGGCACTCGCCTGGGAAACCTTTGGCAAGAATTATGAGGTTCTTACGAACGCTCGTCCCGAAGGCGTGAAAGGAGCCTTGTCACACGGGATGCGCTTGCGTTCACCAGCCGCTCGGCATAGGTTCACGCGACCGAAGAACCGCGACGAGGGAGCACAGCGATGACCCGAACCGCAGTATCAAGCGATCAGGCCCCCGACGCGCTTGGACCCTACAGCCAGGCGATCGTCGCCGGCGGCTTGGTCTTCTGCTCCGGGATGGCGGGCATCGACCCCGCGACCGGCGCGATCGCAGACGGGATCGAAGCCCAGACCGAGCAGGCGCTGGTGAACCTCGCCGCCGTGCTCAAGGCCGCCGGTTCGTCGATGGACGACGTGGTCAAGACGACGATCTTCTACGCCGACGTTGAAGACTTCGGCCGCCTCAACGAGGTCTACGCCCGGCACATGCCCGATCCACCGCCGGCACGGTCTGCCCCGGCCAACGTGCGGCTGCCTCACGGCCTACTCGTCTCGATCGAGGCGATCGCGGTCCTCCAAGCTCCTCGACCTAATGTCGCGGCCGCGGTGACACCCGATCGCTGATCCACCTGTGTTTCTGACAGGTCGCTCACACGCTGTGGAGTCGGTCGTGTCGACGAACGCGCGGGTCTGTGAACCGGTGGGTGAGGGGGCGGGTGTGTGGGTGTGCGATGCCGCCGCGAGAGTCTCGAATGCGTCCGCTGCGGCCTGGGCTCCACCGCTGGCGCGGAAGCCGTCCGCGACGCGGCGGGCGCCGTCGCGCCTGGTGATGGCGAGGCGGACCTGGTTGCGGAGCCGCTCGGCGCCGAGCTTCTGGGCCGGGAGCCGTGTCCCGGCTTTGGCCACCTCGACGCGGCGGGCGACCTCGAGCTGGTCGCGTCCGAACGGGACCACGCACACGGGCACGCCGGCGGCGAGCGCCTTTTGCGTTGCGCCGGCTCCGCCGTGGGTGATCGCGCAGACGGCCCGTTCCAACAGCGGGCCGTGCGAGATGAACCTCTCCACCCGTGCGTTGGCGGGACGTAATGTCGAGCTTGGCTGCCGGGAGTGTCGCCACCACCTCCACGTCCTCATCGGCCAGGGCGTCGAGCGCTGTGCGGACAAGCCGTCCGTCGTCCTGGAACTCGGAGGAGGTGGTCACGAGCACGAGTGGCCGCGTGATCTCATCCAGCCAGGCCGGCGGCTCGCTCGGCGGCTCCCAGCAGCACGGGCCGATCATCCGGACCGTGGCCGGCCAGTCCGACCGCGGATACTCGAAGGGCTCGGCCGTCATGTACAGCAGCAGCGGGGCGACGTGGAACATCTCCTCGGCCGTCTTGAACGGGCGGGCCCCGATCGAGGCTCGGGTCGCGTTGAGGGCGGGGAGACTCGCCTTGTTCATGGCGCCGGAGAGCAGCGGGCGCAGGAGTGCGTCACGCATACGACCGAGCGCGCCGCCCGCGGGCGCCAGACCCGGACCGAACGGTGGGACGTCTCGCGAGCGCAGCGGCAGCGGGTAGGGAAACCACTGGGCCCACGGTCGCGCTCCGGTTTCTGCCTCGGCTGTCGCGCCCCACGCCATGCAGTCGATGAGTAGCGCGTCAGGTCGGTGTTCGTCGATCGCGTCGCGAAGGTCTGGACTTCATGGGACGAGCGCGCCCCGAAGATCGCCATTCCTCGCTTGAGCTTCGCGGGCGGGGTCCGGGCGAGATAGTCATCGTGCGCCAGCGCTTCGATCGCTGGATCGATCGGCGCGGCGTCAAAGCCGCGGTCAGCCATCAGGCCGACCTCAGAAGCGAGCGTCCGGATCGCGATCCGGTGACCACGCTCGGCGAGCTCATCGAGGATCGGTACGAGTGGATAGAGGTGCCCGCGTGCCGGTGTGGTGTAGGCCAGGATCTTCATGTGTCCCCCAGTAGACGCCCGATGGAAAGAATCAACGTGGCTCGCACCTCGCCCCGGGAGAGGCCGAGATCGTGCGTGAGGATCCACCAGCTCTGCACGTCGCAGATGGCGATCAGCGCAGCGCGCAGCCGGGCGCGCTCGGTCGAAGACGCCGGTGTGAGCCACCGACCGAATGCGTGGTCGATCCAGTCGTAGTGAAACTGCCGAGCGATCCGCGCGAGCTCGGCGAGCGGGCCACCGACGTCGAGGTTCGTGCTGCGCATCGCTCGCCCGCCTCGCTCCTCGTAATGGTCGAGCAGATTGTCGACCGCGCCCGGGATGTCATCCGTGGGAGCGCTGAGTCGCTGCTCCTCGACCTGGGCCATGGCCAGGCGAAGCGTCTGCTCGAGCAGCCCGTCCTTGGAGCCGAAATGACGCAGCAACGTCTGCTTGGTCACCCCGGCACTCTTCGCGATCGAATCCAGCGACGCGCGCTCCCACGGCTCGGAGAGGAACGCCTCATCCGCCGCCGCGATCAGTGCCGTCCGCGTATGCTCTTCGGCCTCCGCGCGAGCAACCTTGGTGTACGTGCGAGACGATTCCATATTCATGTTACCTAGGTAACGCGAACCTGCGAACCTGTCAACCGAAGCACTCCGACGGCTGAGCGTGAGTCTGGCGATCCAACGCTTCAACTTACGGTGCCTCGGGATTAACGTGACCTCTTGAACCGTTTCCGGGCCGTCCGCGGTCGAACCTGAAGGCAGCTCGAAAAGGAGAAACGATGGCAAGACGCAACAAGGCAACCGAGGCGAAGTGGCGCGAGCAGCTGACGCGTGAGCAGTACGACGTTCTGCGGCGCAAGGGGACCGAGCGGCCCTTCAGTGGCGAGTACGTCGACACCAAGGACGACGGCACGTACCGCTGTGCCGGGTGCGGCGCCGAGCTGTTCTCGTCTGAGACCAAGTTCGACTCGGGCACGGGCTGGCCGAGCTTCACCGATCCGGCCGTCGCCGCCAACGTCGAGCTCCACGCCGACAACGGCCTCTTCATGCGACGCACCGAGGTGACCTGCCGCGCTGCGGCGGCCACCTCGGCCATGTCTTCCCCGACGGACCGAACGGATGCGACCGCTACTGCATCAACTCTGTCGCGCTCACGCTCGACCCGAGCCCGCGGCCTAGGACCCGCGCCCTCAGAGCAGACCGCCGATATCGCTGGGCTGGCTCGGTCAGCTCGCATCGGGAGCGCTCCCTTAGCGATCGGCCGGTGGCGCGCGCCTATAGTGGGAGGAACGTCGGAAGGAAACCGCCAGGCATGACCGTCTCTACAACCACACCCCTGCAAAGCAAGTTCGGCCCCATCGTCGCTGACGCGGCCGGACCATCACCGTCCAGGAGGCAAGCGACGTCCTTGACTGCTCGCGCTTTCGTGTCGGCGAACTGCTGAACGCCAACGCGGGCCGGGTGCTCGTGACCGACGTGCTGGCGCTGACATCGCTCGTGCCACCCAGCGCGGTTGAAGCGCGCCCCGCGGCCGAGCTCGTCCGCGAATAGCTGCGGCGAGACGTCCGGAGGCGAAGGGCCAGACTCCGCTCTCGGCTACCCCTTGGACTTGGCCACTGCCTTGCAGGCGGCGGTCAGGCCATGGCTGGGGCCAGTCGAGCCGGTCAGCAGCGTGCTGAATTGCAGCGTGTCGGCGCCGGTCAGGCCGGTCTGCTTGAAGGTGAGGCTGCCCCTCCAGTGTCCCGCTGCGCCGTTACCGCCGAGCATCTTCAGCGAGCCGTCGACGGCGCGGTAGCCCTTGCTCGGGTCATTCGTGCCAGATTTGCCGCTCCACTGCACGCAGGCGGTGCCGAGCGCGCGGTCTGCGAACTTGACGATCGCGACGCCGGCCTCGCTGCTGGCTGCGTCCGTGGCGACGAAGGTGCCGCCTTTCGCGATCTGTGCGTACGGCACCCCGGTCACGATCGACATGAGCGCGGCTACCAGATGCGCGGCTGGGCTCAGGGTCGCCGTGAAGCTCCCCTTGGCACCGTAGGAGCCAAGAAGAATCGTGGTTGACGATTCGCGTCGCGAACGCCTTTGGCGAAGAGCGTGAGCGCCGCCGGCTTGGCCTGCGCGCGCAGCGCACCTCCGGCCAGGAGCGCCAGCGCGCCGACCGGGCGATCGCCGACGCCGACGATCCGGGCCTTCGTAAGAGCAGACAAGAGCACCCAGTGGGTGAGAATAACCCCGGTGTCAGGGGCGAGCGTTCGTGAGAAACACGTAATTACCCTCCGAAAGGTTTCCCAGGGCGAATACAATCACGACCGTTCGGGGCACGAAGACGAAGGTTGGGGGCGCGTCATCTGGTGCGTCCACGGGGCAAGACCCGCCCGTGGGCGCATCTCTTGACCATCGGCGACGGCCACCGCTTCGGCTTCAGTTGCGTCTTGCTCCAGAGTCGAGCACGTGCCAGTATGTCCATACCCTTCCTCCACTGTTTCCAACCGCGACCAGCGACGTTGCCCCGCCATGATAATGACCGTCGTTGTCCACTTGACAAGAGTCTGGGATTCGCGGATGAGATGCACCACCAAGGTCATAGAGCCAAACGTAAAGGGCTTCAACGCCGCGGCCGAGACGCACGACTCGATCCTCAACGGGACTGTGGCCGCATCTACCTGCTGACCAGTGCTCGACTTTCCCCTTTGAGACGCAGCGCGCCGTGGAGTTCGGACTCTTCAAGGCGTATTGCCGTACCTGAGCTTGCGTCGCTGCTGGCGGCGACCCGTCAGATCGAGCAGCGGCCTGAGTCACGCTACGCCAATACGGTTTTTTCCATCATGGGCCTGGTTGAGTCCGGACTGGACAGTCCGCAGGCCCGACGTCTTGCGGCACCTCAATCGCATGCACGGCTATTACAACATCAAGCCAAAGCATTCCGCTACACGATCGCAGCAAGTGTCTTGGAGTCGATCTACTTCAATCGACAGTTCGGCTGGCGGCCGTTCCTTCCGAATGAGACGCTCGCCTACTTATCTTCTGGCGCGAGGCGGCGCACTTCATGAACATGAGCACGACCACCACCTTCACCGTGATGCCCAGCCCCGTCGGCCCGCTGATCCTGGTCGCCGAGGACGACGTGCTCGTCCGACTCAGCTTCGAGTCGAGCGGCAGCCCGCCAGAACCCGGGTGGGTCCGGGACGAGCGCCGGCTGCGCCCGGCCATCATGCAGCTGGGCGAATACTTCGCCGGCCGCCGTCGAACCTTCGACCTTCCGCTGGCGGCGCGCGGCTCGGCCTTCCGCCAGCTGGTCTGGAAGGCGCTGCAGTCGATCCCATACGGGGAGACCGCCACCTACGGCGAGATCGCCCGCGCCATCGGCCAACCGCAAGCCTCGCGCGCCATCGGCGGCGCCAACCACCACAACCCGCTGGCCATCGTCATCCCCTGCCACCGCGTGATCGGCTCCGACGGGTCGCTGACCGGTTACGGCGGCGGGCTCCCGCGCAAGCGCCTGCTGCTGGGGCTGGAGTGCGGCGGCCAGCAAGACCTGCTGGTGGGTCGAAGCGCTTGAGTTAAAGTCCGTTCATGGACGGCGTGACCCGCACCGCGGAGCCCAACGGGGAGGTGCGTCTGAGCGCCGGCTCTTGCACCTTTGCCTACCGCCGCCTGCGCCCCGGCGCCCTGCTGGTCACGATCACCGGCCACGACACCGGTCAGTTCGGAACCAGCACGCTGGACGAGATTCGCCTCGAGCTGTTGCGAAACCGGCCGCTGGAGCTGTTCGTCGACGCGCGCGAGGCGCTGGGCCCGGCGGTGAGCGTCAGCAGCGAGTGGACGCGCTTCTTCACGCTCAACCGCGACCAGCTGCTCCGGGTGAACGTGCTGGTCGGCTCGAAGGTCGTCGAGCTGACCATCGCCATCGCCCAGCACCTCTCGCGCACCGGCGGGTTGATCCGAATCTACTCGGACCCCGAGACCTTCGAACAGCTCCTGCGCGGCGCGACCAAGTAGCGCCCGGGAAAAGTGCGGCGCGGGCGGCACTCAGGCGCCGATGCCTGCCCGCGCCTCGGCAATGGCGGTGGCGACGTCGGGGCTGAGCGCGAGGCCGGCAAATCGGCGCGTCAGCTCGGCGCGGGCGACCAGCGCCGCCGGCTGCGGCTGCAGCCCGGCCAGCGTGACAGCGCACCCTCGTTTGAGCAGAGCGGCGACCGCGCTCTCCAGCGCGACCAGGCCGGTGGCATCCATCACCGGCACCCGATCGAGGCTGATGATCAGATACCGCAGCTTGGTGCCCGTCGCGCCCAGGCTGGCCATGGCCTTCTGCGCCGCGCCGAAGAAGAGCGGTCCCGCGATGTCGTAGACGCCGATCCGATCGCGCAAGCCGTCCGGGATCTCGCCCCGGGTGGCCACGTGGTCACCCGCGTCGATCAGCCGCGCCTGGGTGATCTCCGCCATCCGCCGCATGAACAGCAGCGCGGCCAGCACGACCCCGGCGGAGACGGCCACGACCATGTCGAAGACGACGGTCAGCGCGAAGCAGGTCACCAGCACCAGCACGTCGCTGCGCGGCGCCACCCGCAGGATGTGTCCGAAGTGCTTCACCTCCGACATGTTCCAGGCCACCAGCAACAGCAGCGCCGCCAGCCCGGCCATCGGCAGGTAGCCGATCAAGGGCGCGAGGGCGATCACCGCCACCAGCACCGTCAGCGCGTGGACGATCGACGCGATGGGCGAGCGCGCGCCCGAGCGGAAATTGGTCGCCGTGCGCGCGATCGCGCCGGTGGCCGGGATGCCGCCGAAGAACGGGGTCACGACGTTGCCGATGCCCAGCGCGAGCAGCTCGGCGTCGGGATCGTGGCGGGTGCCGGCCATGCCGTCGGCGATGACCGCGGACAGCAAGGACTCGATGCCGCCCAGCATGGCCACCGCGAAGCCGCCGGGCACCAGCTCTTTCAGCGTCCGCCAGGACAGCACGAACGGGAGGCCGCCTGGCCCCGGCGCCTGCCAGGGCCACATGGGCAGGGGCGGCAGCGGCGGCACGCCGCGCACGACGTGATCACCGACGGAGGCGTGGAACCGGCTGGCGATGGTCGCCACCGCGTGTCCCGGCCACAGCTGGTTCAGGGCCGCCGCCACCAGCGCCGCGACGGGAATGGCGATCAACGGCGCCGGCACGCGCCGCGTGAGCCGGGGGACCAGCAGCAACAGCGCCAGCGTGGTGGCCCCGATCGCCAGCTCGCCAGGATGGGCCGTCCCGCGCGCCTGCCACATGGCCGCGATCCGGTCGGAGAATCGATCGGGCGTGCGGGCCAGCTGCAAACCGAGCAGGTCCTTCACCTGCAGGGTCGCGATGACGGTGGCGATTCCCGCCGTGAAGCCGGTCGTGACCGGGTACGGGATGAACTCGATCAGCTGCCCCAGGCGAGCCACCCCCATGCCGATCAGCATGAGGCCCCCCAGCAGCCCGCAGAGCAGCAGCCCGGCCACGCCGAATCGCGCCGTGATGGGCGCCAGGATCACGATGAAAGCGGCGGTCGGACCGGTCACCTGCAGCCGCGAGCCGCCCAGGGCAGCCACCACGACGCCCGCCACGATCGACGTGTAGAGCCCGTTCTGGGGCGCGACGCCCACCGCGATGCCCAGCGCCATCGCCAGAGGCAGCGCCACGATCCCGACCACCAGCCCGGCCAGGACATCCGCGCGAAGGTCGGCGGCCCGGTAGCCCTCGCGCCAGACGGCCCGCAGCGCGCCGGCCGGCAGTTCGCGGAAGCTCACCGGTCCGGAACCGGCTTGATAGCGGGTGCGTGCCATGAGGCTGATCGTTTATGCACGTCGAAGGCCGCAAGCCAGCCGTCCGCCGCCCTTCGTCGGCGTCCGGCCCGCGACCGGCCCCCGCCCCAGGTCTCGGCGCAGGCGGTGCGCGCCCATTTTCAGGTGGCGCACAAGTTGCGCGTTCACGCCGGCCCAGACACCGCCCCCGCGGCGCCGATCAGGGCTCGTTCGAATCCAGCGCCGGGCGGAAGTCCGCGTGACACCGGACGCAGGTCTCCGCCAACCGGCCGTATGCGTCGGCCACCTTGTACGGGTTGTGGCTGCGGGCCGCGCCGGCCAGCCGCCGCGACGCCTCTTTCAGGTCGTCCTGGCGAACGAAGAACTTGGGCGGGATCTGGGCGTTCAGCTCGCTGGCGTCCGAGCTCAGCGGCCGGCTGAAGTTGGCGTCATCGGCGATGGCGTTGGCCCGGATGGCGATGCTGGAATACTCGAGGGTCATGATGGCCGACATGAGGTTGGCCATGTCGCGGGCGTGGGTGGCCATCCGCTCTTTGAGCAGGCTGCGGACGACCGGCGACAGCGGTTCGGGGGGATCGACGCGCTCCGGGGCGGCCAGCGCCTTCCCCAGCTGTTCCTGTTGCGGCGGCTGGTTGTGCGTCTGGCTCGCGCAGGCGCTGAGCCCCAGCCAGGCCAGCGCAACGGCCGGCCCGATTCCATGTCGACGGTTGTTCATGACACGGCACTCAGCAATTCCCGGACCAGCGACGCGTCCGCCGCCGGGCCATCGAGACGGCACGGTTGATGCCGCGGTCCGTGATTGGCCATCATCTGCGATGAAGCGGTCGACACGTGGTCGGGCGGGCCGGACATGGACACGGCGCGATCCAGATCTGGGCCTCCGGGTTCTTCAATTCCGTTTACGGATGCGCGGCCAGTTGCCATATTGCGGGCCACCGGGGGGAAGAGCGTTGCGGAAGCGGTACGGTCGGCGAACGTTGATCTCGGGGCGGGTCGTGGTTTTCGCCGCCTTGCTGGGGTGGGCTCGCCCGTCTGTTGCGATCCCCCCCGGCGGGCGTGGCTCGCCACAAGAGGCCGCCGCCGTCGATGCGGCGTCGCGGGCGGAGGCGGAGGGGCATCTGGAGGAAGCGGCGAGCGCGCTGGAGCAGGCCTACCAGGCGGGCGGCGATGCCGAGCTCCTGTTTCGGCTGGGCGAATTGACCAGCCGGATGGGGCAGGACGTCCGGGCGTTGCGCCTCTACCGCACGTACCTGTCCCGCGGTCCCGGTGGCAAGAACCGGGCGGCCGCTGAACGGGCGATAGGGGTTCTTCAAGCCCGTACCCAGGCGGCCGGCGGCGCCAGCCCGCCGCCGGTGACGACCACCGGAGCGGGGACGACTGGTTCGGCCAACGCCGCCGGTGGCGCGCCCTCGACGAGCACCGCGCCCGCGACCCCGCCCGCCGCGATGCCGGACAGCGCCGCCGCGGTCCTGGCGTCCGCGCCGCCAGCCGGTCCGCCGGCGCTCACCGCGGCCAGCACGCCGCCGCCGGAGCCGCCCACGCCGCGCTGGTTACCCTGGGCGGGCCTGACCGCGACCGTCGGGCTGGCCGTCGCCGCCACGATCTCCGGCCTCTCGGCGTCGAACCGTTACGACCAGCTGCACGGGTCGTGTGGGGCCACGGTGGCCGGCTGTTCCCAGGCGCAGATCGACGACGTTCGATCGAGCGCGAACCTGACCACCGCCCTGTGGGTTGGCGCCGGCGTCATGGCGGCAGCCACCGGCGCCGGGTTCTACGCGAACACGCACGAGGCTGGCTTTTCCGGCGTGTGGAAATTCTAGTGCGCGGCCGAAGCGCTCTGGTCGCGATCGGGCTGCTGGGGCTCTGCTTGCGTCTGTCGGCCTGCGGCTACGACTACGACGCGTTGAAAGGGCACGGCGGCGGACAGGGCGGTGGTGGACCCGCCCTCGGCACCGGCGGCCTGGCCGTCCAGACCGGCACCGGCGGCTCTGCCCAAACCGGCCGCGGCGGCTCCGTCGGCCCGGCCTCCGGTGGCGCGGACGGAACGGGCGCGTCGGGCGGGCTGGGCGCCGCCGGGCAGTCAGGCACGGGCGGCCTGGCGGGCCAGGGCGGTTCGCCACCAACGCCGCGCGCGGGCACCGGCGGCCAGGCATCCACCGGCGGCGCGGGCGGCGCGCGGTCCACCGGCGGGACCTCCGGCGCGGCCGGCACCCGCGCCACTGGGGGCAGCTCGGGCGCGGCCGGCACCCGTGCCAGTGGCGGTAGCTCGGGCGCGGCCGGGTCCATCGGTGGGCGCGGCGGCAGCACCAGCCCCCTGCCCCCGCCCTATGCCAGCTACCCCTTCGAGCAGACCGCCGGTCCCGACATCGCGGACGTCTCCGGAAATGGGCATGGCGGCACCGTCACAGGGTCGGTGACCTTCGGAACCGGCATCGTCGGCAAGGACCTGAAGCTGGACGGCGCGGCGGCGAATTACGTCAGGTTGCCGGCCGGCCTGGTGGCCACGCTGACGGACATCACCGTCGCGTTCTGGGTGCGGCCGCGCCTGGACGCCAACGCCAGCACGCAGTGGCAGCGCGTCTTCGACGTGGGGGTCGACACCAACCGCTACATGTTCTTCACCTGCGTCTCCAGCACCAAGGTTGCGCGATTCGGCATCACGACCGGCGGTAACACCAACGAGCAGCGGCTCGACGCCACCACGGCGCTGCCGGGCGGCACCTGGACCCACGTCGCCATCGTGCTGGGGCCGAGCGGCGGTGTTCTGTACCTGAACGGCGTGGCGGCCAACACGAACCCGGGGCTGACCTTGAAGCCGGTCAATCTCGGGACGACGGCCAACGACTTCTTTGGGCGGTCGCAGTTCACCGCCGACCCTGGCTTCGACGGCGAGCTGGACGAATTTCGCATCTACGCCGCCGCGCTGACCGCCGCCCAAATCGCGGACGTTTACGCCCAGCGCTGACGCCCGCGCCGGACTGGCAGGCCCTTTGTTCGCCGCAAACGACCTCGCAAATGCGGCCTGGAAAACGTAGCAACTCTGCCCTGACGCGGACAATCAGGAGGTGGGAGTTTGCTCGATGAAGATCAGTCGCCTGCCACGTCTGGCACCTCTCCTCGCCGCCTCCCTCGCCGCATGCTCGGGGGGCAGTCTCGGCGTGGGCAATCACGCCGGCGCGCCGGGTATCTCCGCGGGCGGCGCCGGGGGCACGGCAGCGGCGGCCGCATCCGGCGGCGCGGGCAACATCACCGGCCTGGCCGGCGCGGGTGGAACGGCAATCGGCTGTGTTCCCCTGGCGCCCATCCCGCGCCGGGTCGTGGCGCTGGATCCCACTCAGTTCGGGAACGCCACCCGTGACCTGCTGTCGCTGGAGACGGCACCCACGTTGATCCCTGGCGTCGCGGACGCCGCGCAAAACTCCCCTGCCGACCTGGTCATCGACGACACTTACTTGCAGGCCCTCTATCAAGCCGCCGGATCCATCGCCGCGCAGGTGGCGCCGCGCGCGACGGCCCTCGCCGCCTGCACGGCGGGCAAGACGATCTGGCCTGCGCGACGCGCTTCGCGAAGAGCTTCGGACGAAAGGCCTTCCGCCGCGCGCTCGATGACGTCGAGGTGACGGACCTCCGGACCGTGTTCGAGGCCGTCTGCCCCGGCCCGTCGCCGAGCTGCGCAACGCCCGCGGACTTCGCCGACGCCATCGACCTGATGGTGAAGGCCTTCGTGATGGCTCCCTCGTTTCTCTACCGGACCGAGCTGGGCCCGCGGAACCTGACCGCCAACACGGCCGGCGATTATCCGGACACCGTCTTGACCGGTGACGAGGTCGCGACGCAGCTCGGGTTCCTGCTGCTCGGCTCGACGCCGGATGCGGGGTTGCTGGCCGCGGCCGACAGCGGCGCGCTGGATACGCCGGCCGGCATCCTGGCGGAGATCGATCGGCTGCTGGCGCTGCCCCCCACAAAGGCGCGCGCGACCGGCATGGTCACGCGCTGGCTGGGCGTCGACCAGGTGGCCGACAAGGCCAAGGCCCCGGCGCTCCTCTCCCCGCTGGCCGCCGCCGATCAGGATCAGGCGGCCATCACCGCCGCGCTCCGCACCTCGTGGGACGATGCGGTGACCGCGACGCTCTGGTCCAGCCCGCCGGGAAAAGTGACCGATCTGCTGACCGCGCAGACGTTCTACGCCGACTGGCGGCTGGCGACGCTCTACGGGTTCCCGCACGACGCGGCCGTCGACCCGGCCTTCCATCCGCTCACCTGGCCCGCCGTCCAGCCGCGCGCCGGCGTCCTGACCCACCCGGCGTTCCTGTGGGCCATCTCAGCCCAGGCGCAGGTCGACCCCGTCATGCGCGGCCAGGCCGTCCACCGCGACTTCCTCTGCGCGGATCCGGTGCCCTTCGAGCCGCCCGGCGCGTCGATGGCGGAGGTGGCCGTCATCCAGATGGGGGACAGCGAAGCCACCCATTCGGACGCGCGGCTGGCCTCCGGCAAGCTGTGCGCCGAGGGCTGCCACACCGAGCTGGATCCCTATGGCCGCCTGCTGCACGCCTTCGACGCCGCCGGCAACTTCCGCACGGTGGACGAGGTGGGCCGTCCCATCGACACGTCGGCCAAATTGACCGACACGTCACCGCTGGGCGCGATGACCTTCTCTGGACCCGTCGACTTCGCGGCCGCGCTGGTGTCCAGCAAGGTCTTCGCCGGCTGCGCCGTTCAGCGGCTGTTCGAGGCCGCGCTGGCGGTGACTGTCCCCGCCCGCAACGCTGCCAGGTCAACCAGCTGCAGGCGGCCTTCGACCAGTCGGACGGAACGCTGGCGTCGCTGCTCCGGCAGGTCGCCGGGTCGGCATTCGCGCGCGCCCGCGCAGGAGGAGCCCAGTGACGTCGTACAAGATGGCCCGCCGATCGTTCCTGCGCGGGTGCGGTGGGTCGGCGGCGCTGCTGCTGCCGTTGCTGCGATCGATGGAGGCCCGCGCAGAGGGCGCCGCCGCACCCAGGCGGCTGCTGATCCTGCACCACGGTCAGGGATCGCCGCTGGACCTGTGGCGCCCGGCGGCCAGCGCCACGACGCGCAACGTTCACCCTGCCGGCCAACAGCGCGCCGTTCGCGCCGCTGCAGTCGAAGATGGTGCTGATCGACGGGCTCAATCTGGTGCCGGCTTCGCAGAAGGCCGGGAACAACGGCGGCCAGAACACCAGCGAAGGCGGCCTGGTCGCCCTGATGACCGGCGTCCCGACGCTGGGGATGATCGGCCAGCAGGATCACTGCGCGGGCGGGCCGTCGATCGATCAGATTCTGCTGGATCGATCGCCGCTGCTCGGCGGCAGCCTCTCGAGCTCGCCCAGCAAGACGCTGTTCGGATCGCTGCAGGCTCGCCGCCGACATCCGAGCGACGCGGGACGAGGTCGCGCCCCGCGTGCTGTCCTACCGGCCCCCCACGACCAACGCGGACCCCAGCCTGGCGCGCCAGCCGATGTTCCCAGAGACGCAGCCATTCACCACGTTCAACCGCCTGTTCGGCGGGGCGTCGCCGTCCGCGGCCGCCACCGCGACGGCGCTGGCGCGCGAGCAGAGCGTCCTCGACTTCGCGCTCAAGGATCTGGCGCGGCTTCGGACCCTGGCCCCCGCCAGCCAGCGCCAGCGGATCGACGCACACGCGACCGCCATCCGGCAGCTCGAGATGACGCTCGGCCAACACATGTCGCGGCGGCCCGGGCGGTCTGCGTGCCACCGGCCAGCCCGCCCATGTTCCCGCTGACGGCGACCGGCAAGCAGGGAACGCGGCGTCGTCTCGACCACCCTCGGCGGCGTCGACTATTACCAGGCACGCCGATCCGACCAGCCATCCGCACCAGGCCCTGGGCCAGGCCCACCTGGCGCTGATCAAGGCGGCGCTCAGCTGCGATCTGTTCCGCGTGGCGACGTTCAGCTGGTCCTCCGCGACCAGCTGGGTGGTCTTCCCGAACAGTTTCGGCGGCGCGACGCTCCCGGGCGGCGCGGTCGCATCGCCGCACTACGAACCGCTGAGCGTGGACCCTGCCGTGTCGCCCGATACCGGCGCCTGGTGGACGGCCATCGATCGCTATTATGCCGAGCAGTCCTCGCTGGCGATCCAGGCGCTGGCGGCGACGCCCGACGTGGACGGCAACACGCTGCTGGACAACACCCTCGTGGTCTACGTGACCGAGCTTTCGCGCCGGTGGGACCACAACCAGCAAAACGTTCCCCTGGCCGTGTTCGGTGGCAAGAACACCGGCCTGGCGGGGGGCACGTTCCTCAAGGTGACCGACGGACCGCTGCCTTCCCAGACCGGCGCCACCAGGGCAACCGGCCGTTCAACGACTTCTGGTTGGCGCTGGCGGCCGGGCTGGGCGTCAACCTGCCCAGCCTGGGCGCGGCCGGACAGTTCACCGGCGCCCTGCCCGGCGTTTTCGGCTGAACGCTTTTTTCCGAGGCCGCGTCACAGGCGGAAGCCGTGGCTCGTCTTGATGGTGACCAATCGAGCTCGGCTCGACACCACCAGGAGAATCTCGATGCAACCACGCATGAAGCAGCCCGCGTTCGTCATCCCGGAAGCCATGAACGCCATCCGCGCCCTGAGCAAGGCGGCCGAG
>CAWCOI010000005.1:0-660082 GCA_963797125.1 uncultured Thermoleophilia bacterium | reverse complement strand
ACCGGCGACCTCGCCGTCGACGAGCGCGACGAACGTCGCGTCCGGCCGGTCCCCGGCGCCCTGCATGTCCTTCCGGAGCCATTCGTCGAACGGGTCCATCGGCGTTCCCTCGTCGCCCGGAACATCGGCGTACGCCTCGCACGCCACGGTGTAGATCCCCGCCGCCAGCTCGGGCCGCTCGGCCCAGGTCACGATCTCGACGCCCGCCGGTGGATCGATCGCGGGAGCCTCGATCGCTGTCAGGTCGAGCACCATCCTCGAGTTCCGGCCGACCTCGCGGAAGCCGCGCCGGTCGACCCAGGCGAGGCTCTCGGGGTCGTCCTCGGCCACCGACGTCTCCAGCGTGACACAGCCGCGCTCCTGCACCCACTCGGCGACCTGCTCGTAGAGCGCCGAACCAACGCCGCGCACCGCGGTGCTCTGGCGGCACGAAGACCTCGCCGTGCCCGGTTCCCGGCTTCGAGTGCCAGCCGACGTACGCGAGCGCGGCGCCGGCGTCCTCGCCGTCCCTCGAGGCGAGGAGCCACACCATGTCCTCGGCCTGGCGCTTCCAGTCGACGTACTCGCCGACGCTCGCCGGTGCGGTCGGCCCGGACGCGACCCGCGACCCCGATCCAGCGGCCCAGCCCGTCGGCCTCGATCTCCCTGATCTCCGATCATCCCGCCAACGATACGCCGACTCTTGGTGGCGCGAAGGCGGAGGAGTAGGCTCGACCTCGTACCCGCCGATCGAAGGAGGTTGTCCTTGCGCGACGTAGCGCTGACCGTCAACGGCACCCGTCACGAGCTCGAGGTCGAGCCGCGTGACCTGCTCGTCCACGTCCTCCGCGAGCGGCTTTCGCTCACCGGCACGAACGTCGGTTGCGACACCTCCTCGTGCGGCGCCTGCACCGTTCTGCTCGACGGCGAATCGGTGAAGTCGTGCACCGTCCTCGCCGTGCAGGCCGACGGCGCCGAGGTGACGACGATCGAGGGGCTCGCCGACGAACGGCGAGCTGCATCCCGTGCAGCAGGCCTTCCACGACCATCACGCGCTGCAGTGCGGCTACTGCACGCCGGGCATGGTGATGGCCGCGGTCTCGCTGATCGAGCACGGCGAGGCAACCGACCGCGACGCGATCCGGCGCGGCCTCGAAGGCAACCTCTGCCGCTGCACCGGCTACCACAACATCGTCGAGGCAGTTGCCTCGGCGGCCGGGAGCGCGTCATGAGCGCCACCGAAGACACGCCACATCGGCTCGCCGCTGAAGCGCAAGGAAGACGACCCGCTCCTCCGCGGCCGCGGAAGCTACATCGACAACATGAACCTTCCCGGCACGGTCGTGCATGGCCGTCGTCCGCAGCCCGTATGCGCACGCGAGGATCGGCGTCCATCGACACCGCCGCCGCGAAGGCGTGCCGAGGGCGTCGTCGCCGTCTTCACCGGCGCCGACCTGCGCGACGACTGGAAGGCGGCCATGCCGTGCGCCTGGCCGGTGACCGAGGACATGAAGAGCCCCGAGCACTTCCCGCTCGCCGTCGAGCGAGGTGCACTACCAGGGCGACGGCGTCGCGGTCGTGATCGCCGACACGCGCGCGCATGCCGCCGACGCGGCCGAGCTCGTCGATGTCGACGTACGAGCCGCTCGAGGCGCTCGTCGACGTCGAGGCCGCGGCGAAGGATGGCGCGGCACTCGTGCACGAGGAGCTGGGCACGAACGTCTCGTACGTCTGGAAGCTCGAGACCGGCGACGTTCGACGACGGCGCCGACGTGATCGTCAAGCACCGCTACGTCCAGCCGCCGCTGATCCCGAACGCGATCGAGCCGCGCGGCGTCGTCGCGCGGCCGAGCCGGGCGGCGACGTCACGCTCTGGTCGGCGACCCAGATCCCGCACATCCTGCGCGTGCTCACCGCCGCGACGCTCGGCATGTCCGAGACGAAGCTGCGCGTGATCGCACCCGATGTCGGCGGCGGGTTCGGCTCGAAGCTCGACGTCTACGCCGAGGAGCTGCCTGGCCGTCGCGCTCGCCCGGCGGCTCGGAACGCCGGTGAAGTGGATCGAGGAGCGCTCGGAGAACGCCGCTCGCGACGATCCACGGCCGGGACTTCGTGACCACGCTCGAGCTGGCCGCGACGAAGGACGGCAAGATCACCTCGATCAGGGCCGACGTAACCGCCTCGATGGGGGCGTACCTCCAGCTCGTCACGCCCGGTATCCCGCTGCTCGGTGCCTGGATCTACGCAGGCGCCGTACGCCATCCCGAACTACAGCGTCACGTTCACCGGCGTCTTCACGAACACGACGCCGACCGACGCATACCGCGGCGCCGGCCGGCCCGAGGCGACCTACGTGCTCGAGCGGACGATGGACCTGCTCGCGAAGGAGCTCGGGATCGACCGGATCGAGCTGCGGCGCACGGAACTTCATCTCGGAGTTCCCGGCCACCCTCGCCTCGGGCCTGACGATCGACAGCGGCGACTACCACGCCTCGCTCGACAAGCTGCTCGAGCACCTCGGTCTCGACGAGCTCGAGACCGAGCAGCAGGCTCGTCGCGACCGCGGCGACACGAAGCAGATCGGCGTCGGCTTCTCGACCTACAACGAGATGTGCGGCCTGGCCCCGTCACGGATCCTCGGCGCGATCCGCTACGCCGCCGGAGGCTGGGAGACAGCGACGATCCGCTGTCTGCCGACCGGCACGTTCCAGGTCGTCACCGGCACCTCGCCGCACGGCCAGGGGCACGAGACGGCATGGTCGCAGATCGTGGCCGACCAGCTCGGCTGCGACCCTTCCGAGGTCGAGGTGCTGCACGGCGACACGAGCATCTCGCCCTACGGCCTCGATACCTACGGCAGCCGGAGCCTCCCTGTCGGGCGGCGCCGCGCTCTGGACGGCGGGCGAGAAGATCATCGAGAAGGCGCGGGAGATCGTGGCGCACCAGCTCGAGGTCGTCGGCAGACGACCTCGACTACGCAAACGGCACCTTCACGGTGAAGGGCTCGCCCGACAAGGAGATGACCGTGAAGGGCGCCGCCTGGGCGGCGTTCGCGGCGCACAACCTGCCCGACGGGATGGAGCCGAACCTCGAGGCGACGGCGACGTACGACCCGCCGAACTTCTCCTGGCCGGCCGGCGCGCATGCGGCCGTCGTCGAGGTCGACACCGAGACCGGCGATGCCCGCCTGATCCGCTACGTCGCGGTCGACGACATCGGCACGGTCGTCAACCCGTTGATCGTCGACGGGCAGGTGCACGGCGGCATCACGCAGGGCATCGCGACCGCCCTCTACGAGGAGGCGATCTACGACGAGGACGGGAACCTGCGAACGGGACGCTGACGTCGTATCTCGTGCCGTCGGCCGCCGAGCTGCCTTCATACGAGCTCGACCGCACCGAGACCAAGTCGCCCGACCAGCCGTTCGGTGCCAAGGGCGTGGGAGAGACGGGGACGATCGCGGCCGCCCCCGCGGTAATCAACGCCGTGATCGACGCGCTCTCGCATCTCGGCGTCACCGATATCCAGATGCCGGCGACTCCCGAGAGAGTCTGGCGCGCGATCGAGGAGGCGAGGTCATGATCCCGGCGGCGTTCGACTACGAGGTGGCCGAGTCGGTCGAGCACGCGCATCGAGTCTGCTCGGCAACGATCCCGACGCGAAGCTGCTCGCGGGAGGGCACTCGCTCGTGCCGGCGCTCAAGCTCCGCGTCGCGCGGCCGTCGAAGCTGGTCGACATCGGCCGGCTGACCGACCTCGCTTACGTACGGGACGCGGGAACGCAGCTCGCGATCGGGGCGCTCACTCGGCACGCGGCCGTGCAACGGCGATCCCCTCCTGCAGGAGCACTGCCCGATCGTCTCGACGACCGCGGGCAAGATCGGCGACCCGCAGGTGCGACATCGCGGCACGATCGGCGGCTCGCTCGCGCACGGCGATCCGGCGTCGGACATGCCGGCGGTGATGCTGGCGCTCGGGGCCGAGTTCGTGATCGTCGGGAGTGGTGGCGAGCGCACAGTGGCGGCGGCCGACTTCTTCACCGGCGTGTTCGAGACGGCGGTCGGGCAGGGCGAGCTGCTGACCGAGATTCGGGTGCCGAAGCTCGGGGAGTCGACGGGCTGGGCGTACCTCAAGTACCACCGGCGCGCCCAGGACTGGGCGACGGTCGGCGTCGCTGCGCTCGTCCACGGCGACGACGGATCCACTGTCGGTGCATCGGTCGTGCTGGCGAGCATGGGCGGCACGCCGCTGCGGGCGCGTGGGGTGGAGGACGCCGTCGCGGGTGGGGCGTCGCCCGTCGTCGCCGCGGGCCATGCCGCCGAGGGCACCGAGCCCTCGAGTGACACGGCGGCGTCGGCCGAGTTCCGCATGCACCTCGCCCGCGTCCTTACGGAGCGGCGCCCTGATCGAGGCGATGGCCTAGGAGGACGATTCGAGGGCGGGGCGCGCTCGCGTCCCGCCCTCTGCGGATCTAGGCGTCGAGCGCGGCCCGGAGGGCGTCCTCCGGGGAGGTGCCCGCGCGGCAGATGAGGCGGTGGCGGAGGACGTATGGCGCAACCGAACGCACGTCCTCGATCGAGACGGCGTTGCGACCGTCGAGCCGTGCCTGCGCCTTCGCGGCGCTCAGCAGGTGAATGGCCGCGCGGGAGCTCGCTCCGAGCTCGACACCCGGGTTCTCTCGCGTATGGCGCACGATCAGGACGATGTACAGCGCGACCTCCTCGGGCACCTCAGTCGCGTCCAGGTCGTGCCGCGCGTGGTCGAGGCCGACGACGCCGAGCAGAGAGCGGATGTCGCCGAGCATGTCCGGCGTAACGCCGGTGTGCGGGAGGCGGAGCATGTCGATCTCGCTCTCTGCGTCCGCGTAGTCGAGGATGATCTTGAACAGGAAGCGGTCGAGCTGAGACTCGGGCAGCGGGAAGATGCCCTCGTGCTCGAACGGATTCTGGGTCGCGATCACGAGAAACGGGTCCGGGAGCTGATGGGTCTTGCCCTCGACCGTCACGGTGCGCTCCTGCATCGCCTCGAGCAACGCCGCCTGGGTGCGGGGCGGTGTGCGGTTGATCTCATCGGCGAGCAGGACGTTGGTGAAGACGACGCCTGGCATGAAGACCTGCTCGCCCATCTTTGTCGTGTTGAAGCCGGTGATCGTGTCCGGCGCCGTATCCGGCGTGAACTGGATGCGCCTGAACTTCGCGCCCAGGACATGTGCCATCGCGCGTCCGAGCAGCGTCTTCGCGCTGCCCGGCGGGCCTTCGATCAGAACGTGCCCCTGTGCGAGTGCCGCGACGAGCAGGAGGTCGACGGCATGCCCCTGGCCGACGACGACCTTCCCGACCTCCTCGCGCGCGCGGTCGCGCAGGTCGACCAGATTCTCATACGGACGTGGTGCAACGTACGACATGTGCCCCTCCTCGTCGTTCTCCCTACCAGACGATACTCACCTTTCGGCGATCTGTCGCGCGTCTCGCGGGCTAGGTCGGGGAAGAGTGCTTGCGCGTCGGCGAACGCCACCTGCGCCGAGATCATCGAATCGAGCGATCCGTGACCATAGGCCTCCTCGGCCATCGTGCGTGCGAGCGCGAGAGCGGCGCGATACGGCCCGGAGCCGGTGCTGATGCGGGCGACTCCGAGAGCCTTCAGGTCGCTGATCGCGGGCGAGCCGGGGACGGCGAGGACGCTGACGGGGCCGTCGATGCCCTGGACGAGAGCCGTGATCACGTCGAGGTCGACGACGCCGGGGACGAAGATGCAGTCTGCGCCCGCCTCGAGATAGGCACGGCCGCGCTCGACCGCGCGCTCGATCCGCGTCGCCGGGTCGCCGATCTGGCCGAGGAAGACATCGGTGCGGGCGTTGAGAACGACCGCGATGCCCGTTTCCTCGCCGACCGCGCGCACGGCCGCGATCTTGGCGGTGAAGCTCTCGATCGGGAGCAGATCATCGCCGCCGTCGCGGAGGTCCTCCATGTTCAACCCGACTGCCCCGACCTCGACGACACCGCGGGCGGTGGCCGCGGCGGCCTCGGGCTCGTCGCCGTAGCCGGCCTCCATGTCCGCCGTCACCGGTAGGTCGACCGCGCCCGCGATGGCGGCGACCGACGCGAGCATCTGATCTCGTGTCAGGTGCTGGCCATCCGCGTAGCCGAGCGCGTTGGCGGCAGCGGCGCTCGAGGTCGCGATCGCGCGTGCCCCGGCGCGGGCGATCACGACGGCGCTCGCGGCGTCCCAGGCGTTGAGGAGCAGAAGCGGGTCGCCGGGAACGTGGAGATGTCCGGAGGGCCTCGGCCTTGGCGCGCTGGTCCATGCTCGTGATCCTATGCGTGCGACGCGGTGGCCGGCTTCAGCGCGGCTCGCCCGTTGTGAGCTACCATCCGAAGCGTAGAAATGACATACGGGGGCGACCTGGTTTCGACGTGGTCGGTTCTCCGGCTGAGTTGCGAGCCGAGGTCCCCGGTTGGCCTCGTTAATCCACCGGGAAACACACAAATGCGACTCGTTCAGAACTCGCATACGCTGCCTAGTCTGACTAGCTAGCGACGCCCCTCCTGGCTGGGCCCGAGGCCAGGCGCGGCGCTAACCATCGGGCTCGGCGCTACGGGAGAGCCACTCGCCCAAAGCGCGACATCCAAAGGAGGGCTGGCCCGCCGGTAGGTCGTTCGCCACCGGCCGTCGGGTGAGATTCAAGGCGAACTACGCTCGTAGACACTTTGTTCGGTGCGATTGCGGACGCGGGTTCGATTCCCGCCGCCTCCATAGAAGCGATTCGAGGCCCTCAGGGGCCTCGTCTCGTTCGGTAGCCAGTTCTGGCGACGGTTGTGCGTGACGGAAGTCGGGAACTGAGATTGATCGATGCGGGCGCCCCTGACTCTTCTCGGAATCGTCCGCGACCTCCCGTGCAGCAGCACGGGTGGTCGCGGCCGGCACGAGCGCAGGCTCATCGTCCACGCGTGCCGCTGCCGCCGCCGAAACGGGAGCTAGAGCGGGTCACCGCCCGTCGATCGCCGCCGTCCTCCGAATCCACGCGACATCGGCGCCCCGCTTCCCTCCTCTCGTTTGCTCCCGGTCATTGGGCGGCCGAATTGTCGAAGGCAAACGGTCAACAGCCGTGTCTCGCGCGTGGAACTGGACCCAACCTGCACGTCGAACGCGGTGGGCCGAAATGGCTACGCCGGCAGCCAGAGAGCGTCGTCGCCGAGCGGTGAGCGGGTTGCCGCTCCGTCCGCGACGAGGCGCAGCATCGCCAGCTCGGCCTCCGTTCGGTCAGGCGCGTCGTTGCCGTGCGTGAGGAGCTGCGCAACCTCCTGGGTGGTGAGCCCGCCCGGAAACGCGGGCAGCAGTTCACGCGGGTCGTCGGGCACGCCTCGGCGCTCGCCGTCCGGGATCAGGTTGGCGACGATCACGTCGTAGGCCTCGATCGTCTGCCAGCCGCCGGCCTCGAGGCGTCGGTCGCCGCGCTCGAACACGAGCGAAGGTGCGGTGTACCGGACAGGGCCATCGCTCGTTGCATGCTTGTCCTGCAGCTGGGTCGGAGAGCCTGCAGCGGTCCGGGCCTCGGCCCGATCCCGCTGATACTCCTCCTCGACCGCAGGCGTGTCGATTGCGGCGATCGCCGCGGCGACGTCGACCCCTTCGACGTCCCGAAGCGCAGCGGCGATGTCCTCGTCCTCGTCGAGGAGCAACGTCGTCGTGAAGAACGCGAACTGCAAGGCCCGGAAGGCCGCCCACTCCCGGCCCGGCGCCTGCTGTCGCACGGCCACGACGGCCCGGCAGGAGCGGCCGGTGCCGACGATCCGAGCCCTCGGATTCGGCGCGATCGGCATGCCGAACCGGCGAAAGCGCCGCGCATATCCCTCGGCCGACTTGAGGGGTGTGTAGCCCCGGTCGACGTACTCCTGCGCCACGTTCGTAAGCCCGATCAGCACGAGCCGCCAGTCGAGCTGCGCGCCGTAGCGCCATTCGAGCACGCGCAACGCCGGGTTCGCGGAGTACCCCCACGGGCACCCCGCGTCGTTGAACAGCGTCACCTGCACGGGCTCTGCCATCGCTTCCAGCCTAGTTGTGGGTGCTCAGTCGACGCGCCGACGGCGGACGGCCCTTAACCGAGGGCCGTCCGCTCGCCGATCCGGCCTACGACCCGGTGACGTGCACCGGCACCGTGGCTGATCCCGACCGTGGTGCGTACGGGCAAGGAGCTCGACGCGGCGGAAGCAAAAATGCTCTAGCGGTATCGGATCCCGGTCGTGCTCAAGCAGGACGTGGGATCCTCACGAGATGATGCCTTTTCGGGGGAACGCCTCCGATCTCCGCGAGCTGCGTCCTCTGCGTGTTTCTCTGAATGCCTGGTTGACGGACGCCGGAGTCGCGGAGTCGTTGCGAGGCAGCCTCGTGCTCGCGACGCACGAGGCGGTGGCGAACGCGATTGACACGCCGGCTCCGCGGGCCTTGTGCTCGTGCACCCGAGAGAGGATGACGGTGGGCTCGTGATCGACGTCTCGGATGCGGGTCGTTGGGTTGTCCGTGACGCACCGACCTCGGAGGAGCGCGGACGGGGCTTGCAGCTGATCCACGGTCTCGTGTCGCGAGCGGACGTTCTCGCCCGGGAGGGCGGGACCACCGTCCGGCTCCATCAGCGGCATTGAAAGGGCGCGCGTCTGTGGGGAGATGACGGAGCTGATCGCCCGCTCAGGTCGGACCGTCGCGGAGGTCGGCGACGCGTTGCTCGACGCTGGCAATGTCCTTCTCGATCGCTTCGAGTTTCGCGTCTGCCTCCAGGCGCGCGTCGTGGAGACCTTCGAGCTGCGCGGCCACGGCTCGCTCCTCGCGGCGGGCATCTCGTTGCTTCTTCGCGGCGGCCGCGTGGGCCTTCTTGAGCTCCGCCAGCCGCTGCTGCTCGGCCTTGAGCTCCGCAGCCCGGCTCGTCGGCGTCGCTGTCGTTGACTCGGCAGCAGCGTTGCCGCCGCGCTTCGGCTTGGCGCGCGGCCCGGGCTCGAAGCCTGCGACGATCTCCCAGCCCGTCCCGCTCAGCTCCTCCGTGAGCTGGCCGCGGGCCAGGAGCTCTCGCCCCGCGGGTGCGGTGGCACCGGTACGGAGTGTCTCGGCGATCCGGGTAAGGGTCGTCCTGCTGGCATTCGGCCCCAGGATCGTGCCTGCCGCTTCGGTGAGCGCGTTGACGGCCTGGCGAAGCGACGCCTGGGCCGCGTCGAGCTCGCTTCGGCCACCCGACGAGATGCTGGCTTTCTGGGCGTCGATGATCCTCTGCCCGGCGTCGAGCAGGAGATCGATGTCGCGCCGCCTCGTGTATGCGAGCTGGTTGACCGTCCAGGCGACCAGCGTGGGCTTACGGAGAGCCGCGACCTCGGCGGCCGTGCTCTTGTCACCCGACGCCCGTAAGCTCCGGGCGAGGGTGTCCCGCTCGCGGATGAACTTGTCGCGAGGGGCGACGTAGAGGCGATCGATGTCGTTGTAGAGATCGACGTTCACTCGAGGGCCACGACGACTTCCTGTTCGTTCACCGTTGAATACCTTCGACTTTACGTCTCTTTGCGCGTCTCGCCAACTCGCAGGTCTTCCATTCTCCTTCGTTCACTCTGTACCCGCACTCGACCCGATCCAACCTGACATCGATCGCCTCGTGCGGCAACGCTATCGTCGTCTCCCATGGCACGAGCCCGACGTCTCGCCCTCCGCACGGAGCCGGAAGCGGAAGCATCTGGGGCCTACCCGGTCACACCGCTCGAGCTTCTCTTCGACCTCGTTTTTGTCTTCGCGTTCACCCAGGTCACCGCCGTCCTGTCCGACGACCCGACCTGGAGCGGGCTGACGCACGCGCTCTTGATCCTGACGGCTCTCTGGTGGGCCTGGGCCTCGTACGCCTGGCTCACGAACACGGTCGATCCCGAGGACGGCGCCGTGTGGGGCGCGATGCTGGTGGCGATGGCGGCGATGTTCATCGCGGCGCTCGCCGTCCCGGACGCCTTCGGCAGTCATGGTGTCCTGTTCGGCGTCGCGTTCCTGATCGTGAACCTCATGTACCTGACGCTGATGACGCTCGCGGGGCGTGGCGATTCGGAACTGCGGGCGGCGATCCTGCGGATCGCTCCGGCCGCGCTCGTCGGCTCTGCGCTGATCGTCGCTGCAGGCTTCGCAGACGGCAGGCTGCGGTCGCTGCTCTGGCTGGCGGCGGTCGTCATCGGCCTGGTCACGCCGTTGTTCACTGGTCTGCGCGGCTGGAGCGTGCAGCCGGCGCATTTCGTGGAGCGGCACGGGCTGATCGTGATCATTGCGATCGGCGAGTCGATGTTCGCGATGGGGATTGGGGCGCGCGGAACATCGCTCGATGCGGGCGTGATCGCGGCTGCGGTGCTGGGGTTGGCCGTAGCGACGTCATTCTGGCTCGCCTACTTCGACTTCTTCCAGCTGCGCGCCGAGCAGCTGCTTCGCGAGAGAAGCGGCCTCGAGCGTGTGGCACTCGCTCGCGACATCTTCACGTACCTCCATCTACCGATGGTGGCGGGCATCGTGCTCTTCGCCTTCGGGGTGGAGGCGACGCTGGCGCACGTCGGCGACGAGCTCGGCACGATTCCGGCGCTCGGCCTCTGCGGCGGGCCTTCGCTCTACCTGTTCTCGTTCGTCGCGTTGCGGTGGCGGGTATCCCGCAGCTTCGGCCACGGACGCCTGGTCGGTGCCGTGGCGTTCGCGCTGTTATGGCCGGTTGCCGTCGCCGTGCCGGCGCTGCTCGCTCTTGCGCTCGTCACCGCCGTCTGGGTCGCATTGCACGTCTACGAGCTGGTCTGGTGGCGCGATGCCCGCGCCGAGACGCGCGCGCTCCGGCAGCCCGCTTCGGGCTAGTGCGTTCGTCTTCTGCTTGCTGCGCCTGATCACCTTGTTCGCCTTGGCCACGATCTTCTCGTACGCGGACTTCGAGAGCTTGCCGCGCTTGCGCTGCTGCTTTGCCCGAGCCTTGGCATTGACGGCATGCGCCTTGTCCGGCATCGGGTACTTGCGCTTCCCGGGAAGCCCGAACTGCGACTTCTTCAGCTTCCGCCTGGTCTTCGCCTTCATCGAGAGTCTCCTTGGGTAGTGATCGTCTGATTCGTCTCTACCCTCTTGCAACGGAACTGAGTCGCCAGGGCGAGCTCCGTAGCTGCTTCGAGATGGTCGCGAGCGCGGGGAGGTCGTATCCTCGAGCGTCGAACGTGAGCTCGCAATCTGTGACCTCCCCGGTGACGCGCGACGCCATCTTTCTGGTGGTGACGCTGAACTTCGGCGAGAGCAGCCGGCGGGCGGCGCGCACGCTCTGTGGCGACCTTGCCGGGCTCGTTCGTGCCGTGGCCGCGCGCGATCACCAGGGGCAGCTGTCGTGCGTCGTCGGCGTCGGCTCCGACGCATGGGATGTCCTCTTCGGGCCGCCACGTCCGGCCGAGCTCCATCCGCTTCGCGAGATCGTCGCGGACGCAAGGCATTCGGTCTCGACCCCGGGCGATCTCCTCTTCCACATCCGCGCCGAGCGGATGGACCTCTGCTTCGAGCTCGCCACGATGATCGTCTCGAGGCTCGACGGCGCTCTCTCAACGGCGGATGAGGTGCACGGGTTCCGCTATTTCGACGATCGCGACCTAACCGGCTTCGTCGACGGCACCGAGAATCCGCTCGACCAGAACGCCGTCGACGTCACCATCGTGGGCGACGAAGATCCGTCGTTCGTCGGGGGCAGCTACGTGCTCGTGCAGAAGCTACGTGCACGACCTCGTGACGTGGGACGCACTTGCGACCGAGGAGCAGGAGCGGATCATCGGGCGCACCAAGCTCGCCGACATCGAGCTCGACGACGACGTGAAGCCGACGAACGCGCACAACGCGCTGACGGTGATCGAAGAGGGCGGGGAGGAGATCGACATCCTCCGCCACAACATGCCCTTCGGAACCGCGAGCGGTGAGTCCGGCACCTACTTCATCGGCTACGCCCTCTCCCACGTTCTCGAGCAGATGCTCGAGAACATGTTCGTCGGCCTGCCGCCGGGGAACTACGACCGGCTGCTCGACTTCACGCAATCCAGTCACCGGCACGCTGTTCTTCGTTCCGTCGGCCGGTTTCCTCGAGGCGATCGATGCAGCGCGGGCTGACGTTGCCGCCCGCCAAAACACGCGCCGGTTCAGGCGCGTGCTTTGTCGCGATCCTGAACCAGGTCGTGCTCGAAGGCCCAGTGTGTCGCTGCGGCGCGGTTGTGGACTCCGGTCTTTTCGTAGACGCGCTGGATGTGATGGCCAACCGTCTTCACCGAGATGCCGAGATCCTCGGCGATCTTGCGGTTCGACCCGCCACGCACGAGCACGAGGAGAACCTCGAGCTCTCGCTCGGTCAGGCCCGCCGGCCGGCGCGACGCGGCTGCCGCACGCGCCGGCCGGGAGTGGCCTCGCGTGCGGCAGCTTCTGGATCGAGCAGCATCTTCAACGCGTCCGCCGAGGACCGCGCTAAGCGTCGTACCGGCCGCCGATCTCTGCCACCTGCGGTCGCCCCTTGTGGCCGGCCTCCTGCATGATTCCCGGGACCTCCGGGTCGGAGGCGAAGCTCTGCCAGCCCTCGCCGTCCCAGTCGAAGATGACCCACACGCGGCCGTCCTCGTTGGGATCGCGAAAGACGGTCGCGCCCTTGGAGCCGTGCTGCCTGCGCTTCTCGGCGCCCTTCGTCGAGAAGATCTTCTCGAAGCGGTCGAAGTCCTCGACCGTGGTTGTTGCCAGGAGCATGCTCTCCTCCTCTGCGTTGTCGGCGCCGCCACTCGACGCCGTTGGAGTGACGAGTGTGCGCTCAGGAGGCTCAGCGGCGCATCGGGCGAATGCCCTATGTGCCTGCGGCCTAGCGGGCGCGGACCAGGTCGTGCTCGTAGGCCCAGACCGTTGCTGCGGCGCGGCTGCGGACGCCGGCCTTCTGGTAGACGTGCTGGACGTGGTGGCCGACGGTCTTGGCCGAGATGCCGAGACCATCCGCGATCGCCTGGTTGGACTCGCCGCGCACGAGCACGAGGAGGACCTCGAGCTCGCGCTCGGTCAGACCCGCCGGCAGTCGCGCGGTCGTCTCCTGCACTCGGTGACCGGCGGCAGCGAGCACCGCATCGACGGCCTCACGATCGAGCCGTGCCCCTCCTCGGTCTCCCGCAAGAGCTCTGCTTCCGCCGCCTCGGCGCTCGAGCGCCGGCCGGTAGGGCCGCTCCTCGCGCATAGCGCGTAGCAGTCGGCGGCAGCGAGGATGCGAGCCGGCAGATCGAGCTCCGGCCCGCGCGTGCCGCGGTGGTAGCCCGAGCCATCGAGCCGTTCGTGGTGTGACCCCGCGAGGACACCAATCGGGGCGAGCGACAAGACTGGGCGAATGCGCGCTCCGTGTAATGCGGATGGAGCCGCACTCGTTCCCATTCCCCGAACCCGAGCGGGCCTGGCTTCTCCCAGATCGCGTTCGACACGCCGACGCGACCGAGGTCGTGGGCGAGCGCTGCTCGGCGCACGAGCGTCACGGAACCGGCCGCGAGGCCCACACGCCACGCGGCGGCCTCGGCAAGCTCGGCCACGCCCGTCGAGTGCTCGCGGAGCCACGGCGACTTGAGACCGGTGAGGGCGGCGATGGCCATGAAGGCGGCATCGACGCGCTCTCCCGCGATCCAGAGCTTTGGAAACGGCTCTGCCTCCAGCGCCTGATCCCACATCCGTGCTTCGTCGAGGTCGGCGACGAGGTCTCGAACCTCCGCACGGCGAGCTCAGCGAGCCGTGGCTCGTAGAACGGTGCCCCTCTTCGCTCGATCACGGCACGGGCCTCGTCCGGCCCGCCAGCGGAGAGGAAAGAGAGATGTCCCGCGCCACGTGCAGGAGGCGCATCGGGAGGGGGATCGCATCGCCCGCAGCGTCGGGGAACCCCCGTCCGTCCCAGCGAGCGAAGACGTACTCGAGTGCTTCCCCGACGCCCGGGCTGAGGTCGAGCCAGCCTGCGAACCGCTGGGCGACCTCGCACATTGCCGCGAACGATTCGCGCGTCCTTGCACCGGCGTCGGCGATCACCCTCTCGATCAGCGCCGTCGGACCTCCGGGGGGCGGCCGGCGCCGACGTAAGCCTGGTAGAAGGCGAGCACCTCGGCGGGGTTGGTCGGGTCGATGAGAAAGAACGCAGCACGGTGCTCGATGTCGTCACCAAACACCTGCGCCGCCTCATGGCCGTTTGACGTGCAACCCGAGGCGTGGAGCAGAGCGACGTAGTACGTGTCCGCGAGTTCCTCCTGCGATGCTCCGGCGAGCTCGCCGAGACGCACAGCCAGCACAGCCGACCGCATCGCATGCTCGAGCGGTTGTCCTGTGCCGAGGTCGGTAGCGAGCGAGAGTGCACCAACCACCTCGGCGGCACGGATCGGGATCTCGACTTCGCGCGCCGCCTCCACATGCTGATCCTATGCCGATCGACCGTCGTGGACGCGCCCCTGGAACCCGCGGTGAAGTACGGCAACTGATCCGACGAAACCACTAGGGCATGCTGCGAGACCTCGTCAATCACGCTCCGGTCTCCGTGCTCGTGCCGGTGACGATCGTGGTGACGATCGGCTGCGTCTTGCTCGGCGTGTGGCTCGTCCGGCGGTTCGTGCCCGTGACGAGAGACGGGTTCGACGCCGAGGTCTCGTCCCAGATGCTGGGCGTGGTCGCCTCCCTCTTCGGTCTGCTGCTCGCGTTCGTGATCGTGATCGAGTACCAGAACTTCGGGAGCGCCCAGGACAACGTCGGCCGGGAGGCCGACTCGCTTGCGGCGATCGTGCGTGACAGCAACTCGTTTCCTCCCGCGCAGACGCTCGCCGTGCGGACGGCCATCCGCACGTACCTCCGCGAGGTCGTCCAGAACGAATGGCCCGCTCTGCGGCAAGGGCACGAGAGCAATCTCGCCTCGTCGGACGTCGACGCGATCTACTTCGCGTTCGGGGACATCCGGCCGACGACGCCTGCCCAGACCGCGTTCTACAACGACGCCGTGCACCAGCTCAACGAAGCGCTGATCGCCCGCAGAGGGCGACTGTCCGCAGCCCAGGGTGGCCTACCGGCGCTCATCCTCACTCTGATCATGGTCGGGACCCTCGTGATCCTCGGCTACGTCCTGCTCGTCGGCTCTCGCAGCCTGTGGTTCCACGTCATCGGCGCCTGCGCGATCTCGCTCGTCGTCGTCCTCTCGCTGGTCGTGCTCGTCGACCTCTCCTACCCGTTCTCGGGTGACCTCGTTGTCAGCAACGAGCCGTTCAAGACGGGCGAGCTCGCCCAGGTCTTCCACAAGTAGGTCGAGCGCGTGAAGTAGCGTCCGCTGCGTGACGACTGCGCCGGAGACCCCAGCCAACCTGCCGCTCGTCCTCCGCCCGTCGCGGCGAGGCACCATTGCCGCCTTCGGGGTTGCCGTCCTCTTCGGCGTCGTCGGGCTGCTCGTTGCCGTAGCGGGAGGAGTGATCGCGGCCGTCTTCTGCTTCGCGCTCGCGGGCATCGGGCTTTTCGCCGGCGTCATGGCGGTGCTACCGAAACGCACCGAGCTCCGGCTCGACGAGCAGGGCTTCGCGGTCGTCTCTCCCGTCAAGACCTGGAAGGCGGCCTGGAGCGAGATCGAGCGCTTCCAGCCGGACATGGTGCCCATGGGGCCGCGCAACAACAGCGTCGCCGTCGTCCGCGTCGTGTATCGCGAGGGCTTCGGCGCGGCGCACGAGGCAACGTCGCTCCCGGGGAAGGCACTCGGCGTCGACGAGCACTACGTGATGCCGGGATACGGCAACCTCGACAACGAGCAGCTAGCCGCGCTCCTGACGACGTTCCGGGAGCGCTACGGCGGCTGACGGCTGCACCGCGCGTCGGCGCGGGACGGCTTAGACCCTGGTCTCGGGCCGAGGGCGCGGAACCGTGAAACCTGCACGGAGCCGGGGAACGCCGATCGCAGCGACGGCAAGAACGGCGGCAAGGGCGCCGGCGCCGGTCATGTGGTCTGCAACGGTCGTCCCCGGCTCGCGCTGATGGGTCGTGTCGGCCGGAACGTGCAGGTTGGTAGCAAGCTGGGTCACGCGGTGGCCTCGAGCGGCGCACCGGCAAGGCCGAGCCCGCGGTAGGCGGCGTACGCGTACGGGTGCGTCGAAGACGTCGAGCGGCGTCGGTCGAATTCGACGACGAGCTCGAATGAGTCCGCGTTCTCGTCGATGACGACGACGGCCAGCGAATCGTCGCCCGGGCACCAGAGGAGAAAGACGTCGATGCCGTTGGTCGATCGGTAGGCGAGCTCTCTGCGGACGGGGAAGGTGTCGATGGCGGACATTGCTGGGCTCCTTGATGCGAGGTGGCTGATGGATGCAACCTCGCACTCGCGGGGGCCCCGGAGCAGTCCGGTCGACGACACACTGAGGGTGCGGCTGGCACCACCATTGACCCGCGACGCCTGGCCGGCAGGTGAAACGAGCCTCCGCGCGCGCCGCCGCGCGCGGAGGCTCCACACCAAGCCTCTAGAGCGGCGGCGGGCCGACGACGTCGCCGATGTCGGCGATCGCAGCCAGCGCTTGCCCGAGGGCGATGCCCCACGTCGAGATGAAGATCGCCACCGGCGCCCCGATGAAGATGACGCCGAGCGTCTCCCAGAAGCCGTCGACCTCGAACGCCCACACGATGACGCCGAACAGCGTGAAGACGACCATGAAGAACCCTGCCACCTTGAGGACGAGTGCCCACGTCCGCAGTGTTCCGTACCGGGTCATACCGAACCTCCTCCAACCGGATGCGCGTCCGCCGACGGGCGGCTGTGTCGATTCTGTCCTCTTTGGCGACAGCGTGCAGGCATTCCGTCGAAAGGCCATGCCCGGAGCGATAGAGTCGAATGGGTGCAGATGTGGAGGAGCGGAAGCCTTTGGGCAGCGGCCCTGACGCTCGCGCTCTCTGCCGTTGCGGCCGACGCCGCGGTCACCGCGGCTCCCGCGTCCCTCGACTCCGTGATCCTGCGAGCGGCCCAGGTCGGGCCGGGGTACGAGCGCGCCACGATCCCCGGAGGGCGGCTCGTGAAGGGAAAGGTGACGCTCGACTTCTGCGGTGGCGGCTACGCCAGCGAAGCCCTCAGGAGCCGGCGCTTCCAGACGGTGTACGCCAGGAAGGGCGGCGACCTGTTGCTCTCGAACGAGGTCGTTCGCTATGCGCCCGGTGGTGCGAGGAAGGCCATGCTCGAGGTTTCGGCGCGTGTCAGGAACTGCCCGAAGACACCGGTCGCAAGCGGCTCTGAAGCAGGAGTGAAGGAGAGATACCTCTCGATCGCCGTCCTCCACGACCCGGGCTTGCTCGGGGGCTCTGTCGCGGTCGCGTCGACCATCGAGTACTCCTACCAGGGCAAGAAGCGGCGGGACTCGATCGTCGTGATCTACCAGCGGCACGGCGACTATCTCTCGGGCGTCTACGCATACGGCGGCACGCCCACGCAGCGCGTGGCGGCGGCGCTCAGGGCAGCGCGGGCGAGCGGAGACAATCTCCTGCTGACCGACCATCTGGTCGCGTAGACGGGAGTCGCTACGTTGCCGGATGCCAGCTGAAGTACTTCGTGCCCTCGGTGCACGAGCCGCTCGCGACCGTTCCCTTACCCGGACATCAGCGCCTGACAGCGCGGCGAAAGGACAGCGAGGAGGCTCACCGCCCGAGAGCCGCAAGTCGCTCGACAAGGGCAGGGAGGGCCTCCCCGGATCTCAGCTCCAATCGCACCGTCGCCGTTCGGTCGGCCCCGGTCGGGCCGAGATTGACGATCGCGATCGTCCCGCCTCGTTCGTGCACCCACCCCGGAAAGCCGGCAACGGGGTAGACCTGCAGGCTCGACCCGCAGCAGATCAGGAGGTCGCACTCCTCGAGGGCGGCATGCGCCCGGTTGAGCGCGGGAGGCAAGAGCTCGCCGAAGAGCACGACGGCCGGCTTGAGGTTCGCGGCACACGCCGGACAGGCCGGGACGGCGGCGCTCGCGCTCAGCTGCGCCTCGGCAATCTCGCTGGCACCGCGGAAGCCGCACGAGAGGCATTCGACCTCGGCGAGCGTGCCGTGCAGCTCCAACACGTCACGACTGCCCGCGGCACGATGGAGGCCGTCGACGTTCTGGGTGAGGACGGACCGAACGAGGCCGAGGCGCTCGAGCTCGGCGATCGCGAAGTGCCCCGCGTTCGGCTTGGCCTCCGACAGCCCTGCGAGGCGCTCCGCGTAGAACTGCCAGAACTCCTCCGGCTCGCGCCGCCAGAGCTCGATGCTGGCGAGCTCCTCGAAGCGCCGGTTCCGCCAGAGGCCGCCGACGCCGCGGTAATCGGGAAGCCCGCTCTCGGTCGAGACCCCGGCGCCGGTGAGGACGAGCGCGTGGCGTGCCTCGACGAGCAGCTCGGCCAGCAAGTCGAGTTGCCGGTCGGTGTCTGCGCTCCACGCTCACCAGGGCAGCCTAGCCCGGCCGACCAAGCCATGACCATTGTCCGCGCACCCCGAGGCGAGCCTCTAGGATCCCTGCGTGGACGACGCCTGGGCCAGCCTCGAACCACACTGGCAGGCGGCGTTCGAGTTGATGTGGGAGGCGTACGTCGCAGGGACGATCCCCGTCGGAGCGGTCATCACTGACGGCACGGGCGCCGTCGTTGCTCGCGGCCGGAACCGGATCACCGAGGAGCACGAGGGATCGGTGGCCGGTACGAGGCTCGCGCATGCCGAGATCAACGCGCTCACGCAGCTCCCCGCGAGCAGCCGCTACGTCGACCACACGATCCACTCGACGCTCGAGCCCTGCCTCCTCTGCTTCGGCGCGCTCTCGATCTCACGGCTGGGCGCGATCGACTACGCGGCCTCCGATCCGTACGCCGGCGCTTGCCGTATCGAGATCGACATCCCGCTGGTTCAGAACGGGCCGATCGCCGTAACCGGGCCGATTGCGGGCTGGCCGGAGCTCCTCTCCCAGTCCCTCGTGATCGCGAACTGGCACACGCGAGCATCGCCTTGGCGGCTGTACCGGGCGATCGAGCTCTTTCCGCCGGAGGCGCACGACAGCGCCGCGCGCCTGCTTGCGCTGCAGCCGAGCCTCGATCTCGAAGCGGGCCTGCCGGCCCTGCTGCCGCGAATCCTTTCCGACGTTCTCGCCTGAGCGGTCGGTGCACGGGCTACGATCGCCGGATGTCGAACCACCGGCTGGTCTACTCGACTGACGACGGTGACCGCCGGCGCGAGCAGCCGACGTCGAAGCAGAAGGCGAGCCGAAGCCACGACGGCGCGTGGACCTGCGCTCCCGCAGGACGGCGTTGCGCGCGTCTTCCGCGAGAAAGGTGGCCGCGGCGGCAAGACCGTTACGGTCGTGCGTGGCCTCGACGGCGACCTGGCCGCCGTTGCCGCCGATCTCAAGCGGCAGTGCGGCGCCGGTGGCGCGGTGAAGGGAAACACGATCGAGATCCAGGGCGATCATCGCGAGAAGGTCGTGGCCCGACTCCGGGCCGCGGGCTACAGCGCCAAGCCGGCCGGCGGTTAGCTCTCGATCAGCCCGACTCGGGCACGGCCGCCGGGCCTCGCTCCGGCAACGGCAACGGAGCCTCGCGGGCCGTCGCCTGCACCACGATTGCGGCGGTGACGATGACCCCGCCGACGAGGCTCGATGTGCTCGGGCGCTCCGCGTACGCGAGCCAGACCCAGAGCGGGCCGAGCACGACCTCGAGCAAGGAGAGAAGCGCGACTTCGGCCGCCGGGAGGAGGCGCGCTCCGACGGTGAGAAACGCGAGGCCGATCCCCATCTGGAAGATCCCCAGCGCGGCGAAGATCCTCCAGTCGGAGGCCGTGGCCGAGCCGAACGATGCGAACGGTGCAACGACGACGATCACGAGCGCCTGCGACGCGCAGGTGGCGGGCATCATCGAGACGTCGCGGCGGTACCGCGTCATCACGATCACGACCGCGAACGAGAACGTCATCACGACGGGGAGGACGACCGCGAGCGCGCCCGCGTGGAACGAGCCGACGACCATGGCGCCAACGCCGAACGCCGCCATCACCATCGCGATCCAGGTGCGCCGCGAGATTCGCTCGGAGAGGATCGCCCAGCCGAGCAGCGCTGCCATGATCGGCGCGGACGCCTGCAGGAAGAGGACGTTCGCGACCGACGTGTAGTTGAGCGCGAGCAGGAACGTGCCGGAGGAGATGGCGAGGAAGACCGCGATCACGAGCCCGTCGCGGCCGAGCGAGCGGAATGACGAGACGATCCCCGAGCGCTCCGTCACCGCCACGACCGCGAGCAGGGCGAAGAACGCGAACAGCGCGCGTCCCGCCACCTGCGTTGCCGGAGTGGCGTCGAGCTCGCGCTGCGCGAGCCCCGCCGTCGACCAGGCGGTCGCCGCGAGCAGCATCGCCGCGCGGCCGTTTCGGATTGCGTGTCGGTCGGCGGTGCTGATCATTCTCCCCAGTCAATCACGATGTATCGTCGGGCCGATGGCGACTCGCGCGACGACACCGAGCGTTGCCGAGGCGGTGGGGCGTCTGGGCACCGAGGGCGCATTCGCCGTTCTCGCGCGCGCTCGCGCGCTCGAAGCGACCGGACGGGACGTCATCCACCTCGAGATCGGCGAGCCCGACTTCGAGACGCCGCCGCACGTCGCCGAGGCAGGGATCGCCGCGATTCGTGCCGGTGAGACGCATTACTGCCAGACGGCCGGGCTGCCCGAGCTACGCGAGGCGGCCGCCGGGGCGCTCTCGGCGTCCCGCCGGATCTTCGTCGACCCGGAGAGCGTGCTCGTGGCAAACGGGGCCAAGCCATTCCTCTTCTTCACCGTGCTCGCAACGTGCGGCCCGGGTGACGAGGTGATCTACCCGGATCCCGGTTTCCCGATCTACGAGTCCGCCGTGCGATTCGCGGGCGCGACTCCCGTGCCGCTGCCGCTTCGCGAGGAGCGGGGGTTCAGCTTCGACCCGGCCGAGCTCGAGCAGCGTCTCACAGAGCGCACGCGGCTCGTGATCCTGAACGCGCCGCAGAACCCGACCGGAGGCACTATCAAAATGGAGGATCTGCAAGCAGCGGCCGTGGCCATTGCCCGCACCCCTGCGTGGGTGCTGACGGACGAGGTCTACGCGCGGATCACCTACGGGGACGAGGCGCCGTCGATCGCGTCGCTCCCGGGGATGCTGGAGAGGACGGTCCTGCTCGACGGCTTCTCGAAGACGTTTGCGATGACCGGCTGGCGGCTCGGCTATGCCGCCGTCCCCGCAGAGCTCGTCGACCCGCTGATCCGCCTGATCGTCAACTCGACGTCGTGCGTGCCGCCCTTCGCGCAGCTCGCCGGCGTCGCGGCGCTCGAAGGGCCGCAGGATGCGGTGACCGAGATGGTCGCCGAGTTCCGGCGCCGGCGCGACTTCCTGATCCCGGCCCTGAACGCGATCCCCGGCATTCGCTGCATCGAGCCGGGAGGGGCGTTCTACGCCTTTCCCAACGTGTCGGCGCTGCCGATCGGTGCGGAGGAGCTGGCCGACAGGCTGCTCGACGAGGCGGGCGTGGCGCTGCTCGCGGGCACCGCGTTCGGCAGCGAGGGAGCGGGCCATCTGCGGATCTCGTACGCCTCCTCGCTCGCGAACCTCGAGCAGGCGGTCGAGCGGATCCGGGACTTCGTCGCTGCGCTGTAACGCGAGTCACCCTCGCTCAGAGGCTTGATTCGCAGGTGGTGCACGTCTGGATGCGGCCCTGCACACTGCGGATCGCGTCCGCCGAGGATCATCAAGGCAACCAGCCTTGACGACCTCCTCGTCGAACGCTCCTTGGTGCAGAACCACCCAAACGACCCCTACTCCACACCAAGCCTCTAAGGTCGAAGCATGCCCGGATTCGTCGACGTCCACGCCCACGTCGTGCCCTCTGGAGACGATGGCGCCGAGTCGATCGAGGAGGGGCTGGCGCTCTGCCGCATCGCCTACGAGGCCGGAACCGAGATCCTGTTCGCGACGCCGCATGCGCATGCGCCCTGGGATCACTATCCGCGGACTGCGGAGCGCGATGACCTCTACGCCGCCGCGCTCGCCGAGATGCGGGCGGAGGTCGCGTCCTGGGGGCTCGACCTGCGGCGCGGCTGGGAGGTGTTCCCGAGCGTGGTCGCAGCAAGCGATCCGGCCGAGCTCGTGCTCCAAGGGACGCGTGCCGTCCTGGTCGAGTTTCCCGGCTTCTGGCTCGATCTCGACGACCCCATCGCGGCCGTCACCGAGGCAGCCGGGCTGGTGGAGCAGGCGGGCCTCGTGCCGGTGCTCGCGCACCCCGAGAGGTGCCGGCCCGTCGCTGCCGACCCGGAGAGCGTTCGACCGCTTGCCGACCGCGGCTGGCTGCTCTGCCTCAACGCCCCCTCGCTCATCGGCGGCCACGGCACGACGGCGGAGCAAACCGGATGGGCTCTGCTCGACGCCGGCCTCGTCGCTGTCGCGGCATCCGACGCGCACTCGAGAGCGCGGCCGCCTGTCCTCCGCGACGCGTATGAGGTGGTTCGGCAACGCCGAGGGGACGAGATCGCCCGTCCTCTGTTCGACGGCAGCGCCCTGCCCTGGGACTAGCTCCTAGGCCAGCCGCCAGTCGACCGGCTCGTGCCCGTCCCCGGTCAGGAGCGTGTTGGCCCGCGAGAAGTGCCGGCAGCCGAAGAAGCCGTTGCTCGCCGAGTAGGGCGACGGGTGCGCCGCGGTCAGCAGGTGGTGCCGTGCCGTGTCGACGATCGCCCCCTTCTGCTGTGCGTAGCGGCCCCAGAGGAGGAAGACGATTCCCTCGCGGCGAGCAGAGAGCTCTGCGATGACGCGATCGGTGAAGGTCTCCCAGCCCTTGCCGGCGTGGGAGGCGGGGGAGCCCGGCGCCACCGTGAGAACGCTGTTGAGGAGAAGCACGCCACGCTCGGCCCAGGGTGTGAGATCGCCGCTCGCGGGCACCGGCTGGCCGAGATCGGTGCCGAGCTCGGCGAAGATGTTGCGGAGCGAGGGCGGTGGCGTCACCCCTGCCGGGACGGAGAAGCAGAGGCCCATCGCCTGGCCGCGGCCGTGGTAGGGATCCTGGCCCAGGATGACGACGCGCACGGCGTCGAGCGGTGTCAGCCGTAGCGCGTTGAAGACGAGTCGACCCGGCGGATAGAACCCTCGGCCGGCCTCGATCTCGGATGCCAGAAACGCCCGCAGTGCCTGCATTACGGGGGTTTCGAGCTCGTCGCCGACGGCCTCGAGCCAGCTCTCGTCCATCTGCGGCGTCACGTCGCGATCATACGTTGGCAATCCCGCAAATTCCCGTCTAGAGTAGGTACGCTTTCCGATGCAAACAGAGCGGTTCCGGAGGCAATAGACGCTTTCCTCACCCGTTCCAAGCTGGGTGAGAGGAGGTGTGTGATTCATGGCAACAGGAACCGTGAAGTGGTTCAATGACGCGAAGGGCTACGGCTTCATCGCGCCGGACGAGGGAGGCAAGGACCTCTTCGTTCACCACAGCAACATCGCAGGCGACGGATTCAAGACCCTCGCCGAGAATGCGAAGGTCGAGTACGAGCCCCGTGAGGGGTCGAAGGGCCCGGAGGCGACGAACGTCGTCACCATCTAGGCATCACGGAGCGTGCTCCCCCGGTTCCGCGTCGAGCGGGCCGGGGGCGGCTCCAAGCTTCCGAGAGCGAGCGAGAGAGGGAGTCGGACCATCGGCGGCGAGGAAAAGATCGAGATGGAGGGCGAGGTGCTCGAGGCCTTCCCGAGTGGCATGTTCCGCGTCGGGCTCGACAACGGCCACGAGCTGATCGCCTACACGGCGGGCAAGATGCGCCGCTACCGGATTCGCGTCAATCCGGGCGACCGCATCAAGGTCGAGCTCTCTCCGTACGACCTCAACCGCGGGCGGATCGTTTACCGGTATCGGTAAGGGCCACGAGACCGAAGGTCTCGTCAGCCCCTGACTACGGAAAGACGGTTCCGCCGTCGTTACTTCTTCTTGCCCTTGCGGCCGGCGGAACCGGGACGCTGCTGCACGATCATTCCCTGCGCGCCGCGCTCGACCCGCCGCCGCTGGTCGCGGTTGACCGGCTCGGGCATGGCGCCCTGCTCGCCGACCATCTCCATGTAGGCCTTCCGCTCGGCGGGCGTCATCACCGCGAGGGCGCGCTGCGCCTGCTCGGGCGTCTTGATGTCGCCGAAGCTCTGCATCTTCTTGATCGCCCCAGCCAGCTCCGGGTTCGACCGCTCGTAGGCGGCGACGGACATCTTCTGGAACCAGCGCTTCATGAACCCGATCTTCGAAAGCTGGGTCACGATCGGGCGCAGGAAGCGGCCGTTCTGGATCCGTGCCAGCAGGTACAGCAGCCCCATCAGGAGCAGCGCGACGCCGAGGATGATGAACGGCAGGAAGAACAGCGTGCTGATGGCGAGAGGCATCGCGGGAATGCTAGCGGCCAGCTCAGCCGGGGCGGACGACGATCGCGAAGCGCCGGGACACGGCCCGCCCCTTGGCGTCGATCGCACGCATGGTCACCGAGCGTCGTCCCGCGGTGCGGGGAGTGCCCGTGAGGCGTCCGTCGCTCCGCAGGCGGACGCCTGCGGGGAGCGCACCAGCGACGCGTGTCCACTTGATCGGCCGCGTGCCGCCGCTTGCCGTCAGGCGGGCGGAGTAGGCCCGGCCGACCGTCGCGACGGGCAGCGCCTTGCTCGTGATCGCGAGCGCGGCGACGACCGGAGCGGACACGAGCCCGAGGTTGTCGAGACTGCGGTGGACGAGCGTCGCCATCGCGACGGCCCCGCGGCTGTTCAGGTGCAGCCCGTCGGGCTGGAACCACTCCGCGTGGCTGTGCGAGTAGAAGTTCCAGTCGACGACCGTCATCTCGGGGTGACTCTTCGCGGCGGCCCAGATGTCGTCGTTCATGTTCGCGTATGACGTCCACTCCGCCCGCAGCGTCAGCCACAGAACATGCTGTGCGCCGGCCTGGTGGAGTGCCGTCAAGACGGTTTCGACCGCGTCGTCGAAGGTGTCCTCGTGGTCGTTGTAGCCCACCTCGACGATCACCGTCGTTCCCAGATCGATCGTGGGGAGGAGGTCGACGACGTTGAGCGGGCGGGCGCCCTCGTAGGGACAGCTGTCGCCGACGAGCCGGCGGCAGACCGCGAGCTGCAGGTCGAGCTGGACACCGTTCGAGAGAACCCGCTTCGAGGTCGCGTCGAAGTTGATCGCGTCGGCGATCGAATCGCCGATCATCGTGACGCGCTCCGGCTGCGATCCGGTCGAGCCGGCCTGCCCCGCGCCCGCCAGGACAGCGGCGAGCGAGGCGGCCAGGATGAGAGCTGCGCGGATCACGCGCCCGTCAGGCAAGCCCGCCTTGACCGTCGGTCGCGATCCCGGTCTTCTCCGCGTCCCGGGCGTGCATGATCCGCTCGCGCAGGTCCTGGGGATGGTTGACGCCGAGGAAGCTGAACCGGTCGGACGCCTCGTCGCCGGCGGTGTCGAAGTCGATCGAGCCGACCTTGACGATCCGGTCGACCGGGGACTGCTTGACCGTGATGTTCTGGATCCGGTCGAGGTTCGTGGAGCTCTCGGTCTTCGAGAGGATCCCGCGGCGGATGTTGAGGCGCTTCGTCGTGATCGTGTACTGGGTGAAGAAGCGATGGATCCAGCCGGAGATGACCGTCAGCGCGATTCCCCCGAGCAGGACGGCTCCGATGATCGGGTACGCGAGGTCGAGGCCGGCCCACCGGATCACGAGCAGCAGGCCGAAGACGACGAGCGTCAGGGTGAACCACTTGATGTGGAAGGAGAGCATCGCCCGCCAGGTCGGATGACCTTCCCAGATCATCGTCTCGTTGCCCATCATCTCCATCGGCCCGACGATACCAATCGTCGTAGGGCGATCGACGTCCCGCCGAGGCGATAGCGTGGCAGGGTGAGCAGCGTCGAGACTCCCGACGGCGCCCCCGAGGTCCAGAAGAAGAAGCGGACCGGGTGGAAGCGCTATGCGTTCGCCGGTGTCGGCATCGCGATCGTCGTCGTCACGTTCGCGGTCGTGCTGCCGAAGATCGCGAACTACCGTGACGTCTGGGACGTCGTCACGACGCTCACCTGGGAGTGGGGCGTGGTTCTCGCCGCGGCCACGGTGCTCAACCTCGTGACCTTTGCGCCACCCTGGATGGTGACCTTGCCGGGCCTGCGCTTTCGCCAGGCGTTCGCGATGACGCAGGCATCCACGGCGCTCTCGATCGTGGCCCCCGGCGGCGCCGCGATCGGGATGGCCGGCTCGTGGGGGATGTTGCGCGCCTGGGGCTTTCGCTCAGCCGCCGTGGCACGCGCGATCACGCTCACCGGCGTCTGGAACCAGCTCGTCAACCTCGTCTTCCCCGTCGTGGCGCTCTTCCTCCTCAAGGTGAACGGCGGGGACACGGCGCTGCTCGGCACCGCCGCCTTCGTCGGCGTCGCCGTGCTCGGCGTCGTCATCGCCGTGCTCGTCCTCGTGCTCTACTCGGACGGGCTCGCGCACGAGGTGGGCGACGTCGTGGCGCGGTTCGTCTCGTGGGCGAAGGCGAAGATCCATCGCGGCCCGGTGGCGTGGGGAGGAGCGAGCTTCGCGCGCTTCCGCTCGGAGGCGGTCGATCTCCTCGCGCGACGGTGGCACGTGCTCACGCTCGCGACCTTTGCCGGCAGCCTTACCGTCTTCCTGCTGCTCGTCCTCAGCCTTCGCGCCGTCGGGGTGCCCGCATCCGAGGTGACCGTCGTCGAGGCGTTTGCCGCCTGGTCGCTCGTCCGCATCATCGCCGCGATTCCGATCACGCCCGGCGGATTCGGGATCGTCGAGCTCGGGTTGACGACGGCGCTCGTGGGCTTCGGAGGCAACAACGCAGGTGTGGTGGCGGCGGTCCTGATCTACCGGTTCCTCACCGTCGTGCCGACGCTCGTGCTCGGCGGTATCTCGGCGCTCACGTGGAAGGCGAACCGGTCGCCGGAACCGGGAGGAGACGCGCCCGGGACGGGGAACGAGGCCGCGTGAAGGAGCAAAGCCACAAGAGTGAGATGCGCGCCGCACTGCGCGGCGACTTCGAGCGGCTCCACGCGCGACGGCGGGAAACGATCGAGCCGGCGGTGCCCGCCCGCGGCCGAGCAGGACGAGCAGCCGACGGCTCCCGCAGCCTCCGAGCCGGAGGCTCCACGCTCGTCGTGGCTCGACCGCCTGCGCGACCGCCGCTGAGCGACTCGGGCCTTTCGCTAGCGTCTGAGGTGTGATTCGACGACTCGCGCACCTGATCTGGGGTGCGGAGGTCGACCGGGCCCTTCGCCCCGTTCTCCTCGTCACGCTGATAGGCTCGCTGGCCGGGTCGAGTGCGTGGAACTTCATGGGGATCTGGGCGGTCAAGGAGCTCGGCGCGACCTCCGCCCAGCTGTCATACGGCTATCTCGTGATGGCCGTGATCGCAGGTTCCGTCGGCTATGGAGCAGGGCATCTGTCCGACCACTTCGGCCGCCGGCGCCTGATCCTGATCGGTGACGGGATTCTCGCGGTCTACGTCTTGATCTTTCTCGGGGTCGGCCACCACGTCTGGTTCGGCCTCGCGCTCATGGTCGGGGCCGCCGGTCTCGGCTCGTTCGGCGGCTCGGCCGGGCAAGCGATGGTGGCCGACCTCGTGCCCCCGGAGAAGCACGAGGAGGCATATGCGTCGGTGCGCGTGGCGGCGAACCTCGGCGTCACGATGGGCCCGCCGATCGGGAGCATGTTCCTGCTCGTCGGAGGCTGGACGTTGTTCTTCCCGTGCGTCAGCCTGCTCGCCCTGACCGCGTGGACGCTCGCGTTCCGCTACCTCCCGAAGCGCGGCGCGTACGCGCCCGAGGGGCCGCCCGAGCGCGGCTCGTTCAAGGTCATCATCCACGACCACACGTTCCGGATCTTCATGCTCGCGAGCGTCTTCGCGTGGGTCGTCTACGTCGCCTATGAGACGGTGCTCCCGATCTCGCTCGTCGAGAGCCACGGCGTGCCGCAGTGGGCGTGGGGCTTCCTGCTCGTCGTCAACCCGATCCTCGTCACGGTGTTCCAGCTGCGCCTCACCCGCCGCGTCACGGGCATGTCGGCCGCGCGAAGGTGGTTCGTGGCGATGCTGCTGATGGGTCTGCCCTTCCTCTTCCTCGGCGCCAGCTCGCTGCTGCCCGTGATCGTCGTCGTCCTCGTGCTCTTCGTCATCGGCGAGATGCTGTGGGTGCCCGTCTCGCAGTCGGCGGTGGCGGGGCTCGCGCCGGACGACCTTCGCGGCGCCTACATGGGGGCATTCGGCGGCACCGCCGCGATGGGGTTCGCACTCGCGCCGTTCATGGGATTCCAGGTGCGGAGCGCCGCGGGCGACGAGGCGATGTGGGCGGCGTTCGCGGTGGTCGCCGTCGCGGCGGCGCTGCTCGGCGCCTACGCCGTGAGGGGCGTCGGGCGCCGCCGCACGGGCGAGGTCGGCTCTGCTGTACTTGAGACATGAAGCGTGAGGAGCGCGAGCAGATCCTCCGGCAGGGAATCGTCTCGGCCGAGACGCCGCGCGACAGGCGCGAGCGCGACGCCCTCGCCGAGGACGTCCAGGCGTCCGGGCTCCGTGGCAAGGCCCTGCGTCTGCGCCTTCGCAACTTCCGCCCGTCGGCCGACGGCTACCTCTCGGCGCTCGGCGGGCCGCTCCCGTTCATGGTCCGGCTCCGCACGATCACGGAGATGACGGCCGAGCACGAGCGGCGACTCGGCGAGGCGTGGAGCGAGCTGACGGCGGCGGGTCTCGACGACGACGCCCTCGCGGCAGCCTGGCGGGCCGAGGTCGAGGCCTGGTCGTTCGATGAGGTCAACGACCTGATCGAGCGGCACAATCGCTTCTACCCGATCGAGTCGCGGCTGCCGATGGACCCGCGTACGCGCGACTACGCCCTCGTCGGCGGCGAGGACTACCGCCGTCGTCCGCTGGACGCGGCCTGGGCGCTCGAGCGGTTTCCGGCGAGCCCGCCGCGCTGACGCCCAAGCCTTTAGGCGATCGTCCCTGACCGGACGCGGCTGCTGATCGTCGCGAGCGTGACAGCGCAGAGGAGCGAGCAGAGAAGGTACGGCGCGGCGTCTCCGAACGCTTCCGCGAGTCCGCCGCCGACCGTCGGGCCGACGAGCGCACCCGCCGCCCAGGCGGTGTTCATGACTCCGAATGCCAGTCCCTGGGCCAGCGCCGCTACCTCGGCACGGTCGGAGACGAGCGCGATCCCCGGCGTGTAGAAGCCTCCGAACGACACCGCTCCGGCGACCGCGAGAAGGGCGATCACGCGCGGCGTATCGGCGACGGCGAGCATGACCCCGACGACGATCGAGGCGCCGAGCGCCCAACGGATCGGGAGCAGTCGTCCGCGCCGGTCGGAGAGCCGCCCGAGCAGCGGGTTGAGTGCCGTCTCGACGAGCCCTGCCACGAGGAAGACTCCTCCGATCGCGACGGCGCCGTAGCCGCCCGCGTCGAGGGCCAGTGGAGCAAGCACGTCGAGGACGCCGAAGAACAGCGCCGGCAACGCGTTGAGCCAGAGGCCGGCCACGAACGCCGGGTCCGCGAGTGCACGGCGGACGGCGCCGCTCGCGATGCGTTCCACTCCTGGCCGTGGTTGCAGGAATGCCGCGATCGAGAGCGCCAGCGCGATCGCGGCGATGCCGATGAATCCCGCCCGGAACCCGACGATCTTGGCGATCGCTCCGACCATCGGCCCGAGGATGGCGCCGAGAACGGCGATGCCGAAGACGGTGCCGAGGAGCTGGCCCCGAAGCGCGCGGGGCGTCGACACGGTCACCCAGGAGAGAGCCCCGGCCCAGGTGAGTGCGCTCGAGACGCCCTGGAGGAAGCGGGCAATCGCGACCGTGAGCGGGGAGTCGGCGAGCGCCAGTCCGAACGTCGCGACGGCGAGGAGCAAGAGCCCGCTGATGACGGCGTTCTTGGGACCGACCCTGCCGGCAACGATGCCGCCGGGAATCCCGAAGAGGACGGCGCCGGCCCCGAAGGCGCCGACGAGCAGCCCGGCCTGGAGCTTGCTGAGGTCGAACGCATCGACGTAGGCGGGAACGAGCGGGATCAGGGCGCCGAACAACAGAGCGTCGAGAAAGACGATCGTGCAGACGACGGCGACGAGGCGGCGCATGGCGGACAGCCTATGTCTGCGCGTCGACCGGCCCTGGACCAAAGAAAATGCACCGAGCCGGTTTGCCCCTTCGTCCGGCTTCCCGATTGACCTTCGCCGAAGCGAGTGCCGATCGGGGAACCATCAACCTCCGGTGCTCCGTTCTCGGTGCACTCGGGAATCTAGGGCGCCGCATGTCCGGCGTCAAGTGTCCCACGGCGGAAATTCACGCAATTTGCGTCCGTTGGAGATTTGAGTGCCAATTTCGGTCACCAACTGCTCCGTAGCGCGCCACTCGACCAAGGGAAATCGCATGACGTATTCCCGAAACAAACCGCGCCACAAAAAAATGCACCGCGGCGGTGGCTCCCTCGTCCGGCTTCCTGACTGACCTCCGCCGAAGCGGGTGCCGATCAGGAGACCATCAACCTCAGGTGCTCCTACCTCGGTGCAATCACTACGTTAGAGGGTGCCGCAACGCAGGTCAAGTGGTCGCCCAATCGCAGTTCCCGCAAATTGCGAATATTACATTGAAACGCAGTCGAAGTTGCGATTTCGTCAGGATGCTCTAGAAAGGCCGGACCAGGGATTCGCCGAGCCGGGTTCACCTTCGTCCACATCGCCGACCGACTCTTCGCTTTCGCGTCCCGCCGTCCGGCGATGCTTCGTCCTCCGGCGCCCCGTGCTCGGCGCAGTGAGGAATCTATGCTGCGGCAGGGTCGAGCATCAAGCCCTCGTCGATACGTCTTTCCCGCAAATTGCGAGTGTCTGGAGAAGCCATGGCTGCGAATCCCCATCGTCACGTCGTCGTCACCGGTGCAGGAACCGGGATCGGGCGGGCGATCGCGCGCCGGCTCGACCGCGAAGGGGCGTCGCTGACCTTGCTCGCGCGCGACCGCGACCGGCTCGAGGCGACGGCGGCGGCGCTCGACCGGCCGGCCCACGTCGCGACATGCGACATCCGGGAGCGGGGCAAGGTGGAGAAGGCGTTCGCTGCGGCTGCCGGCGAGCTCGGCCCGATTCACGCCCTCGTCGCGTGTAGCGGCCTCGGCGGCGCGAACGGTGGCGACGCGGGGGAGGACAGGTTCGACGATCTCGTCGCGACGAATCTCAACGGCACCTACTACTGCTGCCGCGCGGCGCTGGCGCAGCTCGCGTCCGGCCCGGAGCCGCGGCACCTCGTGGTCATGTCGTCGATCCTCGCCCGTATCCCCGTTCCCGAGTACACGGGCTACAGCGCCTCCAAGGCCGGGCTCCTCGGCCTCGTGCGCTCGCTCGCTGCCGAGCTCGGCCCGGACAACGTGCAGGTCAACGCGATCTGCCCCGGCTGGGTCGACACCGACATGGCTTGGCTCGGGCTCGATGGGATCGCGGCCGCGCTCGGGAGGCACGCGTGCGGATGCCTATCGCGAGGCGATGCGCGCCGTGCCGCTCGGGCGAATGGGCCAGCCGGACGATGTCGCCGGCACCGTCGCCTGGCTGCTCTCGCCGGACGCGCGCGGCGTCACCGGGCAGGCGATCGACCAGAACGGCGGCGCCTGGATGGGCTGATTCCTGCGGGTCGCCGCGGGCTCGAGGGAGGCTCTCGGCCCGCGGCCTTTTGACTTCCATCGGCTAGGGCCTTATCTTCGCCCCTCACTGGCATGAGCGACGTGTGCGATGCGGTCCTAACCTCGGAGGTAGCAGGTGAGTAATCAGGGCAATCTCGGCGCTGACGAAAAGCGGCTGGCTGAGCTCGGATACAAGCAGGAGCTCGAGCGCTCCTGGAGTGCGTTCACGAACTTCGCCATCTCGTTCTCGATCATCTCGATCCTGGCGGGCTGCTTCACGAGCTTCGGCACCGCCTGGTTCTACGGCGGCCCCGTTGCGGCGTCGTGGGGATGGCCGATCGTCGCGGGCTTCATCCTTCTCATCGGCTTCTGCATGGCCGAGATCGTGTCGGCGTTCCCGACCGCGGGCGGCATCTACTACTGGGCGTCGAAGCTCGGCGGCCCGGTGTGGGGCTGGTTCACCGGCTGGTTCAACCTGATCGGCCTGATCGGCGTCGTGGCCTCGGTGGACTACGCCTGCGCGCAGTTCCTCTCGATCACGATCTCGCTGTTCGATCCGAGCTGGGATGCGCTCAACCTGAAGCGGGTCTTCATCATCTACCTGTGCCTGCTCGCCTGTCACACGATCCTGAACGTCTTCCCGAGCCATATCCTCGCGTACTGGAACAACACGTCCGCGGTGTGGCACATCGTCGGTCCCGCGATCATCGTCATCATCCTGATCTTCGTCCCGGACCACCACCAGAGCGTCTCGTGGGTGTTCACGGAGCGGGCGAACGGATCCGGCTTCTTCGGCGGGGAGACGGGTGGCGCGGGTTGGCTGTTCTACGTTCTCCCCTTTGGCGCGCTGCTGTTGACGCAGTACACGATCACCGGCTTCGATGCCTGTGCGCATCTTTCGGAGGAGACGCGTGAGGCCTCGGTGGGAGCAGCAAAGGGCGTCTGGAAGGCGATCTTCTACTCGGCGATCGGCGGCTGGATTCTCCTGCTCTGCTTCCTCTTCGCCGCCACGAACGTCGACGCGATCAACAAGAACCCGTTCGGCTACATCGTGATCGCGGTCTTCCAGACCTCACTCGGGCTGACCGCGTTCAAGATCGTGATGATCATCTCGACGGTGGGGCAGTTCTTCTGCGCCGGCTCGGGGATGACATCGGCGTCGCGGATGACGTACGCGTTCAGTCGCGACCACGCGGTGCCGGGCTGGCGGCTGTGGTCGAAGGTCACGGAATCGAAGGCCCCCCGAAACGCGACGATGTTCATCGCGATCGCGTGCGCGATCGTTGCGATCCCGGCGCTCAAGGGCAACGCCGCCAACGCGCCGATCGCATTCTTCGCATTGACGGCGATCACGGTGATCGGGCTCTATATCGCTTACGCGATCCCGATCTTCCTGCGCTGGCGGATGGGCGATGAGTTCGTCCCGGGGCCGTGGACACTCGGCAACAAGTACAAGTGGATGGCGCCGATCGCGATGATCGAGATCATCGTCGCGTGCGTCTACTTCTGCCTGCCGTTCGGACCGGCGGGCATTCCCGGCAACTCCGGCTTCGCGTGGGACAACGGCTTTGTGCAGTACGCCCCGGTTGTCGTCGGCAGCGTGATCCTGTTCGTCGGGATCTGGTGGCTCGTCTCCGCGCGGAAGTGGTTCAAGGGCCCGGTGAGCGCATTCGATCTTCCGGACGTCGAGGGCGCCGTGGCGCCCGCGGCACCCTGAGTCGCACGTTGTCTACCGACGTATCGGGGGCGGGCTTGCGGCCCGCCCCCGACCGACGCTTGCGCGCCGCAATAGGATCGCCTCATGCTGAGCTACGAGGCTCTTCGCACCGAGATCGAGAAGCGGGGCGTCGACACCGTCGTCGTCGCCTTCACCGACATGCAGGGCCGGCTGATGGGGAAGCGCCTTCACGGCGAGTTCTTCCTCGAGGAGATGGACGCCGGCCATGGTGTGGAGGGGTGCAACTACCTGCTCGCGCTCGACATGGAGATGGAGCCCGGGCCGGGGTACGCGCTCGCGAGCTGGGAGCAAGGCTATGGCGACTTCGACGTTCGGCCCGACATGGCGACGCTTCGCCGCATCCCGTGGCTCGAGGCGACCGCGCTCGTCCTCGGCGACGTCCAGTGGCACGACGGGACGCCGGTGCAACCGTCGCCGCGTCAGGTCCTCAAGGCCCAGCTCGAGCGTGCGGCCGCACTTGGCTTCACGCCGATGATGGGCAGCGAGCTCGAGTTCTACCTCCTCCGCGAGACGTTCGAGCAGGCGCATGCGAAGCAGTACTCCGAGCTCACCCCGTCGGTGCCGTACGTCCTCGATTATCACATCCTCGCGACGACCTACGACGAGGCCTTCCTCCGCCAGGTTCGCAACGGGATGCATGCGGCGGGGATGCGCGTCGAGACGTCGAAGGGCGAGGCGTTCCCCGGCCAGCAGGAGATCAACTTCCGGTTCGCCGACGCGCTGACGATGGCGGACAACCACGTCATCTACAAGAACGGCGCCAAGGAGATCGCGTTCCTCAACGGTTGCTCGGTCACCTTCATGGCGAAGCCCTTCCAGGACTGGCTCGGTAACTCCTGTCATATCCACTCCTCGCTCTGGCGTGACGGAGAGGCGTGCTTCGCAACCGACGAGACGCTTTTCTCGCGTTGGCTCGCCGGGCAGATCGCGTGCTTCAAGGAGCTCGCGATCTTCCTCGCACCCACGATCAATTCGTACAAGCGCTTCGCGGCCGGGTCGTGGGCGCCGACCACGCTCGCGTGGGGGAACGACAATCGGACCTGCGGCTTCCGCGTCGTCGGCCACGGTGCCGCGCGCCGGGCCGAGACGAGAATTCCCGGCGGCGACGCGAACCCCTACCTCGCCTTCGCCGCGGTGATCGCCGCGGGGTTGCACGGGATCGAGCACGAGCTCGAGCTGCCGCCGGGCCTCGAGGGCAATGCGTACGAGTCGGATGCCGATCGCTTCCCGTCGACAATGGTTGAGGCGATCGCCGCACTGGAGGCGGGGTCGATGGCGCGGGAGGCGTTCGGCTCGGAGGTCGTCGACCACTACCTCAACTACGCCAGCACGGAGCAGCGGCTCTACGACGCGTTCGTCACCGACTGGGAGCGCGCCCGCTACTACGAGCGCGGGTGATCACGTCCTACCCCTACGGGAACCTGGACGGGATAACGTGATGCCATGACGAGCAACGCGCGTCCGATGATTGGCATCACCTCCTACGCTCAGCCCGCGCGCTGGGGTGCGTGGGAGCTCCCGGCCGCACTCGTACCTCTCTACTACGTCGACTCCGTCGAGCAGGCCGGCGGGCGCGCGCTGGTCGTACCGCCGAGCGAGCACGCGGTCGAGGAGACGCTCGACGTTCTCGACGGGATCGTCTTCTCGGGCGGCATCGATATCGATCCGAGCCGGTACGGCGCCGAGCGCCATCCGGCCACCGACCCGGAGCAGGCCCGCCGCGACGCGGGCGAGATCCGCCTCCTCGAGGCGGCGCTCGCGCGCGACCTTCCGACGCTCGCGATCTGTCGCGGGTTCCAGCTGCTCAATGTGTTGCGAGGCGGCGACCTGATCCAGCACCTCCCGGACGAGGTCGGGCACGAAGGTCACCGCGAGACGCTCGGCGTCTTTTCGGAGCATCCGGTCGACGTGAGGGAGGGGACCCGGCTCGCGTCGATCCTGGGCAGCCGACACGAGGCCGTGCGCTCGAGCCATCACCAGGGAGCCGGGCGCGTCGGCGCGGGTCTGATCGAGAGTGCCTACGCAGAGGATGGTTCCCTCGAGGCGTTCGAGGACCCGTCGAAGCGCTTCGCACTCGGCGTTCTCTGGCATCCCGAGATGGAGGACGACGACAAGCGCCTTTTCGAAGCGCTCGTCGTCGAGGCCCGCTCATACCGGACAACCCGTGCGAGCGCAGCAGCGATCTCCTGAAGGACGGCGCGCTCTTCCAGCATTCGGTGTCCTGTGCTTCCGTGCGCGAGCGCAACCTCAGGCTCAGCTTGAGGTAGAGCTCAAGATGACCGGCAAATCCGCTTCGACGAGTCGAAGCGGCCCGCGGCGCGACGGGGGCGAAATCAACTGGCCGGAAGCTTGGATTGTGCGTCCGGGGGGCCAGACCCCTCGTTCGAGGGTTGTGGATCCCCCGAATGGGCACTACGTTGCGCGCACGGGGACAGCGGCGTGGCTGCCCACTGAACGGTGCAATGGGGGAAGACGAAATGGGGGATGGGAAATGAAGCGGATTGGCGTTCTAGCGGTGGTGGCAGTCGTGGGTGCGGCGATCCTTGCCCCGGCCGCCTTCGCTCACACAAGCAACCTCACGGTGAAGGGCGTGTGCAACCCGGCAACCGGAAAGTACCGATCTGACCTGGACCGTCGGGCCGACATCCGACACAAGTGCACGCGCCGTTCATCAGTGCCTCGGACAGGGCGGCGATCCCGGTCGGCACGGTTCTGCCGACGACCCCGACGAACGCGAGCAAGAAGGACTTCCCGGAAACGGGTGTTTCACTCGCTTCCGGAGCATCCGTCTCGGCGACGATCACGGTCAAGTGGGACGACTACCAAGGCTCCGAGTCGGCAACGTTCACAGCTCCGGGGCCGTGTGTCCAGGCTACGGGCTCGTTGAAGCTCTCCAAGATGCTGTCGGGTGGGCCGGCGGACTACACAGGCCCGTTCACGATTGGCTACAACTGCGGTGTAGGTCACACGGGCACCGAGTCGGTTTCCGCCGGTTCGTTCAAGACGGTCAGCGACATCCCCGTCGGAACGGTGTGCACGGTGAACGAGTCGCTTCCGGCAGCTCCTCCCGGCTACTCGTTCGGGACACCGACGTTTGTCGACAACTCGGGAACGCCCAACGACGGGATCGTCACGATCACGCCGAGCGGGGCGACCATCGAGGTGAAGACCGTCAACACGTTGACGCTCGATGTGGGGTCGTTGACGTTGTCGAAGGTGTTGTCGGGTGGGCCTGCTGGCTATACGGGCCCGTTCACGATCAATTACGACTGCAATGACGGTACGGCGCATGATGGGTCGAAGTCGGTTGCGGCCGGCGCGACGTCAGCGGCGATCACGGGTATCCCTGCGGGGACGCAGTGCACGGTCTCGGAGACGCCGCCGTCTGCTCCTGCGGGGTATTCGTTTGGGGCGCCGTCGTTCTCGCCGTCCGCGACGGTGACGATCGTGAAGAACGCGACCGTGAACGTCCAGACCACGAACACGCTGACGTCCACACCGCCTCCGCCTCCTCCTCCGCCGCCTGCGCCGAAGGTGGATATCACCGTCACGAAGGCCGCGACGCCCTCGGTGACGCTGCCGCTCGGTGGCGGCTCGATGCCGATCAGCTACACCCTCGTCGTCTCGAACGCCGGACCCGATACGGCGCAGAACGTGAAGGTGGCGGATGCCGCTCCGGTCTCGGTGACGTTCGTCTCGGCGACGACGTCGGCCGGCACGTGCACCACGACCGCGCTCGCGCTCGACTGCACGATCTCGAGCCTGGCGGCGGGTGGATCGGTCTCGATCACGATCAGCGCGACGGTCAACGCGGTCGGCACCAAGGTGAACACGGTGACGGTCACGACCTCGACGCCTGAGACGAACACGTCACAACAACACGGCTTCGGCGCAGACGAACGTCGTCGCTCCGCTGACGCCGCCGACGGTCAAGCCCAAGCCGCCGGTTGTCGCACCCGAGATCTGCGGCACGGTTACGGCAGGCCCGAAGGTCCTGAAGGCAAACGGCAAGAGCCAGAAGATCGTCGTGAAGGTGACCAAGGGCAAGAAGGGTGTTGCCGGAGTCTCCGTCAAGATCTCGGGCTCGGGCATCTCGAAGACGGTGAAGTCAGGGAAGAACGGGAAGATCACCGTCTCGTTCAAGCCGAGCCGGCCGGGCATCATCAACGTGGCGATCCTCGGCACCAAGGCCTGCAACACGCAGCGACTCGGTGTCGTCGGCACATTCGAGCCGCCCGTCACCGGGTAGTACCTACCGCGCAGCACATGAAGGGCGACGCCCCCGGGAAACCGGGGGCGTCGCTGTTTTCCGGCTGACGTGATCAGCGGTACGGGCGCAAGTTGTTAGAGGGATGTGAAACCCTCGAAAGAGGCATTGGCTGCACTCGAAAGGGTGACTACGCTGCGTGCGTGAGGATTTTTCTCCCGCTCCTGGCGATTTTCGCGCTCGTCGCCGTCCCGGTCGCGGGCGCAGGACGCTCGACCGCCTCCGCGCCCTCCGCGATCGCGTCGATCAGCGTCGTGGGCTCTGGGACGATCACGTGGGGCCAGGTGGCCGTGCGCGCGCGTCCGAGCCGCGCAGCGGCGGTGCTGAAGACGATGACGCAGTTCCGGCCCGACTTCCGGCCGCGCGAGGTGCTTGCGCTGTCGCAGCTCGCCGACCCGGCGACCGGAGAGCCTGCGTGGTACCGGATCACGGTCCCGGGTCGCCCGAACGGCCGTACCGGCTGGATCCCGGCCGGGAGCGTCTCGCTGAAGCCCGTCGACCGCTGGCTCGTGGTGTACCGGGGCTCACGCAAGTTCGAGTTCTATGTCAATGACAAGCTCGTCCGCACCGGCAAGGTGGCCATCGGGCGCCCCGGGATGGAGACGCCGCTCGGGCTCTTCTATGTGCAGGCGAAGTTCGACCCGACGTGGCCCGTGCTCGGTGCGTACGCGTTCGAGACGAGCGGCTACTCCAAGCTCTCCGACTGGCCGGGCGGTGGCGTCGTCGGCGTGCACGGCACGAACACACCAGGCCTGATCGGCCAGGCCGTTTCGCACGGCTGCGTCCGCCTCTACAACAAAGACATCCAGTACCTGCGCTCGGTCGTCGGCGTCGGAACGCCGATCAAGATCGTCTCGGCGTAGGAATCCGACAACCCGCGACGAACGGATATTCCTCATGAACAGGTACTCTGCGCTCGTGCTGAAGCTTCTCGTCGCCGCCGTTGCGGTGCTGGTATTCCCCACGGCGGCCCTGGCGGTCAGCCAAGCCCCGCCCAAGCAGGTCGTCGGTGCGGGGACGATCAACGTCGCGACGCTGCTCGTGCGCAAGGCCCCGAATGGCCATTCGTCAGTCATCGCCCGGCTCAGCGACTTCAGGCCACAGGACTACCGGCCGCGGTACATCCTCGCCGTCGGCAAAATGATGAGCAAGCCGGCAAAGCCGAAGAAGGTGCGGAAGGCCGCCGCCGTGAGCGCGACTTCGAAGCCGACCTGGTACAAGATCGCGGTCCCGGGGAGGCCCAACGGCCGCTTCGGCTGGGTGCAGGCGAAGCAGGTGTCGATACGCCCGATGCCGTGGCAGGTCGTCGTCTACCGCGGGTCGCGCCATGTTCCAGCTCTGGAAGGGCGACAAGCTCGTGTACACGAACAAGGTCGCGGTCGGCGCGCCCGGCATGGAGACTCCGCTCGGGCTGTTCTACGTGACGGTTCGCTTCAAGCCGATCTCCGAGCCGTTCCTCGGGGCCTTCGCCTTCGAGACGAGCGCCTACTCGAAGCTGTCGGATTGGCCGGGTGGCGGCGTCGTCGGGCTCCACGGCTGGAATGACCCGTCGGTGATCGGCCAGGCTGTCTCGCACGGCTGCATCAGGGTCACGAACCAGAGCGCGGCCTTCCTGCGCGACCGGCTTCCGCTCGGCGCGCCGATTCGCGTCGTCGCGAGCTAGACCTACAGGCTCGACGCTTCGAACGCGTACGGCGTCGCGCGCGCCGCCTGACAGCGTGCGCTGCGTGCTCGGGGCGCCGCTCAGCTGCTTGACGCCGAAGCCGCGATCCTGGAACTTGAAGCCGGGGGCGAACGGGCGCCACGAGCCGCCGGTCGACGCAGCCACACCGACACCGTCGAAGCGGAAGGCGAACCGGTTACAGACGCCCTGGTTGCCGTTCCACGACTCGGCCGTGGCGATCGGCTTCCAACGGTTCGTCGAGTTCTCGAGCAGGACGGGCTCGGTGACACTCTTGCCGTCGAGCCAGGCGCGCCACCAGTTCGGCCTGCCTGACATCTCGAGCACGGCAACCCTGTGGCTTTCGCCGACCTGGACGTTCTGGAGGAGCGGCACGAAGACCGGATCCTGGCCGCCTCGGGTGATTTCGGCGTAGACCATCGTCGGCGTGTCCGGAATCGATGCGATTCCGACCTGGAGCCACATCGTCTGCCCGTTCGCACCCTGGCCCGGCCCTCCGACTCCGACCCACCCGGCGACGTGACCGGCAACGACGTTCGCCGCCGCAGTCGGGGTGATCGTGGCGCGGATGCCGTGTGCGACCCGCATCGCCTGATGGCCCGCGTAGGCGTAGCCCTGAGAGCCGTTCGCACCGGCCCCGCACTGCTGGCCGTTCGCCTCTGCCGAATCGCTCGCCGGTCCGGCGAGCGCCGCTGCCGAGGCAGCGAGAGCAAGGAGGGCGAGAACGAGAGAGCGCCGCATGCAGAACAGATCGGCACGGGACGCGGCACGCACCCATCCCTCGACCCAGCGATCGACGCACCCGGAGAGGGCACCGAATCGGCCTCGCGTCCCTCGATCGAGTCGCCCGGAGGGGCCATACGCGGACGACAATCTTCACGAAAATGACAAACCTTTCTTAACGATTCGGCGTCTACCATTGCGACGGCATGAGCACGACTGCGACCAGTCCCCGTCCCTCGAAGGCGACGCGCCATGTGCCGCTGTGGCGCCGTGCGCTCCCGTGGGTCGGTGCGGCGCTGCTGTTCGCCGGCGTGATCGTCGCGATGGCGGTCTTTCTCGGCAACACGGCGAACGACCCGAAGGAGACGTTCTCCAATCAGCCGGTCGTCGACGTGACGAAGCCGGAGAAGAACATCCCGGTTCCGCCCGAGGTGAGGAAGCTCGCCCAGCAGTTCATCGAGACGGCCGTCGCGCGCAAGAACCTCGATTCCGCGTACGACATGGTCGGCCCGTCGATCAAGCAGGGCATGAGCCGCGCCGAGTGGAACACCGGCAACATCGCCGTGATCCCGTTTCCGGTCGACAAGCTCGACTACGCGCCGTTCAAGGTCGACTACGCCCACAAAGGCGACGTCCTGATGGAGATCGCGCTCCTCACCAAGGAAGGCTCGGGCGTCAAGGGCCAGACGTTCTTCATCAACATCAAGAAGTTCGGCAAGGGCGACAACGCCCGCTGGCTCGTGGACAACTGGGTGCCCAGAGGCTCGGCGCCCGTCCCCGACGGCACCTTCCGCGGCGGCAGCTAGGAACCCGAATCGAAATGAAGCCTTGTGTCGCCGGAACGCGCTGCGCGGCACGCTGCTTCGTCCTCGGTCGCCCCAATAGCACCACGATTGGGGCTCCCTGCGTCCTCGCATCGCACTCGCGCATCACGCCCCGGCAACGAAGCGTCATTCCGATTCGGGCTCGCCCCGATGCGTAGACCGTGGTCTGCGCGGGCCAGACGGCGGCTGCTTCGAGCCGGCATCGTGCTCGCGGTTGTCCTCGGTGTCACGGCGGTCGTCCTCCTCATGCCCCAGCCTCATCGCGAGGCGGAGACCTTCCACAACACTCCGGCGGACGTGCCGACTCCGTCCCCGCAACGGGTCAAGGCAAGCCCCGAGCTCCAGAAGCTCCTCGTCGGTGAGACCGCCGCGTTCGTTCGCACCGCAGTGCTGCGGCGGAATCTCGACGCCTCCTGGCCGCTCATCCATCCTGCGCTGAAGCAGGGCATGTCGTTGAAGGAGTGGCGCACCGGGGCGATCCCCGTGATTCCGTTCCCGGCGCCACGGGATCCTCGACTGGAACGTCGACTGGGCCTACGAGGACGACGTTGCGGCTGACGTCGTGTTGCAGCCGGAGCCGAAGAGCGGTCTCTACCGCAAGACGTTCACGATCGAGTTCAAGCGGGTCGGGAATGCCGAGCAGAACCGCTGGCTCGTCTACTCATGGGTGCCGAACGGCGTTTCCGAGGCCCTGATCGACAACGAGCACGAGGCCGGAGTCCAGGCCGCTCTCGACAAGGTCCACGGTCACCGGGGGCTCTCCGTCGCATGGGTGCTGATCCCGCTCGGAGGGATCCTCGCCGTGTTCATGTTGCCAATCGTGCTCTTCCTCGTCGAGCGCCGGCGGTCACGCCGGGCAGAAGCCGCCCACCAGGCCGCGTTGGCCGCCCGTCAGAGCTCGAGCTCGAGCCCGTCGTAGGCCCGCTCGACGCCGGCGGGCACCGTAAGCTCGGCCGGCCGGTGCGTGAGGAGCACGCGACGGGTGCCCGACGCGGTGGCCGCAGCCATCGCCTCGTCCACGCTCAGATGCCCGCGCAGCGGACCGTCGTCGTCACCGTGGAGCAGGGTCGCCTCGCAGACGAAGAGATCCGTGTCGCGTGCGAGGTCGACGAGGCGCTCGCTCGGGCCGCTGTCGCCCGAGTAGGCGATCGTCTTTCCGTCCACGGCGAGCCGGAACCCGTACGTCTCGAGCGTGTAATGGGGGAGCCGGATCGGGGTCAGCTCGACACCGGCGGCCGTGAACGACCCCACCGGCTCGTACTCGCACACGGTGAAGACGCGGTCGAACATGTCCAGGAATCCGAACCGCTCGCCGAACTGCTCGAGGATCGCGCGTCCACCGGCATGCACCCAGAGCTCGGGACGGTAGTCGATGGCGATCCCGGCGGCGCGGTACATGGCACCCCACACCCATGGCACCAGATCACCCCAGTGGTCGAGGTGGAAATGCGTGATCGCGATGGCGTCGACGTGGGGCCAGCCCTCCTGCTCGCGCAGCCGGCCGAGCACGCCGGGCCCGCAGTCGACCAGCAGTCGTCCGGACGCGTGCTCCACCATGTAGCCCGAATGGGCACCCCCGGGGTTCGGCCACGCCGGCGAGGAGCCGATGACGCTGAATTTCACCGCCGTATACTGCCCATGTGGAGCGGAAGATACGCGTGGTTATCGCGAAGCCCGGCCTCGACGGCCACGACCGCGGGGCCAAGATCATCGCCCGCGCGCTTCGTGACGCGGGCATGGAGGTGATCTACACAGGGCTCCATCAGACTCCCGAGCAGATCGTCGAGACGGCGATCCAGGAGGACGCCGACGCGGTCGGTATCTCGATCCTGTCGGGTGCGCACATGACGCTCGTGCCGCGGATCATCGACGGCCTGCGGGCTCGCGAGGCGGACGACGTGCTGGTCGTTGTGGGAGGCACGATTCCCGCCGACGACGCCGAGGAGCTCCTGGCCGGCGGCGTGGCCGCGATCTTCACCCCGGGAGCACCCACCACGGAGATCGTCGACTTCCTCCGCTCCGCCGTCGCCGTCCCGTAGCGAGGCCGCGAGGGCCGGCCCTCGCGCGGTCGTGAGTCGACTTCCGCCACCCCTCAGCCGCGGATCATGTGGTCGACGGTGAGCGCGCTGGGTGCGCCGGTCGTCGCCTCGAAGGTCGGCTTCGCGGGCCTCGTGAAGACGACGAGCGGACTGACGAGCCGGGCGCTGAGGAGCCGTCGCGTCGATCCGGCCACCTGCGCGGCGACGGACTGGTCGACGACCGCGTCCTCCGGCACCTGGAGCTCGACGGATCGGGCGGGAATCGTCGTCCACGCTCCTCCGGGCCACACCCGCACCGCCGTCACGGAGAGCTCGAGCGTGCCCTCGCCGGCGGACACGGGCACGCCCTTGAGCCCGAGCGTGATGGGCTTCGAGGCATTGAGCGGCAGCGCGAAGAGCAGGTGCGTGGCCGCGTTCAGGTACGGGAACGGATCGACATCGGCGCCGTCGTGCGGGTGCACCTCGAAGTGGAGGTGATACGTCCCCTCGGCATCGCCGGAGTCGCCGTTGTAGCCGATCATCTGCCCGGCCTTGACGCGGGCGCCGTTCTTGAGCCCGTCCGCGTACGAGACACCCGGGACACACTTGCCGCGGTTGTCGCGCTTCGCCGTGAGGTCGTTGTTGAGATGGATGTAGAGGTAGGTCGTGCCGCTCGCGCCGTAGAGATAGAGCATGCAGCCGGCTCGCGCAGAGGTCGTCCAGAACTTGATCGTGCCGTCCTCGGCCGCGACAGCGGGAGAGCGCCACGTCGTGAGGATGTCGTTGCCCGCGTGGTGGCCCTGGGCGCGGGGAGCGCCGTAGTCGTCGAAGTACTTCGCAGCTCCGACGACCGGGAAGATGATCGCGTCCGAATCGGTGGCGTCGCCGGGCTGCGGAGGATCGGGTAGCGCCTGGGTGGCCGAGGCCGCGGCGAGGCTGAGCGCCGTGAGAAGGGTGAGGAGGAGTGCTCCTCGGGCTGTCGTCCGGTGCTTTCTCATCCTGGTCGGGCGAGGGATGTTTCGCCCAGGTCCGGTTCGCGCTCGAAGGCCCTGACCCTACCAGACCGCCCCGCTGGGAAGTCCCTGGGGACGCCTCTGCCCGCCAGAGCAAATGCCGACACGCTAGGCTCATGCCGTGAAGATCGCGGTGTGCGTGAAGCAGGTCCCGGACGCGACGTCGGTGCGGCGCATCGACAGCGCGACCAACCGACTCGACCGGTCGGGCGAGGGCGCGCTCAACGCAACCGACGTGAACGCCGTCGAGGAGGCGCTCCGGATCAAGGAGGCGCACGAGGGTGAAGTCGTCGTCGTCTCTTTCGGGCCTGCAAAGGCGGTTGACTCGCTGCGCAAGGCGCTGGCGATGGGGGCCGATCGCGCGCTCCTCGTCTCCGACGACGCCGCAGCCGGATCCGACCTCCTCGCGACGAGCTACGCGCTCGCGAAGGCGCTCGAGCGTGAGGCTCCCGATCTCGTCCTCTTCGGCCAGCAGTCGTCCGACTCCGACGGCGCGGTCCTCTGGGCTGCGGTGGCCGACAGGCTCCGCCGGCCGCTGATCTCGCAGGTCGCAGACCTCGGGGTCGAGGGAACGACCGTGACCGGCAAGCGGCAGACCGAGTTCGGCTACGACGTGATCGCCGCTCCGCTGCCCGCGGTCGTCGCCGTCTCGGACGCGATCAACGAGCCGCGCTATCCGTCGCTGAAGGGGATCATGGGCGCCAAGTCGAAGCCGACCGAGACCCTGACCCTGGCCGAGATCGGTGCGGACGCTGCCCTCGTCGGCAGCGCCGGCTCCGGGACGACGGTGCTCTCGCTCGCGCCGCCTCAGGCAAAGGGCGATCAGGTCAAGATCGAGGACGACGGATCGGCTGCCGATCAGCTCGTCGACTGGCTTGCTGAAAGGAAGCTCCTGTGACGACCCTCGTCTTCCTCGAGCATCACGACGGCGCACTCCAGAAGGGCTCGCTCGGGGTGCTCGCACGCGCTCTGACGCTGGGCGATGACGTCGCCGGCGTCGTCGTCGGGCACGGCGTTGCGGACGTCGCGGCCTCCGCCGGAGCGTTTCGGCGCTGCGACCGTCTACGTCGTCGACGACGCCGCGTTCGCCGCTCCGCTGCCGCAGCCTCGCGTCGATGCTCTCGAAGCCGTTGTCGCCGCGTCCGGCGCCGAGAACGTGCTCTTCGCCGCCTCCGTGCTCTCCGCCGACGTCGCAGCCGGGCTCGCCGCGCGGCTCGGAGCGGGGCTGAACTGGGATCTCACCGACATCCGGATGGAGGGTGGCCAGCTCGTGGGCACGCGGCCGGCTCTCGGCGATACCGTTGTCGTGGGCGTCGGCTGGACGAGCACGCCGCGCATCGCGCTCGTGCGCTCGGGGGCCTTCGAGCCCGCCGAGACGGGCGGCAGCGCGACGCTGACGGACGTTGCGGTGACGCTGCAGGACTTCTCCACCGCCTCGCAGATGGTCGAGCAAGCCCACGAGCAGGCGAGCGGCCCGTCGATCGAGGACGCCGAGGTGATCGTGGCCGGCGGGCGCGGGCTCGGCGCGCCGGAGGGCTTCAAGCTCGCAGAGGAGCTCGCAACCGCGCTCGGCGGCGCCGTCGCGGCGACCAGGGCCGTCGTGGACGCCGGTTGGTACCCGTACCAGACCCAGGTCGGGCAGACGGGCAAGTCCGTGACGCCGAAGCTCTACATCGCCCTCGGAATCTCCGGTGCAATCCAGCACAAGGTCGGGATGCAGAATTCGGGCGCGATCGTCGCGATCAACAAGGATCCGAACGCGCCGATCTTCGACTTCGCCGACTTCGGCGTCGTCGGCGATCTCCATCAGATCGTCCCGAAGCTCGCAGAGCTCGTGCGGGCCCGCAGGGCGTAACGGTGAGCGCAAGCGCCGAGATTCGCGCCGCGGACTATCCGCCGCCCTTCTCGAGCGCAGAGGTGATCGCGGCGCCGACCGACGCGCCCGACGAGCGGATCGAGGTCGGCGTCCTGATCGTCGGCGGCGGCCCCGCCGGCCTTGCGTGCGCGATCAGGCTCGGCCAGCTGCTCGAGGAGGACCCGGCTATGGCCGAGCGGCTAGGCGAGGTGCCGATCGCGCTCGTCGACAAGGGCAAGCAGCCCGGCTCGCACCTTCTCTCCGGCGCCGTGATGAACCCGCGCGCCGTTCGACGGCTCTTCAAGGGCCGTCCCGAGCAACTCGCGGGCGTTCCGTCATACGGTGAGGTGCCGGGCGAGGGCGTCTACATGCTCACCCGCACGAAGGCGCTGCGGATCCCGCCACCGCCGACGCTGCGGAACCACGGCAACTGGATCGTCTCGATCTCGCAGATGTGCCGCTACCTGTCCGACGAGGCGGAGGCGGGAGGGACGTTCGTGCTCCCGGAGACGTCCGCCGACCGCCTGCTCGTGGAGCACGGCCGCGTCGTCGGTATTCGCAGCGGGGACAAGGGCCGCGGCAGGGAGAACGAGCCGCTCGGCAACTTCGAGCCGGGAGCGGACATCGTCGCCAAGGTCACGGTGCTCGCCGAGGGAACCGCAGGGCACCTGACGGGGGCCGCGCTCGACCACTTCGGCCTCGAGGGCCGCGAGCCGCAGATCTGGGAGCTCGGCGTGAAGGAGGTCTGGCGGGTGCCGAAGCCGCTCGGCAAGATCATCCACACGCTCGGCTGGCCGCTCCGCAAGCCCGCCAAGTACCGCGAGTTCGGTGGCTCGTGGCTCTATCCGATGGGCGAGGACATGATCTCCCTCGGCTTCGTGATCGGGCTCGACTACCGCGATCTCGAGCTGTCGGCGCACGACCTCCTGCAGGAGTTCAAGACGCACCCGTTCATCCGCAAGATGCTCGACGGCGGCGAGCGGATCGCGTGGGGCGCGAAGACGATCACGAGCGGCGGCTGGCACGCGATGCCGACGAGCCTCGGCGCGCCGGGCCTCTTGCTCGCCGGCGAGAGCGCCGGCCTCGTCGATCTGGCGCGCTTGAAGGGCGTCCACTACGCGATCGAGTCGGGTCGTCTCGCGGCGGAGGCCGCGTTCGCGCTCACTCCAGCGGGGCGAGAACCCGGGCCGGATCGGTGCGTTCGACGCGCTACGACGCGGAGGTGCGGAACGGCTATCTCGGCAAGAGCCTGCGCGAGGTGCGGAACATGAGGCAGGCGTTCGAGAAGGGCTTCTTCATCGGCGGCGGGCTCGCGAGCGCGATGACCGTGTCGAAGGGCCACTTCCCCCGAGGCGAGCTCCACACCGAGCCCGAACGCGTCCGCACCGCTGCTCCGCACCGACCGGGCGTCGCGGTATCCCGCCCCGGACGGCGTGCTGACGTTCGACAAGCTCTCGTCGGTCTTCGCCTCGGGCAACCGCACGCGCGACGACCAGCCGAATCACGTGCGGATCGAGCGCAACGTTCCGCGCGAGGTGGCGGAGATGTGGGCCTGGATGTGCCCGGCGCAGGTCTACGAGGTCGGTGACGGCGACGGCGACGGCACCGTCGAGGTGAAGCTGACCCCGTCCAATTGTGTTCAGTGCGGCGCGATCACGGCGCGGGGCGGTCGCCTGACGCCGCCCGAAGGCGGTTCCGGGCCGGAGTACACTCTGACGTGACGTGATAACGCCTGGCTCGAGCCTGGCGTCGAGCGGGTCGCGGTGGGCGTCCACCCTTCGCGTTCGACGCCAGGCTGAAGCCAGGCGTCAGGCCGTCACGGATTTCGCCGCTTCCACGCCTCTGCCATAGCCACGCGCTGTTCCAGGGTCGGATGGCTGTCGAGCAGCACGTGTGCCCAGGCAGGCGGGTCGGGGTTCACGAGCGAGGTCGTCCCGAAGCCGACGAAGAGTCCCCGGGCAGCCGCCGGATCGTGGGTCGTCTGAAGCGCCTTCCAGTCGGCCTCGGCTTCCATCCGCCGGCTGATCCAGGCCTGCGCCGGCGTACTCGCGAGCTGGAACGCAGCGACGACGATGAGGGCCAGGGGCACGGCGGCCGCCTCGCCCATCCCACCTCGGCGCCGGGTCGCCCGCATCAGCACCCAGGCGCCGGGAAGCGCAAAGAGGCCGAACCACGCGAGCCCCTTCGGGATGTGGTTGCTCGAGTGGTGACCGATCTCGTGGGCGAGGACGACCCTGACCTCGGCGTCCGAGAACGTGCCGTCGATCATCGTGCTCCAGAGGACGACCCTCCGCGACGGCCCGAAGCCGACCGCATAGGCGTTCGCCTGGCTCGTCGTGCCGCTGACGTCCTCGACCCTGATCGGGATCTTCGACACGCCCTGCTTCTGCTCGAACTCCGTCGCCGAGCGCTGCAGGGCCGGATCCCTGAGTGGCGTCGTGTCGACGGTATACGGCTGCACGAACGCGAAGAACGCGCCGATCACGACGAACGCGGCGGCGCCCGGGATCCACCAGATGTCGCCGAGCCAGCGGGCGAGGGACATCACGATCAGGAGCGCCACGCAGATCGAGACGAACGCCGCGCCGAGCTCGAGCCAGTGCCCGAAGATCCAATCCAGGTAGCCGGACTTGCTGAGGCCGTAGCGCCGGGCCCACCAGAGATCGAGCACGCGAAACGGGAGCTCGACGATCCAGACGATCCCGAGGCCGAGCATCCCGAGCAGCATTCCCGTCCCGATCGGCCCGGCCGCCGACTCGCGGGCAAAGCGTGCTCCGCGGCGGGCGTAGACCGAGAGCGTCGCGAACAGCGCCAGCTGTCCGAGAACCCAGATGATCAGGAAGAACCGCTCGACCCGCACCGCCTTGTGGACGGCTGCCTTGCCGAAGACGGCGTTCACGTCGACGTGGGGGAGATGCAGCCCGGACGGCACGGCTGTGCGCAGGAGGAGCGAGGCGCAATAGAGCCAGGCCGCAACGACGACGGCAAGTGCGAGGAGACGGACGACGCGGCTCAGGCCGGCTCGATTCCGGCCGGCGCGTCCCGTGAGGGGAGCTTGCGGTGGTCCGGCCGCGGGCGGTCATGGCCGACCGGTGCAGCATCCGGATAGCGATCGGTGAGGAGCAGGACGTAGGCGGAGGCCTGACCGATGTAGCGGAGGCCGAGCGCACCGAGATCGCGCATCCCTCGCGGCATGCGCCCCGTGAAGAGGCGCCGTCCCCCAGCCGAGAACGCCGACGACCAAGAGCACGACGGCGAGCGCCGTGCCCAGCAGCAGGGCAGGAACGACGAGAACGCCTCGGAAGAGCGTGACGAGGCGGTGCTGTGGCTTCGGCGGGTCGATCGCGAGGTCGACCGGGTAGCTCCCGGCGGCGCCGACGAAGCCCGGGAACGGTCCACCGACGACGAGCAGAAACGCGCAGACGTGGATCCCGTACCGCACCCAGTCCGCGATGAACCGGTGCAGCGCGGACGGTGCGCGTCCGGCCACGAGCGTGATCACCCAGGTGACTATCACGGCCGTCAGCACGAGCACACCCCAGAGAGCGAGCCAGATGACATGTGGGAGCGCGAGCAGAGGCCGAAAGAAGACGGTCAGCCGCGACCGTTCGACGGCGTCCGTGACCTCGAGGCGGACGGGGTGCGGTGGGAGTGACCGCTCGGCGTCGCCAGCGGGGACGAGGGGCGGTGGCGGGGCGGCCGGCTCGTCGTCCATGAACGCAGTTTGGCGACCCGAGCTCTCACGGTTGGCCCGCGGAGCGGACGATCGACTACGATCTCGCCGTGCCCGAGGCGACCGTCACCCCGGCAGACGTTCGGCGGGCCGCAGAGGCAATCGGCGACGCGGTTCACCGCACGCCGACGTTCAGCTCCCGTAGCCTCGGCCCCGGCAGGTATCTCAAGGCGGAGCTCTTTCAGCGGACGGGCTCGTTCAAGGCGCGCGGTGCGCTCAACCGGGTCCGCGCGCTCTCGGCCGAGGAACGGGCGCGCGGCGTGATCAGCGTCTCGGCCGGGAACCACGCGCAGGCCCTCGCCTGGGCCGCCGCCTCCGAGAAGATCGACGCGCTGCTCGTGATGTGGCAGGGCGCGAGCGCGGCGAAGGTCGACGCCACCCGGGCTACGGTGCGGACGGTCGACCTCGATGCACGCAGGCCCGGGAGCGGCGTTCGAGCGGCTCCACGTGCTTGCGAGGAGCAGACGGGGCGGTCGTTCGTCCATCCGTTCGACGACCCGATCGTGATCGCGGGTGCCGGAACGGTCGGCCTCGAGATCCTCGAGGACGTGCCCGACGTCGACACGATCGTCGTCGCCTGCGGCGGCGGCGGGCTCGTCTCGGGGATCGCGGCAGCCTGCGTCCCGGCCGGCGTGCGCGTCGTCGCGGTCGAGCCGGAACGGTCGAACGCGCTCGCGCTCGGCCTCGCCGCGGGTGCGCCCGTCCCGGTGACGCCGCAGACGATCGCGGACGCGCTGACGGCGCCGTTCACCGGCATGCGTTCCGATCGAGATCTGCAGCGCGCTCGGGGTGCGACGGTCGTCCTCGTCTCCGAGGACGAGATCGAGGAGGCGTTCCGCTTCCTCTACAGTCGCGCCAAGCTGGCCGCCGAGCCGGGCGCGCGCCGCCGCGACGGCCGCCGTGCTGGCCGGCAAGGTGGAGGGCGAGACACGTTGTCTCCGTCGTCTCCGGAGGCAACGTCAGCACCGATATCGCCTCTGCTATCCTGGCTCGACCATGAAGACTGAGATCCATCCCGAGTACGTCCTCGCCCACGTCACCTGTTCCTGCGGGAACGAGTTCATGACGCGCTCCACGAAGCCGGAGCTCCACGTCGAGGTCTGCTCGCAATGCCACCCGTTCTACACGGGCAAGCAGAAGCTCATGGATGCCGGCGGTCGGGTCGAGCGCTTCCAGCGCCGTCTCGAGAAGGCCGGCGGCCCCCGCCGCGGATAAGGGCCGCCTGTGAGCGTCTCGTATGGCGGCCAGGCCGTGCTCGAAGGGGTGATGATGCGCGGCCCGGCCGTCTGGTCGGTCGCCGTCCGCACGCCGAGGGCGACGTCGTCGAGGTGACGAAGTCGGTCATCTCGCCGATGCAGCGGCACCGGCATCTGGCGGCTGCCGGTGATCCGCGGAGTCGTCGCCCTCGGTGAGTCGCTCGCGATCGGCTTCAGGCGCTCGCCATCTCGGCGAACTACGCCATGCAGGAGGAGCCCGAGGAGGGCGCCGAGGGCGAGCCCGTCGAGGTCTCGACCGAGATCTCGCCGCGGCCAGATCATCGTCTCGTTCGTGTTCGCGATCGGGTTCGCGCTGGCGCTCTTCAAGGTCGGGCCGGCGCTTCTCACCGAGTGGCTGCCGATCGACGGCACGTACCAGTTCGTGGTCGTCGAGGGCCTGATCAGGGTCGGCCGTTCTCGTTCTCTACATCGTCCTGATCGGGTTTCTTCCGGACCTGAAGCGGGTGTTCGAGTACCACGGCGCCGAGCACAAGGCGATCAATGCCCTGGAGGGCGGCTCGGAGCTGACGCCCGAGAAGGTGCAAAAGTTCAGTTTGATCCACCCGCGTTGCGGAACTGCTTTTTTGCTATGGGTCATGGTGATCGGCGTCTTCGTCTTCGCGCTCGTCGGGCGGCCAGTCTGGTACTGGCTGATCGTGAGCCGGATCCTCCTGCTGCCGGTGATCGCCGGGCTCGCCTACGAGCTGATCCGCTACGCCGGCAAGCACCAGGGCAACCGCGTCCTGATGACCCTGCTCGCACCCGGCCTCTGGCTGCAGCGGCTGACGACGCGCGAGCCCTCGCTCGACCAGATCGAGGTCTCGATTCGCGCCCTGCAGGAGGTCATGCGGGTGGAGCAGTCCGAGAGCGACGACGAGCTGCGGCTCGAGTCCCGTAGTCGAAGTCATGGCCTAAGTCGAGGAATACAATGCCCAGGATCGTTCGTGAAGCCGCCGTCAGCTGGGAGGGCAATGTCGCCCGCGGCACGGGCACGCTCAGCGCCGCGTCGTCGGGAGCATTCGTCGACCTTCCGTTCAGCCTTGCGTCTCGGATCGAGGCGGCAACCGAGAAGACGAGCCCCGAGGAGCTGCTCGCCGCCGCCCACGGTGGCTGTTTCACCATGTCACTCACGAGCGAGCTGACGAAGGCGGGCACGCCGCCGGAGCGGCTCGACGTGCGCTGCACGATCACGATGGACGAGGTCGAGGGCAAGGGGCACCAGATCGTCCATTCACAGATCGAGGCGCACGGCACGGTGCCGGACTGCGACGAGGCTGCGTTTGCGCAGGCGGCGGAGGCGGCCGATGCCGGCTGCCCGTTCTCCGCACTGATCCGGGCCTCCGCCACGGTCGCCGTCTCCGCAACACTGTCGTAGACCCGCGCCGACCGAGACCGAGGAGGCCCGAGATGGCAACCGATCGCACGATGAGCACGACCTGGCACGGCACGTTGATGGACGGATCCGGCACGATCCACGAGGCCGGCAGCGGCGCCTTCGGCCCGCTCGAGGTCAGCTGGGCGTCACGGGCCGAGGCGCCGAACGGCAAGACGAGCCCCGGAGGAGCTGATCGCGGCCGCTCACTCGGCGTGCTTCTCGATGGCGCTCGCGCACGGGCTCGCGCAGGCGGGAACGCCGGCCGACCAGCTCGACACGTCGGCCACCGTCACGTTCGTGCCCGGCGAGGGGATCACGAAGATCGCGCTCACCGTGCGCGGGAGCGTGCCCGGTGTCGACGAGGAGGCGTTCGTCGCCGCGGCGGAGGCAGCGAAGGTCGGCTGCCCGGTCTCGAAGGCGCTCGCGGGCGTGCCCGAGATCACGCTCGACGCGGCGCTCGCCTAGGAGCGCGCCGGGCTCGCGACGGCTCTCGACCAGCCGTCCCATCAGCGCCCACTCGGGCTCGTAGACGTGCGCCGACTTCACGTACAGCGTCGAGGCGCGCCCGCGGGTAGATCGAGCTCGTCGGCAACGAGCGCCTGCAGGCGCGCCAGCTCGACGAGGTTCCCGTAGGCCTTCTTGCCGAAGTCGAGGCTGTGGGCGTAGACGACGAGCTCGAGCGCCCCGCCGGCGCCCAGAAGTCGAGCATGCTGACGCACGGGATGTAGGTCGTGTCCAGCAGCGGCTCGAACGTCGTGATCGTCGCCGAGCGCGACGCCGGGTCCTCGCGGAGGCGCTCGACCGACCCAGGCGAGCTGGTCCTTGCCGCTGCCCGCGTAGTCGAAGAGCCGCGAGGCGTAGCTTCGGGCGCCGCCGAGCTCGGGAACGTCGACGGGCGTGAAGAAGTTCTCGTGCATCCAGGCCGACCAGGCAGGGTCGCCGAGCTCGGCGATCGTCGGTCGTCCGGGTCGGGCTCGGCCACGGAGAGCGCCATCCGTGCGACCTCCTTGATCGGCATGCCGTCGTAGGTGGCGTCGTCGCCGTGCTCGAGGATCGCAGCCGAGGTGCGGAGCCAGCACTCGCCGAGCGTCCGCGCGTGGATCGTCGTGGTCTGGCCCATACCCGCAAGCATAGAGCGGTGTCGGAAACCGGCTCGGCCTGACACCGACGGATCCCCGGTCCGGGCTAGGATGCAGTGTCGGAGACAGGCTCGAGCCAGTCACCCGATCCTCTTTCTCATGGCAGGCATCGAACCACTCATCGAGGAGCTAGAGCGCTCCTACGCCGACCTGCAGGCTCGGCTGTCCGACCCTGCCGTCTACAACGACCACCGCGAGGCAGCCGATGTCGGCCGCCGGCTCAAGGAGCTGGAGACGCCGCACAAGCTCGCGGTCGCGTGGCAGGGCGCCCGCGCCGATCTCGCCGATGTCCGGAACGATCCTGAGCTCGCATCGATGGCAAGCGAGCTCGAGAGCGACGTCGCCCGCCTCGAGGAGGAGCTCAAGGCGGCTCTCGTCGAGCGCGACCCGGCGGACTCGAAGGACGTGATCGTCGAGGTGCGGCAGGGCGTGGGAGGCGACGAGGCGGCGCTGTGGGCGGGCGACGTCTACCGGATGCTGAGCCGCTACGCCGAGCGGCGCGGCTTCAAGACCGAGATCCTCTCCGCGAACGAGAGCGAGGCCGGCGGCTTCAAGGAGGTCGTCTTCGCCGTCAAGGGTGACGGCGCCTACTCGGTCTACAAGTACGAGGGCGGCACCCACCGCGTGCAGCGCGTGCCGGAGACGGAGTCCCAGGGGCGGATCCATACGTCGACGGCCACCGTGGCGGTGATGCCGGAGGCGGAGGAGGTCGAGATCGAGATCGCCGAGAGCGATCTCAAGATCGACGTCTACCGCTCGACCGGCCCAGGCGGGCAGAGCGTCAACACGACCGACTCCGCCGTCCGGATCACCCACATGCCGACCGGGGTCGTGGTCGCGATGCAGGACGAGAAGTCTCAGCTCCAGAACCGGCAGAAGGCGATGCGCGTGCTCCGGGCCCGGCTCTACGAGCTCGAGCGCGAGAAGGAGCAGGCGCGGCTCTCCGAGGCGAGGAAGCTGCAGATCGGCTCGGGCGAGCGCGCCGAGAAGATCCGCACCTACAACTTTCCGGAGAACCGGCTCACCGATCATCGGATCAAGCTGACGGCGCACCGGCTCGATCAGATTCTCGACGGCGACCTCGAAGAGTTCACGGAGGCGATCCAGGCGGAGGACCGGCGACTCTCGCTCGAGGCCGCCGCCGGATGACGGCGGGCGTCTCCCTCGGCGAGGCACTCCGCCTCTCGACGGAGCACCTTGCGGCCAGAGGATCGGAGACGCCGCGGCTCGATGCGGAGCGCCTCCTCGCACGGGCAACGGGCCTGGAGCGAATCGAGCTCTACATGTCCTTCGATCGTCCGCTGACGCAGTCGGAGCTCACGCTCGCTCGAGAGCTGGTCGGGCGGCGAGGGCGGCGCGAGCCGCTCCAGTACGTCCTCGGTGAGTGGGGCTTCAGGCGGCTGACGCTCACGGTCGACGCGCGCGCGCTGATCCCCCGTCCCGAGACCGAGATCCTGGTGGAACGAGGGCTCGCTCTCATCGCAGGCAATCGAGCGGCCGCGTGTGCTCGACGTCGGGACGGGGTCGGGCGCGATCGCGCTCGCGATCGCCGACGAGCATCCGGGCGCGATGGTCACCGGCATCGACATCTCTGCCGACGCGCTCGCGCTCGCCGCCGAGAATCGCGCACGAACGGGGCTCTCGGTCGAGCTCGAGCGCCACGACCTCTTTGGCGGCTTGCCCGCCGGGCCGTGGGACCTGATCGTCTCCAATCCCCCGTATGTCGAAGCGGCCGACATTCCCGGGCTCGAGCCCGAGGTGCGCGACTGGGAGCCGCACGCGGCGCTCACCGCCGAGGGCGCGGTCGAGGCGGTCGTCCGCGGCGCGACGGCGGTGCTCGGCTCCGGCGGGGCGCTCGCGCTCGAGATCGGGGCGGGTCAGGCCGACGCGACGGCCGCGCTCCTTGCCGAGCTCGGGCTCGTTGCGGTCGCGATCACTCCGGATCTCGCCGGGATCGACCGGATCGTCGAGGGCAGGTGGCCGTGACGGAGGTCGACGAGATCGTTCGGGCGCTCCGCGCCGGGAAGCTGGCGGTCCTGCCCACCGACACGGTCTACGGCCTCGTCTGCAGCGCTTCCCGCCGGGAGCCGGCGGCCGACCTCTACCGGCTCAAGGGCCGCGCCGCGATCCAGCCCACGGCGGTCCTCGTCGCCGCTCTCGCCGAGCTGCCGAGCCATCTCCCCGAGCTCGACGCTCGCGTGCTCGCGATCGCACGGGTGCTCCTGCCCGGCCCCTACACGCTGGTCGTCCCGAACCCTGCCGGTCGCTTCGAGTGGCTGACCGAAGGACGCCCGGGAACCCTTGGTCTGCGGGTTCCGGCACTTTCGGGCGTGGCGGCGGCCGTTCTCGAGGGTGTCGGGGTCGCAGTGGCGACGAGCGCGAACCTGCCGGGCGGGCCCGACCCACGGACGCTCGCAGAGGTTCCGCCCGAGATCCTGGCCGGCGTTGCGGCCGTCGTCGACGGCGGCGAGCTGCCGGGAACCCCGTCTACCGTGATCGACGTCACCGCCGACGAGCCCGTGATTCTCCGTGCGGGGGCCGGTGACCCGGAAGCGGCGCTCGCGCGTATCGCAGCCGTCTGACGGAGAGCACCGAGCGCCGGAGACGGGTTGCAGTAGCATCGTACGGCCATGGCCGACGCCGTCCACTCCTTCGACCGGCTGCGCGCTGCCGGGCTTGCCGAGATCGATCCCGACATTGCTGCGCTCCTCGGCGACGAGCTCGAGCGGCAGCGCAACCAGATCGAGCTGATCGCGTCGGAGAACTTCACCTGGCCCTCGATCCTCGAGGCCGTCGGCTCCGTGCCGACCAACAAGTACGCCGAGGGGTATCCCGGCAAGCGCTACTACGGGGGCTGCGAGATCGTCGACCAGATCGAGCAGCTCGCGATCGACCGCGCGAAGGCGCTCTTCGGAGCCGAGCACGCCAACGTCCAGCCTCACGCGGGCGCGCAGGCGAACATGGCCGTCTATCTCGGGCTGATGCAGCCGGGAGACACGGTGCTGTCGCTGCGCCTCGATCACGGCGGGCACCTCACGCACGGCCTCAAGGTCAACTTCTCCGGGCGCCTCTACACGATCGTCCACTACGGGGTCTCGCGCGAGACGAGCGTCGTCGACTACGACGAGGTCCTGGCGCTCGCCAAGGAGCACCGGCCCAAGGTCATCCTCTGCGGCGGCTCGGCCTATCCGCGCACCGTGGAGACGTGGGAGTTCCGCAAGATCGCCGACGAGGTGGGTGCGCTCCTCTGGTGCGACATGGCCCACTTCTCGGGGCTCGTCGCGGCGGGCCTGCACCCGAACCCCGTGCCCGACTGCGACGTCGTCACCTCGACGACCCACAAGACGCTCGCCGGCCCCCGTGCGGGGTTCATCCTCTGCCGGGAGGAGCACGCGTCTGCGATCGACCGCGCGATCTTCCCGGGCTTGCAGGGCGGGCCACTCGAGCACGCAATCGCGGCGAAGGCGACGTGCTTCAAGATCGCGGCATCCGAGCCGTTCCGCGAGTACCAGACCCGCGTCCGCGCCAACGCCGACGCGCTCGCGGCCGAGATCATGGACGGGGGGCTCGAGGTTCTCACCGGCGGCACCGACACGCACCTGCTCCAGCTCGACCTGCGGCGCACCGAGTGGACGGGCAAGGACGCCGAGGAGCGGCTCCACGACGTCAAGTTGACGACGAACCGGAACACGGTGCCGTTCGACGAGCGGCCGCCGACGATCGCCTCGGGTGTGCGGATCGGCACCCCCGCGGCGACGATGCGCGGCTTCGACGAGGCCGACTTCCGCGAGGTTGGCAGGATCATCGTCGGTGCGCTCGACGATGGCGCCGATGTCCCGGCCCTGGCGGCGCGGAGCGAGGCGCTCTGCGCCAAGCGGCCCCTTTACGAGGGCTTTCGGGGCTACACGGAGTACGAGGCTTGACCGCGGACGTCGTCGAGGTCGACCACCCGCTCGTCCGGCACAAGCTCGGCCTCCTGCGCGACGTCACGACGCCGACGCAGCAGTTCCGTCAGCTCGTCAACGAGCTGACGCTCCTTCTGACCTACGAGGCGACGAAGACCCTCGCGGACGAGGCAGTCGAGATCGAGACGCCGCTCGAGCGGATGGACGCCCGCCGGATCAGCGGCAAGAAGGTCGCCGTCTGCCCGATCCTGCGGGCCGGAGTCGGGATGCTCGACGGCGTGCTCTCGCTGATTCCGGGCGCGCGCGTCGGGTTCATCGGTCTCTACCGCGACGAGGAGACGCTCCAGCCGGTCGAGTACTACGTCAAGCTGCCGAACGACATCGCCGAGCGCGACGTGCTCCTTCTCGACCCGATGCTCGCGACCGGCAACTCGACTGCCGCTGCCGTCGTGACCGTGAAGGCGGCGGGAGCAAGCTCGATCCGCCTGATCGCGCTGATCGCGACTCCTGAGGGCATCGCCCGGATCCACCGTGACCACCCCGACGTCTCGATCGTCGTTGCATCGATCGACCGCGGGCTGAACGAGAAGGGCTACATCGTCCCGGGGCTCGGGGACGCAGGCGACAGGCTCTACGGCACGAAGTAGGCGGAGATGAGCGAGCTTCGGGACAACCCGGAGGTCCTGTACGGCGCGGCGATCGCCCTGCTGATCGTCGTTCTCCTGACGCCGGCCGTCGGTGGGATGGCGCGGCTGCTCGGCGTCGTCGACAAGCCCGATGCGCGCCGGCTCAACCGGCGCCCGATCCCGCGGCTCGGCGGGCTCGCGATCTTCATGGGCATTCTCGTGCCCTCGCTGGCGTTCCTCGATCTGACCGGCGAGATGCGCGGCATCCTGCTCGGCGCTGCCGTCGCCTGCGTGGTCGGCGCGGTCGACGACTTCCGTGGCCTCTCGCCTGCCGCGAAGCTCGCGGGTCAGGTGCTCGCGGCGGCGATTCCGACGGCGTTCGGGGTCTGGATCGACCACTTCACGTTGCCCTTCCTCGGCGCCGTCGACCTGCCGCCGTGGGTCGGGGTGCCGCTGACGATCATCTGGATCGTCGCCGTCATGAACATGGTCAACTTCCTCGACGGCATGGACGGGCTCGCCTCGGGCGTCTGCGCGATCTCGGGCGTCACCTTCGCCGTGATCGCCCTCTCGCTCGGCAAGGTCGACGCGGCGGTGCTGTCTGCGATCGTGGCCGGGGCCTGCATCGGCTTCCTCCGGCACAACTTCTTCCCGGCGCGGATCTTCATGGGAGACTCCGGCGCGCTCGTGCTCGGGTTCACGCTCGCGTCCGTCTCGGTGGCGGGGCTGCTGAAGACGGCCTCGACCGTCGTCCTCTTCCTGCCGCTGCTCGTCCTCGCAGTGCCCATCATCGACACCTCGTTCGTCGTCCTCAAGCGCCTGAAGTACCGCCAGCCGATCTCCGCGGCCGACCGCTCTCATCTCCATCACCGCTTCATCGCGATCGGGTTCAGCCAGCGCCGCGCTGCGCTGACGATGTGGGCATGGACGGCATCACTCGGGGTTGCGGCACTCGCGACCCGGTTCATCCCGTTCCGCGAGGGCGGCGTCTGGCACCCGTGGCTGACCGTCGCGGTTGCGGCCATCGGGCTCTTCGCGCTCGCGTTCTCGGTCTACATCGTCTACCTGCTCGAGATCGTCAAGCTCGGGAACCCGCGTGTGCGGCGTCGGCTGGCGGAGCAGGAGGGCGAGGAGCGGCGCTCGCGCCTGAGCGGCCGACAGGCGTGGGGCGGACCTGTCCAGCCTAGTCGTCCGCAGGCTGGACGGTTCCGCCCTACGAAGCTCGATCGATGAACTCGATCAACTCCTCGTTGAAATCCGGATGCTGCTGCGCCGTGTGGCCATACCCCGGCAAGACGAGATGCTCGGCCGACGAGCGCCTCGACGAGCGCCTCGCAGGTCGCGTCGAACGCCGGATGGTGGCCGCCGGAGACGACGAGGATCGGGAACGGCGCCGCGGCCAGGACAGCGAGAGGGATCTCGGCCTCCCACGGCCCGCGCTCGACGATCAGCGTTCGCGCTCCCTGCTCGAGCTGAGGCGGGAGCGGAGAAGGGGGGACGTAGGCAGAGCCGACGGCGGTCAGGAATCCGCGTAGGAATGCCTCGGGATCGTCGGTCGGCCCGGTCGCCCACCATTCGATTCCTCCCTCCACGAACGCGTCGACTGCCGGATTACCCAGGGCGATCCGCGTCGCCGGCGGCTCGATCACGGTCAGCGAGCGCACGGCGGCCGGAACCAGAGCGGCCGCGAGCAGCGCGATCACGCCGCCGTAGGAATGGCCGACGAGGTGGGCGCCGTCGCCGAGCGCGCCGGCCACGAGGACGGCGTGCTCCTCGAAGTCGACGTGGTCGACGGGTGGATTCGGCGGGAATCCGGGCCGCTCGAGGATCTCGAGATCGAAGCGGTCGCCGAGCGCCCGCTGACCGCTCCAGGTAGGGCGGCCGCCCATGACGCTGCCGTGCACGAAGACGATCCGCGGTCGCTGTGCTCCCAGGCGCCGCCCCGCCTCCGCGTGTGGGGATAGAGCGTCCCACACGCTTTGGCGGAACGGCGAGACCATGTGACGAATGTAGCCCTTTTTGGCTCAACCAGAGGAAATCGACTGTCACAAGCTGCCTGATATGCTGGCGCCGGAATGGTCGCCTCGACGCCGACAAACCCCCATTCGCTTGCGACCGCGTCCGGGCTTCTGCTCGGCACCCTCGCGGCCGCGATGGCCGTCGGCGCCGTCGATCGGCTGGGCTCTCGGCGGCGCCGGGCTCGGGCTCCTCGTCGGCGCCGTGGTCGGGATTCCACTTGCCGTCTTCGTGGTCTATCGGGTCTACTCGAGGGCGTCGTGAGAGAAGACCTCTTCACCAACCCGCGGCCGGTGCCGGGGCGTCTTGCACCGATGCTCGCGGGGAGCGCGCTGATCGTCCTGGCGCTGCCGATCTTCGCCATCGCCGGCTTCCCGCTCAAAGGCTGGGCGCTCGCCGCGGTGCTGTGGGCTGCTGCGCAGACCCTCGGCTACCTACTGACGCGGCTGCCGTCCGATGCCGGTAACCTCGCCGCGTCGGGCGTCAGGGGCATCGGGATGGGATTTAGAGCATTCATCGTGGGCATTCCACTGGTGGCGGTCACCGTCGCCGATTCGCGGGTCGGCGTCGCCGCCGTGATCCTCTACGCCCTCGCGTACTCGCTCGAGCTCGCGGTCTCGCTGATCACGTTCTTCGGGGCGGAGGCAAAGGCATGAAGCGCATCCTCGCCCTCGCGACCGGCCTCTTCCTCGTGCTGCCCGCGATCGCGCTCGCGGCGGACGACACGACGACGACCGCTGAGAAGAAGTTCGACCCGTCGGAGGAGTGGGACGCTCCACCCGTGGGTTCTCGATCCACATCGGTCCGCTCGACATGTCGATCAACAAGGCCGTCGCCTACCTTCTCCTCGGAGCGCTGATCTCGATCCTGCTCGGGCTCTTCCTGATGCGGGTCAAGACCGGTAAGGGGCCGGGCCGCAAGCAGGCGCTCGGCGAGCTCATCTACGAGATCGCCCGCGTCCAGGTCGCCGAGCAGGGTCTGCCGCAGAAGGCCATGCGCACGTGGTTCCCGTACTGCGCAACCCTGATGATCTTCATCTGGGTCGTCAACATCCTCGGATTCATCCCGTTGCCGCTCTCCGACGAGAAGTTCCACATCGGCGGAGTCGCATTGCCGACCCTGGCGATCTTCGCCGCGACCTCGACGCTCTCGGTGACCCTGGCGCTGGCGCTGATGACGTGGGTCTTCACCCACGTCGAGGGGATCCGCGCGAACGGTGTCTTGCGGTACCTGCGGAGCTGGATTCCCGAGGTGCCAAAGGCGCTCTACCCACTGATCATCCCGCTCGAGATCCTCGGGCAGTTCATGCGGCTGATCAGCCTCTCCGTCCGTCTCTACGCCAACATGCTCGCCGGGCACATGCTGATCCTGACGTTCATCGGGCTCATCTTCGTGCTGGGAAATCTGTTCGTCGGCATCGTGGCCGTGCCGGCGGCGATCATCTTCTACCTGTTCGAGGTCGTCGTCGTGGTCACGATCCAGGCGTATATCTTCGCTGCCCTGTCTGCCATCTACATCGGCTCGGCCATCGAGCCAGAGCACTAAGGAGGAACGACACCACATGTCAGCTCTCACCATCGTCGGCGCGGTCGACGGCAACGTCGCAGACGCAGGCAAGGCCATTGCGCTTGCGCTCGGCATCGGCCTCGGCTCGCTCGGAGCCGGCATCGGCATCGGCAACATCTTCGGCTCGATGATCCAGGCCGTCGCCCGCCAGCCCGAATTGCGCGGCGAGCTGCAGGGAATCCAGTGGCTCGGCTTCGCACTCACCGAGGCGGTCGTGTTCTACGGCCTGATCGGCGGCCTCCTCGCCTACGTCCTCGTCTGAGTTGAGCACCGTGCTTGCATCGAGCGGCCTCATCGAGGTCGTCCCGGGTCTGATGATCTGGACGCTGGTCGCCTTCGGCGTCACGTTCTTCGTGCTCAAGCGCTACGCGTTCAAGCCGATCCAGAAGATCATCGACGATCGCCGCGACGGCATCATGCAGGCGGTCGACGAGGCCGACGCCGCCCGCAACGAGGCGCGTGAGCTGCTGGAGCAGAACCGTGCCATCCTCGCCGAGGCCCGCACCGAGTCGGCCCAGATCCTGGCCGACGCCCGCAAGGTCTCCGATGCCCAGATCCAGCGGGCGAAGGACGAGGCCGAGGTCGAGCGGCAGCGCCGGCTCGAGGACACCCGCAAGCAGATCGACGCCGAGACGACGCGCGCGATCGACCAGATCCGCGGCGAGGTCGCCGACCTCACGCTCGAGGCGACCCAGCGCGTTGTCGGCAAGGTGCTCGACACCGCCGACCAGCGCCGCCTGATCGACGAGGCGATCGAGGGCCTCGACTTCTCCGCCCTCGAGCGGGGGAGAGGCTAGAGCCAGTGGCCGTCGCCGAGCGACTGTACGCACGTGCCCTCTTCGAGGCCGCCGATGATGCGGGTCGTGTCGACGCGGTCCATCGCGACCTGGACGAGTTCGCCGCCGCGGTGGAGTCGTCGCCCGAGCTGGCCGCCTTCCTCACGAACCCGGAGGTGGAGCCCGCGGCGAAGATCGGGGTCCTCGGCGAGCTCTCCGAGGGCGCCGACGACCTCGTCCACAACTTCCTCCGCGTGCTCGCGGGGAAGGGTCGCGCGGGGCAGATTCCCGGCATCCGCGACGAGTTCCAGGCGCTCGTCGACCGCGCGCAGGGACGCGTCGCGGTCGAGCTCACAACAGCCTTCGAGCTGTCCGACGACGAGGCTGCCTCGATCGTCTCGCAGATCGAGCAGTCCTCCGGCCGCAAGGTCGAGGCAACCCGCAAGGTCGACCCCGAGCTGGTCGGCGGCATGATCCTGCAGGCCGGCTCGCTGCGCGTCGACGCCAGCGTGCGCGGCCGTCTGCAACGCCTCCGCCACGAGCTCGCCACCCGGTAACGAAGGAGAACACGTGAAGCTACGGCCCGAAGAGATCACCTCGATCCTCAAGTCGAGAATCGAGCAGTACGACGTCGAGACGGACCTGTCCGAGGTCGGCACGGTGCTGCAGGTCGGCGACGGCATTGCGCGCGTCCACGGCCTCGAGAACTGCGTCTCCCTCGAGCGGCTCGAGTTCGAGCACGGCGTCGTCGGGATCGCGTTCAACCTCGAAGAGGACAACGTCGGCGTGGCGCTCTTCGGCCAGTGGCAGCTCGTCAAGGAGGGTCAGCCGGTGCGCCGCACGGGCGCCGTCATGAGCGTCCCGGTCGGCGAGGGCATGCTCGGCCGCGTCGTCGACCCGCTCGGCAACCCGCTCGACGGCCAGGGCCCGATCGAGGCGGCCACCACCCGCCCGCTCGAGTTCAAGGCACCTGGCGTGATCCAGCGGCAGCCGGTGACGCAGCCGCTGCAGACGGGCATCAAGGCGATCGACTCGATGATCCCGATCGGCCGCGGCCAGCGCGAGCTGATCATCGGCGACCGCAGCACGGGCAAGACCGCCGTCGGTGTCGACACGATCATCAACCAGCGGGGCGGCGACGTGATCTGCATCTACGTCGCGATCGGCCAGAAGGCCTCGACAGTGGCGCAGGTGTACGAGAAGCTGCGCGACGAGGGCGCGATGGACTACACGATCATCATCTCGGCGCCCGCGCAGGAAGCTGCGCCGATCAAGTGGATGGCCCCGTTCGCGGCCGCCGCGATGGGCGAGTACTTCCTCTACGACGGCAAGCACGCGCTCGTCATCTACGACGACCTTTCCAAGCACGCCGACTCGTACCGGCAGCTCTCGCTCCTGCTGCGCCGCCCGCCGGGCCGCGAGGCGTTCCCGGGCGACGTCTTCTATCTCCACTCGCGTCTGCTCGAGCGCTCCTGCCGGCTCAGCGACGCGCTCGGCGGCGGCTCGCTGACGGCGCTCCCGATCATCGAGACGCAGGCCGGCGACGTCTCCGCCTACATCCCGACGAACGTGATCTCGATCACCGACGGCCAGATCTTCCTCGAGTCGGACCTCTTCTTCTCGGGCGTGCGGCCGGCGATCAACGTCGGCATCTCCGTCTCCCGGGTCGGCGGGAACGCGCAGACGAAGGCGATGAAGAAGGTCGCCGGGCGCCTGCGCCTCGACCTGGCCCAGTTCCGCGAGCTGGAGGCGTTCGCGCAGTTCGGCTCCGAGCTCGACCCAGCCACCCAGCAGGCACTCGGGCGCGGCGAGCGGATGGTCGCGACGCTGAATCAGCCGCAGTACCAGCCGTGGCCGATGGAGGAGCAGGTCGTCGCGATCTACGCGGGCAACAACGGCTACCTCGACAAGGTCCCGGTCGGGCAGGTGCCCCGGTTCCAGGAGGAGCTCCGCGAGACGCTCCGCTCCGGAGACCTCTACGACGAGATCCGCGAGACGAAGGACCTCGGCGACGACACGGTGGCGAAGCTCGATGCGGCGCTCGCGAAGTTCGTCGAGGGCTTCAGCATCCTGGAGGAGAAGGGGATCGCCGGCTAGATGGCGTCGGTCCAGGATCTCAAGCGGCGGATCAAGTCCGTCACCAACACGCGCAAGATCACCCGCGCGCTCGAGCTCGTCGCGGCAGCCAAGCTGCGCCGGGCCCAGACGCGGATCGAGTCGATGCGGCCATACGCCGACACGATGAGCGATCTGATCGCGGGCGTGGGGCGGGCTGCGTCGTCCGTTCGCTCGCTGCCGCTCCTGCAGCAGCGGGAGACGATCGAGACGGTCCTGCTCGTGCCATTGACGGGCGATCGTGGTCTCGCTGGCGCGTTCAACGGCCAGGTGATCCGCCGTGCGTTCGCACTCGAGCGCGCGCTCGTGGCCGAGGGCAAGACCGTGCGGTGGGTGGCAGTCGGCAAGAAGGGCCGCTCGACGCTCACGTTCCGCGGTCGGGATGCGAGCGACGCGTTCGTCGGCTTCTCGGACGGCCCCGCGTATTCTGACGCGCAGGCAATCGCCCACCGGGTCGCGGAGCTCTACACGGAGCAGGAGGTCGACCGCGTCGTCCTCGTCTACAACGAGTTCGTCTCGGCGCTCACCCAGAGCGTGACCGACCGCGACATCCTTCCGATCTCGCCCGAGGTTCTCGAGACCTCGGACGAGGAGCGCAGCGACGATGCGATGCGCGGTGACTTCATCTTCGAGCCCGAGCCGGAGGAGATCCTCGCCCGGCTCCTGCCCGTCTACCTGGAGACCCAGGTCTACAGGGCGCTGCTCGAGTCCGCCGCGTCGTTCCAGGGCGCGCAGATGACGGCCATGCGGAACGCCTCGAAGAACGCCGGCGAGCTGATCGACCGGGTCACGCTTCAGATGAACCGCGCCCGGCAGGCGGAGATCACGCAGGAGATCCTCGAGGTCGTCGCAGGCGCCGAAGCGCTTTCGTAACAGCGCGCTAACTTTTCCGATTCGCCGCCGTCGTAGACTTCCGACGGCAGCCGTCATATGCTCCTTTCCAACCTTTGAGCACAACACCCGAAAACCCCGTTGAAGGCGGCGAGCGCCAGCGCCAGGAGCGTATCGCGCAGTCGGACGCGCTCTCGCCCGGCGGCACGCTGCATACGCACCTCCAGCCCGGGATCGAAGGCGACTTCCTTCGCACCGAGTTCGACGAGGAGCACGACGAGACCGTTGCGGTAGCCGCGCGTGGCTACTGGGAGGGCATCTGGCTCCGCCTCAGGAAGGACAAGCTCGCGCTTGCCGGCGCCGTCTATATCGTCTGCCTGTTCCTCGTTGCCTTCATTGGCGCGCCGCTCGCCGCGCACATCCTGGGTCACGGGCCGAATGACATCAACCCGATCGCCGGCCCCGGCGGTGGCCTCGACGCAAACCTCTTGCCGGTCAAGCCCTGGACGCACGTCAACCACTTCGAGGACGACGGCACGATCCAGAGCCAGCTCTACCCGCTCGGCTCCGACGGATCGGTCGGCCGGGACGAGTTCCTGCGCCTGCTCTACGGCGCCCAGGTCTCCCTCGAGGTCGGGGTGGGGGCGACGTTCATCGCGATCTTCCTCGGCTTGATCCTCGGCTCGATAGCCGGCTTCTTCCGCGGCTGGGTCGACACCGTCATCTCGCGCGTGACCGAGATCACGATGGCATTCCCATATCTGTTGTTCGTCATCGCGGTTGCATCCACGGTCGGCACGCGCCTGAACAAGATCACGCTCGGCTTCTTATCCCAGGGGGCTCTGACGTTGATCGTCGTGTTCGGGATCCTCAGCTGGTTCTACTCGGCGCGCGTCTTCCGCGGGATCACGCTTGTCGCTGCGCGAGAAGGAGTTCGTCGAAGCCGCACGGATGATCGGTGCGAGCGACATGCGAATCGTCCGCTCGCACATCTTCCCGCACCTGATCGGCCCGCTGATCGTCTTCTCGACGCTCAACGTGGCGGCGTTCATCCTGGCCGAGGCAGGACTGTCGTTCCTCGGGCTCGGCATTCCGCTGCCAACTGCGAGCTGGGGGAACCTGCTCGCCGTCGCCCCGGACTTCTACCTGACGCGACCATTGCTTCTGCTCTGGCCCGGCCTCGCCCTCGTCTTCACGACGCTTGCATTCAATTTGCTCGGCGACGGCCTCCGCGACGCGTTCGATCCGCGCAGCCAGCGCTAAGCGCCCAAATCGGCTCCCAGACAGGCTGATCGTACGGCGGCGCGTCAAGAGCGATCTCGGGTCGCAAAAAGTCCGTGTTTTGCGGCGGATTCGTCACGAAACTTCTCCGGTTCGACGTTGCCTGGGCACCTTCCGCTAACTAAACTGCGCGCGCTCCGTCGAAGGAGCGAGAGGGTGCATGATCAGGAGGCCGCGGGGGCACACAGCTGCTCGGGTCTCGAAGAGAAAGTTGAAAGGAGTCCGATGGACAGAAAGCTCTGGCTCTCGATCATCGCTGCGATGATCGGGGCGAGCTTGCTCGTCGCTGCGGCAACCGCTGCTCCGGCGAAGAATCAGGCCTCGACGGCGAAGCACGCCACCAAGGGTGGCACGTACGTCGTCGAGTTCACCACCGACGTGGACTACACCGACCCGGCGCTCGACTACCTGTCGACCGGCTGGGAAATGATGTATGTCACGGCCTGCAAGCTCTACAACTTCCCGGACAAGGAAGCCCCTGCCGGGTCACAGCTTCAGCCGGAGGTCGCTGCCGGTCTGCCCGTCGTCTCGAACGGCGGCAAGACCTACACGATCAAGCTGAAGAACACGTACAAGTTCTCGGACGGTTCGAAGGTCACCGCCGCGAGCTTCGTCGACGCGTTCAATCGTGACGCGAACCCGAAGCTGCAGTCGCCGTCGACGCCCTTCATGGACGTCATCGCCGGTAGCCAGGCAGTGGTGGACGGCAAGGCAGCGACGATCTCCGGTGTCAAGGCCCCGAACGCCACGACGCTCGTGATCAATCTGACCAAGGCGGCGCCGGACCTCGTCTCGCGCCTGACGATGCCGTTCTTCCAGGCAATCCCGAAGAGCCTCGTCTCGAACGCCGATCCGAACGGCGTGCTCACGTACGCCGGCTGCGGCCCGTACTACTTCTCGGCCCGCACGGCGAACAAGTCGATCACGCTCAAGAAGAACCCGTTCTACAAGGGCCCGCGTCCGGCGAACGTCGACACGATCCAGGTCAACGTCGGTAACTCGCTCGACGTGATCCAGCAGAACGTCGAGTCGGGCTCGTCTGACTACGCCGCCAGCGGCATCCCGCCGACGGCGTACGCCCAGATGGCACAGAAGTACGGCGTCAACAAGGGCCGGCTGTTCGTCAAGCCGCAGCTCGGTGTCTCGTACCTCGCGATGAACCACGATCGCCCGCTGTTCAAGAACAACCCGCAGCTCGCGAAGGCGGTCAACTGGGCGATCGACCGGCAGGCAATCCTGAACCAGGGTGGCTTCCTCGCCGGCAAGCGCAACGACCAGATCCTCCCCCCGGGCGTTCCGGGCGGTAAGGACTTCTCGGCGTATCCGCTGGCGGTCACCGCGAACACGGTCAAGCAGGCGCAGAAGCTCGCCAACGGTCACACCGGCAGCGGCAAGGCGATCCTGTACACGTCGAACCGTGCCCCGGCGCCGCAGCAGGCCGCGATCTATCAGTTCAACCTGAAGCAGATCGGCCTGGACGTCGAGGTTCAGCAGTACGCCCGTGCGGTGCAGATCGAGAAGGAAGGCACCCGCGGCGCGGACTTCGACTTCACGACCGAGGGATGGATCGCCGACTACGCCGATCCGTACGACTTCATCAACGTCCTGCTCTCGGGCGACTCGTTGCATGACGCGAACAACAACAACGTCGCGTACTACAACAGCCCGAAGTTCAACAAGGCGATGATCGCCGCGTCGAACCTGTCCGGTAACGCCCGCTACGCGGCGTATGCGGCACTCGACAAGGGCATCACGACGCAGGATCCCGCGTGGGCGGCTCGGTCGAACTTCAACGACCGCCTCTTCGTGTCGGCGCGCACCGGTGGCTTCACGTTCCAGCCGGTGTTCTCGTTCGACTACGCAACGGTGTTCATCAAGTAACGATCGAACTCGAGCTCAGCACAAAGGTGGGGGCCGGCACTGCGCCGGCCCCCACCAGCTCGACCGCAACCCCAGCACAACCCGACTATCCGAAACACAATCACCCCACTGCGCTAAACTTTCGCACTCGTGTTCCGTTACCTGATCAGGCGTCTTCTCTGGGCCATCGTGCTCTTCATCGCGGTGACGATGGTGACGTACATGATCTTCTACATCATCCCCGCGAACCCGGCCCGGCTCGCCTGCGGCCAGCGCGCGACGGAGTCGTGCATTGCCAACGCCTCGCACCGGCTCGGTCTCGACCGGCCCGTGCCGATCCAGTACGCGAAGTTCCTGCAGCGCCTCGTGATCGACCGGTCGCTCGGAACCTCGTTCACGAACCGTCGCGACGTGACGCAGACGATCCTCGACGCTGCCCCGGTGACGGCCTCGCTCGTCTTCGGCGGCGCGATCCTCTGGATGCTGATCGCATTACCCATCGGGATACTCTCGGCCTTGCGGCCGCGGTCCCTGATGGACCGCGCCGCAACGGTCTTCGTCCTGTTCGGAATCTCGTTGCCCGTCGTCTGGGTGGGCCTCATCCTCCAGTACTCGATCGGGTTCAGGCTCGGGTGGTTCCCCAATGCGGGTTATTGCGACTTCATCAACCCCGAGGCGACCGCGACGTGCGGCGGGCCTGCCCAGTGGGCGTACCACCTGGTGCTGCCGTGGATCACGTTTGCGCTCCTCTTCTCCGCGATCTACGTGCGGATGATCCGCGCCAACGTGATGGACACCCTCGGTGAGGATTACGTCCGCACGGCGCGGGCGAAGGGCGCGCCCGAGCCTCAGGTGATGCGCAATCACGTGCTGCGGAATGCGCTCCTTCCGGTCGTGACGATGCTCGGGATGGACATCGGGATCGCGCTCGGCGGCGCCATCTTCACCGAGTCGATCTTCGGCTTGCCTGGGCTCGGCCGCCTCGCCGTGCAGGCCCTCGAGACGTTCGACCTGCCGATGATCCAGGGCGTGGTCGTCTTCTCGACCCTCTGCATCATCGTCTTCAACGTCATGGTCGACGTTGCCTACGCGTTCATCGACCCGCGCATCCGCCTCAACTGATGACGCCACTCCTCGAGGTCGACGACCTCAAGACATATTTCAAGACCGACGACGGCATCGTAAAGGCGGTCGACGGCGTCTCGTTCACGGTCGGAGAGGGCAAGACCCTCGGCATCGTGGGTGAGTCCGGCTCGGGCAAGAGCGTCACCTGCCTCACGATCATGGGGTTGAACCCGAAGAAGTCGGCCTCGAGCGAAGGGCGGGCGCTCTTCCGCGGCGAGGATCTTCTGCAGGCCTCGAACGTCGCGCCTGCGCGAGATCCGCGGCAACGACATCGCCATGATCTTCCAGGACCCGATGACCTCGCTGAATCCGGTGCACAAGATCGGGGCGCAGATCATCGAGGGGATCCTGCTCCACAAGGACGTCTCGCGGAAGGAGGCGCGCAATCGCGCCGCTCGAGGCGCTGAAGGAGGTCGGGATCCCGCGCGCCGAGCGCCGGATCGACGACTATCCGCACCAGTTCTCCGGCGGTATGCGACAGCGCGTGATGATCGCGATGGCCCTCGTCAACGAGCCCTCGCTGCTGATCGCCGACGAGCCGACGACAGCGCTCGACGTGACGACGCAGGCACAGATCCTCGAGCTGATGCACAAGCTGCAGAACGACTACGGCACCGCGATCATCATGATCACCCACGACCTCGGCGTCGTGGCGGAGATCGCCGACGAGGTCGTCGTCATGTACGCAGCCCGCGTCGCCGAGAAGGCGCCGGTGAACGAGCTCTTCGAGCACCCGCTGCATCCCTACACCTGGGGCTTGCTCGGGTCGCTGCCGCGCCTCGAATCGGACATCGACAGGCTCGTCCAGATTCCCGGAACGCCGCCGTCGCTGCTCTCGCCGCCACGAGGCTGCCGGTTCAACCCGCGCTGCCCGTACGTCTTCGACCGCTGCAAGAAGGAGCTCCCGGAGCTCGTCCCTTCGCCGAACCATCCCGATCACTTGCAGGCCTGTTACCTGGATGACGCGACGAAGCAGCGCGAGGCCGAGCGGACGCTCGCGGCATTTCGCAGGAGAGGCGATCTAGGAGATGGCCGACGAGCTGCTCAAGGTCGAGAACCTGACGAAGCACTTCCCGGTCACCCGCGGGATCGTGTTCCAGAAGCAGGTTGCGGCCGTCAAGGCGGTCGACGACGTCTCGTTCACGCGTGGCTCGTGGCGAGACGCTCGGGGTCGTGGGCGAATCGGGTTGCGGCAAGTCGACGATGGCCCGCTGCATCATGCGCCTGCTCGACCCGACCTCCGGCTCGATCACCTTCGAGGGCCGCGACATCTCGAGGCTCTCGCGGACCGACATGCGCCCGATCCGGCGGGAGATGATGATGATCTTCCAGGATCCGTACGCCTCGCTGAACCCGCGCAAGCGCGTCGGCTTCATCGTCGGCGAGGCGCTCGTCGTGCACAAGTCGGGCACCGACGCCGAGATCAAGCGGCGGGTGCAGGAGCTTCTCGAGGTCGTCGGCCTCAACCCCGAGCACTACAACCGGTTCCCGCACGAGTTCTCCGGCGGGCAGCGGCAGCGGATCGGCATCGCCCGCGCCCTCGCCGTCAACCCGAAGCTGATCGTCTGCGACGAGCCCGTCTCGGCGCTCGACGTCTCGGTGCAGGCCCAGATCCTGAACCTGCTCAAGGACCTGCAGGGCGAGTTCGGCCTCACCTACATCTTCATCGCCCACGACCTCAACGTCGTGCGCTACATCTCCGATCGCGTGATGGTGATGTACCTCGGCAAGGTGGCCGAGATCGCGCGCGGCGCCGATCTCTACAAGGAGCCGAAGCATCCCTACACCGGGGCGCTGCTCTCGGCCGTCCCGATCCCGGACCCGCGCCTCGGCCGGGCCAGGAAGCCGATCGTGCTCGAAGGCGACGTGCCGAACCCGATCAACCCGCCCAATGGCTGCCGGTTCCATCCGCGCTGCCCCCGCTTCCAGGAAGGCGTCTGCGACGCCACGATCCCGGAGCCCGTCGAGGTCGGCAGGGACCACACCGCCGCCTGCTTCTTCCCGCTCGAGAGCTGGCCGATGACGCTCGAGGAGATGCAGCACGTCTCCGGCGCACCGTCGGCACCGGCATCGGAACCGACGCCGACGCCGGCAACCTGAGCCTGTCGTGGTCGCGGCACTCCGCCGCCTCGGGCTCGTCCTCATCATCCTCTTCGGCGGCACCATCCTCGTCTCGCTCGGCCTCGGCCTGTTTTTCGGGTCGTCGAGCGCGCAGCGGTCTGTCTCCCTCGGCCTCGACATCGTCGGGAGCTTCTTCCTCGTGATCGGCTTCTTCATCGGCGTTCGCGGGCCGTTTCGGCTCGGCGGCTCGGACATGCCCGGCTCCGGGAGCCGGTTCGTTCGCTGGGCCGCAGCCCGACGAGCAGAGCGAGACGATCAACCTCTCGGCGCTCTTCGTGACGGTTGGGTTCGTGCTCGTCTTCGTCGGCCTCGCGATCGATCCGCGCTACAGCCTGATCTAACCGCGACCGATACCCGCAGGGGAATGGCAGAATTGCTCCTAACCCCGGGCACGACCCGGCGTCATACCTAACGATGGCAGTGCTTTCACGCAGCTGTGAGCGGGCCCGGAGCTGGGTTTCGCTCGACCTCGACGACGAGCTTTCCGAGCTCGAGGGGGCGATGCTGCGCGCCCACACGGCGCGCTGCCTGCCCTGCGCGTCGTTCCAGGCAGAGACCGTCGCGATCACCCACAAGCTCCGGCTGGCGCCTCTCGAGCCCCTTCCCGCCCCTGTAGCGCTGCCTCCGCGCCGTCGCGTCGTCGGCCGGCTCGTCCAGGTCGGTGCCGCCGCCGCGGTTGCCGTGCTCGCCGCGGGAATCGGTGCCCTGCTCTCGACGTCGCCTCAGCCCGTCAGCCTCGGAGCCCAGGTTGCACCGCCGACCGCGGCGCAGCTGTCGCTCGCCTATCTCGATGCTCCGCAGGGGCTGCCGCAGCATCCGCCGCTGTCGTTCCGCTCCAGAGTCGGCCTCGATCCGGGCCGGACCGACATCTAGAGTTTCGGGCGTGCGCCCGATCCTGCTCCTCACGCTCGTCCTGACCGTCGCGCTCGCCGTGACGGCGGGCACCGGAGCGGCTGCCGGCCCGACGCCGTCGGTCCGCGTCACCTTCACGGGCTCCGCGAGCGGCCGCTTCCAGGATGCCGAGCGCTGGATCCTGCTCTCGAGCAATGAGTGCTACCTGCGGCGCATGCGCGACCAGAGCACGTCCCTGACCTGGAGCGTCGGCTTCGCGGGTGGCCGTTCCCTCGCCGCCCTCTCGGCCGCCACCGTCACGGGGGCCGTCAAGGGCACCGAGGTGCGCGACTCGTGTGACGACGTGGCCGAGGAGATGCCGCCGGACGCGCCGGACGACTGGCTCCGGTCGGTCAACTGCAACGATCCGCTCCACGTCCGCCGGCCGGGCAAGGCGACGTGGATCAACGGTGTCCTCCGCGTGCAGGCGCCGGTCGCGGAAGTGCCGAAGAACTCCGTCTGCACCGCGCTGCCACGGAGCGAGGAGCTCTACGCCCGCATCGCTCTGCCGACGGCCCGCGTCGCGAAGCTGCGTCGCGGTGCGCAGCTCATGATTGCCGTCGGGTCGGCGAAGCCGGCCAACGGGACGTACAGCCCACGCGTGAACTGCTTCCACATCGCGAAGCCGTACGACGGCTACCGCTCGCTCGACCAGTGCGTCGACACCCTGCACTGGAGCGGCACGGTCACCGTTACGCGTCTCTGACTCGTAACGCCCGGCGCCCCGCGCGTACTATCAGAGGCGATGTATCCGCCTCTTGCATCTCAGTGCTGAGCGCTTGACCACGCCGACCGCGTTGCGGCCGGGCTGGAACGATCCCGGATCGCGCGTTTGCGCGGGCCGAGGCGGTCGCGTTCCGATACGCTACGGCGGCTCGTCGGCGTCGTTGCCGGCGTCTTGCCACGCTTTGCCCCCCGATCTGCCAAAGAGCTTTCAGGAGACCCATGCCCAGCGAAAACGGTGCCAACACCGGCCAGATCATCGAGATCAAAGGTGTCGTGATCGACGCGGTCTTTCCTGACCGCCTGCCCGAGATTCTCCACGCCGTCGAGATCCAGATCGACCGACCCGACGGCTCGACCGCGACCCTCGTCGCAGAGGTGCAGCAGCATCTCGGCGACGATCGCGTGCGCGCGGTTGCCATGGACTCGACCGACGGCCTTGCGCGTGGCACGGACGTCGTCGATACGGGTGGCCCGATCTCGGTGCCGGTCGGCGACACGACGCTCGGCCGAATCTGGAACGTGATCGGGCAGCCGGTCGACGACAAGCCCGCGATCGAGGGCGTCGAGCGCTGGTCGATCCACCGCGAGCCGCCCGCCTTCCGCGACCTGCAGCCGTCTGTCGAGGTGTTCGAGACGGGCATCAAGGTGATCGACCTGATTGCGCCGTACATCAAGGGCGGCAAGGTCGGCCTGTTCGGCGGCGCCGGCGTCGGCAAGACGGTCACGATCATGGAGCTCATCCACAACGTTGCGAACGCGCACAGCGGCGTCTCGGTCTTCGCGGGCGTCGGCGAGCGCACGCGCGAGGGCAACGACCTCTACCTCGAGATGGAGGAGTCCGGCGTTCTCGACAAGGTCGCGCTCGTCTACGGCCAGATGAACGAGCCGCCCGGAGCCCGCCTCCGCGTCGCGCTCTCCGGCCTCACGATGGCCGAGTACTTCCGCGAGCAGGGCCAGGACGTGCTGCTCTTCATCGACAACATCTTCCGGTTCGTGCAGGCAGGCTCGGAGGTGTCGGCGCTTCTCGGCCGCATGCCGAGCGCCGTCGGCTACCAGCCGACTCTGGCGACGGAGATGGGCCAGCTGCAGGAGCGCATCACCTCGACGCGCACCGGCTCGGTCACCTCGGTGCAGGCGATCTATGTCCCGGCCGACGACCTCACCGACCCCGCCCCCGCAAACACGTTCGCCCACCTCGACGCCACCACGGTGCTGTCGCGCGCGATCGTGGAGAAGGGGATCTACCCCGCCGTCGACCCGCTCGACTCGACCTCGCGCGCGCTCGCGCCGGGCGTCGTCTCGGACGAGCACTACGCGACCGCGACGGCGGTGCAGCAGATCCTGCAGCGCTACAAGGACCTGCAGGACATCATCGCGATCCTCGGCATGGACGAGCTCACCGACGAGGACAAGCTCGTCGTCTCCAGGGCGCGGAAGATCGAGCGCTTCCTCTCGCAGCCGAACTTCGTGGCGGAGCAGTTCACCGGAACGCCCGGCAAGTACGTCAAGCTCGAGGACACGATCAAGGGCTTCCAGGAGATCATCGCCGGGCTGCACGACGAGCTTCCGGAGGCGGCGTTCTACATGGTCGGCGCGATCGAGGAGGCCGTCGAGAAGGCGCGCCAGCTCGAGCAGGTCGCCGCGTAGGGATCCGGGATGGCCGACGCGCATCCGAAGTTCGACGTCTCCGTCGTCACGCCTGACGGCGCCGTCTACGAGGGCGAAGCAGAGATGCTGATCGTGCCCGGCCAGGCCGGCGAGATCGGCGTGCTCGCCCGTCACGCGCCGCTCGTCGCGACGCTCAAGGCAGGGTCGACACGGGTGCACCTGGCGGGAACGAGATCCTCGAGTTCGCCACCGGCCCGGGGTTCTTCAAGGTCGAGACCGACAGGGCGCTGGCGCTCGTCGACGACGCGGTCAACGTCAAGGAGATCGACGACGCGCGCGCGACGGCGCAGCTCGAGGGGGCCCGGGCGGAGCTCGAGAAGCTCGACGCCGGCACCGGCTCGGGCGATCGCTGGCAGCTCGAGCAGCGCATTCGCCACGCCGAGAACCAGCTCGCGGTCTCCGGCCGCACGACCGGCTGAGGGCGGGACAGGTCCCGCCCCTACTGCGGCGGCTTCCCCTCCCGCGTCGGGATGCGGCGCGGTCGCAGCCTGATCCCGGATTTCGCCTCCCGCTCCCGGGCGGCGGCGACCTCGTCGAGCAGCGTCGACATCCGCTCGAGTGATCCGGCCGGAGTCTCGCCGCCGGCCTCGACGGTCCGGATATCGAGCGGAGGATCGGACGTCCGCGACTCGCGCGATCGCCTCAAGGCCGAGACGAGCACGACGTTGAAGAACCCGATCACGAGGAGGGTGGCGCTGATGCCCCACACCAAGCGGGGGCCGATGGCCTCCGTGATCGGGCCGGCCGCGAGCGTGCCGATCAGCGTGAAGGTCATCACGAGGCTGCCGAGCACGGCGAAGATCTGGCCACGTCTCTCGTCGGGAACCACCCGCTGGATCAGCGTCACGTTGCAGACGAGGCCGACGCCGTTTCCGATCCCGAGGATCACGGCACCGACACAGCCGATTGCGAGACTGGGGCTGACGGCGCAGATCGCCACGCCGGCAGCGGTGATGAGGAACGAGGCGCGGTAGCCGCCGTACACCGTCATCCGGGAGATGAACCACACCGCCGCGATGTTCCCGATCAGGATGCCGCCGGCCGAAAACGCGACGAAGACCCCGAAGCCGGGGTTGCCGGCCCCGTACGCGTCCGTCGTGAGCACGATCTCGGCCACGTTGATGCCGGTGTAGGCCAGCGTCGCCCAGCTCCAGATGAGGAAGATCGCCGTCAGGTGGTTGTTGTTGCGGACGAGGGCCAGGCCGGAGCGAACCTCGCGCCAGTGGGCGCGGCCGATGCGCGCCGGAAGGCTCGCCTGGAGGCGGGTCCCGATGCGGAGAATCAGGAACGCCGATGCGAGGAAGCTGACGGCGTTCAGCGCGTAGACGGTGCTCGAGCCGAGGAGGGCGACGCCGACGCCGGCGAGGACCGGGCCCATCAACGTCGCGAGGTTCTCCGCTCCCTGGGTGAGGGCGTTCGCGGCGACGACTGCGTCCTTGGCGACGAGGTTCGGGATCGCCGAGTAACACGCGGGGCGGAAGAACGCCGCGCTGAAGCCGGCGACCGCAGAGAGAGCGCAGATGCCCGCCGGCGAGTGGACGAACGGCAGCAGCCCGAAGGTTGCCGCGCCGCCGAGGTCGGAGAAGATCATCATCTGCTTCCGCGGCCAGCGGTCGATCAACGGGCCGACGGCGATCCCCAAGATCACGCCTGGGACGAGCTCGCAGAAGAGCAGGATGCTCACCCACCAGGCGGAGCCCGTCTGGTTGTAGAGGGCGATCCGGACGGCGAAGAACGCCGTCCAGGTGCCGAGCGCGGAGATCAGCCGGGCGAGCAGGAGGTTCCGGAAGCCGCGGTGGCGCGGTACGCGGACGATGGCGAATTGCTCGGTGAGGTGCCCCAGCATCCAGTGCGAGCCTACAACGTCCGTAGCGCGGCGTCTGCTGTCCGAAATGGACGTGCACGTCCCGTAGAGTGGCCCCGATGGCGCGCCGGCCCCTCACCCATGACGAGCTCGTCGCCGGCGTCCTCGCAGGCGATCATCGGGCAATCGCACGATCGATCTCGCTCGTGGAGAACCGCGACCCAGGCGCGTCTGGCGCTGATCCAGGAGCTCTATCCGCGGACAGGATCCGCCTTCGCGGTCGGCGTGACTGGCCCGCCCGGCGTCGGCAAGTCGTCGCTGATCGCGGCCCTCGTGCGGCACGTGCGCGCGCTCGAGCTCACGGTCGGCGTCGTGTCCGTCGACCCCTCGAGCCCGTTCACCCGTGGAGCCCTGCTCGGCGACCGGATCCGGCTCGCCGACCACTTCCTCGACCCGGGCGTGTTCATCCGCTCGATGAGCACGCGCGGCCATGTCGGCGGGCTGGCCGAGGCGACGCTGCAGTCGCTGCTGCTGCTCGACGCCGCCGGGCGAGACGTCGTCTTTCTCGAGACGGTCGGCACGGGCCAGAGCGAGGTCGAGGTGATGAGCATCGCCGACGAGGTGCTGCTCGTCCTGATGCCCGGCTCCGGCGACTCGGTTCAGGCGCTGAAGGCGGGGATCATGGAGATTCCCGACGTGATCGCGATCAACAAGATGGATCAGCCGGGTGCGAAGTCGATGCTCAACGACATCCGCGGCGTGATCTCGCTCGACCCGGAGACGCGGCACCGTCCTGCCATCGTTCTCACGGAGGCGGTTCGCGGGGAGGGAATCGATGCGCTCTGGAGCACGCTCGTCGATCGCAGGGACGCGCTCGCGGCCGCCGGGGCAGCTCGAGGAGCGCAGGCGCCGAAATCTCACCGATGAGGTCGTTGGCGCCGCGACTGCCCGGGCCAGGGCGCGCATCGAGGCGGCGATCGCGCAGGAGCCGGAGCTGGCCGAGCTGATCGCGGCGGTGCAGCGGCGCGAGATCGACCCGTTGACCGCCGTCGACAGGATCGTCGCCGGCGTGCTTCGCGAGGGCTCCTCGTGACGGACAGACCGTCGCTCGAGGACATCAACGCCGCCCGGGCGCGTCTCGAAGGCGTCGCGCGCGTGACGCCGTTGTTCTCCTCGGGCACGATCGGCGCGCTCATCGGCCGGGAGGTGTCGCTGAAGGCCGAGAACCTGCAGCTCACGGGCTCGTTCAAGATCAGAGGGGCGTACAACACGATCGCGCAGCTGACGGATGCCGAGCGGCAGATCGGCGTCGTCACGGCGAGCGCGGGCAACCATGGCCAGGCTGTCGCCTGGGCGGCGCGTCGCGCGGGCATCGCCGCCACGATCTTCGTCCCCGAGGGTGCCCCGATGGCCAAGGTCGACGCGGCCCGCGGCTACGGCGCCGAGGTCGTGCTCGGCGGAGAGGGCTTCGACGACGCCGTCGCCGCTGCCCGCCTGCACGTCGAGGAGACCGGCGCCACCTTCGTCCACGCGTTCGACGACCCGCGCGTCGTCGCGGGCCAGGGGACGCTCGGCCTCGAGCTCGCCGAGCAGCTCCCCGAGGGGCCGTGCACGGTTGTGATCCCGATCGGCGGCGGCGGCCTCGCCGCCGGAATCGCGATCGGACTGCGGGCGCTGCGGCCCGAGCTCTCGCTCGTCGGGCGTGCAGGCCGCCCAGTGCGCGCCCTTCGCCGGGCGTGCCCCGGTCGGGCCGACGATCGCGGACGGGATCGCCGTCAAGTATCCGGCCGAGCTCACCTCGGCGATCCTGCGAGACCTTCTCGATGGGGTGGTGGTCGTGGAGGACGAGGCCATCTCCCAGGCGATCGTCCTCCTGCTCGAACGCTCGAAGCTCGTCGTCGAGGGTGCCGGCGCGGCACCGGTCGCTGCTCTGCTCGGCGGCCTCGTTCCCGGCGACGGCCCCGTCTGCGGCGTCCTCGCGGGCGGCAACATCGACGCGACGACGCTGATGTCGGTGACGCGATTCGGCCTCACCTCGACGGGCCGCTACCTCGTCGTTCGGATCGTGATCCCCGATCGGCCAGGGCAGCTCGCCAACATCGTGGGCGTGATCGCGGCGGAGCGTGCGAACGTGCTCGGGATCACGCACTACCGCGAGGGACGTAGCATCGGCGTCCTCGAGACGGAGGCGGAGCTGACGCTCGAGACCCGTGGCGAGGAGCATTCGCTGCAGCTCGTCGCGGCGCTCGTCGAGGCCGGCTTCACGGTGCACCGGATCCGCTAGAGGCTCTCAGCCCTGCGCGACGGCCATCTCGCCACCACGCCGGCGCCACTCGGCGAGCCCGCCGTCGACCACCGGCCGCGCATCGAAGCCGCGGGCACGCAGCACGCTCGCGGCGATCGCGGCGCGGGCGCCGCTCTCGCAGATCGTGATCGACCGGTCTGTCTCGGGGAAGATCGGCGCTCCCGACGAGCCGGTAGGGGATGCCGAGGCTGCCGGGGATCGTGCCTGCCTCGCGCTCGTCGTCCTCGCGCACGTCGATCACGGTGACGCCCGTGGCGATCAGCTCCTCGAGCTCGTCGACGTCGACGGCGTCCGTGGCCTCCTCGCCGCCGCCGAGCACGTAGCCGGGGATGTCGAAGAACGCGACCGAGTGCAGGCCGCGGATCGCCCCTCGGGCCTCCTCGACGGTCTCGGCGAGAACGCACACCGGCCGGGTCGCATCGAGCACGAAGCCCGACTTGGTGGCGAAGCTCGATCCCGAGACCGGCACGTTGACGGCACCGGGCCGGTGACCGGCGAGGTGGAGCGGGACGGGTCGCACGTCGAGCAGCTGTGCGCCCTCGGGAGGCGCCGCGAGCTCCAGCGCGAGCGGAGCCGCTCCGACGAATGGGCCACGGTTCGCGTCGACGATCCGCGCCAGGTTCGGTGGCTTCGGCGCGCTGATCGAGGTGGCGTCGGCGATGAACTCGTCGACGGCGGTCAGCTGCAGCATCGGGTTGAAGCGCCGCTCGAAGCCGATCGTGGTCGATCCCTTCGAGCTCATCGACTTGCCGCAGAGCGAGCCCGCGACGTGGCCGGGAAATACCTCGACGCCGTCGGAGAGCTCGAGCAGTCGCTGCAGCGAGTGGAAGAGCCCTTCTGCGCCCTCCGCGCGCGCCGACGGCGAGATCGGGCCGCGCCGCATCGCCGACGAAGAGCGAGTCGCCCGTCAGGACGAGCCACGGCTCGTCGCCGCGCGAGTTGTCGACGACCGTGAGGCAGCAATGCTCGGGCCGGTGGCCCGGGCGTGTGGATGACGCCCAGGGTCACGGCGCCGACCTCGATCGTGTCGCCGTCCGCCATCGGGTCGTTCGGGTAGTCGACGCCCGCTGCCGCGTGGATGCTGACCGGGATACCGTGCTCGAGAGCGAGCCGGCCGTGGCCGGAGACGTGGTCGGCGTGCGTGTGCGTCTCGACCGTGCGCACGATCCGGACGCCGTGCCGCTCGGCCTCCGCCGAGCAGCGGCTCGATCGCGTACGGCGGGTCGACGAGCACGGCGATACCCGCCTCCTCGTCGCCGACGAGGTAACACGCGCAGCCGAGATCGTCGTTCAGGAACTGGTGGAAGATCACGGGTCGACCGTAGCACCCGGTCCCGCTATTGCTCGGGAAGTGGCTTGCTGCGTCGCAAGAACCGGACCGCGACGAGGCTGCCGGCGATCACGAGCACGCCGACGATGGTGGCGATCACCGCCGTCCAGGGGTGCTGCTTCGGCGCAGCCGCGCCGGAGGCGGGGAGGACGCTCAGGTCGGACTTCCAGCGCACCGTCGCGTTGTCGTCGTAGCCCTGCGCCGCCAGAAAGCCGAAGGTGCCGGCGCGGACGCGCGCCGTGATCTCGAGCGGGAAGGCGGTGGTCGTGCGACCGGTGAGGCGGCCGCCGGTCCAGATCACCGTCTTGCCCTTCACCGTCGCGTGCCATCCGGCGGGAGATTGGGCCGAGTCGACGGTGATGCCGGGAGGAGCCGTGACGGTGAGCGAGATCGTGGCGTGGGGAGGCCGCTCGTTCGGCGTCTCGAACGTGATCGTGCTCTCGACGCCGTCCTCGACGAAGGGGGGTGCGATCGTGACGTGCGCCGATGCTGCGGCCGGTACGACCAGCGCGAGCAGCAGCCGCAAGCAGAGCCCACCTCATGGGAGACCGAGGTGCCGGGCGATCACCATCCGCTGGACCTCGTTCGTGCCCTCGCCGATCTCGAGGATCTTCTGGTCGCGGTAGAAACGAGAGATCGCGAACTCGTCGGTGAAGCCATAGCCGCCGTGGATCTGCAGCGATGCGTTGACGGCCCGGTTGGAGAGCTCGCCCGTGTAGAGCTTCGCCATCGCGGCCTCGCGGGCAAAGGGGCGGCCGCTGGTCCTTGAGCCAGGCGGCCTTCCAGACCAGGCCGCGCGCCGCCTCGATCTCGGTCGCGAGGTCGGCGAGCTTGAACTGGATCGCCTGGAACGACGAGATCGGCTTGCCGAACTGGTGCCGCTCGCGTGCATAGGCGAAGGCGAGGTCGTACGCGCCCTGTGCGACGCCGACGCTCATCGCGGCGACCGAGATGCGCCCCCCGTCGAGGATCTGGAGGAACTGGTTGAACCCCTGTCCCCGGGTGCCGAGGAGGTTCCCGGCGGGGACCTTGCACTCCGTGAACGAAAGCGTGCGCGTGTCGGATGCCTTCCAGCCCATCTTGTGCATCGGCGCGGAGATCTCGTAGCCCGGCGTCCCGTTCTCGATCACGAGGTTCGAGATCTCGTTCTCGCCGGTCAGCGCCGTGATCGTGACGCACTGGGTGATGTCCGTGCCGGCGTTGGTGATGAAGACCTTCGCGCCGTCGACGAGCCAGCTGTCGTCGCGGAAGGCCGGCAGTGGTGCGGGTCGCGCCGGCGTCCGAGCCGGCGCCCGGCTCGGTCAGGCCGAACGCCGCCAGCTTCTCGCCGCGGGCGAGCGGCGGGATCCAGTCGCTGCTTCTGCTCCTCGCTGCCGAACAGGTAGATCGGCATCGTCCCGAGCGACGTGTGCGCCGCGACCGTGATCGCCACCGACGAGTCGATGCGGGCGAGCTCCTCGATCGCGATCGCGTAGGAGAGCGTGTCGCCGCCCGCGCCTCCGAGCTCCTCCGGAAACGGGATCCCCATCAGGCCGAGGTCGGCCATCTCCGCGACGAGCTCGTACGGGAACCGCGCCTCGCGGTCGAGCTCCTCGGCCACCGGGCCGACGCGGTCGACGGCAAAGCCACGCACCGTCTCGCGGAAGAGCTCGTGCTCGGAGAAAGGTCGAGGTCCACGCGAGGCGATCGTACCCGGCGGCGATCGGTTCGACGCCCCGGGGTGTGTTAGCGGTCGATTGCGCGGTACCTGCGGATTGCGAGCGGCGCGAACACGGCGAGCAGCACGATCGTCCAGACGATCGACATGAAGATCGGGTGCTGGCCGGGGAAGGAGCCGTTGACGAACGGGTTCGGATTGCCGAAGAGCTCGCGGGTCGCCCCGGTGAGTGCGCTGACGGGATTCCACTCGGCGATCGGCTGCAGCACGCCGGGAAGCGTCTCGGTCGGCACGAATGCGTTCGAGACGAACGTGATCGGAAAGATGATCAGGAAGCCGAGCTGCTGGGCCGTCTCCACGGTGGGGACGACGAGGCCGAGGAACACGCCGATCCATGCCATCGCGTAGGTGAAGAAGAGGAGCAGCGCCACCGCAGCGACGAAGTCACCGAAGCCGTTGTTCACTCTCCAGCCGACGACGAGGCCCGAGGCCATCAGCACGATCAGGATGCCGGTGTTGTAGAGGATGTCCGCGAAGGTGCGGCCACTCAGCACGGCCGAACGGGCCATCGGCAGCGACCGGAACCGGTCGATCAGGCCCTTGGTCATGTCGTCCGCGACTGCGATCGCAGTCGTGATCGAGGCAAATGCCAGCGTCTGGACGAAGATCCCCGGCATCAGGAACTCGCGATAGGAACCGCCGCCGGGAATCGGGATCGCGCCGCCAAAGACGAACGCGAACAGCAGCACGAACATGATCGACTGGAGGATCGCGAAGATCGCAAGCTCGGGGATCCGCGGTATCCGCTTGAGGTTGCGCCAGCTGATGATGAGGCCGTCGGCGACGGCGAGGCGGAGGGCACTCATCGCTTCTTCTTCCCCGCGACGGCCAGCTCGTCGTCCTCTGCCAGGCCTTCCTCGGCTGCGTGACCTGTGAGCGTGAGGAACACGTCGTCGAGCGTCGGCCGCCGCAGCCCGACGTCGTCGATGACGATGTTCTCCTCGCCGAGGTCGCGCACGACGTCGACCAGCTGTTGGGCGCCTCCCACGGCCGCGATCGTCACCCTGCGGGAGTGCTCATCGACCGTCGCGGTTCCGTCCGGTGCCAGCATCCCGGCAACCTGGGCGAGCAGGGAGGGATCGTGGACGACGACCTCGATCCGCTCGCCGCCGACCTGGCTCTTGAGCTCATCGGCTGTGCCTCGGGCGATGATCTTGCCGGCATCGACGACTGCGATCTCGTCGGCCAGCGCGTCGGCCTCCTCGAGGTACTGGGTCGTGAGCAGCAGCGTCGTGCCCTGGCGCACCTGGTTGCGGATGACCTCCCACATCCCGAGGCGGCTGCGCGGGTCGAGCCCGGTCGTCGGCTCGTCGAGGAAGAGGAGCTGCGGCCTGCCGATCAGCGCGCTCGCGAGGTCGAGTCGCCGCCGCATGCCGCCCGAGTACGTCTTCGTGACCCGGTCGGCGGCGGCTTCGAGGTCGAACGACTCGAGCAGCTCGGCTGCCCGCTGCTTGGCGTCGGCCGAGGTGAGCTGGTAGAGGCGGCCGAACATCCAGAGGTTCTCGCGGCCCGTCAGGTTCTCGTCGACCGCGGCGTACTGGCCCGAGAGGCCGATCAGCTTCCGCACCGCCTGCGCGTCGCGCGCGATGTCGAGCCCGGCGATGCGCGCGCTGCCGCCGTCGGCGCGAAGGAGCGTCGAGAGGATGCGGACCGTGGTCGTCTTGCCGGCGCCGTTCGGCCCGAGCAGCCCCAGCACCGTTCCCTCCTGCACCTCGAGGTCGACGCCGTCGAGCGCGCGCACCTCGTGCTTGCGGGAGCGGTAGATCTTGACGAGCCCCTCTGCTTCGATCACGGCCATCGCGGCACGCTAGCTGTGCGGAGCGCCTCTCCGCGCAGTGGCCCGTGAGACAAGGTTGCGCCTGAAACGCCTCCGTCCGCGAAGCGGGGCCGCCTTGCAACAAGCATCGAGTTGGGCTTGCTTCAACGATCATTTCTCGGGTCTGGCGTTGCAGCAAGCCCCACTAGACTGGCGTCCATGCGCGAGACGATCGACCGCAAGGGCATGTCCGTCCTCTCGTGTGGGCACCTGGCGACCGATTTCGCCTCGGGAAGCGTCCCCGCGCTCCTGCCGTTCCTCACGGTCAAGTTCGATCTCAGCTACACGCTCACGGCCGTCCTGATGCTCGCCGTGCTCGTCTCGTCGTCGCTGATGCAGCCGCTCTTCGGGCTCTGGTCCGACCGCCGCGGCGCGCTCTGGCTCCTGCCTGCCGGGCTCGCGCTCGCGGGCATCGGGATCGGGCTCGCAGGCCGTCGCGCCGAGCTACGGCCTTCTCCTCGTCCTCGTCTTCGATCTCGGGAATCGGGATCGCTGCGTACCACCCTGAAGGCGCCAAGTTCGCCGTCTTCCTGAGCGGGCGCAAGCGGGCGAGCGGGATGTCCCTCTTCAACATCGGCGGAAACCTCGGCTACGCGCTCGGGCCGATCGTCGTCACGCCGCTCGTGCTCTGGCTCGGACTCGGGCCAGGCGGCCTGCTGGCGGCCGTCCCCGTCGTGCTCACGTCGATCGCCGTGCTCGGGGCGCTCCCGTACCTCGCCCGCCAGCGGCCCGCAGCGAAGCGAGCAGGCCCCCGTGGCGGTCGGCACGGACAACCGCCGGGCGATGCTCATCCTCACCGGCGTGATCGGGCTCCGGAGCGTCGCCTGGTTCGCGCTCCTCACCTTCGTGCCGCTCTGGGTCGTCTCGCTCGGCAACTCGGCGGCCGACGGCAACCGGCTCCTCTCGCTGATGCTGCTCTCGGGAGCGGTCGGCACGCTGCTCGCTCGGCCCGCTCGCCGACCGCTTCGGGCTGCGCCGGACGCTGCTCGTCGCGCAGGTGCTGCTGACGCCGATGATCCTCGTCTTCGTGCTCGTCGGCGGCGTCGATCGGCGCCGCCTGCCTGGTCGTCGTCGGCATCTGCGTCGTCGGCACGTTCGGCGTCACGATGGTGCTGAGCCAGATGTACCTGCCCGCAGCATGTCGGCATGGCGTCCGGCCTCGCGGTCGGTCTGTCGATGGGTCTCGGCGGGATCGCGGCGGTCGCGCTCGGCGCCGTGGCGGACGCGGTCGATCTCGAGACGGCGCTCGTCTGCAGCGCGTTCGCGCCGCTGCTCGGGGTCGTGCTCTGCTTCTTCCTGCCGGCGCCGAGCCGCCCACGGTTGTTGCGGCAGCTCCGTCCTCGCCCTACGCTCTGCTCGACTGATGCCCGCTTCGCTCGACCGACCCCATGCTCGCCTGAACCCGACAAGGAGATCCAGATGACCGTGCAGGAGTTCTTCGACGCCCTTCCCTCGAAGGTCGACCCGGCCAAGACGGCCGGCATGAACAACAGCTTCGCGTTCGACATCGCCGACGTCGGCGTCTGGACGGTGACGGTCGCCGACGGCGCGGTCTCGGTGGCCGAGGGTGAGAACGACGCCGACTGCACGATCTCTGCCAGCGAGGAGACGCTGATGAAGATCGCGAGCGGCGAGGCCAATCCGACGACCGCCTACATGACCGGCAAGCTCAAGATCAAGGGCGACATGGGCGCCGCTCTCAAGCTGCAGAAGCTGTTCTAGCCTGCGATCGAAGACGTAGAGTCTCGAGCATGTACACTGGCCGTCCGCCTCCTCGTCGCCTGGGGCGTCAACGTCCTGGCGCTGATGGTCGCGGACTGGGTGTTCTCCGGGTTCACGATCCAACGCTGGGGCTCGCTGCTGTTCGCGGGAGCCGTATTCGGCCTCGCCAACGTGTTCCTGAAGCCGCTGCTCACGTTCATCGCGATCCCGCTGATCATCCTCACGTTCGGGATCGCCTACTTCTTCGTCAACGTCGCGATCCTGGCGTTCACGGAGTGGGTGGTGCCGAACTTCTCGATCGACGGCTTCTGGACGTACGTCGGCGCCGTGATCGTGATGTGGCTCGTCAACGTGGCCCTCGGCGCGCCTGCTGCGGGCGATCGAGGGCGACTCCGGCGTGCTCGCGTAGCTCGAGCTCTAGCCGAGTTCGACGAGCGTCGTCCCCGCGGCGACCTGGTCGCCGGCGGCGACGTGAACCGCGGTCACCGTGGCGGCGAAGGGCGCCAGCACGGGCATCTCCATCTTCATCGCCTCGAGCACGACGAGCGGATCGTGGGCGGTGACCTGTCGCCGACAGCGACCGGAACGGCGATGCACGGTGCCGGGCATCGGCGCGGCGATCGTCCCGTGCCCCTGCGCAGCGCCGGCGGGCAGCGCGGCATCGACATCCGGTGCGGGCGTCGGGGGCGGGGCAGGGCCGTTCAGCCGCCACGAATGCGCGAACGCAGCTGGTGGGGCGTGCCGCGGTGGCGCCGAGAGCGGCGCATGGTCGAGCAGGAACGCGGTCGAGACGGCGCCTGCTCGAAACGCCGGGGTGGCGAACGAGCCAGCGCAGGAAGGGCAGGTTCGTCGTCACGCCTTCGACCACCGTCTCGTCGAGCGCCCGCTCGAGCTTGCGACAGCGCCTCGTCGCGGTCGCCGCCGTACGCGATCAGCTTTGCGATCATCGGGTCGTACGAGAGCCCGATCTCGTCGCCTTCCTCGACTCCCGGCATCGACGCGGACACCTGGCGGGAACACGAGGCGACTGATGCGCCCCGTCTGCGGGAGAAACGTTCGTGGGTCCTCTGCGTACAGGCGTGCCTCGATCGCGTGACCGCGCGAGTGCACGTCGAGATCGAGGTCCTCGCCGGCCGCGACGCGGAGCTGCAGCTCGACGATGTCGAGGCCCGTGACCGCCTCCGTGACCGGGATGCTCGACCTGGATCCTGCCGTTGAGCTCGAGGAAGTAGACGTCGGGGCCGTCGACGAGGAACTCGGCCGTTCCCGCGCTCTCGTAGCCGATCGCCTCCGCGAAGGCGCACGCGGCGGCCGCGATCGTCGGCCAGGCGCGTGGGTCGAGGCCCGGAGCGGGCGACTCCTCGACGAGCTTCTGGTGCCGCCGCTGCACCGAGCAGTCGCGGTCGCCGAGCACCGTGACGCCGCCACGGTGCCCGAGAACCTGGGCCTCGACGTGCCGAGGCCGCTCGAGGTAGCGCTCGCAGAAGACGGTTCCGTCGCCGAACGCAGCCTCCGCCTCGCGGGTAGCGGCAGCCAGTGCCTCGTCGAGCTCGGCGGCGGAGCGGACGATGCGCATGCCGCGGCCCGCCGCCTCCGGCGGCAGCCTTGACGAGCAGCGGGTAGCCGATCTCGTCAGCCGAGCCCTGCGGCAGGGTGGGCACGCCCGCCTCGCGCGCGATCCGCTTCGCCTCGAGCTTGTCGCCGCCGAGCCGGAGCGCAGCGGGCGGCGGGCCGACCCAGGTGAGCCCAGCCGCGATCACGTCCTCGGCGAAGTCGGCGTTCTCGGCGAGAAAGCCGTAGCCGGGGTGAACGGCGTCGGCTCCGGCCTCGAGCGCTGCGCGGACGTGCTCGGCGGGGTCGAGGTACGACGCGATCTCGACGTCCTGATCGGCGCTCCGTGCGTGCAGGGCGCCGCGATCGTCGGGCGCGACCACCGCGACCGATTCGATCCCGAGCCTGGTGCAGGTGCGGAAGATGCGAACCGCGATCTCGCCGCGGTTCGCGACCATGAGTCGGCGGACGGCCATGAGCGCACTCTACGCAGCGCGGCGTGAAGGGTTTCGGGCCGGTGGGCGGTGGGTAGAAGAACGGGATGCGCGTCCTCGCGACAATGGTCGCCGTCCTCGTCGTCGTTGTGGCGGCCTCCGCCGCCTCGGGCGCCAGCGGTACCGGTCGCGCCGGCCCGACGATGCTCTACGGCATCCAGGACGACGCCTACCTCGAATACGGCCCCGGAACGGTCGCCGACCGCGTGGCGAGCCTGCAACAGCTCGGCATCGGGATCGTCCGCTTCACCGCTCAGGTGGGATGCGGTCGAGGGGACGCAGGGAACCGACGACTGGGCGCTGCCCGACAGCGTCCTCGAGCTCTCCAGGATGCGGGGCTCGATGCTGTCGTGACGCTCTACGGAACGCCCGCGCTGGGCCAACGGCGGCAAGGGGCCCGAACGTCGCGCCGCTTCGCGGCGCGGATTTCGCCCGGTTTGCCGGCGCCGCAGCCGAGCGATACCCCTTCGTGCACCGCTGGACGATCTGGAACGAGCCGAATCAGCGCCGGTGGCTCTCGACCGCCTCGCCGACGCAGTACGTCACGCGCTTGCTCAACCCGGCGTATGCCGCAATCCACGGTGCCTCGCCGGACATCCCGGGTCGCCGGCGGTGTCACGGCTCCCCGCGGTAGCTCTGGGGGCACGTCGCCGGTCGCGTTCATCCGCGGGATGGGCCGCTCCGGCGCCCGTCTCGATGCCTACGCCCACCATCCCTATGCGCTCACGCCCACGGAGACGCCGTGGAGCGGCGGCTGCGCGAAAAACTGCGAGACGATCACGATGGCGACGATCGGCCGCCTCCTGACCGAGACGCAGAAGGCGTTCAAGCGGCCGCTCCGGCATCTGGCTGACGGAGCTCGGCTACCAGGCGAATCCTCCCGACCGCATCCTCGGCGTGTCGCCGGCGAAGCAGGCCACGTATATCGCGGCCGCCGCGTACAAGGCATGGGCGACCCCGCAGAGTCGATCTCCTGATCCAGTACCTCTATCGCGATGAGCCCGGCCTCGACCGCTGGCAGAGCGGCCTCGAGACGACGGCCGGCAAGCCCAGACCGGCGCTGGGCGCTGTCGATGGCGCCTCTCGCCGAGGTCTCGCGGGCAAAGTCACGGACGACGATCTGGGGGGAGATCAGAGGCGGAGACGGAGCGCGTGCGTACCAGCTGCAGCGCCACACGACGTCCGGCTGGCTTCCGCTCGGCGGCGTCCAGCAAACGCGGGCCGACGGGACCCTGACGCGGGTCGTCTCGGCTGCGGCCGGCATGAAGCTACGGCTGCTCGCGGGTGGTGTGGCCGGCAACGAGCTCGTGGTGCGCTAGCCGCCAGCACTAGCCGGTCGAGACGAGCGCGACCGAGAGCAGCGCACAGACGACGCCGACGTACTGGAGGCGGGACAGCCGTTCCCGCAGGACGAACGCGGCGAGCAGCACGGTGGTGACCGGATAGAGCGACGCGACGACCGTCGCGATCGCGATCGGCCCGCGTTGCAGCGCGAGCAGGAGTGGAATCGTGGCGGCGACCTCGAGCAGCGCGATCACGAGCACCTTCGGGAGGAGGCCGCGAACGTCGACCGCGATGTCGCGCGTGAGCACGAGCGCGAGCGCGAGCAGCACGACCGCACACGCGGCGCGCTCGATCGTGAGCGGCCACATCCCGGCATCCTCCGAGACCCGAGAGAACGCGATGTAGAAGAGGCCGAAGAGAGCGCCGCTCGCGAGGGCGAGAGCGATCACGGTGCGGTCGACGACGGCGGCGCCGGGATGCTGCTCCGAGGGCGCCAGCGAGACGACAGCCACCGCGACGAAGGCGATCCCGAGCCCGATCAGCGCGATCGGGCCAGGCCGCTCGCCACGGGCGAGGGCATAGATCACGGGGATCACCGCCCCCGTGACGGCGGCGACCGGCGCGACGACGCTGATCAGACCCCGTCCCATGCCGACGTAGAAGCAGCCGAGCCCGAGCGCGACCGCGCCTCCCGCCGCCACCGACCAGGCGACGTCGGAGCCGCTCACATGCTCCGTGTCGACGACCAGCGACACGGCGAGCGCCATCGGCAGGCCGGCGAAGGCGACGCAGGCATGCCAGCTGAACGCCGTTCGCCTTGCGCGAGGTCATGCCGCCGATGAAATCCGCACCGCCGATGAAGATCGCGGAGGTGAGGGCGAGAAGCGCCGTCACGCGTCGTGCTCGGGCGCCGGCGACCAGGGTGGCCGTCGCCGCTCGACGAACGCGCTCAGGCCGGCCTGTCCCTCCTCGCTCGTGCGCCGCTCGGCGATCCTCCGTGCCGTCTCGGGCCCGTCGGGGCGGTCGAGGACGAGGCGCTTTGCGTGCCGGGCGGCGCGCGGCGCGGCGGTGCGCAGCTCGGCGAGCAGGGCGGCGAGCGCTGCTTCGAGATCGGCGGCGACCTCGTGCACGAGCCCGATTCGGAGCGCCGTCGGGGCGTCGAACCGCTCGCCTGTGACGAAGTAGCGCCGCGCCGCGCTCTCACCGATCTTGCGCAGAGCGAAGGGAGAGATCACGGCCGGCGTGATCCCGAGCTTGACCTCGGAGAAGCCGAAGACGGCACGCTCGTGGGCGACGGCGATGTCGGCTGTGGCGACGAGCCCCGCGCCGCCGCCGAGCGCATGTCCCTGCACGAGCGCGATCACCGGTGCGGGGCAGGTGTCGATCGCCTCGAGCATGCGCCGCAGGGCCATCGCGTCTGCGACGTTCTCCTCGAGCGTCAGCGCGATCGAGCCTCGCATCCATTCGACATCGGCGCCTGCGCAGAAGCTTGGCCCGTCGCCGGCGAGGACGACCGCGCGCGCCTTGCCGACGTCGACGAATGCCTCTGCGAGCTCCCCGATCACGGTCGCGTCGAAGGCGTTTCGCGTCTCCGGCCGTGCCAGGGTGATCCGGAGGACGTCGTCGTCCCGCTCGATGCGCAGCGCGTCCATGGTGCTGCGCAGTCTAGAGTCGCCCCATGGAGCGGGCCGCACGACACGGAGACCCTGCGTGAGTGGCCGCCTCCAGGGCGCGCTCGCCGCCTCCGTGACCCCGCTCCGCGACGGCGGGCAGGAGCTCGACGAGGAGGCGTTCGCGCCGCTCCTCGACCGCTATGCGGCGGCCGGGCTGGACGGTGTTCTCGCCTTCGGGACGAACGGCGAGGGGGTGCTGTTCTCGGTCGAGGAGCGCAAGCGAGGCCTGCGGCTCTTCGTCGAGGCCGCCGCCGGCCGGCTCGACGTTGCCGCGCACTGCGGCGCCCAGACGACCGCGGACACGGTCGCGCTCGCGGCCGACGCCGCCGCGGCGGGGGCTACGGCCGTCGCCGTGATCGGCCCTCCGTACTTTCCGCTCGACGAGGCCGCCCAGCTCGCCCACTTCACAGCTGCAGCCGAGGCGTGCGCGCCGCTGCCGTTCTACGTCTACGAGTTCGCGCGCACGAGCGGCTACGCCGATCGCGCTCGACGTCCTTCGGCGCCTGCGTGACGTCGCTCCCAACTTCGTCGGGCTCAAGGTCAGCGACGCGCCGTGGGAGGCGTTCGAGCCTTATCTCACGCTCGGCCTCGACGTCTTCGTCGGGCCCGAGGTGCTCATCCATCGCGGGATCGAGGGCGGAGCGATCGGCGCCGTCTCGGCTCTCGCGTCGGCGTTCCCCGAGCAGGTGCTTGCGGTCGTCCGCGAGCCGACGGCGCTCGGCGCCGACTCACTCGGTGCGTTGCGGGCCGCCGTCGAGCGCTTCCCGCGGCAGGCCGCGATGAAGCGGATCCTCGCCGCGCAAGGCGTGCCGGTCAGGTCCGACGTCCGCGCGCCGCTGCGCGATCTCTCGGCGGCCGAGTCGCAGGAGCTCGCCGAGTGGATCGCGGCCGTCTTGGTGTAAACGTGGGCGGGACACGTCCCGCCCCTTCGTCGATCACATCCGGAAGACGCCGAACGCCGTCTCCGGCACGGGCGCGTTCGCTGCGGCGGCGAGCCCGAGCGCGAGCACGCGGCGCGTATCGAGGGGGTCGATGATCCCGTCGTCCCAGAGGCGGGCGGTCGAGAAGTACGGCGATCCCTCGCGCTCGTAGGCGGCGCGGATCTCGTCGGGGTCCGTGTCGCCGACCATCGAGAGCACGAGCGCTGCCTGCTCGCCGCCCATCACGGAGATGCGGGCGTTCGGCCACATCCAGAGCTGCCTCGGCGCGTACGCACGCCCGCACATGGCGTAGTTGCCGGCCCCGAACGAGCCGCCGGTGACGACCGTGAACTTCGGCACCTCGGCGCAGGCGACGGCAGTGACGAGCTTGGCGCCGTCGCGGGCGATGCCGCCCTCCTCGGCCGCCTTGCCGACCATGAAGCCGGTGATGTTCTGGAGGAAGAGGAGCGGGATCCGCCGCTTGCAGGCGAGCTCGACGAAGTGGGCGCCCTTCTGGGCCGACTCGGCGAAGAGGACGCCGCGGTTCGCGAGGATCCCGACCGGGTGCCCCTCGATCCGCGCGAAGCCGCAGACGAGGGTGTCGCCGTAGAGCGCCTTGAACTCGTGGAAGCGGCTGCCGTCGACGATGCGCGCGATCACCTCGAGCGGGTCGAGCTCGTGCCGGTAGTGCTCGGGGACGATCCCGTAGAGGTCGGATGGGTCGACCGCCGGCGGCTCCGGAGTCGAGACCTCCCATGGCGCCGGCGCGGGGTCGCCGAGATGGCGCACGATCTGGCGGGCGAGCGCGAGTGCGTGCTCGTCCGAGACGGCGTAGTGATCGGCGACGCCGGACCGGCGCGTGTGAAGCGTCGCCCCGCCGAGCTCCTCGGCGGTCACGTCCTCGCCGGTCGCAGCCTTCACGAGCGGCGGGCCACCGATGAAGATCGTTCCCGTGCCCTCGACGATCATCGTCTCGTCGCACATCGCGGGCACGTACGCGCCGCCCGCGGTGCACGAGCCCATCACGACCGCGATCTGGGGAATGTTCCGCGCCGAGAGGCGGGCCTGGTTGAAGAAGATGCGGCCGAAGTGGTCGCGGTCGGGAAAGACATCGGCCTGGAGGGGCAGGAAGGCGCCGCCCGAGTCGACCAGGTAGACGCAGGGAAGGCAGTTCTGCTCCGCCACCTCCTGCGCGCGGAGGTGCTTCTTCACGGTCAAGGGGAAGTACGTCCCGCCCTTGACGGTCGCGTCGTTCGCGACGACGACGCAGCAGCGGCCCTCGATCATTCCGATGCCGGTCACGATCCCGGCCGCGGGGGCGTCGCCGTCGTAGAGCTCCCAGGCGGCGAGCGCGTTCAGCTCGAGGAATGCCGTGCCCGGGTCGACGAGCAGGTCGATCCGCTCCCGCGCCGTGAGCTTGCCGCGCGAGCGGTGGCGCTCGGTCGCCCGCTCGCCGCCACCCGCCGCGACGAGGGCGCTGCGCTCGCGCAGCTCCGCGAGCAGGCGGCCCATGTGGGCAGCCCGAGTCGTGAAGGCCTCGGAGCCCCGATCGACCCTGCTCGTCAGCACCGTCATCGGCGCAAGCGTACGCGCCCGCGCAGATGGCCGTCGCGCGATCGAGCGTGTTCGGCTGCGGGAGAAGAGCAGCTGGCGGGCCGGTCTGCGGCGAACCGGACCCGCCACTGCTCACGGCGGGGCAGAAGGGCGCTACCTGTGCGCTTCAGACCGTTAGCCCATCGCACGGCCGCGCCCTCGGAGGGCCCCACAAAACGCTGATTCCCCGATCCGCGAGGGCCTAAACCACATTCGTGTAATTCGTGAGACGGGCCGTTCTACCGCTCTCGGACTGCGTACGTCAGGTGGGTCACGCGCTCCGTCGGCTCCGCCCGGACCGGCTCGAGAGCAACGCGGCCGGCGTCCACGCCCTCGAACAGGCGGATTCCGGAGCCGAGCAGCACGGGTGAGAGCGCGATCGTGAACTCGTCGATCAGGCCGCCGTTCAGGTGCTCGAGGATCGTTGCGCCGCCGCCCGCGATGCGGACGTCCCGGTTGCCGGCGGCCTCGCAGGCCTGGTCGAGCGCGGTCTCGATGCCGTCGTTGACGAAGTGGAAGGTCGTCCCGCCCGGCCGCTCCCAGGGGTCGCGCTTCTCATGCGTCACCACGAAGACCGGCGTGTGGAACGGCGCCTCCTCCGGCCACATCTGCTCGCCCGCGTCGAACATGCGCCTGCCCATCACGCTCGCGCCGGTGCGCTCGAACGTCTCCCGCACGATGTCGTTGTCGCGCCCTTCCTCGCCGCCCTCGCCGAGCTTCAGGTTCTCCCGAAAGAACCGCAACGGGAATATCCACTGCTGCAGTTCCATCCACTGCTGCCCCATCAACTCCCCGAGCGACCCGGGCGCGATGAAGCCGTCGAGCGACATCGAAACGCTGAAGAACACCTTCCCGCATCAGTCCTCAACCCCTTTTCGAACGATCTCGGTGACGTACGCGGCCAGGTTGCTCAGGGTCTGGAGGCCACCCTCGATCGCGTGGTAGCGCTCGACCGCCTCGTCGCGCAGCTCCTTGGTGGGGAACACCGTGCGCATCTCGATCCTGGTCGCCGCGCCGTCGGGGTCGAACGTCAGGACCGACTCGAAGGCGTTCGGGTCGGCGCGGGACTCACCATGCAGCAGCACGATCCGCTCCGGCGGGGCGATCTCGGTGTACGAGATCCACTCCTGGTAGTCCGTCCCGTCCGGTCCGTGCATCACGAAGTCCCACTCCCCGCCGACGCGGAACTCGAACGCCCGCGTGGTGGTGGTGAACCCCTCCGGTCCCCACCACTGCGACAGGTGCCGCACCTCGGTGAACGCCTCGAACACGAGGTCCCGTGGGGCATTGATGACACGGGAGATCACGATCTCGCGCTCGGCCGTCGCCGAGTGCGAAGGCGCTCCCCGTTCCGTCTCGCTCATCGCTGCTCCTCCTGCCGTGTCCGCTCGAGGTCCTGCACGTAGTCGTCCAGCCGGTCGAAGCTCTCGTTCCAGAACTGCTCGAAGCCTCCGGTCCACTCGTGAACCGCTCGCAGCCCCTCGGCGTCCAGGCCGTACAGCCGCTGCTTGCCTGCCTTGCGGTCCTGCACCAATCCGACCTCCCGGAGCACCCGCAGGTGCTTGGACGCGCCGGGCTGGGTCATCCGCAGCTCCTCTGCCAACTCGGTCACCGGCCGCTCACCCTCGCGTAGCAGCACCAGGATGTGGCGGCGCTGCGGCTCGGCGATTGCGTTGAAGACGTCCGAGGTCGTCGCAGCCCGTGCCATGGCCCAATCATATGCCGATATGGGAATACGTCAAGCCGGAACGACGAACAGTCCGCGACGAGCAGGGAATCACGCAGCAGGGGCGGCAGGACTCGAACCTGCAACCCCCGGTTTTGGAGACCGGTGCTCTACCAATTGAGCTACGCCCCTGGGTTGCACGCACGAGTGTAGCCTCGCGTCGTGCAGCGTCGTGCGCTCTCGATCCTGTTCTCGGCGATCACGATTGCCTTCGCCGCGCTCGCGGTCTACGCGTTTCTATCGGGCGGGAGGGCGATTATCGTCGGTCTTGCGGCCGCCGGGCTGGCCGTTTGGATGGCGGATCTGGCGCGGAAAGTATGGCCCTGACCGAGGCAAAGAAGGTTTTTCGCACTTGCGGCGTATTCTGTGGTCGTGTCTGTAAAGCCTGGAAGCGAGACGCAGGCGTTATGGCAGGATTACCGGAAGACGCGCGACCAGGCGTTGCGCGACCGGCTGATCCTGACGTACGCCCCGCTCGTCAAGTTCGTGGCCGGCCGCCTCGGCGCCACGCTGCCCGCGCACGTCGACGAGCAGGACCTCGTCTCGTATGGGCTGCTCGGCCTGATCGGGGCGATCGAGCGCTTCGATCCCGACCGTGAGATCAAGTTCGAGACCTACGCGATCAGCCGCATCAAGGGCGCGATCATCGACGAGCTTCGCTCGCTCGACTGGGTGCCCCGCTCGGTGCGGACGAGGGCCCGCGAGATCGAGCGGGCGATCGCCGAGCTCGAGCGGCGACTGCACCGGGCGCCCACAGACGAGGAGATCGCGCCAAGGTCGGCATCACAACCGACGAGCTCGAGAACAGCCTCTCGGAGATCTCGCGCTCCTCGATGGCCGCGCTCGATGAGCTCTGGTCGCCGTCGGGTGGGGGAGACCAGATCGCCCTCATCGACACGATCGAGGACGAGGACGCTCCCGACCCCGAGTTCTCGCTCGAGCAGACCGAGATGCGCGAGGCGCTCGGCGAGGCGATCGCCCGGCTGCCGGAGCGCGAGAAGCTCGTCGTGACGCTCTACTACTACGAGGAGCTGACCCTGCGCGAGATCGGCGAGGTGATCGGTGTCACCGAGTCACGCGTCTCCCAGCTCCACACGAAGGCCGTGCTGCGGCTCAAGGCCCGGCTCTCGGGCGGCGTGCGCGAGACCGCCGAGACGTAGGGGCGACAGGCTTCAGCCTGCCGCCCGGGCTTCCCCTGCACAGCGCCGCGGCATCCCTTTAGACTCGGAGGACCTAGACATCCCCCGAGGAGGAACGGACGCCCATGGCCGCAATCGAGCCCGGAAAGATCCGCAACGTCGCTGTCGTCGGCCATCGCGGTACCGGCAAGACGTCCCTCGTCGAGGCCCTGCTCTACCAGACCGACGAGATCAACCGGCTCGGCATGATCGACGCCGGCACCACGGTCGGCGACTGGGACGAGGACGAGCAGAAGCGCAGGATGTCGATCTCGCTGACGCTCGCACACACGGAGTGGCAGGGGCGGAAGATCAACCTGCTCGACGTGCCGGGCGACCCGAGCTTCCAGGGAGAGGCGCGCTCCGCCCTCCGCGTCGTCGAGGGCGCACTCGTCGTCGTCAACGCCGTCATGGGCCTCGAGGTCGGCACCGCGCGGGTGAAGCATCTTGCCGACGACTACGGCCTCGCGCGGGTGATCTTCGTCAACATGCTCGACCGCGAGCGCGCCGACTTCTACCGCACGCTGGCGCAGATCCAGGAGCAGTTCTCCTCGCGCTGCGTTGCGGTGCATCTGCCGATCGGGGTCGAGCACGAGCTCTCCGGCATCGTCGACGTGCTCCACATGTGCGCCTACGCGAACCCGGAGGGCGGCAAGGAAGGCGAGTCGATGCCGATTCCGGACGACATGGTGGCGCTTGCACAGGAGTACCGCGAGAAGCTGCTCGACGAGGTCGTCCAGACCGACGACGCGCTGATGGAGAAGTACCTGGGTGGGGAGGAGCTGGACGTCCACGACGTGGCCTCCGCCCTCAAGGTGGCGATCACGCGCGGTGAGGTCTTCCCGGTCGCGTGCGGCGTCGCCACGAAGAACCTCGGCACGCACGCGTTGCTCGACCTGATCGTCGAGGGCGTCCCGTCGCCTGCGAAGAAGGGCGCGCCGATCGAGATCGAGGGGGCCGACACTGCTGCATTCGTCTTCAAGACCGTTGCCGACCCGTTCGCGGGCCGGATCAACATCTTCCGCGTCCTCAAGGGCACGGTCAACGCCGACTCGGTGCTCGTCGACGCCCGCGGCCACGCCAAGGAGCGCATGGGCACGCTGCTGCAGCTCCAGGGCAAGGGCAACGCCAACGTGCGGGAGTTCGGCGAGGGCGACATCGGCGCGGTTGCGAAGCTCAAGGACGTCCGGACGGGCGACCTCCTGACCGACAAGGAGATCAGCGCCGATCTGCCCGAGATCGCCTTCCCCGACCCCGTGATGAGCTTCGCGATCACGCCACACGTCAAGGGCGAGGAGGAGAAGGTCGCGACCGCGATCCGCAGGCTCGCAGAGGAGGACCCGACACTGCGCCTTCGCCGCGACCAGCAGACCGGGGAGGAGATCCTCTCCGGGATGAGCCAGATGCACGTCGAGGTCGCGCTCGAGCGCGCCAAGCGGCGCTACAGCGTCGACGTCGAGCTGCACCCGCCGCGGGTGCCCTACCTCGAGACGATCCGCTCCGAGGCGCGGGCGCACGGGCGCTACAGGAAGCAGACGGGCGGCCGCGGCCAGTTCGGCGACTGCCACATCGTGATCGAGCCCATCGACGGCGGCGTCGGCTATGAGTTCGTCGACAAGATCGTCGGCGGCGTGATCCCGCAGAGCTTCCGACCGGCGGTCGACAAGGGAATCCAGGAGGCGATGGCCCACGGCGAGCTCGCCGGCGCTCCCGTGCAGGGGGTGCGCGTGCTCCTCGTCGACGGCTCGTACCACAACGTCGACTCGTCCGAGATGGCGTTCAAGGTCGCGGGCTCGATGGCCTGGAAGGACGCCTACGCCCGCGCGACGCCGACCCTCCTCGAGCCCATCATGGAGCTCGAGGTAACGGTCCCGGACGAGGCGGTCGGGTCGGTCAACGGCGATCTCAACTCGCGGCGTGGCCGGCTGCAGGGCATGGAGCCGGCGGCCGGGATGACGACGATCAAGGCCGAGGTGCCGATGGCCGAGCTCCTGACCTACGCGCAGTCGCTCACCTCGATGACCGGTGGCCGTGGCGAGTACTCGATGCACTTCCTCCGCTACGAGGAGGTACCGTCGCACGTCGCCCAGAAGGTGATCGAGGAGACGCAGAAAGCCCGCGAGCTCGTCCACGCCTGAGTAATGGCGTAATGAAAGTCCCTGCATCGGGGCTATAGTGGTCCGTCCATGAGGGTGATCAAGACCACGGCGACGCGAACCTGCGTCGTCTGCGAGCGCACCCTGCTGCAGGGAGAGCATGCATTGCGGTACTCGCCCGACGGCTCCACCTTCGTCGACGTCTGCCCGCTCTGCACCGAGACCGCCGTCGATCACGGCTGGGTCAAGGAGGGTGTCTCGGTCTCGCCGCTGCTGCAGGTGCCGGTGCGCCGGAGGCGGCAGAAGTCGCTCTGGCAGTCTCTGCTCGGAGCACGCGAGGAAGAGCCGGAGCCCGTCGTCAGCGAGCCGATCCTGCGTCGCCTCGGCGACGACGAGATGGCCCTCGTGGAGGCGGCCGAGCTGTTCAACGCGACCCAGTTCCGCCGCACGATCGCCGGCGTGGCGAAGGCGCTCGGAGAGCCGCAGGCCTCGATCATGCCGCTCTCGGGCGTCAACGCCGAGATGGTGCTGACGTTCGCCTGGGACATCACCTGGTACCAGTACCGCGTCTCGCCCGAGTCGTCGCAGCCGGTGCGCGTCGCCGAGCGCGGCCAGGACATCGACGATCTCGACCCGAGCTACCAGCACTGGAATGCCACGGTGACCGAAGACGGCCGTGTGATCCCCAGCATCGACCGCCTCTAAGCACAGCCCCGTGACCACTCTCGCCGCAACGACGCTGCTCGACCGGCTCGGTGTCGACCGTGCCCGGGTCGAAGGTGGCGACCTCGTCGTCCACACGCCGATCACCGGTGAGGAGATCGCGCACGTCGCGAGAACCGACGCGGCCGCGACCGACGCCGCAATCGCGCGCGCCACGGCGGCGTTCGCCGAGTGGCGTGACCTCCCCGGCCCGCACCGTGGCGAGCTCGTTCGCCTGCTCGGCGAGGAGCTGCGCCGCGAGAAGGAGTCGCTTGGCGCGCTCGTGACGCTCGAGGTCGGGAAGATCGCGCAGGAGGGGCTCGGCGAGGTGCAGGAGATGATCGACATCTGCGACTTCGCGGTCGGTCTCTCGCGCCAGCTCTACGGCCGCTCGATCGCCTCCGAGCGGCCGGGTCACCGCCTCACCGAGACGTGGCATCCGCTTGGCCCTGTCGCTGTCATCAGCGCGTTCAACTTCCCGGTTGCGGTGTGGAGCTGGAACGCGGCGCTCGCATTCGTCTGCGGCGACCCGGTGATCTGGAAGCCGTCCGAGCGAACGCCGTTGACGGCGCTCGCCTGCATGTCCCTGTTCGAGCGGGCGGCCGAGCGCTTCGGCGGCGTGCCGTCCGGTCTCGCGGAGCTCGTGATCGGGGGCGCCGACCGCGCCGTGCAGCTCGCCGACGACCCACGCGTGCCGCTCGTCTCGGCCACGGGCTCGACCCAGATGGGGAAGGAGCTCGCACCGCGCATCGCGGCCCGGCTCGGCCGCTCGCTGCTCGAGCTCGGCGGCAACAACGCCGCGATCGTGGCGCCGAGCGCCGACCTCGACCTGGTCGTGCGCGGCGTCCTCTTCTCGGCCGTCGGCACCGCCGGCCAGCGGTGTACGAGCCTGCGCCGCCTGATCGTGCACGAGTCGATTGCCGACGACGTCGTCGACCGTCTCGCGAGCGCGTACAACAAGCGTCCCGATCGGCGACCCGCGGGAGCCCGGCACGCTCGTCGGCCCGCTCGTCAGCGGCGACTCGTTCACTCGTTTCGAGGAGGCGCTCGGGGATGCGCGCTCCGACGGCGGGGAGGTCGTCGCCGGTGGTGAGCGTGCACTGGGCGAGGAATGGCCCGACGCGTGGTACGCCGCCCCGACGCTCGTCCGCATGCCGGCGCAGACCGCGGTCGTCGAGCGTGAGACGTTCGCCCCGATCCTCTACGTGCTCACCTACGACGAGCCGGAGGAGGCGATCGCGATCCAGAACGGCGTCCCTCAGGGCCTCGCCTCGTCGATCTTCACCACCGACCTGCGCGAGGCAGAGCGCTTCCTCGCGAGCTCGGGCTCGGACTGCGGCATCGCCAACGTCAACATCGGCCCGAGCGGCGCCGAGATCGGTGGCGCCTTCGGCGGCGAGAAGGAGACCGGCGGCGGCCGGGAGTCGGGCTCGGACGCCTGGAAGGCCTACATGCGCCGGCAGACCGCGACCGTCAACTTCACGAGCGAGCTGCCGCTCGCGCAGGGCATCGTCTTCGACGTCGCCTGAGGCGTCGCTCGTTCCTCTCGAGCAGGTTCCGATACCCTCGAGCGGTGGCTGCCTCCCGGGTGGAGCTCGAGGAGTTGTATCGCGAGCGGTACCTTGGCTTTCGGCGCGCCCTGGCCGCCGTCACAGGCAGTTACGAGGTCGCACATGACGTCGTCCAGGAAGCGTTCGCCCGGGCGCTCACGCAACCACAGACCTACCGGGGTGACGCGCCCCTCGGAGCGTGGGTCTGGGGAATAGCGCTGCGTGTGGCGCGCGAGGAGCGGAGATACTCGAGGCCGGCGCCCCTTGGACGAGGAGATCGAGGCCGAGCTGATCGAGCCGGCACACGATCCTGAGCTCAGAGATGCGCTGCGTGCGCTTCCTCCTCGGAGGAGGCTGATCTTCTTCCTCCGGTACTTCGCCGACATGAGCTACAGGGAGATCGCCGCTGTCTGCGAGATCAGCGAGGGGACTGTCGCTGCTTCGATCGCGCAGTCGCGCGCGTCGATCGCCGAGACACTCGAGAGCACAGACCTCGCCGAATCGAGGCCAGGCTGATGTCCGGTGGAGTGATCGGAGCGACGAGCGCCGGGAGAATCTCGCTGAGCTCGATCCGGATCTTCGCGAGCGGCTACTCAGCCTCGACGAGCCCGTTGATCGAAGTGACTGGGCGGCCGTCGTCCAGCGCTCGAGAGCGTCTCGGCTGTCGAGATATCGTTCGTTCGCGCTCGTCGCGAGCGCAGCCGCCGTCCTGTTGCTCGCGTTCACGTCGAGCCTCGTCCTGCTGTCTCACGGCGCGGGGCATCCGAACACGCAAGCGGCGCCACTCCGGCTTGCGCTTCATCTGAGCGACGGCAGCAAGCTCGTCCTCTACTCGGGAACCAGGCAGGAGCGGTTTCTGGACAACTCGGACAACCGTCTCGCCGGTGATCCCTCGGCGCGCGATACGCCGAGCGCGACGGCGACCGCCGCGGTTGTGCGATCTCTGAGCAGAGGGCCGTTCCACGTCGAGGCGGCGCTCATTCGCGTGGCCGCCACACCGCGCCATGCGAAGGGCGACCCGCTGCCCGGGGACCAGTCTCTCGTCTCGTTCCCGCTCTTCACCACAGCCGGGCTAGACACGACCGCAGGTTCGGCGGTGTTGACCTGCCTCTATGCCGTCGACCGGAGCGCATACTGCAGCGGCGCCGTCGAGCTCGAGGACGGTGTGCAGCTCACTGCTTCGGGGACGCTGGATGCCGATGGCGTCCACTTCACCCTCGTCGTGACGGGCGGCGACGGGCGCGGCGTGCTGACGGCTGCACCTCCCGATGACGCTCTGGGCCGCCTCGAGTAGCGGCCGACGCTCGCTACGACAGCTCCCACAAGACGTTCTCTGCGCTGCGCTGACACGGGAAACGCCGATAAAGATTTCCGCCCTCTCTCGCTACCCTAGGTGTGATGGTCCGGGGTCTCGTATCAGCAGCGTGCTCGCACGGCCTTCGTCGTGGGCGTGGCTCGAGCGTTGCGTTTCTCGTCGCCGTGCTCGGGCTAGTTCTCGCGGTGGTGGCCGGTTCGGGAGCCGCTGCGACCGGTAACCGCTCGTTGACCATCTACAGCGTCGCCACCGGCGTGCAATTCATCAACACTGCCGACGACCGGGCGCGCGGGCACGTCAACAACCCCCTCGACACCAGGTCCAACAAGCTGGCGCCGAAGAACACCGACAGCGGTAAAGGGCCGTTCGCAGGTGACGTCGCGATCTATGCCCTGACGCTGTACAGCGACCCGCGCTTGAAGCAAAAGAGGGGCTCGGGCGTGTACACGTGCTACTTCAACTACGACCAGCACGCCCTCTGCAAGGCCTACTTCAAGCTCGGGGGCGGGAACATCCTGGTGGCCTCCGGGTCCGATCGACTTCAAGACCTCGAAGTTCACGATCGTCGTCACCGGCGGAACGAACGACTATCTCGGTGTCCGCGGCGAGGTCAAGGCCGTCGCCGGGCAGAGCAGCTCGAAGGTCGATTTCAGGTTGCTCGGATGAGTCGTTCGACTTCCGTCTGGTGCCTGTTCGCGGCGATCGTGTTGCTCGCAACGGCGCTCGTGGTGCCAGCCGCCTCCGGGGTCGTCGCAGGCGTCGCAGAAGCTGACCGTCTACGCCGTCCCGGCGACGGTGCAGTTCATGAATCATGCGGACGATCGCCTCCGGGGGATGAGCACGAACCCGTTCAAGCTCAAGTCGGACGCCGTCATCATCGGTGCAGGCGGGAAGGAGAAGGGATACGGACCGTTCCCGGGCGACGACGTCCTCTACGGCTTCAAGGTCTTCTCCGATGCCAAGCGCACGAAGCAGATCGGGACGGCGATGTTCACGTGCTACTACACGTTCGCCAAGCGTGCGACCTGCGACTCGTACTTCGACCTCTCGGGAGGCGTCATTCTCGCCTCCGGGCAGGTGCCGTTCGGTCAGCCCCATTTCGCGCTCGGGGTCACCGGTGGAACGCAGGCGTACTTCGGCGCTCTCGGGGAGGTGAGCTCCTCGGCGGCTGGCGGGAATGCCGAGCGGTTCGACCTCCGGATGACCGGGCTGCCGAAATGAGACGAGACCGCCACGGCTCTGGCCGCGGTCGCTCTCGGCGGCTGTGACGCTCCTGCTCGCCGGCTGCAACGGCGACGACTCGTCCGACGCCGTGACCACGACCGGCAGGAACGCGACGACGACCGCCCAATCGGCGCCGACCTACGAGCGGGACACGGTCGTTGGTCGTCTACGGCAAGCCGACGCGAGCGCAGTTCGTCGACCACAACGACGACCGGGAGCGCGGAGATTTCACGAACCCGTTCGATCCCGATCTCCTCCCGACCCCCCCGAACGCCAACTCCGGCAAGAAGGGCGCCCGGGCCGGGGACAACGCGCTCTTCAGCTTCAAGGCTGTATTCCGACGCCAGGCTCACGCGCCCCATCGGCAGCGCGATCTACAACTGCACGTTCAACTTCTCCCAGGAAGCGACCTGTGAGGCCAACTTCACGCTCACCGGCGGCACCATGATCGCGACAGGGCCGTCGAAGCTCGACGGCAGCGTCATCGTCATCCCGGTGACCGGCGGCACGGGCCGGTACGGAGGCGCCCACGGGCAGCTGACCTGGACGTCCGCGGGCACCAAGAAGAACAACACCCAGATCATCCGCTTCCAGCTCCTCTAGCCACTTTGCGACGACGGAGCCTCGTGACCGCTCTGCTAACCTCCCGGCCCTTGAGGTCATCCGCGCTCCTACTAGCCGCGTCTCTGCTAGCCGCTTCTCTGGCGTTCCTGGGCGTGGCAGCAAACGGATCAGCTCATCCGCAGACGACGAACCCCGGGGGGTATGTGACGGTCCGGGTCACGGTCACGAACAAGGGGATCACGATGAGCTCGACGCGCGCGCGGCGCGGCTCGACAGCGATCTTCCTGCTGTCCAATCAGGCGACGAACTCGCGCGTCCTCGCAGTCGGGGACGCCTCGCTGACTCGCGTGCGGGGTACCGGCTTCGCCGTCAAGCTCGCAAAGAACGAGCGGAAGCGGGTTCTGTTGTACCTCACCTACCGCGGGCCGCTACCGGTCTCGATCGGTGACGCCGGCAAGGCCAAGGTCCTCGGCGTCTTCCGCGTCATCTGACGCGCCGGTCGAGCGATCGGCGCTCGGAGCGAGCCCTTTAGCGCGGCTGCCAGACCGGAGGAGTGGCGACCAGCGGAGAAACCCTCCCGGTCTTGATGGTGCTCGACGTCCCGTTCGCGAGACGCCAGAGAACGATCCGATTCTTGGCCACGAACGCCAGAGTCTTCCCGTCGGCCGAAAACGACGCCGGCCCTGCATCCCGGGCGAGAATTCGCGGCTGCTTGTGCCTGGCAAGATCCTCGAGGTAGAGCGCGAACCGCGGACACGGGACGCCCTCGCCGCAGTCCTTGTCCCCGGGATCCAGCGGGCCGGCGCCGACAAACGTAATCGTCGAGAGGTCGGGGGAGACAGAGGTCGCGTTCATGCCGACCAACGCGTCGATCGTGGCGCCGTACCGCCTGAAGACACGCCCGGATTTCGGATCGATCCGGAGCAGGTCGCCCTCGGTCGGAATCACGAGCCCTCGGCTTGTCCAGGACGGCCGGCCGGCTGAAGGCGCCAGGCTGAGCCGGTGCTCGCCCCGTGCCGGACGCCGACATGACGTAGACGCCCCAGCCGTTCGCGGCAGGGCGGAGAAAGGCGATCTGCTTGCCGTCGGGAGACCAGGCAGGGAGGTTGTCGCGGCCGTTGCTGGTCAGGCGGCGGACGCCCGTTCCATCGAGGTTCATCGTGAAGATTCCGTCTCCCAGCCGGGCGAAGGCGATCCGCTTTCCGTTGGGCGAGAACGCGGGGGCCGCCGAGGGCGTGCTGCTTTTCGTGAGCTGCTTGAGACTCTTGCCGGATGCCGTAATCCGGAAAATCTCCTCGACGCCTTGTCCCGGAGAACGGGCGGTGAACACGATCCATTGCGGTTGTGCCGACGACCGTTGCGGCTGTGCCGAAAGCAGCGGATACCGCCGCGAGGGCGAATCCGAGCACGACGATGATCATCGTCAGAACACGTCGCCCGATCGTTGTGCGGATCCGCAAACGTGCGCGCGCGGCGGCTGACGTCGCGACCGTGGCGTTGACTCTCGACCCCCATTCCGGCCGCACTTTAACACCAGCGCTCGAGCCTTCTGCTCGGCCGGCGTTGTTATGATTGCCGCGATGAGACGACCGCGCGGGGCCGCGCTCGCTTGTGCCTTGGTGGCGTGCGCAGTGGCGGTCGGGGGTGTAACCGCCTTCATTCTGACGAGGGACGGGCACGAGAGTGCGTTGCCGACAACGGGTCAGTGGGCGCCGATCAGCGTCGCGCGACCTAACGTGCCGGTCATCGGTGGGGGGATCCCGATAGACATCGATCCCAGGTTGACCCGGAACGACCTCAGCACGACGCTGACTCCGCTTTCCGGCGCGAATCATTACGGGGTCACGATTGCGAACACGTCGAACCTTGGTGCCGTCAACGCCTTCCAGTGGTATCCGCCGACCGGGGTGCACATCGTCAAGGTGGTCGGTAGCAGCGAGGGCCACTGCACCCTCACGGGCCTGAAGGGTTTTGGCGGTAACCAGTTTCCGACGGTCGTCCTCTATCCGAACGTCTTCTGCGACAAGCTCGATCTCGAGCCACCGAGCTGCACGTGCCTCGGGGACGGCGGCGCGGTGACGATCTCGTTCCTGACCGAGAAGGCGTACGGCGGCGGCTCAGGTGACATCCGGCTGCGCGAGGCGAGCCTCGTCTTCGATCGCGTCCCTGTCTATCTCAAGGCCGGAAGCACCCCGCGGAGCCCGGGATGAGGCACGCGCGGAATGAGACACCACATGACGGGCCGTCTGCGGGGTGACTGGGCTCGACTCCTGATCGCCGCTTTGGTAGGTGCAGGTGTGCTCGCGCTTGCAGGGTGTGGCAGCGGGAGCGAGGCCGCGGATTCAGGTGGTCTCACTCCTACCGATCGAAAGGCTGCTCAGAGCGCCGTCGATGCGCTGCAGAACTCGAATATCTCGCTCCAGCTCGTGACGATCACGCGCTGGGTTCAGAGTGTCCCGGCGGCGTGCCGGATTCGCCTCGTGTCGCGGGACCCGAGCACGTTCAAGGTCTACCTGTTCTGGATCCCCTGGCTCGCTGCCGCGCCGTACGTCTGGCTCAACATGAACGTTACGGATGACCCGAAGACGAGCACGTTCCACCTCGGCACATCCCAACCGGTCCTTCCGGGTGGCCATCTGAGCCGGGACGGTAAGACCATCAGTAGAGGTTCGGTCGACACCACCCTGCTTTCTCGGTACGGGCCACTCCAGGCGAGGAAGAGCCAGCAGATCCTGAGATCCCACGGAGGCGACGTCTTCGCGAAGCCAAGCGCCCGGTGTCAGCTGCTCCAGAACGGGAGCCTCAGACTCCTCCCGAAAACGTGATGCTGCCGCTGTTGGCGCGTCGCGATGACGGGATCGCCGACGAGCCTGGCCGCGGACGCGAACCAAACGGTCGTCCGGCTTGTGGCGTCCGCCCTGGCAGGGGTATTGTCCAGACGTACACGATTCAGCCCATCAGGCTAGAGGAGGATTGTCGGATGCATCGGTTCCGGATTCCGCCAGGGGTCATCCTGGTTTCACTAGTGGTAGTCGCGGTCGCGGCGGCAGGAGTGGTGGCGTCAATCGCCTCCTCGTCCGGCCAAGCGATCAAGGCGATCACGCCATCGCCCGTCTTCACAGCCGCGGAGCTGTCGAAGCCGGCCGGTGACAACTGGTACTCGTACTACGGAGCGCTTACGGGTCAGCGCTACTCGTCACTGAAGCAGATCACCACATCGAACGTCAGCCAGCTCAAGGAGCTCTGGCACGTCAGCCTCGGCAGCTGTACCCCGGGCATCATCGCCGGCGATCCGGTGATTCCGGGCGTGCCGCGGGGAGCGTCGAACAACCCGACGAACTGCGGCTCGATGGAGTCGAACCCGGTCGCAATCGACGGGGTCCTCTACACGACGAACGCCCCGCTTGGCGCGGTCTGGGCGATCGACGCGAAGACGGGCGCCACGATCTGGAAGTACACGCCGTCGTACGCCGGCGAGACCCTGAACAACGGCGCACCGTTCAATCCCGGCAGCGGCGGCCGCAGGGCCGGCGTCGCGGTCGGCGAAGGCAAGGTCTTCGTCGGGCTTCCCGACGGGCGCCTCGTCGCGCTCGAGCAGGTTTCGGGCAGGCCGGCCTGGGAGGCATTCGTCGGCTCGTACAAGGTGAACGCCAAGATCTCCACCGCCCCGATCTACGTCAACGGCATGGTCATCGTCGGCGACGGCTCGGGTGACGGCGGCGGTGCCAGTGCCTCGATCTCCGCCTTCAGAGCGGCAAACGGCGGCAAGATCTGGACCTGGAGCGCGATCCCGGCTCCCGGCCAGCCCGGGTACAAGACCTGGACGAACGACGGCAAGGGCGGGAACGGCAGCAGCCTCTACGGCGGCGGCTCGTTCTGGGAGTCCCCGATCATCGACACCAAGCGCAACATGCTCGTCGTCGGCACGGGCAACGCGGAGCCGTGGAACTCGCGCGGCCCCGGCACGAACCTGTACACCGACTCGATCGTCGCGCTCGACCTGAACACCGGTCAGCTCAAGTGGCACTTCCAGCAGGTGCACCACGACCTGTGGGACTCGGACCTGCCGAACAACGGCGTCATGTTCACCGGCAAGTTCAACGTCGGCGGCAAGATGGTCAGCAAGGACGCCGTCTCGTACGTCAACAAGGTCGGCATGACCTTCGTGCTCGACCGCTCGACCGGCAAGCCGCTGATCCCGGTCGATGAGGTCAAGGTTCCGGTGTCGAAGGCGGACGGCGTCAACAGCTGGCCGACCCAGCCGGTCCCGCGGACGGACAACGTCCTCTTCAATCCGGGCGGCTACGGCCGGAAGGACACCAAGAAGCCCGGATCCCTGAACGCCGGGATCCCGTGCACCACGCCGGACGCCGTCACGAACCTGGGCGTCCCGTACGCGACGGCCACCGCGCCTGACGGCAAGCCGTACAAGATCGGGTGCGCGTATGACCCGTACGACACGACGCAGTACGTCGTCACGCCGTTCGAGATGATGGACTGGCCGGCGAGCTCGTACAGCCCGGAGAACCACACGATGATCACCTGTGGTGTCACCGGACGGGCGACGTCGTTCGAGCAGATCCCGGCTGCCGCGCAGGTTGCGAGCCAGTTCGGCGGTCTCGGTGCCAACCGGCTCAGCGTCGGTGACGGCTCCACGCCGATCAGCAACTCGGGCAACTACTCGGCGCTCGACGTCACGACGGGCAAGATGAAGGTGCACCAGCACTGGCGGGAGATCTGCTACTCCGGCACCGCCAACACCGCTGGTGGCGTGACCTTCGTCGGCCACTTCGGCACCGGCGACGGGTCGAGGGGCGACGGCTACCTGGAGGCGATGGACACGAAGACGGGCAAGTCCCTCTGGAAGTCGCCCCCGATGCCGTACCCGGCGTCCGCTGCCCCGATCACCTACTCGGTGGGCGGCAAGCAGTACGTGACGGTCGAGGTCGGTGGCTCGGGCCACAACGACGTCACTCGCCCGTTCGGGCTGCTCGATCCGCGGCGCGTACGTGGCGATCTCGTCTACACGTTCGTGCTTCCGTAGCGCAGCAAGAATCGAAGGACAGGGGTGGCCGCGCATCGCGCGGCCACCCCTTTTTTTCCTTACATTCGGGCACGGTTCCGCGGAGAAAGCGCGTGGTATCGTGCCCTCACATACGTCAAAATCGAGGAGGGTTGTTCATGCGTCGGGGTTTGAGCCTGCTGGCTTTTGTGGCGCTTGCGATCGGAGGGATCGCTGCAGGGGTCTTCGTGTCCGGCGGTGGAGCGAGCACGTCCGCGGTGTTGCCCACGAAGATCAACGTGACGGCGTCGGAGTTCAAGTTCGCTCTCTCGAAGAAGTCCGTTCCGGCCGGAACGACCGTCATCTTCACGGTCACGAACAAGGGAAAGACCACGCACGACTTCAAGATCAACGGCAAGAAGACTCCGGTGTTGAAGCCGGGCAAGAAGGCGACGCTCAGGGTCGTGTTCCGAAGAAGGGGTCGATCGCCTTCACCTGCACCCTGCCGGGTCACGCGCAGGCGGGCATGAAGGGCAAGTTCGGTGTCGGCGTCAAGCCGCCCGTGACGCCCCCGGTGACGACGACGCCGCCGTCGACGACGCCGCCTCCGACCACGACCCCGGGCGGCACGGAGACGCTGCAGGGTGATCCGGTCGCGGGCAAGGCCGTGTTCGCCGCGAACGGCTGTGCCTCGTGCCACACGCTGGCGGCCGCCGGCGCGAACGGCAACGTCGGCCCGAACCTCGACGCGGTCGAAGCCGAGCCAGTCGCTCGTGCGCCAGTTCGTCCAGAACGGCTCCACGTCCGGCGGAACCGTCATGCCGGCGTTCTCCAGCATGAGCCAGACGGACCTGAACAACGTCGCTGCGTTCGTCTACGCAGTCGACGCACTAGTCGCGAGATACATCGCATGTGGGGCGAGACGCTCTGGCGTCTCGCCCCACTGCATCTTCGCGGCGGCGGTCGGATCGTTCGGCGACGGGCCGTCTCGCTAGAGTCGGGCCCGTGCGCGTGTTGCTCTACACCGACGGCGGGGCTCGCGGGAATCCGGGGCCTGCGGCGACGGCCTACGTCCTCCAGACCGAGGACGGGACCGTGCTCGCCTCTCTCGGCGAGACGATCGGCATCGCGACGAACAACGTCGCCGAGTACTCGGCGCTCGTTTCCGGGCTTCGCCGCGCACTCGAGCTCGGCGTGGAGGAGGTCGAGGTGCGCTCCGACTCGGAGCTGATGGTCAAGCAGATGCGCGGCGAGTATCGCGTCAAGAACAGGGCGCTCCAGGAGCTCTTTCTCGACGCCAGCCGCCTCGCGCGCCAGCTCCCTGCCGTCACGTACACCCACGTGCGGCGGGAGCACAACGAGCTCGCCGACCGACTTCTGAACGACGCGCTCGACGCCGCCTGAGACCCTCGGCACGGTGACTGCGAAGCGGAGAGGCTTGCTCATGCGTCTCGAGGCCCGGGGGAGCGGTGCTCGTCGCCGTGCTCGTCGTCCTCGCGTGCTCGTGCGGGGGCGACGCAGGAGAGGCACCGTCCTGGGTCTCGCCCAACGGAGACCTGTCGAGCACGCGGTCGAACGCGGGGTCGGCGATCACCGCGAAGTCGGTCGGGCGGCTCGAGGTCGCCTGGCGCTTCCGCGTGCGCGGGGAGGGCCTGGGCTTCGGCCTCCTGTCGTCGACGCCGCTGATGCGCGACGGCGTCGCCTATCTGCAGGACACCACGTCGAGCGTCTACGCCATCGACCTCGGCACCGGCCGCGAGCTGTGGGCGCAACGCAAGCGGGAGCCGAATGACGGCCCCAACGGGCTCGCCCTCGTCGGTGACCGGCTCTACGGCGCCAGCGACACCTCGGTGTTCGCGCTCGACGCCTCCGACGGCCACCAGCTGTGGAGCACGCTGCTCGTGAGCCCGACCGAGCAGTACGTCAATATCGCGCCGGTCGTCGATCGCGGCCGTGTCTACGTGAGCACCGTCGGGCTCCCGCCTGGTGGCCGAGGGGCGATCTATGCGCTCGACGCGACCACAGGAAAGCAGCGCTGGAGGTTCGACACGATCAAGGAGCCCTGGCGGAACCCGATGGCCGGCGGCGGCGGCGCCTGGGAGCCGCTGAGCGTCGACGCGAGCGGACGTGTCTACACGGGCATCGCCAACCCGGCCCCGTGGGGCGGCTCGCGGCGGTTCCGAACGGCGGCTGGTACCGCGGCCAGACGCTCTACACCGACTCGCTCGTCGTCCTCGACGGCGCCAGCGGTGATCTCCTCTGGTACGACCAGGTGCTTCCGCACGACGTCAGGGACTACGACCTTCAGCTCTCACCCATCCTCGCAACGGTGGAGGGACGCGACCTCGTGATCGGAGGGGGGAAGGGCGGGCACATCCTCGCCTGGGATCGGGACACCCACGAGCGGATCTGGACGCAGGCCGTGGGAACGCACCGCAACGATGTCGGCCCGCTGCCCGAGACGCCGGTCGAGGTGTGCCCGGGTCTCTTCGGAGGCGCACTCACTCCGATGGCCTACGCGGACGGCCGGGTGTTCGTACCGGTCGTCGAGCTCTGCATGATGGAGAGCTCGGTGACGACTGCCTCCGTCGCGCAGCGGCCGCCCGAGGAGGGCACGGGAGTGATCGCCGCGCTCGACGCGGCGACCGGGAAGACCGCTCTGGACCCGGAAGCTGCCCTCCGCGCCGTTCGGGTGCGCGACGGTGGCGTCCGACGTGGTCTTCGCGCCGACCTACGACGGGTGGATCTACGCGCTCTCGGCCGAGACCGGGGAGATCCTCTGGAAGAACCGCGCGAAGGCCGGCATCAACGGGTGTCCCTCGGTCGCCGGCGACACGCTGCTCGTGCCTGCAGGCGCACCGCACCGCGATTTCACGAGTCCCGTGCCGCAGCTGATCGCCTACCGGCTGTCCTCCTCCGAATAGGATGGACGGCGTGGAACAAGCGCTGAACGCGACCTCCGAGGCCGCTGCCGCGACCGCCGCGCGCCTGGTGGCGAACGTGGCCACGGTCGTCGAAGGCAAGGACGACCAGATCCGGCTCATCCTCGCGGCGCTCGCCTGCAAGGGGCATGTCCTGCTCGAAGACGTGCCCGGCACCGCAAAGACGGTGCTCGCCCGCGCGCTCGCCGGCTCGATCGAGGGCGCCACCGTCTCGCGGATCCAGTGCACGCCCGACCTGCAGCCGACCGACGTCACGGGGCTCTCGGTCTGGAACCCGAATACGAGGGACTTCGAGTTCCGGCCAGGCCCGATCTTCGCGAACGTGCTCGTCGTCGACGAGGTGAACCGGGCGCTGCCGAAGGCGCAATCGGCTCTGCTCGAGGGGATGGCCGAGCACCAGGTGACGGTCGACGGGGTCACCCATCCGCTGCCCGACCCGTTCTTCGTGATCGCGACCGAGAACACGATCGAGCAGGAGGGGACGTTCCCGTTGCCCGAGGCCCAGCTCGACCGCTTCCTGATTCGGACCTCGCTCGGGTATCCGACGCTCGACGAGGAGCTGACGATCGTCGACGCGCAGCTGCGCGGGCATCCACTCGAGAGCCTTCGCCCGGTGATCTCGGTCGCGGAGCTCGCAACGGTGTTCGACGCGGTCGAGGAGATCTACATCGACCCGCTGCTCAAGCAATGGGCCGTCGAGCTCGTTCGCAGCACGCGAACGCTCGAGTCGATCGAGATCGGCGCCTCGGTGCGCGGCAGCCTGGCGCTCGAGCGGATGGCCCGCGCGCGGGCGCTCGTGGAAGGACGGGACTACGTCGTCGCGGACGACATCGAGCGGCTCTTCGCCCCCGTCGTCGGTCACCGCCTCGTGCTGTCCGCGGATGCGTTGATCGGCAGCGACGAGAGCGACGCGGAGCTGCTCGACGGGATCCTCGCGGCCTGCCTGGAGCGGGTCCCACGGCCCGAGCCGAACTGGGAGGCGGAGGCCGCGCCGGAGGGCCGGTGAGCCAGGCGGCCGAGCGCCCGTTCGGCCTCATTCCCCGCAGGCGGTTCGTCGGGGTCCGGTTCGGCCAACATCGCAGCCCGCGCCGCGGCCAGGGCGACGAGGTCGCCGGCACGCGGCCGTACCGGCCGGGAGACCGCCGGACCTGGATCGACTGGCGTGCGTCTGCACGACTCTCCGCCGCCCGGGGGAGCGACGAGTTCGTCGTTCGTGAGTTCTTCGCAGACACCGCGCCGATGGTCGCGCTCGCCGTCGACCGGCGGCCTCGGATGGAGCTCTATGGGCCGCCGTTCCCGTGGCTCGACAAGGCGGCCGCGACCGAGGCGGTGGTGCGATCCGTCGGCCGCGCGACGGTCGCGGCGGGCGGTGAGCTGGCCTACGTCGAGCAGCGGGGCAGCCGGCCCCGCTGGCACTCGCCGGGCCCTCCGCTTCGGGTCCTCGATTCACTCGTCGGCGGCGACACCGGCCCGCCGGCTGCCGCAGGCCCGCAGTCGCTCGACGGCTCGCTCCGCGTGCTCGTCAGGCATGCCTCGAGCTTCCCCGCCGGAACATTCGTTTTCGTCGTCTCAGACTTCATCGAAGCGGTATCCCCACGGCTCTGGCTCAAGCTGCGCTCCCTGCGCTGGGACGTCACGCCCGTCGTGGTCCAGGACCCGACGTGGGAGGCGTCGTTCCCGGACGTGGGCGGCGTGCTCTTGCCCGTCCGAGATGCGACGACAGGCGAGCGTGGGGAGATCGCGATCAGCGGCCGGGAGGCGCGCGCGAGAGCAACGGCCAACGAGCGGCGCCTCGACGGCCTGCTGGCAGGCTTCGCGCGCGTCGGCTTCGATCCGGTCGTGCTCGACAGCAGCGAGCCCGCCGCGATCGCCGCCGCGTTCGAGCACTGGGCTGCGCGGCGGCGACGCCTGCGCCGGAGAAGCGCGTGAAGCGCGCGAAGCGCGCGAGGCGCACCCTCGTGGCTGCTGCGGCCCTCGGACTGGCGCTCGCCACCGGGGCGCACGCGGCAGCCCCGACGGTCAGCGCGACGCTCACGCCTGCGAGCCCGCTCTTCGGGGATAGCGCCACCTACGTCGTCAAGGCGACGGTCGACCCGGCCGTTCTCGACACCGCGCGGATCGTCGACGGCGTAGCACCCTTCACGCGCGTCGCCCCGACCCGCGTCGCGCGGTCGGTGGTCGACGGCGTCGGCCACATCACCGTGACAGAGACGATCGCCTGCCTGTCGGCGCCGTGCGTGGCCGGCAAGCGTGGCGCCGCGATCGAGCTTCCTCGCGGCTCAGGTCGCCTTTGCCGGCTCGGTCGCCGCCGCCCCACGCGTCCAGGTGCACGTTGGCTCCCGCGTCGGCGTCGCAGCCGTCAAGGCGGCCGAGCCTCGCTTCAGCCGCCCGACGGAGCTCCCGCGGCCGACGTTCCGATTCTCGCCCGGAGCGGCGGCAGCGCTCCTGGCGCTGCTCGGCCTGGCCCTCGTTGCCGTTGGCGCGCTCGTGTTGACGGCTCCGCTCCGCCGGGCGCGAGCCGCCGCCCGCGGCGCCCTCCAGGATGACCCGCGCGAGCGGGCCGTGAGGCTGCTCCGCGAGTCGGCGGTGCGCGACTCGCCGGATCGTCGGCGTGCCGCGAGCCTCGCATCGCGCGTCGTCGGCGAGCCTGATCTTGCCGACGACGCGGCGGCCATCGCCTGGTCTCGGCCCGAGCCGCGCGCCCCGGATGCCGAGACGCTCGCCGATCGGGTCGAGCGGACGGGTGAGAGGGCTCGAGCGTGACGTCGACCTCGATCGCGCTTGGCGACGCGTGCGGCCTTCGAGCGCCGCGCCCGGACGATCCGGCGGCTCCGCCTTGCCTGCGCAGCTCTCGCCGTTGTGGCCACGATCGTCTTCCTGCTCGTCGCATTTCGGCAGCCGGCGACGACGACCTCGCTGCTGCCCGCTTCGTCGAGCGGCATTGTCGTGCTCGACGTGTCGGCCAGCATCTCCTCCGACACGTACGCACGGATCGCGGCCACCCTCGACCGACTCGTGCGCTCGAACGGCTCGTACGGCCTGATCTTGTTCTCCGACACGGCCTACCAGACCCTGCCTCCGAACACTCCTGCGAGGGAGTTCGAGCCGCTGCTCCGCTTCTTCGAGCTCCCCTCGGCGACAGGCGCCGGGAGCGCTGCCGAACGCCCCCCGCAGCCCGTGGACGGACTCCTTCGCCGGCGGCACGCGGATCTCGACCGGGCTCTCCCTCGCGCTCGACGTGATCCGGGAGCAGAAGCTCAGGCGGCCCGCCGTGCTTCTCGTCAGCGACCTCGACGACGACAGCGGCGACGTCGACCGCGTCAGCCAGGTCGCGATTGCCTACCGCCGCGCCGGCATTCCGCTGCATGTCGTGGGGCTGAACGCCGCCCCGGACGATGCGGCGTTCATCCGCAAGTTCGTCACCGAGAAGGGCTCGTTCGAGCAGGCGGCGCTCCCGTCGGAGGAGTCGAGCCATGCCTCCGGGAGCTCCGATCTGCAGCTCGTCGGGCTCGCACTGCTGGCCGCCCTCGCGCTGACCGGCTTCCTGCTGCTCGCCGAGCCTCTCCGCTGGAGAGCGCCATGAGCGTTTGGCGCCTCCTTCTCGGAACCGTCGCGATCGTGCTCGGCGCCGCCACGCTCGCGCTCGCTCACGACATCCGAGCGTGGCACGACGCGGTCGACCGCGGTGATGCGGCCTTCGCCGCCCACCCCGCGGGCGCCCACTGGACGACGGGCACGTGGCTCCCGGCCGACGCCGGCGCTCCGCGCGACCGGGCTCCGGGACGATCTCGGGGTCCGTCGCGGCGAGCAGGCGTTCGCCGTCGCGGTCGCGGCTCCGGAGGGCTTCGACAACGGCCGCCACAAGGCGGAGCTCCGGGCCCTCGCCGAGCTCGCTCTCTCCGACACCGTCGCGGGCGGCTCGCCCGACGCAGGCGTCGCGGGCCGGCAATCTGCTCGGGATCCTCGCGGCGGCAACGGAGACAGCGGACGATCCGGCCGTCGGGAGAGCGGCGCGCCGCGGAGACGTTCGAGGCGGCGATTCGCGCCGACCCTGCGAACGTCGACGCGAAGCGCAACCTCGAGCTGCTGTTGCGGAGGGTCAGGGTGGTCGGCTCGCGCGAGGGTGCCGGAGGATCGGCCGGGTTCTTCGGCGACACCCTCCCGGGCGCAGGGGCCGGACTGCCGGGATCGGGCTACTAGTGGTTGCCTCCATCTCGCTCCTGGCGCCGTACGGGCTCGTCGCCTGCCTGCTCGCGCTGCTTCCTGTCGGCGTCATCGCGTTGGCTTTCCGGCGCCAGCGGCGCGTAGCGGAGGGACTCGGGCTCGAGCCCGTTCCGGCGCGCCGCGCGCTTCGCGCAGCCGCGCTGCCTGCCGCAGCCTGCCTCCTGCTCGGGATCGCCGTCTCCCAGCCCGTCCTGACGACGACGACGGAGCGGTCCGCCCGAACGTCCTCCGAGGTGGTGTTCGTCGCCGACGTCTCGCGCTCGATGACGGCCGCGAGCGGCCCGGGTGCACCGACGAGGCTCGACCGGGCACGAGAGATCGTGGCCCGGCTCCGTGCCGCCGTCCCCGATGTGCCGGCGGGCGTCAGCGGTCTCACCGACCGGATCCTGCCCTACGCCTTCCCGACGCTCGACGGCCGCGTGTTCGACGAGACGCTCGCGGCGGAGCGTGCAAGTCGAGTCGCCGCCGCCGCAGGAGGTGTCGGACGTTGCGACGAGCTTCGAGCCCCTCTCGACCCTCACGCGCGACGGCTTCTTCATGCCGCGTGTCGAGCACCGCACCTGCGTCCTCGTCACGGACGGTGAGACGCGCAGCGATATCTCCTGGAACGGCGGCTGCAAGCTCCTGGTCGTCAGGATCGGCGCAGGGACGGACCGGATCTACGGGCAAAACGGCAAGGTCGACGCCGCGTACCGGCCCGAGAGCACGGCGGCGAGCTCCATCGAGCGGCTTGCACGGGTGTCCGGTGGCGCCGCCTTCTCCGAAAGTGAAGTGGGCGCGGCCGCGGGTGCACTGCAGCGGCTTGCGGAAGCCGGGCCGACGCAGCGCGTGGGAACGGGGACATCGCACCATGCGCTCGCCCCGTTCTTCGCTGCGCTGGCCCTCGTCGCTATTGCCTTGGAGCTGCTGCGACGCTATCTTCGACCCGCGGGTAGCGTCTTATTCGTTCGGACGGCGCCGGAACGGCGCCGCGCTACGGGTCTAGAGGAGGACTGTGCAGTGCTAGGGCTACGAAGCGGCCGTGCCGTGCTCTCTCTCGCCGTCGCAGCCCTCGTCGTCGGCACGCTCGTCGGCGTCTCTTCCTCGGCAACTCCGCCGGCGGTGGCAAACGGCGACTGGCCCGCGTTCGGCCGCACGGTCGACAACAATCGCTACTCGCCGCTGACCGACATCACGACCGCGAACGTGGGTCAGCTCGGTCGCGTCTACACGAAGGACTTCCTCGCGATCGACCCCGACACGATCCGCGGGCAGCAGTCGTATCCGCTCGCGATCAACGGCATCCTCTACGTGACGACGAACGACGCGAACGTCTTCGCGATCGACGGCGCCACGGGGAAGATCCTCTGGCAGCACAAGCCGCAGAACAGCGCCGTCTTCAAGAACTTCGGCGTCCGCGCGAACCGGGGGCTCGCCTACTGCGGCGGCAAGCTGTTCATCCTCCAGCTCGACATGAAGGTCGTGGCGCTCAATCCGAGCGACGGCTCGGTCGCCGGGGAGCTCGCGATCTCGCAGGACGTGCCGGATGCGACGGTCGCCGACAACTACTCGGAGACGAGCGCGCCCATCTGCGCGAACGGCAAGCTGATCTTCGGCGCCGCAGGATCGGAGCGCGGGCCGCGCGGGTTCGTGATGGCGTACACGCCCGATCTGAAGCCGGCGTGGCCGACGCCCTTCTGGACGATTCCGCCCGACCGGCAGTCGTGGCGGAGCGCGTCGCGCATCATCGGTGGCGGCCCGGTCTGGACACCGGTCACGATCGACTCGGCGACGAACACGGTCTTCTTCGGCACCGGCTCCGGCACGCCCGTCTACTTCCCGTCGATGCGCCCGGGGAACAACCCGCGTGCCGCATCCCTGATCGCGGTCGACCTCGCGACAGGCGAGCTGAAGTGGTGGCAGCAGCTGATCCAGAACGACCAGTGGGAGTACGACGTCGCGCAGCCGCCCGTCGTCTACAACGGCAAGGTCGGTGGCACGACGCACCGGATCGTCTCCGTCGCCACCAAGGAGGGCATGTGGTACGCCTTCGACGCCAAGACGGGCAAGGCGTTCCACGACCGCGTCAAGGTGCATCGATCGCGTCGAGCACCCGCCGCTGAAGCCGGGCGAGCCGGTTGTCGTCTATCCGGGCTCGATCGGTGGGCTGAACTACTCGCCCGCGGCCTATGACCCGAAGCTCAACTACATCTACAACGCTGCGGCCGAGACGGCGGGCGTCCTGATCCAGAAGAAGCTGACGCCGACGCAGAAGAAGCGCAAGTTCCTCCTCGGCGACATCTTCCTCGGGGTCGACAACGGCAACTTCGGCGACTACCTCCCGGGCTGGAAGGATCACGGCTCGATCAGCGCGATCGACGTCTCGACCGGAAAGCGCGTCTGGAAGTTCAACACGCCGGAGCCGGAGCGGGGCGGAGTCAGCCTGACGGCGAGCGGCGTCGGCTTCGCCGGCGGTGGCGACGGTGTCCTCCGCGCGTTCGACTCGAAGACGGGCAAGGTGCTCTGGACGTTCCAGACCGGGCGCCAGATCGCGGGTGGTCCGACGATCTTCACCGCGGGCGGCAAGGAGTACGTGGCGATCACGGTCGGCGGCTCGCCGACGTCCTCCAGCGGCGGGCTCGCGTCCCAGCTCCAGGTCTTCGCAATCGGCGGCAGCAAGGCCGAGTCACCGAAGCCGCCCGGTCTGACGTCGCTCGCGACCGCCTCCGGCCAACCAGCCTGCCTCGCGTCGGGGCGACGCCTCGCGCGCTCTCGGTTCACACCGGGGCCGCCGCCGGTGGCGCCCGCATCGCCGTTCCGGCAGGAGCGGTCACGCTCGGGCTCTGGAATCCGAACAGCTCCAACCTCGTCCGGATCAAGGGCAAGGTGCTGCTCGGTGGCAAGCCCGTCAGCGGCGCGATCGTGACGGTCGACCGGTACGTCCTGCCGCAGGCAACGGGCGGCCGACGGCAGCTTCAGCGCACTCGTCGACTCGACGCTCACGCGCAGGCATCCGATCGTCGTCTCCGCGGGTGCGGCGACGAAGGTCGGCGGCAGGCCGCTCACCGACGCCGAGAAGGCGACGCTCAGGAGCGCCAGCGGCGGAATCAACGTCGGCTACCGGATCGACGCGCTTCGTGCGGTGAGGCGCCCCGACGGAACGATCAAGGTAACGGGGCGGGCGGTCCGCGCGGACGGCGTCCCGGTGCCGCCGGTGGTGCTGCTCTCGTACCGGCTCTCCGGGACGATCACCGATGCGTCGGGCAAGCCCGTCCAGGGCGCGTACATCGTGAGCAGGACGAACGACCGCGACTACTGGGTCTTCTCGGAGCCGTCGAACGCCGCCGGCAAGTACAGCTCGTTCTTCCCGGCGTCGGATCTGACCGAGGCCGACCCGGTCGAGTTCGCGATCCAGGCAGCAGTCGGCCGCACGAGCTACACGACCGGAGCCAAGAATCCGACCTTCAAGCGGCGGAGCAGCGCCACGCTCGACCTCAAGCTGCCTGCGTCCGGCGTCGCGATGCCACTGCCCGTCTCGACGCCGGTTCCCGGCGCCATCTACCGGGGCCTGCTCGTCGGCGCCTCGGCCGGCAACGGCGTCGTGCGGCCGGTCTCGGCGACCTGGCCGGATGCGAAGGGGAACTTCCAGCTCGTCCTGCCGGCATCGGTCGCGGGCAAGGTGCTGCGGCTCTGGCAGAGCGACTTCCAGTCCTACCAGACGACGGTCGCGACTCCAGGCGGCCCCGTCGACCTGAAAGCGTGGCCGACCGCGTTGTCGCCGCGCGTCTCGCGAGACACGGCCTTCATCCAGGCTCCGGGCAGCGAGCTAGCCGCCTTCATCTGGCCGCGCGGGGCACGCTTCGCTATGGTGCGAAGATGCTGAGCGGCACCCGGATCGCACTCCCGACCGGCACCTGCCTGCTCGCGCTTGCCCTCCTCCTTCCCCGCTAGGGGATGCGAGCGACGACATACCCGTTCCCGTGCACCCGCACCCAGCGGGAGAAGTCCGCCCTTGGAGGAGCTGAGCGATGCCCAATGACCCTGTAGCGATGCCGTTCCACAAGTACCGCCCCTACGACACCGTCTCGTTGCCCGACCGGACCTGGCCCGACGTCGTCCTCGACCGCGCGCCGATCTGGTGCTCGACCGACCTGCGCGACGGCAACCAGGCGCTCGTCAACCCGATGGATGCGGGCCGCAAGCGCCGCTTCTTCGACCTGCTCGTCGCGCTCGGCTTCAAGGAGATCGAGGTCGGCTTCCCGTCGGCGTCGAAGACCGACTTCGACTTCGTCCGCACGCTCGTCGAGCAGGACCTGATCCCCGACGACGTCACGATCGCGGTGCTGACCCAGGCGCGGCCCGAGCTGATCGAGCGCACCTACGAGTCGATCGAGGGCGCCCGCCGCGCGATCGTCCATCTCTACAACTCGACGTCGGTGACGCAGCGGCGGGTCGTGTTCCGGCTCGACCGCGACGGGCATCACCGACCTCGCGGTCCGCGGCACGACGCTCTGCAAGCGGCTCGCGGCCGAGACGGCGACCGAGATCGTGTTCCAGTACTCGCCGGAGAGCTTCCACCACACCGAGCTCGACTACGCGCTCGAGATCTGCGAGCGCGTCGCCGCGGAGTGGGGGCCGACGCCGGCCGAGAAGATGATCGTCAACCTGCCGACGACGGTCGAGCAGTTCCCGCCGAACGTCTACGCCGACCGGATGGAGTGGTTCGGGCGGCACTTCTCGTGCCGCGATTCCGCGATCCTCTCCGTCCACCCGCACAACGACCGCGGCACCGCCGTCGCCACGGCCGAGCTCGGGCTGATGGCCGGCGCCGAGCGCGTCGAGGGGACGCTCTTCGGCAACGGCGAGCGCACGGGCAACGTCGACCTGATCACGATCGCGCTGAACCTGCTGACCCAGGGCGTCGACCCGAGGCTCGACCTCTCGCAGATCGACGAGACGCGCGCGATCGTCGAGGAGTGCAACGAGCTGCCGGTGCATCCGCGCCATCCCGTAGGTCGGGCGAGCTCGTCTACACGGCGTTCTCCGGCTCGCACCAGGACGCGATCAAGAAGGGCATGGACGCGCAGGAGCGCTCGGGCTCGGAGGTCTGGGACGTGCCGTACCTGTCGATCGACCCGAAGGACGTGGGCCGGAGCTACGAGGCGATCATCCGCGTCAACTCGCAGTCGGGCAAGGGCGGCGTCGCGTACCTGCTGGCGACCGAGCACAACCTCGAGCTGCCGCGCGGGCTGCAGGTCGACTTCGCCCGGCGGGTGCAGCCGATCACCGACGCGCGTGGGGGAGAGCTGACGAGCGACGAGCTCCTCGCGGCGTTCACCGAGTCACTACCTCGACCACGTGCGTCCGTACGAGCTCCTCGCCTACACGCACTCGAGCGAGGAGGACACGGACCAGATCGCCGCCCGCGTCCGCGTCGACGGCGAGGAGCGGGTGATCGAGGGCGAGGGCAACGGGCCGCTCGCGGCGCTCGTCCACGCCTTCGCGCAAGGCATTCGGCGTCACGATCAGCTCCGCGACTACCACGAGCACACGATGGCCGCGCGCGTCGACGCGCAGGCGGCGGCCTACGTCGAGGTCGGACGTCGACGACGAGGCCTTCTGGGGCGTCGGCGTCCACGGCTCGATCCTGACGGCGTCGCTGCGGGCGATCGTGAACGCGGTCAACCGCTCGGTTGCGGCGCGCGAGGCGCTCGAGCCGGTGCGCGGAGGCGATCGACTAGCGGTCGCTATACTCCGGCCTCTACGCGGATGTAGCTCAGTTGGCTAGAGCGTCTGCTTGCCATGCAGAAGGTCGAGGGTTCGAGTCCCTTCATCCGCTTCCTTTTCAAGCCGTTATCCACACTTGTGAACGACGGCCGTGCCCCGCTCATAGCCGAACGATTCAATCGATGGCCTCGAGCCGCGTCAGGATCGCGTCATGCGCCGTGTCGTTCAGGGTGCCGTAGTGCTGGTCGACCCCACCCTCCTGCCGTTGTTCGGGCCGGAGCCAGCACAGCGACCGTAGGCGCACTCAGGCATTCGTGCGGGGGATCAAGCCTCATGTCCTCGAGCGACCTGCCGATTGAACTGAGATGCGCGGCGGCCTCCTTCTAGCCTCATTCTCTCCCCGGTCTGGAGCTGCGACGCGCGAAGGGCTCTGGGGTAGGCTGCGCCGGTTGTTCTGGTCGTAGGACCTGAGATCGCGATCGACAACGCGACCGCCACAATCACGGCCGCGCCCAACACCGGCTGCCGGCGGCCTCACTGTCGTCGTTTGGCGGCGAACACGACCTCACAACCAAGCAGGCGACCGGCGAGGGTTGCGTGCCTTATCCCGGGCGCCGAGACCCCTTGTCAGGCGCGACGGCCCAGTGAGGCTTGCCGTCGACCACCGACCGAGTGAGACGCCCAGTCCTGACGATCCGGACGGGCGGCGGCGAGTTCTGCGGCCGCCTCGGCACTCGCGCCCCTCGCGGGCGCCAGCGAGGGCCGTTGTCCCCTCACGTGCCCTTGCCGTAGATCTCGCGTAGCGCCCGTCGGGCGTGAGCGAGGTGAAGTATCACCGGCACGTACTCCTCCCGCATCTCCGTCTCGATCGCGGTGTTTCCAATCACGCGGGCCAAGTCGACGATCGCCTGCTCGAGCTCCTCGGCGTCCGAGTACCGTCCCGCCCCGGCTCGCGTCGCATGGTCATGGCTGACGGCCACGTCACCGCCCCGTGCTGACGGCGCTGGTCCTGCAGACAGGACACACGACGGTCACGGTAATCGTGTCATCGCCGGCCTCGGGGCGCACGCGGCGCCAGCCGCTCGCGAAACGCTGCGTCTCGCCGCCGCACGTAGGGCACGACAACAGGGGCGCGACGTCCGCCGTCCTGCCGCCGGCCGTCTGCTCGGGAACGGCGATCGGAGCTAGGGCGCGCTCGGAGAGGTCATCTTCACTCCTTGAATCCATGTGGTGTCCAGGGTACGAGCGGCCTCGTAAGGGGCTTGTCAGGACACGTGAAGGAGGCGTTGTGCTGAAGTTGGGCGCAGCCGTTCATACCCTTCGCCGAGGCCTCCCCAACCACGCCGTCTTTCGTCCAGACAACCAAAACGCGAAAGGTCGAGGTCGGGCTAGCAGCCATGCGGGCCGCGCACCCCGAGCGAGTCGCAAACCCGCATGGGCGACAGCGATGTGGAGTCGGCCGTTGCCGTCGGCGGGACGGCTTGCCATACAGAAGGTCGAGGGTTCGAGTCCCTTCATGCGCTTGAACGAAAGCCCCCTGGAACGTGGTTTTGCACGAGTACGATCGTCCCGGTATGAGCGCAGGCGCTCCAACGACGATCACGGCTGCTCAGGCGCGCTACGTGTCCTGGATGGCGGACGTTCTCGTGTACGTCGTCGTCCTCAACCTGTTCGTCGAGTTCCACCACGCGATCGTGATCGACTCATTCTGGATCTCGATCCTCACCGCGATCCTGTTGAAACTGCTCCTCGACGCGCTGAAGGGCGCCGAGCACAGCGTCGCCGGCTACTTCCGAGCACGGGAAGGCGCTATCTACAAGGTGCTCGGCATCGTCTCTGTCTTCGCGATCCTGTTCCTCGGCAAGCTGCTGATCCTCGAAGTCGTGAACATCGTCTTCGGCGACGAGGTCCAGTTGGGTCACTTCATCGAGATCGCGGTGTTGATCGTCACGATGATCGTGGTTCGCGGCGGTATGCAGCGGATCTACGAGAGACTCGGCGACGACGCGGCACCGCCGGCTGAGGACCGGTCCGGGACGGACATCTAGCCAAGCGCCCGGTTCGGGAGGGTCGCATCCCTTCATCCGCTTCACCGAAACCCTGGTTGCGCGAGGTATCGCTCTCTCAGAGCGATGCAGCATGGACGTCCTGCGACCGGAGGTGCACCCCACGCATGGGCAAAGGCCGAAGATCGCGTACCGCGGCGCGCGGTCAAAATGCCCGTTCAGCTTGCTCTTCTCGCCGCGCACGGCGATCATCTCGGCATGCGCAGCCGTCCACTCGTCGCCGCGGCCCTCACCGTGCTCGCGGTGGTCGCCGTCGTTCCCGGTTCCTCGGCGCGCGCGCTCGCGAATGACGTGGACCGGCACCTGGGACACGGAGTGGGGGGTGATGGCGCTGACGCAGACCGGCTCCCAGGTCAAGGGCACCTACCCGCACGACACGGGGCACATCGCGGGGACCGTGACCGGCAACCTGTTCAAGGGCCGCTGGACCGAGCTGCCGACCCGGAAAGGCCCGTCCGACGCCGGTGCCGTCGAGTTGACGATGAGCGCGGACGGCAAGTCGCTCAAGGGTCGCTGGACCTACGACGGCTCTCCGACGTCCTGGAATACGAACTGGAACGGCACGTGTACAACCGGCGCCTGTGCCCGGAACACGAGCGCGGCAGGGCCGAGGCGGCTCTTCACCGCCGCCGACCGCCACGCCGACGGGCACCGTCCTCGTCAACGGCGTCCCGTTCGTGAGCGGCACGATCCCGTACGGCTCGACGGTCGATGTTACGAGCGGCACGCTCGTCCTCAAGGCCGACGTCGGCACCCTGAAGGTGAACGGCGCCGGCGGCGTCTCCGCGGCCTTCAAGCTCCTGCGCGGCAAGGACGGCAAGAAGCCGGTCATCGAGCTTCGCCTTGCGAAGGGCGACTTCAGCGTCTGCCCGAAGCGGAAGCCGAGTAGCGTCGGCGCGAAGGCCTCGCCCGTTGTGCGGCAGATCTGGGGCGACGGCAAGGGCAGTTTCAGGACGCAGGGGAAATACGCATCGGCAACCGTTCGAGGGACGAACTGGCTCACCGCCGACCGCTGCGACGGCACCCAGGTCAAGGTCGTTCGTGGCGTGATCCAGGTTTCCGACTTCCCGAAGCGGAAGCAGGTCAGGGTCGCCGCCGGACGCACCTATCTCGCGAGCCCGTAGCGGCGAGGAAGGAGACCACGCCGGCTTCACGACGGTCGAGAAGGCGCGTCGAGTATCGCCGAGCCCGCGACTCAGTGGAGGTGGTCGATCGGAGCCGAGTGCTGGTCGTCCCAGTCACGAACGGCGTGGCCCCGCGGGCCGTGGTAGTCGGCGGCCTGCTCGGGGAGGCTCCCGTGCGGGATCCACTCCGGCGCATGCCTGATCTCGTCTTTCGTCCGGTCGACCCGCAGCCTCGCGTGCTGCTCGTCCACGCCTGTGATGGTCGCGGATGGCAACATCACGCGCTTGCCCTTCAGCCAGTGCCCCGTGTCGACGATCACGTGGGTCGGCCCGACCTCGAGTGTTGCGTCGTCGAGCTTGCCGATCGAGCCGTCGACCGCGTCGACGCCGTATCCCTCGAGGCCGTCCTGCTCTCGCTTTGACCATGCTTCCGTCCACTTCATAGCGATGCCCCCCTCTGAGGTCGATGCACCAGACATACCCGCGCCCGCAGGCTTCAAACAGGAGGACGCACAGCCGTCCCCGCAATAGGTACAGACTTTCCTATCCGGCATGCGTCGTATGCTCTAACGGCTAGATTCGTCAGTCCTCGGGCCAGCGTGCAGTTGAAAGGGGAAGGGAAATGAATCGAAGACCAAGCAGATGGCACATCGGTGCCCTCGCAGTGGCCTTGCTCGTCGTTGCCGTCGCGACGGGGGCTGCCGTTGGGCACTCCGCTTCGAAGCAGACGACCGCGAGCGACACGCTCGTCGACGGCACGACCGACACGATCACGAACCTCGATCCCGCAGGGACGTACGACTTCGGGACGTTCACGCTCGACGCGAACGTCTTCGAGCACCTGATGGACTTCAAGAACGGCGCCAAGCTGGAGCCGTCGCTGGCGACCAAGTGCGTCGCTGTCGGGACCGCGAAGACATGGCGCTGCACGCTGCGACAAGGCGTCAAGTTCTCCGATGGGTCGGACTTCGACTCGGCAGACGTCAAGTTCTCGATCGACCGCGTCAACAACAAGTCGATCAAGGCGCAGGCCGCGGCCAACTCGCCGTCGCCGCTGCTCGGCAACCTGCAGAGCGTCCAGACGGTCGGCAAGTACGCCGTCGTCTTCCACCTCAAGTCGCCGCAGGTGACGTGGCCGTCCGTCCTCGCGACGCAGTGCTGCTTCATCGTCCCGAGCGACACGTACTCGGGGACCAAGCTCCGCTCGAACACCGACTCGCAGGTCGGCACCGGCCCGTACAAGCTCGTCAAGTACACCGCGGGCCAGCAGGCAGTGCTGCAGCGGAACGACAGCTACTGGGGCCCGAAGGCGAAGACGCCGAACCTCATCATCCGCTACTACGCGAAGTCGTCGACGATGAAGCTCGCGCTCCAGAACGGCGAGATCGACATGGCGTTCCAGACGTTCACGCCGACGGAGCTCACCTCGCTCACGAAGGCGAAGGGCCTCAAGGTGCACACCGGCCCGGGTGGCCTGATCCGCTACCTGACCTTCAACGTGAAGCGGGCGCCGACCAACAATCCGGCGGTCCGCAAGGCCGTCGCCTACCTGATGCCGCGGCAGGCGATCGCGACGCGGGTGTACCACAACTTCGTCCAGCCGCTCTACTCGATGCCGCCGGCCGGGTACCCGTCCCACACGGACGCGTTCGCGACGCTGTACGGCCGCGCTCCGAGCCCGGCGAAGGCGAAGGCGATCCTGGCGAAGGCGGGGCTCCAGACCCCGTTCCCGATCGACATCTGGTGGACGCCCACGCACTACGGTGATGCGTCGGCCGACGAGTACGCGGAGATCAAGCGCGGCCTCGAGACCGGCGGCGTCTTCAAGGTGACGCTGAAGTCGGCGGAGTGGGCGCAGTACAGCGCGGCGCTCGGTACGCAGTACAACGCGTTCCAGCTCGGCTGGTTCCCGGACTATCCGGACGCCGAGAACTACGTGGTGCCGTTCTACCGCTCGGACACGTTCACGTCGAACGGGTACAACAACCCGACGATGGAGAAGCTGATCAAGGCCGAGCTAGGCGCCAAGAACGAGAGGATCCGCACCGGTGTCCTGAGGTCGATCCAGGCGCTCGCCGCCAAGGACGTGTCGATCGTCCCGGTCTGGCAGGGGAAGATGATCGCCGTCTCGAGCACCAAGGTGAACGGGATCCCCGGCACGCTCGATCCGACCGTGATCATGCGGTTCTGGAAGCTGACCAAGTCGTAATGCATCAGGCGAGAGGGGCGGCGGCAGGCCCGCCGCCCCTCTTCGGCCGCCTATGAGCTCCCAGGGCACCACGTCACTCCGGCGCTATGCGCTCACGCGCCTTGCGCTCGTCATTCCGATGGTCTTCATCCTGCTGACGCTGGTGTTCGTCCTCATGCGGGTCGCGCCGGGCGACCCGATCTCGGCGGCACTCGGCGGGCACGCTCCGCCGTCGGTGATCAGGCAGATCAAGCACGAGCTGGGCTACGACCGCCCGATCTACGCGCAGTACTGGACCTATCTCTCGAGCATCGCCCACGGAGATCTCGGCACGACGATCACGGACCGCCGGGCGGTCACGGACATCATCCGGGTGAACGGCGCCGCGACGCTCGAGCTCACGTTCTACGCGATGATTGTCGCGATCCTCGTGGGCGTCTCGGTCGGTGTTCTCGCCGGCCGCCTCCGCGACGGGCCCTTCGACGTCGGCGGCCGGCTCTTCGGGATCGTCATCTATGCCTGCCCCGTGTTCTTCCTCGGCCTGCTCGCGCAGCTCTTCTTCGGCAGCTACCTCGGCTGGCTCCCCGTCTCGGATCGCGCGAGCCCGATCACGCAGGCAACGCTCGAGACGCACACGAACATCTTCACCATCGACGCGCTCATCGACGGCGACTGGGATGCGGAGAAGGACATCATCCGCCACCTGATCCTGCCGGCGGTGACGCTTGGGCTCGTGACTGCAGGAGTCTTCATCAGGCTGATCCGTGTGAACGTGATCAGGACGATGAAGGACGACTACATCGAGGCCGCCCGCGCGCGTGGCATCGACGAGCACTCGGTCGTCTACCACCACGCGTTCCGAAACGCGCTCGTCCCCGTGATCACGATCATCGGCCTGACGGTGGCACTCCTGCTCGGGGGCGCCGTGCTGACCGAGACGACCTTCAACTGGCCCGGGCTCGGTCACGAGCTCGTCAACTACCTCGCGAACCGCGACTACGCCGCCGTGCAGGGGATCATCATCGTCTTCGCCCTCGTCGTGGTCGTCGTCAGCCTGATCATCGACTTCGTCAACGCGTACATCGACCCGAGGATCCGCTACTGATGGCCGTGCCCGAGACACCTCCGGCGCCTGTTCGTACGCGCTTTGGGCCGGCTCGCCGCGCCCTCCGGCCGATCGCGGATGCGCGTGGCGCCGGCCGCGTCATGCTCTGGGTCGGTATCGGGATCACGAGCCTCTTCATCCTCATGGCGGTGTTCGCGCCCGTCATCTCGCCGTACGAGTTCGACCAGTTCGCGTCGAACGGGAAGCGTTTCGCCCAGCTCGAGGCGCCGTCTCGCGAGCACCTGATGGGCACCACCGTCCAGTCGACGGACGTCCTCTCGCGCGTCATCTGGGGGACGCGGACCGAGCTGAAGGTCGTCGTCCTCTCGCTCCTGCTGTCCCTGTCGATCGGCATCCCGCTCGGGCTCGTCTCCGGCTACTTCGGCGGCCGACTCGATCGCGCACTCGTGCTCGTGATGGACGCGATGCTGGCCTTTCCGTTCCTGCTGCTCGCGATCGTGATCGCCTTCCTCCTCTCGGGCAGCATCGGCAAGGGCATCTTCACGGCAGCGATCGCGATCACCGTCGCCTACATTCCTCTCTACTTCCGCGTCATTCGCAACCAGACGATCAGCATCCGCGAAGAGTCCTACGTCGAGGCGGCGCGTGCCCTCGGGGCGCGGCCCTTCACGGTGATCCGGAAGTACGTCTTCTTCAACGTCGTCCAGAACGTCCCGCCGCTCGCGACGCTGAACGCAGCCGACGCGATCCTCACCCTCGCCGCGCTCGGGTTTCTCGGGTACGGCATCCAGCCGACCGACGCCGCCGAGTGGGGGTACGACATCCAACGCGCCGTCTCGGATGCGTCGTCCAACATCTGGTGGACGGGTACGTTCCCTGGGCTCGCGATCGTGCTGCTCGTCACCGGGATCACGCTCCTCGGGGAGGGGCTCAACGAGACGCTCAACCCGGTGCTGCGCGCGCGGCCCAAGGTCGACGTGGATCTGCCGCCCGCCGACACCACGCCGCCGGCGGACGCGCCGTGACCGAGTCGGTCGTCGATGTGCGGGGCCTCCGCGTCTACTACGGGACGCCGCGGGGCTCCGTGCGCGCCGTGGATGGGGTCTCGCTGACGATCGACGAGGGAGAAGTCGTCGGGCTCGTCGGGGAGTCGGGCTGCGGCAAGTCCACGTTCGGGCGCGGGATTCTCGGGCTGCTCCCGGAGGGAGCGGCTTCCGCCGGCGAGGTCATCTACGGCGGCCGCAACCTCGTCGGCATGTCGCCGAAGGAGCTTCGCAAGCTCCGCGGGCCCGACCTGGGTCTCGTCTTCCAGGAGCCCATGACGCGCCTCAATCCACTCATGCGGATCGAGGACCACTTCAAGGAGACGGTGAAGCAACACGAGCCGAGGATGAGCGACCGCGAGATCCGCACTCGCTCGCTGGAGACGCTCGGCAGGATGGGGATCCCGCCGACGCGTTTTCGCCAGTACCCGCACGAGTTCTCGGGCGGCATGCGCCAGCGGATCATGATCGCCCTCGCGGTTGTCCTGCGCCCAAAGCTGCTGGTCGCGGACGAGCCGACGACCTCGCTCGACGTGATCGTCGAGGCCCAGATCCTCAGCATCCTCGCCGACCTGCGCGAGAGCTACGGGACGGCGCTGCTCCTCATCACGCACAACCTCGGGATCGTGGCCGAGGCGTGTGATCGAGTCGCGGTGATGTACGCGGGGAGGATCGTCGAGGAGGGGCCTGCCCGCGAGGTCTTCATCGAGCCGGCGCATCCGTACACCCGGGCGCTCCTCCGGTCGACGATCTCACTCGACACCTCGGAGCTCCATTCGATCCCGGGAGCACCGCCGAACCTGATCGAGCCGCCGCCGGGCTGCCGCTTCCATCCCCGCTGTCCCGAGGCCATGGTGGTGTGCGCCTCGAAGGCGCCGATCGAGACGAATCTTGGCGGCGGCAGACGGGCCGAGTGCTGGCTGCAAGGCCCGGCAGACCAGATCCCGGCGGGGGAGACGGCACCGCTCGAGCGGATGGAACTCGCCATCGCGGAAGAAGCCTGAGGTGGCAGCGGAGATGCGCACCAGCGCCGACGAAGGCGGTGATCCGGGGTCAGGTGAGGCGCCGCTCGTCTCGATCAGGAACCTGAAGACGTACTACCCGATCAGGGGCAGCTTCGGAGCACGGCTGCTCGGACGGGAGGCGGGGTACGTGAAAGCGGTCGACGACGTCTCGCTCGATCTCGCGCGCGGCGAGGTCGTCGGTCTCGTGGGCGAATCGGGAAGTGGGAAGACAACGCTGGGGCGAACGATCCTCGGGCTCGTGCGGGCGACCTCAGGAGAAGTGATCTTCGACGGGCGCACGATTACGGGCATGTCGGAGCGCGAGCTCCGCCCGGTGCGGCAGAGACATGCAGATCGTCTTTCAGGACCCTCATGCGTCTCTGAACCCGGCGATGACGATCGAGGAGTCGGTCGGGCATCCGCTCCGCATCCACAAGATCGCCAAGGGCGCCGAACTGCGGCTCCGGGTGGCGGAGGTTCTCAGCACGGTCGGCCTCGCGCCGCCCGAGCAGTACATGGACAAGTACCCGTCGGACCTCTCGGGAGGACAGAAGCAGCGAGCTGTGATCGCGAGGTCGATCGTTCTCAATCCCTCGTTGCTCGTCGCGGACGAGCCCGTCTCGATGCTCGATATGAGCGTGCGCGCGAAGATCCTCGAGCTGATGCTGTACCTCAAGCGTGAGCTCGATCTCACGTACCTCTACATCACTCACGACCTGGCGACCGCGAAGTTCTTCTGCGATCGGATCGCGATTCTGTACCTCGGCCGGATCGTCGAGATCGGCCCATCCGACGTGATCTACGAGGATCCGAAGCATCCGTACACGAAGGCGCTGCTCCGCGCGATCCCCGAGCCGGACCCACGGCGGAGTGTGCCCCGTGATCTGCCGCGGGGCGAGGTCCCGGATGCGGCGCGGCCACCGCGTGGCTGCTCCTTCCATCCGCGCTGCGCGGCAGCGTTCGAGGTGTGCGGCTGGGAGCCGCGTGATCTGGCAGACCTCCTGGAAGCGCGTTGGGCGCTCCAGCCGGAGGTCGAGTACGAAGCAGAGCGCGCGATCGTGGGCGACCTGTCGGCGCTCGCAGCGGCCGAGACGAGCGTGCGGCTGAAGCCCACCGAGAAGGCGGGCGGCGCCGCGCTCGGCCGCCTCCTCGAGACGATTCGAGCCGACGACCCGGACAACCCCTTCTGGAAGGGTGTCCGGCAGATCGTCGTCGCCGAGGATCACGTCGACCTCGAGATGTTCGAGCCCGTGGCGCCGAGACTGCTCGACGTCGGATCGACGCAGGTCGAATGTCACCTTTTCGACGCCGACGCGCTCGCGGAGGCACGCAAGCGCAAGCTCGAGCGCGAGTCCGCCTGAGGCGTGCTGGAGCGCGAGGTGAGGCCCGCCGAAGCGGGGCCTCACCTCACGCTCGTCGCTCAGTGGTGGTGCGCTCCGTTGTATGCATCCTCGACTGCCTGCGCGAGGAGCTTCTGGCCCGACTGGCTCGGGTGAACATCGCACCTGGTCGGATCGAATGAGGCTGGAGCCTGCGGTGCGACGTTGAGGAGCCCTGCCTTGCACGCGTTCCCCGCTGCCGACGCCGCCGAGGCCGCGTTCTTGAAGGCCGTGAACGCATCCGCGACAACCGCACCGTCGGCCTTGGCATGGGCCCCAACGGCCTGGTTCAGGAGCGCCACGAGGCCGGTGCCGGCAGCATCCCCGTAGTCCTGCGAGTAGTAGTTGACGATCATCAACACTCCGTTGAAGTGCTTGCCGCCAAGGGCCTTGAGGATCGTGTCCATGTTCGCGGAGATCGTGCCGAGCAGTGCGGGTAGGCCGGCCTGGATGCACGCCGAGTCACCGAGGCACTGCTTTTGCAGGATGAACGCGTCATTGGCGCCCAGCTGCACCGTGACCAGCTTCGTGTTCTTGTGGTCCTTCAGGTAGGCCTTCGCGAAATCGAGCTGCGACGTGCTGTAGGTGGCATGCAGCGGCGCAAACGACCTGAAGGCACGGCACCCATTGTCGATCGGGGAGGCCAGGGAGATGAACCCGCCGGTCGCCTCGCCGGGGCAGGATGCGTTGACCGGCGTCATGCCGAGTTCCGGTCCCACGTAGTCCGGATAGCCGACGAAGTTCTCGGAATTGCCGTACGCGAACCCGGCCTGGGTGATGTACCCGAACACGACGCTGTCACCCAACGCCAGGTACGGATGGCTGGGACCTGCGTTCGAGACGTTCCCGCCCAGCAGCCCAACCGCTGCCGCGATCGCCGTCACCGACAGGGCGACGGCCAGCAGCACACGCTTCCGCAGCTTGAGTCTCATCTTGGTCCTCTCGCTCGCTGCGCGCGCCGGGATTGGCGGGCGCGGGTTGGTCCCTCGGGGCTTTCCAAGTTCAGGGTCGCCGCGTGAGCCGGCGGCTCAGTGGAGGTCGATCGGAGCCGAGCACGAGCCGTAAGCCGACGCAACCTAGCGACGCCTCCTCGAGGTCGATCCATTGGAGATACCCGCCTGGCTCGATCTCAAACGGGCGCTCTCACACAGCGCGCACTCGGCCGACTGCGCTCTCAGAGCTGAGGGCGGATCCGGGCCAGGCGGTCACGGAGGGCCGTGCCCTGCGTCGTCGTCACGAGCGGCTCGGCTCCCGGCTCGGGCTCTCGTTCTGTCTCTGCGGGCCGGGGCTCGACGACCCTCGCGTTCCAGAGGTCGACGTGGAGGCGGTCGATCTCGTCGATCAGCACAGTGATCGCCTTTCCCGCCGCGCGCAGCTCCTCCCGGTCATCCGAGGCGAGGCCGAGACCCCAGCTACGGAGAATCTCGATTCTCTCCTCGTCCAACCGCTCGATCATCAGCGCACCCTATTCCACTCGGACCCCGCTTTTCCAACCCATTCGGGGGGACCTACCCGCTCTTTGGGACACGTTTGTGCAGGCCGGGCGGCGGCAGGGCCACGGTTGCAGCCGTCAGCGCCTGCGCCAGAGCCGCAGCGTGAACCAGGCGAAGAGGAACCCAATCGCGAGCGTCGTCAGGGCGACGGACCACTGGCTCGTGGCGATACAGACGCCCGCGATGCTGAGCAGCACCAGGGTGTAGACGGCGAACCAGAGCCGGGTGCGCCGCCGGCTGCGCTGCGTCATCGTCACGGCGCGGTCACCACGAGCGAGACCGTACCGGTTCCCCGCGCCCGGCTCCTGAGAACACGCCCGCGAATCGCATGAGATAGGCTCGCGCGCATGACTGCCTCAGCGTTCTCCGTGCTTGCCTTCAGCGGCGCCCAGTGGGTGCTCCTGGTCGTCTTCATCATCCCCGTCGTGATCCTCTGCGTCTACGCGATCATCAGCCTGATCGGACGCCGCGACCTCGGAATCGGGGCGAAGCTGCTGTGGCTGATCGGGATCGTGATCGTCCCGATCATCGGCTCGATCCTCTACTTCATGCTGAGGCCCGCGCCGCAGACGCAGAACCAGCGGGCGCAGGCGCGCCACAAGCACTGAGGTCGCGACAGGTCCTGACCCTATGCGAGTTGCCTGGCCGCGATCGTCAGCCAGGAGCTTCGCGCCTCACCCGGATCGAGGAACGGCATCTGGCCCGTCGGCGATGTCGCGCTCTCGGCCGAGCACGGAGCAGTTCGCGGGCTCGATCGCCAGCGCGTAGAGACCGCTCGCGGGTTGCACCCACTGCCAGAGCCTCGGCAGGGACGAGCGGATCGTCAGCTCGATGCCGCGGCGCGGACTCGTCAATCGACGCCCACGTCGCGCCGACATGCTCGAACACGCGCTCGTCTGCGTTCGCCATGGCCGGCGGAGGCTCGTCCCAGGTCGCAAGGCCGGCCGCCGCGGCCTCGTCGCGCGGGACGACCTCGAGCGCATCCGTCTCGAGGAAGGCGTCGTCGTCCCACATCGGAGCGCCGATGTTTACGTGGTAGAGGAGCGGCGCGGCCGCCGTCCACGCCGACTCGTTGACGATGCGATCGTCGATGCGCACGAGCCCTTGCCCGACGCTCGTCACGATTCGGCGAGCGAGCGTGAACGGCGGGTCGCTGACCGTGCCGGTCACCGTCACCTCGGAGGTCGTGCGCTCGACGACGAGATCGGCCGCGGCGCGAGACGTGTAGGTCCCGTGCAGCCCGTGCCCCTCGGAGGCTGCGCCGACGTTGGAGAGGCCGCATGTCGTGACGAGGCCGCCTCCCCAGGCGTCGAACCACGCGGCGTCGACGAGGTCCTCGGGCCGCGGCGGCCCTTGCTCTCCCGGCCGGCGTGATCCACGCGAGGGGCGTTCCGCCGAACCACGCCGCGCCGACATCGAGGCCCCGATCGGGCAGCAGCCGAAGGTCGATGCCGTCCCACACCCTCACGTCGACGGCGCGCGACCCGGCCGCAGCGCCCTCCGTAACGACCGATACAACGGCCGTCGCGAGCTGATCGGGGTTCGCGAGCTTCCCGAGGGGGATCACTCCGTCGTCACGTTCGCGCGTGCCCGACGGAGCCGTTGATGCGTGAGTCCGCCGTCGACGAGCAGCTCGTGCCCGGTCATGTAGCGCGACGCATCGGACGCGAGGAACACGGCCGCATCGCCGATGTCCGACGGCTGGGCGATGTGCCGAGCGCGATCCGCTTCTCGTACGCCGCGCGCACCTCCGGCGTGTACGAGGTCGCGTTGAGCGGGGTGTCCGTGGCGCCCGGCGCGATCGCGTTGACGGTAATCCCGTGAGGCGCGAGCTCGAGTGCGAGCGTCTTCGTCAGCCCGACGATGCCGCCCTTCGCCGTGATGTACGCGGTCAGATCGGCGAGCGGCTGCACGTCGGCAGCGGAGCTGACGTTGACGATCCGCCCGCCACCGGCGTCGACCATCCGCCGCGCCGCAGCCCGGCAACCCCAGACGTAGCCGAACAGGTTGACGTCGAGGAGGGCGCGCCAGTCGTCCTCGGTCGTCTCGAGAAAGGGCTTCACCATCGGGCGGGCAGCATTGTTGACCCACACGTCGAGGCGGCCGAACTCCTCGAGCGCTGCGTCGCCGGCACGCTCGAGGTCTGCGGCAATGCTCGTGTCCCCGATCAGGTGCACCGAACGGCGCCCTCGCTCCGAGATGGCGGACGAGCTCTCGGCGGCGTCGTCGAGCGAGAGGCCGACGACGTCCGCCCCGGCAGTTGCGAGTGAGAGCGCGATCGCCTGCCCGATGCCGCTCGAGGCTCCGGTGACGACCGCGCAGCGGCCGGTGAGATCGAAGGGAGATGGGGTCACGGGCGTCGCAGGCCGTTCTCGCGTGCCGGGGCTTCCGACGCTACCAGCGGTCTGATCCCGATTCAACGGCACGCCTCTAGCTCAGGAGCTCCGCGACCGGCGCGGCAAGCACGACCTTGAACGCGCTGCGGCCCGCGCGCCGCAGGGGCCTGGTCGCCGGTGCGCTTGAACCCGGCCCGCTCGTAGAGCTGCTGCGCCGGCTCGTTCGCCTCCTGCACGAACAGGACGACAGTGTCCGACCCGCGGTCGCCGGCCCAGGTCGCGACGGCCCGGATCAGAGCCTGCGCGATGCCGCGGCCACGAGCCTGCGGGTCGACCCACATCGAGATCAGCTGCACCTCGAGCGGGTTGATGCGGACGAACGCGCCGACGACGCCGAGCCAATCGTCGTCCTCCTCGGCGACGAAGAGCGTCTTCTGCGCACCGGCCGCGGCCTCGCCGACCCAGTCGCGCCACATCTGATCCGGCTCGCGCACCATGTCGTCGTAGCGGGTCGAGAAGAAGTCGGCGTCGTCTCGGAGCATGCGGAGCCGCGTCTCGCGCCAGCGTCCCCACTCGTCGGCGCGGGCGGGTCGGATCGCAACCAAGCGCCCTTGCTCAGGCATGCGGCAGGATCGCGAATACACGTGCCGGTGCCCCGGAGCCGGCGACAAGACGGAGTGGGGCGGTGACGAGCCAGGCCCCGCGTGCGGGAACGCGCTCGAGCTCGATCAGCCCCTCGAGCTGCCAGATGCCGGCCGGGAGGATCGTCTTGTGGACAGGGAAGTCGCGTGAGTCCCCGGGGTCGACGCTGAGCGTGTCGACGCCGAGGCCGGCGATCCCGCGCTCGACGAGCAGCTCGGCAGCATCGCAGGTGAGCCCCGGGAACGCGAGCTCCGGCTCGCCGAGGTAGCCGGCCGGGTTCTGCCAGTACGCGTCCCAACCCATGTGGACGAGAACGGCGCTGCCCTGCGGTATGACGCCATCGCGCTCCTCGAGCTCGCGGATGACAGTCGCGTCGACCGTCGCCGACGGATCGTCGCGCACCGTGGCACGGACATCGAGCTTGACGGCAGGACAGAACAGAGCCTCGATCTCGACCTCGTCGACCAGTTTGCCGTCGCGGGCGAAATGGGCAGGGGCGTCGAAGTGCGTCCCGGCATGCTCGGGCACCTCCAGCTCGCGGGCGTAGCAGCCGTCGGCCTCGTACTCGGCAACCGTCGTCGCTGCGAAAGGGCGAGAGCCGGGCCAGAGGGCCGTCTCCGGGCCGAGGGGTTGAGTGAGGTCGACGAGGCGCGCCGAGCCGAGCAGCCGGGTGAGATCGCTCATGCCGTCGAGGCTAGCGATCCTGCGGTGAGCACTCCGCCGTCGTGCCCTCGCAACAGCCGATCTTGAAGTGGCAGCGAGGGCATTGGAGCGTCGCGTGTCGCCACTCCATCGCCGTACCGCAGCGCCAGCAGGGCTCGGTCGCCACCGTGGGAGCGGGGGCGAGAGGCGCAGGGTTCATGTGCTGCTCGGTCACGAGCGCAGGAGCTTAGAGACCGGTCCTGACGGCGTCCTTACCGAAAGAGGAATAGATCTTGACAGGAATAGTTGTCGGTGCGAAGATGAGCTCATGTTCGACGTCACCGTCATCGACGATCCAGCCGCCGCCGAGGCGTCGCTCGATCCGATCCGGGCCCGGTTGCTCGGCGAGCTGGCCGAGCCGGGCTCAGCGAGCAGCCTCGCGCCGCGCGTCGGGATCACCCGCCAGAAGGCCAACTACCACCTCCGGGCTCTCGAGCGGCACGGTCTGGTCGAACTCGTCGAGGAAAGGCGCAAGGGCAACTGCACCGAGCGCGTGCTCCAGGCAACGGCCGCGGCCTACGTGATCTCGCCCGTCGCCCTCTCGGCAGTCGCGCCGGATCCGTCGCACGAGCCCGACCAGCGCTCCGCGCGCTGGCTTCTCGCCGTCGCCGGTCGCCTGGTGGGCGAGGTCGGTGAGCTGATCAGCAGGTCGAGCAAGGCCGGCAAGCCGCTCGCAACGCTCGGGATCGACAGCGAGGTGCGGTTCGCATCCGCAAAGGACAGGGCCGCCTTCGCCGTCGAGCTCGCCGATGCCGTCAACGGCCTCGTTGCGAAGTACCACGACGAAGCGGCCCTCGGTGGCCGCCCACACCGTTTCATCGTCGCACTGCACCCCGTCATTACGAAAGACAAGGAGCCACAGGCATGAACCGCGCATTCGAAATCACCCGAGAGATCGACCTGCCCGCCGCCCCCGAGGACGTCTGGACGGCGATCACCGCCGCTCCTGCTGCGTGGATGTTCCCGACGGGGTTGGAGATCCCCGCCGGCAGCGCCCCTTCGGAGGGTGCGCCGATCACGACGTGGGATCCGCCGCACCGCCTCGTCGTCCGGATGGAGTCGCCGGACGGCACCTTCAACGCGCTCGACTATGCGATCGAGGCCCGCGCCGGCGGCACGGCGCACCTGCGCTACGTCCACAGCGGGATCCTCGCCGACGAATGGGCCGACCAGTACGACGCGATCGGCCCGCACACGGACTTCTATCTCCACACGCTCGGCCAGTACCTCGAGCATTTCAACGGACGGCCGGTGACGTACGTCGGTCAGCCGTCCTCCGGTATCGAGGGCCCTGCCAGCGCGGGAACGCCCGACGCGATGGACGTGCTCCGGTCCGCTCTCGGCCTCACCTCGTCGGACGGTGTCGGTGCTCGTGTGCACGCCTCGCTCGGCGACGCCGGCACGCTCGACGGCGTCATCGACTACTCGACCCCGGAGTTCCTCGGCGTCCGCACGGACGATGGGCTCTACCGCTTCTTCGGACGCAACCACTTCAACAGCGTCGTCGGCCTCAGCGCGCACCTGTTCGTGGACGACGTGGATCCTGCTGCCCAGGAGGCGGCGCTCGAGGCCTGGCTGGACGGCGTGTACGCATAGGTCTTCCCCAGGGATTCGGGTACGTCTACCGTGGGGTAGGCACCGGAATCCAGCCTGAGGGGAGACCATGAGCACACTCCAGAACCGCCCCAACACCGCACTCCTCGTCGTCGACGTGCAGAACGGCGTCGTCGAGGGAGCCCACGAGCGCGACGCAGTCGTCGCGAACGTCGGCAGCCTCGTCGAGAAGGCGCGGCGGCAAGACGTTCCCGTCGTCTGGGTGCAGCACAGCAGCAAGGGGCTCGAGCAGGGGAGCGAGAGCTGGAAGATCGTCGCCGAGCTGGCGCCGGATGACGCCGAGCCGCTGATCGAGAAGACCTACGGCGACTCCTTCGAGGACACCGACCTGGAGACCGTGCTCGACGGCCTCGGTGTCGGACGGCTCGTTGTGGCCGGCGCTCAGACCGACATGTGCATCCGTTCAACCCTCCACGGCGCGCTCGCGCGTGGCTACGACGCGATCCTCGTCAGCGACGCCCACACGACGGAGGACCTGACGGAGTGGGGTGCACCGACGCCGGACCTCGTGATCGCACACACGAACATGTACTGGGGCGATCAGAGGGCTCCGGGCCGCACGGCCGGGACGGTGGAGACGAAGGACGTCGACTTCAGTAGATGACCGGCTGGACTCGATTCACCGCAGCTTGACGCGTACAAAGGCGACGACCAGATTCGAACTGGTGTACGAGGCTTTGCAGGCCTCTGCCTAACCACTCGGCCACGTCGCCAGACCGGTGGCATCCTAGCCACGGCGACCGGGAGCGCCTGGCGCGAGCGGATTCCTTGACATTCCTACGTGCAAAAAGTGACAATCAATCGATGCACCCACTTTCGGAGATCCTCAGCGAGAAGAGCGGTGACGTCATCCGGATCGACGGTGATGCAACCGTCTACGAGGCCGTGATTGCGATGGTCCAGGCAAACGTCGGAGCGCTGCTCGTCACCGACGGCGACGAGATCTCGGGGATCTTCACCGAGCGGGACTACCTGCGGCGGATCGCGGTCGAGGGTCGCCGGTCGCGCGACACGACGGTGAGCGAGGTGATGTCGAGCCCCGTCCTGATCGTCACCCCCGATACGACCGTCGACGAGACGATGGCGCTGATGACGGACCGCCGGATCCGGCACGCGCCGGTGGTCGAGGACGGGGTGCTGATCGGGATGATCTCGATCGGCGACCTGGTCAAGTTCATCTCGAAGAAGCAGAGCTTCCAGATCCAGTACCTGACGGACTACATCAGCGCGCGCTGAGCGCGTAGTCGGCCTCTTCAAATCCGCCTGGGGCGGCGCTCGTAGGAACGGGTGAAGAACCCCGATCCCAGGAGGCCCTGATGCGCAAGCTGATCCCGTTCGCCGTTCTCGCGATCTCTGCTCGTGGTGGCGGGTGTCGCTCTCGCAGGCTCCGCCAAGGACGTCTACACGTATCGGTCGACGATGACGACGGGCGCCGCCGTGCCGAAGCCGAAGGGGGCGACAGGCGGCAAGGGCATCTTCACGGCCACGGTCACCGAGAGCGGCTCGACCCGGACGATCAAGTGGAAGCTGACGTTCAGCAAGCTCAGCGGCAAGGCGACCATGGCGCACATCCACAAGGGCAAGCGTGGCGTCGCGGGCAACGTGCTGATTCCGCTCTGCGGGCCGTGCAAGAGCGGCCAGACGGGCCAGACGAAGATCTCGAAGGACGTCGCGGACATGCTCGAGTCGGGGCGCACCTACGTCAACGTGCACACGGCGAAGAACCCCGCCGGCGAGATTCGTGGCCAGCTGAATCTGACCAGTGACGACGGAGGCGGATCGGGAGGCTCGACCGGGTCGCAGACCACGACGACGGCACCGACCGTGACGGATCCGATGCCGGATCCGGGCTACTGATCGGCAGCTGCCGCCACGCTGGTCGCGACAGATCCCGCGAATCTCGACGGGGACCGCTCCCGCCCTACGGGAGCGGCACCCGCGGGACCGAGACGACGCCGAGCCGCTCGAGGATCGCGTCGCTCTCGCTGCGGTGCGTAGCAGCGTCACCGAGCTTTACGTCCGCCATCGCGCGCAGGGTGAGCGCGACCTCGAACTCTGACTTCTGATCGCGCGCGAGCCGCAGGCTCTCCTCGAGGTGCGGCGGCGCCTCGTCGGGGCGTCGCGCCTGACAGAGGGCGAGGCCGAGGATCCGCTCGAACAACGCCTCGAGCCCTCCGACGGGCGACTTGCGAGCGGCCTCCCGCACATCCGAGGCAAGCGCGAGAGCCTGGGCGTGACGTCCTTCGAAGAGGAGGCACTCGGCCCGCCGGGCGTTCGTCTCGCTGATGAACCGCGCCGCCTCGAGCTCGACGAAGAGCTGCAGCGCCTCGTCGAAGAGGGTGTGTGCCTCCGCGAAACGGCCGGCCCGGGCCGCTGCTCGGCCGAGGTTCGAGAGCGCTGCTCCCTCGCCGAATGTCCAGCCCGACGCACGGCAGGCGCGCAGCATCACGTCGAACGACGCCTCGGCACGGTCGAGGTGCCCCTGGTCGGACAGGATCTCGCCTTCGTTGTTGACCTGGATCGCGGCGCCGATGACGTCCCCCGACCGCTCCTTCGCGGCTCGGCTTTCCTCGTACAGCGCTGCCGACTCGTCCCAGCGGCCCTCGTAGTACGCGTGGATGCCGAGATTGCTCAGCACGACGCCGAGGCCGCGGACATCGTTCAGCTCCTCGTAGATCGGCCGCGCCAGCTCGAGGTACACGCAGCCCGTCCGGCCGACCGAGGTCGGTGAGCGCCGCGTCGAGCAGGTAGTAGGAGTGCGCGAGCGTTCCGCGATCGCCGGCCGCCTCGGCGTCCGCGGCCGCGCGCTCGAGCCAGCCCACGGCCACCTCGGTGTTCGTGCGGCGGTAGTTGATACCTCCGGCGCTCATCTCGAGCGAGGCTCTGACGCTCAGCATCGCGCTGTCCGTGTCCGGAACGCCCTCGAGCCGGGACAGGCCGTCGGCGCACGCGGCAAGCGCCTCGTTGTACTTCCCCATCAGCTCGAGGGCGGCCGCCTGCTTGCCGAGCAAGCGCGCATCGAGAACGGCATCGTCGGCAGGGGCGGCCGCGCGCGCCGCCTCGAGGGCCGCGAACGCACGGTCGTACCCGGCGAAGCGCTCGCAGACGTCGCCGAGGGCCTCGAGGATCCGAACACGCTCTGCGCTGTCGACGTCATCGAGGTGGTCGGCTGCAGCGAGCGCGCGCTCGAAGAGCTCTGCCGCGACGACGTTCGAGAATCCGGCAGCTGCGCGTTCGCCGGCGAGCACGCCGTAGCGCCACGCGCGGGAGTGGTCGCCCGCCTCGTAGAAGTGGAGCGAGAGCAACGCCGCGTGCTCGTCCGCCTGGTCGCCGGCGCGCTGCTCGAGCGCCTCGCCGACACGACCGTGGATCTGTCGGCGGCGACGGAACGAGAGGCCCTCGTAGGCCGTGGCGCGAACGAGATCGTGGCGGAAGGCGAGCCCAGTGTCGTCTCCGGGCACGACGAACTCACCGAGCGGGACCCAGCGCTCGGGGTGTCCGGCCTCCGGAATCTCATCGACCAGGATCTCGCCGAGCAGGTCGAGGTCGAACGCCGGCCCGACCACGGATGCGTAGCGGAGGAGCATCCTGTCGGCCGGATCGAGCGTGTCGATCCGGGTCGTCAACAGGCTCTCGACCGTCTCCGGCAGCTCGTCGATCGACGCGCCGAGCTGGGCCGCGAACACGAGCTCGCGCACGAAGAGGGGGTTCCCACCCGAGCGCTCGGCGAGCGTCTCGAGCTCGTCCACCGAGAGTGCGAACTGCTCTGCCACGGTGATCGCCAGCTTCTCTGCGGCCTCGCCGGTGAGAGGCTCCAGCTCGACCCTGACGCTGTGCTCGTCCGCCGGGGCAATCGCGTCGGCTCCCGGGCGGGTCGTCACACAGACGAGCCATGGCCGCATCGCGGGCTTCTGGAGGAGGTGGGCGAGCAGGAAGCGCGACGCATCGTCGAGCCAGTGACCGTCCTCGATCACGATGAGCGTCGGCATCATCAGGATCGCGCTCGAGGAACATCTCGACGGCCCAGTGCAGCTTGTCGCGGCTTGCGGCGGGGTCTAGGGCGTCGGCCTCGGCGGTAGCGTCGACCTCGGCGTCGAAAGGGATCGCCAGCAGCGGCAACCAGGGCGCGAGGTCGGGCATCATCCCGGTCACGAACGGCTGCAGCATCGTGCCCGCCTCGGCCGCGGAGCGGTCAGGGGTGATGCCGACGAGCTGCCGCAAAGGACTGCGAACGGCGCTGTACGGCTCGGTCGAGGAGTACTGCTCGGCCGCTCCGTCCAGCTGCTGGAACCCGAGCGCGAGCGTCCGGAGCTCCTGCACGAGGCGCGACTTGCCGATGCCGGGCTCGCCGACGAGCTCGACGACCTGGAGCTGTCGCATCCGCGCGAGGTTGACGGCCTGCTGCAGCCGCTCCAGCTCCGCCTCGCGCCCGACGATGGGTGTCGTGTCCGGCGCCTGCTTCGGCCGGTGGCCGATCACCTCGCCGACGGCGTGCGCCATCACCGCCTGCTCCTTCCCCTTGACGAGCAGCGGCTCGGTCTCGGTGGCGTAGACCGTGTGGGCGCGGTCGAGGACGTCGGCGGTGGCGAGGATCCCGCCCGCCTTGGCGCGCGCGGTGAGGCGCGCCGCGAGATTGACGGCATCGCCCATCACGGCGTAGGTGCGGCGATGTGGGTTGCCGATGTCGCCGGTGAAGACGTGCCCGCGGTTGACGCCGGCGCGCAGCGGCAGGTCGGGGCAGGCGGCGATCACGTCCTTGAGCGCGCGCACCATTCCCTCCTCGTCATCGCCCGAGCTCGACGGCGCACCGCCGGTGAGATAGAGCTTGACCGCGCCGACGTCGATGTCGGACTCGAGCCACGTCAGGCCGTACGTCTCGCAGGCGTGCCCGACCGCGACCGCGAGCTCGTCGAGCCACGCGGCGAGGGTGCCGTCGGCGATGGCCGCGTCGGTGCCCGAGAGCTTGAGGAACGACACCGTCACCTGCCGATGCTCCGCCTCGCCGCTCGCGACCGCCAGGTGGTCGCGAAGCGGCTTCGGCACGTAATGCTCGAGATCGTGCCCCGGTACGTCGGGTGGCGGCGGGATCGTGCTCGCGCCCGGCGCGAGCCGCGTCATCAGGCGGGCGCCGTCGCGCTCCTCGGCGAGCCACGTTTCGTCGAGCTGCGCTGCCGTCTCGGCACTGACCACGATCTCACCGGCCGTCGCGAGGTCCTCGAGCTCGAAGACCCGAGTTGCCGCCGGGCCGGCGACGAGAAGCTCCCGATGTGGCTCGGCGGTGAGGAAGAAATGGCATAGACCAGAATGAACGCCGACGGACATCCGCAGCTCGACCGGGCCGACCGAGCTCTCCGCCTGGCCGATCTCCTCGATCGTCCACTGCATGTCGGATGCTGCACCGGCCGCGCGCTCGGCGTGACGCTCGTCGACGAACAGCAGCAGCAATGCGTCGCCGCGGAACTTGAGCACGTCGCCGCCGTGCCGTTCGGCGACGGCGATGAGGTCGTCGAACACGGCCGAGATCCGCTGGACGAGCTCCTCGGCGCCGGCCTTCCCGTGCACCGCGAGCCGCTCGGCAAGTGCGGTGAAGCCCGAGATGTCGATCGAGACGAGCGTGCCGTCGATCGCCCGCGCCCGCGGCGCGTCAGGCTCCTCGCTCCACCCCCGCACGAGCCGCGGGAGATAGGGCGCGAGCACCGAGGGTGGATAGGAGGCTCCGCTCATCCGTCCAGCATCGCTGCTGCGGCGGGGGACAACAAACGGGACTGGTGCGGAGTCCAGGTCGCGCGAGTCCGAAAATGGCGCTCGAGCGGATCGCCGAGGACAGGTTGACAGAGTCCGCTCATTATTCTTAGGGTGGGGTGGTTCTGCGGAGTGTGAACTCTGTAGAGTGGGGTTGCTGGTGAACAGGGGAGTGGGAGCCGTGAGCGGAGGGTCACGGAGAGCAAGGCGCTTCTGCGTCCTCGCCGTCGTGGCCGGGCTCGCCCTGTTCGTGGTGCCCTCTGCGCTCTCCGATCCGCTCGCCAACGGCAAGCTGGCGTTCGACACCGGCAATGCCGACGCGCAGATCTTCACGGTCAACTCCAACGGCACCGGCCTGTCGCAGCTGACGAATGCGGGAGGGCTCAGCGGGCGCCCGCGATGGTCGCCCGACGGCACCAAGATCACATTCTACTCGACGCGTGACGGACGGCAACTGGGAGATCTATGTCATGGACGCGGACGGTTCGCACGAGCGGAACCTGACGCACTCCGCGGGAACGGAGACGAACCCGAGCTTCTCGTCTGACGGAACCCAGATCTTCTACCACCTCGATAACGAGCTCGACTCGATTCCCGTCGACGGCGGCTCCCCGACGACGATCATCAGTCCTAGTGTCGCCGGCCGCAATGCCGATCAACCGGCGGAGTCGCCTGACGGGACGAAGATCGCATTCGCCGACCTCCAGGGGGATATCTGGGTCTACGACGAGTTGCTGACCACCGTGCTTCAGCTCACCTACTACGGCAGCTTCACCAACAACCCGACCTGGTCACCCGACGGTTCGCGCATCTACTTCCAGCACCTGGTCGACGGCAAGTGGCGGATCGAGTCGATCGTGCCGGACGGGGACCACTCGCCGGTCGTCCTCGTGAATGACGCCCAGGATCAGGCGCCGTCCCCCGACGGGAAGAACCTCAGCTACGTGGGGCAGGGCTCCAGCATCTACATCACCGATGCCGACGGCGGCAACCCTGCTGTCGTGCCGGGCTTGTCAGGAAATCACTTCGACCTGGCGTGGCAGAACCGGACCGGCGACGGCACGCTGATCGGTTCGGGCGCCGAGGCGCGGGCGAACGGCGTTGACCTCACGGCTGCGGGGACGGAGGACTGGGCCGTCTGGGGCCACGGGAGCAAGAACGTCGACAACGAGTGCATACCGGGCCCCGGCGACGGGCCGATCGCTCCGACTGTCCGGAAGGCGGGCGGCGCGGACCTGATCAGCGACCTCACGAACCTGCAGGGCACACCGGGCTACGTCGACTGCTTCGGGGACCAAAACCCGTTCAGCTTCAGCTGGTCGGACGGAACGGCCGCCGAAGCGTCAAACACCTACGTCGGCATCAGCCACTCGAGCCATGACGTCGGCGACGCCTACAGGTTCTCGGTGCCCGCCACGCCGACCGAGCAGCAGCTGAAGGTGTGGCTGTATTCGGACGGTGGCGAGGGGACGCTGCGAGCGCACCTTTCGGACGGCGGTGCAACCGACTACGTCTACTCGCTGCCCGCAAGCGCCACAACGAACAATCCGCTTGTCGTGACGCTCACGTTTTCCTCGCCAAATCCAGACGCCTCGCTTCAGGTCTCGTGGACGCTGGACTCAGCGGCGCCGACCGGCACGCCGCCCTTTGGTCGCGAGAACGCTGCCGTCTTCGCGGCCGCGCTCAGCGGGGGTGCCGACCCTGGTGGTGGCGGCACGACGCAGGACGGGCCGACGTTCACCGTCAACTCGTCCGCGGACACAGACGATGGACAGTGCACCGACACTGACTGCACACTGCGCGAGGCGATCGACGCGGCGAACAACCACGAGAACGATGGCGGCCCCGACAAGATCCAATTCGTGATTCCCGGCTTCGGCCTCCAGACCATTCAGCCCGCAGGTGCGCTCCCGGAGATCACCGATCCGGTCGTGATCGACGGGACGACCCAGACCGACTACCTCGGCTCACCCCTCGTCTTCATCGACGGCGTCGCCGCCTACTGCGACATATGCACCGTCGACGGTCTCCACGTCGCGCCGAGCGGCAGCGGCAGCACAATTCGAGGCGTCGCGATCGGCAACTTCAGTGGGGACGGGATCGAGCTCGAGGGCAATGACGCCGGCAGCGTGATCGAGAGCAGTTGGATTGGCATCGATCCCACCCCGAACAGCGGCGGCTACGCCGGGAACGACGGCTCCGGAATCCGGATCTCCAACAGCTCCGGCAACCGGATCGGCGGCACGAGCGCGGGGCAGCGCGTCGTGCTCGGGGCCAATACAGGCTCATCCGTCGGCTCTCAGATCGCGATCACGGGAGCGTCGTCGAGCGGCAACACGGTCGAAGGCTCAAACATCGGCGGTCGGTCCGATCGGCAGCGACGTCTACGACACGGCAATCGGCGTGACGATCTCGGACGGAGCCTCCGGCAACACGGTTGGTGGCGACAGCTCCGAAGGCGCCGGCAATGTGATCAATGGGTTTTATGACGCAGGAATCAGCCTCGTGGGAGCCGGTTCCGACAACGTGATCGCGGGCAACAGGATCGGCGCAAACGCGACGGGTGATACCGCACAATCACCACCGGTAGGCATCTCGGTCTCCGACACGTCCAACACCGTGATCGGAGATGACGTCTCGCCGCCGGGTCATGCCGACCCGGCCTTCGGCAACGAGATCGTTGCAGCGACCGACGCCGGGATCAGGATCGAGAGGTCACAGGCGGCGTCGCACCGGCAATCGCGTGACCGGCAACTTCGTCGGCGTCGGACGCGATGCCAGCCCGCCCTCGTTCGCCAACGAGACCGGCATCTCGGTGACCGCGAGTGGCAATACGATCGGGCCTGAGAACACCGTGGCCGGGAACTCGGACAACGGCGTCGAGATCTCCGGCGAGAGCAACGGCGGCAACCGCATCGTCGCGAACTCGATCCACGACAACGGTGGCAAGGGGATCGCGCTCGTGTCCGGTGCGAACGGTGGGCTACAGGCGCCTGTGCTCAGCTCTGCCATCCTCAACGACGGAACGACGACAGTGTCGGGAACGATCACCGGGCCATCGGGGCTCTACTTCGTCGAGTTCTTCCGGAACACCTCGTGCGACGCTCCGGCAGCCGGTGAGGGCGAAACCTACCTCGGGTCCACCAATGTGACGGTTCCGGCGGGAAAAAACAGCGTGCACTTCACGCAGGATCTGTCGCGGAGATCCCTGTCGGCGTTCCGCTCACCGCCACCTCGACGAGCGGGACGACCGTCGATACTTCCGAGTTCTCGCCGTGTGTGACGACGACCACGCCGCCGCCGCCGGGAATCGTTCAGATCGAGCCGGTTGCGGACACCTTCGTCGCCAAGGGAGCGCCCGACGCGAACTTCGGCGACAAGACGTACGCCGACGTGTACGGCGGTGGCAACACGTCGTGCGTGCTGGCCAACGGCAGGTCGTACACGCTGATGCGGTTCGATCTCTCGGCGATCCCGACCGGGGTCACGATCACGGATGCGCGACTCGAGACGACGACGCGCGCCGGCTGGGCGCAGGACGGCGACCCGGCGCACTGGGCGATCTTCATCCCCGAGCGACAGCTGGCAGGAGAACCAGGTGACCTGGAACAATCGACCGGCCGACGGCCTGACGACAGAAGGTGGGACCGCCTACAGCAGTGGCAACGACAACGGCCCCGACATCCGGCAGTCGCCCCTGTCCTTCGGCGCTGCGGACGTCTGGCGCAACGGCTGTAATGTCGACCCCGACCCGGTCGGGAACCAGGCGAAGGTCTTCCCGAGCACGACGGACGGCTTCCCCCGGACCGTCGCCCAGGCACGCGCGGGGCTCATCTCCCAGATCACAACGCAGCGTGCCGGTGACGGCGAGCTCTCCCTCGAGCTCTGGACGCCGAACTGCCCTGTCTGCACCGTCGGCCAGAACCTCTCCTACTGGGCGCGCTACTACACCAGGGAGGCCGACCCGAGGCCGTACGGCCCCGGCTCGTCATCACATACGAACACTGGCGACCGGCCGGTCGTCACCAATCTGACCGATCAACGGGCCTGCGACCGCCAACGCGGGCGCCGCAGTGGTGCCGCTCGCGGGGATTCCGCCCGCGGCGCTCGTGACGCCCCAGACAGGCGGCACCGAGGCTGCGCCGGTGAACCAGTCTCCCGGTCAACCAGTCGCCGGTCAACCAGTTGCCCGTCAACCAGTTGCCCGTCAACCAGTCTCCGGTGAACCAGTCTCCGGTCAACCAGTTGCCGATCAACCAGTCGCCCGTGAACCAGTCCGGGCTCGGCCCGACTTCAAGTCCCTCGTCCTCGCTCCCGGGCCCGCTCGGCGACACGGCGCTCTCGACGATCCCGCTGCTCCGCACCGGTGGCTGGAGTGCGATTTTGCCGCCTCCCCTCGGTGACGACGCCCCTGCAGAGCGTGACCCTGCGCCAGGTGTTCGCGCTCAGCCCCGTCCTGCCGCAGCTGGTACCGAGCGCGTCCGACGCGATCAATGTTCGCCGACATCGACTTCTCGAACAGCCCGCTCGGTTCGCTACCGGCAATGACCCTCGCACTCGGCCAATTGCCGCTCTCCAAGCATTGAAGGCATCGACTGGTGTGCGCTCTTCAGCGGGCCGCCGCTCGGACTGCCCGATCCAGCACCCGCTGGCCAGCACGACCTCGCTGCTCTCGGCCGCCCTCGAGGGCGCTCCCGTGAATCAGTCGCCCGTGAACCAGAGCCCGGTTAACCAGTCGCTCATCGACGCTCTCGCTGCTGCGCAGGCGCCGGTGAACCAGCTGCCGGTCAACCAGCTACCGGTGAACCAGCTGCCGGTCAACCAGCTGCCCGTGAACCAGTCGCGCATTCTCTCGTTCCCGGTCAACCAGCTGCCGATCAACCAGTCGCCGGTCAACCAGCTCTCGCTGAGCCAGATCCTGCTCGCGAATGCACCCGTGAACCAGTCGCCGATCAACCAGCTGCCCGTGAATCAGCTGCCCGTGAACCAGTCAGTGCTCGACTGCACCGCGCTCGTCAACCACCAGTGTACGGGCGTCCTCGGCAACTACGTCAACAAGGTGCTGCCCGGTGTCACGCTCGGCGACCTCCGCGCTGCGCTTGCCCCGAACGACGTGCCCGACAGTTGGACGATCGCCGATCTCCAGTTCTTCGCCGACCTGATCGTCGGCGATCTTCTCGCGAGCCTGCCGCAGCCGAACACCCTGACGCTCGCCGACGTCCTCGCGCTGGCGCTCTTCGCGAACAATCCCCAGAGTTTCGCGTTCGAGACGCTGAACATCTTCGACACGAGCCTCTCGCTCTACGCCGACCCGCTGACCTCGGCGCCCTATACGGTCAAGTTCACGATCTCGCCCCCAGCCGGCGGTCGATCCCGGCGGCACGACGACCGTCAACGTCGTCGGCCACATTGCCGCCGACGTTCGCCTACGTGCCCGGCTCGTCCACGCAGGGCGCCGCCACGTGCGGCGCGACGATCGGTGATCCCACCGTGAGCCACGTCGCCTCTGGCGTCTCGAAGCTGACGTGGAGCGTGAGCGGCGTCGTCGGGAACTCCTACACGCTCTGCTTCTCGGCGCGACCCGGGATCGTGCTCGGCCCGCAGGGCGCGACCGCGACCGCGACGCCCGCTGGCGGCGTCGTCGCCTCCGCGCTCGCGACGGGACCGACGGTGGCCGACGGCTCCGAGGCCACCGGGGCGAACAACACGCCGACAACCGCGGCGACGCTCGATCCGAGCAAGCTGTACCTCTCCTACTTGACGGCAGCCGCCGACGTGGACTACTACCGGTACCCGGTTCCGCCGGCCGGCACCCGTGTCACCTTCCACCTCAGTCACCTGCCGGCCGACTACGACATGGTTCTCTACGGCCCGCAGCAGACCGCGCTGCGGCCGGTTGCGGCCTCGACCCCGTTGCTCGACGGCGCGCCGCTGACCGACACTGGCTCGGATCTCACGCATGTGATCGACTCGTTGCCGTCGCAAACGCTCGACGATCTGCGGCTCCAGTCGCTGCCGATCTTCGGTGCCTCCGCGAGTCGTGGTACCGACCCCGAGGACATCACGGTGCTCTCGGACGGCGTTGGTTCCTTCTACACGGTGCAGGTCACGGGCTACAACGGCGCCACAAGCCCCGACCCGTACATGCTGCGGGTCACCACAGAAGCGCCTCGCGCGCCGGCAACAGTGCCCGCCAGGACGATCAACGGCACCGCCGGCCCTGCGATCGGCAACCTGCCGAACGGCTTCAACACGCTCTTCGTCGTCAATCGCAGGCGGGTCGAAGGCGTCTACAGCGCAGCCAGGGCGACGAGCATGATGAGCGCGCTGACCTCGAGCCAGACCAGGTTCACCCAGCTCGGCTTCCCGAACGCCATCCTCTCGGTGGAGCGGTATACGCCCGTCCTGAACGCGTACAACGCCTGGGACGCGAATCCCGGGCGCCCTGAGCTGGCCAACGGTGTCGTGGCGGCGATCAACGGCGTCGTCGACTCGGTGCGGGCGATGCCGAACGGAGCCGGCCTGAAGTACATCGTCATCGTCGGCAGCGACCGAATCATTCCGCAGGCCCGGCTCGGCGACTTTACCGTGGCCGCGAACGAGAATGGCTATGCCGACACGTTCAGCCTCTCCAGCGACCTGTACGCGGCGCTGCACGGGGGCCAGATGCTGTCCGATGACCCCTACGCCACGCTCGAGCCGGTGCCGTACCTCAACCGCCAGCTCTACATCCCGCGACTCGCGGTCGGGCGTCTCGTCGAGACACCGGAGGAGATCGCGGCGACTCTCACCCGCTTCGGCACGTTCAACGGCCGCCTCGATCCGACGACGTCGCTGACGACGGGCTACGACTTCATGCAGGACGGGGCGGCCGCGATTAACGCGCCGTTCGCGAGTAGGTTCGGCTCGAGCAATGCGAAGACGCTGATCAGCCCGGCGGTGCCTTGGAATGCCGGGACGCTGGCGGCCGCCTTCCTTCCCGCGAGCGGCGCGCCCTCGATTACTTCACTAAACGGGCACGCCGACCATTTCGAGTTTGCGCCACCACCCGTGCCTCCGGCCACGGCTGTGGCCCCGCCGTACTTCAACTCCGGCAACCTGCCGCTCCAGGCGGCTTCTCCGAGCCCGGCCGCGAAGCACCGGCCCGCTCGTCAACCGGCTCGTATTCAGCATGGGGTGCCACGCAGGCCTCTCGGTCGACGCCTCCGTCACTGCCAACACTATGACTGGGCCCAAGCGTACGCTCGCAACGGCGTCGGGGCGTACCTCGGCAACACGGGCTTCGGCTACGGCGACAGCCTCGTCGTCGCGTACTCCGAGCAGCTCGACTCGATCTTCGCGAAGAAGATCGCCGCCGGCTCGACCGTAGGCAACGCGATCGCGGCCGCAAAGCAGGAGTACTTCGCGAGCCTTGGCGTGTTCGGCGTCTACGACGAGAAGGCGATGGCGGAGTTCACGCTGTACGGCCTGCCGATGTGGTCGGTGACGATGCAGGGCGGCGGGCTCGCACCGCTCTCGACAGAGGCGACTCCAGGCGGATCGCAGACGCTCGCGGTTCAGGCGGCTCCTGCTGCGGTGCCGACCACGACGTCCGTCGTGACCGACTCGGCGACTGGCCTCGAGGCCGAGGCGTTCACGCTTGCGGGGATCGCGAACACCGACACTCCCACCTCTCTCGGGCGTTACTGGAGCGGCCCGGACGGCGTGCAGGTGACGCACTTCCGCCCGCTGCAACCGAAGGCATTCGTCGATGTCACCGGGACGTCGGGACACGGAGCTCTCATCACGGAGCTCGTTCAGGACGCCGACACGCCGAACGTGAACCCGGTCTTCGCCCGGCCGATCGTCGACACGCAGAGCACGGAACCGGAGCTGGCGTTCGGCGACGTCGCTTTCCCGGCGCGGCTGCAGGCGTTGCGCACGTACCGCCAGGACGGCGTCCTCAAGCAGCGCGTCGTCCTGATGACGGGCCAGTTCTTCACCGGGTCGAGCCCCGGGACGAGCGGCCTGGGTGTGCAGCGGCTCTTCAACAAGATCGGCGCCCGTGTTCTCCGGTCCGGAAGCAACGATTTCGTCCCGCCCGCGTTCACGCGCATCGACGCGACGAGCGTAGGGACGACGGCGGCGTTTGCCGTCGACGTCACCGACCTGACTCAGACCGGAGCCGCCGGCACGGTGAAGCGGGTACTGGTCGCGGTACGGCGGGGCAACGAGACGACGTGGACGTTCAGCGACCTCGGCCAGGTCGGCACGTCGGCCAGGTGGTCAGGCGGCGTCCCGCTGCCGGTCGCTGGAACGCCGTTCGAGTACTTCGTGCAGGCTGTCGACCTTGCCGGGAACGTCGCGGTGAGCACGAACAAGGGCTTCTACTACGCGGCTGCGGCTCCGACGGTTCCCACGGGGAACATCACGGTCGCGCCCGCCCCCGGAGCACCGTCCCTCCTAGCGGCTGGTTCGGTGGGGCGACCGCTGTTGTCGCGAACGGGCCAACGGGCGTAACGCTCGAGGTGAGCGTTGACGGAGGGCCGTTCGCCTCGGTCGCTCCCGGAGCAGGGCCGACCATCTCGGGCGACGGCGTTCATGTGGTCGTGGCCCGTGGGTCGAACGGGGGCAGCGCGACGACGATCGTTCCGATCGACGCGGGCAACCCCACGATCACGATAGGCGCCCCGTTGCCGAACGCCCGCTTCACGGCAGGCAGCGTCGTCCACGCCGACTTCGCGTGCGCTGACTCCGGGTCCGGCATTGCCTCCTGCACGGCAGCGGTTTCAGGGCCGGGCATCGCCAACGGGCCGATCACGAATGGTGCGACACTCCCGACGGATCGAGTCGGGACCTACACGTTGACCGTCTCGAGTGTGGACGTTGTCGGGCACACGAGTGTGAAGTCGGTCAGCTACACGGTGACGATCACCGGTGCCACGGCGTTCGTACGAAACGGCAAGATCTGGATCGTCCAACCCGACGGAGCGGGGTCCTTCGCCCCACGGCAGCTGACTCAACTCGGCACCGACCCCGGCGTCTCCACCCGGGTCGACGAGCAGCCTGCCGTTTCGCCCGACGGGCTCCGCGTGATTTTCGCGCGACACCTCAACGCAACTGCGAAGGCGCAGCTCTGGGTGATCGATGCGGACGGCTACAACGCGAAGCAGCTCGTGACGGATGCCGCCGCCGACTACACGGCGCCCGCCTGGGCGCCGACCGGCGACGCAGATCGCGTTCGAGAGCACGAGAACCATCACTCGCCCCGCCTCCAAGGGCCGCGACATCTGGACTGCAACGTTCTCGACGCCCGGCGGCAGCCTACGCTCTCCGCCTTCGCGAACCGCTCCAACGCGACGGGCGACGACATCACGCCGGACTGGTCGCCGAACGGCGCGAGGATCGCCTTCGCCTCGAACCGTAAACAGAGCCAATACGAGATCTTCTCGATGAAGGCCGACGGAACGGATCAGGTGCAACTCACGAATGATCCGAAGACCGATGTCGAGCCTTCCTATTCCCCGTCGGGCTGCTGATTGCCTTCTCGAGTGATCGAGCAGGCGGTACGGGCGGCTTCGAGCTCTACGTCATGGGTGCGAACCGGGACTTGGGCCGCTACGGATCACGAGCTTCGGCGGGGATCGACAGCCAGCCGCATTTCGTCGCGCCGCTTTCGGTCATCTTCGTCAGCGCCCGTACGGGCGCCGGCCCGGGCCTCTATTCGATCGCACCTTCGGCGCTGCCGCCCGTTCAGCTCGCGGGAACCGGCGGCAGCGACAAGCAGCCCGGCTAGCTAGCCGCTGGCCGCCGCGCGGCTATGACCTCGCGCGCCGTCTGCATCACGGCGGGATGGCCGGTTATGATCTTCGAGGAATGGTTCCTTCTCGAGCGAGTACAATTTCGCCGTCGGTCAGTGCCGCCACGGTTGCCGTGCGAACGACGTCGTGCAGCAGTGCTATCTCACCGAAGCCGTCCCCACGACCGAGCGTAGCGACGCGGCGGCCGTCGACGATCACCTCGAGCTCCCCGTCCGCGATCGCGTAGTAGCGGTCGCCCTCCTCTCCCTGGGTGACGACTGCCTCACCCACGACCGCCGAAACCGGCTCGAGGCTCCGGGCAAGTCCCTCGATCTCGGGCGGAGGCAGCGCAGCGAACAGTCTCAACGAGCGGAGCAGCCCGATCTCGACGACCGGCACGTGCGCAGAAGCGTCGAGGAGGAGGAGGCGGCGACCGCCGAGGAGCGCCAGCAACGGCAGGATCGCACCGACCCCCACGACGACGGCGGTCGTGCCGCCGAGGTGGATGAGAAGCGGCGCGACGAGTGCCCCGACCGCGGTCCCGGCCATGATCAGGGCCTCGAGAATGCCGAAGACCCGGGAGAGCACATCTGCCGGCGCAGTCCGTTGCAGGAGCGTACGTCCTGCGACGTCGAAGAGGCTGCGGGCGGCCCCCGCGATCGCGAGGAGGAGCAGTGCGCCCCCGGTCTCCGACCAGACGGACAAGACCGCGAACGCAGCGGCCCAGACGCCGAGCGAGACGACGACGGCAGGCATCAGTCGCGCGCGGCCGACGAGAGAGGCCGTGACGGCGATGCCGAGGGCGCCGCCTGCGCCGAACGCCGCATTGAGGTAGCCCGCACCTCCCTGGCCCATCCCGAGCGAGTCGATCGCGAGAACGACGTAGAGAATGTCCAGCATCCCGATCGCCACGTACTGCGAGCCGAGCAGGCCGACGAGGAGGCGGGCGGCGGGCTCGCGGCGAAGGACGCGGAAGCCCTCGAGGAGCTCGCCGACCGCCCCCGTTCGGGCTTCCGCCGCTGCGGGAGCCGGGCCGGTGATCGGCAGGACGAGGGCGGCGCCTCCCAGCACGAGCACGGCCATCACGAGGAAGACCCAGCCGGGGCCCCACTGCGTGATCAGCACGCCGGCGAGTGCCGGGGCGACGAGCACGCTGACGCTCTCGTTCCAGCCGGAGACGACGTTCGCCGCCGTCAGCTCCTCCGGCGTGCGCGCGAGCGCCGGCCTCAGCGCGGCGAGCGTCGGGCGTGTCGGCGTGACCGATGTGGCCGCAATCGCCGCCCCCGCATAGGCCAGCCACGGAGGCCCTTCCTCGATCAGCACCACGGCCGTCGCTCCCATGGCAATGCCTTGCGCCACGTAGCTCGACGTCAGGACGAGCGCCGGCCGATAGCGGTCGGCGAGGATCGAGGCAAAGGGAGCGCACAGCGTCGCGGGCACGAGCTGGATCAGGGCCACGAGCCCCGCCATCGTCGCCCCGCCGCGATCGAACGCGTAGACGAGCATCGCGATCCAGACGGCCCACTCGGCGCCGTTGAAGAAGAAGTACGCGATCTCCTCCCGACGCAGCTCGGGGTTGCGGAAGACGATCGCGACGACGTGGCGGATCTGGCCCAGGTGGCGCGTCACGAACGGTGCAGGCGTTCCCGTGCAATGGCTCTGAGGCGTTCGCCGAGGAGGGGGATCCGGCGCACGAGCTCGCCGACATCTCCGGCGGCGAACACGAGCGCGCGCATCTCCGTTTCCGCCGTGACCGACGCGGTGCGGGCGTAGCCATACCCGGCACCCCACTCGAGCGCTGCGATCTCGCCGATCGTGTCGCCGACGTGGGCCGCCGTCGCGGTCCAGTCGAGGACGATGGAGGCCTCGCCCTCCAGCACGACGTAGAGCTCGCGCGAGCCCTCCCAGCGGCTGATGATCTTCTCCCCGCGAACGAACGTGCGCTCACTCGCCACGGCGAGGATACGGCGTGCCTGATCCTCGTCGAGGCCGGAGAACAGCGGCAACCCGACCAGGTTGCTGGGGGTCACCTGGGGCTGGCAGAGCCAGCCGCGTTCGAGAGGGAGATGGCGCTGCAGCGCCCGCTGCCTGCCCGCTCGGGCGCGGGGCGACCGGCTCGCGTGCCAGAAACTCGATCGTCGCCTCGATATCTTCATCGCGCGTAGTGAAGTTCATCACGCACATGCGCATCGCAAATCGACCGCGCAGGCGGGTCGAGGAGATGAAGGCGATTCCCGAACGCTCGAGCGCGGCCATCAGGTCCTCGTGCATCGCATCCGACTCGTACTCGTCCGCCGCCTCGTCGAAGCACCGCCGGAAGCAGACGATGCCCAGCTGGGCGGGCGAGGCGATCTCGAGCGTGTCGCTTTCCTCGATCAGGCGCTCGGCCAGAAGTGCCTGATCCATCGAGCGGTCGATCGCGCTGCGAAACGCCCCCAGCCCGAACGTACGAATTGACGTCCAGACCTTCAGCGCGTGACTCGTCCGCGACAGCTGCATGCCGAGGTCGGCGAAGTTGACCTCGTCCTCATCGGGCACTGCGTCGAGTAGGTAGTCGGGCGCGATCTCGAACGCGCGCCGCAGCAAGGAGCCGTCGCGAACGAGAAGGCAGCCGCACTCGTACGGCTGGTAGAGCCACTTGTGCGGATCCATGGTTACCGAGTCTGCGAGCTCCATCCCTGCGAGTGCCTCGCGACCGCGCTCGGTCAATGCCGCGAAGCCACCGTACGCTGCGTCGACGTGTAGCCACGCGCCGACGGCGCGGCAGATCTCGGCGACCTCCGGCAGCGGATCGATCGAGCCGGTACTCGTGCTGCCACCACTGACGGAGACGAAAAGTGGCCGCAGCCCGGCGGCCTGATCGGCCTCGATCGCTCCGCGGAGCGTGCTCGGGTCGAGCCTGAAGCGCTCGTCGACCGGGAGGACGCGAACCTGGGAGGGCCGGAAGCCGAGCACCCGAGCCGCGCGCGCGAGCGACGAGTGCGCCTGATCCGGCACGTAGGCGACGAGATCGTCGGACATCGGGCCGACGAGCGATTCGCGGGCGCAGGCCAGGGCCGTCATGTTGGCCGCCGAGCCTCCGCTGACGAGGATCCCGGAGGCCGTCTGCGGGTATCCGATCCACTCCTTGAACCAGCCGAGCACCTCGAGCTCCACCTGAGACGCGCCCGGGGCCTCCAGCCAGGTGGAGGCGTACACGTTCGCCGCGCTGGCGACGAGATCGCCGAGCGCCCCGGGCCACGTCCCGCAGTACGAGATGAACGCGAAGAATCCGGGATGGTCGCCACGGGCGCGGTAGGGGAGAACGTCGCGCTCGAGCTCGTCGAGGACGGCCGCGAACGGCGTCGGGTCCTCGGGTGCGACCCCGCCGAGCAGGCTCTGCATCTGCGAAGCGGTGGCCCGCTGAAGCGGGGGCGCCTCCGAATCGGTGAGATGGCGTACGAGCATGTCGACGGCGCTGTACCCGGCCCGACGCATCTCGTCGGCAGTCATCTGCAGCGCGTTCGTACGCAGATCGTCCATCGGCTCCAGCTCCTCGTCGGCGGCTTCTGGAATCTACTCCTGGTCCGTGCGCGATACTACGGTCATGAGCGGCGACCGCTCCAGTGACCTCGTCACGCACGCGCGCGAGCTCGAGCGACGAGACGCCGATCTCGCGGTCCGCATCGACGGCGTCGCGGACGTGCAGCACAGCGTCGACGAGCTCAGAGACGCTGCCCGCCGGGTGCGGGCGAGACTTGAGGCGATCCCGGACGAGATCGAGCACGCCGAGCTGGCCGAGCGGAACGCGCTCGAGCGCGAGGCAGCCGCGCTGAGCGAGCTGGCCGACGCAGAGCGACAGCTCGAGGAGATTGCCGGGTCGAGACGGGGCTCCGCCGATGCAACCGCCCGGGGCGAGCAGGCGGTTCGGCGAGCGGCCGTTGCGGCCGCCGACGCAGCCGCCACCACGGTGCGCCTGCGTGAGCGCCACGAGGCTCTCATCGACAAGGGCCTCGGGCTTCGAGCGGAGGCAGAGACGCTCGTCGCCGAGGCGCAACAGGTCGCGCGGCGCGTCTTCGAGGTTCCGCGCCTCTCCGATTCAGGGCGCACGGAGCCGGGAAGCATCGCTCGGCGAGGTCGAGGAGTGGGGGGCACGTGCACACGCGGCCCTGTTCGTCGTCCGCGGTGGCCTCGAGCGAGACCGCGAGCAGGTCGTCCGCGAGGCAAACGAGCTCGCGGCGGCAGCGCTCGGCGAGCAGCTCGCGGGCGCCAGCGTCGCTCTCGTGAGGCGGCGTCTCGAGGAGTCGCGTCGGCTCAGTAGGTGCCACGCTAGGGGAAGCTCGGGTCGTTCGGCCGCAGGTCGAGCGAGCCGCCGTTGCGGCAGCCCGGCGGCAGCCGGTAGTCGAGGCGGGCGATGCTGGCGTCCGAGAGGTCGGTGTCGCGCTGGGCCCGCATCAGCGCCCGCGCCGTCGCCGCGTCGACACCGAGGCGCCGCGCGAGGCCGACGCCTTCCTGCAGGGCATAGCACTCTGTCTCGGCCTCGTTCGTGACGCCGCGCAGGTGCGTGGCCTCGTGAGCGAGCACCGTGATCGCGAACGCGGCATCATCGCGCGCGCCGACCTTGTGCTCGAAGGCGATCCGATAGAGCGAGCGGCAGATCGTGGGCTCGAGGTAGGCGAGCTTGCGTGGGATGAAGGCGACGCCCGCCGCGTCCGAGCCGACGCCGGTGAAGGCGTAGCTGTCGTCGCACCGCACGGTGACCGGATGCCCGGCGATGCGCGCCGCTTCGGCCGTGAACAGCCGCTCCGCCCGGGCGCGGTTGGCCGCGCTCACGGACGGCCAGCCGGCGTTGCTGTCGACGCGGTAGGCATAGGCGAAGAGAGCGATGCCGATCACGAGCACGAGCACGAGCGGCCGCCGAGAGCTGCGCGGCGGCCGCGGTGCGGCGGCCACGAGGATGGGCTCGCCCTCCTCGTCGACGGTCTCGACCCAGCCGAGGTCGGCATCGTCGCACCCGGGAAGCCGGCGCTCGGCCGGACGCGGCTCCGATCCTTCGCGCCGCTCCCGGATCCCGCGTACGACGAACTCGAGCTCCATCGCCGCGAGGATCACGAACGGGAGCCAGAACGGGATCGCGGCCTCGAGCCGGTCGGAGAGCAACCAGGCGACGACGAAGCAGAGAGCCCCGACGCGGGCGGCGGCCTGGAGCCCTCTCCCGCGTGAACTTTCGGCACCCGGCCAGGGTAGAGGGAGCGTAGGATCGCGGGCGTGATCGATCCGCTCGAGCGCTGGCGCGAGCTCGGGCTGCCCGACAAGCCCGACTACGCCGGCCTGCTGACCTTCGCCGGCCTCCCGTTCACCCAGGACCCGGCGGAGCTCGCGGGCGTTGACGTCGCGATCGTGGGCGCGCCGATGGACGATCTCACCTCCGACCGGCCCGGAGCCCGCTTCGGCCCGCGCGCGATCCGCGCCGCCGGGTGCCCGCCGGGCCCGCACCTCGAGGCGCGGCTCGACGCGATCGCGCGAGCTTCGGGTCGTCGACTTCGGCGACGCGCCCGTCGTCCCCGTCGGATCCGGCCGGAAACCACGCCGCGATCGAGCGCATCGTCGGGCAGGTCGCCGCTGCCGGCGCGATCCCGATCGTTCTCGGCGGCGACCACTCGATCGCCGAGCCGGACATCAAGGCGGTCGCGGCCACGCATGGGCCGGTAGCCCTCGTCCACTTCGACACCCACACCGACACCGGCGAGGAGGTGTTCGGCGTCGAGGTGTCGCATGGGACGCCCATGTACCGGCTCGTTCGGGACGGCCACGTGAACGGCGCGCGCTACGTGCAGATCGGGCTGCGCGGCTACTGGCCGGGCGAGCAGGAGTTCGCGTGGCAGGCGGAGCAGGGGATCACGAGCTTCTTCATGCACGACGTTCGCGAGCGAGGGATCCGCGCCGATCGTCGAGGAGACGGTGGCGATCGTCGGCGAGATGCCGACCTTCCTCACCGTCGATGTCGACGTGCTCGACCCGGCGTTTGCGCCGGGCACGGGTACGCCGGAGCCCGGTGGGATGACGAGCGCCGACCTCCTCTGGGCCTGCCGTGAGCTCGCCTCACGACTACGCATCGTCGGGATGGACGTGGTCGAGGTGATCCCGACCGGCGTCGGCTCGACCGATATCACGGCGCTCGTCGCCGAGCGGATCGTGCGCGAGGCGTTGACCGGGATTGCCGTTCGCCGCGCCGGAGGAGCCCGCTGAGAAGGCGGTCAGTAGCCGGGCGTCGACACGAGCGGCTCGGGGCACTGCCAGACTTCCTGGTGCTCGCACGAGCCCGGCCGACGTGCACGACGTCGCTCTCGAGGCTCGGGAAGCCTGTCAGCACGCCCTGCTTGCAGGCATACCAGGCGCCGTCGGGCTCCGAACGCGGGGGCCTGGGTGGAGATGCAATGCCCCGGTCACGCCGGCACGCTGCGCCCACCGCTGATCCTGCGCAACCACCATCAGCGCGATGATCGCAATCCCTGCGAAGGCGATCTTGAAGAACATCGTGCGGTCTCGATTCGGGTGCGGTTGAGGGATGTCCTCGGAAGGGTTATCGGCACGCACCGCGCTCCGGTTGAGGCCTTCCTCGCGTCCAGTCGGCCCGGTAGAGTCGCGCTCGATGACGGCAGTGCGCATGGACGGGACCAAGCTCTTGCGGCGCGCGTCCGCGAGGACGTCGCGCGCGAGGTTGCCGCGCTCGGCCACGTCGGCCTTGCGACGGTGCTCGTCGGCGACGACCCCGCGTCGCACGTCTACATCGCCGCGAAGCACAAGGCGGCGACCGAGGCCGGCATCGATGCCCGCGACATCCGCCTGCCGGCCGACACGAGCGAGCAGGACGTTCTCGATCTCGTCCATCGCGCTCAACGCCGACGACGAGGTCGACGGGATCCTCGTGCAGCTCCCGCTCCCGGCGCACATCGACGAGACGAGGGTGACCTACGCCGTCTCGCCGGCGAAGGACGTCGACGGCTTCCACCCTGTCAACGCCGGCAACCTCTTCCTCGGCACGCCGATCCACGTCTCTGCGACGCCCGCTCGGTTGCATGGAGCTGCTGCGTGCGTACGACATCGATCCCGCGGGCAAGGAGGCGGTCGTGATCGGCCGCAGCGAGATCGTCGGCCGGCCGATGGCGATGCTGCTGATGCACGCGAACGCGACGGTCACGGTGTGCCACTCGCGCACCGCCGATCTCGCAGCGCACGTGCGTCGCGCCGACATCGTCGTCGCCGCAGTCGGTCGTCCGGGCATCGTCACCGCCGAGATGGTGAAGCCCGGCGCTGCCTGCCTGGACGTCGGGCTGACCCGCACGGAGGAAGGGATCCGGGGCGACATCGACCCGTCGGTCGGCGAAGTCGCGGGCTTCCTGACGCCGATGCCGGGCGGAACGGGGCCGATGACGATCGCGATGCTGCTCCAGAGCACGCTGAAGGCGGCGCGTTACCGGCGCGGAATGCTTGCTTTCCCCGGTGCCTGACGGTACCGTTCGCGCCGCTTCGTAAAGTCGTATGGCTTCATTGCTGGGGCTGTACATGTTTCAGGAGGACGTTCGTTGTCAGAGATTGGCACCGTCAAGTGGTTTTCGAACGAGAAGGGCTTCGGGTTCATCGAGCGCGAAGGCGGAGAGGACGTGTTCGTCCACTTCTCGGCAATCACCATGGACGGGTACAAGTCCCTCACCGAGGGACAAAAGGTGGAGTTCGAGGTCGTCCAGGGCCCCAAGGGCGCCCAGGCGGCGAACGTCACGGCAGCCTAGGCTTACCGGATTCGAGCTTCGTGCGACGGGCCCCGGAAGGGGCCCGTCGTCTTGACAAGATGGGAGTGGGATGGCGATCGACAGGGACACGGTGGTGCACGTCGCGCGGCTCGCGCGCCTCGACCTGCGCGAGGACGAGGTCGACCGGCTGACGGCCGAGCTCGCCGCGATCCTCGACGCCGTCTCCAAGGTGGCCGAGCTCGACCTCGCCGGCGTTCCTCCGACATCGCATCCGCTCGATCTCGTGAACGTGTGGGCCGACGACGAGCCGCGGCCGTGCCTCGTCGCTCGACGAGGCACTCGCCAATGCGCCGGCACGCGAGGGCGACCTCTTCCGGGTGCCGCCGTCTCACGGGCCCGAGGTGTCGGCGTGATCGACACGCTGCGCCTCACGGCAGAGGACGCGCTCGGGCTGCTCGAGCGCAAGCGAGGTCTCGTCCGCGGAGTTGCACGCTGCCTATCTGGCCGCGGCCGGCGAGCGCGACGACGAGCTCCACGCGTACCTCCGGCTCGTCGAGTTCGACGAGGGGAGCGGCGTGCCCGATCGCCCTCAAGGATGTGATCTCGACGAAGGGCGTCGAGACGACGGCCGGCTCGAAGATCCTCGCCGGCTACGTGCCCGTCTTCGACTCGACGGTCGCCGCACGCTGCAAGGCAGCGGGGATGCCTCTGATCGGCAAGACGAATACGGACGAGTTCGCGATGGGCTCGTCGACCGAGAACTCGGCCTACGGGCCGTCGCACAACCCGTGGGATCCGAGCCGGGTGCCGGGTGGCTCGGGTGGCGGCACCGCTGCGGCCGTCTCCGGCGGGCTCGCGCCCTGGGGGCTCGGCTCCGACACCGGCGGCTCGATCAAGCAGCCGTCCGCGCTCTGTGGCAACGTCGGCCTCCGTCCGACCTACGGCACGGTCTCGCGCTACGGGATCGTCGCGTTCGCCTCGAGCCTCGATCAGGTCGGGCCGGTCGGGAAGACGGTGCGCGACGTGGCCCGTCTCTACGCGATCATCGCCGGCCGCGACGAGAACGACTCGACGACCGTCGAGCTCCCCGAGGCGGTCGAGTTGCCGACTGCGGAGTCGCTGGCGGGGCTGCGGATCGGAATCCCGAAGCAGCTCTGGGACCTTCCGGGCATCGAGCCCGGGGTCCGCGCCTCGTTCGAGGCGGCGATCGAGACGGCGCGGGCGCTCGGCGCCGAGATCGGCGAGTGCGACCTGCCGCTCTCGTTCGACTACGGGATGGCGTGCTACTACCTGATCGCCCCGGCAGAGGCCTCGTCGAATCTGGCGCGCTACGACGGCGTGCGCTACGGGCCGCGTGTCGAGGCGCCGACCTACCGCGAGATGGTCGAGCGGACGCGCGACGCGGGCTTCGGCGACGAGCCGAAGCGGCGGATCATGCTCGGCACCTACGCCCTCTCGGCGGGCTACTACGACGCCTACTACGGCCAGGCGCAGCGGGTGCGCACGCTGCTGATCCGCGAGCACCGCGACGCGCTCGAGCGAGTTCGACGTGATCGCGACGCCGACCTCGCCGACGGTCGCGTTCCCGATCGGCGCGAAGGCCGCCGACCCGCTCGCGATGTACGCCTGCGACGTGATGACGATCCCATCCTGCCTTGCGGGCCTGCCCGGGCTGAACATCCCGTCGGGGCTCTCCGAGGGACTTCCGGTCGGGCTGCAGCTGATCGGCCGTCAGTTCGGCGAGAACGCGCTGTTCCGGGCCGGTCACGCGCTCGAGCGGGCGATCGGCTTCGACGTGCGTCGCCGGAGCGGTTGCGGTGAGCGCCGTGACCTGGGAGACGGTCGTCGGGCTCGAGATCCACGTGCAGCTGAAGACGCGCACGAAGATGTTCTGCCGCTGCGCGGCGGGCTACGGGGCGGCCGAGAACACCCAGACGTGCCCCGTTTGCCTCGGCTTCCCGGGAGCGCTGCCGGTGATGAACCGGACGGCGATCGAGTGGACGGTCAAGCTCGGCCTCGCGCTCGGCTGCGAGATCGCCCCGCGCGCCGTCTTCGCGCGCAAGAACTACTTCTACCCGGATCTTCCGAAGGGTTATCAGATCTCGCAATACGATATGCCTTCTTGCGAAAACGGCAAGATGCTAGTCCCGATGCCCGAGGGTGAGCTCGAGGTCGGCATCGTTCGAGCACATCTCGAGGAAGACGCGGCGAAGACGGTGCACATGGGCGGCGCCACGGGTCGGATCGGCGGCGCGGAGTACTCCCTCGTCGACTACAACCGCGGCGGCACGCCGCTGCTCGAGATCGTCACCGCACCTGACATCCGCTCCGCCGACGAGGCGAAGCGGTTCCTGCAGCTGCTGCGGCAGACGGTCGTGGAGCTCGGCATCTCGGACGCCGAGATGGAGAAGGGGACGCTGCGCGTCGATGCGAACGTCTCGGTGCGGCCCGCCGGGTCCGACGAGCTGCGCACGCGCTGCGAGATCAAGAACATGAACTCCTTCAACTACATCGCTCGTGGGATCGACGCCGAGGTGGCGCGGCAGATCGCGATCTGGGAGTCGGGCGGCGAGGTGAAGCAGGAGACGTTCGACTTCGATGCCGGCTCGGGCACGTTGACGCCGAGGCGCTCGAAGGAGGAGGCCGACGACTACCGCTACTTCCCGGAGCCCGACCTCGTGCCGGTCGAGCCGCCGAGCGAGATGGTCGAGCGGCTGCGCGCCGAGCTGCCGGAGTCGCCACCCGAGCCGCATCGCGCGCCTGGCGGCCGAGCTCGACCTCGAGCGGGCGCTCGTTCTCGTCACGGGCGGCCTCGACGGGCTCTACGAGGCAACGGTCGCAGCCGGCGCGGATCGCGTCGCCACGGCGAACGTGATCGCGAACAACCTCGTCGGCGCGGGCGTCGACACGCTTCCGTGTCAGCCCCGAGAGCTCGCGCTCCTCGTCGAGGCGCGCGACCGGATCCCGCGGCAGGTGTTCGACGAGGCGATCTCGAAGGCCGGCGACGCCGGCTTCGCAGCGGCGCCCTATCTCGCCCAGGAGGCCGTGTCGGACGCATCCGAGCTCGACCCCGTGATCGACGCCATCATCGCCGCGAACCCGGGCCAGGCCGAGGGGTTCCGGAACGGCAAGGAAGGGCTGCTCGGCTTCTTCGTCGGCCAGGTGATGAAGGAGACGGGCGGCACGGCGAATCCACGTGTCGTCAGCGAGCTCGTGCGCGGCGAAGCTGCTCGGCTGAGCCGCCTCGCGTGTCAGGCATCATCAAGGGATGCGCCGGACGCTGACCTGGCTCGTGACGCTGCCGTTCGCGGCTGCGAGCGTGCTGATCGGTCACAAGATCGCCTACGCGGTCACGGGCACACCGACCGGTGGCATGCACGACTACCTCGCGCACGCGCCGCAGGTCGTCTTCATCCTGGCGTCGCTCGCGCTGTTCGGCCTCGCCACGGATGCGCGGGCGCGGAGCCACTCGGCGGTGCCGCTTGCATCCCTCGGGATCGGCGCCTTCGTCGCGCAGGAGCATCTCGAGCGCCTGATCCACACGGGCCACATTCCGTTCCTCTTCGCGAGCCCGGTGATGTGGGTCGGCATCGCGCTGCAGCTGCCGCTCGCGTCTGCCGTGTGGTTCGTGGCACGTCGGCTGGCGGAGGACATCGCGACGCCCGTGCGCCGCACCGCCCGGCGCATCCCACGTCTCGTTCAGGTCATCTCCACGCTCGTGTTGCCGCCCGTGGCGGCGGCTCCCGGAGCTGCCGTGCCCGGCGCGCGGCCCTCCCGTCGTTCTCCTGACCCCGCATCTGCGGCGTCCGACCGGGCGTCCGCACCACCACACTCAGGAGATCTCATGCGTACAGCACTTGTCACTGCGCTCGCGCTCGTGGCGGCCGCGCTTCCGCTCGCCGGCACCGCGTCCGCGACCGTCAAGCCCGTCATGATCACGATCACGCGCAGTCAACGGCCGGCCCGTCGGCGGCATCCAGCGCCCGACGGTGAAGAAGGGCCAGACGGTCCGCATCGTCGTGAAGACCAACGTCGGCACGCAGGTGCACCTGCACGGCTACAACATCGAGAAGAACATCAAGAAGGGTGTCCCGACAGTGATCCAGTTCGTCGCCAAGGTGCAGGGCCGGTTCGAGCTCGAGCTGCACCCGATGGACGCCCAGCTCGCGCAGCTGACGGTCAAGTGATCTCGCAGCTGCTCCCGCACGTGCTCGCCCACGGGATCGGGGGGGTCCAGGACCTCCCCGTTCCCACGTGGCTCTTCTACTGGGGTGGAGCGCTCGTGCTCGTCGTCTCGTTCATCGCGCTCGGAGCGCTGTGGAAGACGCCCCAGCTCGAGCGCCACTCCCGCGGCCGCGACCTCGGAGCGCGGCTTCAGCAGGCTCGTGCTCGGGCCTGTGCGGATCGTCGTCCAGGTGCTCTCCGTCGTGCCTGTTCGTGACCGTGCTCGCGGCGGCGCTGTTCGGCACGACCGACCCGTTCGGAAACATCGCTCCCGACCTGGGTGTACGTCATCTTCTGGGTCGGGATGCCGATGCTGTCGCTCCTCCTCGGCAACGTCTGGCGGGCGTCTGAGCCCGTGGCGGGCGATCGCCGACGGGTCCGTCTGGGTCTGGGAGCACGTTCTCGGGCGAGAGGCGCGCCCGCTGGCCGCCTACCCCGAGCGGTTCGGCCGCTACCCCGGCGCCGTGGCGCTCTTCGCGTTCGTCGCGATGGAGCTCACCTACTCGAACCCGTCCAATCCGCGGTCGCTGGCGTTTGCGATCGCGCTCTACTCCTACGTGGCCCTCTTCGGGATGCTCGCGTTCGGCCGGGAGACGTGGACGGCGCGCGGGGAGGGGTTCGCGGTTCTCTTCGCCTTCATCGCCCGCATCGCGCCTCTCGTCGCCCGCGAGGGCCGCATCAGGCTCCGCGTGCCGTTCACCGGGCTCGCCGGCGCCGAGCATGTGCCCGGCACGGTCGCTGTTCCTCGCCGTCGCGCTCGGCTCGACCGGGTTCGACGGCTACGGCCGCACGATTACCTGGCAGAACCTGGTCGCCCGCGTCGAGGCACCGTACGTGCTCAACAGTCCCGGCACAGGGGAGCTCCTCGTCACCGGGCTCAACCTGCTCGGCCTCCTCGCCGCGATCATCATCGTTGCGTCAGCCTTCCTCGGCGCATGCGCGATCGCGCGGAGGATGGTGCGGGCGCCGCGATCGCTCGCGCCTGACTTCGTTCTCTCGCTCGTTCCGATCGCGCTCGTCTACTCGATCGCGCACTACTTCTCGCTCTTCGTGATCCAGGGGCAATACACGATCCCGCTCCTCTCGGACCCGTTCGGCAAGGGTTGGGATCTCTTCGGCACGGCAGACTTTCATCCGAACATCGCGCTGCTGACGCCGAACACGATCTGGTACGTGCAGGTGGTCGCCCTGATCGGCGGCCACATGGCGGGCCTCGCAATCGCACACGATCGGGCGATCGCGATCTTCAAGAACCGTCAGGACGCGCTTCGCAGCCAGTACGCGATGCTGGGCTTGATGGTGCTCTACACCATCGGCGGCCTCTGGATCCTCTCCCGCGCGTGAACGTCCTCGCGCACGGGGGCACGCCGGGCCTCGTCGCCGAGGTGTCGATCGGGCTCCTGGTAGGAGGGCTGCTCGCCGTTGTGTGGCTCAGGGAGAGGCGCCGGCGGAGCCAGGGTGAGCGTCCGGCACGAGGCGCCGATGAACGAGTAGGTGCGACGAAGCCGCGTAGAGGAGCAGCGCCGCAGCGGCGGTGAAGAGCGCCGACTCCGCCTTGCCGAGCCCGGCAAGGGCGCTGCCGACCGCGGCGACGAGGAGCCCGGCGAGGATGAGGCCGTTACCGAGCGGACGGCGCCGGAGCCCGAGCGCCGCGACGGCGACAGCGGCGAGCGTGCCGAGCGAGTTCGCGGCGATCGCGAGGACGCTGGCCGGGAAGAGGGCCAGATGCGCCTGCGCCTCGGGGATCGAGCTGCCCGTGACGGGCGTCGTCAGCGGCACGGCGATTGCCACGCCGATCGCAAGGCCCGACGTAGATCGAGCGATCGGGATCGAGACGCCGCCGGACGCCCGCCCGCTGGAGCGAGCCTGCGCCGAGCAGCGCCGCCGCGAGCAGAGCACCGAAGAGGTAGTAGACCCGGAAGTCGGCGTTGTCCCAGCCTGCCGCGGAGCCCCACGCGATGCGCGCCGGAGCCTGCGGCGAAGGCGCCGAGCGCGGCGGCCCACGCCAGGAGACCCGGCGCCGGCTGACGCTCGGTGCCGTGCGGACGAGGTCGGCGCTGAGCCGGAGCGACACGAGCGTGGCGACAAAGGCGAGAAGCGCTTCCATCGGACAGAGCCTAGATCGTCCTGCTCGTGGCGGGCGGTGCGGGAACCGTCCGACCTCGGCGGCTCCTAGCTAGGCTCTGAGCGCGATGCCCCAGAAGCGCTATCTCCTCACGCCTGGCCCGACGCCGGTGCCGCCGGAGGTACTGGCGGCGCTCGCGGAGCCGGTGATCCATCACCGCTCGCCGGACTTCAAGACCGTCTTCCAGGAGGCGAACGCGCGCCTCCAGGAGGTGTTCCGGACGGAGAACGACGTGCTCATGTTCACCTCGTCGGGCACGGGCGCGTACGAGTCGGCGTTCGTCAACCTCCTCTCGCCGGGCGAGAAGGCGCTCGTCGTCTCGCACGGGGAGTTCGGATCGCGCTGGCAGAAGCTCGGCGCCGCGGTCGGTGCCGACGTGGTGCCGCTGACCTACGACTGGGGCCAGACGCCTGCGGCCGAGGACGTTGCGCCGGGCGCTCGGGAGAGCGGGGCGGAGGTTGCCTTCATCGTCCACTCGGAGACCTCGACCGGGGTCGTCTCCGATATCCGCTCGCTCGTCGGCCGCGTGCAACGACGCAGGCGCGATCTCCGTCGTCGATGCGATCTCGAGCCTTGGCGCCGTGCCGCTCGAGACCGATGCCTGGGGGATCGACGTCGTCGTCACGGGCTCGCAGAAGGCGCTGATGACGCCGCCCGGTCTCGCGTTTGCGTCGATCTCGGCGCGCGCCTGGGCGAAGGCTGCCGAGGCGACGATTGCCGCGCTTCTACTGGGACTGGGCGAAGGCGCGCGTCGGCCCAGGAGAAGGGCAGCACGCCGTTCACGCCTGCGACGTCGATCGTCGTCGCGCTCAACGCGGCGCTCGAGCTGATCCTCGCCGAAGGCCTCGAGCAGGTCTTCGCGCGCCACGTCGCTCTCGGCCGTGCCTGCCGCGCCGGGGCGAAGGCGATGGGCCTCGAGCTCTACTCGCCTGACGATGACAGCGCCGCGGTGCTGACGGGGATCCTGACGCCTGCGGGAATCGACGCCGTGGCGCTCCGGCTCGCGCTGCGCGACCGCTATGGAATCACGATCGCCGGCGGCCACGGCGACATCGTCGACCGTCTCTTCCGGATCGGGCACATCGGCTACGTCGACGTCTTCGACATCACGACGGTGCTGGCGGCGACCGAGCTGCAGCTCGTCGAGATGGGCGCCACGGTGGAGCGGGGTGCGGCCGGCGCGGCTGCGCTCGCCGCGTACGAGACGGCAGCCTGACCATGCGCGTGCTCGTGCGGGAGTCGATCGCGGAGGCGGGCATCGAGCTGCTCCGCTCCAAGTTCGAGGTCGACGAGGACAGGGAGACGCCGATCGCCGAGATCATCGGCCAGTACGACGCGATCGTGATTCGCTCGGCGACGAAGCTGACGGCGGAGCTGATCGAGCTGGCGACCAACCTCAAGGTGATCGGGCGGGCCGGCGTCGGCGTCGACAACGTGGACGTCGAGGCCGCGACGCGGCAGGGGATCGTCGTTGCGAACGCGCCGGAGTCGACCGTCGTCTCGGCGGCCGAGCAGACCGTCGGCCTCCTGGTCGCGCTGGCGCGCAACATCCCGCAGGCGCACGCCGCCCTCAAGCAGCACCGCTGGGAGCGCTCGAAGTGGAGCGGCGTGGAGCTCGAGGGCAAGACCCTCGGCGTGCTCGGCTTCGGCCGGATCGGGCAGCAGGTCGCCCGCCGAGCCGTCGGCCTCGGCATGCGCGTTGTCGCCTACGACCCCTTCGTCGCCGACGAGCGCTTTCGCGAGCTCGGCGTCGAGCACGCGGAGACCGAGGACGACGTCCTCGCTGCAGCCGATTTCCTGACGCTGCACTCGCCGCTCACCGACGAGACGCGCGGGATGATCAACCGCGCCTCGATCGCCAAGATGAAGGACGGCGCCAGGATCGTGAACGCAGCGCGCGGCGCCTTGATCGACGAGGCCGCGCTGGCCGAGGCGCTCGAGTCCGGGCAAGCTCGCGGGCGCCGCGCTCGACGTCTTCTCGGAGGAGCCCTACGACGGGCCGCTGCTCGACCTCGACGGCGTCGTCGTGACGCCGCACCTCGCAGCGTCGACCGATGAGGCCCAGGACCGCGCAGGCGTGATCATCGCCGAGCAGGTCGTGGCGGCGCTCGAGGGCGGGCTCGTCACGAACGCGGTCAACATCCCGGTCGTCGACAAGGCCTCTCTCGACATCCTCGGGCCGTTCATCCCGCTCGCGGCAAAGCTCGGGCGGCTGGCCGTCGAGCTCGCCGGCGGGCGTCCTACGTCGCGTCGTCGTCGCCGCGCACGGGCCAATCTCCGACTACGACACGCGCCTGCTCACGGTCGCCGCCCTCGATGGCATCTTTCGCGGCCGGGTCGACCAGAACGTCAACTACGTCAACGCCTCGCTGCTCGCGGCCGAGCGCGGGATCGCCGTCAGCGAGGAGCGGCTCCGCGCCTCTCGCGACTACATGAACGTGCTCGAGGTTCGCGTCACGGCCGAGGGCGGCGAGGAGGTCGAGGTCTCGGGCACCACGATCGGCCCGGAGCCTCGGCTCTTCCTCGCGAGCGCTCTCGGCTTCGGGATCGACATCGAGCTGGAGCCCGACATGGTGTTCTTCCGCTACGACGACATCCCCGGGGTGATCGGCAAGGTCGGCACGCTCTTCGGTCAGAACGGCGCTCAACATCGCCAACATGGCCGTCTCGCGGACGCGCGACGGCACCCAGGCGCTGATGGCGCTCTCGGTTGACGAGCCCCCCTCGGAGGAGCTGATCGAGGAGATGCACAGCGTTGGCTTCGGCGATGCGGTCTTCATCGAGCTTCTCTGAGCTCTCCTACAATTCGCTGATGTCCTGGCCCGACCCCGTCGAGCGCGTCGCCGTCTTCCTTCGCGCCTCGGGAGCCGAATCCCGGCTCGAGGAGTTCCCGAGTGACGCTTCGTCGGCACAGGGCGCCGCCGACGCGATCGGCTGCGACCTCGACCAGATCGTCAAGTCGCTCGTGTTCGTCTGCGACACCCGCTCGGTGCTCGCGCTCGTGCCGGGCGACCGCCGGGCCGACCCGGCGAAGGTCGGAACGGCGGTAGGCGCGTCGGAGACACGCGTCGCACGGCCCCCGGAGGTCGTCGCCGCGACCGGTGTCGCTCCGGGCGGCGTCGGGCCGTTCCCGCCGCCGGCCGGGATGCCGATCCTGATCGAGCGGACGCTGCTCTCGCGGCCGGTCGTCTGGGTCGGAGCCGGCTCGGAGCGCCACATGGCGATGGTTGCGCCCGCCGAGCTCGTGCGACTGACGGGCGGCTCGACGGTGGACATCGTGCAGGAATAGGAGCGAGCTGAGCCCCGGGATAGACTTCGCGTGCAGAGCCCTCGACGGACCACGAGAACGGAGGCCGTGATGGAGGAGACCGACAAGATCTGGATGAATGGCGAGCTCGTCGACTGGGCGGATGCGACGGTGCACGTCGGCGTTCACGGGCTCCACTACGGCACCGGCGTCTTCGAGGGCATCCGCTGTTACGAGACGCCGAAGGGCCCGGCCGTCTTCCGGCTCGCCGACCACATGCAGCGCCTGCACGACTCGGCGCGCCTGCTCTACATGGACATCCCATTCACGGTCGAGGAGATGCGCGAGGCGACGCACGATTTGATCCGCGCGAACGGCCTTCCCGCGAGCTACCTGCGCCCGATCGCGTTCTACGGCTACGGCCAGCTCGGCGTTTCGACCCAGGGCAACCCGGTCGAGACCGTGATCATGAGCTGGCCCTGGGGGGCCTACCTCGGCGAGGGCGCGCTCGAGAACGGCATCACCGCCTGTATCTCCTCGTGGAAGCGCGTCGGCCCGAACACGATTCCGCATGCCTCGAAGGCGAGCGGCGTCTACATCAACTCGATGCTGGCGACGACCGAGGCGCGGCGGGCCGGCTATGACGAGGGGATCCTGCTCACCGACGACGGCTACGTCGCCGACGGACCGGGCGAGAACATCTTCCTGGTCAAGAACGGCGTCATTCGCACACCTCCGTTGTCGACGTCGATCCTGCCCGGTCTGACACGTGACGCCGTGATCACGATCGCCCAGGATCTGGGCTACGTGGTCGAGGAGGTGCCGCTGATCCGCTCCGATCTCTACCTCGCCGACGAGTTCTTCATGACCGGAACCGCGGCCGAGGTGACGCCGGTGCGCGCCGTCGACGACCAGGAGCTCGGCGTCGGGCCTGTCACGCGCGAGATCCAGACGCTGTTACCTCGATACGGTGAACGGCCGCAGCGACCGCTGGGCGCACTGGCTCGACGTCGTCGACACGTCGGTGTCGAAAGTCAGCGACGCCCGTCTCGTAGCGTCAGCGACCGAGTCGCGAGATCAGGGTCGCGACGACGCGATCCTGATCGGCCTCGGTCATCGCCGAGCCGCTCGGCAGGCAAAGGCCGCGGTCGAACAGGCGAGCGGAGACGTCGCCGCCGAACATCGGGCTGACCCGCGAACACGGGCTGTAGGTGCATGGGCTTCCAGACGGGGCGAGCCTCGATGTCCTCGGCCTCGAGCGCGACCCGGATCTGCTCGCGGTCGGCACCGAACGCAGCCGGGATCGACGGTGATGCACGTGAGCCAGCAGTTCGATGTGCCGTCGGTCCGGTCGGGCATGAACTCGATGCCGGGCGTGTCGGCCAGCATGTCGCGGTAGCGGGCGTTGATCCGCCGGCGCGCCTCGACGCGCTCGGGAAGCACGGCCAGCTGCGCGCGCCCGACGGCCGCGAGGAGGTTGCTGAGCCGGTAGTTGAAGCCGATCTCGGTGTGCTCGTAGTGCGGCACCGGCTCACGGGCCTGGGTCGAGAACTTGCGGGCGTGCGCGAGCAGGCGAGCATCGGTCGCCGCGAGCGCGCCGCCGCCGCTTGTCGTGATGATCTTGTTCCCGTTGAAGCGAGAGCGCCGCGAGCGGGCCTGCGACCCCGAGTTCGCGCCGCGATAGGTCGCGCCCGAGCGACTCGGCGGCGTCCTGGATCAGCGCCACGTCGTGCCGCCCGCAGACCTCGCCCAGTGCCTCGTAGTCGCAGCAGCGTGCCGTAGAGATCGACAGAGATGACCGCCCGGACGCGGGCGCCTGCCTGCTTGCGCGCCGTGATCGCCTCGTCGAGAAGAGTCGGGTCGATCAGCCAGGTGTCGTCGCAGTCCACGAAGAACGGCGTCGCACCGCTGTAGACGATCGGGTTCGCGCTCGCCGCGAAGGTAAGGGACGAGCAGCCGACCTCGTCGCCTGGACCGATCCCGTGGACGAGCAGCGCCAGGTGTATCGCGGCGGTGCCGCTCGAGAGCGCGAGCACGCTCGTCGCGTCGGTCGCGGCTGCGAGCTCTTGCTCGAAGGCGTCGACCTGCGGGCCGAGCGGGGCGATCCAGTTCGACTCGATTGCCTCGCGTACCCGTTCGAGCTCGGTGCCGGAGAGATGGGGCGGGGAGAGGAAGAGGCGGGCCACGGCCGTTCGCAGCTTACGTGCCGCCCTCGGTCGAGGAGTACGGTTGCACGATGAGACGGGGTGGGCTCGGCGAGGCCTTGGCCGTCTGGATCGTCTGGGCGCTGACGCTCGCGGTCGTCGTCGTGACCTACTCCCGAATCGACGCCGACCGAGCTCTACAACGTGCGCGGCGGCGGCCTCTCGGCTCGGCCTCAGCCGCGCGCTCGTCCACACCAACTGGCCCTTTGCGCTCGTGGCGATCGTGCTCGCGCTCGTGGCGATGCGGTCGCTTCCTCGGCGCGCATGGTGGGTCGCCGGCCCGGCGATCGCGCTCTGCGCCACGATGCCTCTGTTCGTCAGCCAGTCGCACCTCAACGCGCGCTGCCGGCAACATCGTGCCGGCGGTCGGGGTCGCGCTCGTCGCTCGGGCTGACGGTTGCGGCCGGCCGGCGGGATGGGACGTCGTTTCAGCCGCGGCTTCCCGGGGACACCGCGCGGCTCGTCATCGCGGTCGCGGTGCTCGTCCTCTCGCTGCCGTGGATCTCGGCCGAGCTCGGCTTCCACCTTCCCGGGCACATCTTCATGGGCTCGGAGCTCCTCGCTGCCGGAGACGGGAAGCTCGAGGCGGCGGTGCACCTCGGCGAGCATCACGGCTGGCACGGTGCGCTGCTCCTGCTTGCCGGGCTCACGCTCTCGCGCGTCCAGGCCGACCGGCCGCATCGGCGGCTGGCTGCTCGTCGGGAGCGCGGTGCTGATCGGCTACGGCGCCGTCAACGCCGCCCAGGACTTCTGGACCGAGCAGCTCGTGAAACGGGGCACCGTCGCCCACGCGTTCCCGAGCGCGCTCTACCCGGGCTTCAAGCTCGTCACCCTCGCGACGCTGGCGTTGATCGGGATCGCGGCCTGGCTCATCTCTCGCGAGCGCGCGATACTACGGGCATGAGCAACGCGCCGCGGATGGTCTTTCTCGGCTTCGGCAAGTACGTCCGTGCCGACCGGATCTACGCGCTCGAGCCGATCGTCGGCGAGGAGCGCGGGAACGGCCGCCGGACGCTCGTCTGGGTCGAAGGCATGGATGGGGCGATGGTGGCGTCGCGCACGCAGGAGACGATCCTCGAGGAGATGGGCGCCGAGTCGCCAGGACCGGGGCCGGCGCGCGAGCGCAGGCGGCGCTCGGAGCACCCGCAGCTCTTCGTCGACGGCGGTTGACCGCGCTCGAGTTGCTCGCGGGGAACGTGCTCGAGGCGGCGCGTGGGCTGCTCGGCTGGACGTTTCTCCACGACGGTGTCGGAGGGCGGATCGTCGAGGTCGAGGCCTATGCGCCCGACGATCCTGCCAGCCACGCGTTTCGAGGCCGAACGCCGCGGAACGGGGCGATGTTCGCCGGTCCGGGAACCCTCTACGTCTACCGCTCGTACGGGATCCACTGGTGCGCCAATATCACCTGCGGGCCGGAAGGATTCGCTGCCGCCGTGTTGCTGCGCGCGCTCGAGCCGACGAAGGGGCTCGATCAGATGCGTTCCCGCCGAGGCGACGTTGCCGATCCGTCTCCTTTGCTCCGGCCCGGGCCGGCTGACCCAGGCACTCGCGATCGACGGCGCCAGCGACGGGCTCTCGGTTCTCGAGCGGCCGTTTACCCTCGAGCCGCCCGACACCGCGGTCGAGATCGTCGCGACCCCTCGAATCGGGATCACGAAGGCGGTCGATCTACCGTGGCGCTACGCGGTCAGCGGTTCGCGATGGGCGTCGCGGCGGCCTGACGGCCGACGACCAACGCAACCTTGAGCCCGCGGCCGGCCGCGACGCCGGGCTCCGGCGTCCTGCTCGAGCACCGAGCCGGCCAACCCCTTCTCGTACGTGATGGTCGTCTTCGCCTTCATCGCTCGCAGCCGCTCGCGGGCGGCCCTGAGGCTCGACCCGACGAGGTTCGGGAGCAAGCCGAACCGCGGGTCGGGACGCGTGACGTAGAGCCGCACGGTCGCGTTGGCGGAGAGGAACCCGTTGCGCGGCTCCTGCTTGATCACGTAGCCGGGATGCTTGCCCGCCTTCGTCGGAACCCCGATCAGCTCGCTCCCGAGAGGTTGCTGAGCGAGCGTCTCGTTCGCCGTGTCGACCGTCTTGCCGACGACGAGGGGAACCGACACCTCGTTCGCGTAACACTTCGCCGGCGCCGACGGGCCGCGCCCGAGGAAGTAGGCGACCACTCGCGTTCCGGGGCAGTAGCCGTTGTCGAGCTTGTACGACCCGCCGCGCCAGACGATCCGCTTCTCCTGCGCCGAGATGTACGGCGTCGCTGGGAACTGCTGCGGGGCGTTCTTGAGCTGCTTGTCCGCTGCGGTCATGAACGCGTGCCAGATCTCCGCCGGGAGCGTGCCGCCCGCGACCGGCTTGCCGCCGAACTCGGTGAGCATCGGTTGCAGCTTGTCGGGATACCCGACCCACACTGCGACGGCGAGCTGCGGTGTGTACCCCACGAACCACGCGTCCCCATAGTTGTCGGTCGTCCCCGTCTTGCCCGCTACTGGACGGTCGGCAAGGGCCGCCCGCGTCCCCGTTCCCTCTTTGACGACCCCTTGCAGGATCGAGGTCAGGAGGTCGGCCTCTCCTGTGGTCATCGCGGCCTTGCCGACGGGCCGGTTCTCCGTGACGCCGCCCGGTGCGCGCGAACTGCACCCTTTCCACGACCCGCGGCCGGTCCTTCGTGATCGAGCCGTCGACGCGGACACCGCGGTTGGCGAACGTCGCGTAGGCGCGAGTCATGTCGAGCGGGTTGACGGCAACGGCGCCGAGGCCGATCGAGAAGTACGGGTCGAGCTGACTGTGGATCCCGAGCTCGTGCGCGGTCTTGACGATCGCCTTCGGGCCGACGAGCTTGGTCAGCTGCGCGTAGACCGAGTTGTCCGAGACGACCATTGCCTTGCTGAGGTCGATCCGGCCCAGGTCCTCGCCCTCGTAGTTGGTCACGTGCCAGATGCGGTCGCCGGCGTCGATGTCCACCGTCTTCGACTCGAAGGTGGTCACGGGCGAGATCCCCTGTCGCAGCGCGGTCGCGAGCACGATCGGCTTGAACGACGAGCCTGGCTGGCGCTCTGCCTGCGTGGCGAGGTTGAACTGGCTCTCGCGAAAGTTGGAGCCGCCGACCATGGCCCTGACGGCGCCAGTGCGCGGATCGATGGCGACGAGGGCGGCAGCAGGGCCACCAGGCGTCTTGAGCACGCTCTCGATCGCCTTGTGGGCCGTCTCCTGAAGCTTCAGGTCGATCGTGCTCGTCACCTTGAGCCCGCCACCGAAGACGCGCCCCGCGCCGTAGGTGGCGATCAGCTGGTCGGTGACGTAGTTGACGAAGTACTGACCCGAGTCCCGTCGGGTGCCGGGGAGATGAACGTCCTCGGGGCCTGGTAGCGCCGCGCTCGAGGCATTGGCGAGCTGCTGCGCGGTGATCTTGCCCTGGTCGTACATCGTCTGCAGGACGTAGTGGCGCCGTTGGGTCGCGGCGCGCGGATGCTGGGTCGGGTCGTAGAGAGACGGGTCGGCGGGCAGCCCGGCAAGCAGCGCTGCCTCGGGGAGGGTCAGGCGGCCGGCGCCCTTGCCGAAGTACGTCCGCGACGCCTGCTGGATCCCGTAGGCGCCGTTGCCGAAGTAGATCGTGTTCAGGTACGCGAGCAAGATGCGGTCCTTGGGCCACCGCTGCTCGAGCTGCCAGGCGAGCGCCGCCTCTCTCACCTTGCGGGCGATCGTCTTCTGGTTGCGGACGTATGCGTTCTTGACGAACTGCTGCGTGATCGTGGAGCCACCCTCGACGACGCCTTGCGAGCGCACATCCTCCCAGAGCGCGCGCATGATGCCGCGAGTGTCGACGCCGTTGTGCTCGTAGAAGCGGCGATCCTCGACCGAGACGATCGCCTGCCGCATGATCGGCGAGACGTCGTCGATGTTCTTGACGAGGACGCGGCTCTCCTGGCCGCGGAGCACGGCGAGCACGGAGCGGCCGTCCGAGGCGTAGACGACGCCGTCGACCTCGGAGTGCTGCGCCGCGGGGTCGAGAAGGGGGATCTCGCTCGCGACGGCGCGAACCAGACCGAATGTGAACGCCGTCCCCGCGAGCAGCACCAAGACGGTGAGCACGGCGAGGAGACGCAGCTTACGAATCCGGCCCCGCTGGCGCGGTGCCTTCGTGCGTCGTCGTAGCCGCAAGAGGTCAAGTCTAGCCTTCGGAATCGCGCCTCAGCGCCCCGTGTAAAGAACCTTGTGTTGAATCAACACAAAGGCAACGCGACGCCGGCGGGCATCCGGCTCAGGCCAGGCCAGCGATGCCCTTGTGTTGAATCAACACAAAGACAACGGGGAGGCGGCATGCGTCGCGAGCCGCCGTGACCGGCTCAGCCTATCGCCACGCCTCGAGTCGCCGCGCAGGCGTCCGCTACGACGGGACGGCTACGACGGCAAGGACGTCGTCGCCGTAGCGCTCGATCTTGGTCGGGCCGAAGCCCTTCACCGAGGCGAGCTCGTGCAGGGTCGTCGGACGTGCCGCCGCGAGATCGCGCAGGGTCGCGTCGTGGAGCACGACGTACGCGGGGACCCCGTCCTCGCGAGAGCGTTCCCGGCGCCACGAGCGCAGCCGCTCGACGACGGAATCGTCGACAGGGCCGGCGCTCTTTGGCCCGAGGGAGGGGAGATCGGCCCCGGGGGCGGCGCGAAGAACGCGGTAGCCGTCGTCGGTCTCGAACTCGACGAGCGCTCCGGCCGCCTCGAGCGCCTTGATCCAGCGCTTCACCTCCGCGTCGGAGGCAGCCTCGAGAGCGCCGAAGGCGAGCGAGGCCCGCGCCGATGGGGGAGCAGACACAGAGCCACGGAGCATCGCCACGAGCGAGCGGCGTCCGAGCGGCCACGTGAGGCGCTCGACGGCGCGCACGATCGTCGCTGCCACGTCCGTGGGCAACGGTGTCGCTGCGTCGCGAGCCGTGCGCCCGCTCGGAGGGTCGCATATGTCACAGGCCCCGCATGGCGCGTCGAAGACCTCGCCGAAGTGCTCGGCGACCTGCGCATGCCGGCAGCGGTCGCTCTCTGTGAACCGCACGATGCGCTCGACCCGCGCGGTCGCCTCGCGGGCATAGCGCTCGAGCAGATCGTCGACGACCGCACCAGCACCGCCACCGACCTCCAGGAGCTCGATGCGCATCGCTCGCCCGGCGTCGTAGCCGCGCCTCACGATCCCGGCCTGCTCGAGCATCCCGACGAGAACGCGAGGGTCGTGGTCGCCGGCCGGCAGCTGGGACGGGTCGACGGTGCCGCCGAGGTCGCGGATCGCCCGGTAGACGCGCCGCAGGTCGTCGGCCTCGGGAATGTCACCGACGGCGAACTTGCGCACGGCGTTGGCGTCGGACGGGCTAGCCAGGAGCAACGTCGCGCTCGGCTCCCCGTCGCGTCCGCCGCGGCCGACCATCTGCACGTAGCTCTCGAGTGAGTCCGGGTAGTTGAAGAGGCAGACGAAGCGGACGTCGGGCTTGTCGATCCCCATCCCGAACGCGGTCGTGGCGACGACGCCTCGGATCCTGCCGCTGATGAAGTCGTCCTGCACGCGCGAGCGCTCGTCGGCTTCGAGGCCGGCGTGGTAGTGCTCGAGCCGGAGACCGTGGCCGCGCAGCGTGCGCGCGACGCGTTCGCAGGAGTCGCGCGAGCGGGCGTAGACGATGGCGCTGCCGTCGCCCATCGCACCGAGCCGCTCGACGAGGATCCGGAGACGATCCTCGTTGCCGCCGACCTCCTCGACGTCGTAGCGAAGATTGGGCCGCACGACACTCGTCCGGACGACCTCGAGGTCGCGTCCGAGCGCGGTGGCGATCTCCGTCGCGGCGGCCGGCGTCGCGGTGGCGGTCATCCCCAGCACGGTCGGATCGCCGAGCGCCTCGAGCGCGCGCCGGATGAAGAGGTAGTCGGGCCGGAAATCGTGCCCCCACATGCTGACGCAGTGGACCTCGTCGATCACGACGAGGCCGACGCCGATCGCGCGCAAGGTCTCGACGAACGAGGCGTTGCGCAGCCGCTCGGGCGCCGCGTAGAGAATCCGGGTCTTGCCGGCCGCGACGTCGCGGATCCGCGCCTTCGTCTCCTCCGGCTCGAGAGACGAGTTGACGAACGTCGCGGTGGCTGCGATCTCCGGCGGCAGCTGGTCGACCTGGTCCTTCATCAGCGCGATCAACGGCGAGAGGACAAGCGTGGGCTCGGGACGCAGCATCGCGGCGAGCTGGTAGGTCAGAGACTTCCCGGAGCCGGTGGGCATCAGCGCCAACGTGTCCTTGCCCTCGACGGCGGCGCGGACGACGTCCTCCTGGCCGGGCCGGAAGTCATCGAAGCCGAAGAGCTTGCGGAGGGGCAGCCGAAGATCACTCATGCGAACGAGTGTACGGAGTCGAATCGGAACGACTTCGTGTCGTCGGGATCTAGACGCGGATCGGAGGCGGCCACGAGCGGCAGCGTCGGCGAGCTCGCCCCGCCGGACTGCTCGACCGTCACCGCGACGACCGCACCATCGGGCACCGACTGCGGGATCGGGACGATCGCGCCTCCATCGCGTGGACGCGAACGTTCCCGCCGAGACCGGCGTCTTGCCCTGGACGACCCAGGCCTGATACGTCTTGCCGCTCGGTACCGTCGCGAGCTGGTCGAGCACGAGGACGGCGGAGCCGTCACCGGACACGACGAGACGTCCCGAGCCGGACTGCATGGAGACGGTGGTGGCATTCGGGTCGGCGAGCACGGCTGCCGCATCCTCCTGAGCGCTCAGCGCGGCCTTCGTGTCGTCGAGCTGCCCGTTGAGCGACATCGCATAGATGCCGAGACCGATCGCGACGGCTGCAGCAACCGCCGTGACGGCGGCGAGCACCGGCGACACGCGGCGCCGCTTCGACTCGAGCGGCACCACGTTCTGATGCTCTGCACGCGCGGCTTCCAGGATGCGTTCGCGCAGCTCCGGGCTCGGGGCGGGACCGTCCGCGGCCACGGCGAGAGCGCCCGTTACCTCCCAGAAGGAGGCGAGCTCTTCCTGGCACCGCGCGCACCCGCCGAGATGCGCCTCGTACGCCTCCCGCTCGGCAGGCTCGAGTGCATCCAGCGCGTAGCCGGCGGTCAGCTCGTGGATTGAGGCTTCCATGACCCTTCCTCGGTTCCATCCTTGAGAAGCTCGCGAAGCGCGGCGAGCCCGGCGAACATCCTGCTCTTGATCGTACCGAGGGGCACTCCGAGCCTTTCGGCGAGCTCTGACTGCGAGAAGCCGCCGTAGTAGGCGAGCTCGATCGCCTCCCTCTGGGCGTGCGGCAGCTGCCGCAACCCGGCCTGAACGCGCTCGCGCTCGAAGCCGAGCCAGGCGGTGTCCTCGGCGGAGTCGCTCGTCGCCAGATCCACCGTTGCGTCGTCGAGAGGCTCGGCCCTGCGGCGTTCCTCGCGGCGCACGAGATCGACGGCCCGCCGGTGCACGAGCGTGAGGATCCACGTGCTCGCCTTTGCACGCTCGGCGCGGAAGCCCGCGGCCGTGCGCCAGACGCCGAGGAAGGCCTCCTGGACCGCGTCCTCCGCGAGCCTGTCGTCCCTCAGCACCTTGAACGCGAGCCCGTATGCCACCCGGCCGACACGGTCGTAGAGCTCGGCCAGCGCAGGCTCGTCACCGCGGGCGACGAGTGCGACGAGGGCCTCGTCGGAAAGGTGGGCGAGGTGCCGGCGCATGGACCAGGTGTCGTTCGGGTCCGGCAACGGTACCACGGCAAGAGGCGTCGCAATCATCGCCTCTGGTTCGTGGCGGGGCGGCGAACCGGTTCGAAATCCAGGGCCTCGTTTGCGAGAAGCGCGTCGCGACAAAGCTCGTCGTCGACCTGACGGATCGGTCGTCGAGCCCCGGCGCCAGGGAACGAACCACTTTTCCGCGGAGCACGAACAACAGCCGATTCCAGACCCCGCTCACGGAGGGTGAGATGACGAAAGCACGGAAAGCAACGGCGATCGGAGGGTTGCCCTCGCGCTCCTCGCAGCCGCCGTCGCGGCTGCGTTCACGATCGGCCCGGGCAGCGGCTCGGCGTCGAGCCACAGGGAGGCACCGCTCATCTCGGAGGATCCATCCGCCGACCTGACGGACCTCTACGCGTTCCGCAGTCCCGGACAAGCCGAACACCGTCACGCTGCTCGCGAACGTGAGTCCCGGCGAGGACCCGGCCGCAGGCCCGAACTGGTACACGTTCTCGCCCGGCGCGCGTTACAACATCAAGATCGACACGAACGGCGACGTCAAGCCGGACGTGATCTACCAGTTCCAGTTCCAGCGCAAGACGGGGCCGTACTTCCTCGGCGACACTGCACAGCCGTATACGGTGACGCGGGTCGCGGGTGGCAAGTCGAAGGTTGTCGTGCACGGCACGACCGCCCCGAACAACATCGGGCCGCGCTCGACCCCGGACTACCACGACCTGGCGCTGAAGTCGATCGCCTCGTTCGGAGCCTCGAAGGCATTCGCAGGACAGCGGGACGACCCGTTCTTCGGTGACATCGGTGCGATCTTCGATCTCGTCGCGATCCGCAAGGGGACGGGTAATACGGGCGGCGGCAAGGATTTCTTCGCCGGCTACGGCGTCCACACGTACGGCATCCAGGTGCCGATCTCGGAGCTCGCACGCCAAGGCAGGGACGATCGGCGTCTGGGCATCCGTGGACCGCAGGAAGGTGACGACGCGCGGCGCTCTGACCCGTAACTCCGGTAACTGGGTCCAGGTCAACCGACTCGGGAACCCGCTCGTGAACGAGGTCATCATCCCCACAGGGATGAAGGACCTCTGGAACTCCTATCAGCCGTGGAACGATGGGCAGTTCAAGAAGTACTACGAGACTCCCATCCTCGCAGCGGTGATCAACAAGCTGTACAAGCTCGGTGCCCCCGAGACGAATCGTGACGACCTCGTTGCGGTACTGCTCACCGGCGTACCGAAGCTCAATTACACCGGTCCAAGGGCCGCAGACCTGCTCCGCCTCAACCTGACGATTCCAGTCACGGCGACTCCGAACCGCCTCGGCGTGCTCGGTGGCGACACGCAGGGGTGGCCGAACGGCCGGCGCCTCGATGATGACGTGATCGATACCGCCGAACAGGCGGTCGGTGGTTTCCTCAAGGGGACGAAGCTTCCGCTTGGCGACGGCGTCAACGCCGACGACGTCCCGGCGATGGCCACCTTCCCGTACATCGCGGATCCGAAGAGCGGGTTCGAGAACACCAAGGGACTGCAGAAGCCGTAACGGCATGGTCGGGGTGAGGCACTGCCTCACCCCGACCGAACCATCCCCGTCCAAGCAGCCGAATCAGCATTCGAGTGACCAGCGGCACCGGAGGCCGGCGGTGACGAGCCGGAGACCGGGTGTCGACGAGCAAAGCGACGACAGGAGAAACGGGGACAGCTGATGAGACGTCGTAGGAGAATCGCCTGCGGGAGCGCTGTCCTCGCGGCAACCCTGGCGGGTGCACTGCTCGGCGGGTTCGTCGCAGAAGCGCCGTCCCGAGGGGCGACCGTGGTCGAGCCTTCGTCTGCGCTCGCGGAGCGCTCGCTCGCCGGGATCGCCCAGGGCAGCACCCAGGCTACGGTCGCAAAGCTGGAGACGTCACTCGCGTCGTCTCCCGGAGATCCGGATGCCCTCGCGTCCCTCGGTCTCGCCTACCAGATTCGCTGGCGCGAGACGGGCGACGCCGGCTTCCTCCCCGCTCCCAGGCGGCGCTGCAAAGGGCTCTCGCCGCCTCTCCTTCCGATCCGACAGCGACGCTCGGTCGCGCGAACCTTGCCCTCATCCGCCATCAGTTTCGCAATGCGCTCGTCGTCGGGCGGCGGGCACATCGGCTTGCCCCGTACTCTGCGCGACCGTTCGGAGTCATCGGCGATGCAGAGATCGAGCTCGGCCGCTACAGCGCCGCGTTCGCGACCTTCGAGCGAATGGTGTCGCTCAAGCCGAGCCTCGCCTCGTACGCCCGCATCTCGTACGCGCGAGAGCTGAGCGGCGATCGCGTTGGAGCAATCGCCGCGATGGAGCTTGCGCTGGATGCCGCCGGCGGGCAGCAGGAGCCGACCGCGTGGACACAGGTCGAGATCGGCAAGCTCGAGCTCGGCCAGGGCCAGCTCGACCTCGCCGAGCGCCGGTTCAGGGCTGCGCTCGACATCGACCCCGGTTACGTCTACGCACTCGAGCAGATGGGACGGGTCGAGGCGGCCCGAGGGCATCTCGGGGTTGCGATCGCCTACGCCCGCCGCGCGTCCGAGGCGATCCCGCTGCCGCAGTTCGTCGGTCTCCTCGGCGACCTCTTCGAGCGCCGGGGGAACGCCGAGGCCGGACGCCGCCAGCAGGCGACGGTCGCCGCGATCGATCGGCTCCTCGCGGCAAACGGTGTGCGCACGGACCTCGAGTCGGCCGTCTACCGCGCCGACCACGGCATCCGTCCTACGCAGACGGTCGCCCTTGCGCGCGGAGCGCGGGCTGAACGGCCGTCGATCTACGGAGACGACGCCCTCGGCTGGGCGCTTGCGCGCGCCGGACGCTGCGACGAGGCGGTGAGCTGGTCGGAGCGCTCACTCAGGCTGCGGACACGCGACGCGGTCCTCTGGTTCCACCGCGGCTATGCCGCGGGGTGCTCGGGAGACGCAGCCGGCATGAAGCGCTGGTACGGGAAGGCCCTCGCGCTCAACCCGCACTTTTCGATCCTCTGGGCCCCCGTCGCGAGAAAGGCACTTCGGTGAAGCGGCTTCTCATTCTCCTCGGCGTCGTCGGGGCGTTGGTCCTGCCGACGGTCGCGTCCGCGCACCCGCTCGGTAACTTCACGATCAACCGCTTTTCCGACGTCGAGGTGTCCGGCAACCGGGCGTACGTCACGTACGTCCTCGACATGGCCGAGATCCCCACCTTCCAGGCGCGCCAGGACGGGGTCGACCCCGCTGAGTACGCGCGGCGCATCGCTCGCGGCGTGCACCTCACAGTCGGCGCCGCCCCGGTGGAGCTGACGCCGATCCGGCACCAGCTCGCGTTCCCGCAGGGACAAGGCGGGCTTCGAACGATGCGCCTCGAAGTTGTGCTCCAGGGACCCGTCCTCTCCGGAGACACTGCCACGATCGCGTACCGCGACAGCAACTACGGGGACCGGATCGGGTGGAAGGAGATCGTCGTCAACGGCTCCAACGGCGCCACGGTGGCATCCGCCTCCGTGCCCGCGACCTCTGCGAGCGACGAGCTGCGGGCGTATCCGAAGGATCAGCTCCACAGTCCGCTCGACGTCACGTCGGCGACGGCAACGCTCCACCCCGGGGCGGACGAAGGCCCGGCGCCGGTGCTGACCTCGGGCAAAGCTCTGCAGGCGCCCGACCGCGTGGCCGACTCCGGCTTCTCGAGCCTCGTCGCTCGCGGCCATCTCTCGGCCGGCGTGATCCTGCTCTCGCTCCTCATTGCCGCCTTCTGGGGAGCGGCACACGCGCTCACGCCCGGTCACGGCAAGGCCCTCGTCGCGGGCTATCTCGTCGGCACGAAAGGGACACCGCGGCATGCCGTCTTGCTTGGCGCCACCGTCACGATCACCCATACCGCGGGCGTATTCGCCCTCGGCCTCGTCACGCTGGCGCTTTCGAGCTTCATCGTCCCCGAGACGCTGTATCCGTGGCTGACCCTCGTCTCAGGGCTGCTCGTCGTCGGGGTGGGGGCTGCGGTGCTCCGCACCCGGCTCCGGAGCGGCTCCTGGAGCGGGGGCCACAGCCACGGCACGAACGGCCATCAGCACGACCATCACGGGCATGACCAGAGCCGTGGCCATGACCACGACCACGACCACGGGCACGATCATGATCATGGCCACGACCACGTCCACCACCGTCACGGCGACACAGCGTCCAACGACGAGAAGGCGCTGACCGATCGCGGCATCCTCGGGGTCGGCATCGCGGCCGGTATCCTCCCGTGCCCGTCGGCACTCGTCGTCCTCCTCAGCGCGATCGCGCTGCATCGGGTCGGCTTCGGGCTGGCGTTGATCGTCGCCTTCAGCCTCGGTCTCGCCTGCACCGTCACCGGCATCGGCCTCATTGCGGTGCTGGCGCGCAGGGCGTTCGGCCGGGTGTCGTTCGAGGGTCGGGTCGTCCGGTTGCTCCCGGCTCTGAGCGCATTCGTCATCCTCTGCGTCGGCGTCGCGATCACCGTACGGGCTCTTCCCGGCGTCATCTGATGAGATGATGACGCGGTGCAGCCACCCCTGACGCTGAGCGACGTCGAGGCCCTCGCCGCCGAGCGAATGGATCACGACTGGGCCGAGTACCTCGCCGGCGGGGCAGGAGCCGAGAGGACGCTCGCCGAGAACGTTTCCGCGTTTGCAACGTGGCGCCTGCGCCAGAGGGTGCTGTGCGGGATCGAGTCGGTCTCGACCGAGACAACGGTCATCGGGCACCGGGTGGCATCCCCCGTGGTCGTGGCTCCGGTGGCCTACCAGCGGATGGCCCATCCGGACGGGGAGGAGGGGCTGGCGCGGGCCGCCGCCGCAGCGGGATCGGCGTTCTGCCTCTCGACGTTCGCGACGGCGAGTGCGGCCGAGGTGGCGGCCGCGGCGCCCGACTGCGCGAGGTTCCTGCAGGTCTACGTCTTTCGCGACCGTGGCGTCACCGACGAGCTGATCGCCGAGGCGATCGACGCCGGCTTCAGCGCCGTCTTCCTCACCGTCGACCTTCCTGTCGTCGGGGCGCGCGACCGCGAGCGGCGGATCCACTGGACGTTCGAGGACGGAACGCTCCCCACCGTTCGCAGGGCGCTCGCCGCGGACACGACCGGAGCGGCGCTCGGCCTGCTCGATCCCGCTCTCGACTGGGCCTACCTGGAGCGGCTCGCGACGTCGCTGCCGGTCCCGGTGGTCGTGAAGGGAGTGCTCGACGCCGAGGATGCCGTCCTCGCCGCCGAGCACGGCGCCGCCGGCATCGTCGTCTCGAACCACGGCGGCCGTCAGCTCGACGGCGTCCTTTCGACGCTCGAGGCACTGCCACCCATCGTCGAGGCCGTTGGAGACAGGCTCGAGGTCATCCTCGACGGAGGCATTCGTCGCGGCACCGACGTCGCGACGGCGCTCGCGCTCGGTGCGCGGGCCGTGCTCGCGGGCCGGATGCCTATCTGGGGCCTCGTCGCCCGTGGCGAGGAAGGGGCGCGCGAGGTGCTCGAGCTCCTCCGCGAGGAGCTGGCGATCGCCCTCCATCTGACGGGCTGCCGCTCGGTCTCCGAGCTCTCGCCCGCGAACCTCGTCCGGCGAGCCTGACAGCGCCCGTAGAATCCCGGCGCCGTGAGCGACGTCGACACCCTTGCCCGCAACCACGTCGACCTGCTGCCGCAGGGTGGGCTCGAGAAGAAGCTCGCGCTCGGGCGTCCGCTGCGCGTCAAGCTCGGGATCGACGTGACCGCGCCCGACAGGTCCACGATCGGGAACGGCGATCCCGCTCCAGCGCATGCGCGCATTCCAGGATGCAGGCCACATCGGGGTCCTCATCGTCGGCGACTACACGACCCGGATCGGCGACCCGTCGGGCCGGTCGGCCGAGCGGCCGATCCTCTACCGACGGCCGAGATCGACCGAATGGCACAGGCCTACTTCGACAACGCTTCTCGCATCATCGATCCGGAGCGAACGGAGGTGCGGTTCAACAGCGAGTGGCTCGGCAAGCTGACTTCGCCGACGCTCCTGCAGCTGACGCGAACGATAACGGTTGCCCAGCTGCTCGAGCGCGACGACTTCGCAAAGCGATTTGCCGCCGGCGAGCCGATCTCGGTCTCGGAGCTCCTCTACCCGCTGATGCAGGCGTACGACTCGGTGGCGGTCGAGGCAGACGTCGAGCTCGGCGGCACAGACCAGCTCTACAACCTCCTCGCCGGGCCGCGGAGTGATGGAGTCGTACGGGCTCGAGCCGCAGGTCGTGCTGACGACGCCGCTCCTGCTCTCCTGGGACGGCACCAAGATGAGCTCGTCGCGTCGGTAACTACATCCGCGCTCGACGCGAGCCGCCGGACGAGCAGTTCGGCAAGCACGATGCGGATCCCCGACTCGATGCTCGCCGACTGGTACCGGCTCGTCGACGGAGGCGCCGCGTCCCCGCTGGCGAGCCGATGGACGCGAAGCTCGCGCTGGCCCGCTTCATCGTCGCCCGCTCGCACGGGGAGGAGGCCGCACGCGCAGCCGAGGCCCATTTCACGCGCGTTGTGCGGGAGGGAGGCGCGCCGGAGGAGGTGGCCGAGGCGCCGCTGCCCGAGGGCGACCCGCTGCATCTGCCGGCGCTGCTCGCGGCTGCGTTCGGGCTCTCGACGAGCGAGGCGCGGCGGATGATCGGCCAGGGCGGGGTGAAGCTGAACGGGGCCGTCGTCTCGGAGCTCGACCTGCCGCGCGCCGATCTCGCGGGATCGCTCGTGCAGGCGGGGAAGCGCAGGTTCGTGCGCTACGCGAGCGACTGACCTTCGGATTCACACAAATAGGCCAGATCCTGCTACTATCGACAGGCCGCCCGCGAGGGAGGCAGCAGAATCGCCCTTGTCACTCGACACCGGAGCGGCCCTCGAACGAATCGGATACGACCTGTACCGAATCATTTGTGGGCCTCTGGCGCGAGTTGGCAGAGGTCTTTTTGTTGCCCGGCTCGACCGGCATCGATCTTTGAAAACTCAACAGCGTACGTAAAACGACGAGGCCTCTCGTCCACGTCTTGGCGTGGCCGAGGGGTTACACCGTCACAGTCCGCTTTGCGGACATGACGGTTTTCCCGTCGATGCCGTACCGAAAGCGTGACGTCCAGCCCTCGGGTGGGGTGACGTCGACGTGCGGATAGACATTTGAGCTCAAGCTCTAGGGAAGACAACAGTTTGTCGGCCATATCGGCCGGCGACAAGTTCTTCACGGAGAGTTTGATCCTGGCTCAGGACGAACGCTGGCGGCGCGCTTAACACATGCAAGTCGAGCGAGAACCAGGACTTCGGTCCTGGGGACAGCGGCGAACGGGTGAGTAACACGTGGGTAATCTGCCCTCGATTCTGGGATAGCCCGGGGAAACCCGGATTAATACCGGATAGCCTTTCGAGCTTTCGGGCTTGAAAGAAAAGGTAGCTTCGGCCTCCGATCGAGGATGAGCCCGCGGTGGATTAGCTTGTTGGCGGGGTAATGGCCCACCAAGGCGACGATCCATAGCTGGTCTGAGAGGACGATCAGCCACACTGGGACTGAGACACGGCCCAGACTCCTACGGGAGGCAGCAGTGGGGAATCTTGCGCAATGGGCGAAAGCCTGACGCAGCGACGCCGCGTGGGGGAAGAAGGCCTTAGGGTTGTAAACCTCTTTCAGGTGGGACGAAGCCACTCGGGTTAATAGCCCAGAGGGTGACGGTACCGCCAGAAGAAGCCCCGGCTAACTACGTGCCAGCAGCCGCGGTAATACGTAGGGGGCAAGCGTTGTCCGGATTTATTGGGCGTAAAGAGCGTGTAGGCGGCCAGGTAGGTGGGTTGTGAAAACTGGAGGCTCAACCTTCAGACGTCGACCCAAACCCCCTGGCTAGAGTCCGGAAGAGGAGAGTGGAATTCCTGGTGTAGCGGTGAAATGCGCAGATATCAGGAAGAACACCCGTGGCGAAGGCGGCTCTCTGGGACGGTACTGACGCTGAGACGCGAAAGCGTGGGGAGCGAACAGGATTAGATACCCTGGTAGTCCACGCCGTAAACGATGGGTGCTAGGTGTGGGGGGTGTCGACTCCCCCCGTGCCGAAGCTAACGCATTAAGCACCCCGCCTGGGGAGTACGGCCGCAAGGCTAAAACTCAAAGGAATTGACGGGGGCCCGCACAAGCAGCGGAGCATGTGGTTTAATTCGACGCAACGCGAAGAACCTTACCAAGGCTTGACATGCATTTGAAAAACGTGGAAACACGTTCCCTCTTCGGAGCAAATGCACAGGTGGTGCATGGCTGTCGTCAGCTCGTGTCGTGAGATGTTGGGTTAAGTCCCGCAACGAGCGCAACCCCTGTCCTATGTTGCCAGCGAGTAATGTCGGGGACTCATAGGAGACTGCCGGTGACAAATCGGAGGAAGGTGGGGATGACGTCAAGTCATCATGCCCCTTATGTCTTGGGCTACACACGTGCTACATTGGCCGATACAAAGGGCTGCAAACTCGCGAGAGTGAGCGAATCCCAAAAAGTCGGTCCCGGTTCGGATTGGAGGCTGAAACTCGCCTCCATGAAGGCGGAGTTGCTAGTAATCGCGAATCAGCAACGTCGCGGTGAATACGTTCCCGGGCCTTGTACACACCGCCCGTCACACCACGAAAGTTGGCAATACCCGAAGCCGGTGGGCTAACCCGCAAGGGAGGCAGCCGTCGAAGGTAGGGTCGATGATTGGGGTGAAGTCGTAACAAGGTAGCCGTAGCGGAAGCTGCGGCTGGATCACCTCCTTTCTAGGGAGTCCGGGCTCTGCCCGGATAGGCGCTGTGTTCGTTGATGATCCGTGGGCCTCGTTGACGCCCGTGAAGCGGATCGTCCGATGTCACAGCTCGCCTAGATGAATGTCGACCTCGTCGCCTACGCTGATCTCTTCACTTCGGTGAGGCGGTCGGCCAGTGCGCTGTTGAGTTTTGAGAGATCGGTGTGCCGGCGATTGCCGGCTCAGCGGTGATCTCAGCAGGTGGGCCTGTCGTCGAGGCTCGCGCGCACCTTGAAAACTCCATAGCGACATCAACACATGTTCTTTTCGATCAAGAGAATAAGAGCACACGGTGGATGCCTTGGCGCCAAGAGCCGATGAAGGACGTGGGCGGCTGCGATAAGTCTCGGGGAGGTGCTGACCAACCTTTGATCCGGGAATCTCCGAATGAGGAAACTCACGCGTGGTAATGCGCGCGTACCCATGCCTGAATACATAGGGCATGAGGAGGCAAGCAGGGGAACTGAAACATCTAAGTACCCTGAGGAAAGGAAAGAAACCTCGACTCCCTGAGTAGTGGCGAGCGAAAAGGGAAGAGCCCAAACCCGGGCGATGTGATAGACGGCAGTCGTTGTCGTTCGGGGGTTGTAGGGCCTGGCTTGATCCGCCTGCCGGCGGGTCGGGAAGTTACAAAGTTGCGTGATAGCGGAACCGGATGGAAAGCCGGACCACAGCGGGTAACAGTCCCGTACGCGAAATTGCGCAGCCTTCCTTGACAGGTACCTGAGTACGGCCGGGCACGGGAAACCCGGTCGGAACCCGCGGGGACCACCCCGCAAGGCTAAGTACTCCTTGGCGACCGATAGTGAACTAGTACCGTGAGGGAAAGGTGAAAAGTACCCCGGAAGGGGAGTGAAATAGCACCTGAAACCGTGTGCTTACAAGCGGTCGGAGCAGGCTTTGTCCTGTGACGGCGTGCCTTTTGCATAATGAGCCAGCGAGTTACTCTTCAACGGCAAGGTTAAGGAAACGGAGCCGTAGCGAAAGCGAGTCTTAATAGGGCGCTTTAGTCGTTGGAGGTAGACCCGAAACTGAGTGATCTACCCATGGGCAGGTTGAAGCGGGGGTAAGACCCCGTGGAGGACCGAACACACGTCGGTTGAAAACGGCGGTGATGACCTGTGGGTCGGAGTGAAAGGCTAATCAAACTCAGAGATATCTGGTTCTCCCCGAAATATATTTAGGTATAGCGTCACATGTTCATTTCCGGTTGTAGAGCACTGTTTGGTCTAGGGGGCCTACCAGCTTACTGAAATCAGGCAAACTCCGAATGCCGGAAATCCAGAGTGTGGCAGTCAGAGTGCGGGGGATAAGCTTCGTGCTCGAAAGGGAAACAGCCCAGACCGTCGGCTAAGGCCCCTAATTCCATGCTAAGTGGGAAACGATGTCCGATTGCAGAGACAACCAGGATGTTGGCTTAGAAGCAGCCACCATTAAAAGAGTGCGTAACAGCTCACTGGTCAAGTGATCGGGCGCGGACAATGTAACGGGGCTCAAGCATGGAGCCGAAGCCACGGACTTCGTGTTTACACGGAGTGGTAGGGGAGCGTTCCCATTGCGGTGAAGCGGCGGCGGAAGCCAGCCGTGGAGCGGTGGGAAGTGAGAATGCTGGCATGAGTAACGAAAGAGGTGTGAGAAACACCTCCGCCGAATGCCTAAGGGTTCCTGAGTAAAGCTAATCTACTCAGGGTTAGTCGGGACCTAAGCCGAGGCCGCAAGGCGTAGGCGATGGACAACAGGTTGATATTCCTGTACCACGTAGCGACCGTTACCACCAATGGCGGGACGGGGTAGGCTAGGGGAACCCAGGCGATGGTCGTCCTGGGGTAACCGCGTAGGGCGAGTGATAGGGAAATCCGTCACTCATATAGCCTGAGACGGGATGCCGAGTCCGCATGGACGAAGTCCTTGAAGCCATGCCTCCTAGAAAAGCGTCTAGGGAGGTTGCGCGTGCCCGTACCAAAACCGACACAGGTAGGCAGGTAGAGAATACCAAGGCGATCGGAAGAACCCTCGTTAAGGAACTCGGCAAAATGGCCCCGTAACTTCGGGAGAAGGGGCGCCCCAGTAGAGTGACATTCCCTCGCGGAATCGAGCTCGAGGGGGCCGCAGTGAAACGGCCCAAGCGACTGTTTACCAAAAACACAGGTCTCTGCGAAGTCGTAAGACGACGTATAGGGGCTGACGCCTGCCCGGTGCTGGAAGGTCACGAGGAGAGGTTAGCCTTCGGGCGAAGCTTTGAATCCAAGCCCCAGTAAACGGCGGCGGTAACTATAACCGTCCTAAGGTAGCGAAATTCCTTGTCGGGTAAGTTCCGACCTGCACGAATGGCGTAACGACTTGGGCGCTGTCTCAACGAGGGATCCGGTGAAATTGTAGTCTCGGTGAAGATGCCGAGTACCCGTGGCTGGACGGAAAGACCCCGTGAACCTTTACTACAGCTTTGCGTTGAAGTTTGGTGTTCGTTGTCCAGGATAGGTGGGAGACTTTGAAGCGGGGGCGTCAGCCCTCGTGGAGTCAACCTTGGGATACCACCCTATGGATTCTGGGCTTCTAACCCGATGCCGTGATCCGGGTCGGGAACAGCGTGAGGTGGGTAGTTTGACTGGGGCGGTCGCCTCCTAAAATGTAACGGAGGCGCGCAAAGGTTCCCTCAGCACGGTTGGAAATCGTGCGCAGAGCGTAATGGCATAAGGGAGCTTGACTGCGAGACTGACAAGTCGAGCAGGGACGAAAGTCGGCCATAGTGATCCGGCGGTAGAGAGTGGAATCGCCGTCGCTCAACGGATAAAAGGTACTCCGGGGATAACAGGCTTATCCTCCCCAAGAGTCCACATCGACGGGAGGGTTTGGCACCTCGATGTCGGCTCGTCGCATCCTGGGGCTGAAGCAGGTCCCAAGGGTTGGGCTGTTCGCCCATTAAAGCGGTACGCGAGCTGGGTTCAGAACGTCGTGAGACAGTTCGGTCCCTATCCGCCATGGGCGCTGGGAACTTGAGAGGAGTCGTCTCTAGTACGAGAGGACCGAGATGAACAGACCTCTGGTGTATCAGTTGTCGTGCCAACGGCACTGCTGACTAGCTACGTCTGGACGGGATAACCGCTGAAAGCATCTAAGCGGGAAGCCCACCTCAAGATGAGGTTCCCCATCACTTCGAGTGAGTAAGGGCCGTGGAAGACCACCACGTTGATAGGCGGGCGGTGTAAGCACAGCAATGTGTTCAGCTGACCCGTACTAATTGCCCGAGGTCTTGATTTTGAACATGTTTTGAGTCGCTATGGAGTTTTGAAGGTACGAGCGACGCTCGGGCCCGCCGGCACACGTGCCGCCTGCGGGTCGCGTCCCACCTTTGACACTTTCGGCGGTCATAGCAGCGGGGGTACACCTCTTCCCATTCCGAACAGAGAAGTTAAGCCCGCCGGCGCCAATGGTACTTGGGACGAAAGTCCCTGGGAGAGTAGGACGCCGCCGAATTAGTTTCCGGAAGGGGACACACGAGAGTGTGTCCCCTTCTGCGTTTCTGGGGCTCTCAGTCGAGCGCCGGGGTCTCTGGCCGTCTCCCCGCCGTCGAGCGCTCGCAGCCGCCTGACGCGCTCGGCGAGCGGCGGATGGGTGCGGAACATGCGCGTCAGGCGGTCGGCCTCGAACGGGTCGACCGTGTAGAGCGGCTCCGTGGCCGGAGGTGCAGCGAACGAGACGAGCTCGGCCGAGCGGTCGAGCCGGATCAGCGCATCCGCCACGTCGTGCGGGTCGCAGACGGTCGCTGCGTCGCGGTCGGCCGAGTACTCGCGCCGCGGCGAGAGCATGAGGTGGGTGAAGGCGGCGGCGATCGGCCCGAGGACGAACAGCAGGGCCCGGGAGAGAAAGCCACCGATCCGGCTCGTCTCCATCAGCGTCGTCGCGAACAGAACCGCGAAGGTCTGCGTGAGCACGTCGAGGCTGCGCACGTGAGAGAGCTCGTGCGCGATCACCGCATCGAGCTCCTCCTTGCGCGCGACGCGCAGCAACCCCGTCGAGACGACGAGCGTGGCGCCGCCGGGCCCCCTTCCGACGACGAACGCCCGGGGAAACCCGTCGTCGATCAGGCAGAGCTTCGGCGACGCGACCTGGAGCTGCGCCGCGATCCGGTCGGTTGCCGAGCGCAGGAGGGGATCCTCGGCCAGCGCGAACGGGCCGCGCCCCGAGCATTCCGAGCAGCGCCCGGTCACCGAGCCAGTAGACCGCGATCGCCGCACTGAGTGCGCAGAAGGCGAACAGCGCCGCGCTGCGCTCGTGCCCGATCAGCCAGCCGATGCCGCCCGCCAGGCCGACGAGGAGCGCGACCAGGGCGAGGGCCTTGAGGAAGTTCGCCGTAATCCGCCGGCGCACTAGAGCTGTCTAGCTGTCGTCGCGGTCGTCGCCGTCGCTCTCGAGGCCGCGCGGCGGCCAGTCCGGCTCCGGCGCGTCGCAACGGCTCGAGCAGTGAAGCGATGCCACGTTCTGCAGCGGCACGAGGATGTGGCCGTTGAGCTCGATGTGGGGGACGTCCTCGATCGAGCAGTACGCCGTGAGGACGCCTTCCTGATACTCCCCGCCGAAGAGCGCCAGGTCGACCTGCTCGCCCTTGTACTTGTTGGTGTAGTCCTCCACGGGCGGCCAAGTCTACCGCCCCGGGGCTGTCTCACCGAGGGCGTGTGAATGTCGACAAGCCGTGTCGGGGCGGTTGCGATCCGGTGAACAACCCTGGCGGCACCACCCCGTCGTCGGCACGATGCGCGGTCGTGGACGCGGACAGGATCACCTCGTTTCCGCCGTTCGCCGATCTTCCGGCCGACGAGCTTCAGCTTCTCGCGGGCGCCATGAGCGAGGTGGAGGTGGACGCCGGCGCCTCGATCATCACGCACGGCGACTTCGGGTACGTCCTCTACGCGATCGAGGCGGGTGAGGCCGACGTCGTCGTCGACGGTTCTGAGCCCACGGGGGTGCTCCGGCCGGGCGACACGTTCGGGGAGATCGCGCTCCTTGTCACCGGCCGGCGCACGGCCAGCGTCGTCGCCCGCACCGAGATGCGCCTGCTGTCCCTGTTCGACCAGGACTTCCAGCGGATTCGCTCACGTGTTCCCGAGCTGGAGCGCGCGCTGCGCCGGCTCGGCGGCGAGCGCCTGACTCACTAGTCGACGTAGTCGACGCGGAAGACCTCGCAGTTGCCGATCCGGCCGTGGTCCACGGAGAGGTGCCGCAGGACCGCCCGTAGCGGCCCTCCGTGGGAGACGACCAGCACCGGCCCGTGGGCGTGGCGGGTGGAGATTCGTGTCAGTGCCAGCAGGACGCGCTCGGCGACCTGCTCGCTCGTCTCGCCGTCGCCCCAGCCGCCGCTGACGGCATCGGGGAAGCGCACCGCGATCTCACGGTCGGTGAGGCCCTCCCAGGTGCCGAAATGCTTCTCGCGGAGGCCCTGGTCGACGTTCACCGGCGAGCCCGTGGACGAGCGCAACCGCTGCCGCCGTGTCGCGTGCGCGCGCTAGGTCGCTGGCGTAGACGCGCCGTCAGCGGCTCGCGTGTGAGCAGCCGAGCCAGCTCGGCCGCCTGCTCGAGGCCGGCGGCGTTGAGCGGGACGTCCGTATGACCCTGGACGCGGCGGGCGACGTTCCAGTCCGTCTCACCATGGCGCACGAGCAGGATCTCGGTCATTCGACAACGGTACCGACCCAGTCGTCTACGGTTTGCCCGGATGCCGATCGTGCAGGTGACAGCGCTCCGCCAGCGTGTGGGCGTCGACATCGACGCCGTCTCGCGTGCGCTCATCGCGGCGGTCAGCCGCGAGCTCGGGGAAGAGCCGTCCGGAACCTGGGTCACGTGGCAGACGCTCCCGCCCGGCGCGTACCGTGAAGGGGAAGACGAGCCGCCGCTCGAGCAACCTGTCGCGACCCATCCTCCGATCGTGCGCGTGACGGCGTTCGAGGGCCGGTCCCCGGAGCTCGTGGCGCGCATCCTCTCGGCCGTCGCCGGCACGATCGTCCGCGAGCTCGGGCTCGACGCCGGCAACGCATTCGTCGTCTGGGACGAGGTCCCGGCAGGACACCTCCACACCGGCGGCGGCATGCCGGGCACGTAGAGGCATCAAGCCTCTAAGCTCGCCGGATGGATCTGGGCCTCAGCGGCAAGGTCGCGCTCGTCACCGGCTCGAGCCGCGGCATCGGCCGCGGGATCGCGCTCCGACTCGTGGAGGAGGGAGCAGACGTCCTCTTTTGCGCGCGCGGAGCCGACGATCTCGACGCCGCCGTTTCGGCGGCGAGCGGGCCGGGCCGGGCGATCGGTGTGGTCGCGGACGTCACGACGCCGTCCGGCGCGACGACGGTCGTCGAGACGGCGATCGAGCGGTTCGGCGGCATCGACATCGTCGTCAACAACGTCGGAGGCTCCGGCGCCAAGACCTTCGCGGACATGAACGGCGCCGATCTCCAGGCCGTCCTCGACCGCAACCTCTTCCCCGCGGTCAACGTCTCGCACGCGGCCCTGCCCTCGCTCCAGGCCCGCGGGGGCGGTGTGATCGCGATGATCGCGTCGATCTGGGGACGGGAAGGTGGCGGCAGCCCGAGCTACAACATCGCCAAGGCCGCCGAGATCAGCCTCGCGAAGGCGATGGCGGCCGACCTGGCGAAGGAGGGCGTGCGCGTGTTCAGCGTCGCGCCCGGATCGACACTGTTCCCCGGCGGCAGCTGGGAGCGGCGCAGCAGCGACGACCCGGAGGGCATGGCGGCGTTCATCGAGCGTGACCTGCCGTGGGGGCGCCTTGGCAGCGTCGACGAGATCGCCGACGTGGTCACCTTTCTCGTCTCACCGCGGGCATCGTGGGTCGTCGGGACGTGCGTCACGATCGACGGCGGCCAGTCAAAATCGTTCTGACGGCGCCGCGCGCGTAAGCTGCTCCGATCCGGGCTCGGCGACTACGCTAGCGTGGTGGAGATTGCAGACCGTGCGAGTGTGCCGTTTCGAGGAGCGGATCCGCGCTCAGGAGCGAGCGCTCTCGCCGCTTGCGGTGCGGTCGTTCGAAACGCGCGGCCGCCAGGTTGCCGAGGAGCCATGCGGCGTCCGCACCCCGTTCCAGCGCGACCGCGACCGCCTCGTCCACTCGAAGCCGTTCCGGCGGCTGAAGGGCAAGACCCAGGTCTTCATCGACCCCGCAGGCGACCACTACCGCACCCGCATGACCCACACGCTCGAGACGACCGCGATCTCACGCGTCGTGGCGCGGGCTCTCCGTCTCAACGAGGACCTCGTCGAGGCGATCGGTCTCGGACACGACACGGGTCACACGCCGTTCGGGCACGCGGGCGAGCAGGCGCTCGACGACGCGCTCAACGCCGACGTTCGGGCGGCGATTCCGCCACAACGAGCAGTCCTGGCGCATCGCGCGAGCGGCTCAACCTCACCCACGAGGTGTGCGACGGCATCCTCACGCACACGGGCGCGCAGGAGCCCGAGACGCTCGAGGGCAAGGTCGTGCGCGTCGTCGACCGCGTCGCCTACATCAACCACGACATCGACGACGCGATTCGGTACGGCATCCTTTCCGACGCCGACCTGCCACGGGCGGAGATCGACCTGCTCGGCGCCACCGGCACGGAGCGCATCGATCGCCTCGTCCACGACCTCGTCGAGACCTCGGAGGAGGCCGGCGACATCCGCCAGAGCGACGAGATCGGCGAGGCGATGCTGTCGCTTCGCGCGTTCATGTTCGATCGCGTCTACCTCGGCCCTCAGGTCGTGCCCGGAGCACCGGCGGGCGCACGAGGCTCTCGCCGCGATCTTCGCCCGCCTCGTCGCCGACCCCGAGCTGCTTCCGCCCGGTGAAGGGGAGCTGGTCGAGCGGATCACCGACTACGTCTCCGGCATGACCGATCGCTTCGCGCTCGCCTACGCCGAGAGGCTCTGATGGCGCGGATCAAGGACAAGAGCGTTCGCGACGTGATCGACGCCGCGAACATCGTCGACGTCGTTGGCCAGCGCACCTCGCTCCGCAAGAGCTCGGGCACGCGCTACATGGGGCGCTGCCCGTTCCACGAGGAGCGGTCGCCGAGCTTCTCGGTCAATTCCGACCTCAACCTCTACCACTGCTTCGGCTGCGGCAAGGGCGGCGACGTCGTCACCTTCGTCCGCGAGACCGAGGGGCTCGATTTCGTCGGCGCGATCGAGTGGCTCGCGGAGCGATTCCGGGTCGAGATCGAATACGAGGAAAGCTCGCCGGTGGCCGACGAGTCGCGCAAGCGTCGTGAGCGGCTCTACGCGGTGCTCGACCAGGCCGCCTCCTTCTTCGAGCGCCATCTCTGGGAGGGTGCGGATGGGGAGCCGGTGCGCGCGTATCTCGCGAGCCGAGGTCTCGGAGAGGAGGTCTCGAAGGAGTTCCGCCTCGGCCTCTCGCCGGGTCAGGGGCTCGCGGCGAAGGCGCGGGAGAAGGGGTTCAGCGCCGACGAGCTCCGCGCCGCGGGGCTGACGAACCAGCGCGGTAACGACTACTTCCCGCCGCGGCTGATGTTCCCGCTCGCAGACGCGCGTGGTCGGGTGATCGGGTTCCAGGCCCGCAAGCTCCACGACGACGATCCGCTCAAGGGTAAGTACGTCAACTCGCCCGAGAGCGAGCTCTTCAAGAAGAGCAACGTGCTCTACGGCCTCCATCTCGCGAGGCCGTCGATCGCGAAGCAGGACCGAGCCGTTGTGGTCGAGGGCAACACGGACGTGATCGCGTTGCGTCAGGCGGGGTTCGAGCCGGTCGTCGCGTCGATGGGCACGGCCCTCACCGAGCACCACCTGCGCGAGCTCGGCCGGCTGACGAAGCGCCTGTACCTCTGCTTCGACGCAGACGCCGCCGGGGAGGAGGCAACGCTCCGCGGCATGGAGCGCGCGCAGGGCCAGGGCTTCGAGATCCGCGTCGTCGTGCTGCCGCCGGGCCAGGACCCGGCCGACGCGCCGGCCGGGTTCGAGCCGCGGCTGGGCCAGGCCGAGAGCTATCTCCACTACCGCGTCCGCCTCGAGCTCGACCGCCACCCCGACCGGCAGGAGGCCTTCGTACGCGCACGGGAGATCCTCGCCAAGGCCGAGGACTCGCCCGAGCGCCAGGAGGCGTTGCGGCTGCTCGCGGACCGGCTCGACCTGCCGCGGGAGACGCTCTCCGGGATCGCGCCGGCGCGCGGTGCGGTGGCGGGCGCCACCAACGGGGGACAGCCGAACAAGCTCCTCGACGCCGGCATCCGGCTCGAGCGCGAGGCGTTGGCCGCCGTCGTCGCGCATCCCAGCCTCCGCGAGTCGCTCGCGGGGCTCGCGCGAGGAGCACTTCGATCTCGAGGAGCATCGGCGGATGCGAGCCTCACTCGTCGCGCAAAGGCCGCCCGACGACGACCTCGTGCCGCTTCTCGCCGAGCTCGATGCGACGGCCTCGAGCGAGGGGATCACGAAGCGAACGGGAACCGAGATGCTCCTGCGGCTGCGCGAGCGCAAGCTGCGCCGCGACCTGCAGGGCGAGACGGATCTCGCACGCGCCACCGAGCTGCAGGCGCACCTTGCGAAGGTGCGGCAGGCGCTCACCGAGCTGGCCTAGTTCTCGGAGCTCACCACGGATCGGTGGGGACGCGTGGGCGATCGGGCCGAGCGACGGGGAGATCCTGGTGGACGAACAGCCCGAGGGCCACGCGGCGGATCTGCCGCGTCAGCGGCTCGCTCGGGCCGATCGAGGGCCGCGACCAGGCAGCGGCGACCTCCGCGCCGAGCAGGAGCGCGGACGCAGCGAGATAGACCGAGTAGAGAAAGACGAGCGCCGACGTGAGCGAGCTGTAGATGACGCTGATGCTGCAGGTTCTGGACGCGCTCGACGATGATCCCGGACACGAGGGAGATCAAGAGCAGGAGCACAGCCGTCACGATCGCGCCCGCGAGCGAGTCGCCGAGCTTGAGATGGCGGGCAGGGACGAACCGGTAGAGGAGCAGCACGACGCCTGTCGTCACGAGCAGCGGGACCCCGCTGCGGAGGCCCTGCTCGAGCAGGCCATCGTTGATCCCGAGCCGGTCGAGCGGTCCCTGGAGCCAGCTGAAGACCACCGCCTGGGCCAGGTTGAGGAAGCACGACGACGAGCACGAGGGCCGCCGCTCCGACGATGAGGATGACGTCGACGAGCTTGCCTCGAACGGCCGGGCGGCCGCGCTCGACACGCATCGCTACCTCGAGGCCGGCGCGCAGCGACGCCATCATCCCGGTCGCGGCCCAGCCGAAGACGAGGAGGCTGACGAGACCGAGTGCCGTCGCCGGCGACGCAAGATTCTCGATCTCGCGCGTCACGTCCGCGCTGCCGCGTCTCCGAGAGGGGCAACGCGTCGATGATCTCCTTGATCACGTCGTTGCGAAGCCCGTCGTTGCGAAGCACGATGCCCGAAGATCGCGACGAGCACGATCGAGAGCGGAACGAGCGAGAAAAGGACGCGGTAGGCGATGCCGGCGGCATGCTGGCCGCAGCGGTCGGTGAAGAACCCGTCGATCGCCTGCGGGATCACCCGGGCCAGCGTGCGCAGGAGCTTGAAAGGCCAGCGGACGAGGCGCAGCGGCCACGGAGACGTTTCGTGGGCAGCGTGGGCGTCCTCCATCGGGCAAGTCTAGGCACCCTTCCGGGACAGCACCCTCCGTGCGGGGTACACTTCCGGCCGCTTCCTTCCCCGGTAGCTCAATTGGCAGAGCATTCGGCTGTTAACCGAAGGGTTGTTGGTTCGAGTCCAACCCGGGGAGCTTCCAAGGCCACTAGGCATGCCGAAACGAAGAGGGCGCCCCTTGCGAGGCGCCCACTTTCTACCGGACTTTCTACCGGGTCCGGCTAGGTGAGTGCCCCGACGAGCACGAAGATCGAGCCGTAGATCAGGAGGAAGACCACCGCAGCGACGGCCCACCAGCGAGCGTGGTACCGCAAGGTTGGACCTCGACGTCTTCTAGCCGGCGAGAGCACTCCATGTGGTATTTGCATCGGATCAGCCATGACTCGTGGTTCGCGTCTCTCGGTGCCCATCCTTCCTCTCAGCCGGCCGTTGGGAACATTCGGGCCTCGGCGAGCTCGGCCATGTCGGGGTAGCTCGTCTTCGCCGCATGCAGGTAGCGCTCCGTGGTAGAGCCCTGCGCGTGTCCCGCTTTCGCCTGCACGAACATCGCGGGCACGCCGGCCGCGGCTGTCTCGGTGAGCGCAGTGTGGCGGAGGCCGTGCCACGGTCGGAACGGCTTCGTAATCCCGGCCCGCTTGATCGCCTTCCGCGAGTAGCCCGTCAGCTTTGACGGGTCGAGCGGCGTTCCGAGCGCCGGATGGGAGAACACGATCGACTCGGGCGCCCGATGCCGCGTCGCGGCGAACTGCTCCTCGAGCGCCTTCGCCGCAATGTCGCCGAGCGGGAGCGTTCTCCGTCCTGCCCTGCTCTTCGGCGTCGTGATCTCGTTCCTGACGAACTGCTGCCGAACGTGGATCGGCCGCTCGAGCAGCTCGACGTCCTGCCACCGCAATCCGAGCAGCTCGCCCCGGCGTAGGCGGGTTGAGAGGCCACGGGCGTCATGCGTCGTGCGGCTGCGTACCAGGGCTTCTCGTCGTCCTCGGCTGCCTCCTCCAGCACCTTGTATGCCTTGAGCGCCGAGGCGATCTCAGCTGCTGTTAGCGTCTCCGTCTCATGGTCAGGCATGGACGGTGGTTCGACGCGCTCGAGCGGGTTCTCGGAACACCCACCGCCACCTCCGAGCGGTCTTGAACATGAGTCCGGCGAGGACGAGGTGATTTCTTACGGACTTGGGCGAGAGACCCGACGCGATCTTGTCGCCTGCGTACCGCCCGAACTCCTCGGGTGACGGTGAGAGCTTCTCGAGGTCGAAGTGTCCGAGGGCGGGGCGGAGGTGCAGCCGGATCGTGCAGCGGTAGTCGACGAGGGTGCTCTTCTTTCGAGGCTTGGCCGGCAGTGCGACTGCGTCGACCTCGTCGATCAGGTCGGAGAACGTGCGTCGCTTCGGCTTGCGGTGGCCGCGGCTAACGGCGTCGAGCTTCGCGCCGAGCGCCAGCTCCGCCTTCCGCCTCGTCCAGGCTTCAGCTTCACGGCCGACTGTCTCCATCATCTGGCGGCCCTCGGCGTCGGCGTACTTGATCCGCCTCACGACGCCGCGGGTGCCTTCGTACCGGATCACGCAGGCGGCGCTAGGCATCCTGGCCGCCCTTGATCAGCGTGAGCGACGGGCGCGGCCGCTGAGTTGCCAGCCGCTGAACTCGAAAGGGTTGATCGGGGTCGATCAGCTTGTGACAACGGACGCTCATCTCGTCGACAGCGCCGAAGGCCGCCGCGAGCGCCGCCGAGAACCGATCAGCCTCCTCGATCGTCGGCCACGTTCCCTGCAGCATCCGCATCGCTGCAGCCTTCTCCTCGATGGTCGCGCTCATCGCGCGCACCTCCTCCGGGCGTACAGCCCGGGGGTACTCCGATAGACGCGGCGGCCCCCGGGCCGCAGCCATCTTCGCACTGGTATCGGATACGTCATCGGTGCGTCTATCACCGACGGACCGAGAGTGACAAATCCAGCGGACAGATACAAGAGCCGTGGATGCGACAGAGCCCGGAGAATCGCGGAGACGATGGTTCCGGGCTCTGTCGTGACCCATGCTCCGATGAGATGGAGCTAGAGCGGCAGACAGCGAGAGAGCATCTGCCTATGTCCTCCCGAGATACCCACCCCATCCGGCCTGAAACCTTCATGTCGCGCGTCCGCGCAGCGCGATCGTGCGGCCCGGCTTCTTGCACCGCTCGAGCCACCGCTCCACGCTCGTTCGAGCTTTCAGCCCGCAACGCTCGCGGCCACCGCACGAGGGGATCGACGCCGCGCTGCCGCCGCTGCCGGTTCGGGTCGACGGCTCCGAAGGTCACGCCGGCGACGCGGCAGTGGTGGCTGGATCGCTACACCCTGGAAGAGATCCGCGAGCTCGCCGCCGAGCTCGGTCCGCCGAACCGGTGAACCACCCGAACGTGCGATTGCCCGCGTGCGGACAATGTGAGAAAGTCGACCGTCGGCGGCCATCAGGGCGGTCGATTGCGGTGGCATTCCACCGTCTCAGGGAGTGAATTGTGAAGACGATTCTTCACCGTCGTCTTGCCTTGCCTGTGCTCGCGGCGTTAGTGACGAGCGCCGTTGTGGCTGCTGTTGGGGTGGCCGGCAACGGCAACGGGAATGGCAACGGGAATGGCAACGGGAACGACCCGCCGGTCACGACCGGCGCTCCGATTGGTCAGCTTGTGCTTCAAACGGGCGGAACTCCGATTCCGATCTTGAGCTACAGCATCGGCGCTTCCAATCCGCAGAGCCTGGGTTCCGGCGGAGGGGGCGGAGCGGGGAAGGTTGACTGGTCATCGTTCAACGTCATGAAGGCTGTAGATGCGAACTCGACCGGCCTCCTGACTGCAGTCTCAACCGGCAGCCATTTCCCGAAGATAACGGCGACCCTCCAGTGGGGTACCGGAGCGTCAGCGGTGACATGGGTCTATGAGTTTGAGGCCGCGAGCATCGAATCCGTCCAGCAGAGCGGCGCTGGCGGATCAACGCCGCTGGAGTCCGTTTCGCTCAACTTCGCGAGGGTGACCTGGAAGTACACGAACGCCGCAGGAGCCACATCATCCGGAAGCTGGGACCTCGCACGCAACACGCCGTAACGGTGCCTTGGTAGCAGCCCGACACGCTCTCAAGCGAGCACCGGCAACCGCCCCGCCGGTGCTCGCTGCGCGAGCGAGAGCAGCGCGAGCGAGAGCAGACTGCAGACCCTTTAGCCAGCGAGCCAGTACGCGAGGCCCGCGAGGCCGAGCGCGATCACGAAGACAATCGCGATGATGACGAACGTCGCGCCGATTGCGACGGCAGGTGTGTTGGCGGACGTTCCGGCCGCGACAGCGTGTTCTGCCGGCGCTGGGGTCGGATCGGTCGATTGGGTCTCCATGCTCCGCTGGTACCCATTGCGACAGCGCACCAAACGACGCTACGTGACTCGCGGCGCGTGAGCTAGTCGCCGCGGTTGACGATCAGGAACACAACCACTGCAACCGCGACGAGGAGAGCTGCGGCGCCGAAGATCATCCGGGGAGCCTACGCCTCGTGCACCATTCATGCCCCAAACGGTCGGGAGAGGAGTACGCTCACAGGCGGTGTTGAAATCGATCCGCACCAATTGGGCGAAATGGCGTGAGAGCAGCCGCAAGCACGCGATCGAGCGGGCCGAACACAAGGCCGCCGGAGGGAGCGGCCCTTCATCTTCGACCCAAGCTAGGTCTGAGGATCAGTTCAGGAAGACGAACCTGCCGGGGCCTCCTTGACGGGCGCGCTGGTTCGTCAGACGGCGTGGGCCACTCGTGTCCCAAACGTCCGAGCTTTCTACCGGATTTTCTACCCACCTGACGTGATCTGAGCCGACCGAGCATGACCTCAAACGGCTTGAGAGCGTGGGAGGGACCTGGCCCGCTATCGCTCCTGCGTCCTGTTAACCGAAGGGTTGTCGGTTCGAGTCCAACCCGGGGAGCTCTCAACCGCACTAGGCATGCGGAAATGTGACGGGCGCCCCACCGGAGCGCCCTTCTTGGTACCGGATTTGGTGCCGAACTACTCCTCCACAGCGCGCGTGCCCGTCAAGCGGTAACGGCCACGTCCGTTTCGGACACCTTGTTTCGGCTCGCGCTGATCCCTAGCCTCGCGTGGGCCGGGCTGTTCGCGGGTTAGCACCGAAGGCGCCTCGGAGTTCCAAACCGCCGGCCCGGCCCTCTCGTCCGTTAGAGCATTGCTTGAGCGCGCGGCGGGGGAATTGGCCCCCGCCGCGCATCTTCCGCCCTTGTGCTGGCTCTATGGGTTAAGTGGACCGTTCGCGGTGCACGGCGCCGTACGGTCGGCGTCGAAGATGATGAACACCCGCGTGAACTGCCAGCCGCCGTCCGGCCCGGAACGGGTGCGAACGAGCGAGTTTTCGTACTGGAACACGCTATTCGGGCCCCGTGCGGTCAGAAGCGCCTTGTCACCGTTAACGTCGATCAGCCGGTTGACGATCCGATGACCTAGCCCCGCGGCCGGCCGGGGAAGGTTCAACACGGCCGTCGGTCCGAACACGTCAGTGATGAACTTCTCGATCTGGGCGCGACCGGTGAGCTTGCAGCCAGCACCACCATTGATCGGGTGTAGGGCACCGGTGCTGTCCTGCCATGCCTCCTCGAGCACACCGTCCTTCGTCCAGAGATTCGACCAGTCTTTGAAATGGTGCGAGTCGGCCAGATACGTGTAGCGGCTTTCGTGCTGGTCGATAAGGACGATGTCGGCGATGTTGTCCTTATCTTGGTTGTTGCCATTGCCATTGCCATTGCCATTGTCCTGAGTAGCCGCGGTAGCCACTCCGGCGATAACCAGCGCTGCGATCAGCACCGGCCAAGTCTTGCGGACGAGCGATGCGATGCCATGCATTGCAGGCCCCTTCCCTGAAACGATCGAATGACGGAATCATTGAGTCTCTGCTCAAACAACTGTTTGGTCAAACTTCGGCTTGCACCGCGGCCCGTGGAGAACCGACAAGCATCGACGTTCGCCCCCGCCCTGGGCCGCTACCCGTTCAGCGGGTCCGGGAGCGAAGGCGCCTCGGGCGTCACGGCGAGTTGCTCAAGGCCGCGGCTCTCATGACCGGAGACTTGTGTCGGCCCTGAGCAAAGGGCAATCAGACGCCGGCGACCGCCCAGTGCGGCTTGCCGTCAACCTCTGACCGATCCAACCGCCCGGCTTCGCGAGCCGGGCGAGCTGCCGCTGCCCTCGGCCGCGCCGCGCGGGGCGACGTCATCTCCCGAGTAACCCTCTAGCGTGGCGTGCACGGGCCCGTGAAAGCCCGTGCACGTCGGGGCAATTACGAGTCGGCGCCTACCCAGCCAAGCCGGCATGCGCCGGACGACCCGTTGCAAACCAGCTTGTCGATCCGGATCGGTCGCGGGAGCGCGAGCACGATGGAGGGCTCGCCGCCAAAGGAGGGACCATAGAAGAACCCGACGTCCTTGCCCTGCCACTGGATCTCGGCGGAGGTGACGCCGTCCGACATCGACAGCGAAATAGCCGTCGCGGTGTTGTCCACGACGCCGACCGAACTACCCGCATTGGCGCCTATGCCGTAGCCGCCCCCCGTGATCGGGGCTTGCGGCGCCACGGTGAGGCTGCTGTTGGTGACGCGCACGTCCGCCGTGCCCTGCTGCTGGACCGCGAGCGACGAGTTCGTCACCTTGACGTCAGTCGTTCCCTGCTGCTTCACCGGTACAGGATCGTCCCCGGTGTTCTGGACCAGGACGTCTTGGACTGGCTTGGCCGCTAGCGCAATCGGCTCCCGCAACACCGTTGCACCCAGGATCGCGGCCAGCACCACAACCAGTAGGGCGAGGCCTACTCTCCTCCATCGCATGACCAACCTCCGATTGGTATGTGCGACGAACTTCGGAAGGAGACGCTCGTCGCCTAGTGGCCAGCGAGCTAACCAGATCATGACTCGTCACACAAGCGTCCCCGACTACCCCTTCCGAGGGGTGGAAGACTCACGACGGCGCGCTATGTAAGTCTGACGTTAACTCGACTTCAGCCCCCTGCACGTCCTGCCGACACTCGAAGCATGCACCGCGTGCTCGCGATCGCAACCGCCGTTGCGGCGGCACTGATGCTGACGGGTCCGGCTGCCGCCGCCGGAACCTCCAGCGTCGCAGCCCTTCAGGTGGCGCTCCACGCCCACGGGCTCTACCCGGCCGCTGTCGACGGCGTCAAGGGACCAATGACGGTGGCCGGTCTGACGAGCCTGCAGCGTCAGAAGGGCATTCCGGTCACGGGGCGCGTCGAGGCGCGCGACGAGATCGGCGCTCGGCCCGCTCGGCCGGCCTCTGCTCGGGCAACGCGACCTCGCTGTCGGAGCCGTGGGCTGGGATGTCTCCGCGCTCGAGTTCAGGCTGATCCCGTTCGGCCTCAGCCCGATGGCCGTCGACGGTCGGTTCACGTCGGCGACCGCCGCGGCGCTGGCTCGCTTCCAGGCGAGGAAGCGGCTGGCAGCGGATGGGATCGCCGGGACGCGCACGTTCCGCGCGCTCGCGGGCGGCGACGTCGGATCAGGGGCATTTACACCGCCCGTTCTTCGGACGCACGTCGTTGCGCCCGGCGAGAGCTTCTACTCGATTGCCGCGCGCTACGACGTCAGTCCGCTGCTCCTCGCCAAGCAGAGCAGTCTCAAGCTCTCGGCGGTAATCGTGCCGGGGCAAAAGCTGACGCTCCCAGCGAGCGCTGAGGCGGGAGCAGGGGCATCGCCCGCGAGCGCTGTCGCGGTGTCGCCGGATGCGGTGCGGGCATCGCTCGATCACTGGTCGGCGGTTTACGGCGTCGACCCGCAGCTGGCCCGCGCGACCGCCTGGATGGAGTCGGGCTACCAGGAGAGCGTGGTCTCGAACGTGGGGGCGGTCGGAGTCATGCAGCTTTTGCCCGGGACGTGGACATGGGTCGACCAGATGCTGCTCGGCACGACGACGCCGCGAACGTATGACGGGAACGTCCGCGCGGGCGTTCGCTACCTCCGCTGGCTGCTCGACCAGTTCGGCGGCGACCGCCGCCTCGCTCTCGCCGGCTACTACCAGGGCGCCCAGGCCGTTCGCGACCGTGGCCTCTTCGACGACACGAAGCGATACGTCGCGATCGTCCTCAGGCTCTGCGGAACGGTGTAGGCCAGCACCACCCGTTCAGCGCAGCACCAACGAGCGTCACCGGCCGCCCGTGGACTGTCGCCGACCACGGCGGCGGCGATCTCCTCCACCCACCCGCCGAGTGTCCCTTGCGAGCACGCCCTCCGACCGCGCCCGCGGACCGACGCGGCGTGTGCCTGGACGCGGTCGCTTCGCGGGTCAGAGGAGAGCCGCGGCGGCTGCGTGGGCGCGGCGGGCGGCTTCGGCGACCGGCAGGCCCCAGAAGAGCTCCGGCGTCGAGAAGATCTCGATGTCGAGCGCTCCGTCCCACCCGGCCGCGACGAGTGCGGCGACGAGCTCCCGCGTTCGGGAGACGCCCTCGCCGGGCAGGACACGGTCGCCGCGGTCGGGTGCCGGCCAATCGGACACGTGGACGCCGACGATCCTGCCGGCGTTGGCGGCGATCCAGGGCATCACCTGCGGGATCGTCCCAGAGGTGGTAGGTGTCGAAAAGGACGCCGATCTCCGGCGCCGCGGCGCTCGCGAGCACGGCGTCCGCGGCAGCAAGAGAGTTGACGAATCCCGCCTCGCCGTGCTGCGAGGCATGGACCGGCTCGAACCCAACGAGGACTCCCGCCGACCGCGCCGCTGCCGCGACGGTGCGCAGTCCCTCCACGAGGATCCGGGTGCCGTCGTCCACCGAATACGCACCGAGCGGCCCCGCGAGGCACGCAACGCACTGACGGCTCGTACGCGGCAAAGCGAGCGACGGAGCGCTCGAGCGACGCGATGCGCTCGGCGGGATCGGCGGGGCCTTCCATCCCCGCGATCGCCAGCTGAAGCACCGACGGCACCTCTGGCACGCACACCGAGACCCGCAGCCCATGCTCGCGCAGGAGCGCGATGTTCGCGGCGTCGTCGGGCGGCAGCTTGAACTCCCAGAGGCCGATCGCGTCGAAGCCGGCTGCCGCATACGCCTCGACGTCTTCCGCGAAGGAGGCGCCGATCGTCGAGATCTCCGAGAGCGAGAGGATCACGAGCGGCCGGGGATCCTCGCGAGAAGCCGTTGCGTGATCGGCGGCTTCGTCAGCTCCTTCGCGACGAGATAACCGGAGCCGGCGCCGAGGCCGGGGCCTGGATGAGTGCTCGCGCCGATGTGCCAGAGCCCCGCAACCGGCGTCTCGTGGCCGGGCGTCTCCGCCAGAGGGCGCCACAGGAGATTCTGGTCGAGCGCACACGAGCCGCCGTAGATGTCGCCGCCGACGAGGTTCGGATTGAGCGCCTCGAGATCGACCGGAGAGATGGCGACCCGCTTCAGGGTCGCGCCGGCGAGGTTCTCGATCGACTCGCCGAGTCGGGCGACGATCCGGTCGGCATACGCCTCGCGCAGCGTCTCGGTCCAGGTGCCGTCGCCGACATCGATCTCGCCCGCCGCATCGCCCTTGACGCGGCCCGCCGGGAGCTCCTGGAGCTGGATCCAGATGATCGACTTGCCGTCCGGAGCACGCGACGGATCGAGCGCGACCGGTTGCCCGCAGACGATCGTTGCCTCGGCGGGGAGCAGTCCACGCTCGGCCTCGTTGACCGCGCGCGAGACGCCGTCGAGGCCGGGCGTGACGTGCACTATCGGGCAGCGCGCGAGGCGCTCGGCCTCGGCTCCTCGCCAGCGCGGTGGCTCGTCGAGCGCGAGGTGGATCTGCATCTCGGCGCGGCCGTAACGGAATCGTGCCGCGGCGTCGGTGACGGCGGGCGCCACATCGGAGCCGCCGAGCAGCGAGCCGTAGAGCTGGGTCGGCGTCACGTTCGCGACGACGGCGCGCGTCGCGGCGACGATCTCGCCGTCGACGAGGCGGACGCCGGTCGCGCGGCCGTTCGCGACGAGAATCTGCTGCACGGGCGGCCTCGAGGCGAACCTGGCCGCCGGCGTCGGAGACGATCCCGGCCAGCGCGTCGACCAGCCGGATCCCGCCGCCAACCGGCACCGGCATCCCTCCGAGCTGAAGCGCGGCGCCGATCACCTGGGTCATGAACCCCGAGGTCGCCTGATCCGGGCCGAGCCCGGTGTGCAGCACCCACGGCGCGAGCACGCCGCGAGCGGCTTCCGATGCGAACGTCGTCGTGACCCAGTCGCGGCAGCTGACGAGCGTGTTCCCGGTGAACTCCAGCAGCCCGCGGCGCCCGAGCCGGCGGAATGCCTTGCGCCCGAGCGAGAGCCCGGCCGTCGACCAGAGCTCCGTCGAGAGCATCCCGAACGAGAGGTCGGCGTTCGCCATGAACGCGTTGAACTGCCGCTCCCAGGCGGCACCGTCGCCGGGCGCGAGCCGGTCGAACTCCGCCACGTTCCCCTCGAGCGAGCCCGTGATGAACGCGGCCGAGCCGTCCGGGAACGCGGTGCCGGTGGGAAGGTCGGTGTTGACGTACGTCGACGCCGCGCCGGTCGAGCTCGTCCTTCAGCTCGGCGTAGGCGGCCGAGCCGGTGAAGAGCGGATGCCAGGAGGCGAGCACCTCGTGGGTGAACCCCGGCAGCGTCAGATCGGTCGGACGTTCGGATGCAGCCGCCGGCGACATCGTTGCGCTCGAGCACGCAGACGTTCCAGCCTTCGCGGGCGAGCAGTGCGGCTCCGACCAGCGAGTTGATACCCGAGCCGACGAAGACCGCGTCGAAGGTCGCCATCGGCGCGATGCTACAGAATCGGTTCCGCCTTGACATGTCACCATCCGGTGTGCGACCAATAGAGGCATGCTTCTACGAGAGGTCGAGTACGCGCGTCCGGCTACCGTCGAGGAGGCCATCTCCCTCCTCTCCGAGCACGATGGGGCACGTGCCCTCGCAGGCGGCCAGACGCTCGTCAACGTGATGAAGGCCCGGGCAGCCTCGCCCGATGTGCTCGTCGATCTCGCCGATCTTGCCGAGCTGAAGACGATCTCGTTCTCTCCCGACCAGAGCGAGCCTCGAGATCGGCGCGATGGTCACGAACACGCAGCTGATGGCGTCATCCGAGGTGGAGGTCGCCCGGCCGATCCTGGCCGAGGTCGCCGCGACGATCGCCGACGTGCAGATCCGCAACCGCGGCACGATCGGCGGCAACGTCTGCGTCAACGACCCGACCAACCACTTTCCACCGCTCCTCGTCGCGCTTGGAGCGTCGTTCACGGTCCGCGGCACCGAGGGCGAGCGCACCGTCTCGGCTGAGGACTTCTTCATCGGCGTCTACCTGACGGCGGTCGGCGAAGGCGAGCTCCTGACGAAGATCTCGGTCCCGACCCGCAAGCCCGCGACGGGAGACGCGATGGCCGGCGTCACGCTCGGCGCGCACGGCACCTACCTCGCCAACGCGGCCGCGACCGTGGGTGACGACGGCGTTCGCGATCGCACTTGGCTGCGTCTCGGGGGTTCCCGTGCGGGCCACCGCGATGGAGGAACGGCCTGGCGGCAGGGGACTACTCCGAGGCGGCCGTCCGCGCTGCGGCGGCAGATCTCGGGGCGAGCCTCGATCCGCCCTCCGACGTCCATGCGCGAGGCCGACTACCGCAGGCATCTGGCCGAGGTCTCGGCCGTCCGCGCGGTCCTGCAAGCAGCCGAGCGAGCAAAGGGGTGAGCGTGCCGACGACTTCCACGAGCCGGACGATCACGGTCGAGATCAACGGCACCACCTACGAGCGCGACGTGCCGGCGTCGCTCCTGCTCGTGCACTTCATCCGTGACGAGCTCGACCTCACCGGCACCCACATCGGCTGCGACACGGGAAGCTGCGGCGCGTGCACCGTGCAGCTCGGCGGCGACGCGATCAAGAGCTGTTGCATGCTCGCCGTGCAGGCCGACGGCGCGTCGATCACCACGGTCGAGGGCCTCGCGAGCGACGACGGCGAGCTGACGCCCCTGCAGCAGTCGTTCCGCGAGCATCACGGCCTCCAGTGCGGCTACTGCACGCCGGGGATGCTGATGAGCGCGACGGCGCTGCTCGAGCAGAACCCGCGTCCGAGCGAGCACGAGGTGAAGGTGGCGCTGCAGGGCAACATCTGCCGCTGCACCGGCTACTGGAACATCGTCGAGGCCGTCGTCGCCGTCGGCGAGGCGGGCGCCCGATGACCGCCGTCGAGACGGAAGCCGGAACCCTCACGAAGGGCGCCGCCGTCGGGCAGAGCATCCCGCGCAAGGAGGACCGGCGCCTCGTCCAGGGCCAGGGCGTCTTCTTCGACGACATCAAGCGCAAGGGCATGGGCTACCTGCACTTCGTCCGCTCGCCGTATGCCCACGCCACGATCAGCTCGATCGACGTCTCCGCCGCGCTCGAGCTTCCCGGCGTCTACGGCACGCTCACCGGCGACGAGGTGGCGATCCTGACCGATCCGTTCTTCCAGATCGCGGCGCCGCCGGGTGGGCACGTCAAGGACTACGCGCTCGCCGTCGGCAAGGTGCGCTACCTCGGCGAGCCCGTAGTCGCCGTCGTGGCAGAGACACGCGAGCTCGCCCGCGACGCCTCCGAGCTCGTGATGGTCGACTACGAGCCCCTCGACGTCGTCGTCGATGCGCGCGCAGCGCTCGCGGACGGCGCGCCCGTGCTCCACGAGGACTGCGGCGGGAACCTCTCGTACTCCGGAGTGTGGGAGTGGGGCGACGTCGACGCGGCGTTCGCCGAGGCGGATCACATCGTCAAGATCGAGGAGCTGCACTTCGACCGCTTCAACTCGACCCCGCTCGAGTGCGACGGAGCGCTCGTCGAGTACAACCGCGGCACCGGCCAGTGGACGATGTTCACGAACAACCAGTTCCCGGGCTTCGCCGCGATCATGATGGGCCCGGCGATGCGCGTCGGTCTCGACAAGCTGCGCATCGTCACCCAGGACATCGGCGGCGGCTTCGGGAACAAGATCACCTCGCACCCGCAGCTCGTCGCCTGCTGCCTCCTCGCCCGCAAGCTCAACCGCGCGATCCAGTGGACCGAGTGGCGGACCGAGTTCCACCAGTCGATGTCGCACGGCAACGAGCGCTGGTTCGAGGGCACCGAGGTCGCGGTGAAGGCCGACGGGACGCTGCTCGGCTTCCGGACGAAGGCGATCGACGACGCAGGCGCCTACCTGCGCTACGAGCCGCTCGGCGGCGTGATCTGGTCGCAGGTGGCGGCGGGGCTCTACAAGTGGCGCCACATCCGTCTCGAGTTCACGCAGGCGATGACGAACAAGGCGCCGGTGTCGCCGAACCGCGGGTACTCCCGCATGCAGCAGCTCTGGTTCACCGAGCGCGTGATCGACATCGTCTCGCACACGCTCGGGATCGATCCCGTCGAGATCCGCCGGATGAACTTCGTCCAGCCCGAGGACATGCCCTACGAGACGCCGAACGGGTGCGTCTACGACTCGGGCGACTACCCGCGTGCGATGGACATGGCTCTCGAGCTCATCGGGGCTGCGAGCATCGAGGAGCGCCGCGCCGAGGCTGCGTCGCGCGGCAAGCTGCTCGGGCTCGGGATCGGCTCGACGCTCGACTCGGGCACGAACAACTTCGGCCAGTCGCAGCTGATCAACCCCGACCTCCAGTTCTCCGGCAACAACGAGGTAGCGACGGTCAAGCTCGACATCTTCGGCGAGATCGTCGTCACGCTCGGCACGACGCCGCAGGGTCAGGGCCACGAGACGACGGCTGCCCAGGTGGTCGCGGACATCCTCCACTGCGACGTCGACATGGTGCACGTCCGCGCCGGGCACGACAGCTACTGGAACTCGCACGCCGGCTTCTCCGGCACCTACGCGAGCCAGTTCGCGGTCACCGGGCTCGGCGCAGTGAAGGGTGCCGCCGACCTGCTCGCGGGCGACATGATCAAGCTCGCGTCGATGGTCTTCCAGTGCCCCGAGGAGGCGATCGAGCTCGCCGACGGCTTCGCCCGGATCAAGGGCAATCCCGAGGCGGCGCTGCCGTACATGGCGCTCGGCGCGATCCCGAACGCCAACAACGCCGGCTTCCCCGAGGATCCGCCGACGATGAACCGCCGGTTCGTTTACCGGCCGCCGTTCGAGGTGCCGGACAAGGAGCGGAAGTTCGGGAATCTGACGCTCACCTACGCGACGCAGATCCATGCCTGTGTCGTCGAGATCGACCCGGAGACTGGCGTCACGGAGGTCGTCGACTACGCCGCGGTGGACGACTGCGGCGTCCGGATCAACCCGCAGATCGTCGAGGGCCAGGTGATGGGCGCCACGGCGCACGCGATCGGCGCTGCGCTCTGGGAGTCGTTCACCTACGACGAGGACGGCAACCTGCTGACGCCGAACTTCTACGACTACCACGTGCCGCACGCGCTCGACATGCCGCCGCTGAAGACCGCGGCGATCGAGTCGCCTTCACCGTTCACCCCGCTCGGCACCAAGGGCATGGGCGAGGGCGGAGGCGGAGGGATCCACTGCATCTGCGCCGGCATCCAGGACGCGCTCCGCGCGGCCGGTGGGGCTATCGTGACCGACAGCCATAACCCCTACCACCGCGTCTGGGAGCTGCTGTCGAACCCCGAGCGGTCGAAAGGAACCGTCGAGGTGACTTCCAGGTGAACGTGAAAGGAACGAAGGAGCTCGAGGCATCGCGCGAGGTGGTCTGGAGCGTGATCAACGACCCGGCCCAGATGGCGGGGCTGATGCCCGGGGTCGAGAGCTTCGAGATCAAGGACGACCGGCACTGGCAGGCGAAGGTGAAGGTGCCCCTCGGCCTCGGTGGTCTCAAGATGACGATCGATTTCGAGAAGCTGGAGGAGCGGCCGCCCGAGTTCGCGTCGATGAACGCCAAGGGCAAGGGCGTCGGCGCGATGATGAACATGACGACGTCGTTCACGCTCAGCGGCGAGGGAGACCACACCTCGATGGACTGGTCGGCCGACGTCAAGATCGCCGGCCCGGTGGGCTCGATGGGCCAGCGTGTTCTGCAGCCGATCATCAACCAGCAGGTGGGCAACGTGCTGACGGCGCTCGAGGTGAAGGTCGCCGAGACGAAAGCTGCAGGTGGAGCAGGCTGACGCGCCGTGACCCCGTTGCGTGGAGGGGGTCGTTCCGGATCCTGTAGGCTCCGTGACATGTCACCAGACCGCGTCCCCGGAGGTCGTTGATGGCAGTGCCGTTCCGCATCGGCGTGATGCAGCTGACGATGGAGCCGCTCGACGAGATGCTCGCGTCGGCGCGGGCGATGGACGCGGCCGGGATGGACACCGTCTGGCTTGCTGAGGCCTACCCGTGGTGGCGCAAGCATCAGATGGAGGCGCGCGGCTCGACCGTCGTCTCGGCGCTGATGGCGCGCGAGACGACGAACCTGACGATCGGCTGGGGGATCATCTCGCCGTACACGCGCCACCCTGTGCAGGTCGCGATGGATGCGCGCGTCGTGCAGGAGGCGGCGGGCCCGGGGCGGTTCATCGTGGGCTTCGGAACCTCGAAGATCTTCCTCAACAACACGAAGCAGGGCGGCCCGCCGAAGGTGACGAAGCCACTCGCGCACATGCGCGACTCGATCGAGATCGTCCGCGGCATCCTCGGCGGCGAGCGCTTCGAGTACGACGGCAAGGTGTTCTCGGCCGATATTCCGGCTCTCTCCGACGAGGCCCACGTGCCGCGTTGGGACGTGCCCGTGTACGTCGCCGGGACGGCCCCGATGATGCAGCAGATCGGCGGCGAGATCGGCGATGGGCTCCTGACGCCGTCGATCACGACGCCCGACTACGTGCGCTACACGGCCGGCAATATCCGCGAGGGTGCGGCGAAGTCGGGGCGCGATCCCGGCAACGTCGACCTCGGTTGCACGATCCTCGCCTCGATTCACGCGACTGACCGAGAGAAGGGCCGCGACGGCGCGCGCGAGATCGGCGGCATGTACCTGGCCAACAAGGTGCAGAACATCCAGGGCTCGGCCGACGTCCTGCTCGAGTCGGCCGGGATCGAGCAGGAGGAGATCGTCCCGGTCGCGGAGGCGATGGAGCGCGGGGGACGACTCGCCGCGAAGGCGCTGGTGACCGATGCGCTGCTCGACAAGTGCAAGCCGATCGCGGGCACGCCGTCGGACTGCATCGAGGCGATCGAGGAGTACCGGGACGCGGGCTGCACGCACATCATGCTCGAGCTCTGGGGCGACGACCGCCTGGAGCAGATCCGGCTCTTCGGCGAGAAGGTGCTGCCGCACTTCCGGGATGCCTGACCGATGACGACCGCGTCCGTCACGGTCGATCGCGATCGGCTCGTCGAGACAGCCGGCCGGATGATCGACACCTGGAGCTTCACGGGCGACGAGGTCGGGATGGCCGAGCTGATGGTCGAGCTCTTCCGCGACGCCGGCCTGCACGTCCAGTGGCAGCAGGTCGAGGACACGCGGGCGAACGCACTCGGCACCTGGGGTGGAGCGGGTGGTGGCAAGACGCTGATGTTCAACGGGCACATGGACACGTCGTACTCGGGGCAGGAGGAATGGCTCCGGGACGTGCCCGGATTCCAGCCGCGGCACTTCATCGAGGACGGCCGGCTCTACGGGCTCGGCATCTCGAACATGAAGGGCGCGCTCGCGTGTTACGTCGAGGCCGTGAGGGCGCTGCAGGACGCCGGCGTGCGCCTGCAGGGCGACGTGATGATCGCCGCGGTGTGCGGCGAGATCGAGAAGACCCAGTACGGAGACGCCCAGGGAGCCCAGTACCGCGGTTACGCGGCGGGTACGCGCTACCTCGTCTCGCACGGCGGCGTCGCCGACATGTGCCTCCTCGGTGAGCCCACCGAGGGCAAGGTCGTGCTCGGCCACTTCGGGGCGCTCTGGCTCCGGATCCGCGTCCACGGCAACTTCATCCACACGGCGTTCAGCGAGGGCAAGCGTGATCAGAACGCGATCCTCCGGATGCACGAGGTGCTGGCGGCCGTCCTGGAGTGGATCCCGAGCTGGGAGGACGACCCCGCGAACGGATACCGCGGCGCGAAGGCGATCGTCAACGTCGGCGCGATCGACGGTGGCTTCGGCTGGCGCGTCTCGCGCACGCCGCATCATGCTGACCTCTTCCTCGACGTGAGAGTGCCGCCGACGAAGCCGATGGGGGTTGCACGGCGCGAGGTGCTCGACATGGTTCGCGGGCTGGCAGAGCGCTTCCCGGCCTACGGCGTCGAGGGCGAGGTCTACGTGACCGCGCCGGGAGCGGAGATCGACGAAGGGCATGAGCTCGTGGCGGCGATCGACGCCTCGCACGAGGAGGTGTTCGGCGAGGTGCCCGGTCGGGACGTGACGCGATGGTTCTCGGACGCTTCGGCGCTGACGCGGTACGGCATTCCCACCGTCAACTACGGGACTTCAACGGGTCTGATGGACGTCGACAAGGGCGAGAATCTGGAGATCGACGGTCTCGTGCGAACGGCCGAGACGTATGCGCGCGTCGCGATGCGCATCTGCGGTGTCGCCTGAGGACCATGTGTTGAATCAACACAATGTCCAGCGCGGGTGTGGCTCGTCGGGGACGCGAGGAGAGATCGTGTTGAATCAACACAAAGTCGAAGCGAACGAGAGGATGGAGAGCGCGTGAAGCTGGTCACGTTCGGCGAGGGAGTGGGGCGGGTCGGGGTGCTCGACGGCGAGGAGATCGCCGTTCTCGGCGTGCCGTCGATGCGGGAGTACTTCGAGCGCGGTGGCGCGGATGAGACCGGCGAGCGCGTTGCGCTCGCCGAGACGCGGCTGCGGGCGCCGATCATCCCGAAGAAGTTCTTCCACACGGCCGGCAACTTCCGCGAGCACAAGGTCGAGTCGGAGAACGTCAACTGGTCGCACGACATCGCGCCGTGGATCAACTTCTTCCAGAACGTGGACGCGATCGTCGGGCCGGACGAGCCCATCATCTATCCCGAGCACCTCACCGAGGAGCTCGACTACGAGCTCGAGCTCGCCGTCGTGCTGCGGAAGCCCGGCAAGTGGTTCACGCCCGAGGAGGCGGCCGACTACATCGGCGGCTACGTGATCTTCAACGACATCACGGCGCGCGACATCCAGCGCGGCGAGATGCGCTCGGGCGTCTTCTCGTTCTGCAAGGCGATCGACACCTTCTGCCCGCTCGGGCCGTGGATCGTGACGCCCGACGAGGTGCCCGATCCGCGCGACCTGCGGATGGAGCTCCGCGTCAACGGCGAGGTCCGGCAGGAGTCCCACTCGGGGAACATGTCGGTCACGATCGCGGAGATCCTCTCCAACTTCTCGGGCCTCGGCTACTCGGCCGGCGACGTGCTGTCGACGGGAACGGTCGCGGGCGTCGCCGGGTTCAAGTCGGCGGAGGAGCGCGCGCGGCTCTACCTCAAGCCCGGTGACGTGGTCGAGGCCGAGATCGAGCACATCGGCGTCCTGCGGAACCCGGTCATCTCGTGGCAGGAGGGTCACGGGACGCCACCGTTGCCACGCGTGCGGCCCTGGGGTGAGGGCGTCTGAGCCCGGACGAGCTTGTGTTGAATCAACACAAACTCACGGCGCGCGAACAGCGATGAGCTGGCCCCGAGACGACCGGAAGCTCGACCGCGTCCGCTCGCTGATGCGCGAGCGCGGCCTCGACGCCCTCGTCGTCCGCGCACCGGACAACGTCCTCTACCTGACGAACTTCTGGGGGATGAAGGGCTACGACGCCGTCGTGTTCCCGGCGGAAGGCGAGCCGGCCCTGATCTGCCTCGAGCCGTCGCGCGAGGACGCGGAGCGAACGGCATGGACGACCGACCTCCGGCTCTTCTCGGGCTATGACGAGCGCGATCCGCGGCCTCCCTCGCTCCGCGCGCTCGACCTCGCGGCGGCGCTGGCCGAGCAGTACGAGGCAGTCGGGATCGAGCTCTCCCTCGGCACCCAGGCGGCCGACCGGATGGTGGGCGAGCCGACGACCTACCCGAAGGCCTGGTTCGACGCCTTCCCGCACGCGCAGGACGCGATGCCGCTGCTCAACGAGGCGCGGAGCCTGAAGACGCCGCAGGAGATCGAGCGGATGCGGCTCGCGAACGAGATAGCGGCGGCCGCGATGGAGCACGTCCAGGGCGTCATCCGGCCGGGCATGACCGAGGCGCAGGCGGCGTCGGAGTGGCTCGGCTTCGTGCACGGCGAGGGAACCGGCTGGGGCGGGAAGGTCGAGCTCGCGCTCGGCTTCTCGCTCGTCTGGTCGGGCGAGGGGATCCGCACGTTCACGGCCACCACCGATCGTCCCGTCGTCGAAGGCGAGCCGACGCTGTTCGAGATCTGGGTCTGCGCCGACGGGTACTGGTGCGACCACACGAAGAACCTCGTCCCCGGCGATCTCTCCGACGCGCTACCGCGAGCTCGAGGCGGGGCTGCTCGGCGTCTACGACGAGGCAGTTCGCTCGTGCATCCCGGGCGCGAGCCTGCCCGAGCTCGACCGGACGATCCGCGCAGGCATCACGGCGATGGGCTTCCCCGGCCAGCCGACGCATCCCATCTGCCACGGTGTCGGGGCCCGCGCGCACGAGCCGCCGTATGCTCATCAGGCCGGCGGCGGCACGATCGAGGAGGGCATGGTTCTTGCAATTGAGCCAGGATGCTACTGGGAAGGCGGAGGCGGCTTGCGCGTCGAGGACAACTTCCTGATCACGAGCGAAGGGCCTGAGAAGCTGTCGAGCTTCCCGGATGGGATCGTGCAGGCATGATCGACCGCAGCCGCGTCTGGACGGGCGACCTGAACGAGAAGGCGCTCGATCCCCAGCCGCATCACGTCGTCGGCCTCTACGACACGACGCTCCGAGATGGCGAGCAGTCGGTCGGGGTGGTGCTGACGCCCGAGGAGAAGCTGGAGATCGCCCGCGCGCTCGACGAGGCGGGTATCGACCGGATCGAGGCCGGATTCCCGCGCGTCTCGGCCGACGACTGGCGAGCGGTGGAGCTGATCAGCGCCGCCGGCCTTCGGGCCGAGATCTGGGGCTTCTCGCGCGCCGTGCAGGCCGATGTCGAGGCGCTCGTCGAGCTCGGCGTGCCCGCGTCCGTGATCGAGAGCCCGATCTCGGACGCGAAGCTGCAGGCGCTCGGCGTCTCGCACGAGACGATGCTGGAGCGGATCCGGAGCGCGGTGTCCTTTGCGACCGGCGAGGGAATCCGGGTGGCGTTCTTCGGGGTCGACTCGTCGCGCGCCGATCTCGAGTTCTACCGCCGCGCCTACGAGACGGCGGTCGAGGCGGGCGCGCAGGAGGTCGTCGTCGTGGACACGATCGGCATCGCGACGCCGGAGGCGGCGGCGTATCTCGTCGGGCAGACGGTCGACTGGCTGCGGCGGCGAGATCCCCGTCCACTGGCACGGCCATGACGACTTCGGGCTCGGGACGGCGGCGGCGATCGCCGCCGTGCAGGCCGGAGCGACCTGGGTTCAGGGGACGATCAACGGGATGGGCGAGCGGGCCGGAAATGCCGACCTGCTCGAGGTGGCGCTCGCGCTCGAGGCGCTCTACGGGATCCCCACGCGGCTCGACCTGAGCCGGGCCCGATCGCTCTCCCAGCTCGTCCAGGAGCGGGCCGGGACGCCGCTGCCGTCCTGGAAGGCGGTCACGGGCGACGCGCTCTTCACGCGCGAGTCGGGTGCGGTGGCGGCGCAGTTTCACGATCCGCCTGCGATCGAGCCCTACAGCTCCGAGCTCGTCGGCGCCACGCGCGGGATCGTGCTCGGCAAGAAAAGCGGGATCGACTCGATCGCGATCGCGGCCGAGCGGCTCGGGCTCGATGTGCCCGAAGATCGACGGGCCGATCTGCTCGCGGCGGTGAAGGCACTGGGAACGGAGAAGGGCGGGCTCGTCAGCGACGACGAGTTCATAGCGCTCGTCGCCGGGGGCTGACCGCGCGTCAGGTGACTGGTGATCACGGTCGGTCGCATCGCGACGTGAGCCGCCGTTCCAGTCGCGTCGTTTGACTGTCATGTCACGGGAATGGGATACTCGGCCGTGCGTGTCCATGACATGTCACAGGGACGGGGCCGGGTGATCGAGCGGGTGTGCGTCATCGGCGGCGGCGTCATCGGGAGCCTCTTCGCCGGCCATCTGGCCCAGGTTGCGGACGTCAGCGTGCTGACGCGGCGGCAGGAGCACGCCGACGCGCTCAACGCGCACGGCCTCCGTGTCAGCGGCCGCAGCGACCTCCAGGCGTCGCTGACGGCCTCGAGCGACCCGGCCGAGATCCCTCCGTTCGACCTCGGCATTTTCGCAACCAAGGCGCCGGGCCTCGAAGCGGCGGCAACGACCCTCGAGGGCCGGTTTCCGGAGGCGACGATGATGACGACGCTCAACGGCCTCGGGGCCGAGGAGGTCGTCCGCGCGCACGGCGACTGGCCGATCATCTCGGCCGTCACCTTCATGAGCGGCACCCGCCACGACGACACGCACGTGGAGTACATCCTCGACACCGAGACGTGGCTCGGCCCGTACGAGGACACGCCGTACGAGAGCGTCGAGGAGGCGGCGGCCCTGATCCGCGCAGCCGGGCTGAAGGTCGAGGCGCTCCCGGATCTCCGGCCGGCCCAGTGGTCGAAGCTGATCTTCAACGCCACGGTCAACTCCGTCGCCGCGTTGACCGGGCTTCCGCACGACCCGCACTTCGCGGCCGAGGAAAGTCCCACCGATCTCGGGCATCTCGTCCATGACCTCATCGACGAGGGCAAGGCCGTCGCCGCTGCGGCCGGGATCGAGCTCCACGACGATCCGTGGGAGATGAACGTTCTCGCGACGCAGCGAGGCTCGGCGCACTATCCATCGATGCTGGAAGACGTCGAAGCACACAGGCCGACGGAGATCGATCTGATCACCGGCGCCCTGGTGCGGGAAGCGGCACGTCACGGGGTCGACGTGCCTCTGCACACGGCGCTGTACCGGCTCTTGAAGGCGAAGGAGGAGTCCTGGTAGTCCGTCACGCACCCCACCAACCGTCACACACTCAGGAGGGCGTAATGACCAGAAGGAAGCTTGCGGCGTTGCTTGTGCCGCTTGCCGTGCTCGTCGCTACAGCGATTGTCATCTCGTCGTCGGCTTCGGCTGCCGGCGCGCCGATCATCATCGGCTATCCCAGCGACGTGAAGGGCAACATGGCCCCGTTCGACGGGCCGGCGCTTGCCGCCGCCACGCTCGAGATCAAGAAGATCAACGCGAAGGGTGGCGTCCTGGGCCGGCCGCTCAAGCTGATCACGTGCGACACGCAGAACTCGAATCCCGCCAAGTCGAAGGGGTGCGCTGCGAGCATGATCGCGAAGGGCGCCGTCATCGGCATGGTCAGCTGCGACGTCGAGCTGGCCGCACCGGCGGTTCAGACGTTCATCAACAAGGGCATGCTGACGGTCGCGCCGTGCATCGGCACCGACCAGATGAGCACGACGCGGTTCGGGCCGAAGGGCAAGCTCGCGTTCAGCTACGGCAACGTGGCGCAGGACGAGGGTGCCGCGATGGCCGAGTGGGCCTACAACACGAAGCACTGGAAGACGGCCTCGCTCGCGACGAACAACCTGCTCGTCTACTTCAAGACGGTTGTGCAGGCCTTCAAGAGCCGGTTCACGCAGCTCGGCGGCAAGATCGCCGACCAGGAGAGCTTCACGACGGGCCAGAACGACGTCGGTAACGCCGTCTCGCGGTTGAACGGCGTCAAGGCAGACGTGATCGTCACGTCGACGTCCTTCGGCGAGCTGCCGGGCCTCGTCTCGGGCCTTCGCTCGCTCGGGAACGAGACGCCGATCCTCAACTCGTGGGCCGGTGACGGGACCTACTGGGTCACGAAGAGCCCGGCCGTCACGAACTACTACGCCGTCACGTTCGCCTCGATCGCCGGCGACGACCCGAACCCGGCCGTGAACGTCATGGCCAAGCAGGTCAAGGCCGGCACCGGCGGCTTCGTCACGGGCGCCGCAACGATCGACGGCATCGTCACCGCGATCAAGCGGGCCGGCGGCTCCACGCAGGGTGTGGCGCTGGCGGCGAAGATGGAGAAGTTCAAGAAGGTGCCGACGATCTCGGGCCTCGTGAGCTTCTCACCCAAGTACCACACCGTCTTCGGCCGGCAGTACCGCGTGATCGAGGTTCAGAACAACACGCTCAAGCGGGTGGGCACGGTGACCGCGAAGTCGCCTGCTCCGGTTAAGACCAAGTGATCGAGACGGCCTCGACCCTCGTCGGCTGATCTCGCCGGCGTGAGTGCCACGACCACGTCCGCGGGGACGCGGCGGCCCGGAGGATTCCGGGCCGCCGCGGTCTCGCGCTCGTTCGCGGGCGTTCATGCGCTCGAGGACGTGACGCTCGAGTTGCAGCGGCACGAGGTGGTGGGGCTGATCGGCCCGAACGGCGCGGGGAAGACGACGCTCGTCAACGTGATGACGGGCTTCGACCGTCCGACCTCGGGCAGCGTCGAGCTGGACGGCGAGGACGTGACGCGGTGGAGCGCGCACCGTCGCGGCCGCAATGGGCTCGCCCGCACGTTCCAGCACAGCCACTCGTTCCATTCGCTCTCGGTGCGGGAGAACGTCGAGGTGGCAGCACTCGGCGCCGGAGCAGGGCCGCGCGCCGCCCGCGCCCGGGCGTCCGAGTTGCTCGAGCTGCTCGGCCTGCTCGCCTCGGCGGACGCGCCTGCATCGGCCCTGGCCCACGGGGACGAGCGTCGTCTCGGCGTCGCCCGTGCACTCGCAACCGAGCCACGCTACGTCCTGATGGACGAGCCTGCGGCTGGGCTCCCGGAGGCCGAGGTGCCCGAGTTCGCGGCCGTCGTCCGCTCCGTCCGCGACGACCACGACGCCGGAGTCCTCCTGATCGACCACAACATGGCGCTGATCATGGAGGTCTGTGACCGGATCCAGGTGCTCGACCAGGGCCGCATGCTGGCCGAGGGAACGCCGGACGAGATCCGGGCGAACCTCGACGTCGCCGCTGCTTATCTCGGCGAGAGCGCCGTCCAGGCGGACGGCCGAATGACCTCCGTGCCGGTGCTCGAGGTCAACGAGCTCGCCGTCCACTACGGCGGCGTCGCCGCCCTGCGGCGGCCTCACGCTCGAGGTGCAAAGCGGCGAGATCGTCGGCTTGATCGGGCCCAACGGGGCCGGAAAGTCCACCTTGCTGCACGCGATCATGGGTCTCGTCCCGGCGAGGCAGGGCGAGATCAGGCTTTCCGGGACTCCGCTGCTCGGTCTCTCTCCCGAGCGCGTCGCCCGGTCGGGCGTCGCGCTCGTCCCCGAGGGGCGGCGGATCTTCGCCGGTTTGACGGTCGAGGAGAATCTTCGCCTCGGTCTCGCCGCGCGGCGCTCGCGCGAGGGTGCCGAGGAGGACATCGAGGCGGTCTACGAGCTGTTTCCCGTTGTGAGCGAGTTCAGGCGCCGGCCCGCCGGTGTTCTCTCGGGCGGCCAGCAGCAGCAGCTCGCGATCGGCCGTGCCCTCGTCGCCCGGCCCGACCTGCTGCTCCTCGACGAGCCCTCGCTCGGGCTCGCGCCCAAGATCGTCGACATCGTCTTCGAGGCGCTCGCGCGAGATCCGCCGGCGCGGGTTGACCGTGCTGCTCGTCGAGCAACGCGCGCAGCGCACGGTCGCGTTCGCCGATCGGACGTACCTGATCTCGAACGGCGAGCTGCGACTCTCTCTGACCCCGGCGGACGCCGGTGACTCTGCCCGCATGGTCGCCGCGTACTTCGCAGCATGATCGTCGCGGTCGTTGACGCCCAGGCGCTCGTCGACGCCCTCGGGCTCGGTGCCGTCTACGCGCTGATGGCCGTCGGCATCGGCCTCGTGTTCGGCGTGCTGCGACTCATCAACTTCGCTTACGGCCAGCTGATCATGGCCGGCGCCTTCACCCTCGCCTATGCGAGCCGCGCGAACTGGTCGACGCTGGACGTCGATCGTCGCCTGCTTCGCGGTCGTGATCGGGCTCTCGCTCGCGATGGAGCTCGCCGTGTTCCGGCCGCTGCGGACGCAGACGCCGGCCGTGATGCTCGTCGCGACCTTCGCCGTCTCGTTCCTGCTTCAGAGCGTCGCGCTTCTCGCGGTGTTGAAGGTCCAGGGCCAGCTCGGGATGCCCGCCTCGACCGTCGCGCGGCTCTCGCAAGCCGGTGACGGTCTGGGGCGTAGACATCCGCAAGGTGACGATCGTCTCGCTGATCGTCGCTCCGCTGGCGCTCGGCCTGCTGGCGCTCCTGCTCGCCAAGACGACCGTCGGGCTGCAGATGCGCGCCGCAGCGGCGGACTTCACCACGGCCCGCCTGCTCGGGATCAGCGCCAACCGCGTGATCGGCTTCGCCGTGCTGCTCGCCGGCGTGATCGCCGCCGTGGTTGCGGTCCTGCTGACGGCACGGACGCCGTACGTTCAGAGCGACTTCGGGCTCCACGACATGATCTACGTGCTCGTCGGGGTCGTCGTCGGCGGCATCGACCGGCTCTGGACCGCCACGCTCGGCGGCTTCGCGATCGGCTTCGCATCGGGCGTCATCTACGGGGCGCTCCCGACCGACAAGACGGCGTACCTGCCATCGGTGCTCTTCACGCTCGTCATCGTCGTCCTGCTCGTCCGCCCAGCGGGCCTGTTCGCCCCGAGAGGCGCGACGACGGTGGAGCGGGTATGAGGCTGCCCGCCAATCCGATCCAGCTGCTCGGTCCGGCAGCGATCGTCGTGGCCGTCGGCGTCGTCGGCTCGTTCTCCTCGAGCGCCAACGTCATCTACTTCGAGTCGGCGCTCGTCTCCGTGGCCATTGTCGTGGCGCTCTACGTCTTCGTCGGCAACTCCGGCGTCGTCTCGTTCGGTCAGCTCAGCTTCGCGGCGGTCGGCGCCTATGCGGCGGGAATCATGAGCGCGCCGGTCGACTCGAAGACGGGCACGTTGCCCGACGTCTTTCCGCTGCTTCGCGAGCATGCGGTCGGGAACGTCACCTCGTTCGCGCTGGCGACGGCTGTCGGCGCCATCTACGCGCTCGTCGGCCGGGGTCGCGCTGATGCGCCTCTCCGGCCTCTCGGCGGGAATCGCCACGTTCGCGGTGCTCGAGATCACCCACAACGTCCTTCACGAGTGGACGAAGATCGGTCCCGGGCCAGGTGTCATCTCCTCGATCCCGGAGACGACGGGGATGCTGCAGGCGACGATCGGGGCTCTGATCGTGATGGCCGTCGCCTTCTCCTACCAGCGCTCGCGGTTCGGGCGGCAGCTACGCGCAACGCGTGAGGATGCCGCGGCAGCACAGGCCGTGGGGATCAGCGTGCACCGGCAGCGCCTCTGGGCGTTCGCTCTCTCCGGCGCGCTGTCGGGCTTCGCGGGAGCGCTCTACGTCCACGAGATCGGGAGCCTGACCGCCGACCAGCTCTACCTCGAGCTCACCTTTCTCAGCCTCGCGATGCTCGTCGTCGGCGGCGCGACGAGCCTCTGGGGCGCCGTGCTCGGTGCGCTCGCGATCAGCGGGCTCGACTCGCTTCTCGGCCAGGCCGAGTCGGGCATCAACCTCGGCTTCAGCATCGACCTGCCAACCGGCACGCGGCTCGTCGTCGTCTCCGGCGCCATGGCACTCGTCTTGATCTTGCGTCCGTCCGGTATCACCGGTGGACGCGAGTTCTCGCTCGCGTGGCTCGCGCACCTCCACCCGAAGAAGGAGCCATCGTGAGAATCTGCATCGTCGGCTGCGGCGCCGTCGGCTCGCTGTTCGCCGCCAACCTCGCCACCCTCGACGACGTCGAGGTGTGGGCATTCGATCTCTACCAGGCGCACGTCGACGCGATCAACCGCGACGGCCTGCGACTGTCGGGCGCCGGCGAGGTGCACGCGCGCCTGCACGCGACGAGCGACGCCACGGCGCTGCCGCCGTGCGACTTCGGCATCGTCGCCACGAAGGCGATGCACGCCGAGTCGGCAATTGCGGCGACGGCTTCAGCGTTTGCGACGGCGCCGTGGCATCCGTGATGAACGGCGTCGGCAACGAGGAGACGATCGCCCGCCACGTCGGCCGCGTGATCCGGGGGACGACGTTCCCGGCCGGCAAGCTGCTCGCGCCGGGCCATGTGCAATGGGACGTGAAGGGCGACACGACGTTCTCGCCCTTCGAGCCGGCACCGGCGACCGCAGCCGAGGTGCAAGCGCTCGCCGATGCCTGCACGCGCGGAGGCATGCCGGCCGAGGCGGTGGCGGATGCCCGTCCGGCCCAGTGGCGGAAGGTGATCTTCAACGCCTCCACGAACCCGATCGGCGCCCTCACCGGGCTGACGCACGGGCAGGTCTGCGAGCGCCCCGACCTGCGCGCGCTCGTGACCTCGCTCGTCGACGAGGGCAAGGCCGTCGCCGCAGCGCAGGGGATCACGCTCGACGCCGATCCCGAGGATCTGATCGACCATGCCGCCAAGCCCGAGGTCGCCTACGGCCACAAGGCGTCGATGCTCCAGGACGTCGAGGCCCGGCGGCGGACCGAGATCGACTTTCTCAACGGCGGCATCGCCCGCTTCGGCCGCGAGCTCGGGGTCCCGACGCCGTCACACGACACGATCACCGCACTCATCAAAGGAGTTGAAGCCTCGTGGAGCTAGCAGCAGAGCTGGAACGACGTCATGCAAACGCCCGCACGGCGATGGGAGAGCACGGGCTCGACGCCCTCATCGTCTCCGGCAGCGAGTACAGCGGCTTCGAGGGCGCCGTCACGTACATGTCGGGATTCCAGATCGTCCACCGCTACGCGTACGTCGTGCTGCCGGCCGACGGCGACCCGTTCGTCGTCTTTCCCGACCGAGGCGCGCTACGTCGGCGAGCACGGGACGACGCCGCTCGAGCAGGTGTTCCACGCCCGGCCGGGCGAGCACATCGCCTCCCACGCACGCGACGCCGGCTGGAAGCGCATCGGCGTCTACGGGCTCGACTACATCATGGCCGTGCGCGACTACCAGGCGCTCCAGGGTCTCGAGCTCGTCCCGTTCGACGTCGAGTTCGACCTCGCCCGCGCCGTCAAGAGCGACGCCGAGCTCGAGTCGGTGCGCGACTCGGTGCGCATCAACCGGCGTGGCTTCGAGATCTGGCACGAGGCGTACGCGCCCGGGAAGACCGCCGCCGAGGTGATGGCCGCTGCCGAGGAGTGGTTCGTCGCCGAGGGCTGCGGCCGCCTGACGATGAACATGGTGCTGACGGGGACGGACACCTACGCCCGGCCGGAGTTCAAGATCGCCCGCTCCGACGAGGCGCTGCCCGGCTTCGTGCTGCCGTCGCTCGAGGTGGCCGGCCCGGGGATGCACTGGGTCGAGGTCTCGCGCGCCGTCCGCGCCGCCGACGTCGAGCCGTCCGACGAGACGAAGCGGATGCTCGAGGCCTACGGCGAGTACTACGAGGCGGCGAAGACGGCGATGCGCGCGGGCGCCACCTGCCACGACGTGCACACGGCCGTCTCGAAGGGCTTCACCGATCGCGGCTACCACCTCGGCCACGTCACCGGTCACTCGATCGGGATGACGATGATCGAGTTCCCGAAGGTGGGGGAGGGCTCGGACGTCGAGCTGCAGGAGAACATGGTCTTCTCGATGCACCCGCACGCGATCGCAGCGAACGGCGAGGACTGCCTCTACATGCAGGACACCTGGCTCGTGACGGCGTCGGGCGGCGTTCCGCTGGCCGACCTCGCGATGGAGATCTGGGTGCTGCCCCGACATAACCCCTGCGGGGACGGGCTACAATGGGCTGGTGACTTGGCCGTGGATCGTGCTGCTCGCGATCGGCATCGGCGTCGTCGTTGCCGCGGAGTGGCCCAGGTTCGAGCGTCTCGCCGGCGCGGATGCACGGCGCCAGCGTGAGCGTGAGAAGCGCAAGTCGAAGCTCCGCGTCGTCGCGAGCGACGATGACGAGTTCGTGCGCAGCGTGCAGGCCGACCTCGAGGCGCTGCCGACGATCGAGGAGCGCGAGACCCCGAGGTAGCGTCTGCGTTACTTGACGACGATCGTCGCCGTCAGCACACGGGTATTGGGCAGGATCGGCGCCACGTTCTCCATGTTGCGCGACTCCTGGTAGTCCGAGACCTGGATCCGCAGCTGGTGCTTGCCCGGCTTGAGCTTGGTTGTGCCGAGCGGCAGGGTTGCACGCGCGTCGTTCGCGCGCGTGACGACGAGGGAGCTTCCGGTCGTTGCCCGCCCGTCGAGCGCGACCTCGATCGTCGTGGCGTCGATCCCGGAGCCCGCGTCGGCCATCTCGATGACGAGCGGGCTACCGCGACGCACCTGGTGCGTCGCGAGCCTGACCGACGGCGGCTGCGTGTCGTTGAGCCAGTACCTGAACGTAAACGCTCCGGCTCCAGCCGCGGTCGCGCTGTCGAAGACGATGTCGTATGTGCCCGCCAGCGGCCGGATCGCTCCTGCCGAGAGCACCGGCCTGCCGAACTGGGCCAGGTAGGGGTTGAGATTCGTGGGCAACGCGGGGTAGCCGGTGAGGCGGTTCTCGTCTCCCGCCTCGACGACGCGTGGCTCTACCTTGACGCCCTTCTGGCGGCTCGTGATGACGACGCCGAAGTTCGCCACCGGCTTCGTCAGCGTGACGCTGAAGAGCTGCTCCGGGCCGAGGAGGGCTGGCGTTGACGATCCCGCCGGGTGGGACGTCGGGGTAGCGGTAGCGAGACGCACGAGCCGGCTTGCCACGGGTAGTGCCGGAATGCGTGCCGGGCACGCGCAGCGGCACGGCCGTTGACGCTGCCAGGGCGGGGCGCGTGACGCGCAGCCAGAACGGGATCCTCCGGATGTCGGTGCCGCGCATCAGGCGCACCGATCCGGTCAGGTCGCCCTCCGCGGCGGTGCTCGCGATGGCAACGCTGAGATCGAGCGGGCCCGGAACGGTGATCGTCGGCGGCGCGGTAAGCGTTGCCCCTGCGATCGTCGTGATCGGATCCACCACGACGTCCCAGGCGCCTGCTCCGCCAGCGGCGTCCTCGAGGGCGATGTGGGCGGAAGCAGTCGCCCCGGGGTGCAGCAGCCCGAACGAGACCGAGGCGGGGGAGGCGAAGACGTACGGGAGATCCGCCTTGAGCGGGTTCGCGAGCCCGCCGCCGGCGCGCGTCGGCGCCGCCGTCCTGTCTCCGTCCGTCACCGCCGTGCCGGTCTCCATCAACGCCGCCTTGAGCTGCGCCACCGACCAGGTGGGGTGGCGCTCGCGGAGGAGCGCCGCGGCCCCCGAGATCTGCGGCGTCGCCATCGACGTGCCCGACATCGCCTCCCAGCGGCCGCCCGGGATGGAGGAGAGGATCGACACGCCCGGGGCGCTGACGTCCGGCTTCAGGCGCAGGGACAACGGCGTCGGGCCCGACGAGCTGAAGTCGGCGAGCTCGCTGCCGGAGGCGTCCGGCTCCGTGACGGCGCCCACCGTGATCGCGCGATCCGATGTCCCGGGCGAGATCAGCGACCCCGCGCCGACGTCCTCGAAGTCGTTCCCGGCGGCGACCACCGGCACGACTCCGGCCGCCGCGGCGGCGTCGAGCGCGCGGGCGACGATGTCCCTCGAGGGCTCGATCTCGGGCTCGCCGAGTGAGAGGTTGATCACGTTCATCCCGTCCTCGACGGCGGCCTCGATCGCGGCGACGATCTCGGCGGAATTGCCGTCGAGCCCGACGTTCGCGTCGGTTGGCACGGTAAGCGCCTTGTAGTTGCCGATGTACGCCTGCGGCGCGATGCCGGAGACCTTGATGCCGCCGGTTGCGGTCGTGTTGGCGTCGCCCGGCCGCGATGCCGGCGACGTGCGTGGCGTGCTCCGACTGGAGCGGGTCGAAGGGCTTGCGCGCGTTCTTCCAGGTCGTGCTTGCGGGCGCGAACGCGCGCGCGACGATCACCTTGGCCGTGGTGTACGCCGTCTGCCCCTTCGGGAACCCTGGAGGCATCGTGTAGCCGACGGGTGAGAAGTACGGGTGCGTCTGGTCGACGCCGTCGTCGATGATCCCGATCTTGATGCCGGCGCCGGCGTTCGTGAGGCCTGTCTGCCAGGTCTTCGCAGCTCGTACGACGTCCGCTGCCGTGACGGAGCCGACGCTGTAGGCGGTGTTGGCGTCGACGTTGGCGACGCCCGGGAGCGTCCGCAGCAGGTCGACGGACCGGCTCGGGACGACGACGGCGGCTCCGTTCAGGACGAGCGCGGTAGCGCCAGTGGATGCGGGCCGCGGGGATCGTCTCCTCGAGCGCCGAGGCGAACCGCGACTGCTCGCTGTCGATCCGTGCCCGCGCGACACGTTCCGCGGCGCCCGTCGCACCCGCGATGGCCGGTCCGTCGAACGTGACGACCACCTCGCTCATCGGGCCGCTCATGCCGGCGCGCTCGTCGCTTCCGCAGCCAGCCACGAGGCAGCCGACGGAGAGGGCGATGAGAAGTCCGAGAACGCGGTTCATGGTTGGTGTGACGCCGATCGGCGGCGGCGGTTGCCGTGCAGCATGCCAGTACCCGTGAGGGCGGCTAGAATCCCCGGCGCGCGGATGTGGCGGAATTGGTAGACGCGCACGGTTCAGGTCCGTGTGCCTTTCGGGGCGTGGAGGTTCAAGTCCTCTCATCCGCATGCCCAGAAGAAAAAAGCCGCAAAGAGCAGCCGAAACACGATCGGTCGTGGGGCAGGTCGACTGGTGGCGGCGCAAGGGCGACTTCCGAGGCGTGGACGTTCGCCTGCGCCAGTGTTCGGCAATGTCACATGAGCTATTCGTCAGACTCAGCGAGCCGCAGTGCGGCACTTAACACGCCACCTGCACCCACGGCTTCGCGTCCGAGAAGTGGTAGCTGACGCCATCGTGTGAAAACGCCTCGTCGTCGTCCAACTCCGCCTCGTCAGGTGTATAGCTCATCGCGGCGACGATCCCGAAGACATCGACCTGGGGCAGTGTTCCGCCCTAGCGTTCCTCGGCTGAGACCATCAGCCTCGGCACAACAACGGCCCCAGAAGCGAGGCCGTCGCTGTCATCGTTCCAATCACGCCACGAAGGGCAGATGCCTAAAAGTTTACACCGTGCTCACGACGAGCGGACAACGAATGAGGAGACGGATGGCGAGCTACCGCGAACAATATGTGATCGACGGGGCCTCAAGGCCCCGTTTTCACGTGCGGGTGGGGCCGAGGCGTGCCTCGCCCGCGGGCGACGCACCCGTCGCCCCTACGCGTCACTCAGGGCGGCGAGCACGTCGTCGGCGTGCGTCTCCGGCTTCACCTTCCGCATCTCCTTGAGGAGGACGCCGTCGGGGCCGATCACGAACGTCGACCGCTCGACGCCCATGTACTTCTTGCCGTACATCGACTTCTCGACCCAGACGCCGTACGCCTCGGCCGTCGCGTGGTCGGGATCGGCGAGCAGGGTGAACGGCAGGTCGAACTTCTGCTTGAACTTGACGTGGGACGCTTCGCTGTCGGGGCTGACGCCGAGCACGACGGCGCCGCTGCGCTCGAACTCGCCCCACGCGTCGCGGATCCCGCAGGCCTGCGTCGTGCAGCCGGGCGTGTCGTCCTTGGGATAGAAGTAGAGCACGACGGGCTTGCCCTTCAAGGCGGACAGGGTCACCGTCTCACCTGCATCCGACGTGAGCGAGAACTCAGGGGCGCGGGTTCCTTCTGCGACTGACAAGCGTGCCTCCGTTCGTGGGCGTTTCCGATCGTTCTGCGTGTCTGCATTGAACAGATCGAGCGTATCCGTTCAGGCGCGTCCTGCGGCGCGGAGGGCCCCGAGGTCGCGGCCGCCGTTGTCCGGCCGCGGGCTGCTTCGGCGGCGGTAGTCTCGCGGCGTGGTCGACGCCCACCGCTACCTCGCCTACATCGTCATCGCGGGCTGCCTGTTGGCAGGCATCGTGGGGCTCGTCTCGTACTGGCGGGGGGCCGCCGTGAGCGGGGCCACGATCCACCTGCTGGCGCTGCCTCAGACCCTGCTGATCGCCCAGGCGGCCCTCGGATTGCTGCTGCTCTCGGGCGGGCACCGGGCCCCCGACCAGCTCCACTACGTCTACGGCGGCGTCGCCCTCGCCGTTGTGCTCTCGCCCTGGTACTACGCCCCGGCCGACCCGCGCCGGCGCCTGCTCTGGTTCGCGATCTCGGCTCTCGTCGCCGCCGCGCTCGGGGTTCGTGGCACCATGACAGGGTCGTGAGGCGCTTCTTCGAGAACAGGACCGTGCGCGGGCTCGCGCTCGTGGCGCTGATCGCGCTCATCGTGGTCGTGCTCTCGCTCGAGTCGGTGCTGGCCGCGATCGGAGGGCTGCTCGGGATCGCGTTCTTCCTCGCGGTCGCGTTCTTCCTCTTCCTGATCTGGCGCGAGCGGCGGGGCGACCTCGAGGCCTGGGCGAACCGCTCCCGGCGAGTCTTCTACGGCGCCATCGCGCTCGCCGTGATCGACATCGGCGCCGCCATCGGCCTTTCGCCGATGGGGCCTGACGCGATCGCGTTCTTCGCCGTGCTCGCGTGCTGCGCCTGGGCGGTCATCCGCATCTGGCGGACCGAGCACACCTACTCGTAGAAGCGGCGTCTCAGCCGGCCGAGGCGTGCACGGCGGCGCCGTCGAGCGCTGCCAGCACGGAGCGGATCGGTGAGAGGGCGCCGACGAAGATCGGCGTGTCCCGCTGCGTCCACTTCGACGCCTCGGTCTCGCGCAGCGTCAGCATCAGGTGCATGAAGTCAGCAGGCTCCTCGCACTCGAAGGCCGGCATGAACTCCTGGTCGTCGATCCCGACCGAGTACGTCGTGTGGTTCGTGACCGTGACGAACTTGCCGCCGACCTCCGCGTGCTCACGCATCGCCGCCGCTCGCTCCTCGAAGCTGAGGGCATACCAGGGCCGCACCTTCACGAACGGGTAGACGACGAGATACGGCGCCTCGCGCGGGATCACCTTGCCCTGGCGGACGCGCTTCTTGTCGGTGTAGACCGACGGCTTCGTCGTCGCGAGGTACGAGTACGGCGTCGTCAGCCAGCCCGCGAGCGGCGTGCCGTTGAGCGCGGCTCCGAGCTCGAGCAGGTCGTCGTAGCGCTCCGTGATCTGCCAGAGGAAGAAGTCGGCCTCCGGCCGGACGCCCGAGACGTTGTAGGCCCGCAGACCCTCCATCCGGCCAGCCCAGTCCTCGACGACCTCGGCGAAGGCGTCCTTGCCGGCCTCCCGCTCCTCCTCGGGGAGACGCCGCCAGGCGGGATCGATCTTGAAGAAGCGATAGGAGACGTACTGCCCGACTTGGACGCCTTCGATGCGCTCGTAGCCTGGCTTGTCCTCGCTCATAGCCACATCGTACTCACGGGCTGGTCAGTGTCTGCGGCTCGCCCGGATTGACCGGCGACGAGAGCATGAGCGAGAAGCGCACCTGCCCCGTCCCGAGCTTGCGGCCCTTCAGCGAGACGACGACCGGCAGGCCGGCGCGGCCGTAGCCCGTGAGCCGAAGGCGCGTGGCGCCGTTCGCTGCGCCGAGCACGCGCAGCTCCCAGGCACAGTCGAGCGTGCACGTGAAGTGGACGTCCCGCGTGCCTCGGACGAGGGCGGCCTGCGAGGGGAATGCGACCTTGGTCGCCGTGACATCGAGCCCGAGGCCCTCACAGCGCGCGATCGAGCCGCCGCGCGACCGCGAGAGCGCGTCGCGGACGGCGTAGAGGCTCGACTTCGGCGTTCCGTCCGCGTAGTAGACGCCCGACTGCCAGCTCGCGAGCGCAGGCTCGTCCTGCGAGTGGAAGAGGAGGATGCCGACGACGTTCGGCTGGCAGAACGCGAGCTGGAGAGCGCGCGCGTAGTAGGCGCCCTGCGTGATCTCGTCGACCGGCTTCGTCGTCGCCGGCTCGGCCCCGGTGTAGCGCCTTCACCTTCCCGGCCGGGATCTTCGACTCGACACCGAACTCGTCATAGAGAACCGGCAGCAGCGAGCCCGCCTGCGGCGAGTTGTCGAACGCCGTCGAGAGCGTCTTCATCAGCCGGTCGTAGTCGGCCAGGCCGATCGTCGTCGAGTTCGGGTGAGGGGTGTCGGGCGACTGGCCCGACGAGTCGGCGTACGGATGGAACGCAAGCCCGTCCATCACCGGCAGCACCCTGCCGCTCGCGCGGTAGGCGACGCCCATGTCCTTGAGAAACGCGACGGGCGAGTGCGTGTCGCGACCCGAGCCGGGACGATCGATCCCCCGCGGCGCGAGGGCGCCGCCCCAGACGCGCGTCGCGGGGTCGACCGCCTTGATCGCGTCGTAGGAGCGAGCGAGGAGCGCGAGGTAGGCAGGCGCCGCGGCGTCGCTCCCGGTCGAGGTGAACTGCGGCAGCCAGAAGCGGTTGATGTTGGGCTCGTTGCCGACGATCACATCCTTGACCGAGGGCAGCTGCTGCTTGAGGACGGTCAGGTAGGCCGCGAACATCTCCCGCGCCTCGGGCGTCAGCGGCGTCACGCTCGACCCTCTCGGATAGACGGAGAGGTAGACCTTCACCGCGGAGAGCTGAGCGGCGCCGACGACGTTCCGGAGGATGCTGAGCTCGGCCTCGCTCGGAGCTGCCTCGGTGCCCGACCACTGGGACGTGACCCGAACGGACGAGAATCCGGCCAGGCGAAGCAACGTCATCTTCGCCTTGGCCGAGGGAAGGTCGGGCGAGCGGACGACGTCCTCGGCGGCGCCGAACTGCATCGTCGGGCCTCCCGCGAGCGCCGAAGGAGCGAGCACGAGTGCGACGAGGAAGGGAAGAAGGCGGAGAAACATGCGGCGGATACGCTAGCTGTGTGGTCGATCAGGTTACGCGAGCAGCTGGCGGCGCTCCCGCGCAATCCTGGCGTGTACCTCTTTCGCGACGAGCGCGACGACGTCCTCTACGTCGGCAAGGCGAAGTCGCTGCGGGCCGCGGGTGCGGAGCTACTTCAACCGTGGCGACGGGCGCCTCGGGATCGAGCGGATGGTCGGCCGGATCAGCCGGATCGAGGTCATCGTCACCTCGACCGAGGCGGAAGCGCTCCACCTCGAGCAGAACCTCGTCAAGCGGCACCGCCCGCCGTTCAACGTGCGGCTCCGCGACGACAAGTCGTTCCCGTACATCGCGGTCACCGTCGCGGACGAGTATCCCGCGGGTCATGTTCACCCGCGAGCGCCACCGCCGCGGCACCGTCTACTTCGGCCCGTACGCCAACGCGAAGAAGGTGCGCGAGACGCTCGACGTGCTCAACCGCGTCTTCCAGTTCCGGCCGTGCGAGGGGCCGAAGCCGGGGCGCCACTCCGGCATCCCGTGCCTCGACTTCCACATCGAGCGCTGCACGGCACCCTGCATCGGTGCGATCTCGAAGGAGGCCTACCGCGAGCAGATCGACGGCGTGATCGACTTCCTCTCGGGCGACACGCGCTCGATCGTGCGCTCGCTCGAGGCGCGCATGCGCGAGGCGGCTGCGGAGGAGCGCTTCGAGGATGCGACCCGCTATCGCAACCGGCTGCATGCGATCGAGAGCCTCGCCGAGCGCCAGGGAGCCGACCGGCGCGCGGTCGGGACGGTCGACGTGATCGGGCTTGCCGTCGACGGCGATCGGGCCGCCGTGCAGCTCTTTCCGCTCCGGGACGGCCGGCTGATCGACCGCTACGCGTTCCACCTCGAGAACGTCGAGGGCCAGGATCGCGCCACGATCCTGGAGGGCTTCTGCCTCGAGTACTACACCGCCGCGCCGAGCGTGCCGCCGCAGCTCATCGTTCCCTCTGACCTGACCGATACCGAGGCGCTTGCGGAGTTCCTCTCCGAGCTGCGCGGCGCCGCGGTCGAGGTGCGGGCGCCGGCGCGGGGCGAGAAGAAGCGCCTTGCGGAGCTCGCTTCCGAAAACGCGGAGCTGGCGCTCACCCACGAGACGACCGCGGCCGAGCAGAAGCGCCTGCGCCGGATCGCCGCGCTCGAGAGCCTGCGCGAATGCCTCAATCTCGAGAGCCTTCCGATCCGGATCGAGTGCTACGACATCTCGAACCTGCAGGGACGCGACATCGTGGCCTCGATGACGGTGTTCGTCGATGCGCAGCCGAAGAAGGCGCACTACCGCTCGTTCACGATCCGCGGCCTCGACGGGCAGGACGACTTCGCATCGATCGGCCAGGTGATCGCGCGTCGTTTCGCCCGGCTCCGTGACGCCGCCGATGCCGGCCGCTACGACGAGAGCTTCGCGTCCGTCCCCAACCTCGTCGTGATCGACGGCGGCAAAGGGCAGCTCGCCGCAGCGCTCGAGGCGATGCAGGCGACCGCGGGCCTGCCGCGCGTGGCGGTGATCGCGCTGGCCAAGCGCGAGGAGGAGGTGTTCGTCCCCGGCCGGTCGCAGCCGATCCTGCTCGACCGCCACGACCCCGGGCTCCAGCTCCTGCAGCGGATCCGCGACGAGGCCCACCGGTTCGCGATCACGCATCACCGCCAGAAGCGCGACACGCGCGCGTTCGAGTCGATCTTCGACACGCTGGACGGGATCGGCCCCTCCCGCCGGCGGGCGATCCTGCAGCACTTCGGCTCGGCCGACCGCTTCCTCGCGGCGTCGCAGGAGGAGCTCGAGGCGGTGCCGGGGCTCCCGGCCAAGACGGCCCGCTCGGTGTTCGGGCAGCTGCACCGCACCGGCGGGCCTGCGACGTCCTAGACGCTAGCCGCTGGTCTCTGCGCGGGGTCGGGTAGCCTGCCGGAACCGCAGCGTCCGCAGCGTGAGCAGGATCGCGGTGAAGCCGAGTACGACGTTGACCGCCGTGAGCGTCAGCTTCATGCCGACGCTGAACGCGAGCAGCGCCGAGCGGGCCGCCTGGCCACGGAGGGTGTAGACGAGGAACGCCTGCTCGGTGCCGACGCCTCCGGGGCTGACGGGCACGAGCGTGGCGAGGCTCTGCGACACCTGGACGAGCAGCACGTTGCGGAGTGACTGATTGATCCCGAAGGCATCGAGCATGAACCAGATCGTCGCGAGCCGAAGGCTCCAGTCGGCGAGCTGCCAGACCACCACCGTACGCAGCCAGCGTGTCGGCTTGCGGAGGACGGCGAAGGCCTGGCCGACGTGCTCGCGAAACTCCTCGACGTTCGAGCGGATCCAGATGGCGAGCGCGATCAGGCCGAAGACGGCGATCACGAGCAGGACCTGCGAGATCTGCTCGTGGTGGAGGAACCAGGCGAAGTCGAAGCTCGGCAGAGACGGGAGTGCGCCGAGGCTCGGGAAGACGCCCTGTGTCAGGGCCCAGGCGAACAGCGCCAGGGCGCAGGCGGCATCGACGATCGCGAGCACCAGGCTGGAACTGACGAGCGTCGTGTACGTCGCACCCTTGACGGCGCGGTGGGCGAGGGTGAGGCGAACGACGTCGCCGGCTCGGGCGGGGAAGATCGCGTTGACCCCGACGCCTGCGATGTACGCGGCGTAGATCTTCGGCCAGCTGACGCGCTCCTCCGGGTAGGCGGCTGCGAGAACGTTGCGCCAGGCGCGGCTCGTGCACATCGTCTTCGCGATGTGGCAGCCGATCGCGATCGCGAGTGGCAGCGGCTGGACCGACGCGAGGTAGTCCCAGAATGCCGCGATGGCGTCGAGGACAGTCCGCACGCGCTCACCGTACCCCGCGTTGCGGTAGAAGACAGCATGACCGAGATGCGGCTCTACGACCTGAGGGTCACGGTCGAGCGGATCGAGGGCCGCTCGGTGTGCGGTCTCGAGGTGGGCGACTACTTCGAGGTGACCGAGTCGAGCCGCGTGCGGATTCCGGAGGGACGGCACTTCTGCCTCTTCGCGATCCAGGCGGTGCTGCCGCTGCTGCCCGCGAAGATGCGGCGACTACCCGCCGAGGATTGGCTCGAGCAGGACAACCTCGTCTGCTGTCCAGATCCGGAGGAGGGCCTCGTGATGCGGATCGAGCGCATCGGTGAGCGCGCGCTCGTGACGGAGGAGCTCACATAGCCCGGGAGCTCGGCCTCGGCCTGCTCGGCGACCAGCTGCCCGGCCGACTACGAGGCGATCGCGCGCGAGGCGGAGGCAGCCGGGATCGACGTCATCTCCGTCTTCCACGACCTCCTCTACCAGCCCGCTCTGGCGCCGCTGCTCCTGATGGCGCGGGTGACGGAGCGGATCAGGCTCGGCCCGGCGGCGCTGAACCCGTTCACCCTGCACCCGTATGAGATCGCCGGCCAGACGGCGATGCTCGACCTTGCCTCCGGCGGCCGCGCCTATCTCGGCCTCGTCAAGGGCGCCTGGCTCGACAAGCTCGGCCTCGATGAGGAGCGGCCGTTGCAGGCACTACGCGAGGCGGTCGAGATCGTGCAGAAGCTCCTCGCCGGTGACACGAGCGGCGTTGCGGGCGAGCGCTTCACGCTCGCTCCCGGAGCAGAGCTCGCCTACGAGCGCGCGCGACCGACGGTGCCGTTGCTGATCGGCACCTGGGGCGAGCGAACGGCGGCCTGGGCGGGAACGGTCGCCGACGAGCTGAAGATCGGCGGCTCTGCGAATCCCGACCTCGTGCCGGTCGTGCGCGGCTGGGCAGCGGCGCCTGCGGTGCGGATCGTCGTCGGCTGCGTCACGGTCGTCGACGAGGACGGCGCCTGGGCGACGGGAGCGGGCGCGCGCCGCGGTGGGGCCATACCTCGACGTCGTCGCGGGCCTCGACCCGACGCTGGAGCTCCGCAAGGGAGAGGCGCCGCCGCTCGACCGCTTCGCGATCGCGGGGACGCCGGAGGAGGTGGCGGCACGTGTGATCGAGCTCTGGGAGGCGGGCGCCGACCGGGTGGAGCTGGGAACGCCGCAGGGCCGGACGACGCGCGACGGCGTGCGGTTGATCTGCGACCGCGTGCTGCCGCTGCTCCGCCGCTAGGAGATCGGCGGCTCGTCCGGCTGCAGGAACGGGTAGCGGTAGTCGGTCGGCGGCACGAGCGTCTCCTTGATCGTGCGCGGGCTGACCCAGCGGATCAGGTTCCAGAGCGAGCCCGCCTTGTCGTTCGTGCCCGACGCGCGGGCGCCGCCGAAGGGCTGCTGGCCGACGACCGCGCCGGTCGGCTTGTCGTTGACGTAGAAGTTGCCGGCCGCGTAGCGGAGGGCCTCGTGCGCCTCGTCGATCGCATAGCGGTCGTTCGAGAAGACGGCGCCGGTGAGCGCGTAGGCGCTCGTCGAGTCGACGAGCTCGAGCGTGTCGGCCCACTTCGACTCGTCGTAGACGTACGCCGTCACGACCGGCCCGAAGAGCTCGTCGCGGAGCAGCCGGAAGCCCGGGTCGTCGGTCTTGATCACGGTCGGCTCCACGAACCAGCCCTTGCTGTCGTCCGTGCCGCCGCCGACGACGATCTCGGCGCCGGCCTCGCGCGCCTCGGCGATCGCGTCGCGCTGAGTCGCGAACGAAGAGCCGTCGATCACGGCACCCATGAAGTTCGTGAAGTCGCTCACATCGCCGACCCCGATCGAGCCGACCTCACGCCCGAGAGTGTCGCTCACCTCGCCCCAGAGGTTCGAGGGGATGTAGAGACGGGACGACGCCGAGCACTTCTGGCCCTGGTACTCGAACGAGCCGCGCACGATGGCTGCGGCGACGGCGGCCGGATCGGCCGAGGGGTGGGCGAGGATGAAGTCCTTGCCGCCCGTCTCGCCGACGATGCGGGGATAGTTGCGGTAGCGGTCGATGTCGTTGCCGATCGTCTGCCAGATCGAGTGGAAGACGCCGGTCGAGCCCGTGAAGTGCACGCCGGCGAGCTCGGGGCTCGCGAGTGCGGCTGCGCCCATCTCCGCTCCAGGCCCGAAGACGAGGTTGATGACGCCGGGCGGCAGGCCTGCTTCCTCGAAGATCCGCATCGTGATCCACGCCGAGAGCGCCTGCGTCGAGGCGGGCTTCCAGACGACCGTGTTGCCCATCAGCGCTGGGGACGTCGTCAGGTTGGCGCCGATCGCGGTGAAGTTGAACGGACTGATCGCGAACACGAAGCCCTCGAGGGCCCGGTACTCCATCCGGTTCCAGACCCCGGCCGAGGAGACGGGCTGCTCCTCGTAGATGCGCACGAGGTACTCGGCGTTGTAACGGAGGAAGTCGATCGTCTCGCAGGCGGCGTCGATCTCGGCCTGGTAGGCAGTCTTCGACTGGTTGAGCATCGTCGCTGCGTTGATCGTCGAGCGCCATGGGCCGGCGATCAGCTCGGCAGCCCGCAGGAAGACGGCGACCCGCTCGTGCCACGGCGTCCGCGACCACTCGGGGTGGGCAGCCCGCGCGGCTGCGATCGCGCGCTCGACCTCGGCTGCGCCTCCCTTCTCGACGTCGGCGAGCACATGCGCCCGGCGATGCGGCATCACCGCCTCGAACGTCGTTCCCGTCTCGACCCGCTCGCCGCCGATCACCATCGGGATGTGGACGCGCTCACCGGACATCTCGGCGAGCCGGCGCTGCAGCTCCGCGCGCTCGGGCGACCCCGGTGCGTAGCTCCTGATCGGCTCGTTCACCGCGGCGGGTGGACGGAAGATGCCGGGAGCGCTCACGCCGCCGATTGTATTGTCGGCAGCGTGCGCGTGACGCGACACCCCTACGAGGTGCCCGGCTGGGGCGTCGGCGAGGTGTGGGTGCGCGACGGGGTGCTCATCCAGCACGAGCTGGCGTGCGAGGAGCTGCAGGGCGAGACGCTACGCAGCCAGGCGAGACGACGCAGAGCGCGATCTCGCTTCGGGCGAGGAGAGTGATGCTCGCCGGCATCGCTCGGGACCAGGCGGCGATCCGGCGCCCACCTCCGCGTCCCCCCATGGGGGAGCGAGGCGCCCAGCACGAACGCTACCGGCCGACTCGTCACAGGACGGTGCCACCTTTGTGGCGGATCTGTGCCGGCGCTTTGCCGCTCACCTCAGCGGCATTCCGACCTCGTACGGGGACGTCGAGCTCGAGCTCGAGTGGGCGACGCCGCTCCAGCACGAGCTGGCCGACGGCAGCCCGGGCGATCCCCTGGGGCGAGGTCGTCTCGTACGGGGAGCTCGCGGCGCTCGCGGGGCGGCCGCGGGCTGCACGAGCCGCCGGCAGCTTCTGCGCCGAGAACCGGTTCTCGCTCATCATCCCCTGCCACCGCGTCGTCGCGGCGAACGGGATCGGAGGGTACGGCGCAGCCGGCCCGCAGCTGAAGCGTCGCCTGCTGGCGCTCGAAGGCATGCGCCTGTGACGTCCGGCTCGCTCGTCGACGACGTCCGCGCGGAGCTCGCCGCGATCGCGCCGACACGCCGCTGCGACCGCCTCGCCGAGATCTCCGCCCTCTTCCACACGGCAGGCGCCGTCCACCTGCGCGGGCGGGGGGCCGTGACCTTCCACCTCGACGTCGCATCCTCTGCCGCCGCGCGGCGGGCATTCACCCTGCTCGCAGAGCTACGCGTCCCGGCGGAGATCCGGACCTACACGACGCGGTCCTTCGAGCGCACGACGCGCTACCAGCTCCACCTCGAGGGCAGCGAGCAGACGCTGGCCGTGCTTGCAGAGGCCGGCGTCCTCGACGACGACCATCGTCCGCTCGACCGGCCGCCGGGCCGGGTCGTCGCCCGCGCGTGCTGCCGTGGCGCGTATCTGCGAGGCGCCTTCCTCGGGGCCGGGTCGCTGAGCGGACCGCGCTCGCCGCACCTCGAGGTGCGAACGCCGACCTTCGCCGGCGCATCGTTCCTCCGCAGCGTCGCCTCGGCCGAGGAGGTCCGGCTGCGGGTCGAGGAGCGTGAGCCTCACGCTCGCGCATACGCGAAGGGCTGGGAGGAGATCGAGGGCTATCTCCTCGCGGCCGGCGTCGTCGACGCGGTGCTCGCGCTCGAGGAGCGGAGCGTCGTCGCGGAGATGCGGGCGGAGGCGAACCGCCTTGCCAACGCCGACCATGCAAATCTCGTGCGCACAGCTCATGCGGCGCAGCGCCAGCTCGAGGCGGCCCGTCGGCTGCGAGCGTCCGGTGCGCTGGAGACGTTGCCCGACCCGCTGCGGGATGCCGCCCGCCTGCGGCTGCGCCATCCGGCGTCGTCGCTGCGCGAGCTGGCGGGCCGCGCGAGCCCGCCGACGACGAAGGCGAGCATGCAGCGGCGGCTGGCGAAGGTGGTCGAGCTGGGGGAGGCATAGCCCCCAACCCGCGACCGGCTAGAGCCGGGCACCGCGCTGCTGCGAGCCCAGAGCAGGCCGGCGACTCTGCCGGGACGCCCAACCCGGACGCCTGTCAAGGCCGGGCGTCACAGCTGAGCCACTGCCCACGCCGCGCGCTCGACCGCTGGCTGAAGCCAGGCGTCACCGCGAGGGGCAGCCGCCACCGGAAAAGGGAGGTTCCCCGGGAACCGTAGGTTCCAACTTCAGGGGTTTTCGTTGCGGCCCATGGATCGGCGCTAGCCGATTCGAGGCCGCAGAAAACAGTGGGCTGGGGGAGGAGCTCCGAGGACGACCTCCTCCCCCACTGTGCGCGCTCCGAGACCAGACGGCGAACGGGGTCTGGATCCACCGCCCGGGAGCGCGAGCCCACCGGGACGAGTATGAGGGCCACAGCACAATTCCTCAACTGTTGGTGGTGACGGATGGTCGGAGGGCGTCTCGGAGGACGGGGCTAGACTCGATCGACAAACACCTTTCGACGAGAGTGAGGGCTCATGGCGGTTCGCGTTGGCATCAACGGTTTCGGGCGCATCGGGCGGAATTTCTTCCGCGCGCAGAAGGCGCTCGGCGCGGACGTGGAGATCGTCGCGGTCAACGATCTCGGCGACGCTGCCACGATGGCGCACCTCCTCAAGTACGACTCGACGATGGGCGTGTTCCCCGGCGAGGTGTCGCTCGGAGACGGCGTCATCAACGCCGGCGGTGAGCAGATGAAGATGTTCTCCGAGCGCGACCCGGCGGACCTGCCCTGGGGCGACCTCGGGGTCGATGTGGTGCTCGAGTCGACCGGCTTCTTCACTGGCCGTGACGGCGCGCAGAAGCATCTCGACGCGGGAGCGAAGAAGGTCGTGATCTCGGCGCCCGCCACCGATCCGGACTACACGGTCGTGATCGGCGTCAACGATGCCGGCTACGACCCGGCCCAGCACCACATCGTCTCGAACGCGTCCTGCACGACGAACTGCGTCGCGCCGCTCGCGAAGGTGCTCGACGATCTCGCCGGGATCGAGTCCGGCTTCATGACCACGATTCACGCCTACACGAACGACCAGAGCATCCTCGATCTGCCGCACAAGGACCTGCGCCGGGCGCGGGCGGCGGCGATCAACCTGATCCCGACGTCGACCGGCGCCGCGAAGGCGATCGGGCTCGTGTTGCCGCATCTGAAGGGCAAGGTCGACGGGATCTCGGTGCGGGCTCCGGTGCCGACCGGCTCGATCACCGATCTCGTCGTCACGGTCGAGCGCGAGGTCAGCGCGGAGGAGGTCGATGCCGCCTACCGGGCTGCCGCTGACGGGCCGCTCACGGGAATCCTCCAGTACCAGCCCGACCCGATCGTGTCGAGCGACATCAAGGGCTCGCCGTACTCGTGCATCTACGACGCCGAGCTGACGATGGTCCACGGCCGAACGATCAAGGTCTTCGGCTGGTACGACAACGAGTGGGGCTACAGCTGCCGGCTCGTCGACCTGATGGGCAAGCTGCTCTGAGATGAGGTTGCCGCGCTCCGTGGAGACGGCCGACGTCGAGGGTCGGCGGGTGCTCGTGCGCGCCGACCTCAACGTGCCGCTCGCGGACGGCGCTGTCGCCGACGATACGCGTATTCGGGCCGCGATCCCGACGTTGCAGCTGCTGCTCGATCGCGGCGCCTCCGCGGTGACGGTCTGCTCGCATCTGGGCCGGCCGAAGACGGAGGGAGACAGGGAGACGTTCTCGCTCGCGCCGGTGGAGCGGAGGCTGCGGGAGCTCGTGCCCGACGAGCGGCTGCAGGTGCTCGAGAACACCCGCTTCAACGCCGGCGAGACGAAGAACGACGTGGGATATGCGCGCGAGCTCGCCGACGGCAACGACCTCTACGTGAACGACGCCTTCGGCTCGGCGCACCGCGCCCACAGCTCGACCGAGGCCGTCGCCCATCTGCTTCCCGCCTATGCGGGGTTGCTACTGCTCGACGAGCTCGACCACCTCGGGCGTCTCCTCGGCGACGACATCGAGAGGCCGTTCGTCCTGATCGCCGGCGGGGCCAAGGTCGACGACAAGCTCGCCGTCCTCGAGAACCTGGGCGGCCGGGCCGACCGTGTGCTGATCGGCGGCAAGATGGCGGAGCAGCTGCGCGAGCACAATCCGCTCTCGTATCCCGTCGAGCTGCCGACCGACGTCCTCGCGGCAAGCGCCTTCGCCGAGGACGCCGAGTCACACCCGGCGAGCGTCGACGCCATCCCTGATGGCTGGCTCGGGCTCGATATCGGCCCGGCCACGGCGGAGCACTTCGGCGTCGATAGCCCGCGAGGCGCGAACGATCTTCTGGAACGGCCCGATGGGCGTCTTCGAATGGAGCCGCTTCGCTGCCGGCACGCGCGCGGTTGCCGAGGCAGTGGCCGACGCGGACGCCTACTCGGTCGTCGGTGGGGGAGACTCCGTTCGCGCGATCCAGGAGCTGCGCCTCGCCGATCGCGTGTCGTGGGTGTCGACGGGCGGCGGCGCGTCGCTCGAGCTGCTCGAAGGCCGGGAGCTTCCCGGCGTGGCCGCGATTCCGGAAGGATGAGATGAGCTCGAAGCTGATTGCCGGCAACTGGAAGATGTTCAAGGGGCCAACGCGAGACGCTCGCGTTCTTCGACGGCTTCGAGGCGCCGGACGGCGTCGACGTGGTGCTGTGCCCGCCGTTCGTCTCGCTCGAGGTGGCGGTCGGCGAGGAGTGGCCGATCTACGCCCAGAACGTGCACTGGGCCGAAGAAGGCGCCTTCACCGGCGAGGTGTCGGCGGCGATGCTCGTCGAGCTCGGCGTCCGGGGCTCACTCGTCGGCCACTCGGAGCGGCGAGCGTACTTCGGCGAGACCGACGAGACCGTGCGCCTGCGGGCCGAGGCAGCACTCGATGCCGGACTGGCGGTGATCGCATGCGTCGGGGAGACCGAGGCGGAGCGCGAGGAGGGCGAGACCCACGCCGTCCTGCGCCGCCAGGTCGCCGTGCTGCCGCGTCACGAGAATCTCGTGATCGCCTATGAGCCCGTCTGGGCGATCGGCACGGGGAAGACGGCGACTCCGGCTATGGCGCAGGAGGCCCACGCGCTGATCAAGGCTGCTCCACGACACGCGGGTCCTGTACGGCGGCTCGGTCAAGCCCGAGAACGCAGCCGAGCTGCTTGGCCAGCCGGCCGTCGACGGGGCGCTCGTCGGTGGGGCTTCGCTCGACCCCGCGTCATTCTCGAGCCTGTGCCGGATCGCAGCTTCCCTCTCGTAACGCTCGTCGTCCTCGACGGCTGGGGTCTTGCCCCGCCCGGGCCGGGCAACGCCGTCGAGCTTGCCGAGACGCCCGTCTTCGACCGCCTCTGGGCGACCTACCCGCACACGACCCTTGCCGCCTCGGGTGAGGCGGTCGGCCTTCCCGAGGGACAGATGGGCAACTCCGAGGTCGGTCATCTGACGATCGGCTCCGGCCGGGTGCTGTTCCAGGACCTGATGCGCGTCAACCTCGCCGTCCGCGACGGCTCGATCTTCGAGAACGAGGCCCTGGCCGGCGCCTTCACGCGAGCGAAGGAGCGGGGCGGCGATGTGCACCTTCTCGGCCTCGTCTCCCGCGGCGGTGTGCACTCGCACCTCGACCACCTGCTCGCCCTCCTCGAGCTCGCGGAACGGCACCAGATGGCGGCCAGGACGTGGATTCATGCCTTCACCGATGGTCGCGACGTCTCGCCGAACGCGGCGGTGGACGACCTCGCCCGGCTGCCCGCCGAGAAGATCGCCACCGTCGTCGGCCGCTACTACGCGATGGACAGGGACAACCGCGCCGAGCGGACCGAGCGGGCCGTCGCGGCGATCCTCCGGGGCGAGGGCGAGCATCTGGTCGACCCGGCTGGCTGCGGTCCGCGGCTCTTACGAGCGCGGTACGACCGACGAGTTCATCGAGCCGATCGTCTTTCCGGCGTGCCCGCGCCTCCATCCCGCCCGTGACGCGGCCATCTTCTTCAACTTCCGGCCCGACCGCGGCCGCCAGCTGTCGCGGCGCCTGCTCGGCGAGGGGGTCGACCTGACGACGATGACGCGCTACGCCGATGACATCCCGACGCCGGTGGCGTTTCCCGAGCAGGAGGTGCGGGCCACGCTCGCCGAGACCCTGAGCGCCGCCGGCCTGCGCCAGCTTCACGCCGCAGAGACGGAGAAGTACGCCCACGTCACGTACTTCTTCAACGGCGGCGAGGAGGCCGAGTGGGAGGGAGAGACGCGCGTGCTCGTGCCCTCGCCGCGCGATGTCCCGAGCTACGACCTCGAGCCGGAGATGTCGGCCGCGGGCGTGGCCGCCGAGGTCGTGGCACGCCTACCCGAGGGCTACGCGCTTCTGCGTCGTCAACTTCGCCAATCCGGACATGGTCGGGCACACGGGCGTCATCCCGGCCGTCGATCAGCGCCGTCGAAGCGGCCGACGCGGCGCTCGGCCAGGTGGTCGCGGTGACGACCGCGCTCGGAGGCGTCTGTCTCGTCACCGCCGATCACGGCAACGCCGAGAGAATGCTCGAGGCGGACGGCGTCAGCCCGCACACGGCCCACACCACCAATCCCGTCCCACTGGTGCTCACCGAGCCCGGCGTCGCGCTTCGCAGCGAGGGGAGCCTTGCCGACCTCGCTCCAACAGCCCTGAAACTGCTCGGACAAGCCATTCCCGGGGCAATGACGGGACAGTCGCTTGTCGTCAATCCGGGCAATGGGAATCGCTGACATTTCAGCAAGTCGTAAATAGTTGGTGTGGAAGCCGAGATCGGCTGTACGCTTGCCGCGCATTGGCCCTCGAACAGCCTGATCTCGGAATTCTCCGCAAAGCCCAAAGAGGCGACGAGCGGGCGTTCTCGATCATCGTTCGCGCTTACGAGCGGCCGATCTACAACTACGTTCTGCGCCTCGTCGGCGACCGGGCGCTCGCGGAGGATCTGACGCAGGAGGTCTTCCTCCGCGTCTACCAGGGACTGCCCGGCTTCTCGCTTCGCTCGCGCTTCACGACGTGGCTGTTCCAGGTCACGAAGAACCGCGTCCTCGACGAGCTCCGCTCGCTCGAGCGGCGCCCGCGTAGCGTCGTCAACATCGACGACATCGCTCCGCTCGAGTCGGTCGACGCGCCGTTCGAGCGCGCCGAGACGATCGACGCACTCTGGCGGGCGGTCGAGGGCCTGAACGTCGACCTCAAGATGGCGCTCCTGCTCCGCGACATCGTCGGCCTCTCCTACACCGAGATCGCCGACTCGCTCGAGATCACGCTCGCCACCGTCAAGTGGCGGATCTACAAGGCGCGCGAAGAGGTCCAGGCCGCCCTCGTGCGCGAAGGCGTCGGCGTCGCGACCTCCGCGGCCGGCGCGCTCTCGACGATCACGGAGTAGCTCGGCCCCATCGGCGCCATCCCTCAGGGATGCTGCGCCCACGATGATCGAACCGCCGCTGATGCGGCGCGCCCCCGTCGGGGGATCTTCGGGTCCAGGCGCAAGTTTTTCCGGCCGATCGTCTCTTTGTAGGGGAGAGCCCGTTTTCCCCCCTCGAAAGGACTCATCGCCATGAAACGCCTTCTGCTTCTCGGAGTGCTCGCCGCCGCCCTGCTCGTTCCCCTCGCTGCCGCTGCGCCGGCGACGACCGGGACGCTCCGCGGCACCGTGGTCGCGAAGGACCGCGCCCACCACGCGCTCGTCGTCGCGCGACCGGGTGGCGCAGTCCAGATGGTGATCGCCCGAAACGCCTTCGCGCGCACCGGCGTCGGCCGCACCGTCGTCATCCGCTTCTCGGCCACGGCCGGCCGCCTTCCTGTCGCCGTCAATGTCTCGCTCGAGGGACACGCGAGCAAAGCCCTGGTGCGTGGCACGATCGTGAGGCTCGTGAACCAACGCGCGGTCGTCAATGCGGGTGGCAGCCTGCTGCGCGTGACCCTGAAGCAGGCTCAGCGCACCACCACGTCGGCGACGTCAGGACCCCACGTCGGCGACGAGGTCGAGATCGAGGTCGAGTTCCACCACCGCGGCGGGCTCGGAGCGACGGTCGTCACGACCGGAGCCGGCGACGACGATGAGGCCGGCGAGATGGAGGTGCGGGGCGTCGCGTCGGCGCTGACGCCCGCTACCGCCACCGTGCCGGGCTCCATCACGGTCACCGTCAACGGCCTGCCGGTGTCGTGCGCGATCCCCGTCGGCGTCACGCTGACCGTGAAGGTCGGTGACCTCGTCGAGCTCGAAGTGCGACCTCGTCGGCAACCCCGCGGTCTGGACGGTCCACGTCGCGAAGAACGAGGACGACCACGGCGACCACTCGGGTCCGGGCCACGACGGCTCGTCCGAAGTCGAGGTCCGCGGGACGATCGCGGCGCCGTTCCTCCCGACGTCGACGACGATCACGGTGACACCGGGCAGCGGCGGTGCATCGGTCACGTGCACGATCGTCGCCGGTCGTTGATCCACTTCGCGGCCGGTGACGTAGTGAAGATGGAGTGCATCAAGTCCGGCGACACGTTGAAGCTGAGGGAGATCGAGAAGAATGACGACGACTCCGGTGAGAGCCACAGTGGCCACGGTGGCGGTGGCGGTGGCCACGATGATGGCGGTGGCGACGGTCATGGTGGCGGCGGCCACGACGACTAGGAGCCCCGTTGGCGGTTGACCCGATCCGAAAGACCGGCGGCCCGCACCTGCGGGCCGCCGGCGTGCAGACGCACGCGCTCTTCGAGCGCCATTCGCGCATGGTCTACGGGCTCTGCCGGGCGCTGCTCCGTGATCCGGACGATGCCGACGACGCCACCCAGGCGACCTTTATCGCCGCCTACCAGTCGCTGCTCGCGGGCAACCGGGTGCGGGAGCCGGCGGCGTGGCTCGCCACGATCGCGCGCAACGAGTGCGCGGCGCGAAGCCGGAGCCGGATGCGCGAGCCGCTTCCGCTCCCGGATGCCGATCTCGTCCAGATCCACGGGCCGGACGCCGAGCTCGAGCGGATCGCGGTCGTCGCCGAGCTGCGGCAGGCCATCGCAGAGTTGCCGCAGAAGCAGCGCGAGGCGGTCGTGCTCCGCGATCTCTACGGGCTTCCCTACACCGAGGTCGGCGCGGCTCTCGGCATCTCGCTCGCGTCGGTCGAGTCGCTGCTCTTCCGCGCCCGGCGCAGCCTCCGCGTCAGCCTGAAGACGCTCGCCGGCGGTGCGCTGACGGTTCCGATAGCGGTGCGGGAAGGCGTGGCGCAGGCTCTGCCCGCGCTCGGCGCCGGCGGGGGCGGCGCCGCCTCGGGCGCGGTCGGGATCGGGCTCGTCGCCAAGCTCGCAGGCGGCCCCGCGACCATCAAGGCGGCCGCGGGCCTCGCGGCGGCCGTCGCCGCCGGCTCGATCGCCGTTGCCGGCGTCGAGCACGGTGGCACCGTCCGCCCGCAGCATCGCGGCAACGACGTCGCCGCCCACGTGGTGCAGGCGCCGAGCTCGCATCAGGCCCTCGCTGCGGCAGCGCCGACCGAGAGCATCGGGCGGCTCGACCACGAGCCATCATTCCGGGCACGAGGGCTCCGACTCCGGCGGCAGCGAAGACATGCATCGCGGAAGCGGGGCACGACGGCTCGAGCGAGATCACCGAGACCGAGGCCCCCGCCGGTCAGCAGCGAGGCCGGGGAGGCAGCGACGACGGAGGCGCGGTCGCTGCGGCTCCGGTGAGACGCGATGCCGGACAGGACGCCCGGGCATCGTCGTCCTCAGGCCCCTCGTCAGAAAAGACAGGGCAGCAGGAACCGACCCGGGGCCAGGGCGGTGGCGATAATGGGTCGCACTCGGGCCAGGGCTCCGGCGACGGCGGTGACCAGAGCGGCTCGAGCGGGGCCAGTGGCACGAGCGGGACGAGCGGGACGAGCGGCGACGACTCGACCATGCACGAGGAGTCGGGAGCTCAGGCCCCTCGAGTGACACCGGCAACTCGAGCGGCTCTCGGGACGGCGCCCAAGGCGATTCGGACGGCTCGAACGGAGACGACGGTGCGCCGGAGGATTCCGTCGGGAGCGGCTCCCACAGCGGCCACGGCGGCGAGACGTCGTCCGCTCCCGCCTGACGTAGCCGTCGACCTCTCCCCGGCAAGCGTGGCACTCTTCCTCTACCTTGCGCGGTCGCGGTCGTCGAGCTGATGACGCGAGGGCCGTAGGGACACGTCGGAACGAGACGGAGGAGAAGACATCGCCAGCTGCGTGACCACACCATCACCTGCGGGCTCGGCCGCGTTGTCGCCGCGGCGAAGGAACGCCGGTGGCTGACCCCGTCGACCAGCTGGCACGCGCGCTCTCCGGCCTTGCCGATGCTCCCGTCACGCTCGACCGTCCGGCCGACGCGGCGCACGGCGACTACGCCACGAACGTGGCGCTTGCAGCTCGCCGGGCGGCTCCGCCGGCCGCCACGCGAGATCGCGGAGGAGCTCGCCACTGCCGCCGCCACGATCGACGGGGTCGCAGGAGCCAGCGTCGCAGGCCCCGGCTTCGTCAACCTGGAGCTGGACGACAGCTGGTTCACGAACGCCCTCGCCGCCATGCTCGAGGCCGGGAGCGACTTCGGTGGCGGCTCGGCGGCAACACCCGAGCGGGTGCAGGTCGAGATGGTCTCCGCCAACCCGACCGGCCCGATGACGGTCGCAGCGGCGCGCAACGGCGCCTACGGCGACTGCGTCGCGCGGCTGCTCGAGTTCGCCGGCCACGACGTCGAGCGGGAGTACTACTACAACGACGCCGGCGCCCAGATGGACAAGTTCCGGGCCTCGGTCGACGCCGCGCGGCGCGGCGAGGATCCGCCCGAGGACGGCTACCACGGCGACTACATCGCCGAGCTCGCGCGCGAGGACGGCGACCCCGTGCCGCGGATGCTGGGTCAGATCGAGGCGGCGCTGGAGCGGTTCCGGATTCACTTCGACACCTTCGAGCGCCAGAGCGTCGTCGAGGCTCGAGATCCCCGAGGCGATCGCCCTCCTCGAGACGTACGAGGCGGACGGAGCGCTCTGGGCACGGACCGTCGGCTCACGGCGACGAGAAGGACCGCGTCCTCGTTCGCTCCGACGGGACGCCGACCTACTTCGCCGCCGACGCTGCCTACGTGCGCCGCAAGTACGCGAAGGGCTTCGACCACCTCGTCTACGTGCTCGGCGCCGATCACCACGGCTACGTCGGTCGCCTGCAGGCGCTGGCCGAGATGCTCGGCCATCCGCGTGGCTCGCTCGAGGTCCTCGTCTACCAGCTCGTCCATCTGACCAAGGGGGGCGAGGCGACGAAGATGTCGAAGCGCCGCGGCGACGTCGTCTTCCTCGACGAGTTCATCGACGAGATCGGCATCGACGCGGCGCGCTGGTACCTCGTCTCACGCGGCCACGACCAGACGATCGAGATCGACATCGACCTCGCCGCCGAGAAGACGGCGAAGAACCCGGTCTTCTACGTCCAGTACGCCCACGCGCGCATCGCGGGGATCCTCCGCAACGCGCCGGCAAGGTCACGTCCCGAGCAGCCAAGCGGTCGGCCCGCTGGCGGCCGAGGAGCGCGACCTCGTGAAGCGGATCGCCGAGTTCCCCGGGATCGCGGCCGAGGCGACGAGCGGCGCGCCCCGCACGCCATCCCGACGTACGCGATCCGGCTCGCCGACGACTTCCACCGCTTCTACCACCACCACAAGGTGCTCGGCTCGCCCGAGGAGGCCTTCAGGCTCGGGCTCTGCACCGCAGCGAAGGCCGTGATCGCCCGCTGCCTCGATCTCGTCGGAGTCGAGGCGCCGGACAGCATGTGAACGCGTCGCAAAGCAGGGCTTGATGCGCTGGAACCTCGGGCTGGCCGGGCTCGCGACCGCCTGGGGCCTGATCGCGGTGCTCGCGGGCGCCGTCGCGCTCGACGCGGCGCCGCTTGCGTTCTCGAGGCTCGCTCTCGCCGCGTTCACGCTTGCCGTCGTGGCGCTCGCGAGTGGTCGCCTGCGCCTGCTGCGACCCGGGCCGTACCTGCTGATGCTGATCGCGCTCGGCATCGTCCAGGCCGCGCACTGGTTGCTCTTCTTCGAGGCGGTCAAGCGCGGTTCCGTGGCGCTCGCCGTGCTCACCTTCTACACGCGCGCCGATCTTCCTCGCCGTCCTGGCGCCGCTCTTCCTGCCCGAGCCGCTCTCGAACGTCGCGCTCGGCGCACTCGTGCCGGGCGGCATCGGGATCGCTCTCGTCGCGCTCGCGGGCGAGGACGGCAAGTCGTTCAGCTGGGTGGCGCTCGCCTGCGGGATCGGGTCGGCGCTGACCTTCGCGGTGTTGCTCGTGTCTCTCGAAGCGGCTGCTCCACGGCGGCGCCCCGCCGCTCACGGTCGCGTTCTGGGACTGCCTCGTCGGCTCGATTGCGATCGCGCCGGCGCTCCTCTTCGCCGGCACCGTCGTGCCCGCCGACGCCGGCGAGTGGGCCGCCGTGCTCCTGCTTGGCATCGTCTTCACCGGGCTCGGCACGCTCGTCTACGCCGCCCTGCTCCGGCACGTGACAGCGCAAGCGGCCGGCATCCTGACCTTCCTCGAGCCGGTCGCGGCGGTCTTCCTCGCCTGGGTCCTGCTCGGCGAGTCGCTCTCCCCACAGGCGATCCTCGGCGGCGCGCTCGTCCTGCTCGCCGGGATCGGCGTCGTCGCTCTCGAACCGACGGAGCAGCGTGTCAGCGAGGCCGTTGCCGGAGTAGGATCGACGGAGACGTGAGCAGCCCCGATCGACCCCACCATCCCCGATCGCAACCTCGCCCTCGAGCTCGTCCGGGTGACCGAGTCGGCGGCGATGGGAGCCGCCGGGTGGATCGGTCGCGGCGACAAGAACGCCGCCGACGGTGCGGCCGTCGACCTGATGCGACGGATGATCAACACCGTCACGATGCAGGGCGTCGTCGTGATCGGCGAGGGCGAGAAGGACGAGGCTCCGATGCTCTTCAACGGCGAGAGGGTCGGCGCCGGCTTCGGCCCGGAGGTCGACGTCGCCGTCGACCCGCTCGAGGGAACCCGCCTCACGGCGCTCGGCATTCCCGGCTCGATCTCGGTCATCGCGGTGGCCGAGCGGGGATCGATGTTCTTTCCCGGCGCGGCGCTCTACATGGAGAAGATCGCCGTCGGCCCGGAGGCCGCCGCCGCGATCGATCTCAACCGCTCGCCGACCGAGAACGTGCGGGCGGTGGCGGCGGCGAAGAAGCATGCGCGTCAGCGACCTCACCGTCGTCGTGCTCGAGCGCGAGCGCCACGACGCCCTCATCGCCGAGCTGCGCGAGTCCGGCGCCCGCGTCAACCTGATCCGCGACGGGGACGTCGCCCCGTCGATCGCGGCCTGCCAGCCGACGACCGGCGTCGACATGCTGATGGGCATCGGAGGCACGCCCGAAGGCGTCATCTCGGCCGCGGCGATCAAGTGCATGGGCGGCGCGATCCAGGGCCGGCTGTGGCCGCGCAACGACGGCGAGCGGACGGCGCTGCGTCGAGGGCGGCTTCGACCTCGACCGCGTCCTCTCGGCCGACGATCTCGTCTCCGGCGACGACATCTTCGTCGCCGCGACCGGCGTCACGGGCGGCTCGCTGCTGCGCGGCGTGCGCGCCGAGCGCGACCGGAGTCGAGACCGAGTCGCTCGTGATGCGCTCGCGCTCGGGCACCGTGCGACGGATCTCGGCCTTCCACCCGAGCGACAAGCTCGCGAATCTTCGCAATGGAGGTCTGATGCCGCTGGGACGAGCTCTACGACAACCGCGCGCGCGATCGTCGCGAACAACAAGGGGATCCTGGCCGCCGACGAGTCGACCGGGACGATCGAGAAGCGCTTCGACGCGATCGGCGTCGAGTCGACCGAGGAGAGCGCGCCGCGCCTACCGGAACCTGCTCTTCACGACCGCCGGGCATGGAGGAGTTCATCGGCGGCGTGATCCTGTACGACGAGACGATCCGCCAGCGCGCCGACGACGGCACGCCGTTCGCCGAGCTGCTCGCCGCGAAGGGCGTCGTGCCGGGAATCAAGGTCGATCTGGGCGCGAAGCCGCTCGCGCTCTACCCGGGTGAGACCGTCACCGAGGGCCTCGACGGCCTACGCGAGCGGCTCGCCGAGTACTACGAGCTGGGCGCGCGCTTCGCGAAGTGGCGCGCCGTGATCACGATCGGCGACGGCATCCCGACCGATGCGCTGCATCGCACGCGAATGCCCACGCGCTGGCGCGCTACGCGGCGCTCTGCCAGGAGGCCGGCATCGTGCCGATCGTCGAGCCCGAGGTGCTGATGGACGCCGACAACACGATCGAGACGTGCGACGACGTCACGGGCCGGACGCTGCGGGCTGTGTACGCCGCGCTCTACGCCTTTGACGTTCACCTCCGCGGGCACGCTGCTGAAGCCGAACATGGTGATCGCGGGCAAGGGCTGCCCCGTGCAGGCGACGCCGGAGCGGATCGCCGACGTTGACGGTGCACGGCCTGCAACGGCACGTGCCGGCGCTCGTACCGGGAGTCGTGTTCCTCTCCGGTGGCCAGAGCGAGGTGCAGGCAACGGAGAACCTGAACGCGATCAACCGATCGGCGGCCCGTGGCCGCTCTCGTACTCGTACGGACGGGCGCTGCAGGCTTCCGCGCTCGAGGCGTGGCGCGGCGAGGCGGCGAACGTCGCCGCCGCCCAGGCCGCGTTCCTCCATCGGGCGCGCATGAACCAGCAGGCGGTCGCCGGGCGCGTGGAGCCTCGAGCTCGAGCAGGCGGATGTCGGCGGCGAGCCGCCAGCTGCGTACCGGGTAGGTTCTCGGCATGACCGTCGGCCCCGTCGAGATCTTCGTCATCGCGTTCAAGGACCCCGAGTTCCACGGCGAGATCCGCGCCGAGCTCGAGCGCCTGCGCGACGGCGAGATCATCCGCCTCGTCGACCTGCTCGCCGTGCGCAAGACCGAGGACGGCGTGATCGAGTCCATCCAGCGCAGCGACCTGGACGCCGACGAGGCGCTCGCCTTCGGCGCCGCGGTCGGCGCGCTGATCGGCTTCGGTGCAGCGGGCGAGGAGGGAATGGAGCTCGGTGCGGTGTGGGGGCTGCGCGAGCTGGCCGACGGCCATGTCTTCGACGACGAGGACAAGTGGCGCGTCGCCGACGCGATCGCGCCGGGCGAGGGCGCGCTCGTCGCACTCGTCGAGCACCGCTGGGCGATTCCCCTGCGCGAGGCCGTGCGGCGCGCCGGCGGCCATGCAGTCGCGGGGCGCTGGATCGCCGATCAGGATCTGATTCGGCTCGGTGAGAGCGTCGATGCGCATTCCGCTCGAGCTCGACGGCACCACCAGCCAGTAGGCCCTCAAGCCGCACGCTGCGCCTGCCGATGGCAGGCGCGTGGTGCATGCGGCAACCACTGTTCCGCGCGTTCGGGCGCGGATCGAGCGTCCGATCCCGGACGTCGTCGCCGAGTGGCGTTTCGACGAGCTCGAGCGCGCAGGCGTCGATGCGCTCGACGCGTTCCGCCTCTCGCTCGACCCGTCGTTCGACGTGGCCCGCCTGAGAGCGTTGGTCGGGCGCGGCTGTCCCGCGGCTCTCGCCGTCGGCATCCTCCGCTGATCCGTCAGCCGCGGGCGGCAGCGATGAGCGTGTCCGCCGGGATCCAGTAGGCGCGGCGCGCGTCGTTCGAGTCGGAGAGCACCGAGAGGTGCGTCGCCTCGAAGCCGACGGGCGGCGAGTGAACGACGTCGATCCGGATGTTCGACGCCGGGAATCCTGCCGCCACGAGGCGGTCGGCAAGCCGCCGAGCGCCGACGTCGCCGACCACGGTGTCCATGTCACCGACGAGGAAGCGAACCTCGAGATCGGATGGGGTGCTCCTGTAGTCGATCGGCGCCTCCATGTCGGCCGGCAAGACGCCGAGCACCGCCTTCGGGGAGATGTTGAGCGCGGGGGAGAGGCCCGCCAGCTCGACCGCCATCCCGGCGCCGCGCGAGTATCCGATCAGGACGAGCGGGAGCTTTCCCTCCGGGTCGACCTTCCGAAGTCCCGCGAGCGTCCCCAGGACGGCGTGCTTCATTCCGAGCGCGCCGCCTGGCTGGAGCTCGTAGCGCGGGTAGAGGACGTAGCTCCCCGAGCGGGCCAGGTGATCGAGCCACGGCCGGTGATGCACAGGGGTCGTCTCCGCCTGGTCGCCGAGGCCGTGGAGGAACACGACGACGCTGATCGGGTCGCCGCGGCCCGGCGCTATCACCCACGTCTTGTCGGCACCGGTTCCGACCGTCGACGTCACGATCGAGATCGGGGTGGGTGCCGCATCGCCTCCGCCACAGCCTGCCAGGGGCAGTGCGACGACAAGTAACGCTGCGGCAGTAAAATATGCGCGACGCACACATCAATCGTAGCGCCGCCCCGGGCACGGCTCCGTTGCGCGATCGTTGCGAAGAGGAAACGGGGAGGCCGTCCCCTGGCGGCCTTCCCCGTTGAGACTTCCCCTACCCCGATTTGACGCTCCCCACGCATTTCGCGACCGACTCACGTCGCTCGGTCGATTGAGACTGTCTGGTGAGCATCCCATCAAGCGTGGGGATCGTGCGACCGATTACAATGTCACCCCTTGACGTGGAGTCGTGAATGTACTTCGATGTGTCCCCCATGAGTTACGTGCGAGCCTGTCGGGCCGCCGTGTTCGCGACGGTCTGTGTGTTGTTCCTCGCGGTCACCGGCTTGGCCGGGGCCTCGGGCTCGCAAGGCTGGACCGTCGCCAAAGCGACCTGCGTACCTGGAGGCGAATGTCCGGATCGTCGATCCCGCCGTCGTCGCGGCGGCCAGGGAGGCGCAGAGGACGAACCTGCAGCCCGTCGGGGTCGTAGACGGCCAGCTCTGGCTCCAGCATGCCAGGGTGGGTCTCGGAATCCGGGATGCCAGCTGCGTGGGGGTGACGAGCGCCGCGAGCGGCTATGTCTCCTTCAGCTGCGCGCTTCTCCTCAACGACGGGGTCGGCTCCAAGACGACGGCCTTCGGCGAGCTCAAGCGCCTCTCGAGCGGTGACTGGCGCTGGACCACGGCGGCGTACTCCCGCAACGCCGGCTAGGTACTCGACCGCCGTCGGCGGGTCTAGAGGCTTGGATACGCTGTGGTCGATGCCGCACATCGATCTCCCTGCGGGCGTTCCCGGAATCGGGAGCGGCTTCATGTTCCGGCCCGAAACCGCGGCGCCGATGCGCCAGCTGGCGGAGGTGCTGCTGCGGGGCGACAACACGCTCACGCGCGGTGAGCGCGAGCTGATCGCGGCGTACGTCTCGAACCTGAACGAATGCGAGTTCTGCCAGGCGTCGCACAGCAGCTTCGCCGCGCTGCAACTCGACGGCGGCATGCCGGTCGTCGACCAGGTGAAGGCCGACCCCGAGACGGCGCCGATCAGCGACAAGCTGCGCGCGCTCCTCGCGATCGCAGCGAAGGTGCGGCAAGACGGCAGGCTCGTGAGCGACGAGGACGTCGAGGCCGCGCGCGCCGAGGGAGCGACCGATGTCGAGATCCACGACACCGTGCTCATCGCGGCGGCGTTTCTCGATGTTCAACCGCTACGTCGATGGTCTCGCCACGCTGACCCCGACCGACCCCGCGGAGTACGACGAGATGGCGCACGTCATCGTCGAGCAGGGCTACGTTCGCTGAAAACGGCGCTTGCGGCGGTCCCGTTCGCGGTAGACCGAGAGGATGAAGCCCAAGCAGCTCTTCTACGCGGCCGTCGGCGCTGCGACAGTCAAGGCGAGCAAGCGCATGATGCGCAAGCGCGCCCGCAGGGCGCTGCGGCGGTAGGCGTCACTTCGCTTTCTTCTTCAGCCGCAGCGGGCAGCGCTTGCAGCGCGGCCTCGATTGGCAGCATTTCTTCTTCGGGGGCTTCCTGCTCACGCACCCACGGTACGGGCCGAAAGACGTCTGAGGGAGCTGTCGAGCCGCTAGCGTCGCCCTGATGGCGAGCGCACCAGCGTCTCTCTGCACGTCATGCGTGTTCGTGCGCCTCGTTCACGGCCGCCGCGGACAGACCTATCTGATGTGCCGGAACGAGGCGATCAAGGCGAAGTACCTGCCGCAGCCCGTCGTTCAATGCCACGGCTACACGCCGGAGGGCGACGCGGCTACCCGTCCCCGAACTGATTGACCCAGAGCGTCATGTTCCGGTCGCGGCCGAACTTCGCGATCTTCTGCACGGCGATGCCCTGTGTTCGCCACTCGGGCCGGAAGAGGTTTTCACGGTGATGCGGCGAGTTCAGCCAGCCGTCGAGCGCCGGCCGAGGGGCGCCGTACGGCCCACCGGCGATGAAGAGGTTTTCGCCCCACGAGCCCCTGTATCCCAGGGAACGAACGTCCGACGCGGCATCCTCGCCGCAGGCGTCATGGTTGAAGTCGAGGCAGCGGCTGATCCGATTCGCCTTCTCGAGTGAGGCCTGGCTCAGGAGCATCACCGGAGCGACGGGCCCGAGCCCGCGCTTCGTGCGCGCGTAGTTGACGAGGCAGACCATCGTGTCCGCCTGCTCCTGCAGCGGCGCGTCGAGCTTCTCGCCGCCGGGGCAGGTCTGCTCGCTCGCGAGGTACGGCTTCCAGGGATCGTCCTTTGCGTACAGCCCGTCACCGCCGAACTTGATGCCCGGCAGGCCGGGGAGGAGCGAGATCGTCGTCGCGGCTTTGTGGACGTGCTCCGGAGCGCCGTAGACGGCGGCGGGGCCTTGAAGCCTTCCCTTGATCGCGCCGGCCGCTACGAGCCCGACGATCACGCCGACGACGATGAGGATGCCCATGGGCAGATTGACGCTCGCAACCCGCCTCCGCTCGGGCGCGCGGTACCAGTCGCGGTCCTCGACGCCCATGAGGGCTTCTATCGTCCGCGGGAGGTCGTGCCTGTAGTCCGCGAATGAGGCAGCGGGTCAAACTTGACGTCGGCGCGCGTGGCCGCTGGGCGCGCGTGCGGTCTGAGACGACCTGGCATGGTCCCGGACCTATAGGCGCCCCGCGGACCCTGACAATGGGGTGCGGCCCGTCGCTCCAAGCACGGGACGTATACGAGCGCGAGCGGGACGCGATTCTTCGCGAGGTCGGCTGATAGGCAGCGTCGCTCGTCTGAGCCAGCGTTCGGGAATGACGCCCGAACTGTGTCGGCCGTCGACGAGGGCGCCACGGGCACCTGGCTCGCAGGTTCGGCAGACTGCGTGCACTGTCCACCCGAAGAAACAAGCTCCTAGGAGGCGACACAATGCCTGAGAGTCGGTTGTTCGAGCGGGGGTTGGAAAAACGGCGGGAAGTCCTCGGTAGCGAGTACGTCGACGCAAGCCTGAGCGAAAGCGACGAGTTCATGATGGCCTTCCAGCGGGCCGTCACCGAGCTGGCCTGGGGATGGGCATGGAGCCGACCCGGGCTGGACGCCAAGACCAGAAGCATGATCAACCTCGCCATGCTGACGGCGCTCGGACGCTTCGAAGAACTCGGGATCTACGTCGGGGGAGCGCTTCGCACAGGGGTAACGGTCGAGGAGATCCAAGAGGTCCTGCTCCATGCGATCCCGTACTGCGGGACGCCGGCAGGACACCAGGCCTTCTTAGCCGCACATCGGACGCTCGTAGCCGAGGGCGCACTCGGCTGAGCCGCCGAGCGCGCCGTCCGGGCTAGAGCGTCGCCTGGGCGAGTGTTCGGGGACGTCACCCGAGCCTTGTATCGTCGCTGGTCATGCTTGGGGGGCGATGAGAGGTGACTCGGACGGCAAGGCGGCGGAGCAGCTCGCTGCTATCGAGAGCCTCGGTCGGGCGCTTGATGACGCCGGGATCGATTATTGGCTGTTCGGTGGCTGGGCGGTCGACTTTTGGGCCGGACGGGTAACGCGCGATCACGGCGACATCGACGCGGTCGCCTGGCGCCGAGACTATGAGAGGATTGGCGAGGCATTGCTAGCTGCCGCTTGGCGGCACACGCCCGTTGAGAGCGACCTCAACGGCACCCGATACCGCTGGCGAAGCACTGAAACTGAAGTGGAACTGATGTTCGTCGAGAATCGCGACGGCGCGATCGTCGTCCCGTTCCCCGAGCACGAAATCGTTTGGACAGAAGAGCCTCTTGGTGAGTACGAGCGGTCGCTTGGAGGAGTCCGCGCACGCGTTATCCCACTTGAGTTGCTTCGTGAGGGAAAGCAACAACCTCGCGAATCACCTGCCGAGGCGGCGAAGGACGTCGCTGATCAGGCCGCACTCGCCGACATCTAGCCGCGTCTGGGCCAGCGCTCGGCATCGGCGAACACTCGGATGGGCGAGCTTCCTCTCACCCGACCCATCGCGAGCCATAGAAAACAAGTCCGAGATCTGCTTGACGAAAGTGTTAAACCCGCGTAACACACGGGCCTCAGTGTGTCGGTTGGACATCGGCCCTGGCCGTGCGCCACACCTGCCTAAGCCGCACGTTTCAGGCGCTTACAACGGCTAGCGCGAGCTTCGCGCTTCCAGCCGTTTGAGGGTTCGATCCACGCTCCTCCCGATTCGGGCCACCCTGCTGCGAGCGGCTTCATGGGTCTCCGGCGAGCGGGCGGGCGGGTCGACTTACCGGCGCCGAGGCCAACAGCGTGTACGCCAGGATCCGCGCGAGCATCTCGGGCGCGAGACCCTCGGCCTGCTGTGCGGAGTGCTGAGGCGGTGTCGTCACTGCCGTTAGCTAACCAACGGCTGCGGCTGGACTCCGGCCCATCCCCTACAAAATCGCACGTTCGACGCTCGCAAATCGCTGTGGGTGCCCACCAGGATGAGCGTGATACCGCGGTGGTCGCGCAGGAGGGCTGCTGGGAGCTCGGCGAGAGGCGCGTCGTGATTTCGGCTACGGCCAGAGGAGCCGGCGCAGCCTTGTCCGGATCCCTTCGCGGGTCGGCGCGTCCACCCGGGGGAGACATTGAGGCTCGGAGTAGGCCGCCGCGCATGTCGTTTCGGTCGGCAGCTCGGCCGGCGACATGAGGCTAAATCCCTCGCACGAAGGCTCCGCTGTCCGTATGGTCCTTCTGAGGCTGGTCCTGCTCCGAGCAACGGCATGGAGGGTGGAGCCAGTCTCCTAGCGCCGGGCGCGTTGGTCGTTCGCGAGCGCGTCGCGGAGGGCGACGAGTCCGCTCGGGAGCGGCTTCGGCATGGTTCGGAGGAGCGTGTCGCGGTCGGCGGGGGTGAGTGGGGCCGCCGGTTCGTGGCGTGTGAGGCCTCCGGAGATCCGTCCGGCGAGCTCGAGCGCATCCGGGGTTGCATCTGCGGCCAGCGCCGCGACCACGAGGCGGCAGTTGATATCGGAAAGGTTGACGCCGAACAAGCGCATGTTGGTCACTGCTCTGGCCATGCGCGCGAGGATCTCACACGGAAACCTCGCCCGCGGGGTGAGGCGTGAACGGCACGCTGCGAGCCTCGGCTCTGATCGATCACGCACGGTGCCTCGTCGCGTGGGCTTCCGGGTGTCGGTACCGCCTTTCCCCTGTGAAATTCCCCCTACGGAACCGACACCCCTCGAGCCCAAATGGCGAGGCGGCTGCCGTAAGGCCGCCACCACGTCCGGCCCGATTTATACCCGACTCGCGACCGCTTGAAAAGCGCCTGACACGATTTCTGGACCTTGGTCTAGTGGATCGCTCTTCCGTCTGGCCTATCGTTCAAAATGTGGGTACACCGAATTGGTCGGTCCTCGCTCCCCCTTCCCCCCGGCGGGGCCGGCCCTTACCGCTGGACTTTGCCCGACCGTCGTGCAAAGGTCGCTCGCACAGGCGACGGCCAACCTCCCCGCCGCGTGTACTCCACTGGTCGCGCGCGGCGTCGTTCGTTGTCGCCGGACGCGCTCGGCCTCGTCTGAGCGTCGAGCGTCCGGCTCCCCATTCCTCTTGCGGCCAGCTTGTGAAGGCCCCGTTCGACGTCGCGAACGTCCGCAGGCGGGAGTGGAGGGCCGGCGATCGAGGCCGCAGGGATATCGAGGCCGGCCAGGATCTACGATTTCCGGTCGACGGTCGCCTCAAACGCGCTCGCCGCGGGGATCACGACGTTCGAGCTGGCCCGAATGATGGGCACGAGCGTCGGAATGATCGAGGCGCACGACGGCGCTCTGATCGACACAGCCCACGACGGGCTCCTTGCGAGGCTCGAGGAGATTGCCAGTGAAGGCTTTCGGCACAAGATCGGCACGGCGTGCGTGCGGATCGCCCGGAAACGGCTTGGAATGGAAGCGGGCGATGGGACTCGAACCCACGACCTACGGCTTGGGAAGCCGACGCTCTACCAACTGAGCTACACCCGCGCGCGTTCTAGGTTAGCCAGTTTGCTCCTCGCCTGCGGTTGATCCGGAACCAGTGTTGGTAAGCGAAAGTGGTAAGGGGAGGCGCTGCGGCGACCGGCGGCTAGGATCCGGGCAACCGTGTCCGACCAGGAAGGGACGTAACAGGATGGACGTGCTTGCGTACGCCGACGGGACATGGCTGATCGCGGCTCTCGTCGTCGCGCTCTACGTTCTCGTGATCTGGATGCTTCTCGAGATCATGTTCCGGGCTGACTTTTCCGGCGGTATGAAGGTTGGATGGATCGTCGTCGGGCCCCTCTTCGCACCCGTAGCGGTGCCGGTGTGGTTCCTCTGGGTCAGGAACAAGGACTACTCGACGGCATAGGCTCGGTGAGTGCGACGGAGACCTGAGCGGGGCCTGGTGCTTACCCTCCGTACGAGGTGCTAGTGGAGTGCGACGTAGATCCGGTGGCTGCCGTCGTAGGGGGCGTAGAACATCACCAGGGATATGACGTCCGTTTTCCGGACGATCCACGCAGTCGTCGCGGTGTGGTTGCTCCGGGTGCAACGCGCTTTATCCAGCCGGCGCGTGAGAGTCATACGATCGTCTCGACCCGTCCGGGAGTCAGGTACTCGAGCTCCGCTCGAGCGTCGATGAGTTCGGCTCTGGCGTAGTCCAGTTGGATCCGTAGCGACTTCGCCTCTGCCTCTGCTTCGTAGAGCTTGCGTTGGAGCGCTGCGATCTCGTCAGGTCGGTTGATCTCGGGTTGCGTAGCCATGGACTCCTTCGTGGGTTGTCCTCCCAGCGGGAGCGGGAGGGCCTTCTCTGTCTGTGCGGATGGCTAGCCCGATCTGGCCCTATGTCGCCACGTGCCGGCCGTACGATCCTCGGCGGGGGTGGGGAGCGGGATGGTCGAGCACGGGCACTCGGCGATGCGGCGGCCGGGGATCCTGCTCGCCATCCCCAACTTTTCCGTAGTTCGCAGCGTTTCTGCTGCTGCCAGCTACGCTTGGGCTTCGCCCGGCACTCGCCGCAGGGGCCGGGGCAGGCGGCAAGAGAGTGTCTGTTCGCAGGCTATCCGCTCAAGCGGGTTCGCGAACGGGCACTCTTGCCGTTTCGGGGCTTCGCGACTTGGCCAACGGGGCGTTGGGGAGAAGCGTTTGTTCGGGGCGGCGTGCTCCTGATGGGTTCTCCGCCTGTCCCCCCAAGAGGCGGAGATGCGCCGCCCCCTACTCTCGGTTTCACAAACCATCCAGGCTTTCCGTCGTATAACGCTGTTGACGGAGCAGACGGCGGTGGGAGTCGTTCTTTGGGGGGCGACTTGGGGTCGCCGTCTGCCAATCACATCCTTCTCCGCAGGACTCGTGCCTCCGATGTGTCGCCCGTCACGAACCATCGGGAATCAACACAGCAAACGGCAACGAGCCGCGCGGGAATCATCACCGCTGGGTGACTCCCATCACCCATGAATCACTCAAATGGGTGTGTGGGATGGAGACGCCCGCTCCGATTAATGCTGGGCTGGATCAACCCCCAAGCAAGGAGCAAGTACATGTCTTCGTTCATCACCAAGCTGCAGAAGCGGCTTGCGCAGGATGAGTCGGGCTTCACGCTCATCGAGCTTCTCATCGTGCTCGTGATCATCGGCATCCTGCTGGCGATCGCGGTGCCGTCGTATCTCGGCTTCAAGGATCGGGCCAACAACGCGGCGGCTTCGGCGAACGTCCGCTCGGCCGTCCCGGCCGTCGAGGCGTACTACGCCGATGTCGGCAGCTACGCGGGCATGGGCCTCACCTCGGGTGCTTCGCCGGACCTGACCGGCCTGCAGGGCATCGACGCTGGTATCAAGCTCGACACGCTCGTCGCGGGCAAGCAGACGTCTTCGACGTACTGCATCTCGGCCACTGTCGGCGGCAAGACCTGGTACAAGGGCGGCCCCGCTGCCAGCATCGGCACCGTCGCCTGCTAAAGCAACCACAAGCTCGAGCACCAAAGGGAGGGGCGCGGCAACGCACCCCTCCCTTTTCGCTCATGCACGACCGGGCCAAAGGATTCGTGGCCTCGTGCCGAAGTAAACGGTGTGTTCCGTTCTTAGGGAAACCGTCGCAACTAGCTCACACGAACTTCCGCCGTCGTGGCTGGGATGAAGCCGTGGAGCTCGCAGGGGATCAAGCAGGGGATCAAGATCACCCCGCACGATGCGAGGCACGCTTACGCCTCTATGGCTCTGCCGTCTCTACCGTCGCACATCGTCGCCCGAGTGCTGGGCCACACGACGGCCGACGTTACCTACGGCCACTCCTTCAACAAGGAGGCACAGGATCAGCAGGTGAGGGACGCTCTGACCGCAGCGATGGCGGGCGGAGGATAGGTAGGCAGCCCCAACAACCAAGAAGTTAGGCGGCTCCTTCGGGAGCCGTTCTGTTGGTAAGTAAGTGGTAGGCAGTACCACACCTCATGACATACGTTCTCGCTTGGGAACCGGCGGGAAATCGGCATTTCCATCCCATACCGCAACACCCGGCGATACAGCCACTGGCTTGGGTGGGCTTGGGAAGCCGACGCTCTACCAACTGTGCTACAACCGCAAGGCGCATAGCGTAACCGTTTCCGGCGACGCGACTCTTCGTTCGTGCTCCGATCATGCCCTAAACGCTCTACAACGTCGGGCCTTCCCGGGAGATGGCCGAGCTCCGCCGCCGGCTCGAGGTTGGGGCTACGAGAACTTTGAGCGGATCCTGTAGCCGTTCCGATACGAGCTCGGCTATGAGCGAACTCACCTGATGGGAGTCGACTGATGCGTGAGACGGCTTCGTCGGTGACGCTAGCGCAGAAATCGTGGGGAGCCAACGCAATCGCCCTCGACCAGGCGCGGGCGATGCCCTAGTGTGCGGTGGCCGCTCGTCCTCTAAAGAAAGAGGCACCATGAACCGTGCCATCTCGTTCGGCGTCGTCGGCGTAGCCGCGCTGTGCTTCGTTTCGGCGGCCGGAGCTGTCCTCCCACCCTGTAAGGGGGGTGTGCCCGTCTATTTCAGCCAGAACAAGAGCTTGCGGAACGAATGCAAGGGACCACTCAACATCATCCTGCGTCGGATACAGACGACGTGGCCCGCGTCGGGTGATAAGTGCAAGTTCGATGGCAAGTCGACCACCTGGTCGTCGCCAAATGGCGAGCACGTGGTTCTGTTCGACACGCACCCGCGTGGCTACCTCGAATACTTCGTACCACTCGGCAAGCATGCGGACGGCGCCAAGACCGCCGAGCTTGCCAGGACGGCCTACACCCTCAAAGCGAGGCTCGAAACGTACCCCTTCGCGAAAACCCACCGCTACGCGGAGGATCTCTTCATGGAGTTCCCGGAAGGCGTCGTCCAACTCAGCCTCAACTCGAACACGCCGATCCCGTCTATCGGCCGCTATCTCGACGCCGTCGAAAACGGCTACATCCGCTGTACGACGAAGTAAACCGGGACGCGAGCAGGGTCCCGGCCACCGCCAAGCCGGGCCCTGCTCTCGCTGTCCTGCTCCCCGTCCCCTGTACCCCCGAGCCGTGGATAGTACGGCCGCCCGGAACGCCAGACGTCCGGACCACGCCTAGCCATCCGCACGGACACCGGCTAGAACGGAAGCAGGTGGGAGCGCCGGACGCCCGAGGGCACGGAGGCCCGGCGCTCACCCGCAAACCCGCCGCATGGACACGCAACTAACGGGCCGCACGCGCATTGTCGGGCGTGGCTGGCGTCCATGGGGTGCGGACCTGGCTAGCCATCCGCACAGAACCGCGCACACACCGTGAGCCTCGTCGCGCACGGGATTCATCGACGAGCAGACGAAACCGCCGACCCGACCCCTGCGGCCCATTCGTGGCCCCAACGTCCGCGTCCGGTGCACCCAACCGGTGCACCCACGCGGCGCGCATTCTCGACATGCCGAACACATCTGACCCGCCTATCCAAGCCGCTTCCGCATGGATAGGCGGGTCGTCAGCTCGAAATTGCTAGCCGATTGAACTTCCGGCCTTCGAGAAAAGGTCCTGAATTCGGCCGCTGAGGAAGCCGAGTGCTGCAACCGCCGCGATCGCGATGAGCGCGATGATCAACGCATACTCGACCAGCGTCTGCCCTGACTCCTCATCGCGAGCCGCAAACCAGGCGTTCTGCGTCCGGACAACGAGCACGGTAAGAAAGGTTCCCATCCACTCCTCCCCTTTCGATCCTGACGAACCCCCACCTAGATGGTTCGCGCCAGTGGAGAACAATGCTCCTTCTCAGCGAGAGAGTCAAGGTGCTCTCGTACGTGCCTCATTCATGCCCAAACGTCTGGGAGTGGGGGCTGGCGACCATGCGGGCCGTGGCCCCCCGGGCCGGCCGCAAACCGCATGGTTCACAGCGTTAGTAGTCGCGTGTGGCGTGGTCGAGGTCGGCGCGGCTTGGAAGCCGACGCTCTTACCAACTGAGCTACGCCCGCGCGGGGAACACGGGTTAGCCGCTTGTCGGGAGATAGAACCGGACACCGCTTACGAGCGGTTCATCCGGCAAGGCGGTAGGACCTAGACCTTCGGCTAGGTCCGCGAGATACGCACTCAGGTGGCGGTCTCCAACGAACAGGACGGTGCCCCCGATAATGAGCGCGAGCTCGCCCGGGGGCTGCGGCACGGGGAACTCGCCGCCCCTCGTAGATGGAGCGGCACTCCGCGCTGCCTCACCATTCCCTCATACCTGCACCGTAGACTCGCCCACTGTGCGCCGCCTCGCACTCCTCGTCTTCGCCGTCGTCGCGGTGCTCGCGCCGATCGGGGCACAGGCCTCACCACGCGCCGACCCCGGCGTCTTCGCGGGCCTCGGCACCTGGATCGACATCTACGACGCGCCCGCGTACAGGAGCCCTGGGCCCACGGCCGCGAAGATCGCGGCCCGCGGCGTCAGGACGGTCTACGTCGAGACCGCGAACGACCGCAGCACCGTCGACGTCGTCAACCCGAAGGCGCTCGGGCTCTTCGTCGACGCGCTGAAGGCACGGGGAATCAGCGTCGTCGCCTGGTATCTGCCGGGCTTCGTCAAGCCCGCGCTCGACGCGCGCCGCGCACGCGCCATGCTGTCCTTCCGGACGCCGGCAGGAGCCGCGTTCGACGGCGTCGCGCTCGACATCGAGGCCCTGACCCTCAAGAGCGCCGCGCTCCGCACAGCGCGGCTCCTGGCTCTGAGCAAGATGCTCCGCAGCGAAGCGGGCGACACCCCGATCGCGGCGATCACCTATCCGTCACGCGGCTTCGAGCGCCATCCGACCTGGTGGCCGGGCTTCCCCTGGCAGCAGGTGACCGCTCTCGTCGACGCCTGGATCCCGATGACCTACACCGGCGGCGGCTTCAAGGGCTATGACGCCACCTACGGCTATGTGGCGCGCTCGCTGCGGCTCTTGCGTGCGGCCGTTGGCCCGGACGTCCCGATCCACGCTGCCGGCGGGGTCGCGAACAGGATGAACGCGGAAGAGCTGAAGGCGTTCGTCGACGCCGTCATCGACGAGGGCTCGGTGAGCGGCTGGAGCCTCTACGACTTCCAGACGACCGGCCCGAGGGCGTGGGCCTCGCTGGCGCCGCTCGGCACGGGCTAGCTACGTCGGCCAGGTTGCGTCGACGCCGGCCGCCTCGAGGATCGACATCAGCAGGCCACTCGGCGCGCGCCGCGCGCGAACGCGGGACCGTCGACGCGCAGAACGACGGCCTCGAGCCTCCGCTTGCTCGCGCTCCCACTGACCGACACGCCCCATAGCCGCCTCGCTCTCGACGGCACCCCAGAGACGTCCTGCCGTCTCGGCGTCCCCGCGATCAGCAGCGATGGATGCGAGGCTGGCGGCGGCGAAGACGAGATGCTGCCGGTCGCCGAGCGCGACGGCGGCCTCGAGCGACCTGTAGGCGTAGGTCTCGGCGGCATCGAAGTTGCCGCGTTCACGCTCCAGGCTGGCAGCAGTGCCGAACTGGCCGGCCTCCCACCATTCCCAGCCCACGTCGCCCGCGATCGCAGCGCTCTCGAGCGCCAGCTCGATGGCGGAAGCAAGGTCGCCTTCTGCGTACGCCTTCTGGACGAGGAACGCGAGTGCCTGGCTCTCTCCGACTCTCGATCCGAGCTTCCGTGCCTCGCGGAGCGAATCCTCGATGAGAGGCCACGCGGCAGCCGTCTCTCCTCTCATCGTCATGTTCGCGGCAATGCGGAACCTCATGTGCGCGGTGTCGGTCTCGTTCCCTTCTCGAGCGAAGAGCTCGAGGCCCTCGCGATAGCAAGGCGCCGCACGCTCCATCTCGCCGAGGATGTCGAGTGTGCCGCCGAGCGCACGCAGCGCACGGGCGCGAAGGCCCGGGTCTGCTTCGGAGGCGGCGGCGAGAAGCCGCTCGAGCCACGACGCACCTTCAATCGGATCGCGAACGACCCAGAACGCCTCGAGCCAGGCGGCGAGACGAAGGCCGCGGACGGGATCGGCGTCGACCGCCCATTCGAGGACTGCCCGAGCGTTGTCGATCTCAGGCGCGACGAGGCCGAAGTTCCAGGCGCGCGGCGTGTCGATGACGGCACGTGTCCCGGCACGGTCGGCGAGATCGATCAGCCGATCCGCCTGCGCTCGCGCGAAGTGCATCTTCCTCGCCGGAGGCATCGAGTCGCTCGCGCGCGAACTCGCGAATCGTCTCGAGCATCCAGAAGCGCTCCTCGCCGTCCGCGTCGGTGCGGCGGCGGACGAGGCTCTTGTCGAACAGGGAGGCCAGCGTGTCGAGGTCGGAGCCACATACCTGCTCCACGTTCTCGATCGTCGCGCCGCCGCGGAACACGGCGAGCCGCGCGAAGAGCGCCTGCTCGTCCTCGTCCAGCAGGTCGTAGCTCCAGAGGATCGTCGCCCGCAACGTGGCGTGGCGCTCATCGGCATCGCGACCGCCCTTGAGAAGATCGAGGCGCTGCCCGATCCGCTCGAGCAGCTGCTCCGGGCCGATCAGCTTGACGCGAGCGGCGGCGAGCTCGATCGCGAGTGGCAGGCCGTCGAGACGTCGGATCAGCTCGTGGACGGCCGGCGAGTCGCCGACATCGCCGCTGACCGCCCGCGCCCGCTCCAGGAACAATCTCACTGCGTCGGCCTCGTCCATCGGCGGCAGGTCGAGCTCGGTCTCGCCGGCGATTCGCAGTGGCTCGCGGCTCGTCGCAAGGATCCGCAGCGACGGTGCGGCGGCGATGAGCTCGGCGATCGCTCTGGCCGCATCCGGCAGCAGCTGCTCGAGGTTGTCGAGGAGCACGTGAGCCTGCTTGTCGCCGATCCGGGTCGCGATGGCAGCCGGCGTGTCGCCGGCCGCACCGAGGTGCGCGGCAATCAAGGGCACGACGAGCGCGGCGTCCCGCACGGGTGCGAGCGGCACGAAGATGGTGCCACCGTCGGCCTCGTCTGCGAGAAATCGCGCCAGCTCGATCGCGAACCGGGTCTTGCCGGCACCACCCGGCCCGATGATCGTGAGCACGCGCGGATCGCGTTCCAGCCACAGGCTTGCGGCATCGAAGAGCTCGCGCTCGCGGCCGAGAAAGTTGGTCGCCGGCGTGGGGAGGTCGACGGCGCCAGGCGTGCGCAGCGGCGGAAAGTCTTCCGCCCCCAGCTGAAACAGCTGCGCCGGTGCGTCGAAGTCCTTGAGGCGATGCCGTCCGAGGTCACGTAGGGGCTCGTCGTCGACGAGCGCGGCGGTCGTGGCCGAGAGGATCACCTGGCCGCCGTGGGCAAGGGCGGCGACGCGCGCCCCTCGGTGGACGTCGATCCCGACATAGCCCTCCGAAGCGACAGCAGGCGTGCCGGTGTGGAGACCCATCCGCACCGTGATCGGTCCCGGCGCGAGTGCCGCCTGCGCCGCAGCCGATGCGGCAACCGCCCCGGCTGCGGTCGGAAACGAGACGAAGAAGGCATCGCCCTGGGTGTCGACCTCGACCCCTCCCTCGGCGGCGAACGCATCGCGGAGGACGCGCCGGTGGTCGGCGAGCGCCCCCGCGTAGCCATCGGTGCCGAGCTGCCGGAGAAGCCTCGTCGAGCCCTCGATGTCGGTGAACAGCAGCGTTACCGTCCCGCTCGGCAGCTCTCTCCGCATCTGCGGAGTATCCCTCAACTGTCGAGGCGCTCCTCTTCCAGGTCGAGGTCACGCCCGACCCGAAGCCAGACGTCGTTGCTGATCATGCCGTTGTGGCGCAGCTCGTCGAGCGCCGAGCGCTCGGCCTCGAGCAGCTCGTGCCGCAGCCGCTGGAAGTCCTGCGATCGCGATTCGGCGCCGTCGCCGTCGGTGCCGTCGAGGCGCGCCCGAAACCGTCCCGCGCGGAAGCGATAGGCCCCGCGCATGCGCTCGGCCGTGTCGTCCCGCACCCAGTCCTCGTCGACCAGCTCCTCGAGGCGGGCGAGCGCTGCGTCCGACGCCTTGATCCGCGCCTTTGCGTCCTCGCGCTCGTCTGCGCCGTCGTCCTCGAGCCCGAGCGCGCGAATGATCAGCGGAAATGTCAGGCCTTGCCCGACGAGGGTGGCGAGGATGACGGAGAAGGTGAGGAAGATGATCAGCGCCCGCTCGGGAAACGGAGAGCCCGCGTCGGTTTCGAGCGGCAGCGCCAGGGCTGCCGCGAGCGACACCGCGCCGCGCATTCCGGCCCACGAGATGAACACCGCGCCGCGCCAGTTCGACATTCGTCGCGCGAGCCATTTTGGCGCGTTCAGGACGAGAAAGACCCAGGCGATGCGAAGCACGATCACCGTTGCGCAGACGAGAGCGGCGTCGCCGAGCAGCTGTTGCGCCGGAACGTTGTCGAGCGCGTCGACCACGACGGGGAGCTGCAGGCCGACGAGCACGAAGAGGAGCGCGTTGAGGAGGTACTGGACGATCTCCCAGACGGCCGTTCCCTGCAGTCGCACCTGCGCGGTTGTCAGCTCGCGCGTGTGCCAGCCGAGGTAGACGCCGGCCGTGACGGTCGCGAGAACGGACGAGACGCCGATCAGGTCGGCGGGAATGAACGCGATGTAGCCGGACAGGAGCGAGAGCGTCACCTCGGCGGGAGGGTTGTCGAGCCGGCGCCGGATCTGGCGGATCAGCCACCCGACCGCGAGGCCGAAGGCGATCCCGCCGCCCGCGACGACGATGAAGAGGCCCCCTGTGTGCGCTGCGGAGAACGACCCGGTCACGACGGCGGCGACGGCGACGCGGTAGAGGACGAGCCCCGTACCGTCGTTGACGAGGCTCTCGCCCTCGACGATCGTGACCAGCTTGCGGGGAACGCCCAGGCGCCGTGCGATCGACGTCGCCGCCAGTGGATCCGTGGGGGAGACGATCGCGCCGAGCACGAACGCGCTCGCCCACGACATGTCGTCGATGAACTCGTGCGCCATGACGGCGACACCGGCTGTCGTCGCGATCACGAGGCCGATCGCGAGCAGCCCGATCGGTTTCATCGATGCGCGGAGCTCGCGCAATGAGGTGAAGAAGGCGGCGCCGTAGAGCAACGGCGGCAGGACACCGAACAGCACGAGCTCCGGCTGCAGCTCGAACGAGGGCATCCCCGGCACGAGCCCGATCACGAGGCCGCCGAGCACGAGGAGGATCGGATACGGGATCCGGAGCGCGGGGGCGATGGCGAGCATCGTCGCCACGGCGAGGATCAGTGCCAGCGCGACGATCCCATCTTGCAGCTCGAGATGCATTGGGCCAATCCTGCCCGAGCGAGGGAAGGGCGAGCTTCTCCTAGGTCGGGAAAACGTCGAGCAGCCGGTCGATCCGGGAGACGGGCTCGAAGCCGAGCCGCTCGAGGATCGGCCGTGACATCTGGCCGGCGTGGGTGACGAGTACCGGCGTGCCACGATCCGCCGCCTCGCGGGCCCGTGCCGCGACAAGCGCGCGGTAGCCGCCGCGCCCACGGGCCGACGGCAACGTTGCGCCACCGAAGAGGAGGAGACCGAGTGGTGTGTACGACGCGTAGCCGGCCGCGATCGGCTCGCCGTCGGCGAAGGCGAGGAAGGTTGAACCGACCACGCCCTCGCTCGCGAAGTCCGCCTCCGCCTGTTTGAAATCGGCCACGTCGGCGTTGCCGCCGAACGCCTCGTCCTGGATTCGCCGCGCGGCAACGAGCTCTTCGACCGATGCGACGCGTCGCGCCGAGACCCCTTCCGGGACCTCGAGCGCGCTGCCTTCCGCAAGAACCATGCCAATCGCGACCGGCTCGCCCTCGTCGGGGACGATTCCGAGCGCCCCGAGCCTCTCGACGAGATCGGGGGGCGTGCACGAGTCGCCGAGCTCCCATTCGGCGCCGCCGCGGCCGCGCGCGCGAAGGAGCTCTCGGATCTCCGCCACGGCGGCCTCGACCGTCTCCGCTTCGAGCCGCACGCGCTGCACGGTGGCGCTGTGCGGGCCGGTCCCGGTGCCGAGGTAGACGGCGAAGCGTCCGGCCGGATCGGTAAACAGCTCGCGGCCCGCCGACTGCGGCTGGTGGACGTTTGGGTTCTCGGCGAGCTCTCGGATCATGGGCGTCTTGTACCAGCAGCGCCACGGGCGTATGATCGCCGCGGCTGCGGCGCCGACTCCCGGGAGGGCGCGTGCCGTATCCGTTCATCGAGAGCCCGCACTTCACACCCGCCGACGGGCGCGCGATCGGCGTCGTCGTGATTCACACGATGGAGATCGCAGAGAAGGCGGGCGCGGCCGAGATCTGCGCCCACTGGTTCGCGAGCCCGGCCTCCGAGGTGTCGGCGCACTACTGCGTCGATGACGACGGCGTCGTCCAGTGCGTGCGTGAGGACGACATCGCCTGGCACGCCCGCGGCGGCAACACGAACTCGATCGGGATCGAGCTCGCGGGCTACGCCGGGCAGAAGACGCTCGGCTGGAACGACGACTACAGCCGCGCCGTCGTCGAGCGCGCGGCGAGGCTGACGGCCGAGGTGTGTGTGCGGCACGGGATCCCGATCCGACGCATCCGCGCAGCCGATCTCGTCGCGGGCCGCCGCGGGATCACGGGACACGCCGACGTCAGCGCGGCGTTCCGCAAGAGCGACCACTGGGATCCCGGCCCCGACTTCCCCTGGACGCGGTTCCTGCGGCTAACGCGCAGCAGCGACATCGTCGAGAGCGCCACGAAGGCCTGAGGCGACCTCGTCGAGCTCGGCGCGGGTGATCACGAGCGGGGGAGAGATCTGGAGCCCGCCGCCGACGAGCGTGCGCGTGAGCACGCCGTGGTCGCGCGCCTTCAGCGTCACCCGGTCGGTCAGCCCCGGATCGTCGGCCAGCAGCGCCGGGTCGATCTGCACCGCGGCGAGGGCGCCGTGGCCGCCGCGGATCTCGGTCACGAGCTCGTGGTCGAGCAGCGGCGCGAGCGCGGTGGGGATCTCGGTCTCGAGCTCGAGGCCCGCGGGCGAGCAGCCCTTCGCGCTCGATGATGTCGAGGTTGACGTGCGCCGCGGCGGCTGCACCGGCGTGGCCGGAGTACGTGTAGCCGTGACGCCACACGCCCGCGTCGGGACGGCTCCAGAAGGGCTCCTGGATCGTCTTCCCGACGATGACGCCGCCGAGTGGGACGTAGCCCGACGTGATCCCCTTCGCGAACGTGACCGCGTCGGGATCGAGCCCGGCCCGGCTGCAGGCGAACCAGTCGCCGACGCGGCCATAGCCGCAGATCACCTCGTCGGCGACGAAGAGCACCTCGTGCTTGCGGCAGATCTCGCGCACCGCCTGCAGGTACCCGTCCGGAGGCAGGAGGACGCCGCCGGCGCCGATGATGGGCTCGCAGAAGAACGCAGCGACGTTCCCGGCGCCGAGCTCGACAATCAACTCCTCGAGAGCCTCGGCGGAATCCCAGGCGACGCGCGCGGTGCCGCCGGCCAGCGGGCCGACGCCCTCCTTGAAGGCCTCGGTGCCGACGATGCTGGTGCCGTAGCCGGCAAGCCCGTGGTAGGCGCGCTCGCGCGAGATGATCACGGTGCGATCCGGCTGCGCCGACGAGGCTCCAGTAGCGGCGCACCAGCTTGACGACGGTCTCGATCGACTCACCGCCGCCGCTCGTGAAGAAGATGGCGGCGTCGTCCATTGGCGCGATCGAGGAGATGCGCTCGGCGAGATCCGTCGTCGGCCGGCTCGAGACGTCGCCGTAGTGCGAGTACGCGTGCAGCTTGCGCATCTGCGCCGCGACGGCGTCGGCGATCTCGGAGCGGCCGTAGCCGACGTTGGCGTACCAGAGCCCTGCCGACGAGTCGATGTAGCGGTTTCCCTGGTCGTCCCAGACGTGGGAGCCCTCGCCGCGCTCGAGGATGAGCTCGCCGGACGCCTGGACGGCGTGCATGTTCGAGACCGGATGCCAGAAATGCGTCATGCGAGTCAGCCTATCGACGCTTGCCGCAGGGAAGCGCCGGTTGGCTCAGCCCGGACCGGTGATCGAGCCGAGCCCGGTGTTCAGCTTCGCGTGCGGGCACGCGCCCCAGTAGCCGAGACGCCCCGCGCGAGCCTTCGCGACCGCTGCGAGCAGCTGCTGCGCGTAGCGGCCCCTTCTCGTTGCGGAAGAAGTACGGGCGAGGCAGCGCCGCCGCGGACGAGGGCGACGTTGATGTTGGTCCCGTTGACGAACGCGTAGCGCAGCTGCCTCCCGTAGCGGTCGGTCTGGTCGAGCGCGGGGTCGCGAACGAGCGTGATGTGGGTTCCCTTCGGCGCCAGCAGCTTCAGCGCGGTCAGGGCCGCCTTGCCGTAGCAATCGCCGTGCAGCTCGGGCGCATCGATCTGGAGCAGCCGCACCTTCTTGCCCGACGTCGTGCGCAGCGTGTCGCCGTCGTTGACGAAGTCGACGACCACCGACTCGCCGGCTGACGTCGTCGTCTCGGTCGCCTTGGTGGGGGAGTCGCTGTTCTGTCCGCCGCAGCCACCGGCGACGAAAGCGAGCGCAACGGCAACCGCGACGAGCGGGTGAGGCTGAGGCCTCACCCCACCTGCTAGTCGACCGGGACCCAGACCAGCCTCACGTCGGTCACGTGGACGTCGGTCGCCTCGAGGCGGATCGACACCGTCTCGACGGCCTCGGCGATGGCCTTCCACTTCTCGTCGATCGCGGTCACCTCGTCGACGATCTGCTGCTCGATCTCGGTCAGGTCGTCCTGCGTTTGCGCGACCTTCGCCTCGGCGGTCTGCTTGCGCTCGGACGAGGTCGCGGTCTGGCCCGCCTTCGAGGCCACCGACCCGACGGCGCTCGCGATCGAGCGCGCGTTGCGCTTGCCGCCGAAGAGGGCACCGAGGACGGCACCGGCGCCTGCGATCATCGTGGTCGCCTCGCGCGACTTCGTCTGCGTGTCGATCTCCTCGACGCGGCGCCTCGCGAGCTCGAGCGCGTTCTCGAGCCGGTCCTTCTTGGTCTCGAGGCGCGTCTTCAGCTTCGCAGCCTCCTCGTCGGCCTTCGCCTGCCCGGCCTCGTCGCAGCGGGCGAGGAACGCATCCTCGGTCTCACCCGGCCGTGAGCTCAGCTTCAGCTGCTTGTTGCGGAAGATCTCGAGAGCACGGTTGGCGACGAGCCTGGCCTGCACGTCCTTCCCGGCCTGGGTGAAGAACTTCGCCTCGCCGACGGGCGCGGTCGGGAGGACGTAGGTCGCTCCTGCAGGCGCGTCCGGGCGGAAGTCTCTGTCGTCGAAGTCGACCACCGTCTCGGAGTCGAGATCGAGCCCGCCGTCGAGCGGCCCGTAGAGCGCCTCGAACTCCTGCTGCTCGTCGATCCCCGCCGCGGTGTCGTCGTAGCGGAGAGCGACGCGGGTCGCGACGAACGCGTGCAGGCGGGTGACGCCGGCCGTCGCACCGACCTGCGACGCCCACGGCGTCGCCGGGTCGAGGTAGGAGACGGCCGTTCCGGTTGCGGCCGCGGGGGCGACGGACGTCTCATCGGCGGCCAGCGGGGCGGCCGGCGTGGCAGGTGCGGTGGCGCCTGCGGCCGCGGCCGCAGGAGCCGGCGCGCTCCGCCGCCGGCCGCGGCGCGCTGCTCATCAGCTGCTGCACCTGCTCCTTGGTCAGCGGCCCGCGCAGGTACGACATCGCCCATCGCGTCGCGAAGACGTGCGGCTTCGAGTCCTTGGCCGAGACGAGCATGAACTGCCGCTTCTGAAGCCCACCGATCGCGACGTCGAGTGCGGCAATGTCGGCTCCGCCTGCCGCCGATCGCAGGCCCTCGAGCACGCGCGCCTTGTCGTTCTCGGTTTGCAGCCGGCCGACGAGCCAGGTGCCCGCGTTCGACATCGCCTTGTAGTCGAGGTCGACCGGGTTCTGGGTCGAGAGCACGAGCCCGAGCCCGAAGGCGCGGCCTTGCTTGAGGATCGTCAGGATCGGCTTCTTGGCGGGCGGCGCAGCGGTCGGAGGCACGTAGCCGGCGACCTCGTCCATGTAGGCGAGCGCGCGGAGGTCGGTCGTCCCCGATTGCCCGCGCATCCAGGTGACGAGCTTCCCGAAGACGAGCGTCGTCACGAACATCCGCTCCTCGTCCGAGAGATGGGCGAGGTAGACGATCGCGGCGCGCGGCTTGCCCTCCGGCGTGAACAGCATTGCCTGCGGGTCGAGCGCCGCGCCCTCGCTCCAGCCGGCGAAGGCGGGAGACGCAATCAGCGCGTTGAGCTTCAGCGCCAGCTCGGTTCGGTCCTTCGGCGGGAAGAAGGCATCGATCTCGAAGACGCCGAGCTTGCGGAGTGGGGGAGACTGGACCTGGCCGATCAAGCCGCCGAGGTCGAGGTTCTGCCCCGCCCGCCAGGCGTTCTCGACCAGGTTCGAGAGGAGCACGTGCTCGCGGCTCGACAGCGGGTCGGCGTTGATCCCGACGAGGCCGAGGAGGCTCGTCACCGTGCCCTCGATCTCGTCGCGGAGCGCCTCCGCCTCGGTGTCCCACGAGAGCGGCGGCGCGTTCAGCGACCCGATCACGTTCAGCGGCACGCCGGCCGTCGAGCCCGGCGTGTAGATCGTGACGTCGGCCGCGTCCTTGAGCTGTTGGATCTGCTCGGGCCCTGTGCCCTGCGCCGCAAGCCCCTCGCGCCAGGTCGTCGCCGTCTTCTCGGCCAACTGCTCGACGGTGATGTCCTCCGCCTGCGCGTCGGAGGCGTTCACCCACGGCTGGAAGCTCGCCGGCGCGAGATCCGGAAACGTCAGCGCCAGGTTGGTCATGTCGCCCTTGGGGTCGATGATCAGCGCCGGGATCCCGGCCAGCAGCGCCTCCTCGAGCAGGACGATCGCGAGGCCGGTCTTGCCGGAGCCGGTCATCCCGACGACGACGCCATGCGTCGTCAGATCGCTCGAGCCGATGACGAGATCGTCGCCGCCGGGCTTCCCCGTCGCCGGATCGATGATCTTGCCGAGCGTGAACGAGCCGCGGTCAGCCATGGCGCCGAGTGTATGACAAGCGCAGGCGTAGAATCGGCCGATGCTCGACAGGATCAGAGTCGACCCCGGCACGAAGCCGCACCTCGCGAAACGCGACGCCGGCGACCACCTCGGCCTCGAGAGCAAGGAGCATGCGCTTGCCCATCTCGACGAGCTTCGGGCACGCCTCGAGAAGCTCCAGGGCCGCCTCTATGCCGAGAGCCGGCATGCCGTGCTCCTCGTCCTCCAGGGGCTCGACGCGTCGGGCAAGGACGGCGTCATCCGCACCGTCTTCGAGGGCGTGAACCCTCAGAGCTGCGATGTCGCCGCCTTCAAGGCGCCGAGCTCGAGCGAGCTCGCCCACGACTACCTCTGGCGCGTCCACGCCGTCCTGCCGCGTCGGGGCGAGATCGGGATCTTCAACCGTTCCCACTACGAGGACGTGGTCGCCGTGCGGATGCTCGACCTGGCGCCCGAGAAGGTCTGGAAGCGCCGTCCGGGCCACATCGTCGAGTGGGAGCGGATGCTCGTCGACGAGGGCACGTCGATCGTCAAGGTGTTCCTCAACGTCTCGAAGGACGAGCAGCGGAAGCGGCTGCAGGACCGCGTCAACGACCCCGAGAAGCGCTGGAAGTTCAAGAAGAGCGATCTCGACGTGCGGGCGCGGTTCGACGACTACATCGACGCCTACGACGACGTGATCGGGCAGACGTCGAGCGAGCACGCACCCTGGTACGTCGTTCCTGCCGACCACAACTGGGTCAAGGCGACGGCGGTGGCGGAGCTGCTCGTCGACGCGCTGGAGCGCATCGACCCGAAGCTGCCGGAGCCCGAGGAGGGCCTCGACGGGCTCGTGATCGAGTAGGGCGAGGCTCGCCGCCTCGCCCTCTGATCAGTCGAGGATCGGGATGACCAGCTCGGCCGGGCAGCCCTGTCGCAGGAGGCCGATGGCCTCGACGATGTCGACCGAGATCGCCTGGGCGATCACGCGAGCCGCCGAGATGGGCATGCCCCATTCGGCGAGAGCTTCGAACCGAGCCTGGACGAGCGTCGTGTGCAGGGACTCACGGTCCGCCGCGAGGTCTATCGGGAGTTGCGCCGCATTCATGGTTCTCTTCCTGTTGCCGCAGGGAAGGTGCAGGTCACGCACACACCGGGGACATCCGCCGAGCCCCGGTGGTGCTTCGTTCAGTTGCTCAAGCGAGCACGGGGAGCACAAGGTGGGGCGGGCAGCCGCGCTGCAGGAGCGCAATCGCATCGAGCAACTCGACATCGAGGTGACTCGCGATCACGAGCGCGTTCCCGGGTGGGCAGCCGTGCCAGGTAAGGCTCTCGAAGCGCGCACGAAGCAGTTCCTCTGCCTCGGACGCTTCGAGCATCTCGAACTGTGCCGCAGTCATGCCGTTTCCTCCTTCGTCACCGCACTGGTATGGAGGGTCACAGTGTTCCCGTGCGGTGGGGAATGGGCCATCCCCCCGCGGAGGGGATAGCGATACCTCAACCGAGGGAAGTTGTCTCATAGGACGATCTGCAACGCGGTTTCGGGAGGGCAGCCGCGCTGCGATCAGGCGGCGCACGGCGTGCAGGTCGACCTCGGCGTGCCCAGCCAGGATGAGGGCGCTGCCGGCGTCGAAACCGACCCGCATCAGCTCCTCGAAGCGCCAGCGAAGCACGGCCTCCACTTCGGGGCTCTCGATCTCCTCGAACTGCGTCGTGGACATGACTTGACGTATCGGCAGGATTGGCCGATCACCCGAGCCTGGGGAGCGCGACTACCCTCGGGTGGGGGATGCGGTACCCCCCAAGAGCGGGCCGGGGCCGAGCTCGTTCAGCCGCCGCCCGCCTCCCTCGGCGCAGACGACGACGTCCTCGATCCGGACGCCGAAGCTGCCGTCGAGGAGAATTGACGGCTCATCGGTGAACGTCATGCCCGCCTCGAGCACGGTGTCGTCCTCCGGGGAGAGAAACGGCCGCTCGTGGACATCGAGGCCGATCCCGTGGCCCATCCGGTGGCGGAACGCGGCGCCGAGGCCCGCGTCCTCGATCGGCTCCCGGCAGGCGGCGTTCACGTCGCGCGCGAGCGCTCCGGGAACGAGCGCCGCCCGTCCTGCCTCCTGTGCGGCGAGCATCACCGCGTAGGCGTCGAGGTAGCCCTCCGGCGGCTCCCCGGCGACGACGGTGCGGCCGAAGTCGGAGCAGTAGCCGCTGTGGACGGCACCGAAGTCGAACATCACGCATTCGCCCTCGCCGATCGGCTCCGTCCCGGTCGCCTCCGCGGAATCGTGGCCGAGCCACGAGAAGATGTGCGTCGGGAACGAGGGGCAACGCGAGCCGCGGATTGCGAGCTCGTGCTCGACGTCCTCCTGCAGCTCGCGCATCGTCACGCCCGGGACGACCCGCTCGGCCGTGGCGGCCATTGCCTCGTCGGCGAAGCCACAGGCGGTCGTCATCAGCTCCAGCTCGAGCGTCGGACTTGACGCGTCGCACGCCGGCCACGAGCGAGCCACTGTCGACGATCTCTGCGCGCGGGAGTGCGTCCTGGAGGCCAAGCGCCGTTCGGGCCCAGGCGCGGGTGCCGACGGCGATCCGGCGTGGGTCGCCGAGGCGCCCGGCGGCCTCGCGAAAGAGCGCCTCGCCGTCGTCCGTCTCGTTGACGACGACGACATCGCCAGGCTCCTCGCCGCCGAGGTGGAAGAGAACGAACATCCGCGGCAGCACGAACAGCGGCTCTCGGCCGGGAGCGAGGAAGGCCCCGGTGACCCAGCCGTGGGCATAGGTGATCTCGCCGAAGGTGGGGAGGTCCCGCTCGACGCCTGTCAGGTACTCGAGATCCGCAGACGGCGGCAGGAAGAGGGCGTCGATTCCGGCGCTCTCGAGGCGGGCGAAGAGGCGCTCGCGCCGCAGAGGCAACTCGGCGGAGACCCGCGGATCCATGCGCGCGAGTCTACGTCTTGGTGCTCAGTACAGCGCGACGGCGACCGCGGCGAAGCTGACGCAGACCTCGGCGATCAGGATCGCGGCCCAGCCGCCACCATCCTGCATGTCGACGCCGTTGCGCATCATCGCGCTACCCGTGCGCATGACGGCGAAGCCGCTGATCGCAGCGATCAGGGCGGCTATGAGGCTCCTCGTTGCAGGCATTACCGCCTTATCCATCGACGTGGGACTACCGCCCGCCGTCACCCGGGTGGGGTAACCGCGGTGTGGGCGCTCGTGGTTTCGTCGCGGCCTCGAGCGGGAAGGGCAACATTCAAGTCATGCCCGCAATCACCCGAGTAGAGACTCTGATGGACACGATGGTGCATAATCGGCTTCCCGTCAGAGGCATCGATGCGGCCGCGAGCATGCTCGTAGCCGTCGTGTGTCTGATGTTCAACGCGCTGGTCGTACAAACGGCACCGGCCCTGTCGCTCGATTCGCTCGGTCCGCTCGCCGTCGCCTACCACGACAGGCCGGCTCACCCGCTTGCCATCATGGTTGTCGCGATCGTGGCGCTCCTCGGCTCGCTGCTCCGCGGCCCTGGGCGTATCGCTGTCTTCGTGTTCGTCGGGAGCGCCACCGCGAATCTCGCCAGCCCCCTGATCTGGGGCCGCGGCGTCCCCGACTACGTCGTGGTTCGCAGAATCGACGTGATTTTCAACCTGTCGGACTTCCTGATCATCTGCGCGGGCACCCTGATCGTCGGAGCGATGGCAGCACAGCTCGTGCGGGCGCGGCGCTGATCGTCACGCTCTGACAGAGTCCCTCGCATGCCTCGTCTGCGCACGGTCGTAATTCTCGCAGCGGTAGTCGTCGTGACGGACGTCACGTGGGATGGGACGTCGCTCCGCGTCTCGTTCGGCTGGCCGAGGCGTAAGCCGATCGCCTCGTTCGTGCTCCCGTAGCTGACTCTCGGACGTTGGCCGCTCGAGCTGAGCTGAGACATGCGCTGTCGGGTAGAAGGTTCGGACGCGGGGCCGGGGCGCCGGGAAGAGGTCGGGAGGCCGGCCACCGCAGCACCGACCACCCGACCCTGGGACACGCAGCCTCGTCGAAAGGGGACTAACGACGAGACAGCCTCAGTTTGGCGCAACCGTGGCCAAATGTCGAGAGTGCTGCGGTGATCCGCTCGCCTCAGCTCGGCGGTTGGGTCGTAAATCGGCGCACGGCTCTCCAGGCGAGCGGCGCGTCCGCTCCTCGAGCAGGCGGCGCGACGCGCGTCCCACTGCGAGAGGTGCAGTCGTGATCTCGGACCTTGACCGCACGGTCAGGGGTATTGGATACTCGCCGTCAGACGGACCTCCCTCGCCCATCCTCCCCTGGGTGCGCGGATGTGAGTTCTCGTCTCCGGGGGTTCGGCCATTCCTAACGGCGGCCGGGCCCCCGGTCACCATGGCTCCGAAACGGGCAGGTGGACCCGACTCCAGGCCGAGCGCACCGGCCGACGCGCCCAGTGTGTGTACGGTTTTGGCTCTTTGGTAAGCGGGCGTCCGTCTGACAGCCAGGTTGCTCGACGCGAACGAGATGGCGGAACGGCTGCAGGTTCCGGTCTCAGGGGTGCGTGAATCGACGCGTTCTGGTGCGATACCCGTGCGTCCGGGCGACAGCACGAGGAGCTTGGTGTCGAGGTCGAGCCTGGCGCGAGGTTGGGGTCGTCGGCGCGCCTGAGGCGTTGGAGCAGGTCGCCGAGCGTCTTGACGCCTCTGTTGCTGACGGGTTCCCCGAGGAACGCACCGGTCGAGGCTATCCGAGCGGGTGTTCGAGTCGTCGGGCGAAGACGGGAGGGCGCTCGACGGGCTTCAGGTAGGGCTGGTGTGAGGTACCGAACTGGACGATGGGCGAGCTACGATCTCGACCAATTCACAGGCGCGGTGGGTCTAGGATTTCTCGCACCGTTAGCAACCCCGGGGGCGCGGCGATCGAAGGTTCGGGCAGCGGCGTCTGAACCTCGATCGCGGCGGGGGTGTGTCCTTTGGACGCTGCCGATTCCGCGTGGTTTGCCTTGCCTGCCATGTGGTGAACGGGCAGAGTGTGGGTGAGGACTTGCTGGTAGTTGAAGGCGCTCCCCTTTCACCCCCCGGGGGGCGTCCTCTTGTCGGTCCTCGTCGGCCGCACCTCACCCCACCCCCAGTGCGGTCGTTGCCGGGGGCCCGGCGCCGCAACCGGGCCTCCGGCCCTTCTGCCCAACGGGAGCACCCTGACGGACAGGCTCCTCACAACGCACCAGGTCGCCGTGCGAGATACTGACCGCGGCGACGACCGTCCTCCCCTCCGCGCATCCTCCCCGGGGTGGCGCGGCGATGGTTGTTGCTGCCGGGGGCCTGGCGAGCCGCATGCCAGGCTCCCGGCTCCCCTAGCGCACGAGTGGCCGAAAAGGAACAGGTGGTGGCGGGGTGCTCGTCGCGAGTCACCGCACCCCTCAGGGGAGGACGAGTACGGAGCCGCAGGAGACTGAGCACCCCACCGCCGAAATACTTCGGGGCCGGCCGACAAAGTCCCCTGACGTTCCCTCAATTGCAAGCCGGCCCTGGCGGCGAGTCTACTCGCTTGTTGCGTCGTGACCGACCTGTTGCTGGACGCGAACGAGGTGGCGGAGCAGCTGGACGTGCCGGTGTCTTGGGTGCGTGAGTCGACTCGGTCGGGTGCGATGCCGTGTGTCGAGCTCGGCCGCTGTCGGCGCTACGAGTGGCCGTCGGGGAGGCGTGGCCGAGGCGTGCAAGACGCCCGGCCGGGCGATCGCGCTGCGGAGGAACGTCGCGTGATGTTTGGTCGTGACGCAGAGCGGGTAGACGGTGTCTCCAAAGGCTGAGCGTTTCGATGGACGCTCACTCCGAGGATTCACCGGCAGAGCCCGGGACGCTTTCCCCTCCTTGAGCGCTCCGGGCTTTGTCGTGTCCGGACACGTGTATCCGTCCGGCGATCGGAGTACTGATCCCGGCCGTTCGGCTCCCGGTGTTCGGCCACGTGAGGCTCGGAGATGTGTCCGGCCACGCGACATCTCGGCGTGGGTGTCCGACGTGATGGAGAAGCCGCACGGTCGGATCGAGCGTCCATTGTCGGGCAAGTTCGTGAACCTGCTCCTCAACGTAGCGTGCTCGGTGTCGGTGCCGGCGATCGCTGACGAGCTCGTCGACGCCAATCCGTTCCTGCGCGTCAAACGTCCCGGAGGCGAGAACGGCTTCGCCTATCGCTTCTGGCTAGAGCCAGCGCTTGTGGCGGAAGAAGCCGACCATCCCGACGATCACGACCACCATCAGCGCCACGATCACCCAGAAGGCCGTGGGCGAGTCGAAGCCGGGGAAGTCGACGTTCATCCCGAAGATCCCGGAGATGAGTGTGAGGGGCAGCAGCACGACGCTGAAGATCGTGAGCACGCGCAGGACGTCGTTCTGGCGGTGTGAGATGACCGACTCGTTCGTCGACTCGAGGCCGTCGACGACCTCCTTGTAGTTGTCGAGCTGGTCCCAGATCCGCTCGGCGGCGTCGACGATGTCGTCGAAGTAGAGATCGAGCTCCTCGGGCAGGAACTTGTCGACGCGGCGCTCGAGCACGCGCAGGGTCGTACGGCCGGGCTTCATGACCTTGCGGTACGAGATGATCTCCTGCTTCGCGTTCGAGATGTCGCGAACGACGTCCTCGGCGTAGCCCTCGAACATGTCGTCCTCGATCGAGTCGAGCTTGTGGCCGATCTTGTCGAGGATCGGAAAGCAGTAGTCGAAGAGATCGTCGAGCACCTCGTAGAGGAGGCGGCCGGTGCCCTTGGCGAAGAGCTGCTCGCGGAACGCCGCATCCGTTTCACAGCGCGCGAAGAGGCGCGTGACGGGGAGGAGCTCCCGGTTCGGAATCGTGACCAGATAATCCGGCCCGATGAAGACGTCGAGCTCGGCCGCGTTCAGCCGCGAGATCGCCTTGTCGTAGACCGGGAAGTGGAGGACGATGAAGAGATAGCCGTCCTCCTCGTAGTCGTCGACCTTCGGGCGCTGGCGCTTCGAGACGATGTCCTCGACGTCGAGCGGATGCCAGCCGAAGCGCTCGGACAGCATGTTCGCCGTCTCGAGGTCGGGACCGACGACGTTGACCCAGGTGAGATCGCTACCGCTGAGCTCTGCGATCGGTGCGGGGCGTGCGACGACCTCCGCGATTCCGCGGCCGCGCGTCTTGCGTGCAAGGCGGGGAAGGCTCGGCATTTGTACTGAGAGGGTCGTCGATCGCGTACACCATTTCGTGATTGTAGCCGCCGGGCCTGCAAATCGGGGCATTCGAAGCGTGGCCGCCGGTCGCGTCGGCGGAGTTGATCGGTGGGGCGGGGCGTACTACAATCCACGGCGCCGAGACACCTGCGTCAGGACCCGCCACGATCTCCAGGTCCGCTCCCCAGTCTTCCCCGCGCTTCCGAGCACTGGCGCTCGGTGCAGCCTTGGTCGGCGCAGGAGCCGTGAGCTCGCTCCTCATCCTCACGGCGGCAGCTCCAGCGGGCGAGCCGGTCGGCACCGACCTGTCGCCCATTGTCGTCAAGGCGCGGATGGCTGTCGGCCTGCCCCCGCTGAGCGCGAGCCCGGCGATCCGGGCAGCAGTCGGTGCCGTGCTCGAAGGCACCGACCCCGAGGCGGCGTTCGCGGCGAACAGCGGCACCGGAGACCTCGTCACCGCGACGGTGCCTGCGGGTGCCGCACTGTCTAAACGACCTCAGCGCGGCCGCCTCGTCCGGCGGCTCGCCGGGGGCTCGACACGTTCTCGTACGAGGCGTTCCGAAATCTGTTCTCCGAGTCACCGAAGTGGGCATCGCGAGTCCCGTTCGCCAGCGTTTTCACGCCGGGAGCGAAGCCGTTCGACGTGTCCGTCGCACACGTCACCATCACGGCGAAGCGTGCGAGGTCAGTCGACCTCTCGCGGCCCTACTTCGTCGTCAACAAGGGTGTGCTGCTCGCCACCGGGGTCGCACCCCCAACCTCGCTGGCCGAGTTGAGGAAGCTCCGCGTCTGTGCCCAGGAGGCGACAACGAGCATGGCGTACGTGCGGACGAAGCTCCGGCCGAAGCGAAAGCCATACGGCTTCGCCTCGCCGATCGACGCGCTGCGTGGGGTCTCCGACGGCTTCTGTCAGGCGATGATCGCCGACCTCGAGATCCTCGTCGGCGCCAAGCGCGACCAACCCGATCTCTACGGTCCGGTCGCAGCGCAGATCGTCACGCAGGAGCACTACGGCGCGGTCTTCCCGAAGGGGTCGAAGCTCCGTGAACCGGTCAGTGCAGCGCTGCAGTCGCTGTCGCAGGCGGGAGTGATCACGCGACTCGCGAACCGGTGGTTCGGCATCGGCTGGGCCAGGGTTCCGGTTCTCCGGTAGAGATGCAGCCGATGTCGAAGCAGCAGCTCTTCACCCTCGGTTCCGGCGGCGCTGATCGCGGCGATCCTGTCGGCAGGTCTTCTGACGGCCGGCGCGCATGCCCGCGCCGAGGCGGCCCCGCCGACGAGGACGAAGGGCGTCCTCACCGTCGCGATCGAGCTGGGCAACCCCGGATTCGCGCAGGGCGCGATCGGCAGTGCCCACGGGTTCGACGTCGACATGGCCACGGCGGTGGCCACACGGCTGGGCCTCCGGGTCCGGTTCGTCAACTACCCGTTCGGTGAGCTCTTCGTGCCCGGAGCAAAGCCGTACGACGTCGCGTTCGAGTTCGTGACCATCCTTCCCGGCCGCGAGCGGTTCGTCGACTTCTCGATTCCGTATCTCTCCTCGACCCAGGGCGTGCTCGTCGCGAAGGACATCACCGGTCCCATCACACTCGCCCGCCTGCGCACGTTCCAGATGTGCGGAAAGCAGGTCACCACCGGGCTCTCGTACGTACAGAACGTTCTGCAGCCGAAAGGGCTCGTTCTCGAGTACCGCACCGCCGCCGCGGCACTCGCCGGCCTGTCCGACGGCATCTGCGACGCATTCGTCTTCGATCTGCCCGCGCTGATCGTCGCGAAGCGTTCGGCGCCCGCCCGTTACGGCGCGATCGCCGGCCGAGTCGGCTCGACCGAGCGCTACGGCGCCGTCCTCCGGCCGGGCTCGCCGCTGCGACCGGCGGTCAACAAGGCGATCGTGTCGTTACGGCGAGACGGGACGATCCGGAAGATCGCCGCCCGAAACTTCGGGCGGGAGTTTGGCTCGGCCCCCGTCGTTCGCTAGCTATGAACTGCCGCGTAAGGGCGTGACGCCTGGCGTCAGTACACTGGCCCCTCGAGCGCCCGTAGCTCAGGGGATAGAGCGCGCGCCTCCGGAGCGCGAGGTCGAAGGTTCGAATCCTTCCGGGCGCATGCATGGCCGACGAGTACGTCGTGAGAGACAACCCGCTCGAGCTTCGATACGAGATTCTCCGCGACGGTGAGCGCGTCGGGGAGATTCGCTATCGCATCGCGCCAGGCGTGATCGTCCTCGTGCATACCGAAGTCGACGTGGCGGAGGAAGGCCGTGGGGTCGGCAGCCGCCTCGTCAGCGGTGCACTCGACGACATCCGCGCCCGCGGTCTGCGCGTCGCGCCCGTATGCCCGTTCGTCGCCGCCTACCTCCGCCGCCACCCTGAGCAGCGCGACCTCGTCGGCCCCGACCCGGCTGACCCGACCGCTTTGAGCCTCCAAACACAAAGAGCACGGGCCGTCTGGACGCGTGGTCATTGCATTAGGCTCACTCCGACGGCTCGGGCGCCTCGAGCCGCTGCAGGCGCCAGTCGATCGACGACGCCATCCGCTCGAGACGCACCATCAACTTCTCGCGGTCCTCCGAGTTGGCGATCTCGGCGTCCTCGACGCGCCGCAGCAGCGCCTTCATCTCGTGCGCGAGCTCTCCAGGCATGGCGCGCGCGCTGCGGTCGAAGCCGCGGCCCTTTGCTTCGCCCTCGCCGTCGGTCTCGCCGGCGGGCGCCAGCGCCACCCGATCCCGCCAGGCCGCCGCCCGCCGCGAGCTCCTCGACGCGCGCGGCGAGCTCGTCGAGCCGCTTCGGCAGGTTCCGCGACCGCATCAGCTCTGCCAGCGCCCGGTCGTGCTCGCCGAGATGAAGCCCGAGCCGCTCGAGCGTCATCCGGTTGCGCTCCAGCTCATCGAGCAGGCCCTCGCCGTCGGTGAAGACGCCGGTCCCGCCGATGGCGAAGCGGTGAGCCGCTCCTCGAGGGTCGTTGCCAGCTCCTCGACCCGTGCCTGGAGCCGACCCAGGATCTCCTCCTGCGCCGGGTCGGGGCCAGACGGGATTCCCGCCGCGACGGCGTCGTTGAGGCCGTCGACGCGCGCAGCGAGCCCCTCGAGGCTCTCCAGTCGCTCCGCCAGCTGCGAGATCGTTCCCTCGAGCGCGCTCGTATCGGCCGCCGACGGCGCCTCGACGGCTGCGAGCTCGACGCGCAGCTCGTCGACCGCACGCGCCACGTCCGCGCCCGTGATCGTCTCACCCGGCAGCTGCCCTTCGACGGCCGCGAGCTTCGCAGCAACCGCTGCGATCTCCTCCTGGAGCGCGGGATCGGGGCCTGCGGCTGACGCGAATGGCCTCGAGGTCGGCCTGAAGTGCGACGAGTCCCGCGGCGAGCTCGTCGATCCGCGGATCGGGGCCGGCAGGCTCGCCCGGCGCCGCCTCGGCCCGCGCCTGAGCGAGTGCCTGCTCGAGCTCGGCGGGCGTGACGACCTCCGTCGGCAGACGGCTCTCGAGCTCGTTCAGCTTCGCGGCGACGGCGTCTGCCACCTCGGTATTCCCGGCAACCTGCTCGACTCTCTCGGCCAGCGCCTCGAAGCGCCGGTCGAGCTCTGGATCCGGTGCACCGATGCCGGCGGTCGCCTCCACGAGCTCGGCGCGGACGGACTCGAGGCCCTGCACGAGCATGTCGATCCGCTCGTCGGGCGCGTGGTCGGTGCGAAGCGACGCGACCTCGTTCAGAAGCTCCTCGATCCTTGGATCGGGGCCGCCGGTGGCGCTCTCGAGCGCGACCTCCTCACGGACGCGCGCGATCGCCTGGGAGAGATCTTCGAGGGTGACGATGTCGGAGGGCAGCCTCCGTTCGACGTCGTCGAGCTTCGCCGCCAACGCGGCCTGGACCTCGACGCCGCCCGCAAGCTGCTCGACCTGAGCGCCGAGCGCGTCGAGCCTGCTGACGAGCTCGGGATCGGGCGCCTGGGTCGCGAACGCGCCGCGGAGCGTCTCGAGCTCCCCGGTCAGCACCTCGATCCGCGGATCCGGCTCCACCCGCGTTTCCGCCACGATCTCGTCCGAGCCTGCGCCAACGCCTGCAAGAGATCGGCCGGCGACACCACGTCGGACGGCAGCCTCCGCTCGACATCATCGAGCTTCGCCGCGAGCGACTCCTGCTGCTGCGCATCGCTCGCGAGCCGCTCTGCCAGCTGCTCGATGCGCGGATCGGGCTCGACCTGCATTTCCGCGACGATCTCGGCGCGGGCCTGCGCCAGTGCATGGCGAGATCGTCCAGGGTGACGATGTTGGAAGGCAGCCTGCGCTCGACGTCGTCGAGCTTCGCCGCCAGCGCGGCCTGAGCCTCGACGCCGCCCGCAAGCTGCTCCACCTGAGCGCCGAGCGCGTCGAGCCTGCTGACGAGCTCGGGATCGGGCGCCTGCGTCCCGAGCGCCACACGCACCGCCTCCAGCTCCTGCGCCATCGCCTCGATCCGCGGATCAGCTCCATCCCGCGTCCCCGCCACGATCTCCTCACGCGCGGCGGCCAGCGCCTGGGAGAGCTCAGCCGGCGACACCACCTCCGACGGCAGCCGACGCTCGACGTCATCGAGCTTCGCCGCCAACGACTCGTGCGCCTCGCGCGCACCGGCCATCTCCTCGATGCGTGCGGAGAGCTCCTCGACACGCTCGGCTAGCGTGGTCGACCGCGCCAGCGCAGCGAGCTCTTCCTGGATCGCCGCGAGGCCGGCTCCTAGCTCGTCGAGCCGCTGCGGGGCGGCGACGCTCTCCTGGGTGGCGAGCGCCTGCCGGACGTCGTCCAGAGCGCGCACGACCTCGTCGACGCGACCCTCCATCTCGCCGACACGGGCCGCTGCCTGATCGACACGGTCGTCGGGGCGGGCGATGGTCTCGAGGCGGGCTCCGAGCTCCTCGACGAGGGCTGCCAACCCCTTCTGCCCGTCGACGGTCTGCTCGAGCCGAGACGCGAGATTCTCGACTTCGACCGACCCGGCGGCGTCCGCAGGCCCTTCCGCGAGCTCCGTCTCGATCCGCGCCAGCCGCGCGTCGAGCTCCGGGCTGCCGACGGGACGCGCCTCGAGCTCCTGCAACGTCGACCGGATCTCGGCCAGAGACGCTGCGTGCCCCTCCAGATCATCGACCCGGCCTGCGATCGATTCGTCGGGGGTGGGTCGCTCCGCGAGGGCTTGCACGGCCTCTGCGAGCTCGTCGAGCCGGGCTGCGAGTGCAGGGTCGACCGACGGTATGTCGGCAGGCGCGGCGACGACCTCCGCGAGGGTGGCGTCGACCCGAGCGAGGTCGAGTGCGAGACCGGCCATGCCCGTCTGCAAGGCGCTCAGTGCCTCCTCGGCGCCCCCGGTGACGCCCTGGAGGCTGTCGGCCAGCGCCGCGAGCGTCGCCTCGATTCGCTGCGCGCGGGCAACGGTGGCCTCGACGCGCTCGGCGAGATCTGTGACCCTGCCCTCGATGTCCCCGCCGGCCTGGCTCGCCCCGACGCGCTGGGCCAGCTCGGCGACCGCATCCTGGAGCCGGGCCGCGTACTGGTCATCGTCGTGCGGCTGCTGCGGCGCCGCTGGACGCGGCGCCGGAGGCGGCACCGGAAGGAGCGTGATCGACGCGCTCTGATCGGACCATTGCTCGGCGAGTGCGCTCGCGAGCTCCATCCGGGTGATCGCCCCTTGCTCGACGAGGATCTGGCCGAGCGGCTGCCCCGACTTCTCCTGTTCGAGGGCAGCCTTCGCCAGCGCCTCCTCAGTCGCGAACCCGAGCTCGAGCAGAATGTCGCCGATGCCGCGCGCCTGGCCGGCGGCGGTGGGCGCAACGGTCATGGCGAGCCACCCCGCTCCCGTATCGGTCGACAGGAGCGGACCGGCCGGAGCAGAACGGCTGACGGGCCCACAGCCGTTCGTATCGGGATGATCGGGGTACCCCTCGCTCACTCGTCCCAGGGACGGTGCGCTCAAGCTCAGCGCGTCAGCATGTGCTGAGCATCGCCGCGGCGAAGTAGTCTCCCGGGAATGCGGGTCGAGCCCACCGTCGTACGGCTGCATCTGGCGGAGACGTTCGTGATCGCGCGGGAAGCGCGCGACTGGGAGGACGTGGTCCAGGTCGAGCTGCACCATGACGGAACGGTCGGGCGGGGCGAGGCTGCGCCGATCGAGCGCTACGACGAGACGCCGGAGTCGGCGCGGGCGTTCATCGAGGAGCACGCGTCGCTGATCGGCGACGACCCATTCGCGCTCGAGGAGATCGGCGCCCGGCTCGGCGGAGGTCCCGGGCGAGCATGCCGCCAAGGCGGCGCTCGACGGCGCTCTGCACGACCTTCAGGGCAAGCTGCTCGGGGTGCCGGTCTGGCGCCTGCTCGGGCTGCCGCGGGTCGGCCCCCCGACATCCTGGACGGTCTGGCTCGGCGATCCGGACGACATGGCACAACGCACCGAGCGGGTGGAGGGTCGCTTCAAGCGCCTGAAGCTGAAGCTCGGCGGCGGCGACGGCCTCGACGTCGAGCGCGTGAAGGCGGTCCGCTCGCGGACCGACCTACCGTTGCAGGTCGACGTCAACGAGTGGTGGTCGCTCGAGCGAGGCACTCGATGCGATCCCGCAGCTCGCCGAGCTCGGAATCGCCTACGTCGAGCAGCCACTCCCGGCCGGCGACCCCGGCGCCGCACAGCTGAAGGCCGCGTCGCCGACTACCGATCTACGTCGACGAGGACTGCCACACGCTCGCCGATGTCGCGCACTGCGCCGAGATCGCGCACGGAATCAACATCAAGCTCGCGAAGTCCGGCGGCATCCGGGAGGGGATCCGGATGGCCCACGCCGCGCGCGCCCTCGGCCTCGGGGTCATGCTCGGCTGCATGGTCGAGTCGGGGATCGGGATCGCCGCTGGTTGCGTCGTGGCGCCACTCTGCGATCACGTCGACCTCGACGGCAACCTTTTGCTCGTCGGAGGATCCCTGCCCCGGCGTCGCGTTCACCGACGGCGTCCAGGTGCCGTCCGAGGAGCCCGGTCTCGGTGTCGGCTAGCGCGCCGCGACGGCTCCTGATCCTCGCCGAGGGCTTCTCCGGCGACCCGCACTACGGCAAGACGATGCGCGGGGTGCTCCGCTACCGCGGCGAGGACGTCGTCGCGATTCTCGACTCGTTGCGTGCCGGGGAGACCGAGCAGGGTGTGCCGATCGTCGCAGACGTCACCGCGGCCCTGCCGCTGCAGCCGACGGCCGCTCTCGTCGGCGTCGCGACGCAGGGCGGCCGCTTCCCGCCCGCCTGGCGCGAGCTCCTGCGCGACTGCATCCGGAACGGGATCGACATCGAGAACGGCCTGCACCAGTTCCTTGCGGACGACCCCGAGATGTCGGAGCTCGCAGCGCACGTTCGGCGTCACGCTGACCGACCTCCGGCGGGCGCCGGCCGACCTCGATGTCCCGACCGGCGCGAATCTCGACCTGCCCGGCAAGACCGTGCTCACGGTCGGCTCCGATTGCGCGATCGGGAAGATGACGGTTTCGCTCGAGCTCGATCGTGAGGCGCGCAGCCGGGGGATCGCCTCCGAGTTCGTCCCGACCGGGCAGACCGGGATCGCGATCGCGGGCTGGGGCATCTCGGTCGACGCGGTCGTCGCCGACTTCATCGCGGGCGCCGCCGAGCGCCTCGTCGTCGAGGGCAGCGAACGCGGGGGAGAGCTGCTCCTCGTCGAGGGTCAGGGCTCGATCTCGCACCCGGCCTACTCCGGGGTCACGCTGGGGCTGATCCACGGCTCGGCGCCGCACGCGTTCGTCCTCTGCCACATGGCGGGAGCCACCGAGGTCGAGGGCTATGCCGGCTATCCGCTGCTGTCGCTGCCCGAGCTCGTGTCGTTGCACGAGGCGATCTCGCTCACGCGGCGTCCGGCCGGCGTCGCCTGCATCGCGCTCAATACGCGCCACCTCGACGACGCCGCGGCTCGCGCGGCGGTCGTGGCCGCGCGAGGCGGAGACGGGCCTCGTCGCCGACGACCCGGTTCGCTTCGGCGCCGGTCGCCTGCTGGACGCGGTCCTGGCGCGCGTCGAGCCGCTGCGGTAGCAATGAACGGCTAACAGGAAGCAGGCTCGGCGGCGAGGTACGATGCGGCGCTGCTTCGCGAGGAGCGGCGGACACTGCGGCGAACTCGGGAGATCCGTGCGGACGACTGTGGCGATGGCCATGCTGCTGGCTGTGCTCACCCTGGCAGGGGGTGCGTCCGCGGCCGACATCGGGGCGAACGACGATACGGGCAAGTACGCGGCCGATGGCGGCGCGGTGTTCTTCGCCCAGATGAGCGCGCTCGGGCTGAAGCAGTCGGTGATGACGACGCGCTTCGTCGCCAGCGACCCGACGACGATCCAGGACGGCGACGCTCTCGACCGGGCTATCCCAGTTGCCCAGCTCGCCGGGCTCCAGGTTTCGCTCGCGGTGTATCCCTACCCGCCGCGCGAGATCGAGGACGGCATCGCGACGCCGTCGGGCTTCGCGGCCTGGCTCACGCTCGTCGCGCAGCGCTACCCGACCGTGCAAGCAGTTCGTCGTCATGAACGAGCCGAACCAGCCGGCGTTCATGCGACCGCAGTTCGGTCCCACCGGCAAGAACATCTCCGCCGCGAGAGCCGGCGCGTTCCTCGCCGCCGGCTACGACGCGCTGAAGGCCGTCGACCCGACGATCCGGGTGGTCGGGCTCGGGCTCTCGCCGCGCGGCAACGACCAGCCGACGGCGACGAGCAACGTCTCGACCTCGCCGGTTCGGTTCCTCGCCGCGCTCGGCGCCTGGTACCGCTCGACCGGCCGCACGCTGCCGCTGATGGACGACCTCAGCTTCCACCCCTATCCCGACCAGGCGATCGACCCGATCGACCGCGGCTACCGCTGGCCCAAGGCAGGCTTCGCGAACCTCGACCGCATCAAGCAGTCGATCTGGGACGCATTCCGCGACACGCCGCAGCCGACGACCGTGAGCGGCCTCAAGCTCTACCTCGACGAGGTCGGCTGGCAGGTCGACACCTCGACGCTGGCGGGGTACACGGGGACGGAGAACGTTCGCGTCACCGATGACGCCTCGCAGGCCATGGTCTACAGCGAGCTCGTCCGCGACGCCGCTTGCGACCCCCAGATCGCACAGGTCAACATCTTCGGCTTCTACGACGACATCCCGCGCGACACCGGCTTCCAGGCGGCGCTCTACCACGTCGACGGCACTCCCCGCGCATCGGCGGCGTCGGTGCAGGCGGCGATCACCCAGTCCGCCGCGGGCTGCTCGCTCGCTGCGCGCCCCTGGTACCCCGCCAAGAAGGTGATCGGCGCGGTGGCGCCGACCTGGTCGATCGACGCGACGCGACAGGGCATTCGCTTCGACGCCGCGGCCGACGAGGGCGCGAACGTCGTCGCCTGTCTGCTCCCCGGCCACCTACGGCGGTGTCGCCGCCGCAGCGGCAGTCGCGAAGAAGACCGCCACGAGCCCGGGCTGCCGCGGCGGCAAGGCGATGCCTCTGCACCCGGTCGGCTTCACGTTCCACCGCAGCCTGCCGCTGCGGCCGGCGACGATTGCGGTGCGCCTCGTCGCCGAGACGAGTATCAAGCGCTCGACGACGTACTCGCGGACACTTCGCTGACACCGTAGGCGCCTGCTCGGCGCCCGAGGGGCCGCCGCACCGCAAGGCAGGGCACAGGACTTTGTGTTGATTCAACACGAAGACAACACCCGTGGAGTTGGCCCTTGACAACGAACACATGTTCGTGCATCATGACGAACAGATGTTCGCTCGCCTTATTCTCGTCTCTCTCGTCGCCGTCATGGCCTGGGCGCTCTTTGCCCACGACTCGGGCGCCGGCGGCCCCGAGCGCTCCTACCGTGTGCAGGCCGGCGACACGCTCTGGTCGATCGCAGCGTCGAACTACGGCGGCGATCCGCGCGAGGGCGTCTGGAAGCTCCGCGAGCGCAATCACCTCGCCGGGACGACGATCGCGCCCGGCCAGCTGATTCGCCTCCCGTAGCGTCGGCGGCGCCCAGGCTTCGGCCGACCGTGCCGGGTTGTCCGGACTCGAACGCCATAGAATCCGCCCGCGCCCGCTAACCGGCGCCACGACCGAAGGGGCAGCCATGGCCACTGAACGCATCCTCGAGCTTCTCAACCGGCCCGTCGATCCCGATGAGGTGGCCGCGATCCGCGAGCTCTGGAAGGTGCACTCGATCGCCGAGGACAACCGCGATCTTCCCGGACTGATCTCGACCCTGACCGAGGACTGCGTCTACACCGTCGCCGGCACAGGCGTCACGCTGGGAGGGCCACGCCGGAGCGACGCGGTTCTACACCGAGCTGCTGACCGCCTTCCCCGACATCCACTTCGACCTCGATTACATCGTGATCGGCCCGCAGGGCGTCTGCGAGGAGGCCGATCGTCACCGCGACGCACCTCGGGAAGTGGCTCGACGTCGAGCCGACCGGCGAGCGGCTCGAGTGGCGAAACGCGATCTTCTTCCCCTGGGATCCGGTCGCGCGCAAGTTCAAGGGCGAGATGGTCTACACCGACCTCGTCCTGCCGGGACGAGCCGGGCCGGCGTAGCCGACGAGCACCCGCCATCTGCCCCGATACGGCGACAGATGGGCAGTCGGGCGCACGCGGATGGACAGGCGTCGGCACCATCCGACGGCGGCGTCGCCGATGTCCGCACGCGTTGACTTAGTGTTGAATCAACACAAAGTCCACTCGGCCGTGCGCTGAACGACCGCATGAAACGGCGTGCGGTTCGAGGGGGATCGTGTTGAATCAACACAAAGTCCTCGCGGCGCGCGCAACGGGGACGTCGGCGTGGGGGCTGCGCGCGGTCGTCCTGCCCCGGCGGCGATACACTCGCCCCGTGGATCTCGACGTCGTGTTCCTCGGGACGTCGGGCTCGGCTCCCACCGCCCAACGGGCCACGTCGGCGACGCTGATCCGGCGCGGCGGCGACAGCTGCTCGTCGACTGCGGCGAGGGGACGCAGCGGCAGCTGCTCAAATCCGACGTCGGCCTGATCGACCTCGAGGACATCTTTCTCACGCACTTCCACGCCGACCACTTCCTCGGCCTGCCGGGCATGTTGAAGACGTTCGCCTTGCGCGGCCGCGACGTGCCGCTGACGCTCCACGGCCCGGTCGGCCTCCGCGACCTGCTCGCCGTCGCTGCGGCGGGTATTCGGCAGCCTCACCTACCCGATCGAGACGGTCGAGCTCGCCCCGGGCGACGTGCTCGACCGCGGCGACTACGAGATCCGCGCCTTCGCCGTCGATCACGGCGCGGCCGTGCGGTCGGCTACCTGCTCGCCGAGGCCGACCGGCCCGGACGATTCGACGTCGACGTTGCCGACGCGCTCGGCGTGCCGCCGGGCGCGAGCGCGGGATGCTGCAGCGTGGCGAGGCCGTCGTCCTCGAAGCGGCGAGACCGATCACGCCCGAGCAGGTGCTCGGGCCTGCCGCGTCCGAGCCGGTCGCTCGCGCTCACGGGAGACACCGGGCCGGCCGCGTCGGTCGTCGAGGCGGCAGCAGGCGTCGACCTGCTCGTCCACGAGGCGACGTTCTGCGCCGACGAGCGACAGCGGGCCCGCGAGACCAAGCACTCGACGGCGGCCGAGGCGGCGCTCGCCGCCCAAGGCAGCGGGCGTCGGACTGCTTGCGCTGACCCACATCTCGAGCCGCTACCACGACAGCGTCGTCGGCGGACGAGGCGCGCGCAGTTGTTCGCCAACACGGTCGTGCCGCGCGACTTCGACCTGATCGAGATGCCCTTACGCGGAGCGTGGCGAGCCGGCGCTCGTGCCGCGCGGCGCCCGGCGCGGCCGCGGCCCGGCGGCGACTCCGCTCGTCGCGGCGCAAGACGAGTGAACGAGCGCGGCACACCCGACTTCGGCGCCCGCGCACGGGTCTACGACACCCTGCGCCCGACCGACGCGACGTGGTGGGAGGCATTCGCTGCGATGGTCGAGCTCGGCGACCTCCGAGGCCGACGCGTGCTCGACGTCGGCTGCGGCACGGGCCGCCTCGTCGCAGCGCTCGTCAACGATGCTCACGCGAAGGCCTGGGGCATCGACGCGAGCGGCGAGATGGTCGCCGTCGCCCGGGAGACGGTCCCGGCCAGCTGTCAGGCGTTCGTCAGGGCGCGGCCGAGCAGCTGCCGTTCCGCGACGGATGGTTCGATCGGGTCACGATGTCGCTCGTGCTCCACCTCCTCGACCGCCCGCGGGCGCTCGCCGAGGCGCGGCGGGTCGTGCCCGCAGACGGTCGCATCGCGATCAGCACCTTCCATCCCGACCACTTCGCGACCTACTGGCTGCACCCGTTCTTCCCGTCGATCAAGACGATCGACGAGCAGCGGTTCCCGACGCCCGACGTCGATGGAGACCGAGCTTGCCGCCGCGGGGTTCCCGACAGGTCGAGATGCGCAGGCTGACGGGAGAGAACGAGCTCAGCCGTGAGGACGCGCTGGCGCGGATCCGCGGCCGTCACATCTCCACGTTCGACCTGCTCGACGCGGAGGAGATCGAGGAAGGCTCGGCGCGCGCCGAGCGTGAGCTCCCGGAGCGGGTCGTGACGCGTCTCGACCGCCTGATCGTCGTCGGCCGCGTCGGCTGACGATCACCGCGGCGGTCGTTTCGCTGCCGTCCAGCGCGTCGTCTACACTCGCCGAGACCCTTTAAACCGGCACAGAGAGGCCGGAAAGGAGAACGATGACGATGCACGCCCTCCGGCCGTGAAGCGGCCAAGACGCTTCTCGACGCCGCAGCCGTCGAGCGCACCCTCTCCAGGATCGCGCACGAGCTGATCGAGCGCAATGCCGATCTCGATGAGCTCGCGCTCGTCGGCATCCACACCCGCGGCGTCCCGATCGCGTACCGCCTGCGCGCGCTCGTCGAGGAGCGCTCGGGTGTCGAGGTCGCGATCGGCGCGGTCGACATCACCTTCCACCGCGACGACGTGCTCGTGCGCGGCGGTGGGCCGCCGCTTCATGCGCAGCCCATCGTCCGCGGCACCGAGCTCGACTTCCCGCTCGAAGGGAAGACGGTCGTCCTCGTCGACGACGTCCTCTTCACCGGCCGCACGATCCGCGCCGCGATCGACGCGCTGCTCGAGTATGGCCGGCCGGCGCGCGTGCAGCTGGCGGTCCTCGTCGACCGCGGCCACCGCGAGCTGCCGATCCGCCCCGACTACGTCGGCAAGAACATCCCGACCGCCCTCGCCGAGCGCGTGCGCGTCGAGCTCGGCGAGACCGACGACGGAGACCGCGTCGTCCTGCTCGGAGGAGGAGCCTCGATGACTGAGACCATCCATCTCCGCGCCGCCGAGGCGCTCCAGACGCGAGCCGCCGCTGCCGCCTCGCCGCCACCTGCTCGGCATCTCCGACCTCGACCGGGACGACGTCGAGCGCCTGCTCGGGACGGCCGCCACGATCGCGCGCTCGCTCGACCGCGAGGTCAAGAAGCTCCCGGCGCTGCGCGGGCGGCTCGTCCTCAACCTCTTCTACGAATCCTCGACCCGCACGCTCTCGAGCTTCGACCTCGCCGCCAAGCGCCTCTCGGCCGACACGATGGCCGTGCGCTCGTCGGGCTCCTCGGTCGACAAGGGCGAGTCGCTGAAGGACACGGCGCTGACGCTCGCCGAGTACGACCCCGACGTGATCGTGATCCGCCACCCGCACATCGGCGCGCCGCAGCTCGTCGCCGAGGCGACGCATGCGCACGTCGTCAACGCGGGCGACGGGAAGCACCAGCATCCGACCCAGGCCCTGCTCGACCTCTACACGATGCGCGAGGCGCTCGGCCGGCTCGACGGGCCTGCACGTTGCGATCGTCGGCGACGTCCTTCACTCGCGGGTGGCGCGATCGCTGATCGAGGCGCTCGACCTCGTCGGCGCGCACACGACGCTCGTCGGCCCGCCGACGCTGATGCCGCGCGGGATCGAGCAGATGGGCTGCGAGGTCTCGTCCGAGATCGGCGACGATCGCGACGGCCGACGTCGTCTACGTCCTCCGCATGCAGCGCGAGCGCATGCTCGCCGGAGCCGCCTACGTGCCCGTCGCTGCGGGAGTACGCGGCGGAGTGGGGGGTCACCGCCGGCGCGCCTGCGCCCCGGGCAGATCGTGATGCACCCCGGCCCGATGAACCGCGGCGTCGAGATCGACCCGCAGCGTCGCCGACTCCGACGTCTCCCTGATCACCGAGCAGGTGCGCTCCGGCCTCGTCGTCCGGATGGCGGTGCTCTACGACCTGCTCGCCGGCGGCCCGATCGACGTCGCGCGCGGGCTGGAGGTCGCATGACCCTCGTTCTGGCCGGACGCCCCGGCGACACCCTCACGATCCGCGGCGCCCGGGTGATCGATCCGAGCAGCGGCCTCGACGGCGCCTTCGACGTCACGATCGAGGACGGCATCATCGTCGCCGATCGAGCCCGCCGTCGAGGCCGCCCGGGGGCTCGTGCTCGCTCCGGCGTTCGTCGACCCTCACGTGCACCTGCGCGTGCCGGGCCGCGAGGACGAGGAGACGATCGCGTCGGGCACGGCCGCGGCTGCCGCCGGTGGCTACTGCGCCATCCTCGCGATGCCGAACACCGACCCGGTCGTCGACTCCGCCGCCGTGCTCGGCGCGCTGATCGAGCAGGCACGCGAGGATGCGGTGATCCCGACCGGCTTCATGGCCTCGATCTCGAAGGGCCTCGACGGGCCAGGAGCTGACCGAGATGGCCGAGCTGGCGCGGCTCGGCGCGGCGGCCTTCACCGACGACGGGCGCCCGGTCGTGTCGGCCGGGCTGATGCAGCGCGCGCTCCAGTACAGCGCCGTCACGGGCCGGCTGCTGGCGCTCCACGAGGAGGAGCCGACGCTTTCGCGCGACGGCCAGATGCACGACGGGCGCGTCTCCGCCGAGCTCGGTCTCGCAGGCTGGCCGTCGGTGGCCGAGTCGGTGATGATCGGGCGCGACTGCGACGCTTGCTGCATATGAGCAACGTCCTTTGCATATAATGCATCTCTCGGCGAGGGAGTCCGTGGCTGCCGTGCGGGCCGCGCAGGCGCGCGGGGTCGCCGTCAGCGCGGAGGTCTCGCCACATCACCTCTGCCTCACCGACGACACCGTGCGCACCCTCGACACCAACCGCAAGATGAACCCGCCGCTGCGCTCGGAGGACGATCGGCAGGCGCTGCTCGACGGGCTCCGCGACGGCACGATCGCCTGCATCGCGACCGATCACGCGCCGCACGCGCGGCACGAGAAGGACGCCCCGTTCGAGGAGGCGCCGTTCGGCGTCACCGGGCTCGAGACCGCATTCGCGGCGATCTACACGTATCTCGTCGAGCCCGGCGATCTCGAGCTCGGCCTCGTGCTCGAGCGGATGTCCGCCGGCCCGGCGCGGGTCTTCGGGCTGCCCGTGCCGCGGATCGAGGTCGGGGAGTCGGCCAACCTCGTCCTCCTCGACCTCGACGCGACGTGGACGCGTGACCGAGGACGGCTTCCGCTCGAAGTCGGTCAACTCCTGGCTCCTCGGCGAGACGCTGACGCGGCGCGATCGTCAAGACGATCGCCGACGGAAGGGTGGTGTACGCGGCATGAGCAACGGCTTTCTCGCACTCGAAGACGGCACCGTCTTCCCGGCCCGCTCGGTCGGAGCTGCCGGCGTCGCGTTCGGCGAGGCCGTCTTCACGACGGCGATGACCGGCTACCAGGAGACGGTGACCGACCCGAGCTTCGCGGGCCAGCTCGTCGCGTTCACGGCGCCGATGATCGGCAACTACGGCGTCGACGACGCCCGGCTCGAGTCGCGCACAGCCGTGGGTCAAGGCGGCGCTGATGCGGCGCTGCGGCGGCGCCGCATGGGCGCAATGGCTGACGCGCGAAGGGCATCGTCGCGCTCGAGGAGCTCGACACGCGCAAGCTCGTCCTGCGCATCCGCGAGGCAGGCGCGATGCGCGCGGCGGCCGTCGCTGACGAGACAGACCTCGCCCCCGAGCGCGGCGCTCGAACTGATCCGGCAGCAGCCCTCGATGGAGGGCCAGGCGCTCGTCTCGGCCGTCTCGTCGGTCGCGCCCACCGTCTTCAACGAGGACGGCCGCGTGCGGGTGGCGGTCGTCGACTACGGCGCCAAGACCTCGATCATGCGGCGGCTGCGTCAGGCCGGCGCCGCCGTGACCGTGTTCCCGCACGTCGCCGATCCCGACGACGCTCGCCGGGTTCGACGGCGTCCTGCTCTCGAACGGCCCCGGCGACCCGGAGCCGCTCGACGGAGGAGGTCGAGGCGATCCGCGGCCTGCTCGGGCGCACGAGCGTCCTCGGGATCTGCCTCGGCCACCAGCTGCTCGGCCTTGCGACCGGCCACGAGACGTACAAGCTGCCCTTCGGCCATCGTGGCGCCAACCACCCGGTGCTCGAGCGCGCCACGGGCCGGGTGCTCGTCACGAGCCAGAACCACGGCTTCGCGGTTGCGCCGAGCGACGAGCGCGAGGCCACCTACGTCTCGCTCTACGACGGCACCGTCGAGGGCTTCGACTATCCCGATCTGAATGCGCGCTCGGTGCAGTTCCACCCCGAGGCCGGCCCGGGCACGCACGACGCCTGGCCGATCCTCGAGGGCTGGGTCGAAGGGTTGGTGCCTGCCTGATGCCACGGCGCACCGACATCGAGTCCATCTGCCTGATCGGCTCCGGCCCGATCGTGATCGGACAGGCCTGCGAGTTCGACTACTCCGGCTGCCAGGCCCTGAAGGTGCTGCGCGAGGACGGGTTCCGCACGATCGTCATCAACTCGAACCCGGCCACGATCATGACCGATCCGGGCTTCGCCGACCGCACCTACATCGAGCCACTCGACATCCAGGGCGTCGCCGACGTGCTCCGCCGCGAGCGGCCCGACGCGCTGCTGCCGACGCTCGGCGGCCAGACCGCGCTCAACCTCGCGATCGAGCTCTCCGAAGCGGGAATCCTCGAGGAGCTCGGCGTCGAGCTGATCGGAGCGCGCGTCGACGTGATCCGGCGGGCCGAGGACAGGTCGCTGTTCCGCGACGCGGTCGAGAGCTGCGGCCTGCGCACGCCGCGCTCGCAGATCGTGACGGCGGTCGACCAGCTCGGCGAGATCCCTGCTCCCGCGGTCGTGCGGCCGGCGTTCACGCTCGGCGGTCACGGCGGCGGCTTCGCCGAGACCGAGGCCGAGCTGCGCACGATCGTCGAGCGCGGCCTGCGCGAGAGCCCGATCACGCAGGTGCTCGTCGAGGAGTCGGTGCGCGGCTGGGACGAGTTCGAGCTCGAGGTGATCCGCGACCTCAACGACAACGTCGTCATCGTCTGCTCGATCGAGAACCTCGACCCGATGGGCGTCCACACGGGCGACTCGGTCACGGTGGCGCCGCAGATGACCCTCTCCGACGAGGCCTACCAGGAGCTCCGCGACGCCTCGGTGGCGATCATCCGCGCGGTCGGCGTCGAGACCGGCGGCTCGAACATCCAGTTCGCCCGCAGTCGCGAGACGGGTGAGATCCGCGTGATCGAGATGAACCCCCGCGTCTCGCGCTCGTCCGCGCTCGCGTCGAAGGCAACCGGCTATCCGATCGCCAAGGTCGCTGCCAAGCTCGCCGTCGGCTACACGCTCGACGAGATCCCCAACGACCTCACGAAGACGACGCCGGCCAGCTTCGAGCCGACGCTCGACTACGTCGTCGTCAAGTTCCCGCGCTTCGCCTTCGAGAAGTTCCCTGGCGCAGACGCGACCCTCGGCACGCAGATGAAGTCGGTCGGCGAGGCGATGGGCATCGGCCGCACTTTCACCGAGGCCTTCCTCAAGGGCATTCGGCTCGCGCGAGCTCGATCCGGGCTCGGCGACGCCGTGGGCGACGTGTCGACGACATCCCCGAGGGCGTCCATCCCTGGTTCAAGGAGCAGCTCGCCCACGCGCGCCGCGAGCTCGCGTCGCTCGACATCCTGCGCGCGAAGCGCGCCGGCTGGGGCGACGACTCGATCGGCGCCGCATGGGGGACGAGCGGCGACGACGTGCGCCGCACGCAGGTACGCAAGGGGCATCCGGCCGTCCTACCGACGCGTCGACTCGTGCGCCGGCGAGGTCGAAGCCGGCTCCAACTACTACTACTCGACCTGGGGTGAGGAGGACGAGGCCCTGCCGCCCGCCACGAAGCCGCGGGTCGTGATCATCGGCTCCGGCCCGAACCGGATCGGCCAGGGGATCGAGTTCGACTACTGCTGCGTCCACGCCGTGCAAACCTTCCGTGCGCTCGGCTACGAGGCGGTGATGATCAACTGCAACCCGGAGACGGTCTCGACCGACTACGACACCTCCGACCGGCTCTACTTCGAGCCGCTCTCGCCCGAGGAAGTGCTCGCCGTCCTCGACCGCGAGCAGCCCGAGGGCGTCGTGACGCAGTTCGGCGGCCAGACCCCGCTCCGGCTCGCCCGCCACATCGAGGCGGCCGGCTACCCGATCATGGGGACGCCGCTCTCGGCGATCGACCTTGCGGAGGACCGGGAGCTGTTCGGCGCGCTCGCCGACGAGCTCGGCATCCGTTGCCCGCCGTGGGCGACCGTCGAAGGCGCCGACGAGGCGCTGGCCGCTGCCGCCGAGATCGGCTACCCCGTCCTCGTGCGGCCGTCCTACGTGCTCGGCGGCCGTGCCATGCGCGTCTGTTACGACGACGCTCAGCTTCGACAGGCGATGAGCGCGGTCTCCGGCTCGGTGCTCGTCGACCGCTTCGTCGAGAACGCCGTCGAGATCGACGTCGACGCGCTCTGCGACGGAGAGGACGTCTTCATCGCCGCCGTCATGCAGCACGTCGAGGAGGCGGGCGTGCACTCCGGCGACTCGTCCTGCGTGCTGCCGGCCCAGTCGCTGACGCTCGCGAACGCGCTCGAGGTCGAGCACATCGTCAAGCGGCTCGCGCCGGCGCTCGGGGTCGTCGGGCTGCTCAACATCCAGCTCGCGATCGCCGACTCGACCGTCTACGTGCTCGAGGCCAACCCGCGGGCATCTCGGACGGTGCCGTTCGCCTCGAAGGCGATCGGGATCAACCTGGTCGAGGCGGCCTGCAAGCTCGCAGCGGGCCAGAAGCTGCGTGATCTGGCCCTGCCGACGCCGCGGCCGCTGCAGGTGAGCGTGAAGGCGGCAGTGCTTCCGTTCGCGCGCTTCCCGGGCGCCGATCCGGTGCTCGGGCCGGAGATGCGCTCGACGGGAGAGGTGATGGCGAGCGCCTCCGACCTGCCGACGGCGTTCGCGAAGGCCGAGCGCGCCGCGGGCCGCCCGCTGCCGTCCTCCGGGACCGCATTCATCTCCGTCAACGACACCGACAAGCCCAGCGTCGTCCCGATCGCGGCCGCGCTCGCCGGGCTCGGATTCGAGCTCATGGCCACCGAAGGCACCTCGCGGACGCTACGCGCGGCCGGGCTCGAGGTGGGCGACGTGGCCAAGGTCGCCGACGCCGCCGACCGACGAGCAGACCGTCGTCGACCTCGTCCGCGAGGGGCGCTGCGACCTGATCGTCAACACGCCGCAGGGCTCCGGCGCCCGTGCCGACGGCTATCGCATCCGCGAGGCGGCACTGAGCGCGCGCGTGCCCTGCATCACCACGATCTCCGGTGCCGCTGCCGCGGTTCACGCGATCGCGAACGCGCGGGCCGAGACCGCGCTCTCGCTGCAGGAGCGGATCGAGACCGGCGCGTGACGGGAGCGGAGCTGCGGGTCGCCGGGGCCGACCCGGTCGGCCCCTACACGCTCCTTCGGCTCGAGGCCGGCCCGATCGAGCCCGGCATCCCCGGTCAGTTCTTCATGCTCCACCCGCCGGGCCACGTGCTGCCGCGGCCGATGTCGCTCTGCCTGGCGCAGGCCGGCGAGCTCTGCTTTCTGATCGACCCGATCGGGCCCGGCACGCGCACGCTCTGCGGGCTCGCCGGCGGCGACCGCCTCCACGTGCTCGGCCCACTCGGCAACGGCTTCGACCTGACGGTGAAGAGGCCGCTGATCGTCGGCGGAGGCATCGGCGTTGCCCCGTTTCCGTACGTCGCGCAGGTGCTCGGGAATCCACCCGCGATCCTCGGCTTCCGCTCGGCCCACCATGCCGAGGCGGCCGCTCTCGTCCCTGGCGCCGAGGTCGTGATCGACCCGACGTTCGTGACGTCCCTGCTGGGCGACGACCCGGGCGACGTGCTCGCCTGCGGCCCGGAGCCGATGCTCGAGGCGGTACGCGAGCTCGTCCCCGACGCACAGCTCGCCTGGGAGGCGCCGATGGCCTGTGGCTACGGGGCGTGCTACGGCTGCGTCGTGCCGGTCGACGGCCGCCTGCAACGGCTGTGCGTGGCCGGCCCCGTCCTGCGAGCGGCATGACCGTCCCCATCCTCAACGCGAGCGGCTGTCTCGACGCCCTCACGGCGCCCGACGTCGCGCTCGCGCTCGACGCCTTCGTCACGAAGACGATCACGCCGGAGCCGCGTCAGGGCAACGCTCCGGTGCGGATCGCCGAGACGGAGTGGGGGATGCTGAACTCGATCGGGCTGCAAGGCCCGGGGATCGACGGCCTCGATCGGCCAGACCCTGCCGGCGCTCGCCGCGCTCGGGCTCCGCGTCTGGGTCTCGGTCGGCGGCTTCTCGGCCGACGACTTCGCAGGCATCTGCGAGCGCCTCGACGAGCGCGCCGATGTCGAGGTGATCGAGCTCAACCTCTCGTGCCCGAACGTCGAGGAGGCGCCCGAATCCTCGGCCCAGATCGTCGCCGCCAGCCGCACACGCACCTCGAAGCCGCTCTACGCGAAGCTGTCGCCCGCAACCTGGGACATCGCCGAGTCGGCGAAGGCGGTGGTGGCGGCAGGAGCCGACGGCCTCTCGCTCGTCAACACGATCCGCGGCATGGCGCTCGACCCCAACACGCTGCGTCCGAAGCTCGGGCGTGGGACCGGTGGCTACTCGGGCCCGGCCCTGCGGCCGATCGCGCTCGCGTGCGTCTCGGCGTGCGCCCGAGCGGTCGATGTGCCGATCGTCGGGATGGGCGGAGTGACGAGCGGGCTCGACGCGCTCGAGCTCGTCGCGGCGGGCGCGAGCGTTGTCTCATTGGGCACTGTCCTCTTCGCCGATCCGGAGTCTCCCGCTCGCGTCAGAGACGAGTTGCGGAGCGAGGCCACGGCGCGCGGGTACGCGAATCCGCTCGCCGCCAGGGGAGTTGCCAATGGTTAGCTAGAAGAAATCCCTGCAAATCGCGGAAAACAGTTCCTCTTGACCCTGCCTGCCGGATTGCTAGACTCGTCCCCCATGGTCGCGTCGAAGATTCAGACCCAAGCCCCCGCCCGGTCACTCGACCAGCGGATGGAAGCACTCAAGCGGGCGAACGATATTCGAGTAAGGCGCGCACAGTTGAAGAAAGACCTGAAGGACGGAACGGTCCAGATCGAGGGGATCCTCCTCGATCCGCCCGAGTACGTCTCGACGGCCAAGGTCTTCGACATGCTTATGGCCGTCCCCAAGTTCGGCCGCGTCAAGGCGGCCCGGCTGCTGAACCAGTGCCGGATCAGCCAGTCGAAGACGGTGGGCGGGCTCTCCGAGCGGCAGCGCGCGGAGCTCGTGTCGCTGTTCAACCGGTAGAGCGGACATCAAGCCGGTTCGCGTGCCACGCCCCGTGTTCGTCATCACCGGCCCATCCGGCGCCGGTAAGGGCACGCTGATCAAGGCACTCGTCGAACGTGTCCCGGTGCTCGAGGTCGCGATCTCGGCAACGACGCGCCCCCGCCGCCCGGGCGAGACCGACGGCGTCGAGTACCACTTCCTCGGCGAGGACGAGTTCGTGGCCCGGATCGAGGCCGGCGCCTTCCTCGAGCACGTCAAGTACGTCTCGGGCAAGCGCTACGGGACATTGCGCTCCGAGATGCAGCGGGTCGCCGACGACGGCAGGGTCTGCGTCCTCGAGCTCGAGCTCGACGGAGCGCTCGCCGTCCAGGAGGAGGTGCCCGGCAGCGTCACGCTCTTCATCGCCGCTCCCGTCGAGGAGCTCGAGCGCCGGCTCCGCGACCGGGCGACGGAATCGACGGGTGAGATCGGCGACCGGATCGAGCTCGCCCGCAACCAGCTCGAGCAGGCCCACAAGTTCCGCTACATGGTCAGGAACGACGACGTCGCCCGTGCGACCGGCTCGCTCTGCGCGATCGTGGAGCAGGAGCTCGAATTCGCAGCTACCATGGCTCACTCATGATCGAACCTCGCATCGATGACCTGTTGGAGCACGTGGACTCGCGCTACGCGCTCGTGATCGTGGCCGCCAAGCGGGCCCGGCAGATCAACAGCTACCACCACCAGCTCGGCGAGGGCATCGGCTTCGACGTGGCGCCACCGCCGCTGATCGAGTCGCGGTCGAAGAACTACCTGACGATGGCGATGGAAGAGGTCGCGCAGGCGAAGATCGCCTACGCGTACCCCAAGCCGTAACGACGCGCCTCTTTCTTTCCCACCCGTAACGGGCACACTATGGCGATGGCGCGCATCGTCCTCGGCATCACGGGTGGCATAGCCGCCTACAAGGCGTGCGAGATCATCCGCCTCTTCGTTCGTGCGGGGCATGAGGTCTTGCCTCTGCCGACGCGGGGAGCCGAGCGTTTCGTCGCGGCGGAGACGTTCTATGCGCTCGCGCGCACGACCGCGCCGGCCGACCCGTATCCGCATCTCCAACGCGCCGACCTGCTGGTGATCGCGCCTCTGACGGCGCACACGATGGCCCGCCTGGCGCATGGCCTCGCCGACGACACGCTCACCGAGGCCGTCCTCGCGCACGACGGCCCGCTGCTCGTCGCCCCGGCGATGAACACGCGGATGTGGGAGCACCCGGCGACGCAGGCGAATCACGAGCTCCTGCGGGCGCGTGGTGTCGAGATCGTCGGCCCGGCGAGCGGCGAGCTCGCCGAGGGCGAGGTCGGCGTCGGCCGGATGGCCGAGCCGGAGGAGATCGTGGCGCGCGCCGAGGCGATCCTGCAGCGCTCCCACTCGCTCGACGACAAGCATGTCGTCGTCACGGCCGGCGGCACGCGCGAGCCAATCGACGCGGTGCGCTACGTCGGCAACCGCTCGTCCGGCCGCATGGGCGTCGCCCTCGCCGACGAGGCCCGCCGACGCGGAGCCCGCGTGACGCTGCTTGCCGCGAACCTCGGCGTTCGCGGCCCCGACAGGCGTCGAGGTCGTCGCGACTCCGACGGCGGCCGATCTCGAGCGGGAATCCCTCGCGCGCGCGCGACGCCGACGTGTTCCTGATGGCCGCGGCGGTCGCCGACTACCGCGCCGCCGACCCGATCGACGGCAAGCGGGCGAAGAACGGCGCTCCCTGGCAGATCGAGCTCACTCCGACGCGTGACATCGCAAGCGCTCTCGGCGCCGGCCGCAGGGACGGTCAGGTGCTCGTCGCCTTCGGAGCCGAGCACGGCGCCGAGGGGCTCGAGCGGAAGCGGGCGATGCTGCGCGACAAGAACGTCGATCTCGTCGTCTACAACGATGTGGGACGCACCGACATCGGCTTCGACAGCCCGGACAACGAGGTCACCCTGATCACCGCCGACGGTGACCGGCTCGTCCCACGCGCGCCGAAGCCGGTCATCGCGGGGGCCGTGCTCGACGAGATCGAGCGACTCTTCGAGGGCCGCTGATGGAAGGCTCGGTCGCGCGCGAGGCGACGTCGCCCGTGGCCGCCGCCGATCTGGCCGAGAGGGTCGTCGCCGGTCTCGCGACCGTCATGCACGCTCCCTCGGAGACGCTCCGGCTGCCGCTGCTGTGCCTCCTCGCCGAGGGCCACGTTCTCGTCGAGGACGTCCCCGGAGTGGGGAAGACGGTGCTCGCCAAGGCGCTCGCGCGCACGCTCGAGCTCCAGTTCTCCCGGCTCCAGTTCACGCCCGACCTGCTGCCCTCGGATGTCACCGGGGTCAACGTCTACGACCAGCAGGAGGGCCGCTTCCGGTTCCGGCCGGGGCCGGTGTTCGCCAACGTCCTGCTCGTCGACGAGGTCAACCGCGCCTCCCCGAAGACCCAGTCGGCGCTGCTCGAGGCGATGCAGGAGACGCAGGTCACGGTCGACGGCGAGACGTACGCGCTCGACCGGCCGTTCCTCGCGATCGCGACGCAGAACCCGGTCGAGTACGAGGGCACCTATCCGCTGCCCGAGGCTCAGCTCGACCGCTTCGCCGTGAGGATGTCGATCGGGTATCCGACGCTGCCGATGAGGCCCGGATGCTCTCCGAGCAGACCGGTGAGCAGCCTCTCGACACGCTCCAGCCCGTCGCGAGCCGCGACGAGCTGCTCGACGCGATCACGGCCGCTCGCGAGATCTTCGTCGAGGAGAGCGTCACCCGCTACGTCGTGGCCCTTCTGCGGCACACGCGCGCGAACCGCCATCTCGCCCTCGGCGCCAGCCCCCGCTCGGGCATCGCCCTGCTCCGCCTCGCGAAGGCACGGGCGCTCGTCGAGCGCCGCGAGTACGTGACGCCGGACGACATCCGCGAGATGGCGGAGCCGGTGCTCTCGCACAGGATCCTGCTCGCGCCCGAGGCGCGCTCGGCAGGGCTCGGCGCCGGGGGATGTCGTGCGGGAGGCACTCGAGGGGACGCCCGTACCGGTGTGAGACGGCGAAGCTCCGGCGCCATCGCACTCGGGGTCGCCGCCCTCGTCGCGTCGTGGGCGTTCGGATCGACTCCGGCCGCCGTCGTCGGGCTCGGCTTCGTCCTGGCAGGGCTCTTTGCCCGGCTCTGGGCCCGCGCCGCACGCAACTCGGTCGACCTCGAGCGCCGGCTGCTTGCCGGCGACCGCGTCGAGGGCAGCGACGTCGTCGTCGAGGTGCGGGCCCGGCACCGTCGGCGCCTGCTCGGCGGCACGATCACGCTCCGGCAACGGCTCGGCGTCGCCGAGCACGCCGGCCGGATGCGCCGTTCGCGCACCGTGATCACGTTCTCCGACCTTCCGCGAGGGCGACACGAGCTCGAGCCCACCGAGGTCGTCCTCGTCGATCCGCTCGGGCTCGAGCGGATCGAACAGCGGCTCGACGAGCGGACACAGCTCCTCATCCGGCCCCGGATCCCGGTTCTCACGTCGGTGTTCTCGACCTACGGCTCCCGGGAGACCGGAGCGGCCCGCTCTCGCTTCCGCCGGCCGACCGGATTCGAGATCCACGCCGTCCGCGACTATGCCCCCGGCGAGCCCCTGCGCGCCGTGCACTGGCCGAGCACGGCGCGGCGCGGCCGGCTGATGGTGAAGGAGCTCGACGACGCGCCACGCGACGACCTGGCCGTGATCCTCGATCAGGACGAGGATGGGGTAGCCAGGCCCTCCGGGCGGCTCCAGCTTCGATGCAGCCGTGAGGGCGGCCGGCGCACTGACACTCGCGCACGCTCTCTGGAACCGCCGCGTCGTCCTCGATCGGGACGGCGACCGGAAGCGAGGGGGTGCGGGTGCGGTCACCGGGCCACGACTGGGAGATCGCGCTCGATGCGCTCGCGAGCGTGATTCCCGTCGCAGGGGCTCACGTCGACCGGGCGCTTCGCATGCCCTCGACGGCAATCTCGCGCGCCCGCGAGATCGTCGTCGTGACCGGACGGCCCGACCGCGCCGTCGAACCGTTACTCGAGCTCCGTCGCGGTGGCCGCGCAGTGTCGCTCGTCGTCGTCGCCTCCGAGACGTTCGCCGGGCGGCCGCGGCGACCACAGGACACGGCCGTCCTCCGGGCCGGCGCCCAGGGCGTGCCCGTCGCCGTGATCTCGGCCGAGGTCCCGATCGAGACGGCACTGGCGGGGCGCCTGAGCGGGGTCGTCAGTGCCTAGGGCCTTTGGCGGATGGAGCCGGAGGCTGCTCGCCGCGGCGATCCCCGTCGCAGCAGTTGCGTTCGCCTGGGCGTCGATCGAGGTCTCGCCGCGGGCGCGTCGCCTTCATGGGCGTCGCGGCGCTCGCCATCCCCGTCGGCCTTGCCCGCCAGGGCTCTCGTCAGGGTCGTCGCCGCGCTGCGCCGTCTCGCTCGGGCTCACGATCGTCCTCGCCGGCACGTCGGTCGGGGCCGTTCGGGAGGTCGTCGACCAGGGGCTGAGCGACATCTACGCGGTGGCGCCACCGTTCGTCGTGACGAGCCATCCCGAGCTCCATGTCCTCGTGATCCTTACTGCCTGCGCCTTTTGCCTGGCTATCGCGGTCACGGCGGGCAGCCGCCCGTTCGTCGCGGCAGCGATCACCGCGGCGGGGCTCGGCTGGCCCGCCACGATCCTGCCGGCCCGCAACACGATCGCGATGGGCGCGCTCGGGCTCTTCGCCGCCCTCTGGCCGGTCGTGGTCGCCGGCCTTCGCGATCGCCGAGGCCTCGTCCCCGGTGCCGCGATCCTCGCCGGCGTCGTCGTGGTTGCCGCGATGCTGGCCGGCGCCGGAGCACGGCCCTCGGTCGCCGCCCTCGACTGGAAGAACTGGGATCTCTTCGGCGAATCCGAGGCGGGGCACACGGTCTCTCTCGTCTGGCGCTCCGACTACGGAGGAATCGACTTCCCGGCCGGCAAGACCACCGTGCTTCGTATCACGGCGCCACGGCGAGCCCTGTACTGGCGGGCGACGACCCTCGACACGTTCGCCTCGGATCACTGGGTCGAGACGTTGTACGCGACTGGAACCGGCGTTGCCGAGCAGCCACTGCCGGCCGACCCGCTCCTGCCGGCGGCCGCGGCAAAGCGCTCGGACTGGGTGAAGCAGGAGGTGGACGTCCGGGCCCTGATCGACGACCACGTCATCGCGGCGAGCCAGCCGATGTCGCTCTCGGGCGGTAAGGACACGCGCATCCGCTTCCTCGGCAGCGGCGTCATGAGCGCTCCGCAGGGCCTCACCGACATGCGCCACTACACGGTCTGGAGCTACGCGCCCCGACCGACGCCTGCCGCCCTCGATCGCTCACCGCCGGCGTACCCGGAGACGCTCGCGCGTTATCTGGACGTGGGGCGCACCGTCGTCCCGCGCTTCGGCGCTCCCGGCCGGAAAGCCACGGTCGACGCCCTCTTCCGCGAACGATCTCTATCAGGAGCTCTGGCCGTACGAGCCGATGTGGACCGAAGCCCGGCGCCTGACGGCGAAGGCGGGCTCGCCGTACGAGGCGACCGTCACGATCGAGCGCTGGCTCCGCACCGACCGGCGGCTTCCAGTACGACGAGCATCCGCCGTACTCGGCGGCCCGCGCCGCCGCTCGTCGACTTTCTCGAGCGGACGAAGCTCGGCTACTGCCAGCAGTTCGCGGGGACGATGGCGCTGATGCTGCGGTACCTCGGGATCCCCGCCCGGGTGGCCGTCGGGTTCACGAGCGGGACGTGGAAGGACGGCACGTGGACCGTCACCGACCACGACGCCCACGCCTGGGTCGAGGCATGGTTCGCCGGCTACGGCTGGCTCACGTTCGACCCGACGCCGGGGCGCGGGACGCTCTCGGCCACGTACACGAACGCCTCAGACTCGGCCGACGCGATCAGGGCCCTCGGCACCGGCAGGTTCCTCGGCGCCGGGTTCGTGCCTCGCAACGCCGGCCGGGGCGTCGCGCCTGTGGTGGAGACCGACGGGTGGCGGCATCCCGTGGCGGCTGATCGTCCCGTTCGCCGTTGCTCGCCGCCGCCCTGCTCCTCCTCGCGCTCGTCAAGAGCTTCGCGCGCTATCGCCGGGCGAGGACGAGCGATCCGCGGCGGCGCGCCTCGGCGGCCCGTGCCGAGCTGGCGGCGTTCGTCCGCGACCAGGGCTCGGAGGTGAGCGCGTCGGCCTCGGTCGACGAGCTCGCGCTCGAGCTGCGGCGGCTCGGGGTCGGCAGCGATGCCTTTGCGGCCGCATTCTCGCGCGCCCGCTATGGGCCACCGGCCGGCGCCGCCAGGGCAGCGGACGAGACGCGGAAGGAGCTGCGCCGCGTCATCTCGCTGCTCCGCGGCCGGCTCGGGCCGGGACGCAGGGTCCGCGGCTTCCTCACCGTGCGGTCACTGCGCAGCGGCTGACCGATCAGGCACCATAGAGGCGTGAGCGAGGCGTACGACCTCTACCAGCTCGGGCGGGCGCGGCTGCGCGAGGGCCTCGCCGCGCAGGCGACGGTGCCGCTCGAGAAGGCGCGGCGGCTCGAGCCGGAGAAGGCGTCGATCCGCGAGGCTCTCGGGATCGCCTACTTCCGGATCACCGACTGGGCCTCGGCCGAGCGCGAGTTCCGGAAGGTGCTCGAGCTCTCACCGGTCGACGACTACGCGCACTACGCGCTCGGACGGTCGCTGCTGCGACAGGGTCGGAGCCGGGAGGCGTCGGCCCACCTCAAGCTCGCGACGTTCCTGCAGCCGCGCGATCCTGACGCCCGCTGTGACGCGCATCACGTCTCGTCGAGATCCGCCGAGCAGCGTCGCGTAGCGGCGGTAGCGCCGGCTCGCCTCGCGCGTGAACGTGGCGCTGTACTCGGCCGCCGCGTCCTCGTCCAGCGTGTGCGCGTACGACTCGCGGATGTCGAGCAGGCGATCGGCGATCGCGTCGACGACGAGCTGGTAGTCGCCGTACGCCTCCTCGGCGTCCTCGGCGACGGCGGCGTTCCAGGCCGGCTCGGCCTCCGCGGCCTCGGCCAGGAGCTCGGCGTCGTCGGCCGCGAAGAGATCGAGCTGCCGTTCGACGAGCTCGGCGAACCGGCCCTTGCGCCGGAACCTCACGCCAGCTCCTCGTAGAGCGCCAGGTGCGCCGCGCCGGCGCGCTCCCACGTCAGCTCCGTCCCGCGCCGCATCGGCGCCCGCGCGCGCCGCGGCAAGCGCATCCTCGTCGTCGAGCAGCTCGCGCAGCGCCGCCGTGAGGCCGTCGACGTCGCCGGGCGCCACGACACGCCCGGCGCCGAACGCCGCTGACGACCTCACCGAGGCCCGCCGACGTCGTAGACGACCGCCGGGATGCCGGCTCCGATCACCTGCAGGAGCGCGCCGGACTGGTCGAGCTCGGCGCGGTAGGGGAAGACGGCGACCGTCGTCTCGGCGAGCGCATCCGCGATCTCGCTCTCGCCGAGATAGCCGAGCCGCCACTCGGCCCGATCGCCGGCCGCTCGTCGCAGGTCGTCGATCGGAACCCGCGGATCGCCGGCCACGAGCAGGCGCGCACCCGGAACCGGCGAGAACCGCCTCGACGGCGTCGGGAAGGCCCTTGTAGGGCCGGATCACGCCGAGGGCGAGCACGGTGCGGCCGTCGTCCTGCCGGGCGGGATCGCTCCGAAGCGCGGGATGGGGGATGACCCGCAGCTTCGCTCCGGGATACGCCGAACTGCCGCCAGCGTTGCGCGGCCGCGCTCGCTGTGGGTGACCACCCGGTCGAAGCGGCTGAAGAGGCGCTTCCAGGTGCGCGCGTGCCGGCTCGCCGTCCGGCGCGGAAGGAGATCATGCGCAGTGAAGACGAGCGGGCTGCGAGCGTGGAGGAGCAGCGCGTCCGCCTCGGGAGCCGCGACCCACTGCAGGTGAAGCACGTCGCAGTCGGCGAGCCCGAGCCGGGCGAGCGCGAGCGGATGCTCGAGCGCCTTCAGAGCGAGCCGGCGCGTACCGCGATTGCATCCGGGCAGAGAGCCGGTACAGGCTGCTCGTCGACCTCGAAGCCGTCTGCCTCCGGGCACGGCGCCGAAGCGAAACGCGCGACGTGAGGAGGCGCACGTCGACACCCAGCCGGGCGAGCGCGCCTGCGAGGGCGTAGTCGTACGGCGGCGTGTACGCAGGGGGGTCGGCGAGCACGACGCGCATCGGCGCAGCGTAGGGATCAGAGGCCCCGCCGGCTCGGTGCCGACGGGCTCTCTCGCGCCGAGGGGTCAGCCTCAGCCTGCGTCACGTCCCTAGCCTGGAGGCGTGCCGGTCCTGATTCGAAGCTGGAACGTCTTCCACGGCAACAGCGTGCCGCCCTCCCGGCATGGTCACCTCCGGCACATGGTCGAGCTCGCGACGGCCGACCGGCCGGCTGTTCTCTGCCTCCAGGAGGTGCCCCCGTGGGCGCTCGAGGCGCTGACGGGCTGGAGTGGCATGCACTCCCATTCGATCGTCGCGAGGCCGCCGCGCCGTCCCGCAGCGATCGCAGCGTGGATCACACGACTCGATCAGGGCCTGTTCCGGTCGCGCCTCGCCGGGCAGGCACAGGCGATCCTCGTCGATCCCGCGCTGACGAGCGAGGGCCTTGGCGGCATCCAGGTGAGCGACGGAGGCCGCGAGCGCCGGGTCGTCCAGGCGGTGCGAGTCGCCAGCGTCGGGGTGATCGGGAACATCCATGCGACGAACGCACCAGCGAGGCCCGAGATCGTCGGAGGCGGAGCTCGCTCGTGCAGCGATCGTTCCTCGAGAGCGTCGCCGATCCCGGCGAGCCGCGAATCCTCGCCGGCGACTTGAACATGCTCAATCCGTCCCTACCGGGCTTCCGAGAACGGAGGGCCGGGCGTCGATCACGTACTCGTCGCGGGGCTGCAGGCGTCGCGGTTGACCGTCTGGCCTCTGGCGCAACGCATGCAGAATGGCGTCGTGCTCTCGGATCACGCACCGGTCGAGCGAGTCGTCGGGTGACGTTCGAGGAGGCGCGAGCGCAGTTTCCGGTGCTCGAGAAGATCGCGTACCTCAACGCGGGCACGTTCGGCCCGCTCGCCCGCCCGACGTACGAGGCGCTGACGCGCAGAGCTCGACGCGCGACTACAGCGACGGCCGCAGCGGCGGGCCGAACTTCGAGCGGGTGATGGAGCTGCGAGAGCAGCGTGCGCGCCGCGCTCGCGGCGCTTCGTCGGCGTCGGAGCCGCAGCCATGTGACGCTGACGACGCAGCACCACGGACGGCTGCAACATCGTCCTCGGCGGGCTCGGCCTCGGCCCAGACGACGAGATCGTGACGACGACGGACGAGCACTTCGGCCTGCTCGGCGCGCTCTCCGTCTCCGGCGCGCGGATCGTCGTCGTCGCGCCCGAGCCGGACGCCATCCGCGCCGCCGTCACGCCGAGGACGCGCCTGCTCGCCTTGTCGCAGGTGATCTGGACGACCGGCCGGGTCCTGCCCGTGCTCGAGCTTCGGCACGAGACGGGGTTCCGGTGCTCGTCGACGGCGCCCAGTCGGTCGGCGCGATCCCGGTCGACGCGGCGGGGCTTCGACTACCTCACGATCTCCGGCCAGAAGTGGCTCTGCGGGCCGGATTCGACCGGCGCGCTCGTCGTCGCCGACCCCGAGGCCCTCCGGATGTCGGCCCCGAGCTACTTCTCGCAGGCCGAGTACGAGCCCGATGGCACGTTCTCCCCGAAGCCCGGTGCCGCCCGCTTCGACCCGGGTGGTGGCCGGCGTCGTCGCTCGCCGGCCTCCTGGCCGCGCTCGAGAGCAGGCCGGCATGGGCGTTCGACCATGCCGCCGCCGTCGCCGAGCGCTGCCGCGCCCTCCTTGCCGACCGGGTCGAGGTCGTCAGCCCGCCGGCGGGCGAGCGCTCGACCCTCGTCGCCTTCCGTGCCGCCGGCGATCCGACCGAGGTCGTCGAGTCGCTCTACGCAGCGCGACGTGCACGTGCGCGAGATTCCCGGAAGGCGGGCTGGTCCGCGTCTCGTGCGGCTGGTGGACGTCGGACGGCGACCTCGACCGCCTGCTCGCCGCGCTGCCCGCGTGACACGCACACGGAGCGCTGCCCCTGCGGCGCCGTGCGATTCTCGATCGACGGGCCGATCCGCGACGTGATCGTGTGTCACTGCGACGCGTGCCGGGAGGCGACAGGCGGCCCGTGGGCAGCCTCGGCGGCGTACCGGCGCGATCTCGACGATCGAGGACGAGGCCGCCCTCGTCTGGGACGATCGCGCGCGTCTCCGAGCACGACGCCAGCCGCGGCCGCTGCCGCTCATGTGCGGCACGGTCATCTTCTGGGACGCGCCCGGCCGGGACACGGTGTCGTTCGCCGCCGCGCTGCTCGAGGTGGCGCGAGCGACCTCGAGGTGGCGGCGCACATCTGGGTTCGCGGAGGCAGACCGCGACGCCCTCGCGGCGGATGGCGTGCCGGTCGAGCCGAAGGGACTGCCCGACTCGGTCAGCGTGCCGCTGGCAGCGACGACGACCGGACGTCGCGGCTGAGCCGAGCACCTCGGACCGAGCGCCGCTACGCGGCGACAGGCAGGCCGAGCTCGCCGGCGATCGGCTGCAGGGCGGCGACGACGTTCGCGATGTGCTGGTCGAGCTCGAGCCCGAGCAGCTCCGCGCCGGCGTAGACCTCGTCGCGGTGCACGCCGGCCGCGAAGGACGGCTGCTTCAGCTTCTTCTTGACCGACTTCGGCTCCAGGCCCTCGAGCCCGGTCGGCCGCACGAGCCCGCACGCGTGGATGAAGCCCGAGAGCTCGTCGCAGGCGAAGAGCGTCTTCTGCAGCGGCGTCTCGCGGGGGATCTCGAGGTGCTCGGCGTGCGAGAGAACCGCGGTGATCAGAACCTCCGGGTAGCCCTCCTCGCGGAGGATCGGAGCGCCGTCCTGCGGATGCTTGTCGAGCGTGGGGTGGATCTCGTAGTCGAAGTCGTGGAGCAGCGCAGTGCAGCCCCACAGCTCCTCGTCCTCGCCGAAGTGGCGCGCGTACCAGCGGGTCGACGCCTCGACGGCGAGAGCGTGGCGGAGCAGTGACTCGCTCTTCGTGTAGCGAGTCAGGGTCTCCCACGCGTTGTCACGGGTGACGTCCAAGGCCACGGGTACGATAGCGCCCGCCTCATGCAGTCGTTCGTCATCCAGGGTGGTCGCCCGCTCTCCGGCACGATCCGCGCGTCCGGGAACAAGAACGGCGCCCTGCCGATCCTCGCCGCGACCGTGCTCGCCTCCGAGGAGGTGCGGCTGACGAACCTCCCGCGGATCCGTGACGTCGAGGTGATGGTCGAGCTCCTCGCCGACCTCGGCGCCGACGCCGTCTGGGCCGGGCCGAACGAGGTCCGGGTCGACAGCTCCGGGATCTCGAAGACCGAGCTCGATCCCGACCTCTGCCGCGAGATTCGCGCCTCGTTCCTGCTCGCCGGCCCGCTGCTCGCCCGCTTCGGGCGCGCCGTCGTCCCGCCTCCGGGCGGCGACGTGATCGGCCGCAGGCGCCTCGACACGCACATTCACGCCTTCGCGGAGCTCGGCGTCGAGATGGAGATCAACGGCGCCTACGACCTGCGCACGAAGGGCCTCGTGGGCAAGCGCATGTATCTCGACGAGGCGTCGGTGATGGGCACCGAGAACGCGATCATGGCGGCGGTGCTCGCGAAGGGCGAGACGATCGTCGGCCACGCCGCCTGCGAGCCGCACATCCAGGATCTCTGCCGCTTCCTGATCACGCTGGGCGCCAGGATCGAGGGCGTCGGGTCGAACATTCTCCGCATCGAGGGCGTCGAGCGGCTCGGCGGGGGTGCCTATCGGATCGGTCCCGAGCACGTCGAGGTCGCGAGCTTCGCCGCCCTGGCCGCCGTCACGGGAGGCGATCTCACGATCGAGGACGTCCAGCCGGACGACCTGATCTCGATCGTTCCCGCATTCCGGAAGCTCGGGATCGAGCTCGAGGTCGGGGAGTCGACGCTGCGCGTGCCGCCGGGCCAGACGCTCGGCGTCGTGGACGACCTCGGCGGCCAGATCCCCAAGATCGAGAGCGGCATCTGGCCCGCCTTCCCTGCCGACCTCACCTCGATCGCCGTCGTCGCAGCGACGCAGGCGACGGGCACGGTGCTCGTCTTCGAGAAGATGTTCGAGAGCCGTCTCTTCTTCGTCGACAAGCTCGTGTCGATGGGCGCGCGGATCATCCTCTGCGACCCGCACCGCGCTGTCGTAACCGGCCCGGCACAGCTCGTCGGACAGCGCCTCGAGAGCCCCGACATTCGTGCCGGCATGGCGATGGTGATCGCGGCGCTCTGCGCCGAAGGGCAAGTCGAGCATCGGCAACATCCGCCAGATCGACCGCGGCTACGAGCGTATCGACGAGCGCCTGCGCGCGCTCGGCGCGGACATCGAGCGCGGCGAGCTGTGAGCGGCGCGCGGATCGTCCCCGGCAGCGGCCTCGCGAACGTCGCAACCGGGGTGCCGCTGCTCGACCACCTGCTCGTGGAGCTCGCGACGGCAGGCCGCTTCGACCTCTCGCTCGAGATCGAGCCCGACGAGCCGGTCGCCGAGGTCGATGCGGCGGGGACGGCGATCGGGGAGGCGCTGAAGCCGCTCCTTCGCCCGGGTGCTCACGGCCGAGGCGTGATGCTGTCGGTCGAGGCGCTCGCGATGGTCGTCTTCGAGGCATCCGGGACGCCGCTCGTGGCGGCGAACGCCGATCTCACGGGAGCCGGCGGGCTCGGGACCGATCTCGCCGCGCGCTTTCTCTCCGCCCTTGCCGACGCAGCAGCGCTAACCCTGCACGTCCGGCTGATCGAAGGCGAGAACACCGACCACGTTCTCGAAGCCATCTTCAAGGCGCTCGGTGTGGCACTGTCCGAGGCAGTAGCTCAGTCGACCGACGGATAGGAGAGACACCGTGGAGAAGACCGTGATCCGAACCGAAAACGCTCCGGCGCCGTTCCAGGGCGCGCCCTACAACCAGGCGATCTCCGCCGGCGGGTTCGTGTTCGTGGCCGGCCAGGTGGGCCTCGCGCCCGGCGCCGCAGGCCCGGAAGGGGACATCGCCGCGCAGACCGAGCAGGCGCTTCGCAACCTCGCGGCGATCCTCGAAGAGGCAGGCAGCTCGATGGAGAACCTCGTCAAGACGAGCGTCTTCCTCCAGGATCTCGGCGACTTCGCAGCGATGAACGAGGTCTACGCCCGCCATGTCGGCGAGCGGCCGCCCGCGCGCTCGACCTTCGAGGTCGCGAAGCTCCCGGCCGGCGCCCTCGTCGAGATCGAGGCAATCGCGCACACGTAGGGGCGGGGCGCGCTTGGGCGTCCCTTGCCCGCTCGCCTGTCCCGTCCACCGACGGGGCAGGCAGAATCCTGCCGATGCCGACCGAGATCCGCGCCTACATCCGCTCGCTCGGCATCGACGCCTACGTCGTCGGTGGGGCGGTGCGCGACGAGCTGCTCGGCATCGCCCACCGAGACGAGGACTTCCTCGTTCCCGGGGTCGACCAGGCAGGGCTGCGGGCGTTGCTCGAGCCGCACGGCAGGGTGGAGGACATGGAGGTGCACGGCCAGCTCGTGGGCGTGCGTCTCCACCCGCGCGACCGGGCCATAGGGGCGCTCGTCCCGTCGGGGATCGACCTCGTGCCGCCGCGCGCGGAGCGGTCGACCGGGCCGGGGCACAGGGACTTCGCGATCGTCAGCGACTCCTCGGTCGAGCTCGAGGAGGACATGGCCCGCCGCGACTTCACGATCAACGCGATGGCCCGCCGGCTCGAGGACGGCACCCTCGTCGATCCTTTCGGCGGCATCGAGGATCTGGCGCTGCGCCAGCTGCGCACCGTCGGGCCGACGAGCTTCGAGGACGATCCGCTGCGCATCGTTCGGGGGCTGCGCTTCGTCTCCCAACTCGATTTCGACCTTGCGCCGGAGACGCTGGCCCAGATGGAGGCGGCAGCACCGGGGCTCGCTCACGTCTCGGCGGAGCGGATCGGCGGCGGAATCAAGGCCGACGGCCAGGGCGAGCTCTCGAAGCTCCTGCTCGGGCGGCAGCCGGCGCGCGCGCTCGTGCTCGCCCGCGACACGGGCGTGCTGACCCAGGTGATCCCGGAGTTCGCCCCCGCGATCGGCTTTTCGCTCCACTCCGACCGGCAGCCGCTTGCCCTCGACGAGCATCTCTTCACGGTCGCGCAGCTCACCGCCGACAGCGGCTACCGGCTCGAGGTGCGCCTCGCCGGCCTCCTCCACGATCTCGGCAAGCCGCACGACGAGGGGGACGACAGACGACCATCCCCGCATCGGTGCTGCGCTTGCCGACGAGATCCTGGAACGCCTTCGCTACCCGACTCGCGTCCGTCACCACGTCGTCTGGATCGTCGCCCATCACGGATTCAAGCTCGACCACCCTCCCGACGCCCGCGATGCCCGGCGGTTCCTGGCCGAGCACGGCGATGCGCTCGCCCACGACCTGATCGATCACAAGACGGCCGACCTCGCGGCGAAGAGCGTTCCCGCCGCCGAGCTCGAGCGCATCGAGGAGTTCCGTCGGCTGGTGAGCCAGGAGCGGTCGCAGCCCCACCATCTCTCCGACCTCGCTGTCAACGGAGACGACCTCCGGGCGATCGGGTTCTCCGAGGGGCCGGATCTCGGCCGCGTCTTGCACGAGCTCCTCGCCGATGTCGTCGACGACCCGGCCCGAAACGACCGGGACTGGCTGCTCGAGCGCGCCGGCCGGGATCTCGCGTGAACGCCGCCAGCGTGCGCAGCGCCTACGAGGCGGTATGCGAGGAGGCGGGCTCCGGCGTCACCGTCGTCGCCGCGACGAAGTACGTCGCTGCCGAGGACATGGGCATCCTCGCCGACGCCGGGCTCGCGGTCGTCGGCGAGAACCGGGCGCAGGACCTGCAGCGGAAGCACGAGCTGTTCGGCGACAGCTTCCGCTGGCACTTCATCGGCGCCCTGCAGTCCAACAAGGCGCGTGTCGTGAACGAGCTCTGCGAGCTCGTCCATGCAGTCGACACCGACTCCGCTGCCCGGCGGCTGACGGTGCCGTGGCTGCTCGAGGTGAACCTCTCCGGCGAGGCGTCGAAGGGTGGGGTGGGCGAGGACGAGATCGGTGCCTATCGCGAGCGCTACCCGCTGCTCCCCGGACTGATGACGATGCCGCCGTTCGCAGACGACCCGGAGGCCAGCCGGCCGACGTTCCGGCGCCTTGCCGCGCTCGCGCGTGAGCACGGGCTGGCGCAGCTGTCGATGGGCACCTCGCAGGACTGGCGCGTCGCGGTCGAGGAGGGCGCGACGCTGATCCGCGTCGGCAGCACCCTGTTCGCATCCGGCGAGCGCCGCCGCGTCTGATGCAGGCAGAAGCGTGTCACACGCTTTGGCGCCACGCCGACTGCGACTAGCCGCTCGCACTGAAATCCGGCCGCTGGGATACCATCCGGCCGTCATGGGCTTCGCCGACGTCTGGAACCGCACGCTCGTCTACTTCGGGATCGCCGAAGACGAGGAATGGGACGAGGACGGGCTCGAGACGCAGGAGGAGCTCGAGCGCGAGTACCGGTCGCGCTCGACGCGACAGAACGTCCGCCGCCTGCCGCGTCGCCGCGAGCCCGACGGCTGGACGGAGGACAGCTCGAGCGTCGAGACGCCTCCGCCGCCGAGCTCGTCGTCCCGGTCTTCGTCTTCGTCGTTCATCGCGCCCGACCCGTCTCCGCTCGGCCGACACCGGCAAGGCGAGCGTCCACCTCGTGCTGCCGCGCAGCTTCAACGACGCGCAGCAGATCGCCGACAAGTTCAAGGACTCGGTGCCGGTGATCCTGAACCTGCAGAGCGCCGACAACGAGCTCTCGAAGCGCCTGATCGACTTCGCGAGCGGGCTCACCTACGCGCTCAACGGCAGCATGCAGCGGGTCGCCGACAAGGTCTTCCTCCTGACGCCGCGAAACGTCGAGGTGTCGGCGGAGGAGCGGGCTCGCATGCTCGACAAGGGCGGCTTCTTCAACCAAGCGTGACCGCAAGGTGACGCCTGGCTCTAGCCTGGTGTCGAGCGCGTGATGGACAGCGTTCGCCCGCTCGGATCCGGAGGGAACGACTGATGCACGCCGAAACCCCGCCTGTGGGCTTTGCCGACGCTGTTCTTCGTGCTTGCCGACACCGCCATCGAACGTGCAGCGGTTCGTCGACACGTTCATCTGGGTCTACATCCTCCTGATCTTTGCCTACATCCTCACGTCCTGGATCCGAATGCCCTACTCGCTCCATCGGGTGCAGCGGTTCCTCGACGACGTCTGCGAGCCCTACATCCGGCTCTTCCGGCGGATCCTGCCGTCGGTCGGGCCGCTCGACCTGTCACCGATCGTCGCTGTCGTCGCGCTCTACGTCGTTCGCCGCCTGGCGGACGAGCTGATCGGGCGCCTGCTCTAGAGAAGAAGGGAGTCCCATGGCACTCACACCTGTCGAGATCAGACACATCCAGCTGAAACGAGGCGTCTTCGGCTATCGCAAGGCGTCGGTCCACCGGATGATGGACGACATCGCCGATAGCTTCGAGACCGTCTGGCGCGAGCGCTCGCAGCTCGTGGAGCGGGTCGAGGAGCTCGAGACCGAGGTCGCGCGCCACGTCGAGCTCGAGACCTTGCTCCGGTCGACCCTCGTCTCGGCCGAGCGCGCCTCGCAGGACCTGAAGGAGGCGGCGCGCCGCGAGGCCGGCGTGATCGTCTCGGAGGCGAATGCCGAGGCCCGAAAGCTGATGCGCGACGCGATTACGGAAAAGGAACAGCTGATGGGGGATGTGCGCCGTGTGCAGGCGCTCCTCCGCTCGGCGCTCGCAGTCGTGGACGAGTCTCCGGTGGACGAGCGCGCACCGAGTACCACCGCCGAGCCCGTCGGCTGGACGACCGTGGAGCCCGGTGGCTCACCGGCTGCTCCGATAGCGCTGCCGCCGCCCGCCGACCAGACGGCGCAGATGCACCAGGACACCGACACGGAGACGGAGGAGATCCGGAAGCTCGCCGGGTAGATCGGACGCGTCTATCCTTGGGGCGATGGAGCCCCGCAGCATCCGCCTCAACCTCCGGGTCTCGCCCGGCGCCGGCCGTTCGGCCGTGATCGGACGCCACGGCGACGCCTGGAAGCTTCGCGTCGCAGCGGTTCCGGAACGTGGCCGCGCCAACGCGTCCGTCGTCGAGCTGCTCGCGACGTCGCTGGAGCTGCGGCGACCGGACGTGCGCATCGTCGGAGGCGCGGTCTCGCGCGACAAGGTCGTCGAGATCGTCGGGCTCACGCTCGAGGAGGCGGAACGCCGCCTCACGTCGGCGCAGAAAGGATCCTCATGAGCATCGATCTCGTGGCCCGCCAGGCGGAGCTGCTCCACCTCCGTGAGGGCATCGTGCGCGCGGCCACCGACCTGGCCGCGGACGACGAGGGCGTCGGCGAGCTCAACTCCGCTGGCGGGGACCAGCACATCGCGGACCACGCGTCCGACCTCGTCGACCTCGAGGTCGACCTGGCACTCGGCGAGAATGCCGACAACGTGATCGCCGAGATCGACGACGCGCTCGGGCGCATCGAGGCAGGCACCTACGGAACCTGCGCCGTCTGCGGCGCCGTGATCCCGGAGGAGCGGCTTGCCGCGATCCCGTACGCGACGCTGTGCCTCGACGACAAGCGCCGGAAGGAGCACGGTTGAGCGAGCCTGCCCGCACCGATCCGCCCCGGCGGATCGACGTCCGAGTCGGTTCCTCGACGAACGCCCTGCAGCCGATCTCGGGCGCCCAGCGACGGGTCGGCGCCGGCTTCTCGCAGTGGGTCGCGCTGCTCGTCATCGTGGGCACGGCGATCGTCGCCGACCAGCTGACGAAGTCGATCGTCTCGATGCGGCTGCCGATCGGCAACGCGGTCGCGACGATCGGGCCGTTCAGCATCCACCACGTCCAGAACTCCGGCATCGCCTTCGGCCTCTTCGCGCACTCGACGACGGCCGTGATCATCCTGACCGCGGCTGCGGTGGCCGCGATGCTCGTCTTCTTCAGCCGCACGGCGCAGCGCCATCCTCTGCTTCCCGTCGCCCTCGGGCTCGTGATCGGCGGCAGCGTCGCCAACCTGATCGACCGCGTCCGCCTCGGGCACGTGACCGACTTCCTCGACTTCGCCTACTGGCCGGCCTTCAACCTCGCCGACACCTTCATCGTCGTGGGCGTAGGGCTGCTGTTCGCCTCGTTCGTGGCGTCCGACCGAACGAGCCCGCACCTTGGCACTGCTCCTCTTTCGCGTTCCTGAGCACCACGCGGGAGCGCGGCTCGATCGTGTGCTCGCCGTGCGTCCGGAGCTCGACTCGCGCGCGCTCGCCGAGCGCCTGATCGCGAGCGGCGCCGTCCTCGTCGACGGCGAGCCGCGGGCCAAGAGCTTCCGCCTCGAGGGCGGCGAGGAGATCTCGGCCGAGATCCCGGAGGCGATCGAGCTCCAGCCCGAGGAGCTCGACGTCCCGATCGTCTGGGAGGACGAGCACCTGCTCGTCGTCGACAAGCCCGCCGGGCTCGTCGTGCACCCGGCCGGCTCGACGCGGACGGGCACCCTCGTCCAGGGGCTGCTCGCACACGGAGCGGAGGGGGGAGAGGACGACGACCGGCCAGGGATCGTCCACCGGCTCGACCGCGACACCTCCGGCCTGCTCGTGGTCGCACGCTCCGCCGAGGCCTACGCGCTGTTGCAGGAGATGATTCGCTCCCGCGAGCTCGAGCGCACCTACGCCGCCCTCGTGCGCGGCACGCCGAAGTCGGCCTCGGGCCGGATCGAGGCGCCGATCGGCCGCGACAGGCGCGACCGCACGCGTCACTCGCTCGACACGCCGACCCCGCGCGAGTCGGTCACCTGGTTCGACGTCGTCGAGACGATGCGCAGCCACGCTCTCCTCGACGTCAGGCTCGAGACGGGCCGGACGCACCAGATCCGCGTCCACCTCGAGGCGATCGACCTTCCCGTCAGCGGCGACCCCGTCTACGGGGTTGCGGGCGATCTCGGCCTCGAGCGCCAGTTCCTTCACGCACGGCGCCTGCGGTTCGAGCACCCCGTCACGGGCGCCGAGATCGACGTCGGCTCGGAGCTGCCGCCGGATCTCGAGGCCGCGCTCGCGCTCGCGCGCGGCTGACCGACTGCGGCCAAACGTCCGGTACCATTCGGCCCGTTCGTCCAACACTCTGTTCCATCAACCCGGCGATCAGCGCCTGGGCGGTGGTGCCGCTGCTCCGCGATCGGAGCACGGTTCCGTCACGGCCCGTCGGAGCACGACATCCGCAACCACATTGAAAGGGGCTGGTCCCGTTGGCAGTTGTCTCCATGAAGGAGCTGCTGGAGGCTGGAGTTCACTTCGGCCACCAGACACGTCGCTGGAACCCGAAGATGAAGCGTTTCATCTTCACCGAGCGCGGCGGTATCTACATCATCGACCTGCAGCAGACGCAGCAGCTCGTCGAGGATGCCTACGACTTTGCACGGAACATCGCCGAGCGCGGTGGCACGATCCTCTTCGTCGGCACGAAGAAGCAGGCGCAGGACGCCGTCCGCACCGAGGCGGAGCGCGTCGGCATGCCGTACGTCTCGAACCGCTGGCTGGGCGGCCTGCTCACCAACTGGCGCACGATCTCCGACCGGATCGCGTACCTCCACGATCTCCGGCGCCTGAAGACGGACGGGCAGCTCGCCCTTCTGCCGGCGAAGGAGCGCATCACGATGGAGGCCGAGCTCGAGAAGCTCGAGTCGAATCTCGGCGGCGTCGCCGACATGAAGCGCCAGCCGGACGCGATCTTCATCGTCGACCTCAAGAAGGAAGCTCTCGCCGTGCGCGAGGCGCAGCGCCTGCACCTGCCGGTGATCGCCCTCGTCGACACGAACTGCGACCCGGACGAGGCCCAGTTCGTGATCCCGGGCAACGACGACGCAATTCGCTCGTGCTCCCTGATCGTGCGGGCGCTCGCCGACGGCATCGCCGCCGGCCAGAGCAAGGTGTCGGCGAAGGACTTCGCGGCCAAGGCTGCGGCGGCCGAGGCGGCCGCAGTTGCAGACGCCGAGGCGGCCGCGGCGGCCGAGGCGGTTGCGGCGGAGCCCGTCGCCGATGAGCCGGTCGCCGAGAGCACGGGCGGCATCGAGGAGATCGAGGGCATCGGCCCGGCGTTCGCGGAGAAGCTGCGTGGAGCCGACGTCGCGTCGATCGAGGCGCTGCTCGAGAAGGGCGCCACCAGCGAAGACCGCGCCGACCTTGTCGAGGCCACCGGCATCGACCATGCGCGCGTGCTCCGCTGGGTCAACCACGCCGACCTGATGCGCGTCGTCGGCGTCGGCCCGCAGTTTGCAGAGCTGCTCGAGGCAGCAGGGGTCGATTCGGTCCCGGAGCTCGCGCAGCGGAATGTCGAGAACCTCGTCACGGCGCTCACCGAGACGAACAACGCGCGGAACCTGGTACGCCAGGTGCCGAGCGCGGACGAGGTCAGCGACTGGATCGAGCAGGCGAAGGCGCTTCCGCGCGTCGTCTCTCACTGAATCTGAGAAGAGAAGAGGAGAAAGCGTGACCGAGATAAGTGCAGCCCTCGTCAAGGAGCTTCGTGAGGCCACGGGCGCGGGCATGATGGATTGCAAGCGTGCGCTGCAGGACACGGAGGGCGACATTGACGCCGCCCGGACGCTGCTGCGCGAGAAGGGCATGGCGCAGGCCGGCAAGCGCGCCGACCGCGCGACCACCGAGGGTCTCGTCGGCACGATCGTCGAGGGCGGCGTCGGCACGATCGTCGGCATCGGCTGCGAGACAGAGCCGGTCTCGAAGAACGACGAGTTCCAGGCGTTCGCCGAGCGCGTGCTCCGCGCCGTCCACGCGGACGGTGTCGATGCGGCAGCCACGTTCGACGAGGAGCGGATGGAGCTGATGGGCAAGCTCGGCGAGAACATCGTCGTTGCCGGTGCCGAGCGCTACAACGACGGCGGCACCATTGCCGCCTACGTGCACCCGCCCGCCAACAAGATCGGCGTGCTCGTCGATCTCGACGGCGGCGACGAGGCGCTCGCCCGGCAGCTCGCGATGCACATCTCGTTCGCCGCGCCGGAGTGGGCGACGCGCGACGATGTGTCGCCCGAGGCGATCGAGGCCGAGCGGCAGGTGTACCTCAATTCGGAAGAGGTCCTCTCCAAGCCGGAGGCCGCACGTGAGAAGATCGTCGACGGCATGCTCGGCAAGCGCTTCTTCGCGGCAGCACCCGGCGGCGTCCTCGTCGACCAGGCGTGGATTCACGACCAGTCGCAGACGGTCGGCGCGGCGCTTGCTGCGGCGGGCGCGAGCCTGAAGGGGTTCAAGCGGGTCTCGGTCGCCGGGTCGTGAGCGCACAGCCCGACGACGGGGTGCGGCCCGCGCCGGTAGGTGAGGCGGCCTCGCCGGCGTTCCGCCGCGTGCTGTTGAAGCTCTCGGGCGAGAGCATGATGGGCGATCGCGAGTACGGGGTCGACCCGAAGACGGTCGCGGCGATCGCCCGTGAGGTCGTGGAGGTCCGGCGGAGCGGCATCGAGCTCGCCATCGTCGTCGGCGGCGGCAACTTCTACCGGGGCATGGCTGCCGCGGCAGACGGGATGGACCGCGCCACGGCGGACTACGCCGGCATGCTGGCGACGCTCCTCAACGCGCTCGCGCTCCAGGACGCCCTCGAGAAGGTCTCGGTGCAGACGCGGGTGCAGTCGGCTCTCGCCGTCTCCGAGGTGGCCGAGCCGTACATCCGCCGGCGGGCCATGCGCCACCTCGAGAAGGGCCGCGTCGTCCTCTTCGCGGCAGGCACGGGCAACCCGTTCTTCACGACCGATACGGCGGCGGCTCTGCGGGCGCTCGAGATCGGCGCCGAGGCGATCCTGATGGCCAAGAACGGGGTCAAGGGCGTCTACGACGGCGACCCGCGCACCGATCCGGATGCGACGTTCCTGCCCGAGATCACGCACCTCGAGGCGATCGAGCGAGGCCTCCGCGTGATGGACACGACAGCTCTCTCGCTCTGCATGGACAACCGGGTGCCGATTCACGTCTTCGAGCTGGCGGAGGGCAACATCGTCCGCGTCGCCTCGGGCGAGCGCATCGGCACGATCGTGACGACGCCAAAGGAGGCCTGAGGTGACGGCAATCGAGGATTTCCTGACCGACTGCGACCAGCGCATGCACAAGTCGATCGACGCGACGCGCACCGAGTTCAACAGCGTCCGCACCGGGCGGGCCTCCTCGGCGCTGCTCGACCGGATCACGATCGACTACTACGGCACGCCGACGCCGCTCAGCAACATGGCCACGATCTCGGCGCCCGAGGCGCGGCTGCTCTCGATCCAGCCGTACGACGCATCGCAGATCAAGGCGATCGAGAAGGCGATCCTCGAATCCGACCTCGGCCTGACGCCGTCGAACGACGGCAAGCTGATCCGGCTCCCGATTCCGTCGCTGACCGAGGAACGGCGCAAGGAGCTCGTCAAGATCGTGCGCCGTTACGCGGAGGAGGGCAAGGTCGCGATCCGGAACGTCCGGCGTGACGTGATGAAGCACCTCGAGGAGCTCGTCAAGAACGGCGAGGTGGGCGACGACGAGGAGCGGCGGGCCGAGGCTCAGGTGCAGAAGCTGACCGACGACAACGTGAAGGCGCTGGACGAGCTCCTGAAGCACAAGGAAGCCGAGATCATGGAGGTCTAGGAGGCTCCTCCGAACCTCCCTTCACCGTGAGCACGGCAGCGAGCAGCGACCCCGCCATCGTGGCAGACGACACGTCGGCCCGCACGGTCGCGATCATCATGGACGGCAACGGCCGTTGGGCCGCCGCGCGGGGCCTGCCGGTCGAGGCCGGCCACCGTGAGGGAACGCGCGCGCTTCGTCGGACGGTCGAGGCAGCGATCGACCTTGGAATCTCGACGCTCGCCGTCTACGCCTTCTCGACCGAGAACTGGTCGCGCCCGCCGGACGAGGTATCGGCGCTGATGGAGATCCTCGGCGAGACGATCGAGCAGAGAGCTTCCCGACCTCGCGCTTCAGGGCGTGAGGACGCGCTTCTTCGGGAGGCGGGACAGGGTTCCCGACGACCTCCGCGAGCGGATGGCCGATCTCGAGCGGAATACCGAGAGTCTCGACACGCTCGCCCTCTGGATCGCGTTCGACTACGGCGGCCAGGCAGAGCTCGTCGAAGCAACGCGGCGTTGTGTCGACGACGGCCTCGCCGGCGACGAGATCGACGAGGCCGCCATTGCCGCACGCCTCTATGCGCCCGAGCTGTCCGAGATCGACCTTCTGATCCGCACCTCCGGTGAGTTCCGGATCTCGAACTTCCTGCTCTGGGAGACGGCGTACTCGGAGTTCGTCTTCAGCAAGACGCTCTGGCCCGACTTCGGCGCTGACGACCTGAGGGAGGCGCTGGACGCCTTCGCGTCGCGCGACCGGAGGTTCGGAGGCAGGTGAGCCCCTTCTGGTCGCGGATCGTGGTCTCGCTGGCCCTCCTGCCGATCATCCTCGGGATCGTATGGCTCGGCGGCTGGTGGCTCTTCGCCGCGGCCCTGATCGGCGGCCTCGTCGCACTGCACGAGCTCTACGCGATGGGGCGGGGGCTGCGACCGATCGTGCTCGGTGGCTACGTCGGCCTGCTCCTGACGCTCCTCGGAGCTCAGGCCGGAGACATCTCCTGGATGGTCGGCGGCATCTTCGCGACGCTGCTCGTCGCATTCGTCGTCTTCGGCTTCTCGGATGCGCGTCCCTCCGCGACGGCGGCGATCTCGCTCACCGTGCTCGGCGTCGTCTGGGTGGGAGGCGGGCTCTCCACCTTCATGCTGCTGCGCGAGATCCCCGAGAACGGCCGGCTCGTCGTCTTCACGGTGCTGATCGCCGTCTTCGCGGACGACACCGCCGCCTACGTCGTCGGCCGCACGATCGGCCGGCACAAGATGGCGCCGACGATCTCCCCGGGCAAGTCGTGGGAAGGATTCGTCGGCGGCACGCTTGCGGCGATGGCCGTGGCGTTCTTCGCGATGTACGACCAGCACTACCTCACGGATCTCGAAGCCGTTGCGCTCGGTGCGGCAATTGCCATCTCGTCGACGCTCGGCGACCTGTTCGAGTCGGCGATCAAGCGCGACCTGGGCGTGAAGGACTCCGGACGGATCCTCGCCGGGCACGGCGGCGTGCTCGACCGGATCGATTCCATCCTCTGGGCCGGCCCCGCCGCCTTCTACGTCGTGCTCGCCCTTACCTGACCCGCGCTCGTGTCAGGCACCCTGCACCCATGACACGCGTCGCCCTTCTCGGCGCCACGGGCTCGATCGGCCGCCAGGCGATCGAGATCATCGAGCAGCGCCCCGAGCTCGAGCTCTGCGCGCTGATGTCCGCCACCCAGCCGCTCACGGAGCTTGCGGCAGCGCACGGAGTCGAGCACGTCCAGGTCGGCGGATCCGCCTCGGCGCTGCTCGCGGCGAGCGAGCCGGACGTCGTGCTCAACGCGATCGTCGGCTTCGCCGGCGTGGAGGCGACGCTGTGGACGCTCGAGCGCGGTATCACGCTCGCGCTCGCGAACAAGGAGAGCCTCGTCGCGGCCGGCGAGCTGGCGGTCGGGGCGCATCGCCACGGCGGAGGCCTTCTGCTGCCCGTCGACAGCGAGCACTCGGCGATCTTCCAGTGTCTCGAGGGCCGCGAGCGAGAGACGATCGAGGCGCTCGTGCTGACTGCTTCCGGCGGCCCGTTCCGCGGCCGCTCGCGGGAGGAGCTCGAAAACGTCACGGTCGCGGACGCGCTCGCACATCCAACCTGGACGATGGGACGAAAGATCACTGTGGACTCCGCGACGCTCGCCAACAAGGGCCTCGAGCTGATCGAGGCGTACTGGCTGTTCGGCATCCCCTACGACCGCATCGAGGTGGTCGTGCACCCGACCTCGATCGTGCACTCGCTCGTTCGCTTCCGCGACGGAGCGCTCCTGGCGCACCTCGGCCAGCCCGACATGCGCGTTCCGATCTCGTTCGCCCTCACCTTCCCGCAACGACAGGCCGTCCCCTCAGAGCCGCTCGACCTCGCCGCCGGGCTCGACCTCCGCTTCGAGGCGCCGGATGAGGCGGCGTTCCCGCTGCTCGCCCTGGCGCGCAGCGCGGGGGAGCGCGGCGGCACGTTCCCGTGCGCGTACAACGCGGCCAACGAGGTTGCAGTCGCCGCCTTCCTCGACGGCCGGATCCGGTTCCCGGAGATCGCCGACACCGTCGCGGCGGCGCTCGAGCAGGTCGACGGTACCCCGGCGCGCGATCTCGCCGATCTCGTCGCCGCCGACGCAGAAGCGCGCCGCGCAGCCGAGCGAGGGCTCGTCGCGGCATGACGATCTTCATCGCGATCCTCGGCCTCGGGCTGCTCGTCTTCGTCCACGAGCTCGGCCACTTCGTCGCGTCGGTCGCGCTGCAAGATGCGCCCGCGCAAGTTCTACATCGGCTTCCCGCCGGCCGCGATCAAGCGCACCCGTAACGGGATCGAGTACGGGATCGGGGTGATCCCGCTCGGCGGCTTCGTGAAGATCCCGGGCATGCACCGGCCCGCGTCGGGCGACGTCGACCCGGTCTTCGGCCGAGCCATCGAGGAGGAGCCTGCGCTCGCGGGCGAGGCCGACCGGCTGCGCCGGGCACTCGACTCGGGCGACCACGACGCGGCGCGGACATCGCTCGCACACTTCGCAGAGCTCGCCGCGCGAGCGCCCGCTGTCGGAGCCGGCGGCGGTAGGAGTCGAGAAGGGCGTCACCGACATCGGAGACGCGCTCGGCCCGGACGCGTACTGGCGGGCGCGGACCTGGAAGCGCGTGCTCGTCATCTTCGCCGGGCCGGCCGCGAACATCATCCTCGCGTTCGTGCTCTTCACCGGGCTCTACATGACGACGGGCGGGAAGCCGACGACGACCGTCGACAGCATCAGGGCCGGGTCGGCCGCTGCCGCGCTCGGCCTCCGCGCGGGCGACCGGATCGTCTCGATCAACGGCGCGCCGATGACGCGGAAGCACGATCTCCCGCACGATCTCCGGATCGAACGGCAAGCCGCTGACGCTGGTCGTGCTCCGTGACGGCACACGCGTGAAGCTCGGCCCGCATGCGGCGCAGAAGGACGCGGGCACCTACCGCCTCGGCTTCATCCTGCTCGGCGCCGGGCTCTCGGGGCCAGCCGCGGCGCGGGAGTCCGCCGCAGTCACAGGCCGCGTCTCGCGGGACATCGTCACGTCGCTCGGCAACCTCGTCACCGGCTCGGGCCGCAAGGACATCTCGAGCCCGGTCGGGATCGTGCAGGGCTCGTCCGACGCCGCCAAGCAGGGCGCCGACAGCTTCCTCTGGGTCCTCGGGCTGATCTCGCTCTCGATCGCGCTCCTCAACCTGCTGCCGTTCCTCCCGCTCGACGGCGGGCACATCGTCTTCGCGATCATCGAGGGAGTCCGCGGCCGCACCGTCCCGCGCGCGGTCTACGAGCGGGTATCGATCATCGGCATCGGGCTGGTGCTGTTGCTATTCGTGATCGGGCTCACCAACGACATCGGGCGGCTTTCGTAGGCGGCGACGGGTCCCGCCGCTACGGCCGTGCACCGCCGCCTTCGTAGGGCGGGCCGTGTCCCGCCCTCACGTGCCCCACGCGTCCGGCAGTTCGAGCGCGCCGTCCAGCCGCCGGTAGTACTCCGCGCGCTGCACCTCTACCGCACCGAGCGAGAGCAGATGCGGCGTCGACCACTGCACATCCAGGAGCCGCTCTCCGCCGGCCTCCTCGAGCAGTCTGATCAGCCCGAGCAGCGCAGCCTTCGAGGCGCCGGTGCGGCGGTGGAACTTCGACTCGGCGGCGAAGAGCCCGCCGCTCGCGACGCCGTAGAGCCCGCCTGCCAGCCCTTCGTCGTCCCACGCCTCCACGGAGTGCGCCCAGCCGTCCTCGTGCAGGCGCGTGTAGCGCCGCTATGAACGCGTCGTCGATCCAGCCGTGCGGGCGCCCGGGGTCGGCGCAGCCGCGGATCACCTCGGCGAACGCCGTGTCGACCCGGATCTCGTAGCCGCGGGCCGCTCGGCGAAGTGACCTCGACGCCCTGAAGCCGGTCACCGGGATCACCGCGCGCCGGGCCGGCGACCACCAGACCAGGTCATCGTTCGACCCGCATCGGAAAGAGGCCGAGCCGGTATGCGGCGAGCAACGTCCCGGGCTCGAGGTCGGCGCCGATCGCCCAGGCGTCGTTCGGGAAGTCGTCGGGCGGACGTTGCAGCGTCCACGGAGTGGGAGGGGGCTCGGCAGGCATGTCTCTACACTTGATCGGGATGGGAAGTCTCGCGCAGATCCGCGTCGGCGACGTCACGATCGGTGGCGGCGCGCCCGTCGTCGTCCAGTCGATGACCCTGACGAAGACGCACGACGTCGAGGCGACGACGGCCCAGATCGCGGCGCTCGTCTCGGCCGGCTGCGAGGTCGTCCGCTGCGCGGTGCCGAAGATCGAGGACGCCGACGCCCTCGAGCGAATCGTCCGCTTCTCGCCGATCCCGGTGATCGCGGACATCCATTTCAACGCATCGCTCGCTCTGCGCGCGATCGAGGCGGGCGTCGCCGCCGTGCGGATCAACCCCGGCAACATCGGCGGCCCGGACAAGGTCGAGCTCGTCGTCAGGGCGGCGAAGAAGGCCGGCGTTGCGATGCGGATCGGCGCCAACTCGGGCTCGCTGCCGGCGCACCTGCAGGAGCTGGCCCAGCAGGACCAGGCCGAGGCGCTCGTCGTGGCGGCGCTCGAGGAGGTCGAGATCCTCGAGCGGCTCGACTTCCGCGACTTCAAGATCTCCGTCAAGGCGACGCACGTGCCCACGATGATTCGCGCCTACCGGATGCTCTCGGCGAAGGTGCCGTACCCGCTCCACCTGGGCGTGACCGAGGCCGGGACGCCGTTCGCGGGCACGATCAAGAGCGCGGTCGGCATCGGCTCGCTGCTCGCTGACGGGATCGGCGACACATTTCGCGTCTCGCTCACCGCCGATCCGGTCAAGGAGGTCGAGGTCGCGTGGGAGATCCTCAAGGCGCTCGGCCTGCGTGAGCGCGGCCCTGTGATGATCGCCTGCCCCTCGTGCGGCCGGGACAACGTCGGGGTCGAGAGCCTCGCCGTCGTCGTCGAGGAACGGCTCAAGGAGTATCCCGAGGCGTTCGAGGTCGCCGTGATGGGGTGCGCCGTGAACGGACCGGGGGAGGCGGGCGACGCCGACTTCGGGATCGCCGGCGGCCGCGACGTCGGCTTCCTCTACGCGCACGGGCGGGTGCTCAAGAAGGTGCCGTCCGAGACGCTGATCGACGAGCTGTTCGTCGAGATCGACCGCTGGATCGAGGGCGGCATGCAGCGCCCGAAGCGGCTCAAGATGGCGAAGCCCGCGGCGCTCGCGATGGCCGAGGCATCGCTGATCCCGCTCGACTGACGCGACACCTCCCGACGGTCGCCAGTCGGGACAACGAACCGCGCCGCATTTTCGGAGACTCGACTACCCTGTTGTCGTCATGGTCCGCCGCCAATCAGAGCTCTTCCTCCCGACCCTGCGCGACGACCCCGCGGACGCCGACGCGATCTCCCACAAGCTGCTCGTTCGGGCCGGGCTGATCCGCCAGGTCAGCGCGGGCCTCTGGAGCTTCCTGCCGGCCGGCTGGAGGATCGCACGAGAAGATCGTGCAGATCATCCGGGAAGAGATGGACGGGATCGGCGCCCAGGAGATGTTCATGCCGGTGCTCGCGCCGGCCGAGCTGTGGGAGAAGACCGGACGCGATCCGGATCCCCGAGCTCTTCCGGCTGCAGGACCGCGGCGGCCGCGACTTCGTTCTCTCGATGACGCACGAGGAGACGGTGACGTTCCACTTCTCGGAGCTCGGCTCGTACCGCGACCTGCCGAAGTCGCTCTACCACTTCCAGACGAAGGGCCGCGACGAGCCGCGCCCTCGCGGCGGGCTGCTGCGTGTGCGGGAGTTCGTCATGAAGGACTCCTACTCGTTCGACCGCGACGACGCCGGCCTCGAGGTGAGCTTCCGGAAGCACAAGGGCGCCTATGACCGGATCTTCGAGCGCTGCGGGATCGAGGCGGTCCCCGTGCAGGCGGAGTCGGGGATGATGGGCGGCACCGAGTCGATCGACTACCTGGCGCCGTCGGGCGCGGGCGAGAACACGCTCGTCACCTGTGAGAACGGCGATTACGCCGCGGACCTCGAGATCGCCCGCGGGATTCCGCGCCCAGCTGTGTTCCCGGAGCGGCTCGACGCGCCCGACCGAGGTCGCGACGCCGGGGATCACGACGATCGACGCCCTCGCAGGCTTCCTCGAGATCGACACGGCCGCGACCTCGAAGGCGATGCCCGTGACGAAGGACGACGGAACGGTCGTGCTCGCGCTCGTCCGCGGCGACGACCGCCTCGAGGAGGCAAAGCTGGCGGCCGCGCTCCGGTCGCCGTTCCGCCCCGCGACCGAGGACGAGATCAGAGCGGCCTTCGGGGCCGATCCCGGCTCGCTCGGGCCGATCGGATTCAAGGGCGAGATCGTGGCCGACGACGCCCTCCGCGAGGGCCAGTTCGTTGCCGGCGCAAACCGCACCGGGTGGCACCTCCGAGGCGTCGAGCACGGCCGCGACTTCACCGCGCGGTTTGCGGACATCCGTCAGCCGATCGAGGGCGATACGTGCCCGAACTGCGGCGGTCGCCTCGGGTTCCAGACGGCGATCGAGGTGGGGCACATCTTCAAGCTCGGCGCGCAGTATTCGGCGCCCCTCGATGCGAGGTTCCTCGACGAGAACGGCGAGGAGCACCCGGTGCTGATGGGCTGCTACGGGATCGGGCCCGGCCGCATCATGGCGGCGGCCGTCGAGCAGGGCAACGACGAGAACGGCATCATCTGGCCGCGCTCGATCGCTCCGTACGACGTGCACGTGCTGGCGCTCCACGGAGCGGCGGAAGAGGTGCTCGAGCCCGCCATCGAGGTGGCGGAGCTGCTGTCGCAGGGGGGCCTCGACGTGCTGCTCGACGACCGGGCGCAGCGCCCGGGCGAGAAGTTCGCCGACGCGGATCTGCTCGGCGTGCCGATCCGGGTCACGGTCGGCAAGAAGACGTTGGACGACGGGGCGGTCGACGTGCGGATCCGGGCAACCGGCGCCGACGATCGCATCCCGCGTGAAACCGTGCTTTCATGGATAGAGGAGCTCTAGTGGCAAAACGGCGCGCGTACTCAGACGACGGACTCGGCCCCACGATGGAGCGGCTGATGACCGAGACGGGCCTCACCTACCGGGCCCTCGCGGACAAGACCGACCTCTCGGCCGGCTACCTGAACCACATCGTCCACGGCAATCGCCCCGTCCCGTCGAACGAGGTGCTGGAGCGGCTCGCCGGCGCGTTCGGCGTCAAGCCGGAGCACTTCCGGGAGTACCGCATCCGCGTCATCACCGACAAGCTCGAGCAGATGCCCGACCTTGTCGATCGCCTGTACAAGAAGCTCGGCTAACTCCTAGCCTGCGCGCGTCTTCTGCGCGGCGACCTCTGGGGCGTCGGCCACAGCCGACACCTCATCCGGCGACAGCAGGCCCGTCCGGAAGCCGATCGCCACCACATGGGTTCGGTTTCGAGCGTCCAGCAGGTGGATGGGATTCTTGACATGTGTTTTCACCGTGTCCTCGGAGAGATCCAGAGCATCCGGGCAATCGCGAGATTCCTGTGCCCGTCGGCAATCAGCCGCAGAACCTCGAGCTGGCGCGGAGATACCGTCGACGGCGCCTGGACGTCCTCGGCGGGCTGCACATCTGGACGCGGCCGCAACGCGACGACTCTGGGCAAGGTTCGGTGCCCGCGGCCGCGTCTCGCATCGTCGAACCGCCGGGCGTGGCGCGCCGCAGCAGCGAGCAGGGCCTGACGGCGCTCGTCCGTCATGGGGCCGTGCTGTTTGCTCGTGGGGACGCTCATCTCCCCTTCTAACGGAGCATTCGGATCTCCAGCCGACCGTGGTCGCCCGCGGGCCAGCGGCGGAAACGACGCACGCATGATCCGGTGCCGAGGTGCGAGCACCCCGAGGGTATGCACCCAGTAAGGTCGTTCGATGCCACGGTGGCGAAGAGGCCCGCTCGCGGAGCGCGACTTCAGGTTCCTCTTCGGCGCGACGACGATCACGACGTTCGGCGACCAGCTCGGTGGGCTGGCGCTCGTCTTTGCGGTGCTCGACCTGCCCGGCGGCAACGCGACGAAGCTTGGGATCGTCCTCGCGGCACGCCTCGTCGTCGAGTCGCTGGTCGTGGTTGCCGGCGGTGTGCTGTCCGACCGCCTGCCACGCAGCATCGTCCTCGTAGGTGCGTCGCTCCTCCAAGGGTGCGTTCAGGGCGCAACCGCGGTCTACGTGCTTGCGGGAGGCGTCTCGATCTGGCCGATCGTTGCCTTGCAAGCCCTCTACGGGATCGGCGGCGGCCTGGTCACGCCCGCGGAGACGGGCCTGATCCCGCAGACCGTGAGCCCCGCCCGGCTGCAAGAGGCGAATGCGCTGCTCGGGATGGCACGAAACGCACTGCGCGTGATCGGCCCCTCGATCGCGGGCGTCATCATCGTCGCCGCCACGCCGGGAATCGCCCTCGCCGTCGATGCGGTCAGCTTCTTCGTCTGCGCTGTGCTGCTGGCCCTGATTCGGGTCGGGCACGCTCGTCCGCGAGACCGCCACGACGTTCCTCGACGACCTGCGCGAAGGGTGGGCCGAGTTCTGGCTGCGGACCTGGCTCTGGGCGTCGGTGATCCTGATCGGGCTCGCGAACGCCGTCTTCGTCGGCGGTTGGGCGGTGCTCGGCCCGACGATCGCGAAGGACGACCTCGGTGGTGCCGCGGCGTGGGCGATCGTGCTGGCGGTCGGCGGGGTCGGCGCGGTGATCGGCGGCCTGATCGCGTTCCGCTTCCGGCCGGCGCGGCCCCTGTTCGCATCGACCGTGGCAGCGATCCCGATGGCTCTCCAGCTGGTCCTGCTCGCGATTCACGCTCCCGTCTGGCTTCTCGCGGCGGTCACGCTCGTCGGCCAGATCGGCCTCGCGATCGGGATCACGCTCTGGTTCACCGTCTTCCAGCAGAACATCCCCCAGGGCGTCCAGTCGCGCGTCAGCTCCTACGACACGCTCGGATCGTTCGTTCTCATACCACTCGCAATGGCCGCCGCCGGCCCGCTCGCGGACGTGTTCGGCGAGGAACGAGTGCTGCTCGTCTCCGCCGCCTGCTTCGTGATCCTCATGGGCACGACGGCAGCGCTGCCGTCCGTGCGCGCGATTCGGCGGCAGCCTCTGGCGCCGCAGCCAGGGCGCCCGGCCGTGGAGCTGGACGCCCGCTAGGATGACGCCGTCGCGGGGCGTGGCGCAGCCTGGTTAGCGCGCTAGTCTGGGGGACTAGAGGTCCCGAGTTCGAATCTCGGCGCCCCGATCACTGAAAGCCCTGGGAACAGGGTTTTCGTGTTTTCAGATTGGCGACGAATCGGGTTGAGGGTTCCTGTCGTGGCCGCACCATCGGACCGGGTCTAGCTTGGGCTTGCACCGTCCGCGTTCTGCCGGAGATGGGATCGAACGAAGAGGTCGGTCGGGGTCGCTTGCCCGGAGCTAGGTGGCGAAGACGGCAGCGGTGAGCTTCGTCGTTCGCCCAGCCTCTGCACTGACGGTGACATAGCAAAGCGTCGCGCCTGGAAAGCTGGGCGGGTATGCGGTCGCGGAGTGAACGCCGCTGCTGGTGCCGCCGTCTTCGAGCGTCTTGTCGTCGTCGCTGGCGAACTCGCAGTAGCTTGACCAATCGACGCGAATGGCGTTCGGGGACGGCGCCGTGACGACCACGCCGAGCGTCTCGGGGCTTTGGACGATGCGGTAGAAGTGGAGCGCCTCACCGGGATCGGCAGTCACGGACGCTCCAATCTGCCGCCAGGCGCCGGGTTTCGCGGGGGCCGGGACAGGCCCGCCGGTCTGTTCGGGTTTCTCGCCCGGCGGAGACGCTGCGAACTTCGCGGTGGGGGCCATGATCCGCAACTCGGGGCGGCCGCCTTGTCCGCCTTGGAGCGGGAAGTAGACAAGGTGGGTGGTGGGATCGACTGCGACGGTATGCGCGTGCGAAGCGAGCAACGCTTGTCCGAGCTTGACGAGCTTCCTGCCCTGCTCGACGGCGACGGTCACGACACCTGATTCCGACGAGACGTAGAGGCTCTTCGAGCCGCTGTCAAACGCGAGCACGTCGGGATCGACGCCGACGCCGAAGCTCCCGGTGAACTTCATCGTCCTCAGGTCGAGCGAGAGGAGGCGGGCGTTCCCCTGGCAGGCGACGAAGGCAAGGCGACGCGGCGAGTCGATCAAGAGACCGTGCGGGCTAAGGCATCCCGGCGTGCTGACGTGACGCACGACGCGGTTGGAGCGAGGGTCGATCACCGCCACCTCGCCCCGCGACTGCACATCGACGAGAATCCTGCGGCTGGCAGAGTCGTACTGGACGTTCCCAGCGCCACCACCCAGCTGCACCGTCGCGATCCGGCGACCCTTCGCATCGAACACGGTTTCGACGCCGCCGCTCTCATCGGAGACGAAAACGTGCCGCTCCACAGGGTCATAGACGAGGCCGTCGGGGTAGCTGCCAGCCGGTGCCCTGTTGAGCACGCTGCCGGTGCGACTGTCGATGGTGAACATCTGCCGAGCGTCTGTAGCGGAGGCGTAGACCCGATGGATCTGTGGCACGGCGATCACGCCGTGCACGCCCGGAACGGTGATCGTCTGCACCACCTTGCGCGTGTGCAGGTCGAAGACGAGCAACTGGCCGGCGTCCATGTGGGCGATATAGAGCCTGCCGGTTGTCGGATCGACGGTTTGATAGTCGAAGCGGTTGCTCGGACCAGGAAGCTGTACGCTCGCGACAACCTTCAACGGCAACCGAGAGTCGGACGAAGACGCGAGCGCTCCACTCATGGCTACAGCCGCTGCGACGACCGCACTCAGGACAACAGCAGTACCAACGCGCGTCACGGGTCACACCTCTCGTCGATCTGGCCTACCCCTCCACAGACGCCCCCACACCGTCGGCCGGAACGATCTGCGACGCAGGGTAGCTGCCCTCTGAACGCGATATTCCGGCGGGATCGGACGCGAACGGGCAGGCGTGAACATGGACCACGGCAACGTCTCACCCCGTTGGTCTGGCGCGGTTGTTCAGGAGTCCCGCCGTCTTCGTATCGCCGCCGGGGGGGTGGAGTGCGTGCTCGCCGCGTCAGCTTGGATCGCGATGGGCGTGTCAGGGTTGGGTGGAGTGGACAGGGTGTGGCCGCCACACCGGGGTTCGGAACTCGGCCCGTCCGGGTGCGGCTGCGACGATCTGGTGACTGGTGGGGGCGTCGAGGCGGGCGGTGTAGATGCCGGGGTTACCGCGGGGGGCCGCCGTAGGGGTCGGGCCGAATCGTGTGGATCCGTAAAACGTGCCACGCACTCCGCCACACAGGTGGACCTCCATTACGACGACGCGCCGAGTCTGACCAAACGCGCGCCAGCCGGCAAGCCATCCGCCCGTGGCTCGAGGAGTCCGCCTCGCGTCTCGGCGAGGATGCGATGGTGAGCCCGACCGAGGCGACGGCGCAACACGTTCGACCCAAGCCGGTAGCCCCGGGTCTGGCCACGGCGCCGCCACCGCAACACCGTCCGCGTCGAGACACCGATCGGCTCAGCGACCTGGCGCGTCGTGAGGAGCCTGTCCGTCAGCGGTCACTCGATCACCCCGCGACACCGCGAGTAGACTCGCCGTCAGGGTCGGCCAGCAATACAGGGAATGCAGGGAATTTCCCGGGCCGCCTCGAACAATAGACGTGGCGGGGCGCTCAGTCTCCTGCGGCTCCGTACTCGTCCTCCCCTGAGGGGTGCGGTGACTGGCGACGAACGCCCCGCCACCTGTCGCTTGTTGGCCACGCGAAGGGATCAGCGCCGCCAAATACCCCTTCGGAGGGTTCGTACGATGCCGACAGCCACCGATATCTCCGGTCATGTCGATCCCGAGCGAACACAACGAACTCGCTGGGCTGTCCGACGGGGCGTTGTCCAGGCAGCTCGGAGAAGCGGAACTGCGAGAACGGAGCCTCTCCGACCGCCGCAGCCGACTTCAGGCCTTGATCGACACAAGCCCGACGATCGGCGAGGGCGCCCCTGAAGACGACTTCAGAGTCGCTGCGCTGTTGCGAGAGGAGCGGGAACTCTCAGCGAAGCGGCTCCAGCTGCACCAGCGGATCCACGACCTCCGCCTCGAGACAAGCAGACGTATCGACGCTGTCAGGACGCCGTTGAGAGCAATCGACTCCCCCAACGTGTAACCAGGTCACTGCAGCCGTGGCCCATTCGCGGCCAAACGTCTCAGAATCGACCGACCGTAGACAAGCCGTTCGCGCGTTGCTGATGCCGCTCAAACCCACATGGTTGCTGGCGTTGGTCGTCGTTCGTTGTCGAGCGTCGTTGCCGTCTGAGTACGCTGGGGACTAGAGGTCCCGAGTTCGAATCTCGGCGCCCCGATGGAAAAGCTCCGATATGCAGGGCTTTTTCTCTGTTCCGGTGTGCTTATGCGGTGCAGGCCCGTATGGAACCGTCCACGGCCCGTAGGCTTGTCTGGTTGCCGACGCCCGCCCGCCTCGACCGCGTCACGATCTCGCTGTGGCATGGCCCCTTCGAGTTGCCGCGGAGCAGCCGCGATGAGCTACTGGAGGAGATGAGCCGCGTTGACGACGCCAGGGAGGCAATCCGCGCGTTCCACGGTGCCGGCGCATCTTCGCCCGTCAGGCTAGACCGGGCTGACAAGGCGATGCTCGTCCGGGTCATCGAGACCTGGTTCGGCGAGGTCGGCAAGGAGGAGTTGCCGCAAGGAATCTGGGAGCTCCGCGCCGCGCTCCTCGAGGAGCTGGTCTGGCTAGCGCGGGAGGGGACCAACTAGGCCGTCTCGAAGCCATCTCACCTTTCACCGGTCAACATCCTGTACGCGACTGCTCCGACCGTGACTGGGCTCCGGAACGAGGCGCTCCTCCGCGACGCCGAGTATGCTGAATTCGTGAAAGCTCACCGGCCGGAACGGAAGGCCGCGTGCGTCGCTCTCTGCGAGTAGCCGTCTTCGCGCTTGCGATCGGAGTCGTCGTCGCACTCACCGCCGGAGCAGCGGCGACTTCCGGGCCGGGCGGATGGGACAACATCGGCAACGGGCCGACGCCCACCGCGTCCGCCTTCAACGGCACCGTCTCTGTCCTGGCCCCGGGCGCGTCGGGGGTGCTGTACGCGGGAGGCCCCTTCACCGATGCCGGTGGCGACCCCGGTGCCGACCACCTCGCGCAGTGGAGCGGGGGAGCCTGGAAGAAGGTCGGTTCTGCGCCCTTGAGCGGCGCCGTCACGGCAATCGCGTATCGCAGCGGCAAGGTCTATATCGGGGGCCAGTTCACCAATGCGGGCGGCAACCCGAACGCCGACTACCTCGCGGTGTGGGACGGCAGGACGTGGGGAAGCGTCTGCAATGCTCCCGGCGCACCGATCGGCGGTGGCGTCACCTCCCTCCAGATCATCGGCTCGACCATCTACGTTGGCGGGACATTTCAGAACGCGGCGGGCATCGCGGCGGCCGACTATCTGGTCGCGTGCGACCTGGGCACCGGGGCAGCGAGGTCGATGGTCGCCAAGGACGGGACCATCGGGACCATCTACGCGCTGACGGCCGACAGCAAAGGAGCCCTCTACGCCGGTGGAAGGTTCGGCAAGATCGACGGTGTTCCGGGTGCCGACAATGTCGCCTCCTTCTACGGCGGTGCGTGGCATGCGATGGGGACCGGGGCGGGGGGATCTGCGGTCGACGGCTTCGTGCGCAGCCTCACGTCGAGCGGCACGAACGTCTACGTCGGCACGGACGCCGTCAACATCGCAGGCATCCCGCAGGCCGATCACGTCGCGAAGTGGAACGGCTCGGCCTGGAGTGCGATGGGCTCGAATACCGCCGGAGGGGACGGGTGGTTCCCGACCTCGGCCTTCATCAATGCGCTGACGACGTCCGGATCGCGCGTGTTCGCCGCGGGCTCGTTCCAGAACGCGAACGGGAACAGGCTCGCCGACATGGTCGCCGAGTTCGACGGCAAGGTGTGGCAGCCCGTCGGCTCGAACGGCGCCGGGGAAGGCCCGCTGAACGGCAACGTCCTGGCACTCACCACGTTCGCCAAGCAACTCGTCGCGGGAGGAAGCTTCACGAACGCCGGCGGAGACGATCTTGCGGACTTCGCTGCGACGCTACCCCCTTGCGGGCACTACGCCGCCGCCACCGGGCGGTGCGGCGCCGCCGCCGACGGGCACGCCGACGGGGACGGTGCTCGTGAACGGCAAGCCCTTCACGGGAGGCCGGATCGCGTATAACTCGACGGTGGACGTGACCCAGGGGACGCTCGTCCTCAAGGCCGACACGGGCACCCTGACCGTCCACGGCGCTGCCCGCCTGCCCGCTGTCTTCAAGCTCCTCCGTGGCATCGACAAGAAGAAGCCGATCGTCGAGTTGCGGCTCGTAGCGGGCGACTTCAGCGCCTGCCCGAAGAAGCGAAAGACGAGCGGCGTCGCTGCGACCGAGGCGGCGACGACGACGGTGAGGCAGCTCTGGGGCAACGGCAAGGGGAAGTTCCGCACCCGCGGCCGCTACGCAGCCGCGACCGTCCGCGGCACCAACTGGCTCACCGCCGACCGCTGCGACGCCACCCGCGTCCAAGTCGTCCGGGGCGTGATCCAGGTCTCCGACCTCCCACACAAGAAACAAGTCACCGTTCGCGCGGGACGCAGCTACCTCGCGAAACCCTGAGCACAGCGTGGAAGCCGCGGTCGAAAGCCGCTACGCGATCGTCGCATTCTAGGCCGCACGCCTGCTCGCGAGCCAGATTGCCGCCATCCCTGGATCGGCAACCGCCTCCGGATGCATGAGATGTGCGAGCTGCCGCACGCCGTCCGCGAGGCGCGGAGCAGGCCTGGAGTAGTACGCATCGCCGTCGACCGCAACTGCCGGGCACGGGAACCGCAGGCTCGCGGCGCGCGACGCCGCCTCGTCCGCCCCGAAGCCGCACGGTCCCAGGATGATCAACTCGGGGTCGAGCGCGAACACCTCCTCCCAGGTCACCGAGCGCGACGGCTCGCCCGCTGCGGCCGAGGACATCGGTCCCTCCCGCAACGCCGATCATCTCCGGCAGCCAGTGGCCCGCACAGAACGGCGGATCGAGCCATTCGGCGAAGAAGACGCGTCTCGGCGCGAGGCCGGCAACCGCCTCCGCGATCTGCTCCAGCACGCGCAGCATCCCGTCCGCGATGCGATCACCACGCGACGGAACGCCGAGGCGCGTCGCGAGCGTGCGGACCGAGTCGGCCACCTCTCCATATGTCCGGGGATCGAGTGACAGCACCTCGGCGCCGATCGAGCATGCCGAGGCGATGTCACCGCTCGAAACGGCGCAAACGGCACACAGATCCTGGGTCAGGATCAGATCGGGCGCCAGCTCGGCGATCAGGTCGGCATCGACCGTGTACAGCGACTCCCCGTCTCGCAGCGACGCCCGAACGACCTCGTCGATCTCGAGGCTCGACAGGCTCGAGGGATCGAACCGCGCCGCTGTCACAACCGGTCGGCCGATCACCTCAGGCGGCCAACGACATTCCTCCGAGACGCCGACGAGCGAGTCGATCATGCCGAGCTCTACGATCATCTCGGTCGCACTCGGCAGGAACGAGCAGATCCGCATCGCTTCGACTCTACAACGGGATGTCCCGGCTCAGTCCTCTCGAATCAACGGCCGCTGCGATGTTTCGATGGCTGGCAAAAGAGGGCATATCCGACTATCCAACTGCCGGGAGGGAGATGCGATGATCATCGGAAGGTGCACAATTGATGGTTGCGCCATGCTCACGATCGGCTCGCGTTGCGTCGAGCACGACTTCCCGGTAACGCGGACATTCGTCCGAGGTAGGCCATTTCAGCGCAACGCACCCAGCGTCGGCGCGGCCGCTCAGATGGAGCCCGGTCGCACCGCGAGCTTCAGCACGGCCCTGGTTCCGCTCCCAGCCGCGGGCCAGATGTTCACTCGCGCGTAGGACGGCGCGATCAGGCGATCGGTGAGGACCCTTGCGTTCGGTCGTATGCTGTAGGCACCGAGCAGAGGAGCGTCGTGGTTCGCCTGTACGGCTGCACCGTCTCCGACCAACACGCCCGCGTTCTTGTGGCGTCGCTCGTCGGGAGTGGGAGCAGCGACGCCCTCGCCGCGGCAGAGGTGATCTCGGGAGGGCTGGGCCAGCGCGCCACGGCCACCCAACTGACACCCGGCATGCGGGACGCCATCCTGCAGGTCATGCGTTCGCCGCCGAGTGGCCTCGTTGGATTGCGCGACGCGTTGACCAAGGACCAGCAGGCTCGCCGGTGAAGTGCCGGCACACGCGCAGTCGGGGCATCCGACGCAGGGTGTAGAACCCCTGGTGCGCATGCCGTCGCGCGTACTGATCCACCTGCCGCCACCTGAGCCGCCTCAACTCGTCGACCGCCCGCCACGGCGACCAGCACGCGGTGAAGAATTCCCGACCGGCTGGACCGTCGCCGACTACAAACTCGAGCGAGGAGAGCACGCGGGCGCGGAGTACGAGTACGAGGTCTGGGTCGTGCTGCCGATCGAGGAACCCCGACCCGTCTTCCGGCGCCTGAGCCCACCACAGCGGCGGTGCCTACACTACGCCGATGCGCCGCTACCACCTGACCACGTTCGGCTGTCAGATGAACAGCCATGACTCCGAGCGGATCAAGGGGATGCTCGAGTCGCTCGGACTCGGCGAAGCGACCACGAAGGAGGACGCCGACATCGTCGTCTTCAACACCTGCACAATCCGCGAGAAGCCGGACACGAAGCTGTCCGCCTATCTCGGCGACGCCGGGGCCCGGAAGCGCGAGAACCCCGACCTCGTGATCGCCGTCGGCGGCTGCTTCGCGGAGGCGCAGCAGGAGAAGATCTTCGACCTCTACCCACAGGTCGACGTCGCATTCGGACCGGGCTCGATCCCGCATCTCGGCGAGTGGGTCGGCGTCGGGGGCGACGGCGTCGAGCCGGGCCGTTTCGGCACGCACGAGCACTTCGCCGGCCATCTGCCGCAGCATCGCGAGCGCGCCGCACACGCGTGGGTGCAGGTGTCGATGGGATGCAACTCGACGTGCTCCTACTGCATCGTGCCGGCCGTGCGAGGGCGAGAGCAGAGCCGCCGACCCGGTGACATCGTGGCCGAGGTGACGCGTCTCGCCGCCGACGGCGTCCGCGAGATCACGCTGCTCGGCCAGAACGTCAACTCGTGGGGACGCGACCTGGCGCCACACCTCCGGACAGAGTTCGGCGAGCTGCTGCGCGCCTGCGACGCGGTCGACGGGATCGAGCGGATCCGCTTCACGAGCCCGCACCCGAAGGACTTCCGCGAACCGGTGATCGAGGCGATGGCCGAGTGCGACGCCGTCTGCGAGCACATCCACCTGCCGCTGCAGTCGGGCTCGACGAGGATCCTCAAGGCGATGCGGCGCACGTACTCGCGCGAGCGGTATCTCTCGCTCGCGGAACGGCTGCGGGCGGCCATTCCCGACCTCGCGCTCGGAACGGACATCATCGTCGGGTTCCCGGGCGAGACCGAGGCTGATTTCGAGGAGACGCTCGCAGTGGTCGAGGAGGTGCGCTACGACAGCGCCTTCACGTTCATCTACTCGCCGCGGCGCGGCACGGACGCCGCCACGATGCCCGACCAGGTGCCCGAGCCGGTCAAGCACGAGCGGCTCGAGCGGCTCGTCGAGGTCGTGCAACGCATCGCCGCGGAGAGGAACGCCGAGCGCATCGGCCGGGTCGAGCAGGTGCTCGTCGAAGGCCCGAGCAGAACGGATGAGGCGCTGCTCCGCGGCCGAACGCGACGCAACACGACCGTGGTGTTCACCGGCAGCGCGAGCGCCGGTGATCTCGTCGACGTCGCGATCCAGGGATCGACCTCGACGACGCTCCGCGGCCACGTTGCCTCCGCCGTACCTGCCTGACCGCCGCCGCGATGGCTTCCGTGATCGCCGTCTTCGGCCCGACCGCGTCGGGCAAGAGCGCGGTGGCCGAGGCGGTGGCCGACCGGCTGCACACGTCGGTCGTCTCCTGTGACGCCCTCCAGGTGTACCGCGGCCTTCCGATCCTTACCAACCAGCCGAGCCGGGCGACGGCACTCGTCGGCATCCGGGAGCTGAATGAGGAGATGTCCGTCGGCGCCTACGCGTCGCTCGCGCACGACATCATCGACGATCTCGTCAGCCGGACGGGGACCGCGGTCGTGAGCGGCGGCACCGGCCTCTACCTGCGCGCTGCGCTCGCCGACCTGGCGGTGCCGCCGCCGCCGGGCCCCGGCGTGCGCGAGCGGATCCTCGCGGAGGTCGAGAGCGATCCGCAGGCAGCCCACGAGCGCCTCGCGGAGCTCGATCCTCGTGCCGCCGCAGCCGTGCACGAGAACGACCAACGCCGGCTCGTGCGCGCGCTCGAGCTCGCGGAGGCGGGCTCGTCCCTCGTGCCCGACGACGACCGCCTCTGGGCAAGCGCCACACGGCACCCGACGGTGATCGTGGGGCTCGACGTGCCGTCGGACGAGCTCGAGCGGCGGATCGTGGCGCGCACCGACGCCATGTTCGACGCGGGAGTCGTCGAGGAGGTCCGCGCCGCGCTCGCCGCAGGCGTGTCGCAGACGGCTGCGAAGGCGCTCGGCCTCCACGAGATCGCAACCCTGCCCGAGCCCGAGGCGCGGGAGCGCATCGTGATCCGCACCCGCCGTTATGCCGCCTACCAGCGAAAGTGGATGCGACGGATCCCGGGACTCGTGCCGGTGGACGGAACGCTGCCCGTGGAGCTCGCTGCCGACGCGGTCCTCGCGGCGGCGCGTCACCCGGTAGCGGGCTCCGGCCGACGCCGAGTCGCGTGGCCGGAGCGTTTCCCGGTGACTAACCCTGAGCCGGGAAGGGCGCGAATTCGCCGAGGAATCCCTGGCCGATGATCTGCTGATCGACCGAGGCCTGCCCGATGTAGCACTCGCATTCGAGGCCGTCCGACCGCAGCGAGCGGCAGCCGCCGTTGACGTGCTTCGTTCTGCGAGCGCGCGACGCCGTCGGCGAGCGTGGCGCGCGCGGCTGCGGCGTCGGCGACGAGAGGCGAGAGGTCCCAACGGACCCCGGCCGCGGATGATTCCGCCGTAGTCGCCATCACGCGAGACCGTACTGCCCCGGACCGTGCTATTCAACGGCGCGCGTCATGAGTGGGGCGTAGGCTGCGCGGGTGCATTTCTCCAAGTGGCACGCGCTCGGCAATAGCTATCTCGTCGTCGAGCATCCCGACGCCGGCCCGCTGAAGCCGGCGCGCGTTCAGCGGCTCTGCTCCGTCGAGACCGGCATCGGCTCGGACGGCGTGCTCGAGGTGACGCATCGTGACGGGGCCTTTGCGGTCGTGACGATCTGGAACCCCGACGGCTCGATCGCGGAGATGTCGGGCAACGGCACCCGCATCGCCGCGCGTTGGCTGGCAGCCGAGAGCGGCGCGACGGAGGTGACGATCGAGACCGCGGGCCGCCGCGTATCGGCCGTGATGCTCAACGCGCTCGAGACGGACATGGACGTGGGCGAGGTCACCGTCGGCGCCGCCGAGTCGGTCGAGGGGATCGAGCTGACAACGGCGTCGGTCGGCAATCCGCATGCCGTGATTCGCCTCGACGATCCGACGCGAGAGGATCTCCTGCGCCTCGGCCCGCTGATCGAGACGCACGCGCGATTCCCGGAGCGCACGAACGTACAGCTCGTCCGGGTCGACGGCCGGCACGATCTCTTCGTGCTCGTGTGGGAGCGCGGGGCGGGGGAGACGAGCGCCTCCGGCTCCTCATCGGTCGCCGCCGCGGCGGTTGCCGTCGAGCGGGGCTGGTGCGACAGCCCCGTCACCGTGCACCTCCCGGGTGGCGATCTTCACGTGCGGCTCGAGGAAGGAAACGCGTGGCTGACCGGGCCTGCGGAGCGGGTTGCCTGGGGGGAGACTCACCTTTGACGAGGGCGGGACAGGTCCCGCCCCTACGGTTCAGGCGCGGTTCGTAGGGGCGGGACCTGTCCCGCCCTCCTCAGACCGCGATTTCGAACTCGCGCAAGACATCGTTGAGGGAGGTCTTCAGATCGGTCGAGGCACTGCGCTCCCCGACGATCAATGCACAGGGCAAGCCGTAGGACCCTGCCGCGAACTCCTTCTGGCGGACACCGGGGAGCACGACCTTGCGGGCGGGCACCTCACCGCGGTACTCGACCGGCTCGGACCCGGTGACGTCGATGATCGGAACCGATGCGGACAGCACCACGTTCGGGGCGATCACCGCTCCCGCGCCGATCCGGACGCCCTCGACGATCACCGCCCGCGAGCCGATGAAGGCGCCGTCCTCGATGATCACCGGCGCCGCCTGCGGCGGCTCGAGCACGCCGCCGATCCCGACGCCGCCCGCGAGGTGAACGTCAGCGCCAACCTGTGCGCAGGAGCCGACAGTGGCCCACGTGTCGACCATCGTCCGCGGACCGACCCAGGCGCCGATGTTGACGTAGCCGGGCATCAGCACGCAGCCCTCCGAGAGGAAGGCCCCGTAGCGAGCCACGCCAGGCGGCACGACGCGCACGCCGCGGTCGGCGTAGTCCGACTTGACCGGGATCTTGTCCAGGAAATGGAGCCCACCGATGTCCATCGGCTCGACCTTGCGGATCCGGAAGTAGAGCAGGATCGCCTTCTTCACCCACTCGTTCACGACCCAGTCGCCGTCGGCCGGCTCGGCAACGCGGATCTCGCCCGCGTCGAGCTGCGCGATCACCTGCTCGACGGTGGCAGGGTCGAGCTCGCCGGACTCCCACATCTCGTCGATCTGCTGCGCTAGCGCCATGACCGCCGATTCTCGCGTAAACGACGTGCCCGGGGCGGGCAGAGGTGTCAGAGCGCCTGCTCCAGGATCTCCACAGCCCGGCGGCACTCCTCGATCGTGGGCACGAGCGCGAAGCGGACGTAGCCCTCGCCGGAGGCGCCGAGGAACGACCCGGGCGCAACGACGACGCCGTGCCCGAGCAGGCGCGTCGCGAAGCTCTCGGAGCGCTCGCCGCCCGGCGTCGCGATCCAGAGGTACATCGTGGCGGGGCCGCCCGCGTTGCGCAGCCCCTTGCGCGCGAACAGGTCGAGGAACAGCTCGCGCTTCGTCGCGTAGGCAGCTCGCGCCCGCTCGACGTGCTCCTCGTCGCCCCAGGCGACGACCGACGCCCGCTGGACGAACTCCTGCGGCGCGGTCCCGACGTTGGGACGGAACTGCTTCAGCGCCGCCACGATCTCCGGATCTCCGGCCACGAAGCCCGAGCGATAGCCGGTCATCGAGGATCGCTTGGAGAGCGTGTTGAAGACGGCGAGGTTCGTCCAGTCCGGCAGTTGGATCGCCGAGACGGGCGGCTCGTCGAACCACAGCTCGGTGTACGCCTCGTCGGAGGCGAGTACGAAATCGTGCTCACGGGCAAGAGCAGCGAGCCGCTCGTAGAACGCGAGTGGCGCGGTGGCGCCGGTCGGGTTGTTCGGGTAGTTGACCCAGACGAGCGCCGTCCGACGCCATGTCTCGGTCGGGAACCGCGTCGAGATCCGGGAGGAAGCCGTTTGCCTCGAGAAGCGGCAGCTCCTCGACGCGGGCGCCCGCGAACTGCGCACCGCGCACACCGACGGGGTATCCCGGCTCGCACAGAACGACCGTGTCACGGCCGCCCGCGATATCGAGCACGACCTGGGCGAACGAGAAGATCGCCTCCTTGGAGCCAAGCGTCGGGATCACGTGGCGGTCGGGATCGAGCACGGCTCCGAACCGGCGGCCGACCCAGCCGGCGACCGCTTCACGCAGCGCGGGTAGGCCGACGGCGGCCGGGTAGCCCATCCGCTCGCGGACTCCGTCGCGGAGCGCCTCGATGATCCGCGGGTCGGTCGGCTCGCGCGGGTCGCCCATGCCGAAGTCGATCACCTCGAGCCCTTCGGCCCGGCGCGCGGCCGCGGCCTGGTTCAGCCGCACGAACGGATAAGTCGCCTGGCCGGTGAGGATGGGGGAGATCGGCATCGCTCAGGTCGTGAGGAAGCGGTGCAGTGTCTCGTAGGCGCCGACGAGCGCATCGATCTCGACGAGCTCGTCGCGGCGGTGGGCATAGCGCGTGGCGCCGGGGCCGAAGTTGATCGCGTCGATCCCGCGCGTCGTGAAGTCGGCGACGTTCGTCCACGCCTGCTTCGGCTCGAAGCGGAGATCGCCGGCATCGCGCAGCGCCCGCACGAGCGGGGTGTCGGTGACGACCGCGGCGGGCGGCGAGTCGCCGGTGATCTCGAGCTCGGCGCCGTCCGGAGCGAGAGAGCGCAGGTAGGCGGCAGCCTTCTCCGGCGTGCGGTCCGGCGGATAGCGGAAGTTGAGCGTCGCGGTGGCCTTGTCCGGGATCACATTCGAGGCGATCCCCGCCTCGAGCTGCGTGATCGAGACGACCTCGTAGAACGGGAGGCCGCCGACGATCGCCTCCCTGCGCTCCAGGGCGGCGATCGGCGCCAGGCCCTCGATCGCCTTCTCGATCGCGTTCTCGCCCGTCCAGGGTCGCGCCGAGTGGCCGCTGACGCCCGTGAACGTGACGCGTGGCGTTCATGTTGCCGAGGCACCCCGCCTGGATCGTGAGGTCGGTGGGCTCGAGCAGGATCGCGAGGTCGGCCGCGCCGGCGAGCTGCGAGCGCTCGAAGAGGTCGGGCAGCGGGCTGAACTGGGCGGGCAGCTCCTCCTTCCCGAACAGGAGCAGCGCCACGTCGACCGGACCGGGGTCGGAGAGCGCGAGCTCGCGGACGAGCTCGACGGCGACCGCAACGCCACCCTTCATGTCGGTCGCGCCGCAGCCGTGCACGGCGCCGTCCGCGATCCGGCCCGGCACGTTGTCCTGGGCAGGGACGGTGTCGTAGTGGCCGACGAGCAGCACGAGCGGCACGCCGGGGCGCCGCGGGCGGGCGAAGACGAACGCGTCCTCGGCCTCGTACTCGGGCGCAAAGGCCGTGGGAACCAGGCTGCGGAGGTGCGCGCGCACCTCGGCCTCGTGCAGGCTCTCCGATGGGATGTCGACCAGCTCGAGCGTCCGCTCGGCCAGACGCTGCGCCAGAGGTTCCACGAGGCGAGCGTACCGGCATACTCTGGGCATCACCCGCCGCACCGACACCCCGGCAGGGCTCGAGCCCGAGAAGGGGCTCCTGCTGGCCGTGCTCCCGAAAGGGGCCGACACGGAGGATGAGCTGGGCGAGCTCCGCGAGCTCACCCGGACGGCCCTCGTGGAGCCGGTCGAGGAGCTCATCCAGCTGCGCGCGCGGGCCGACCAGAAGACCTACGTCGGCAAGGGGAAGCTCGAGGAGCTGAAGAAGCTCTACGAGGACAGCAAGGCCGACGTCCTCATCGTCGACGACGAGCTCGACCCGACCCAGCAGCGGGCGCTCGAGGATGCCCTCTCGACGCGCGTCGTCGACCGCACCCAGCTGATCCTCGACATCTTCGCCCAGCACGCCGTCAGCGCCGAGGGCAAGCTCCAGGTCGAGCTCGCGCAGCTCGAGTACAACCTGCCGCGCATGCGCGGCATGTGGAAGCACCTCGAGCGCCTCGGCGGCGGCGTCGGAACGCGCGGCCCGGGCGAGTCGCAGCTCGAGAGCGACCGCCGGATGGCTCGTCGCCGGATCACCCAGCTGCGGGCACGGCTGAAGGGGCTCCAGGCCCAGCGCGGCGTGCGCCGCAAGGAGCGCAAGCGCGCCGAGGTGCCGACGGTCGCGCTCGCCGGGTACACGAACGTCGGCAAGTCGACGCTCCTGAATGCGCTCACCGGAGCCGAGGTCTCTGTCGAGAACCGGCTCTTCGAGACGCTCGACCCGACGACCCGCAGCTTCGAGCACGACGGCAAGCGCTACCTCGTGACGGACACGGTCGGGTTCATCCGCCGCCTGCCGACCCAGCTCGTGCAGGGTTTCGCCTCGACGCTGGAGGAGACGCTCGTCGCCGACCTGATCCTCCACGTCGCCGATGCGTCGCTGCCCGAGGACCGGCTCCGCGAGCAGATCGCGGCGGTCAACAACGTCCTGACCGAGATCGGCGGCGACGAGCTGCCGATCGTGCTCGTCTTCAACAAGATCGACCGCCTCGATCCGCTCGGACGGCGACGGCTCACGAACCGCTTCCCCGAGGCACAGCTGGTGTCTGCCTCGACCGGTGAAGGGCTCGACGGCCTTCGCGAGCGCGTGGCCGAGCTGTTCGCGGACCGGTTCGAGGATGTGCGGCTGCTCGTTCCCTACGACGAGGGCCATGCGCTTTCCGCGCTCTACGCGCTCGGGGCCCCGATCGACGAGCGCACCGACACCGACGAAGGCGTCCTGATCCGCGCCAAGCTCTCGCACCGCGACACGCGGCGCTTCGCCCGCTATCTCGTCGCCGGTGACGGTCTGGAGTCCGCGGCGACCACGTGAGCGAGCTGCGCGTCATGAAGCTCCGCGACGATGCGGTGCTCCCGGCGAGAGCCCACGACGGCGACGCGGGCCTCGATCTCAGCGCCTGCGAGGAGGTCACGATCGGCGTGGGGGAGCGCGCTGTCGTCGGAACGGGCATCGCAGTCGAGATTCCGGAAGGGCACGCCGGCCTCGTCGTCCCGCGCTCCGGTCTCGCCCTGCGTCACGGCCTCTCGACGGTCAACGCGCCGGGCGTGATCGACGCGGGCTACCGCGGCGAGGTGCGTGTGATCCTGCTCAACACCGACCGAGAGCACGCGTTCACGGTCGAGCCGGGCATGCGCATCGCCCAGCTGCTCGTCGTCCCGGTCGCGGTCGTCGACGTGATCGAGGTGGTCGAGGTGACCGCCACCGAGCGCGGCGACGGCGGCTTCGGCTCCTCGGGGCTCCGGTGAGGCCCGAGCCGCGCGTCAGGGTCTCGGCGATCCTGCGCTGGAACGGCCGGATCCTGCTCTGCCGGCACGAGAAGCGAGGCGTCGAGCAACTGGCTGCTTCCCGGTGGCGGTGTCCGGAGCGGCGAGAGCCTCACCCAGGCACTGCGGCGCGAGCTCGCCGAGGAGACGGGCCTCTTCAAGGACGGCGACGAGATCCCGATGCGAGGGACCGGTCGCGATCATCGACTCGATCTCGCCCGAGCGAAGCCTCTGGTCGAAGCACGTCGTCCACATCGTCTTCGCCGCGGACCTCGACGGCTCGCTCGCCGATCGTCGTCTCCCGCGACGAGGCGGTGCGCGGCCACCGGCTGTTCGACCTGGACGAGCTCGAGGGGATCGCGCTCCATCCGCCGATCGGCCGCTTCCTGCGCCGCTTCCAGCCGGGCGACGCCGTGCGTCTACCTTGGGTCGCTGTGGGCGCCGTAGCCCGCAACCTGGACGAGGCTCTGCAGCCGCTCGCTGGCGTGGGACGGGTGTTTCAACGTCCGCGACCTCGGGGGCCTGGAAACGGCCGCAGGCGGCCGTACACGACGAGGGGCGGTGGTTCGGGCAGACAACGTGCGCCGGCTCACGGCCGCTGGGTGGGAATCGGCGCTCGGGCATGGCGTCCGCCGGCTCGTCGATCTCCGCTTCGACGGCGAGGGGGCGGGAGAGCCGAGCCCGCCCGACGACGTCGAGGTCGTCGCCGTGTCGCTCTTCGGACCGCCCGATCCCGAGGCCGCGCGAAGAAGTTCGACGATCGCATGCGCGATGCCGACGACGTCGCCGCCGTCTTCGCCACCTCGCTACATCAACACGCTCGAGCGGTCGCCGGAGCTGATCGCCGAGGCGGTGACCGCCGTCGCGGACAGCGATCCCGCGCAGGGTGTCGTCGTCCATTGCTTCGCCGGCAAGGACCGGACGGGGATCATCTCCGCGCTCCTCCTCGGCGTCGCGGGAGTCCCGGACGAGGTCGTCGCGGCGGACTACGCCGCGAGCGGTCCCGGCGTCGAAGCGCTGTCGGCGCCATGGTTCGCGAAGGCCGACAGCGACGAGGTGCTGGAGCTGCGCCGCCGGGTCGTGCAGTCGCCGCACGCGGCGATGGCCGCTGTCCTCGCGCTGGCTGCGCGCCGATCGAGGCGGAGCGGAGGCCTACCTGCGGGATGCGGGGCGTCACGAACGCGCAGCTCGAACGGCTACGCGCCCGGCTGATCGAAGGCTGAGGCTGCGCTGTCAGCGCCCGCCGCGCGAGCGGGCGCGGCTCGTGGACACCGCGTGGGCGAGGTGCTCGAGCTCGTCGCCGAGCGGCTCCAGCGCGCCCGTGCCTCCACCGTGCTCGAGAGCACGGCCGAGCAGCCAGTCGGCGAGCTCGGGATTGCGGGGCAGTAGCGGGCCGTGGAGGTACGTGCCGATCGCCGCCGCGACGCGGCAGCCCTCGTAGCCGGACTCGCCGTCGTTCCCGTGACCTGCGAGCACCCGCCCGAGCGGCGTCGCGCCCGTGTCGAGGAGCGTGCGGCCCGCGTGGTTCTCGAAGCCCGCCACCGAGGTCGTGACGCCGTCTCCGAGGTCGGCCTCGAGCAGCACATCGCCGATCAGCCGTCGCTCACCGGCGACGCGTCTCGAGCGGGAAGAGCTCCGCGCCCGGCATCCACGATCCGTCGCGGCCCCGATAGCCCCGTCCGAGGAGCTGGTAGCCGCCGCAGACGGCGAGGAGCGCCGTGCCCGTCTCGACGGCACGACGGAGATCGGCGCCGCGCGCCGCCAGGTCGGGGGCGATCAGCGCCTGCTCGCGGTCCTGGCCGCCGCCGACGTAGACGAGGTCGAAGGCCCACGGCTCGAGCGCGTCGCCGGGCTCGACCGGCGGTCACCTCGAGCGAGTGCCCGCGCAGCGCAGCCCGACGCGCGAAGACGGCGATGTTGCCGCGGTCGGCGTAGATGTTGAGGTAGTCCGGGTAGAGATGGGCGACGCGGATCTTCACGCGGTCTCCTCCCAGAACGGCCGCGCGAGCCCGCGCGCGACGGCGATCGGAGCGAAGCTCGAGCATCGCGGTGTAGGTCGGGAGCACGCCGAGCTCGCCGCCCGCCGGGACGAGCGCGAGCCCGCGATCGAGCGCCTCGCGTGAGGTCGGGAATCACCTCGAGCCGCGACGGCGGGAAGCCTGCGTAGGTGAACCGGAGCGCGAGCTCGGCGGCCCGCTCGCCGCTTGCGACGATGCGCTCGACGCGGTCGAGGAGCGGCTCGAAGTCGACGTCCCAGATCCACGAGACGTCGCGGCCGTCGGCGATCCGGTCGTTGAGCGCGATCACGAGGGTGGCGGGCACGCCGCCCTCCTCGAGCGTTCGGATCGCCTCGTTCGCGCCGGCCGGGTTCTTGATCAGCAGCATCAGGATGCCGCGGTCGCCGGCCTCGATTCGCTCGAACCGCCCGAACGCGGCCGTGAAGGTCCCGAGCCCTGTCGCGATCTCGTCGAGCGATGCATCGAGTGCCAGGGCGGCGGCCGCGGCGGCAAGGGCGTTGTAGACGTTGTAGAGGCCGGGGAGTGGCAGCCGCACCCGCGCGGTTCCTGCAGGCGTCACGAGGTCGAAGACGGAGGCGTCGAGCGCCTGCAGGTCGATCGAGCGGGCCGCGATGTCGAGCGGCGGGCGCGCGTGGCCGCAGTTGGGGCAGCGGTAGTCGCCGAGGTGGCCCGACGTAGGCGGCCGCGTAGTCGTACGGCTCGCCGCAGCGCACGCAGTACTTCGAGTCCGCCGCGTGCTGGAGCGCGGGCCGGGCGAGACGGGGATCGTCGACGCCGAAGCGCAGTGCGTTGTGCCGCCCGTCTGCGAGATCGGCGACGAGCGGGTCGTCCGCGTTGACGACGAGCATCGTCGACGGCGGGAGGGTGCGCGACCGACGCGCGCCAGCGCTCGGCGATGTGCTCGAGCTCGCCGTAGCGGTCGAGCTGGTCGCGAAAGAGGTTGCCGAGCGAGACGACCCGCGGTTTCACGCGCCGCATCACCTCCGGCAGGGCGAACTCGTCGACCTCGAGCAGGCCCGAGATCGGCGTCGGTCGCCGAGAGGAGGGTGGAGGCGACGCCCGGAGGCGAGATTGGCGCCCGAGTTGTTCCAGGCGAGCCGGTAGCGGCTGCCGAGGATCCGCGCCAGCATCGCGCTCGTCGTCGTCTTGCCGTTCGTCGCCGAGACGATCGCGACGCCGGCCGGCAGCCTCGCCGCGAGCGCGTCGAGGGCGCCGGGATCGACCTTCCAGAGCAGCTTCCCGGGCAGCGTCGTGCCACCGCCGCGCCCGACGGCGCGCGAGAGCCGCCCGACGAGCCGGGCGGCCGAGGTCTCCGCGCTGAGGCGCACTCCCATGGCCGCGAGCCTACCCCGGCCGTGCCCGCGCGACTGGATGCCGTCCGTTCTGGCCCACTTGCAAATTTCACAGAATGATCTACAGTAATTGCATATGGCCAGGCCCCGGCGTCGCCACCCCGCACTCGCCGGGATCGACGAGGCAGCGCTCGCAGAGTTTCGCGCAGGCATCAGACGGCGCTACACCGACGAGCAGATCCTCGAGCAGCTGCGGGCCAGCGCAGAGCGGCTCGGGCGCTCGCCGACGATGAGGGAGTTCGCGGCCGACAAGGACGCCGGCATGCATCCCGCAGACGGTGATCGAGCACTTCGGGACGTGGAATGCCGCCAAGCGGGCGGCGGGCCTGACGCCGAGGCGCTTCATCAGCCGCGACGAGCTGCTCGAGCAGCTGCGCGAGCTCGGCGACCGAGCTCGGCCGAACGCCGACGGCGCACGATCTCGACGCGAACCGCCGCCGGATGGCGTCGAAGTCGCTGATCTGGCACACGTTCGGGTCGCTGAGCGCGGCGCTCCGCGAGGCGGGCTTCGACGTCCCGGTCGGCGACGAGAAGCTCGAGCGCGCCGTGAGCCAGGGCGCGGTGCTCGCGCGCGAGCTCGGCCGGCTCCCGAGGATGGCCGACTGGAAGGAGGCCCGCCGGACGAATCGGCGCTGATCTCGGAGTGGCAGGTCTACCGGCTCGTCGACATCGACGCCGGCCCGTGGGCCGCGTTCCAGTTCCTCGTGCGCGAGCGGTTGCGTGAGGAAGGCGTCAGCGTCGGCCCCGACGGCTCGCTCTGACCCCGAGCCGACCTCGCGCTCTCTCTCGTCGCCCCGACTGCGCCGGGCCTCAGCTCTCAGGGCACGACGATCGCCAAGCCCGTTTCCGACGATCGCCCACCCGGACAGGCACGGAGCGACTTTGTGTTGATTCAACACGAAGTCGGTTCGAACGCCCTCACAGAGTTCCGCAACGTGCAGGGGAAAGGCGCGGTCGCAGACAGTGCCCGCCAAGGGCGCTTGTGTTGAATCAACACAAAGTCTGGTTCGCGCACGGCGTGCGGACGTCGCGGAAGGGGACACCTATCGGACGCTTGTCGGACAGAGACCTTGAAGGTACGAAGAGGAACGTCTACGCGGTGAGCGCGGCGAGCTTTGCGAGGCACGACGCGCCTTCGTGCGGCGAGCGCACCGCAGGCAGCGTGCGGTCGTCGCGATAGGAGCGATCGGTGCGGAAGCGGGCCTCGGTCGACGATCCTGCCGCGCTCGAGATGGAGCAGCCGGCCCTCGGAGACCTCCTGCTTGCGGAGGGTCAGCCGGAGCGTGCCCTCGACGACCTCGAGGGCGGACTTCGTCGACGCGAAGAACAGCTCACGGCGGGCGCGGCCGATCCAGAGCGGGCGGGCGACGCCGCGGGCGAGGTGGAGCCGCGCCGGCGACGCGCTCGTCGATCCAGGCGGTCGCCATCGAGCCGCGCAGCTGCTCGAGCGCCGTGTGATCGGACCGCGTCAGCTCCATCAGCGCGAAGATCGCCTCGGAGTCGACCGTCATCTCGGGCTCGGCCCGCTCGATGCGCGTGCTCGGCGAGGATCTCCTCGTCGTTGACGATGATGCCGTTGTGGATCCCGACGACCGAGCCGTGCCTGATCGGATGGTTGTTGGCGAGAACGGTGGGGTGGCCCTTGGTGTAGTCGCGCACGTGGACGAGCGCCTCCGTCGCGTCAGTCGGGCAACTCGATCGCATCGAGGAGCGCCGTCGCGCCGGACTGCTGCTTGTGAATCGTCACCGCCGGTCCGGTCGACCGCGTGGGCGTAGCCGACAGCGTCTGCACCGCGCTCCGCGATCCCCGCGAGCAGCGCCTGGGCTGCGAGCGTTCGATCGACGTTGGAGTCAGCGGCAAGGCTGTATCCGGCAATACCGCACATCAGCGGATTCGATCATCTCGATCGGACATGACTATCTGAAGGTAACGGCAGAAGATGAGGCTTCTGTACGCACTTTGGGTGGCATATTCCTGCGCCGAACGTCCAGGGTTTCCTCAAGTGAGCGACGCCGGAACGCCGATAGGTCAGCGGATGGAAGGCAACCTGGCAGAGCCGCTCTTCGACCCCGTCGACGACGAGGTCGCGCCCGAGGCCGCGCTCGCGGCGACGCAGGATCCGCTCAAGCTCTACGTCCGGCAGATCGGAAACGGGCGCCTGCTGACCCACGCCGAGGAGCGCGAGCTCGCCCGGCGCAAGGACGAGGGCGACGAGGAGGCGAAGAGCCGCCTGATCGAGTGCAACCTCCGGCTCGTGATGTCGATCACCCGCCACTACACGCGCGCCGGCGTGCCGCTGCTCGACCTCATCCAGGAGGGCAACCTCGGCCTCATCCGGGCCGTCGAGAAGTTCGACTACACCCTCGGCTACAAGCTTTCGACCTACGCGACCTGGTGGATCCGCCAGGCGATCTCGCGCGCACTCGCCGAGCAGGGCCGCACGATCCGCCTTCCCGTCCACGTCGCCGACCAGGTTCGCCGTGTCACCCGGGCCCGCCGCACGCTGGGCCAGAAGCTGAACCGCGACCCGTCCGTCGACGAGATCGCCCAGGAGGCAGGCTTCACTCCCGCGAAGGTCGAGCAGCTGCTCGAGCTCGTGCAGGACCACGTCTCGCTCGACACGCCCGATCGGCGACGGCGAGAGCGTGATGAGCGACCTGATCGAGGACGTCGAACGCGACCGCGCCCGAGGCCGAGACCTCGGAGAAGTTCCGCTCGTCCGAGCTCGCCACGCGCGATGCTCCGGCTCAACCCGCGCCAGCAGCGCGTGCTGACGGAGCGGTTCGGGCTCGACGACGGCAAGCCGAAGACGCTCGAAGAGGTCGGCGTCCTGCTCGGGATCACCCGCGAGCGGGTCCGCCAGCTCGAGACGCGGGCGCTGCGCGAGCTGCGCACGGTCGCGCCGTCGCTCGAGCTGTACCTCCGCACCTAGACGCTCGACGCCTGGCTGCGCGGCGCAGGCCTCGCTACCGGACGGCTTCCATCTCGCGCTCGCCGGCGAGGCGACGCAGCGAGTCGAGCTCGATCTGCCGCACGCGCTCGCGGGTGAGGCCGAGCCTGCGGCCGATCTCCTCGAGCGTCTTCGGCTCGGTGCCTCCGAGGCCGTAGCGCAGCGTGACGACCTCGAGCTCGCGCTCGGGCAGCGTTCCGAGCGCCGCCTGGAGCGCCTGGCTGCGGAGCGTCAGCTCCACCTTCTCCTCGGGCAGCAGCTCCTCGGCCGCGACAAAGTCTCCGAGCACGGCGTCGTCGGTGTCGCCGACGGGAGCGTCGAGGCTGCTCGACGCCCGGGCCGCGGCGCGCACCTCGTTCACCTGCTGCACCGTCAGGTTCGCCTCGTCCGCGATCTCCTCGAGCGTCGGCTCGCGCCCGAGCGTCGTCCAGAGCGTGCGCTCGGCGCGGTTCATCTTCTGCAGGCGCTCGACGATGTGCACCGGCATCCGGATCGTGCGCGCCTTGTCGGCGAGCGCCCGGGCGACCGCCTGACGGATCCACCAGGTCGCGTACGTCGAGAACTTGAAGCCGCGGCGCCAGTCGAACTTCTCGACCGCGCGGATCAGCCCGAGCGTGCCTTCCTGGATCAGGTCGAGGAACGGCAGGCCCTGGTTGCGATAGTTCTTCGCGATCGAGATCACGAGCCGCAGGTTCGACTGGATCATCAGCTCCTTCGCGGCGAGGTCGCCCCGCTCGATCCGCTTCGCGAGCGAGACCTCCTGCGCGGCGGTCAGCAGGGTGTGCCGGCCCGCCTCGCGGAGGAAGAGCTGCAGCGCGTCGGTCGTCGACTCGGCCGTCGCCGGGAGGAGTGGGGGAGGATCGGGCGTGCCGCCGTGCCGGTCGACGATCTCGATCCCGCGCTTGTCGAGCTCGCGCAGAAGGGCGTCGTGCTCGAGTGGCGCCGAGCTCGTGGGCCTCGACGAGGTCGGCGACCTCGTGCAGCGCGGATCGTGCCCGCCTGCTCGCTCGTCTCGAGCAGCGATCGAACCTCGTCCTGCGCGAGCAGGGTGTCGATGTCTACGGTCGTCATTCCGAGGGAGGCGGTGCGTCGAGCAGCACAACGTGCGTTGTCAACCCAACTCTCCCACCGGAGACGGGTGCTTGTCCAGCCCGGAGGGCTGAGCGGTGAAATGTCAGTCCGCCGGGATGGGTACCTCGATCGGGACGACGACGTCGTTTTCGCGCACGCTCCGGCCTGACAAGTAGCCGACGATCGCGACGAGGAACATGACCGCGAGCGTGCCGAGCGTCAGCGTGTGGAACGTGAGCCGCGAGACGCCCCACGTGTCCCTGAAGTCGTACGAGACGCCGAGCAATGGCTCGAGCGTGCCGGGGAAGACCGCGACCCACGCACCGAGCAGAGCCCAGAGGGTGACGATCCCGACGAGAATCCACATCGTCGTGTTGCCCTTGCCCGGCACGCGGTAGGCGCGGTGAACCCCGGGCGCGGAGTAGCGCAGCTTCAGAGCAGCGGGGAAGATCCAGAGGTAGGCGAGAAGCGTCGTCGAGGTCGCCATCGCAAGCACGACCGAGAACGCATCGGCGGCGCTGCCGCTCTTGAGCATGAACACGGCGACGATCATGAACACCGACGAGACGATGCCCGAGAGCACGTTGCAGCGCACCGGCGTCCCGAGCTTCTTGTTGAAGACGCCGAACCATGGGAAGAACGACCCGTCGTAGGCCGCGACGGCGAGGACGCGGTCGGCGCCGATCATCCAGACGGCGCCGGAGGTCATCAGCGTGAAGATGAAGCCGAGCACGGTGAGGCCGAAGAGGAAGCCCTGGGCACCGCCGTAGACGGTGAACGTCTCCTTGACCGCGTCGACGAAGCCGCCGAGCCCGGTGATCTTGTCGTCGGGCAGGACGAGGATGATCCCGAGGACGGGGATCGTGTAGAGCAGCACCCCGAGGGTCCCTGAACGGAGTACCGAGACAGGCACGTCGCGTTGCGGGTTCACCATCTCCTCGGCGGCGCCGTTCTGGAGCTCGAAGCCGACGTAGTTGAAGAGGATGAGCGGCGTCAGGGCGAGGAAGACGGCGAGCGTGGGCTTCATGTCGCCGGCCGAGAAGCCCGCAACGCCGTTCTCGATCGCATAGACGACGAGTGTGATCGTGAAGAAGCCCAGCACGACGACGCGCGCGATAGCGCCGGCGTTCGGGATCCACTTGCCCTTCTCGATCGCTGCAATCGCAACGCCGATCGAGAACCAGATGAAGAGGAGCTTGAAGATGTAGTCGCCCGCCGTTCCGAGGTGGTCGACCTGGAGCGACGGCAGATCGGATGAGGACCAGGCCGCGCTCGCGATGAACGACAGCGAGCCGCCGACCCAGAACGGATTCGAGGCCCAGTAGACGACCGCAGCGACCCCGGCCTGGAAGCGGCCGAAGGAAAGCTTGACCCACTCATACGGGCCGCCTTCCTCGGTGAACGAGCTGCCGATCTCGGACATGATCAGCATGTACGGGACGACGAACGTGATCGCCATCACCACGAGCCAGAAGAAGCCCTGCGGCCCGTAGGAGGCGACGGCGCCGAGCGTGTCGAGGCCGACGAGCGCACACAGCGTGAAGAAAACCATGTCGAAGCGCCGCAGCGACTTCTTCAGCTTCGACTTCTCGGTGAGCGCTAGCTCCGTGGTGTGCTCGAGCGCGATGTCGGCGGTCGTCATGGTCAGCTCCGTTGACGTTGGTGAGAGGGCGAGGAGTCTATACCTGCGTGCTGAGAGCGCGATCCACCTTCTGATGTCAATGCACGCTAATCAGTGTTATGTCAAGTTGGCACATTTCTGATGTGCCACCGGTCTCCCCCTGAGGGGCGAGGCCTCCTAGTGCCGCGCGAGGAAGCCCGTGAGGGCGGCGAGGAAGGCGTCCGGCTGCTCGTAGGGCACCATGTGGGCGCAGTTCGGGATCACCGTCTCCTCGCACTGCGGCAGGAACGCCATCAGCTCGTGCGCCGACGCCGCGGGCGTCGTGCGGTCGTTCGCGCCGCTGAGGATCAATGTCGGCTTGGCCACGCCGCGAAGCGCCTCGCGAAGGTCCACCATTCCGTACTCCCCGCCGGCCGCGAAGTGCCGCAGGACCTCGGGCCGGTAGACGACCTGGTCGGCGGCGATGAGCTCGGCGACGAGCGGTCCGGTCGGGTCGGCGACGTGGAACGGCAGCTGGTCGGCGAGAAGCTGCTTCGACTGCTCGGGCGTCTCGACCGTCGCCTCGAGCTCCCAGGAAGCGGCTACCTGGGCACGCAGCGATTCCGGTTCGAAGATCGCGAGCTCGTGGGCCACGTTTGCGAGCGCGCCCGGATGGGAGATCGTCCCCATCAGCACGTACGCGGAGGCGCTGCCGTGGCGGGTCATGTGGCTCTGCGCGACGAACGAACCGAACGACCATCCGATCACGACCGCGTTCTCGAGGGCGAGAGCGTCGATCAGGGCCTCGACGTCGTCTGCCATCTGCGGCACGGTCCACCGTGCGGGGTCGCCACCGTCGGAGCGGCCGTTGCCGCGGTGATCGGGAGCCAGCACCCGGTAGCCGAGATCGACGACCGGGTCGAGGCCGGGAAACCAGACGGAGCCGTCGAGGCCCGGCCCGCCGTGGAGGGCGACGATGGGTCGCCCCACCCCGCTCTCGTGCACGTAGAGCTCGACGTCGCCGACGGAGACGCGCATCAGGGTTGATCCGGACGAGTCAGCGTGAGCCGGGGAGCGCAGTGCATGGCTTCAATCGTAAACGCCTTGGGCGGTGAAACGGAATTCCTCGGAAATTGCACCAATCGTGTGGCGCGACCTCTTGACCCTCCCCCGCCGTGCCCCTAGGTTTGCTCTTGCACCGAGCACGGAGCGCAAGTAGGTCGAAGCTCAGCACGGAGGCCGTACGCGGAAGCGGAAGGTCAACGGGCCGGGTGGACGAAAGCGCAACCGACTCGGTGAATTTTTTTGGTCCCGCTCGGCCGTACACCGCACGCTGCACGGACCGTCGGCTCGTCGGGGTATTCTCTGCGCCATGCACCTGCGCGCGCCGAGCATCGATCGCGGCGTCCAGTCGTTCATCTGGGCGGTCGTCTTCTTCCTGTTCCTCTACTTCGGGATGGTCGCGATCGCCGTCGCGAAGGGAACGGCGTTCATCGTCTCGCTGGTGCTCGCGTTCCTGATCTTCCTCTTCGTCCGCACCCGCGGCACGTAGCCGCTCAGGGACAGATGCTCCGGCCTGCGGCTGCGTGCCGTCAGGCTCGTCACGAGGCGATGCGTGAGCTCCGGCCCGATCGCCGCTTCCAGGCGCACGCGCGCGGGAATCCGGTGCTCGGCCGTTCCGAGCGATTGGCAGTGGCGCAGGAGCCGGTCTGTACCCGCCTGCCGATCATCCCGCCGCTGCAGCGTCGCATCCACATCACTAGTCATCGGTCGTCCACCTCGCTTCGCATCATCCCTACATTCAGGGTGCGGGCCGCAGAGTACTAAGAGAACTACCGGAGCGGCGGACGGACAACGATCCTCTAGCCGACGAAGTTCGGCCGTCTCAGCTGTAGTCGATCAGCGCGTGCACGTCGGTCCCGGCGATCCGGTCGCGACCGTGGAGAAACGACAGCTCGATCACGAACAGCGCCCCCACGACGACGCCGCCGAGGCGCTCGACGAGCTCGATCTTGGCGTGTGCCGTGCCCCCCGTCGCGAGGACGTCGTCGAGCACGATGACGCGGGCGCCGGGCGGGATCGAATCGATGTGCACCTCGAGCGAGTCGGTGCCGTACTCGAGCGCGTAGCGTCGCCTCGATCGTCTCCCAGGGGAGCTTCCCCGGCTTGCGGGCCGTCACGAAGCCGCAGCCGAGCGCATAGGCGAGCGCGCCCCCGAAGATGAACCCGCGCGCCTCTGCGCCGAGGATCAGGTCGGGCGCTCGCGGGCCTGCCCAGGCGGCGAGCCGGTCGATCGTTTCCCGAAACGCAACAGGGTCGGCGATCAACGGCATCACGTCCTTGAACATGATCCCCTCGCTCGGGAAGTCCGGCACGTCGCGAATGAGGGAGGCCAGGTCGAGCTCGGTCATCGCTCGGCCACCTCCCGAAGGTCGCGCATGAGCAGCAGCTGCGCCAGCTCCTGCGCGACGACGGCCAGCGTCTCGAGATCCTCGAGGGCAGCGGCGCGCCGCTCGAGGCTGCGCGAGCGCAGCGCGGGCGCAACGACCTGCTCGAGGAGCGCCGACTGGCGCCCGGCCGCGGTTCGGAAGGCACGGAGATGGCGTGCGTCGATGCCGTGCCGCGCGATCTTGGCGCACGCGAGCGCGATGTCCGCGTCGCTCTCGCTGTAGAGGCGCTCCCCTCCCTCGACGCGGGGCGCGAGCAGGCTGAATTCCTCGAGCTGGCGGGCGAACTCGGCAGAGATGCCGGCCCGGTCGCAGAGCTCGGACATGTCGATCTCCTCCTCCTGCCCGCGCAGCCCCGCCGCGCGGCGCTTGGCGCGGTCGGCCGTCGGCGCGCGCAGCTCCTCCCGGATCACGCGCAGCGGCAGGAACTCGTCCCGCTGGAGGCGCAGGATCGTGATCAGCCGCTCGACGTCGGCTTCCGCGAAGAGCCTGTAGCCGCCACGGGTCCGGCTCGGCTGCAGAAGGCCCTGATCCTCGAGGTAGCGGATCTTCGAGATCGAGATATCGGGGAACTCGTCCCGGAGGCGCTCGCAGACGGCGCCGATCGTGTGCAGGCCGGCGGTCGAGCTCGGTTCGGAGAACGTCGTCATCGGCGCAGGAACGTCATCCGGTACTTGCCGATCTGGACCTCGTCGTCGTCTTCGAGGACGCTGCTCTCGATCCGGCGCTTGTTGACGAAGGTGCCGTTGAGGCTGCCGAGGTCGCGGATCGTGAACACCTTTCCGTCCCGGGTCAGCTCGGCATGGCGGCGCGAGACGGTGACGTCGTCGAGGAAGACGTCGCACTCGGGCGAGCGGCCGATCAGGGCGCGATCACCGATCGCCTCGAAGCTCTCCCCCGCCCTGCCCGCCGCCGGAGCGCACGACGAGCGCCGGCCCGTCGATGCTCTCAGCGGCCGACGCCGCCTCGTCGATCTCGTCGGGACCGAGGCTCATCGTCGTCTCGCCGACCGTGTCGCGAACCGAGCAGCGCGCCACAGCGCGAGCAGTACGTCGCCGCCTCGGGGCTCTGGAAGCCGCACTCCGGGCAGTAGATGTGGCTCATTGGCCTCCGCCGAGGATCGAGCCGAGATCACCCGCGTCGACGTGCTGCACCGCCGCGCGCGCGCTTCGCGCGCTCGGCACGGATGATGTCGATCTGGGCGTGCATCACCCGCCGGTTCAGCGAGATGTCGTCCTCTTCCTGCTCGAGGTGCCGGATCTCCGCCCACAAGGCCGCGTCGCCCATGGTTGCCGAGGTCGGGAAGCGGGCTCAGCTCGGCCTCGGCGGGAACGTCGCCGGTTCCCTCGTAGATCGGGCGCTCGAAGGTCGTCAACGGATGCGTCTCGAAGCTGCCCGTGGCAACCTGCGCCCTGAGGCGCTCCGTGCGCTCCGCGCGGAGGATGTCGATCCGGCCGTGCAGGACGCGCCGACGCTGCGAGATCGCCTCCTCGCCGCCCTCGATGCTGCGCGAGCAGCGACGACAACTCGGCATCGGAGAGCGAGAGCAGGTCGGGAAGCGTTTCCACGGGTGCCTTTCCGTTCGGGAGCGCGGTGGTCGAAGCTGCAGCGTAGCGAAGGGGTCAACCTCAGCTTGAGGCTTTGTGGGCCTCGAGTGACGATTTCGCCCCGCGCGCCGCTCTCCCTGCCTGCAGGTCGACGGCGCTGCCCGTGAGTGCTTACGACCTAGCGCCGCACCTCGCGCCGCGCCTTCAGGATGTACTGGCCGGCGGCGATCACGGCGAGCGCGAGGCTGACCCAGAAGCAGCGCGAGCGGCCACCACGTTCCCTTGACGGTCACGAGCACGAGGCCGATCGACGCGTAGAGCCCCCAGGTCGCGATCTTGCCGAGGCGCGAGACCTCGAACTCGTAGCCGCGCGGGACGACGAGCTTGTAGCCGCCGATGAGCAGCAGATCGCGGAGGAGGATGATGAGCGCCACCCAGGGCAGCCGGTCGAAGGCGACGAGCATCACGACGGCCGTGTCGATCATCAGCCTGTCGGCGAGCGGGTCGGCGACCTTGCCGAACTGCGACTCGACGCGCCAGCGCCGGGCGAGATAGCCGTCGAGCTGGTCGGTGATCGCCGCCAGCCCGAAGACGATCCCTGCCGGCCAGCTCGGCCCGCTGCGGTCGTCGAGCAGCAGCCAGATGAAGACCGGGATCGCCGCGAAGCGCAGCAGCGTCAGCGCGTTCGGGATCTGCCGCACAGGCGCGGAAACGGTGCGCGGTTCCATCGTCGCGCAAGCCTAGAGGGTGCGGGTGACGAGGCGCAGCCGGACGGTAGCGTCGGGGTCGTGACCGCGGATTCTCCCTTGCCGGGTTCGTCAACAGCCACAGCCACGCATTCCAGCGTGCGCTTGCGCGGGCGCGCCGCGGGCACCGACTTCTGGACGTGGCGCGACGGCATGCTCGAGGAGGCCGACCGCGCGACCCCGGAGTCCGTGCGGAGGCAGTACGCCGAGGTCTACCGGGAGATGCGTGCTGCGGGGTACACGGCCGTGGGCGAGTTCCACTACCTCGGCGCTCGCGGAGGCGTTTGCGGCTGCCGAGGCGGCAGCCGAGGCCGGGATCGCGATCGTGCTGCTCCACGTCGCCTACGAGCGCGGAGGTCTCGACCGCATGCGCCAGCCGTCGGTCGCCGCCTACCTCGGCGAGGTCGAGTCGCTGCGCGCTGCCGGCATCGCGGTCGGCGTCGCCCCCCACTCCGTCCGTGCCTGCTCGCGCGATTGGCTCGAGGAGATCGGACGCGTATGCCGCGAGCGAGGAGCTTCCCCTGCACATCCACGCCGACGAGCAGCCGCGCGAGATCCAGGAGTGCCTCGAGGAGCACGGCTGCCGCCCGATCGAGCTGCTCGCCGACACGGGCTGCCTGACCGCGCGGACGACGATCGTCCACGCCACGCACGCGAACGACGACGAGCTCGATCTCCTCGCGGCGCCGGGGCGCGCATCTGCGCCTGCCCCACGACCGAGTCCGATCTCGGCGACGGCTTCCTCCGCGTCGCCGACGTGCGCGAGCGCTCGATCCCGCTCTGCATCGGCTCGGACTCGAACATGCGGATCGATCCGCTCGAGGAGCTTCGCGAGCTCGAGGGAATCGCGCGCCGGCAGACGGGCCTGCGCGGCATCCTCTCGACGGCAGAGCTGCTCGAGATCGGCTCGGCCGAGGGCGGGCGCGCGCTTCAGCTCGACGACTGGGCGCCGATCGAGATCGATCTCGGGGCACCGCTCGCTGGCCGGGTGTGCTGCCCGAGCACGTCGAGGCGGCGCTGATCGCGGGTTGCGCCGCCGATGTCGTCATCGCCCGGGAGCGTGCATGACATGGACGCGACCGAGTCGACCTTCGAGGACGTCGTGATCGCCCGGTCGGACGAGACGGCCGGTGCTCGTCGATTTCTGGGCCGAGTGGTGCGGGCCGTGCCATGCGCTCGCGCCGGTGCTCGAGGCAGCCGTGGACGCGCGAGCCGGCGCCGTCGAGCTCGTCAAGGTCGACGTCGACGCCAACCCCGCTCTCTCGCAGCGGTTCTCGGTCAGCGGCATCCCGGCGGTAAAGGCGTTCCGGGACGGCAGGGTCGTGGCCGAGTTCGCCGGCGCCAGCTCGCGAGCGGCGGTCGACACCTTCCTCGACGACCTGCTCGCGCCGCCGCGGGCCGACACCCTCCTCGAGGAGTTGCGCGAGAGCGGCGAGCTACCGGCGGTCGTCGCCGCGCTCGACGCCGATGACCTGGAGGGTGCGCTGCGGCTCATCGTCGAGTGCGGTGCCGTCGGCCGTCGCCGGACGAGCGCGAACGTCTGCGCGAGGTCGCGGTCGCCCTCTTCGAGCGCCTCGACCCCGACGACCCGCTCGTCGGCACGTACCGGCGCCGCCTCGCGGCCGCGCTCTACTGACGCGCTCTCGCTCAGCGGCCGATCGTCGTCGCGGTAGCGCGCAGTCCAGCTCGCGGTGCGGTCGAGGTAGGCGCGTCTGCGCCGCGCGCCCGACGAGGCCGTACGCGCCGTCGTAGGAGGCGTACGGCGCCCCGACCGCGCGTCGCCGGCTCGATCTGGGTTCCCTCGTGCCACTCGTTGTAGCTCGTGATCGTGACCACGTCCGCAGCGGCGCGCACCGCGCCGCGCCACATGCTGTCGTAGGTGGCGCCGTCGGCCCGGTCCGCGCACCCGCGTCTCGCCGGTCGCGCGCTGGGCGTCGAAGCCGGGGCCGACCGAGGGAGCGCAGAGCAGGTTGTGCATCCGGGCGGATGCGCACATCCGCGGGAACGACGTGCCGTCGTAGATGCGGACGTCGTAGGTGTAGAGGCCGGCGAACCCCCCGGCCTCCGCCTTGCCGGGCAGGCCCGTGTTCGCGAAGAGGCGGAGGCCCGGCAGCTGCGGTTGAGCGCGCGCCACCCGTCGTCCGGGCTCGTGGTCGAGTCGTAGATGTAGAAGTCGCTGATCCCCGTGGCGGCCAGGACCCGGAGCTCCGGCCCGAGGGTCGCGGGTGTCCGCCCGCTGAACGGCTCGACGTGGATCGCGACATTGAGCCCCGCCTCCGGGCCAACCGCTGCGACGCGCGGGAGCCGCGTCGCCTCGCCGGAGCCGGGCCCCCACCAGGAGACGATCACGGTCTGGATGCCGGCCGACGCGATCTCGCTTCATCTGCGCGCGGACGACCTTCGGATCCGACGACGAGTAGGGGCCGCGGAGCCGGGAACCAGTTCGAGGCGATCTGCGCCGGGGGGTGTTCCCGTTCTGCTGCCAGTGCTCCCACGCGCCGTCGACGGCGCTCGCTGCCGTACCACGGGTAGTAGAAGATCGCGACCTCGCCGACCCCCATGCCTCCGGGGCTGCCGGGACTCGCGATGCCCGAACCGGCAGCGCCAAGTGTGAGCGCTGCGAGCACCATCGCCGCAGTCAGGAACCACCCAAAAGTTCTCCGCAATTCGCGCGAGACTCTAACCGGGCGTCAGGACGAATGGAAGCCGGCAGCGCGCCGACGCGTGGCCGGCTGGGGCAGTACCCGAAAATCGGCCGCCTCGGCCGGATGATTGCTTCTACACTTTCGCCGTGCGGAAGTGGCGTCATCGTCCTCTCGTTCCTCCTCGGGCTCGCGGCCACGACCGCTGCCGTCGCGCTCGCAACCGGGCCGGCGACGAGCCGGCTGGAGGCGAGGTCGGTCACGAGCATCGACCAGCTGCGCGGCGTCAGCTTCGTCAGCAGCTGCGCCTTCAGCCACCGCGCCCCGGACGATCCGATCGTCTACCCGGGCCGCCCCGGCGCATCTCACGATCACACCTTCCTCGGCAGCAAGACGACCGACGCCTTCTCGACGGACGCGACGCTGAGGGCGGCCGCCACGACGTGCAAGCGCCGCGGTGAGACCGCCGCCTACTGGGTGCCGACGCTCGTATCACTCGCGTCGGGCAGCGCGCAAGCCGTCGTTCCCGCCGCCGCCTCCGCGTACTACCGGCGCGACACGATCGAGGACGTCCAGCCGTTTCCTCCGGACCTCCGCATGATCGCGGGCTCGTCTCTCGCCACCACCCCGCAGCCGCTCTCGGTGACGCGCTGGGACTGCGGGATCGAGGCGCACGTTCGCGGCCTCGAGCGAATCCGCCCGACGTGCCCGCCCGGCCCGCGCACCGCGTTGCGCCTCCACGTCAGCTTCCCCGACTGCTGGGACGGCCAGAACCTCGACACGACGACCACCACTCCCACATGGCCTATGACGTCGAGGGCCACTGCCCGCCGTAGCACCCGGTCGCGGTACCCGCGCTCGAGCTGATCCTCCGCTACCCCGTGCTCAAAGGCCCCGTCGTGCTGAGCTCCGGCGGCGTGTACTCCGGGCATGCGGACTTCATCAACACGTGGGACCAGTCCCGGCTCGCCGGGCTCGTCACGGACTGCCTGAACGGGCTTCGCTTCTGCGGCGGCGGCGGCTAGCGGTTACTGCCGCGCGGCATCAGCTGCGTCAGCTGCCGCGTCCTCTTCCTCGTAGCGACGCTGCTGCTTCTTGTCGGAGCGGTACGCGATCGCGAAGAAGATCCCGAAGATGATCACGAGCGCAGCGATGGCGCCGAACCGCGCGATCAGGCCGGTGAAGATGAAGAAGCTGATCAGCCCGAGGATTCCGAGCCCGATCACGACGCCGACCGTCTTCAACCAGAAGTTCTTGCCAAGCTCGTCTTCCACGACCACTCCTCCGTTTGTGTGTCGGCCTAGTGTGACGTCGCAGGCGGAGGTTTGCCAGCCGTGCGGTCAGCCTCGTTAATGCGCGATCTCGATCGAGCGGCTCTCGCGGATCACGATCACCCTCACCTGGCCCGGATACTCGAGCTGGTCTTCGATCTCGCGCGCGATCTCGTGCGAGAGCAAGGCCGCCTCGTCGTCGTCGACCTCCGTCGGCTCGACGATGACGCGGATCTCGCGGCCGGCCTGGAGCGCATAGGCCTTCGCGACGCCGGGCTTGGCGGCGGCGAGCTCCTCGAGGGACGAGAGCCGCTTGATGTAGTGCTCGAGGCTCTCGCCGCGCGCGCCGGGGCGCGAGGCGGAGATGGCGTCGGCCGAGATCAGCAGCACCGCCTCGACGGTCTGCGGCTGCACCTCGTAGTGGTGCGCCTCGATCGCGTGGACGACGCCTTCGGCCTCGCCGTAGCGGCGCGCGAGCTGCGCCGAGACGGCCGCGTGCGTTCCCTCGACCTCGTGGGTCATCGCCTTGCCGATGTCGTGCAGGAGGGCGGCACGCCGAGCAGTCTTGACCGACGCCCCGAGCTCGGCCGCCATGATCCCCGCGAGGTGGACGACCTCGAGCGTGTGCTTGAGGACGTTCTGGCCGTAGCTCGTGCGGTAGCGGAGGCGGCCGAGGATCTTCACGAGCTCCTCGTGGAACTCGCCGCAGTTGGCCTCGAAGACGGCCTGCTCGCCGGCGAGCCGGACGTGATCCTCGAGCTCTGCCTTCGAGATGTAGTACATCTCCTCGATCCGGGCAGGATGGATGCGCCCGTCCTCGATCAGCTTCTCGAGGGTCAGCCGCGCGATCTCGCGCCGGAGGCCGTCGAAGGACGACAGGACGACCGCGTGCGGCGTGTCGTCGATGATGAAGTCGACGCCGGTGAGGTGCTCGAGCGACGCTGATGTTGCGTCCTTCCCGGCCGATGATCCGCCCCTTCATGTCGTCGGAGGCGAGCTCGACGACGCTGACCGTCGTCTCCGCCGTGTGGCTCGCGGCGACGCGCTGGAGCGCGTCGGCGACGAGCGCCCGCGCACGGCGCTTGGCGTCCGTGCGGGCCTCCTCCTCGAGCTGCCGCACGGTGCGCGCGAGCTCGTGCCGCACGAGGTCCTCGGAGCGCTCGAGAAGCTGCTTGCGCGCCTCGCCGAGCGTGAGCCCGCCGACGCGCTCGAGCTCGCGCAGCATGGCATCGTTGCCGGCCTTCAGCTCCTCCTGGAGCTGCCGCGTGTGCGTCTCCCGGTCGGCGATCCCCTGCTCCCGCCGCGTCAGCTCCTCGCGCTTCGCAATCGAGCTCGGTCTCGCGCTGGTGGACGCGCTCCTCGATCTTCGCCATCTGCAGCCGGCTGTCCTGGATCTCGGACTCGATCTCGGCGCGGAGAGCGACCGCCTGCTCGCGCGCCTCGATCTGGGCCACCCGGCGGGTTGTCTCGGCCTCACGGTCGGCGTCGGCGAGAATCGCCCGCCGCTGATCCTCCGCAAGCCGCAGTCGCGACGTGCTCGCCGTTCGGAGCCAGGCCCAGAGGCCGAGCGCTCCTACCGCGATTCCGATCACTGCTGCGACGACCGTGAGCATGGACGCTCCCTTCGGGGGATTTGTCCCGCGGCGAAGGCCGCGGTTGCTCACATCCGGACACCGCCTGCACGGCGGCATCCCGGTAAACCGGTCGTGCTGCGTTCGCTATCTCGGTCGGCGTGCCCTCCGGAGAGCCAAGGTCATGCCGCAGGTCGGGTTCGAGTTGGAGTGGATGTTCAATGTGGGCCGGTTTTCGGAATGCGCTCTGTGCAGGTGAAATGTCGGATGAAGCATCCCTATCCTAACGCGTCGGCAGCCAGATCTGCAACGATCGATTCGAGGGTCGCCTCGGAGAATCCCTTCCCCGCCAGGTAGCGAGCTGTTTTCGCGCTCGTGCCACGCGCCTCGACAACCTTGGCGGCACGCACCGATTCGGGCTCCAGCGCGTCGACGCGCTGCCCGGACGAGCGCGCCGGGGACGCCATGTCGCTCGAGGTCGTCCTCGATCAGGAGGTCGCCGGAGCCGCGCTGCGCGAGCAGTTCGGCACGGTCGTACGCGAAGCGCCGGTCGTCGACGAGACCTGACCTCTGTGCCGCCTCGATCGTCTCGCGGCGTACTCCGGCCGCCGTGCCGCGGTCGTGGAGCCGCTGCTCGAGCGAGGCGGCCGTATGGTCACGAGCCCGCAGCGCTCGCAGGGCAATCCCCCGTGCTTCGAGCCGTCGCAGCTCCCGGCCGAGGGCGCGCGCCGACGGCCGGTCGAGCGGTCTGCCGACGGCCAGGCCCGCGATATACATCGCCTCGAGCGGAACGGTCCGCCACGGCGCACCGTCGAGCTCGACGGACACGCGATCCCTCCCGCGGGCACGGAGCGCGGTGACGACCGGAACGGTCATCGCAGCTGCTCGAGTGCCCACGGGTGGAAGAGGGCCGTGTGGGCGCACGTCTCTACGCCTCGACGGGAACCTCGATCTCGACCGCCACCTCGTCCTCGATCGGGGTCACTTCGATCTCGGCGGCGCCGTCGGCCTGCGGCAGCAGCCGCGCCGAGACGATCGTGTCGGCCGGAGCCTCGGCCTGGATGCGCGCCAGGATCTGCTGCACGAGGTCTGGATGCTCGATCAGGAAGTTCGTGGCGTTCACGCGCCCCTGGCCGAGCCGCTCGTCCCCGAAGCTGAAGTACGAGCCCGCCTTCTGGACGACCTTCTTCTCGATGCCCACGTCGAGGACGGTTCCCTCCCAGGAGATCCCGGTGCCGTAGATGATGTCGAACTCCGCCTGCTTGAAGGGCGGCGCCACCTTGTTCTTGACCACCTTGACGCGGACACGGTTGCCGTATGCCTCGGTGCCGTCCTTGAGCGTCTCGATCCGGCGAATGTCGAGCCTCACCGAGGCGTAGAACTTCATGGCGCGGCCGCCCGGCGTCGTCTCGGGCGAGCCGAACATGACGCCGATCTTCTCGCGCAGCTGGTTCGTGAACAGGCAGATGGTGTCGGTGCGATTGAGCGTGCCGGCCAGCTTGCGGAGCGCCTGGCTCATGAGGCGTGCCTGGAGGCCGACGTGAGTGTCGCCCATCTCGCCCTCGATCTCGGCCTTCGGCACGAGCGCCGCCACCGAGTCGACGGCGACGACATCGACGGCGCCGGAGCGCACGAGGAGCTCGCAGATCTCGAGCGCCTGCTCGCCCGTGTCGGGCTGCGAGACGAGGAGATCGTCGATGTTGACGCCGATCCGCCGGGCGTACTGAGGATCCATCGCGTGCTCGGCGTCGATGAAGGCGCAGATGCCCCCACGCCGCTGCGCCTCCGCGATCACGTGGTAGACGAGCGTCGTCTTGCCCGAGGACTCCGGCCCGAACACCTCCACCACGCGGCCTCGCGGCAGCCCGCCGATTCCGAGCGCCATGTCGAGGGAGAGCGACCCGGTCGACACCGCCCCGATCGACACCTGCGCCTGATCGCTCATGCGCATGACCGAGCCCTTGCCGAACTGCCGCTCGATCTGGCCGAGCGCAACATCGAGTGCTTCGTCACGATTCATTCGGGTCACTCCTCCTCTTTCAATTCCTAGAGCTCGTCATTCCGTAGTCGTCCTAGATAAGCAGGTCCGTCGGACGTAATGCAAACATACGTTCGTGCCGGGATCGGGCGTTCCTTCTCCCACGACGCTACCGCTCGAGGAGTGCCGCGTGTGTGCCGGAGTGGAGCGAGACTGTGACGAGAACGGGCGCTGGAGCCGCTAGTCTTCGAGCAGGCGCCGCACGAGGTGGAGCGCGGCGACGGCCGAGCGGAGGCGGATCCACTCCCGTTCGCCGGGAATCTCGAAGCGCAGCGACCGCTCGCCCATCGGGCCCGGCCGCGTGGAAGAAGACGAGGCCAACGGGCTTCTCGGGCGTGCCCCCTCCCGGTCCCGCGATCCCCGTCACCGAGACCGCGATGTCGACGCCGAGCCGCTCGCGGGCGCCGTTCGCCATCGCGGCGGCCACCTCGGCGGAGACCGCGCCGTGCTCGGCGAGCACGCTCCGCCGGTACCCCGAGCAGCTGCTCCTTGACCTCGTTGTCGTACGAGACGATGCCGCCGTGGAAGACGTCGCTCGAGCCCGGGACCGAGGTGAGCCGTGCCGCGACGAGGCCTCCCGTGCACGACTCCGCCGTGCCGAGGGTGAGCCCGCGCGCTCGGCAGCGCTCGAGCACGAGCTCCTGCACCGTTCGCTCGTCACGTCCGAAGAGGTACTCCGCGAGCGGCTCCGTGAACGCCGTCTCGAGCGCATCCGCGCGCGCCTCGGCGCCGGGCTCGACGACGAGATCGATGTGGATCTCGAAGTCACGCGCGCAGATCGTCGCCTCGACGCCGTCACCGTCGCCGCCCGCGTCGGCGAGTGCCTTCGCGACCGCGGACTCGCTGACGCCGTAGAGCCGCAGGATGCGCCGCTCTGGCGTCGTGGTGCCCTCGAGCACCTTCGCGAACGGCGCCGAGGCGACCGCGCGTGGCCAGAGGCGCTGGAGCTCCCCGGGAGGCCCGGGCAGGACGACGACGACGCAGCTGCCCGTGTCGAGAACGACGCCGGGGGCGGTGCCCGCAACGCCGAGCGACTCGGCTCCCTGCGGCAGCGTCGCCTGCTTGCGCACGCCCGGAGCGAAATCGGCGTAAGGGCGTCGCATGCGCTCCGCGAAGCGGCGCGAGATCTGCTCGATCTCGGCCTCGAGCGAGGCGTCGACCTCGAGCTCGCGCCCCGCGACGCGCGCGACGAGCTCGATCGTCCTGTCGTCGTGCGTCGGCCCGAGCCCACCCGAGACCAGGCAGACGTCGGCCTCGAATCCCTGTCGCAGGGCCGCTTCCAGATCGGCGGGGTCGTCACCGACGACCGCGATCCGGACCGGCTGGAGCCCGAGCCGGAGTGCCTCCTGGGCATAGAAGGGGCCGTTGAGGTCGGTTCTCTCGCCGCGCACGAGCTCGCTGCCCGTGACGACTATCGCGGCGCGAGGGCGCTTCAACGGGAGGACGGGATCGTGAGGTGCCCGTTCTTCGGCACCGCGACCCGGGCACCGGCGACGCGCACGACGACGTTGCGGGGTGAGGCGAACGAGAGCGTCAGCTTGCTCGTGGCAAACCGCTTCGTCTGGCCGCGCTCGAGCGTGCCACGGTAGAGCGGCGTCCCCGCGCCGGAGCCCTTCCGCACCTCCATGAACGTTGCGCCCTTCGTGGCCGTGACGGAGACACCCTTCGCGACGGCGGCCGGCGTGGCGGCAGGCGCCACGTTGACCCCCTGCACCTGCGGCTCGGCGGTACCGCCGAACTTCCAGGCTGCGAAGACGAGGGCCGTCAGCACCACCATCGCGATCACGGCAATCGCGACGAGCCGCGACTCGCGCTGCTGGCGCTGGCGCCGGCCACGGTTCGGGACCCGCCGGGTCAGGAGCGGCTGCTCCTCGTCTCCCGAGACGTAGCGCGAGTTGTACTCGTCGACGTAGAGCTGGCCGTCCATCCCGAGCGAGTCCGCGTACGTGCGGAGGAAGCCCTTGATGTACGTGTGGCCGGGGAGCTGGTCGAACTGCTCGGCCTCGAGGGCGCGCAGGTACTTCGCCCGCACCTTCGTGCGGAACTCCATCTCGTTCAGGTCGAGGCCCTGACGCGTTCGGGCCTCGCGCAGGCTTGAGCCGATGTCGAACACGCCCTTGAACAGTAGCGGCCCTTCCGAGCCGAGGTGCACGGGACGGCATGCCGCGAGAAACGCGAAAGAGCGCTCCTTGCGAGGACTACGACGGGGCGCGCAGTGAGGCCCTGACGCTCGGCTCGCAGAACGCGAACTCGATCGCCGTTGCCTCGATGCGGTCGAGGTCGGCGGCCGTCACGCCGCCTTGCCGCAGGTGCTCGACCTCACGGCTGAGGGTGGTGTCGATCGTGATCGGGTTGTCGTCCCCGAGCACGACGTTGCATCCGGCGTCGAGAAACGTGTGAATCGGGTGCGCTGCCACCGAGCGGGCGGCGCCCGTGAGGACGTTCGAGGTGGCGCAGACTTCGAGGCACATCCCGTGGTCGACGCTCCACGCGAGCACCTCGGCATCGCCTCCGAGGCGGGTACCGTGGCCGATGCGGCGAACGCCGAGCGTCTCGTAGGCGTCGCGGACGTTGCTCGCCGGCCCCGCCTCGGCAACGTGGGCGGTCAGCCCGAGCCCTGCCGCAGCAGCGCACTGGAACGGCCGGACGTACGGCCCGAGGTCGGGATAGAGGAGCTCGTCGCCGGCCACGTCGAACCCCACCACGCCGGCGCCGGCGTGGCGGCCCGCCGCCTTCGCCAGGTCGACGTTCGCCTCCTCCTCGTGGTGGCGAAGCGCACAGACGACGACGCCGGCGGCGATGCCCGTGTCGGCCGTCGCGCCGGCGACGCCCTCGCAGACCGCCGCAATCACGGCATCGACATCGAAACCCGGTCGCATGTGCGTGAGCGGCCCGAAGCGGAGCTCGTAGAAGCGACACCCGTCGGCGGCAGCATCGACCACCGCCTCGTAGGCGACGCGGGCGAGAGCGTCGTGCGAGCCGAGCAGCGGGTAGGCGGCGGCGACATGGGCGAGGAAGACGGTGAGATCGCTCGGGACCCGCATCACGAGCGCCTCGTCCCAGCTCCCGCCCGGCGGCTCGACGCCGACGGCCGCGGCGAGCTCGGCCGCTGTTTCGAGACGAACGCACCCTTCCAGGTGTGAGTGGAGGTTGATCGTGACCACGTCAGAGACCGAGCCGGTGGACCGCCTCCAGCGCGACCTCGATGCTCCGTTCCCAGCCCGTGTGAAGGCGCGGGTTCGGGGCGCCGTAGACGACGTCGCCGGTGACGAGGTTCGCCGAGACGGCGCACACCATCCCCGCGCGGAGGCCGCGCAGGCGCGCCACGACGAACAGCGCGGAGCTCTCCATCTCGACGTTGAGCATCCCGACCCGCGTCAGGTTCGCGATCCACTCGGGCGTCTCGGCGTAGAAGGCGTCGTCGGTCGCGTTGAGGCCCGCGTGCGACGTGAAGCCGCGCTCGGCGCCGAGCTCGTCGGCGACCTGCTTCAGCATCACGGTGAGCTCGAAGTCCGGGACGGCCGGGTAGCCCGGGCGGCACGTATGCCGCCGTGGTGCCGTCGTTTCGCAGCGAGCCCTCGCTGACGATCACGTCCCCGACGCCGACGTGCGGCTGCAGCGCGGCGGTGCTCCCGACCCGGATGAAGACGCGTCCTCCGACGCGCGCGAGCTCCTCGACGCCGATCGCGGTCGACGGGCAGCCCATCCCGCTCGAGCAGACGGTGATGAGGCGGCCCTTGTAGGTGCCGTTCATCGTCCGGTACTCGCGCTTGTGCGCGACCTCGACGGCGTCGTCGAGCATGTCGGCGATCAGCTGCACCCGAAACGGGTCGCCCGGCATGAGGACGATGTCACTGATCTCGCCCTCGGCCACCCCGACGTGGTACTGGGGCCCGGTCAGGCCGATCGTGTCCTTGTCGACGAAGTCAGTCATGGTCGCGAACCTCCGTTGTCGTGGCTGTCCCCGGAACGTCCCGCTACTCGGAGTAGACGAGGACACCGTAGACCGCGACGGCGATCAGCGCCGACGTGGCCATGCAGATGCCGATGATGCCGAGCAGCCGGCCGACCGATGCGGCCCGCCGCCCACCGGAGCGGCCGAGCGTTGCTCGCCGATCGCCCTTGCGCGGCGGGCGCGGAGGATCGCGGCCCATGCCGAAGGCGAACCCGAGCGGTATCGCGAATCCGGCGTGGACGAGGTCGTAGCGGCCCGAGTACCGCGTCACCCGATCGCAACCGGCATCGTCAAGACCGCCAGCACTCCGAGCACCACGGCCCAGACAGCCTTTGAGCGTCCCCCGGCCATCACGCGCTATTGCTTCTTGTAGGGGATGCCGTCGGCCGCCGGCGGGATCGAGCGGCCGATCACTCCGGCGACGGCGATCAGCGTGAGGACGTAGGGAAGCGCCTGGAAGAGGACGGAGGCCGACTGCGAGTACTCGGGCAGGCGTTGGGCGAGGGCGCTCGAGAAGCCGAACAGGAGGCAGGCCGCCGCCGCGCCGTAGGGACGCCAGTTGCCGAAGATCAACGCTGCGAGCGCGATGAACCCGCGTCCTGCGGTCATGTTCTCGCCGAAGGAGTTGACGAACCCGATCGAGAGGTAGGCGCCTCCCGCAGCCGCCAGCATGCCCGAGAGGACGACGGCCGAGTACCGAATCGCGTAGACGTTGATCCCGACCGTGTCCGCGGCGCGGGGATGCTCGCCGACGGAGCGGATGCGGAGGCCGATCGGCGTCCTGAACATGACGACCGACGAGACGACGACGAGGAGCAGCGCGAGCCAGATCATCAGGTTCATCTGCGAGAAGATCGGCCCGAGGAACGGCACGCCCTTGATGAAGCTGAGGTGGATGTCGGGGATGCCCGGGATGCTGTTGGACGATGTCCCCTCCTGGCCGTAGATGTCGATGTAGAGGTAGCCGGTCAGGCCGAGGGCGAGGAAGTTGATCGCGGTGCCGCCGAGGATCTGGTCGGCTCGCAGGTGGATCGAGAAGAACGCGTAGAGGAGGGCCAGCAGCGCCACCCGAGAGGATTCCGCAGAGGAGGCCGAGGATCCACGAGTCGGTCTTGTCGGCGCCGAGGACGGCGAAGAACGCGCCCATCAGCATCATCCCCTCGAGGCCGATGTTGATGACGCCCGAGCGCTCGGAGAACATGCCGCCGATCGCGGCGAAGATCAGCGGCGTCGCGTAGCGCAGCATCGCCGCGAAGAGCGCCGACCAGACGACGACGGTCTCGAGCTTGCCGACGCTGGAGAGCGTCGCGAGGTAGGCGACGACGAACCCGATCACGCCCGACGCGATCGCGAAGCCGCCAAACCGGCGCTCGCCGCGGATGAAGACGCCGATCCCGAGCATGACCGCGATCAGGCAGACGACGAGGCTCCAGACCCAGGAGCGCGCCTCGACCGGGGGAAGCGCGATCCAGCCTCCGACGATCCCGAGCACGATCCCGATCCAGGCCACCGTGCGGAAGCCGTGCGGCAGGCGGCGCGCGGGCGCTGACGGGGTCTGCGGCACGGTCGTCATGCGGCTGCCGGCTTTCGGCGACGCAACCGGTGCAGGATCGTGAGCACGATCACGTCGGCGCCGACGAACAGCACCACGAGCCCCTGGATCAGGAGCGTCAGGTTCGATGCCAGCTCCGGCTGGAAGATCGACGGGATCGAGGTTACGCGTCGACGTGCCGTTGAGGAGTGCAGCGAAGAGGAGCGCCGAGAGCCCTACCCCGACGGCCGTGTTACGCCCGAGCAGGGCGACCGCGATCCCGACGAAGCCGATCTGCGACGCCGTGATGTCGCTCGTCGCGATGCCTGGAACTGCCAGCCGAGGATGTCGAGCGCTCCCGCGAGCCCCGCGAACATGCCCGAGATCGCCATCGCCAGGAAGTAGTTGCGCGAGACGTTGATGCCGCCGTAGCGGGCCGCCTCCGGGTTGAAGCCCGACGGCCTTGACGCCGAAGCCGAGCGTCGTCCGGTTGAGGATGATCCAGTAGACGACGAGCGCCCCGAGTGCGATGAAGATCCCGATCGAGAGGCCCTGGAAGTCGGCGGGGCCCCAGAAGACGAGCAGCCGCGCCCCGGCGACGATGTCGTTCGAGATCGGGATCGAGGCTTCCTGCGAGTTCTGCAACGGCCCACCGAGGCCGAAGAGAAACTGCCCCACCCAGATCGCGATCCAGTTGAGCATGATCGTCGAGATCACCTCGTGCGCCCCGGTGGTCGCCTTCAGGAAGCCGGCGATCCCAGCCCAGCGCCGCCCCGGCGACCATCGCAATCGCGATCACGAGCACGACGTGGACGATCGGGGTCAGGCCGGAGAACGAGGAGCCGATCCAGACGGCGAAGAACGATCCCACGAGATACTGGCCCTGGCCGCCGATGTTGAACATCCCGCAGCGGAACGCGAAGGCCACGGCGAGACCTGTCAGGATCAGCCCGGTCGTGATCAGGAGGGTCTGCTGGAGGTTGGCCGAGGCTGTCGGATGCGCGCCGGCCCAGTTCCACGGGAACAGCCAGGTTGAGGCCCGATCCGTCGAAGATCGCCCTGTAGGTCGCGAGGGGATTCTTGCCGGTCGTGACGAGCACCACGAGACCGCCGACGATGAACGCGAGGAGCGCCGTCAGGATCGGGGCGAGGATGCCCTCCGCCTTCTGCGCCAGTGTCGTAACGCTCGGCGATCGACTGCCCGACCGGCGGCCCGAAGCCGCTCGGGTCGACCGGCGGCTCGCTGAAAGCGCCTGGGCCTTCGGTGGATTCGCTCACGCCGCAACCCCGCGGCTGCGACCGCCGCCGGTCATCAGGATGCCGAGCTGCTCCTCGGTCGCGGTCGGCGGCAGTACTCGCCCACGATCTCTCCCTCGTAGATCACGAGGATCCGATCCGACAGCGCCAGGATCTCCTCGAGCTCGAGCGAGACCAGCAAGATGCCCCGGCCCTCGTCGCGCTCGGCGACGAGGCGCCGGTGGACGAACTCGATCGCTCCGACGTCGAGGCCGCGCGTCGGCTGCGCGGCGATCAGCACGCGCGGGTTGCGGTCGATCTCGCGTGCGAGGACGACCTTCTGCTGGTTGCCCCCGGAGAGGCCGCCGGCGCGCGCCTGCGCCCCGCCGCCGCGAACGTCGAACTCCTTCACGAGCCGGGTCGCGCGCTCGACGAGCCGTCGCGGGAAGAGCCAGCCGGCGCGCGAATCCGGTGAGCTGTCGGAAGTCGTGCAGCGCGATGTTCTCCGCAATCGTGAACTCCAGCACGAGGCCACGGCGTTGCCGGTCCTCGGGGATGTGGCCGAGGCCCGCGTGGTAGTGGCCGAGGGCGTTGACGTGCGTGATGTCCGCGCCGTCGAGCCGCACGCTGCCCGCCGCGATCGACCGCAGGCCGCTGAGCGCGTCGATCAGCTCGGTCTGGCCGTTGCCGTCGATGCCGGCGATGCCGACGATCTCGCCGGCCCGCACCTCGAACGAGACGTCGCGCACCTTCTCGATCCCACGGTCGTCGAACGCCTGCAAGTCCCTCGACCTTGAGGAGCGCCTCGCCCGGGAGTCGCTGCCTGCTTGTCGACGCGGAGCAGCACCTCGCGCCCGACCATCAGCCGCGCCAGGCTCTCCTCGGTCGCGCCGGCGGCGTCGATCGTCTCGATCTTCTTCCCGCGCCGGAGGACGGTGATCCGGTCCGCGATCTCGAGCACCTCGTTGAGCTTGTGGGTGATGAAGATGACCGATTTGCCCTGATCGGTAAGGCTGTGGATGATCGCGAAGAGCTCCTGCGCTTCCTGCGGCGTCAGCACGGCCGTGGGCTCGTCCAGCACGAGGATGTCGGCGCCGCGATAGAGGGCCTTCAGGATCTCGACGCGCTGCTGCTGGCCGACCGTGATGTCCTCGACGAGGGCGTGCGGATCCACGACGAGGCCGAACCGATCCGAGATCTCCCGCACGCGCTCCTCTGCCTCCATGCGCGTCGAACAGGACCCTGCGGCGCGTCGGCTCGACCGCGAGGACGATGTTCTCCGCGACCGTCATGACGGGGATCAGCATGAAGTGCTGGTGCACCATCCCAACGCCGGCGTCGATCGCAGCGCGCGGGCGAGCCGAGCTCGACCGTCTTCCCCTTGATCACGATCTCGCCCTCGTCCGGGTGGTAGAGGCCGTAGAGCACGTTCATCAGCGTCGACTTGCCGGCGCCGTTCTCGCCGAGAAGGGCATGGACCTCGCCCTCGCGGAGGTCGATGCTGACGTCGTCGTTGGCCACGATTCCCGGAAAGCGCTTCGTCACATGCCGCATTTCAAGGACGTTCTGGCTGTCGGGCATTGGGTGACGATACACCGTGGAGCGTGCGCCGTCGTGGCCATCAACGCCGAAGGGCGGGCCTGTCGGCCCGCCCTTCGAATCGTGCGTGAGACTGTTCGCCGACTACTTCTTCGGCGGCTTGATGGTGCCGTTTGCGATCAGCTTGGAGACTGCGACCAGCTTGGCGATGATCTTGGCCCGGTTCGGCGCCTTGACGCTCACCTTGCCGAATCCAACGCCGCCGTTCTTGACGGTGTAGAGGGCATCCCCGCCACCCTTGAAGGTGCCGTTCTTGACTGCCTGCACCATCTGGAAGACGCCGAGGTCGACCTTCTTGATCGCGCTCGTGAGAATGAACGGGCCGAGGAAGCCCTGGTCGGTGTCGACACCGAGACCCCAGACGCCCTTCTCCTTCGCTCCCTGAAGCGCACCGAGACCGCAGCTACCCGCGGCCTGGAACACGGCGCCCGAACCGGCAGCGATCTGGTTCAGCGCGATCTCCTTGCACTTCGCCTGATCGGTGAAGCTCTCGGAATACGCGGTCTGAACCTTGATGCCCTTCTTCGTCGCCTTCGCGCCGGCCTTGAAGCCCGCCAGGTACGCGACGACGGCCGGAACGGCCTGGCCGCCGACGGCGCTGACGCCGTTGGTCTTCGTCGCCATCGCAGCGGCAACGCCCATCAGGTAGCCGGACTGGTTCTCCGAGAAGAGGGCGCCGCGGAGGTTCTGCGGGTCACTCTTCATGAAGCTCTGGCTGTAGTCGATGATGCCGAACGACGTGTCCGGGAACTGCTTCGCAGCCTTCTCGATGTCGCCACCCATCAGGAAGCCGCACACGACGACAGGGTTGTAGCCCTGGCGCGCAGCCGCCGACAGGTTCGGGATGTAGTCCGCCGACGAGTGCGAGATGAAGACGCGCGAGCCTGATGCCCAGCTTCGCCTGCGCCGTCTTGACACCCTTCGCGCAGAGGTCGTTGAACCCCTTGTCGCCGAGCCCACCGATGTCCGTGATGACGGCTGCCTTCGTCGTGCTGGACTTCTTGGCGGGTGACGCCGAGCCGCCCGTGACGATGGCAAGTGCGAGGACCGCGACGAGCGCGACCGCTGCCCCGGCCATCCATTTCCGTACTGACACATTCCCTCCTTGGGATTTATTTCCGTACCCCTTTAGACGTCCGTTTCCAACCGTGGTTGGCAACGGGCGTCAAAGCGCGGTCATCCTACAACCCTTTTGCGGACGGCGGCTACCGGACGGAGCCGGTCGCGTCTAGTCGCGCGAGACGACGGTCGCAAGCTGCGACTCTTCGATCAGCACGCGCCGGGGCTTCGAGCCTTCGTAGCCCGAGATGATCCCGCGCCGCTCGAGCATGTCGATCAGCCTGCCCGCGCGCGTGTAGCCGACGCGGAGCCGCCGCTGGATCAGCGAGACCGAAGCCGTCTGGGTCTGGACGACGATCTCGATCGCCTTGTCGAGCAACGGATCCTCGTCCGGGTCGAAGTCGCCGTCGTGACCGTCGGACATCTCGTCGGCGTAGGTCTCGGGCGCCTCGAGCAGGCTCTCGTCGAGCACCTGGCCGCGCTGGCGGCGGCACTGCTCGACGACCATCGCGACCTCTTCCTCGGCGACGTAGGCGCCCTGGACGCGCTGCATCCGCGAGGTGCCGAGCGGCTTGAACAACATGTCGCCCTGACCGAGCAGGCTCTCTGCGCCGGAGGTGTCGAGGATCACGCGCGAGTCGGTCATGGCTCGAGACCGCGAAGGCGATGCGCGAGGGGACGTTCGCCTTGATCATGCCGGTGATCACGTCGACCGACGGGCGCTGGGTCGCGAGCACGAGGTGGATGCCGACGGCGCGCGACTTCTGCGCCAGGCGGATGATCGCGTCCTCCACCGCCTGCGGCGACACCATCATCAGGTCGGCGAGCTCGTCGATCACGACGAGCAGGTACGGGAGCGGCTCCTCCCCACGCGCCTTGAATGCGCGATTCGCCTCCGGCAGGTTGCGGGCACGGATGATCGAGAGGCGCTCGTAGCGGCGCTCCATCTCGGCGACGACGTTCTGGAGGACCGCCGACGCTTCCTTCGGGTTCGAGACGACCGGCGTGAGCAGGTGCGGGATCGACTCGTAGTAGTTGAGCTCGATCCGCTTCGGGTCGATCAGGATCATCCGCACCTCGTCGGGCGTCGAGCGGAGGAGGATCGACGTCAGGAGGGTGTTGATGCAGCCCGACTTGCCCGAGCCGGTGGTGCCGGCGATCAGGAGGTGCGGCATCCGCGCGAGGTCGGTCCAGACGGCGTTGCCGGAGATGTCCTTGCCGAGCCAGACCGAGAGCGGGCTCGCCTGCCCCGGCATGTCGCCGAAGATGTCGCCGAGCGTCACGAGCTTCGGGGAGAGGTTCGGCACCTCGACGCCCACAGCCTGCTTGCCGGGGATCGGCGCGAGAATCCGGATCTCGGTCGTCGCAAGCGCGTAGGAGAGGTCGTCCTTGAGCCCCGCGACCTTCGAGACCTTCGTCCCGGGCGCGAGCTGGAGCTCGTAGCGCACCACGCGCGGGCCTGCGATCTGGCCGACGATCGTGGCGTCGACGCCGAAGTGCGAGAGGGTCTTGACGAGCTGCTCCGCGATCTTGGCGCTCGCGACGCCGTTGTCGCCCTTCACCGCCGGGGACACCTTCAGGAGAGAGCGGTCTGGCAGGCGGTACTCCCCCGCCGGCGCCGCCTCGAAGTCGAGCTCGTCGCCATCGCCGGCCGTGATGTCGTCCTCGTGGTGCTCCTCGGCCTGCGCCACGAGCGGTGGCGCCTCGGCCGATGCGGCGATCGGAGCGATCACGTCGGGGTAGCTCTCGACCGCATCGACGGGAGGACGCCGTGGCGCGGGCACATGCTCGTCGGCGAAGCTGTCTTCGTCCATTCCGCCACCGTCGAGGGTGCGACGTGCAGCGCTGCCGGCCCGTCGCACCGCGGTGCCCGAGCGGCGCAGGAGGGCGCCTGCCGAAGCGCCGGTGAAGAGAAGGGTGCCCGCGATGAAGAGGGCAACGCCGACGATCAGCGCGCCGGTGTCGCCGATCACGTGCGCGAGGCCACCGCCGAGCGCGCCGCCGAGCGCGCCTCCCTCGTCGCGGCCGAGGGCGATCATGAGGCCGAAAGCGCCGACCACGAGCCCGGTCCGGAACGGCTTCAGGTCGACCAGCCTGCTCCGCACCATCATCAGGCCGCCGATCGCGATGAGCACGAGGGGGATCACATACGCGGCAACCCCGAAGGCGCCGTGGAGCCCGTCGACCACCGTCGTCCCGATCGCGCCCCCGTCCCAGCCGAACCAGAGCAGCGTGGCAAGGAAGAGCCCGACCGCAACCATGCCGAGCCCCCAGAGCTCGGGGTGGTGGTGCGAACGCGTCTTGCGGGTCTTCGGCGGGCGCTGCTTGACGCGCGCAGGTGTGCGCGGCTTCGGGGCCCGCCTGGCGGGCTTCTTCCTGGTCACGGCCATGGGGCTTGCAGCTTCTGCGGCTGCGGCCCGTCTCCTTCGCCGGCGGACGGGCTCCGGAGAGAGCCCGCCCGCGCCCTTGGGGGCCGTTACTTCAGAGAGACCGGGAACGAGACGAGCAGTCGCGTCGAGATACCGGCCGTGATCACCTCGCCGGGCTTGCGTGCCCGTGCGAAGACGACGAGGAGCCCCTGCTTGCTCGAGGCGGGGAAGCCGCGCAGCTGGTTCATCGTCAACGTCGCGCTACCGTCGGCGCCGGTGACGCCCTCCGGGGCGATCGAGTACTGGTTGTACGGCACTGCAGTGGCGTAAAGGAGCGCGCCCTGCACGGGCCGGCCGCCGCAGGCGGTGACGCGGAAGTGCACCTGGATCGACGACGCCGACCGTGTCACGATCCCCGGAGCGATCGTCTGCTGGTCGAGCTGGAGCCGCGCGGGCGGGCTCACGTCCGCGATCTGCATCGTGCCCGTGCCGCCGGGGCAGCCCGTCACGGGAGGCACCGGCGTGGCGGCGACGACGGCCGTCGGAACCGACGTCGAGTCGGTCGAGCCGTCCGCGTTCGTGGCCGTCACCGTGACACGGAGCGTGGCGCCCGCATCGATGTGCTTGAGCACGTACGTGTTGGCGGTTGCGCCGCCGATCTTCGCGCAGCTACCGCCGTCCTGGTCGCAACGGCTCCAGGCGTACGCGTACGTGATCGGCGCGGTGCCGTCCCACGAGCCGTTGGATGCCGTCAACGTCGACCCCTCCTTTGCGGAGCCCGTGATCGCCGGTGGCGCCGTGTTCGACGGCTTGGCAGTGATTGCCGCGCCCCCGTCGTGTGCGTGCCGAAGACCGCGCCGATCGTCAGAGCCGTAAGCCCGAGCAGCACTGCCGTGATCGAGCGTCGTCCGATACCGAACCTGTGCATACCGACCTCCTGGTTGTCCGCATTGCCTCCAGGACGACATCAAACGCCTGTGCCGCGAGGAATCCGTGAGCGGGATGTCAGGGTGTCGTTAACACGTGCTCGCACGATCTTCGGCCACTCCAGCCGGCCGAGTCCCGTATTCTCGCGCGGTGCCCATCGTGATCGGGATCGCGGTCGCCGGAGCCCTCGGCGCGCTCGCCCGCTACGGGCTCGACGAGCTGATCGGGCGTCACACCGGGGCGTTTCCGTGGGGCATCTTCGTCGTCAACGTCACCGGAGCGTTCCTGATCGGGTTCATGGTGGAGGCGCTCGAGCCTCGCTTCGAGGAATCCTGGGTGCGCGCCGCCGTCGTGACCGGGTTCCTCGGCGCGTATACGACGTTCTCGACCTTCTCGCTCGACACCTACCGCCTGCTCGAGGAAGGGCACACCGGGCCAGGCGGGGTTCAATGCGTTCGGCACGCTGGCGGCCGGGCTCGTGGCGGTGTGGTTCGGGTTGAAGGTCGGGCGCGCCGTGTAGGCGAGGGCGGGACCTGTCCCGCCCTTTCGCGCGGTGCCGTCATCGCCCGGTCGCGCGCCTGCTCGATGACGAGCTCCGCCTCGGCCCGGTTGCCGAAGCCCCGCGTCTCCGTCTTCCCTTCCTCGAGATCCTTGTAGACCTGGAAGAAGTGCTCGATCTCGTCCCGGAACTCGGGCGGGATGTCGTGGATGTCGGCGACCCGCATCCAGGCCGGATCCTTGAGCGGGACGCAGATCACCTTCTCGTCCGGCCCCTTCTCGTCGGTCATGTGGAAGACGCCGACGACCCGCACGCGAATGCGGCAGCCGGGGAACGTCGGCTCACCGACGAGCACGAGCGCGTCGAGCGGGTCCCCGTCCTCCCCCATCGTGCCCTCGATGAAGCCGTAGTCGGCGGGATAGCTCATCGACGTGAAGAGCCTGCGGTCGAGGACGATCCCGCCGAGCTCCGGGTCGAGCTCGTACTTGTTCCGCGAGCCGGAGGGCACCTCGACGAAGACGACGACGCCGCTCATCAGCCGAGCCGTCCGATGCGCTCGACGAGCAGATCGAAGAAGCCGTCCGTGTCGAGCTCGACACCGACATGCGCGTTTGCGGGCCGGCCGGTGCGCTGCCAACGGTCGACGACGGTGCGGCCGCGGCAGAGCTCGGACTCGAGCTCGACCTCGACGTTGCGCTCGATCGTCGTCACGAGCCCACTCCGGATCACGTGAGCCACCGCGACCGCGTCATGGATCGGAGCGCCGTCCCAGCCGTACGTCTCGCGGTGGTAGACGGCGAAGAAGTCGACGAGATCGGCCACGAAGGCGCCGATCGTCCCGGCCGCGCGCAGCCGCTCCTCGATTGCGGGCGTCGTGACGGCACGGTGGGTGACGTCGAGACCGATCATCGTCGTGTCGATGCCGGCGTGGAACACCGCCTGCGCGGCCTCGGGGTCGGCCCAGATATTGAACTCCGCGGCCGGCGTCATGTTGCCTTCGGCGACGGCACCACCCATGAGGACGATGCGCTCGACGTTGGCGCCGCCCGTGCGCTCGAGCAGGAGGGCGACGTTCGTCAGCGGGCCTGTCGGGATCAGCGTGACCGGCGTCGGGCTGGCCGCAATCGTCCGCTCCATGAAGTCGGTCGCGTGCTCGCCGAGCGGCGCCCTCCCCGCCGGAGGGAGGGTCGGGCCGTCGAGGCCGCTGTCGCCGTGAACGTGCGATGCGACGGTGAGCTCGCGGACGAGAGGCCGGTCGGCGCCTGCGGCAACCGGGATGTCGTCCCTGCCGACGAGGTCGAGCACGCGGAGGGCGTTCGCGGTCGTCTTCTCGAGCGTCTGATTGCCGTGTACGGTCGTGACCCCGAGGACCTCCAGCTCGGGGCTGGCGAGCGCGAGCAGGATCCCGATCGCGTCGTCGTGGCCCGGGTCGCAGTCGAGGATGACCGGAATGCTCATGGCGGGAGTATCGCGGTTGCGAGCGACGGCCTCTTGTGTTGAATCAACACAAGGTCTCAGACGCCGAGGATCGCGTCGATCTCTGCCGCGGTCGGAAGCGAGGGCTGGGCACCGAGGCGGGAAGCGGCGAGGGCTCCGGCGGCGCAGGCACGCGTCAACGACTCCTCGCGGTCGCGGTCTTCGAGCAGCGACACGAGCAGGCAGGCAGTGAACGCGTCGCCTGCCGCCGTGCCGTCGACGACCTCGACACGCGGGGGCGCGGCGCGTGCGACCTCCTCCCCGTCCTCGAGCAGCACCGCCCCTTCGGCGCCGAGCGTGAGCGCCACGAGCCCGTCGGTGCGCGCAAGCGACTCGAGCTCGAATCGATTGACGACCGTGAGGTCGGGATCGACGGCGATCCGCCGCGCCGGCGCGGCGTTGAGGCAGAACATCCCGGTCGCCTGCTCCCACGCCGCGAGAACCGCCTCGTCCGGGATCTCCTGCTGGCAGAGGACGGCGTCGGACGGCTGCAGCTCGAAGCCGCCGACGCGCGCGTTGGCGCCGGGTGAGACGACGATCGTCGTCTCACCGTCGGCGTCGACGGTGATCAGCGCGACGCCCGTCGGGGAGTCGGCCTTCGTGACGTCGAGCTCGACGCCGGCCTCGCGCAGCCCCGCGAGGGCCTCGTCCGCGAATGCGTCCCGCCCGACGGCACCGACGAACGTGACCCGCGCGCCGAGGCGGGCGCAGGCGACCGCCTGGTTCGCTCCCTTGCCGCCGGGAAATCGCGAGAGCGTCGCGCCGGTCACGGTCTCTCCGGGACGCGGCAGCGTCTCGCAGCGGACGACGAGGTCGAGGTTGACCGAACCGACGACGGTGATGCGGGGGGCGGCACGGGCAGAGCCTAACCCCGGCGACCGGCTTCAGCCGGCTGGCCGGTTTCACGCGGCGAGCGCCCGCAGGTCGTCCACGGTCGAGCCGAGCAGGGTGTCGCGCAGGTCGAAGAGGCCCGCCCAGAGCGACGAGCGGTCCGGGGAGCTGTCGAGGCGCGCCGCGTCGGCGAGGCCCTCGAGTGCGCGCACGAGCACGGCGAGCTCCAGATAGACGGCGGCGACGCGGTCAGGGCACGCGTGCACGCCGGCGCGGTTGAGGACCGGCCGCCATTCAACGAGCTCGCCCGCCCCAGGGCCTGCGTACCACGAGCGGCCCTCGGCCCGCTCCGGCTCGAGCTCGAGCAGGTAGCGCGACAGCGGCGGCTCGAGACCGGCGAGGGCCGTCTCGACCCGGTCGGCGGCATGTCTGAGGGCCGCCTCCCGCCCACCCGCGGTCGCCGGAACGGCCTCGCCGCGGTTCCAACGCTCGAGGAGCCGGCAGAACGCGAGCGCAGCAGCCTCGCAGGCCCGCAGCTGCTCCGTCAGCCGCTGCGCCGTGCGATCGGTCGCAGCGTGCTCACGAATCACGTCACACCACCCCGGCTGCGGTGGCGCCATCGCCATCAGCTGCTCATACCTCGATCACCACAGGAAGAATCATCGGCCGGCGGCGCGTGCGTGCGTAGACCAGCTTGGCGATCGCGTCGTGCATGTGCTCCTGGAGGAGCTTGATCTCGGTGATCCCGTCCTCCGCAAGCTCCTCCGCGATCCGGTCCGCCTCTTCGCGCAGCTCCTCGAGCAGCTCCTCGTTCTCGCCGAAGCCACGGGCGATCAGCTCGGGCGGCGCGATCTCCCCACCGTCCGAGAGCGCCACCGTCGTGACCACGATCAGCACGCCGTCCTCGGAGAGCCTGCGCCGGTCGCGGAGCGCGACGTCCTGGACGTCGCCGACACCGAGGCCGTCGACGAACGTGACACCGGCCGGAATCGAGTCGACGATGCCGACACCACGCGGCGTCAGCTCGACCACGGAGCCGTTCTCGGCGATGATGATCCCCGCCGCGGGGATGCCTGCCTCGCGCCCGAGCTTCGCATGCGCCGCGAGCATGCGGTACTCGCCGTGGATCGGCATCAGCGCCTTCGGCCGCACGAGCGAGAGCAGCGTTCGCATCTCCTCCGAGCACGCGTGGCCCGAGACGTGCACCATCGCGATCTCCTCGTGCAGCACCTCGGCGCCGAGACGGGCGAGCCGGTTGATCGAGTCGTGGACGTGCAACTCGTTGCCGGGCACGGGCTTCGCCGAGATGATCACCGTGTCGCCGCGCTCGACCTCGACGTTCTGGTGGTCGCCGTAGGCGATCCGCGTCAATGCCGACATCGGCTCACCCTGGCTCCCGGTGCAGAGCAGCATCACCTTGCTCGGAGGAAGCTCCATCGCCTCCTTGGGCGAGACCATCGCGTCCTCGGGCAGGTTCACGTAGCCCAGGTTGCGGGCGATGTTCATGTTCTTCCGCAGCGAGCGGCCGACGAGCGCCACCTTGCGGTCGTTCGCGATCGCGACCTCTGCCGCCTGCTGCATGCGATGGATGTTCGAGGCGAAGCTCGCGACCAGGATGCGACCCGTGCGCACGGGGATCAGCTGCCGGAAGGCCTCGCCGACGAGGCGCTCGGAGCCGGTCATGCCCGGGCGCTCCGCGTTCGTCGAGTCGGCGAGCATCAGGTCGATGCCGCGGTTTCCCATCGCGGCGAGCTTGCCGACGTCGGTCTTGAGGCCGTCCACCGGCGTATGGTCGAGCTTCCAGTCGCCCGTGTGCAGCACGCGCCCGGCCGGGGTCTCGACGACGATCGCGACGCAGTCCGGAATCGAGTGGGCCATGCGCACGTACTCGAGCTTGAAGGGGCCGATCTGCATGCCGTCGCCGTCCGGGTCGGCCTCGCGCAGCGTCGTCGTGGCGCCGAGGCCGTGCTCGTCGAGCTTCGACTTCACCATCGCGAGCGTCAGCTTGGTGCCGATCACCTCGCCCGCCTCGACCTCGCGCAGCACGTACGGCAGCGCGCCGACGTGGTCCTCGTGCCCGTGCGTGAGCACGATCGCGAGCAGCGGCTGGCTCTCGAGGTACGAGAAGTCCGGCAGGACGAGGTCGACGCCGAGATGCTCGTCGCGGGGAACGCGAGCCCGGCGTCGATGAGGATGCGCTCGCCGCCGAACTCGTAGAGCGTCATGTTCTTGCCGACCTCGCCGAGCCCGCCGAGCGGGATGATGCGGAGCGCGTCGCTCACTGTCGTGCCTTCTCTCGTAGGTTGATCATCGTGCCGCAGTCTACGGGCGAAACCAGCGGTGCCGTCCTCATGGGCGCCCGGTGCGGTCAGGCGGCAGCGGCCTGGAGCAGCCCGAGCCGCTCGAGGCAGCCGCGAACGGCCGTCTTCCTCCTCGGCCGTCGCATCGACGAGCGGCAGCCGGAAGCCGCCGACCTCGTGGCCGAGCATGTTGAGCGCCGTCTTGATCGCGATCGGGTTCGTCTGCACGCGGAGGAGGTCGATCGCGGGCCGGAGCTCCGTCGTCGATGGCGCGCGCACCGTCTGCGTCGCCGGCCCGGAAGACGCGAGACCATCTCCTTCACCTGCGGCCCGACGACGTGCGTATGGACGCAGATGCCGCCGACGCCGCCGACCTCGAGGAACGGATGGATCGAGGTCGTCGTCACCGGCGTAGAGGTCGAGGCCCTCCGCGACGACGTGACGAGCGGCGTCGAGCGACGGCTTCGCCTGCTTGACCGCCGTGACGTTCGGGATCGCGGCCAGCGCCGAGATCGTGGCCGGCTCGGCGTCGGTGACGACACGGCTCGGGATGTCGTAGAAGACGACCGGGCGGTCGGTGGCGGCCGCGATCGCCTCGACGTGCGCGATGATGCCCCGCTGCGGCGGCCGGTTGTAGTACGGCGTCACGACGAGGAAGCCGTGCACCCCGATCGCGTGGGCGCGCTCGGTCAGGTGCACGGAATGCAGTCGTGTCGTAGGTCCCCGTTCCCGCGATCGACGGTGTGGGTGTCGCCGACCTCGTCGACCGCCGCCTCGTACAACGCGAAGCGCTCGTCGTCGCTGAGCGTCGGAGCCTCGCCGGTCGTGCCGGTGACGACGACGCCGTCGGAGCCGTTTTCGACGAGGAAGCGGCAGAGCGCGCGGAAGCGGTCGATCGCCACTGCACCGTCCGGCTGGAACGGAGTCACGACTGCGGTCAGGACCTCGCCGAGCATGCGTAGAGATTGTATCGAGGCCGACGCAGGCGCTATTGATTCGCTCACCTGATCAGCGAGCGAGGAGGCCGTGATGCTGCGCGAGTTCAAGGACTTCCTGATGAAGGGCAACATCGTCGACCTCGCCGTCGCCTTCGTGATCGGCGTTGCGTTCGCCGCGGTCGTGAACTCGTTCGTCAACGACCTGATCATGCCCCTGATCGCGATGATCATCGGCAAGCCGAGCTTCAACGACCTCACGTTCACGATCAACGACGCGGTCTTCCACTACGGCTCGTTCATCACGGCCGTGATCACGTTCGTCGCGATCGCCGCGGCCGTCTTCTTCTTCGTCGTCAAGCCGATGGACGCGATCAAGGCGCGGATGACGAAGGAAGAGGAGGCGACGATCTCGGACGAGGAGCGGCGCCACCAGGAGCTGCTGGCGGCGCTTCGCGGGCTCAGCCGTTCGTAAGAGCGAGGTCGCTCCGACGGCGCCGGAGGCGCCGGCTCCGGCTCTCGTGCTCGGGCGAGAGGACGCTGGCCCAGGCGAGTAGCCGTTCAACTTCGCCGTACTGGCATCCGATACGCCACTATGCGCCGCTGGGAGTACGTCGTCACGCTGGTTGTGCTGCCGATGGTGTCGGCAGCGTTGTTCTGGGCGCTTCTGGAGCGAACCAACTCCGGGTACGGCGTGGTCGGCACCTGGGTGATCCCGTCTCTGCCTGCGCTCTGTGGGATCGCCTGGGGATCTCGTCTCGCCCCACTGTCGCGTGGGCGGCGGTGTTGATCGTGGTTGTCCCTCTGATCACGATCGCGTTCGGATTTGTCGGCATCCTCCTCGTCCTCGTGATCGGGCCGTTCGCCTGCGCCCCCGACGCTTACGAGTGTCCGATCTAGCCGGACGACCCCACATAGCACGTCGCTCGGGTGACATTCCCGAACACTGGCCCAGGCGACCACTAGCTCAAAGGAGCGCGATACCGAACATGCCGGCAGCCGCGAGGGCCAACATCAGAGACATGCTCGCCCCGCCCTCATCATCCCTCCCGCGTCCGCCGTAGCTCCGACCGAAGAGCGCCTTGCTCATCTCGCCCGGTGCGTTGCGCGTTGAGGGCGAGAACGAAAGACCGCCGTCCCGATCATCAGACAGCCGACGATCCAGAGCGAGATCCTGAATTGTTCGCTGAACTCGCCTCCACGAACAGAGTCAGACCAGCAGCTGCCGCGACGCCGATGGCGACGGCGAAGACAACGCGGAGTCCCATCGCGACGAGGGCACGAACCATGCCTGAATCATCGCGATGATGACGGCCCGTCGGGTGACGTTGCCGGACACCGGCCACGCCGTGAGCAACGCTACTCGTCGAGGGATACGTCCTGACCGCGACCGTTGAACGGTGGGCGGCGGAGCCACAACACCGCCCAGTAGGTTCCCCTTCCGAGGCGAAGGAGCGCTTCCCTGCGATGGTTGCCGTCGACCAGCCGCAGCGTGTGCGTGTGGACGAAGAGGGGCGGCGCGTCCCAGCCATCCTCAAACCGACGCATCAGCGCAGTGACCTTTTGCTCGTACTCCGCCGGCTGGGCGGGCCAATCAAAGCCTTCGTCCGGCCCCACAATGGCGTAGACGTCATGAAGACCTACTTCGGCCAGCAGGTAGACGTCATCAGGGCGCTCCTGCAGCGGGTCAGCGATGCCAAGATTCCCGCCTTCGCCTCGAAGGAAAGCCTGCGACCACTCGGCGAGTGCGCCCGCCTCATGCGCTTCGCGCGCGGATGTCGAGGTCGGTAGGAAGTTCATGCGCCGAGGATAAGGTCGGTGGTCAGGCTCATGCAAGATTCCGAACACGCTCGCCGGGAGACACGTGACGAGGCGACTGTGGAGGTCGAACTCCGCTCCGCGCGCGTGTCAGTCCCTCGACGCCTAGCTTGCTCTCAGCCGCCCTAGCTGGCTCTTGTCAAGTGACATTCCAGAACACCGGCCCACGCGACGCGACCGTTCCGCGACGCTATTCTGGGACTCCGTGGGCTTCCCGTTCGCCACGGAGCGGCCTCAACGGCTCCGGACGGAGCGACTCCTGCTCGAGCCTCTCGTGCCGAGCGATGCCTCGGAGATGGTGGAGGTTCTCGACGACCCGAGCTGCACCGATATGTCGGCGGCCAGCCTCTTCTACGGGAGGAACTGCGAGAGCGGTACGAGCGTCAGGCGGCTGGTCGATCCGCCGACGGCGACGAGCGGTGGTTGAACCGGATCATCCGTGAGCACTCGGGCAACCCCGTTGGATACGTTCAGGCATCCGTCGGAGTTGCTTCAGCAGTAGCCGACGTTGCATGGGTCATCGGCGCACGTTTTCAACGCCGCGGATATGCGAAGGAGGCTGCCTCGATGATGGTGTCCTGGCTTCGCAGCACGGGGGTCATCACTATTACTGCGCACATTCACCCAGACAACACTCCCTCCGAGAGAGTTGCCCGTGCAATTGGTCTTGCTCCCAGTGCGTCGAAGAAGGATGCCGAGGTGAGATGGAACAGCCAGTACTGACACGCGGCGCAGCGCGGGTGACAGCCCCGAACACTGGCCCATGCGAGGCTCGATCCCAAGGCTTCGAGAAAGCCATCCAGATCAGAAGGACGATATTGCGAGCGCCGACGCCGGCCAGACGCGATACGTAAACCGCCCACTTCCCTCTGCGTCGCTCGCCTCGCGCAGCCACCGCCTCATGCACACGCTTGCGGCAGCGCGCGACGGTGAGCTGAGAGCGCTCGCGGGCAGCTGTCGGTACGCGGCGTACGCCTTATGATGGCACGGAGGTGAACCATGCTCACGATGGCGGTTGGGCACAGCGACGAGGTCGATGCGGCCGAGGCGATCGCGATCGCGATCGACCAGTGCCGCGACCAGTTGGTGGGTGCCGCCGCAGGCGGGGATTCCTCGTTGCCGCGTTCGACAGTTTCGACCCGTCGCTGTCGCTACCGTCCGCGACGCGTTTCCGGGCGTGCGCTGATGGGTTCGACCTCGGCGGCCGAGATGTCGTCGACCACGGCTTCCTGGAGGACTCCGTGTCGCTCGCCCTCTTCGCGTCCGACGACATCGATATCACGGCGGGCTCGGGACCGGGCTCGACGCCGATGTCGACGCCGCCTGCCGGGCCGCCGTCGCCGAGGCGCGATCGACGTGCGACCGTGACCCGAAGGTCTGCGTCGTGTTTGCCGACGCTTCCTCGCCGAGCCGCAGCGGACGCTCGACGCGCTCGCGCCGCGCTGCCGCGCGGCGTTGTCGTCGTTGGTGGAGCGTCGGCCCGGCGCGATCTGTCACCTCGGGGCGCGCCGTCCTGGCAGTTCCGCAACGAACGGATCACCAGCGATGGCGTCGCCGTCCTCCTCTTCTCCGGAGCCCGTCGTGTATTCGATCGCGGTCGGAACCGGCTGGCGGCCGCTCGGGGCGAGCGGGACGATCACCCGCTCCGCTCCCGGGCAGGTCCAGGAGATCGACGGCCGCCCGGCGCTCGAGTTCCTGGCCCGCTACCTCGACGTCACGGGTCCGGCCTCGTTCGGCAATCCGTCTCGCCGTGACGGAGGCCGGAGCCGACGAGTCCTACCTGCGCGCGGTCATCGGGTCGGATCCGGCGTGCGGTGCCTTGTCGCTGTTCGGCTCAATTCCCGCCGGCTCGACCGTCCAGCTGACGACCGCGACGACCGAGGAGATTCTGGCCGGGACGACCCGCGATCGCTCGCCGCGGCGACCTCCGCCTTTCCTGCCGGGTCCCGGCCGGAGGCGGCGCTGATGTTCTCGTGCGCTGTCCGCCGCCTGCTCCTCGGCTCCCGCGCCGAGCGCGGAGGTGGAGCTCGCCCGGACCGAGCTCGGCACCGCCGTCCGCCTGGCCGGGCTGTACTGCTACGGCGAGATCGGTCCGATCGCGGGCGTCGCGGCGAGCCGCTTCCTGAACGCCACGTTCGTGACCCTCCTGCTCGGATCGTGACGGACGCCCGAGCGAGGGTCCGGGGGCATCGTCCGGGTCGAGGTCCGGGTCGACTCCGGGTCGCTCCGCAAGGACTCCGCCCGGCTGGCCCGTCGGGTCGGCCAGCTCGAGGCGACGCTCCGCGAGGTCGAGCTGGCCCGGGACACGAACGCCCGCCTCCTCGACCGGATCATGGCCGAGCTCGAGGACGAGCGGGCCCGCTCCCGCGCACCTCCTGCTGAACATCCTGCCGCAGTCGATCATCGACCGCCTGAACGGCGGCGAGCGCTGATCGCCGATCGCTACGACGACGTCGCTGTCGTCTTCAGCGATTTCGTCGGCTTCACCGAGATCTCCGCCCGACTGCCCGGTCGCGACGCTTGTGTCGTCGCTGAACGAGATGTTCTCGGGGTTCGATGCGGCGTGCGCGGAGCTCGGCGTCGAGAAGATCAAGACGATCGGCGATGCCTACCTCGCCGCCGCCGGACTCCCGGCGGGCTCGAACCCGCGCCGGACCCCGGCGCATGCCCGGCCATCTTCACGCGGCCGCCGATCTGGCCCTCGCGATGCTCGTCGGCCGTCGATGCGGCCGGGCCGCCATGGCAGATCCGGATCGGGATCCATCGCGGTCCCGGTCATCGCCGGGGTCATCGGCAGAGCAAGTTCGTCTACGACCTGTGGGGCGACGCGGTCAACGTCGCGAGCCGCCTCGAGGCATCGTCTGAGCCGGGCAGGATCCAGGTCTCGGCATCGACCGCCGCCGCGACAGCCGGCCCGTTCATCGTCGAGCCCCGCGGCCAGGTCGACCTCAAGGGCAAGGGCGTCGACCAAGACCTTCTTCCTCGTCGGCCGGACGCCAACCGGCTGATGCCCTCGGGCGCGCAGGCGAAGGCCGCCTCCTTCGCACGTAGATTGGGTCGCGATGTCGAGCTGGTATGACGGTTGGGCGGACCGATACGCGGAGTCGTCGGCTGGCGTCACCGCTGACGTCCCGTTCTACGTCGGGCTTGCCCGCGACGCTGACGGGCCACTGGTCGAGCTTGCCGTTGGTACCGGGCGAGTTGCGATCCCGGTCGCTCAGGCAACGGGCAGGCTTGTCGTAGGGATTGACTCTTCGCCGGGGATGCTCGCGCAGGCACGACTGCGCGCGGCTGAGCAGGGAGTCGAGCTCGACCTGCGCGAAGGTGACATGCGGGAACTTGAACTCGAGGAGCCCGCGGCCTTGATCTACTGCCCCGGGCGGTCTCTGCTGCATCTGCCCACCTGGGCCGATCGTCGCCGCTGCTTCGAGCGGGTCGCGGCGTCGCTCCTGCCTGACGGTCGCTTCGCCTGGAACGCATTCGCCTTCGACCATCACATCGCGTCCGCCATCGACGGCCGGCACGCCGACGCGAAGCCCGGAATACCGATGCCGCACACGAACCACTACAGCGTCAGCGACAACCGAGTCGACATCACCTTGGACGACGGTGGAACCGGTTCGCTCTGGTGGGCGACCAAGAACGAATGGCTGGGGCTCCTCGACGTCGCGGGCCTGCGCCTCGAAGCTCTCTACGGCGGATTCGACGGCGAACCGCTCGACGACGACAGCCCTGAGTACGTCTTCGTGACCCGGCGATAGGCGCGCAGCCTGCGAGCGCTTCGGTGTCATTCCCGAACACTGGCCGAGGCGACCGAGTTGACGCTGGGGCTGGGCTTGGTATGTGAGCGTTGAGCCGCTCGATCCGGTCGCCAGAGCGGGTTGCTGAACCCGACGCGCCCAGACGTCGGAGCGACGATCCGGTGGCTGACGCGGCTGTCCAGACGAGCGATGTAGACGCCGGGGTTATCGCGAGGGCCGCTGAAGGGGGGCCTCAGGGTGTAGGCGAGGGTGGTCCCGTCGGTCGACCAGGCAGGCCCGCCGAGGAGGCCGGCTCCGTGAACGGCGATGCGTTCGAGGAGCTTCCCTGTTCTGCTCATGACAGTGATCGTGAGCTCGCCTGGCGGTTGCTGAGAGTAGGCGCTGCAGGCAATGAGGCTCCCGTCCGGGGACCAAGCTGGGCTACCGCATCCACGGAGGCGACGAGCGTTCGACCCATCAGGTCGCATCACGTACGTACCGAGAAAACCCCCTTGGACGCCTGAGAAGAGAATCAACGAGCCGTCTGGCGACCATTCCGGCAGGCTCCCCGCTGGATGCTGGTAGCGGATCACCCGGACTTGGTGAGGAGCGCGTCCCCCCACGCGGACGCTGAAGAGGCCGAACGTTCCGAACAGGTGCGAGGCCACGACGACGCTCCTCCCATCCGGAGCCCACGCGAGTCCCCGAACAGCGTGATACGGATCCGCGACCCTGGCGATCCAGCGAGATCTCGACCCATCCGCGTCGGCAACCCACAGGCCGCTCGCCCTCGCCCCGCGTCCCCGAATCCGGCTACAAACGCGACCGTTCGCCGTCGCGCGACCATTCGGCGATCCCGACATCCCGACGCAGACTCAGGACTGTTGCCCGAGATCGATCGGGATGAACACTTCTCAAGCCCCGGTCGTCGACCACAAGAAGTGCGTTGCCGTCGGGTGACCACCCCTGTGGCCGGGCGCCTACGCCGGCCGCGAGCGTCACCTGCGACCCGTCTGCATGTACCAAACGCACGGCACGACCGTCGGAGAACGCCAACGCACCGAGCCACCGGCCCTGAACGGAACTGCTCGATCGAGCGCCGAGAACGCCAGGGAAAAACACGCCGAGAGCGACCGCAAGAACTGCGGTCATCACAGCGAAGGCTAGGCGCCGCCGCCGGACCCACCACTCATTCTCCCGTACAGCTTGCACCACACTTGGCGACACAGCCCGACCTCGGCCTCACGATTACACAACGCCCCGAGTCTGACGCACACGCTCGGCAGCCCGCAAGGACCCCGCAGAGCGCGCCTGGATACCCACAGCTGGACTCGAGGTCGGCCGCCCTCAGGCACCTTTCCCGAACACTCGCGCAGGCGAAATGGTCAGTGGCGGCAGCTGCAGAGTCTGTGCCGGGAGCGCGTCTGCACGGTCACCGAAGTCCTGCGCCTGTGGCGGGGACAGGAAGTCGAACTCGTCCACGGGTATTCGAGACGGGGCTAGAGGCTGGCGAGTGCGGCCTGATCAGCGACGTCTTTCGCCGCATCGGCGGCTGCTTCGCGAGGATGTTGCTTTCCCTCGCGAAGCAACTCGAGTGGGATAACGCGTGCGCGGACCCCGGCAAGTGACCGCTCGATGTCACGAAGAAGCTGCTCCGTCCAGACGATTTCGTGCTCGGGAAACGGGACCACGATCACGCCTTCACGATCCTCGACGAACATGAGTTCCACTTCAGTACTTCGCCAGCGGTATCGGGTGCCATTGAGGTCGCTCTCGACGGTGTGGCCGCCAGGCGGCAGTCTGCAATGCCGCGTCGATTCTCTCGTAGTCTCGGCGCCAGGCGACCGCGTCGATGTCGCTGTGATCGCGCGTCACGCGTCCGGCCCAGAAGTCGACAGCCCAGCCACCGAACAGCCAATGCTCGATCCCGGCGTCACCAAGCGCCCGACCGAGGCTCTCGATAGCAGCGAGCTGCTCCGCCACCTTGCCGTCCGACTCGTCTCTCATCGCCCCCTCGATCATGCCCACCGACGATACAAGGCTCGCGGCGTGACATTCCCGAACGATGGCGCATGCCAGGCTGGCGACGCTCGGGCGGCACTTCTAACCCGAGTCGGCGCCGGACTGGGGCGCGTACCGGGCGTGAGTCAGCGTGTTTCCGCCGCCGTCTTGGAGCCAGTCGTCAGTTCGAGCGTGGTTCTCAACCGAGGAGGAGCATCCTGCTACAGCAGGTCGGTCTTGTGGGCACGCGTCGCCGCGTCCCACGCTCGCTCACGAAGAGCCACGTATCGATCGTCGAGCTCGCTTGGCTCGAGAACAAGGTCGTTCAGGGTGCCCGCCCCACCGAAACGCTTTAGAAAGTCGGCGACGGCTGTGTCGTCTCCGGATGCGATCAGATCAGCGTCTTGATCGAGCACATCCGCCCACTGCTCCTGCCCCTCTTCTCGCAGGAAGCCCGCGAGCTCCCTCACCGGCTGATCGACACTCGGGCGTTCGTCCATGGCAGTAGTTTCGCATCTCGCTCGGGTGGCATCCGAAGGGACCTGTCGCGCCCTACAGCGCGAGAGCTGCCGCGGCCGTGGCAAACGCTGCGCGCAGGCTCTCGTCGCGAAAGACGAAACGCACGCACTCGAACCGATCGAGTTGCTCTGCAACCGCGGCGATCGCGACCGGGCCGGCAAGCTCGGGTGGGTAACCGTAGATGCCACACGAGATCGCCGGAAACGCGACCGTACGGGCGCCAAGGTCGGCCGCCACGTGCAGCGAGCGCCGATGTGCCGAAGCGAGGAGCTCGGCCTCGCGGGCGTCACCTCCCTGCCACACCGGGCCGACCGTGTGGATCACCCAGCGCGCCGGCATGGAGCCGGCGGTGGTCGCCTTCGCATCGCCGGTCTTGCAGCCGCCCAGCAACCTGCATTCCGCCAGGATCTCCGGCCCGCCTGCACGATGGATCGCGCCGTCGACGCCGCCGCCACCCAGCAGGCTCGAATTGGCCGCATTGACGATCGCATCGACGTGCTCCGTCGTGAGATCGCCGATCACGAGCTCGAGCGGCATCGCGCTAGAGGAGAGCCTCGAGCCCGACCGTCAGCCCGGGCGGGAGGCCCCGGAGGCGGTCGAGCGCAAGGAGGACGCCCGGCGCAAAGGCCTCGCGCGAGGTCGTGTCGTGACGGATCGTGAGGATCTCACCCGGTCCGCCGATGATCACCTCCTGGTGGGCAACGAGACCCGGCAGCCGCACCGAGTGGATCGGCACGTCGCCGCCCATCGCCGCTGCGGTCGCCTTCGCCGTGCCGGAAGGCGCGTCGAGCTTCGTATCGGCGTGGAGCTCGATGATCTCGGCACGCGGAAACGAGCGCGCAGCCTCCGCCGCGAAGCGCATCATCAGAACGGCGCCGAGAGCGAAGTTGGGCGCAACGAAGCAAGCGACCTGCTGCTCGCGCGCCTGCCGGTCGAGCTCCTCGAGGTCGTCGTCGCCGAGCCCCGTCGTCCCGATCACGCACGGCACGCCGGCCGCGAGCGCCGCAAGCGCATTGCCGCGGACGGCCGACGGCACCGTGAAGTCGACGGCCGCTTCGTAGCCGCGGAGCTCGACCGCCTCACCCACCTCGACGCCGTCGACGTCGTGCCCCGCAGCTGCGAGCGCCCCCATCAGGACGGCGCCTACCTTGCCCTCCCGGCCGAAGAGGAGGACCCTCATGCGGCCCGTGCGACCGCGCCCGGGTTGATCCGCTCGACAGCGGCGCGGAAGCGCTTCTCGCTCGGGCCGATCCCCGCCGCCGAGAGCTGCTCCGGCGCGTAGAGCTCCCGGGCGAACGCGGCAATGTCCTCCGCTGTGACTGCCTCGATCCGCCGTTCGGTCTCCTCGATCGGGATGATCTCACTGCCGGTGACGCTCGCCTTGCCGAGTCGCGTCATGCGCGCCGAGGTCGATTCGAGCGACAGCAGCAAGCGGCCCTTCATGTTCTCCTTCGCCCGCTCCAGCTCGCCGGCGCGGATGTTGCCGGCGCCGACGTCCTGTAGCTCCGCAGCGATCACGTCGAGGCACTCGCGCAGGTTCTCCTCGCGCGTCCCGACGTAGATACCGATCTGGCCGGCGTCGACGTACTGCGAGCCGTAGCTGTAGACGGAGTACGCCATGCCGCGCTTCTCGCGGATCTCCTGGAAGAGGCGCGACGACGCGGAGCCGCCGAGGATGGCATCGAGCAGGGCCGACGCGTAGCGCCGGGGATCCTCACGGCTGAGACCAGGTCCCGCAAGGCAGACGTGGTACTGCTCTGTCTTCTTGCGCTGAAAGCGGATCGCCGATCGCGGCACGCGGCCGGCCGGCTTCCGCTTGAGCGCGACTGCCGTACCGCCGCCCCCGTTGCGATGCTTCGCGAGCGCTGCCGCGATGCGCTTGTGGTCGACGTTGCCCGCTGCCGCCAGCACGACGTTCGAACCGGTGTAGGCGCTCCGGTGATAGGCGAGCAGCGACCGGCGCGAGATCGAGCCGATCACCTCGGCGCGGCCGATCACCGGCCTGCCCAGCGGATGGGAACCGAACACCGCTTCGGCGGCGAGATCGTGAACGATGTCCTGGGGGTTGTCCTCCACCATCGCGATCTCCTCGAGCACGACCTCGCGCTCGGAGTCGATGTCCGTCAAGGCCGGCGAGAACACCATGTCGGTCATGACGTCGAGGGCGACGTCGACATGGTCGTCGGGTACACGCGTGTAGACCACGGTCGTCTCTCGCGAGGTGGCGGCGTTGAGCTCTCCCCCCATCGCGTCGAACAGCTCGGCGATCTGAACCGCGTTGTACCGCTCGGTGCCCTTGAAGAGGAGGTGCTCGATGAAGTGCGACACGCCGGCCTTCGCGACCGACTCATCGCGGGAGCCCGCGCCGATCCAGAGGCCAATCGAGGCGGAGCGGACGCCCTCGATCCGCTCGGTGATGACGCGCTCCCCGCCAGGGAGAGTTGTCAGGCGATGCTTGTGCACGGAGCGATGGTAGTCGGCGTCGACCACGCGGCGCGAGGCCTACGCTGGCGGGTCCGAGGCCGGCTTGGGCGGAGCCACGCTGGCCCCGTGCAATGCAACCGTGACGGCGTGCACCTGTCGCGTCAGTTCGAGGATCTGACGAGAGAGGTCGAGGAGCTGCTCGTTCTGCGTGTCCTCGACCTGCACGGTCTTCCATTGCTGGTCGGCGACGATCTGCCGCTTCGCATCGGTTCGGTTCTGGCTGATCATCACGAACGTCGAGAGGAAGATGGCCTCGAGAGAGACGATCATCGTCAGGAGGGCGTACGGATACTTCTCGACGCCGAAGCCGATCCAGCAGCCGAACCAGATAGCCGAGAGGTAGACGAAGCGCATCGAGCCCGCGAAGGTGGTGATGCTGTCTGCGATCCGGTTCTGCACGCTGCCGGCCCGCTGGGCAGCGTGCTCGACCAACGCCGGGTTCGGCTCCAGCGGGAACCACTTCTCGTGCTGAGCCTCTCGAGGCAGGTGGTCGGTTGTGGCCATCAGCTCTCGCGGGCTCCGGCTCCGTGATGTAGCAGCATGCGTCGATGCATTCGTGCTCGACGGCCTCACCCCTGCGCGATGGGCGCGTCTCAGTCGAGTAGCCGGTCGAGGCCCCTCGTCAGGCCGACTCGGCCCTGGACGGCACGAATCGCGAGCAGCGTCCCGGCCACGTACGGCGTCGGGCTCTCCCCCGCGTCGTGGCGGATCGAGAGCCGCTCGCCGTCGGCGGCGAAGACGGCCTCGGTCGAGACGACGAAGCTCGGCAGGCGTAGCGAATGCACCTGCGTTCCCGCCACGGTCGCGCCGCGTGCCTCTCGGGCGCCGAGCACGTCGTCGATCGGGACACCGAGAGCCGGGCGCGGACGCCGTCGAGCCGCTCGGCGAGCTCCCGAGCGGTACCGCTCGGGGCATCCTGCTTCTTGGCGCTGGCGTAGTCGATCACCTCCCAGGCGTCGAGGTGGCGCGCAGCGTCCGCCGCGAAGCGAAGGAGGAGTGCCGCCGTCAGCGAGAAGTTGCCTGCCGCGACGACGGCGACTCCCTGCGCCCGGGCACGAGTGTCGATCTCCTCGTACTCCGCCGCCGAGAGACCGCTCGAGCCGACGACGACGTTGACACCGCGGTCGATTGCGGCGAGAACGTTGTCCCCGACGACGGAGGCGTGCGTGTAGTCGACGAGGACATCGGCGGCCGTCGCATCGAGGGCCTCCGCGACCGAGTCGAAGCTCGCCGGGTCGGACCGCGAGACGCCGGCGACGAGCTCCAGGTCTGCTGCCGCCTCGATCGCGTCCGCCACCGGCCGCCCCGTCCAGCCGGTGATTCCCGCCACGCAGACCCTGATCAAAACTCCATCCAACGGGGAGAGGCGTGCGGCACGAGGACGATCATACGACGCCATGACTGCGGGTTCGATAAATCCGAACGGCTTGGTTTGTGCGTAGTTCCCTAGAACACGCCCCCACCCACCGCCCGAGGCTCATTTCCCCTGATGGCTCTCCAACCCCGTCAAACAGACACGGACGCGCGCGGCGCTCTCGAGCGTGCGCCCCGAACCAGCCGGCGCCGGCGGGCGCGCACATGTGCCCTGGTCGCGACCGCGTTCTTCGCCGCCGCGCTCCCGTTGGTCGGGCTCGTATCGCTGCTCCTGCGGTCGCAACTCGATCCCCACATCGAGAACTATCCGCTCCATTTCGTGGTCTTCGGGATCGTCGGCGCGGTCGCGTTCGGCCTCGGCTATGCGGCAGGAGAAGCGGCCAATCAGAGGGGCGACGCCCGCGTCTTGCTTCTCTCTCTGGCGTTCATGGCGACCGGCGGGTTCCTCTGGCTCCACGCGATCGGGACGCCGACGATCCTCTTCTCAGCAGGAGCATGCGGGCTTCCAGGTCGCCATCCCGGTTGGGCTGCTGGTGAGCGCCGTCTTCGCATTGGCCTCTGCGTTCGTCGATGTCCGGCCGGCAGTCGCCGCCGCGCTCGTTCGGCGCCGAACGCTGCTTCGGCTCATGGTGCTCGTCGTCATGGGCGGCTGGTTCGTCTGGACCGTCACCGACCTTCCGCCGGTGGGTGAGATGGACAACATGGGCGCGATGACCAACGTCGGCACGGCGGGCACCGAGGCGGCCACGAACCACCTCCTCACGACGATCGCCGTGCTCGGAACGCTGATGTACGCCGTGAGCGCCTGGCGCTACTGGGGAGTCTTTCGGCACAGCCGAACCCTGCTCCCGATAACCGTCGTCGCGTGCTTCGTGTTGCTGGCGGAAGCGATGATCGGTGTTGCAGTCACGGGCGAGCGCAAGTGGCACGCCAGCTGGTGGGAGTGGCACGGCCTGATCGTGTCGGCCTACCTGATCGTCGGACTGGCCGCGCGTCGGGAATGGCGAGACGAGCGATTCCGCCGCCTCTACCTCGCGACGACGAGAGAGCGCCACCAGGACGTGAGCGTGCTCTTTGCCGACCTCGTCGGTTTCACCGGATTCGCCGAACGCGAATCGCCGACGGACGCGGCAGCCGTGCTCGACGCCTACTGGAGTATCGCGGCGCCGCTGATCACGCAGCGCTTCGGCGGCGAGCTCGACGCGTTCGCAGGCGACGGCTTCATGGCGACGTTCAACAACAGAGGCGACCAGCCCGATCACGCGCAGCGCGCGTCATGTGCTGCGCTGGCGCTGCAGCGGAGCATCGCCCGCCTCGCCGAGCAACACCCTGGCTGGCCCCGGATGCGCGTCGGCGTCAACAGCGGCGGGGTGATCGTTCGCGAGGTCGGTGGAGACGGGCACATCGCGTATCCCGTCGTCGGCGACATGGTCAATACGGGCGCCCGGCTCGAGAGCATGGCGCCGGTCGGAGGCGTGCTGATCGGGGCGGAGACCTATGCGCGACTGCCAGCCGAAGCCGTGGTCGAGGAATGGGCCGGCGTTCGCGTGAAGGGCAAGCAGGACGCGGTCGACGCGTACGTGCTGCACTCGTCTCCCTGCTAGGGGTGCTCAAGGTCAAAAGATGAACGGCACGAGCATCCTGGTCGAGCCCTTGTACGCGGGGTAGTCGTCTGGCAGCTGCTCGGTCAGGAAGCGCTCCTCGACCGTCGCGCTGTAGACGAAGTAGACGCCGGCCAGGACCACAGCGCTCAGCCACAGCCAGCTCAGCGCCACCGCGGTGCCGACGCCCGCGACCAGGATGCCCGTGTAGATCGGGTGCCGAACCAGGTGGTAGGGGCCGCTCGTCACCAGCTCCGGCTCGTCCTTCTGCGTCATCGGCGTGCCCCAGTTGCGCCCGATGTGAACGCGCGCCCAGATCGCGAACCCGAGCCCCATGACGAACAGGACGAGCCCGATGCCGGCGCGCCACGGATCGGTGGCATGGCTGTGGCCCCGAAAGACCCCCAGGCGGACCAACACGATCGCGCCGACGATGATCACCGCCCTGATCCGCAGCTCGCGCGACCACGGCACGCGTCCCCTCTTCGTCGAAAAGGCTGCGACCACCCAGTACAGCCAAAATGCCGCCCATCCGACTGCGAAGACAAGCTCGACCGTGGTCACGAGGATCCATTCTTCCAACGCCGGCGTTCGGACGTCATTCGACCCACGCGGATCAAGGGACGACGGCTCCCGGCCGATACTTCTGCTGATGGCGTCGGATTCGATACGTCGGCTCAGAGACAACACGCTTCGTCTGGCGCGTTCCCTAATGTCAGCGCGTGGCGCCGCCGTCCCGGTCTGATTCGCTCGTCCTCGAGACGGCCGAAGCCCACTTCGTCGCGGAGCGCCAGCTCTCGGACGGGCCGGACGCGCGTGTGTGGCGTGGCTGTGCCTCCCATGGCGACTCGGACCGTGCTGCCGTGCTCGCTGTCTATCGTGACGAACGCAATGTCGCCGCGATAGCCGCTGCGATGAGCGCTGCCGCGGCGGGAGGCGTCCAGGTTCCTCAGGTGCTGGCAGCTTCGATGACAGCGGAGTCGCCGCTCGGTGCAGCCTTTCTTCTCTGCGCTGAGGTCGATGGCGGCCCGCCACGCATCTCCGCGCATCGGTCGGTCTCAGCTCAGAAGCGACTGTTCTGCGAGCTCGGACATCTGCAAGCGCAGATCCACGCGATTCCGGCGCCGGCCGCGGTTCAGGAGTCGCCTCTTGGGCCGGCCGCGCTCCCGGAACGGATGGGCAGTCTCGGACTCGAGGCTCCACGCCAGGTTTGAAGCGGTCCGATCTCCTGCTCTCGCGGGCGAACAGGCTCCGCGGCCGGCTCCTGCACGGCGACTTTCATCCGAACAACATCCTCTACACGGCATCGGGCCCGGTCGTGATCGACTGGTCGTTCGCAAGCAGCGGCGACCCACTGCTCGACGTCGCTCGCACGCTTGCGCTGCCTGTCATCGCCGAGGCGCTGATGCGTCCGCTCGGACTGTTGCGCGGCCTCGTCGACAAGAGGCTCGAAACGTTCCTCAGCGGGTTACGCCGACACTGCTGGAGGCCTTGACCGTCATCGCCTCCGGCACTGGCAGCGGGTAGTGCTCGCGGCAGCAGCAGCCGACGCGCAGGCAAACGCACTCAGCGGCGCTGCATTACGTCCTGCCGCGAAAGAGCAGGCGGTCGCCCGCCATCTGCTTCGAAGCTGTGCCCGGCTTCCGCAGCCGACGCAGCCGACGCGGCAGAAAGGGGCCGGCGCGCGACCAGGTTCCCAGAGACCGCTCACTCAAAGGCAAGCGAGTGCTGTTCTGTCTTGCCGGCACAACGGGCGACGTGCTGCCGGGACTGACACTCGCGACCGGCGCCGCCTCCGCCGGCGCCGAGGTGACGGTGGCGACTCACGCACCCTTCCAGGGGCAGGTGGAGCGACTCGGCCTGCAGTTCGCTCCGATCCCCGGGTCGCACGATGACCTGTTCGACACCAACATCGGAGCGCTGTTGCGATCCACCCGGGGACGGACCGTCGCGCACGCTGCCGGCACCGTTGCGCTCGTCCGCGGCGTACAGCCGGCGCTCTTCGAGGCAATCTCGGCACTCGCCATCGACGATCAGCACGTTCTCGTCTACACGCCACTCTGCTCCCCGCTGCAGTACTTCGCAGACGCCGAGGGTGTCTCCGGGGTCGCCCTCCACTACCAGACGGCATTCCCGACCGGCCGCCACGGCAGCCCGTACGTGTCGGCGCCGACGTCCTCGGTGCCGGCGCTGAACAAGTTCTCGTTCGATCTCAGCTTGCAGCTCGAAAGCCTCCTGATCGCTCCGAGCGCACGGAAGGAAGCCAAGCGTCACGGTCTGCAGATGCCCCGACAGCACGGCCTCCTCCTTGGAGCCTGGAACCGCGCCGCCCTGCACCTGCAGGCCGTCAGCCCTTGGCTGTGCCGCTCCGTGCCGCTCTCGCCGTTCGAGGAGATGAGGACTGGGTTCCTCGCGGTTCCCGGCGGTGCGTTCCAGCCGATCCCCGACGAGGTGCTCGCCGCCCACGAGAGACGGACGTCGCCTTGTCTACTTCGGCGTCGGCAGCCTCGCAAGCGGCGACAACCGCAAGCTCGCCCATCGGCTTCATCGGGCGGTCGTCGAGCGCGGAGCGTCTGCTGGTCACCGATCGCCCGGTCGACGACCTTCTCGACGGAGATGCGGAGGCGGTCTCGGCCGCTGGGGTCGCACACGACCAGCTGTTCCCGCTCCTCTCGGCGGCCGTGATCGTCGGCGGCGCAGGGCACGATGTCTACCGCGCTTCGGGCCGGTGACGCCGATGATCGTCTTGCCGCACTGGTTCGATCAGTTCGCCTGGCAATTCCTGCTCACGGAAGAAGGCCTCGCCGCTCCCGGCACGCCGGCACTCGGCCGCTGGGACAAGAAGATCGCCGCCGGGCTCGACTGGGCCGATCCTGCCGGAGACGAGGGCGCGGCTCTCCGAAGCGGCCGACGATCGTGAGGGCCGAGGACAGCGTTGCCTCCGGGTGCCGCTGCTCTCGCTTCGGTGCTGGCCGAGGCGGCGCTGATGGATGGCAGCTTCCGCGCGGCTGCTCGACGCGGCCCGCCGGTCATCTCCTACCTCGTCGCCGCACAATGGCTCCGCATCACGTTCGCTGCTCTTGTTCCGGCGCTCCTCCTTGCCGCCGCCGATCGCGGCGAACGTGTCGCCGGCATGACGGTGGCTGCCCTTGCGATCGGCAACGTCGTCAGCGGCCCCCCGAAAGGGAATGCTCGTCGACCGGCTCGGCCTGCGGCGCCCGCTACTCGGCCTCGCAGCTGCCAGCACGGTCTCGGCAGCGCTCATCGCGGTCGTTCTCGTCTCGGACCAACCGACGGCGGCGCTGCGTCGTCGCCGCGTTTCTCCTCGGCTGTTCCCGCTCGCCGGTCGGCACGTTCTCGAGGCTTCTCTGGGGGCGACTCATTGCCGACCAGGAGCAGCTACGGAAGGCACTCACGTTCGAGAGCGCGTTGAACGGGAGCGCGCTCGTTCTCGGCCCGCTGCTCCGAGCGTGCTCGTGCTGATCTGGGCGCCGATCCCGGCCTGCGTCGCGGTTGCCGCGTTGATGGCGATCGGAGCGAGTCGTGCTCGCCGCCTTGCCGCTCATCGGCCAGGTCGGCGCGGTCGCTGGCCGGAGGCCAGCACGAGCAGACTGAGGCCGTCGTTCGTCTCGAAAGCCTTCGTTGCCTCCGGCCGGCCTCTTCGCTGCCATCTCGAGCCTCCCCCTCTTGTTCGTCGGTGACCACAGTGCCTACGGCAACCGCCACCCTGGTCTCGCTGATGACGGCCGGCGCCGTCATTGCCGCCGTCGGCGCCACCCTGTTACGGCTGCCGGCGAGGCCACTCGTCCTCGCCGGCCCCGCGATCGCCTTGCTCATGACCGGCGCGCTCGTCGCCGGAGCTGCACTTCCCACGTGGATCGATCGTGTGCGTGTTCGGGGCCGGATGTGGGATCGCGGAGATCGTGATCAGCGTCGGATTCACGATCAGCGCCGCCGGAGACGCGGCAGGCCGAGGCCCTGAGCTGGCAGACCAGTGCAGGCTCGATCGGGCAAGCTGCCGGTGCGGCGTCGACCGGCGTGCTCCTTCCGGCAGGAATGGCGCTCGGCGCCGTTCCTCTGATCGTCGGGCTGGTCGCCTCCGCCATCGCCGGCGTTCAGATCGTTCGTCCTCGTGCAGCGCGGGCAGACCTCTAGAAACGTGGCGTTTCCCGCGCGGATAGCCCGCGGCGGATCAGCGATGATCGCCGAATCGCAGGCGTGACGGATACGGTGCTCGGCGCCTCGAGCGCCCGAGACATCGACGCGTTCGTGCGCTGCTACGCACGGAACGCGCAGATCGAATCCGGCGCCGGCGAGACTCTCGGTTTCGGACAGATCCGATGGCGGTACCAAACGATGTTCGAGGAGCTCCCGGCAATCACGGTCAGCAAGATCCAGAGCGTCACGGTCGGCTCGTACGTGGTTCAGGAGGAGGAGGTGATCGGGCGCAAGCCCGAGCCGGAGCGACACGTTGCCATCTACCGGATCGAGTCGGGGCTGATCGTCCACGAACGGCTGCTCAGGTAGCGATTTCGCTCACCGCCCGGGGAGTGTCACGAGATTGGAATGCTGCCCAACCTCTTCAGTTGGCTCTTGGCACGGGTTGCCAGGCGGGACGGGACCAGGAGAGCTTGTTGCCGGCGATGCTCACCGGACGGCTCGCCGTGAGTTGGCGGAGGTCGGTGCCATTGGCGTTCATCACGTAGACGCCGCCGCGATTGGCGAGCGCGATCTTCGTGCCCGTCAGGCGACCAGGCTGGAGCGCCGGCGACACCCACCGTGGCACAGCCGGTCGTTCGCGGGTGGGGTGAGATTGCGCCCCGCCCGCGTGACGATCCTGATCCCGGTCGGCTTGGTGATCCGGAATGGCGGTGGGCCGCAGCCGCTCAGGTAGGCGATTCGTGTTCCGTCCGGCGACCAGGCGGGTGCGGTTCCCCGTGTCTCGCGATCAGCGTGCGGTGGGTTCCGTCTGTATCGCACCACGTAGATCGAGCCATTCAAGGGCCAGTCGTAGTCGCTCCTTGCGGGCTGATCTGGGACGGTCGCGAAGGCGATCTGGGTGCCGTCGGGCGACCAGGAAGGCCACGCCGCCGAGGCGGTGCCGGTCTCCAGGGTGATCCTGTGGGTGCCGTCGGGATTGATCAAGATAGATCCTCGAATTGCCCTCGCAGCATCCGCGAACGGCCGAGACGTAGGCGATCGTGTTCCCGTCGGGTGACCAGGCGGGCTCGTACCAGCCGCCCGCCTCGCTGCTGCCGTTCCACTGTCGGATCTGACGGCTCTTACCCGGTCGTCACGTCGAGCACGTAGAGACCGTTGATGACAGGGTTCCCGCCGATCGACTCCGCCCCATAGGCGAGCCGCTTGCCGTCCGGCGCCCACGCGGCGCCTTCCAACTCAAAACACGGGGTATCGAACCCACAGCGGAACACGCTGTCACCAAGTCCATCCTCGCTTACCTCGTACAGGCCGCCGCCGGAGCCGTCGGGGGGCTCTGCCGCTGACGATCGTCAGCGGCCCGTTGCGCGACCGGCCCGACCGAGCGCCGCCGCTGTCCCGCGATTCCGCCGCCGACCCGTTGGCGTCGCCAGCCGCGACCGACCACGACAGCCGCCAGCGCGATCGCAACCGTGACGAGGAGAGCGACGGCCAGCCCGTAGCGGCGACGCCGGCGGCAGGCGCGCTGTCGTGCCTCCTCGATCAGCGCCTGCTCCTGAAGCGCGCTCGGCTCGACCTCCGGCTCGAGCCCCGATCGATTCTGACTGGCGTGGAGGCGCGGAGATGGTCATCACAACATCTTCAGACTGATCGAGCTAGTATCAGTAGCACTATGTTCCGTGTCAAGGTCGACCGCCAAGACCCGACTCAACTCCACCATCAGGTCGCCGGCGAGATCCGCCGCGCCATCGCCGACGGCGAAGCAAAACCCGGCGAACGACTCCCACCCGCCAAAGACCTCGCCGCCGTCCTCGGCGTCAACGCCAACACCGTCCTCCGCGCCCTCCGCGAGCTCCGCGACGAGGGCCTGCTCGAGTTCCGCCGCGGCCGCGGCATCACCGTCACCGGCACCCCCGAACAGCAGCGCCGTCATCGAACGTGCCACGAGACCTCCTCGACTTCGCGCCGCACCAGGGCTACACAACCCGCCGAACTCATCCGCATCATCCAGGACCTCAGCTAAACGGGCCGCCATCCTCGTTGCGATGCCGGCGACCCGCCTCCAAGCGCGTCTCGCCGCGGCCACTGAGATGACGGGCGAGCCCGGCTCAGACAGACCATCACCCCGAGTCTCATAGTCACCTGGAAGACGTGAGGCTGGATCTGGCCGGAGCCGATGAGTTTCCAGAGGTCAGCCGGTCTCTACGACGCACCGACCGCAAGGCGCCTGGCAAGCTCTCGCTTGCTCTGCTTCTCCAGGAGGAACTGTGAAGCTTCTTCTCACGTCCAGCGGCATCAGGAACACGAGCATCCACGACGCGCTGGTCGACCTGCTGGGCAAACCGATTGCCGAGTCGAGCGCGCTCTGCATTCCCACCGGCGATCTACCCCTTCCCCGGCGGCCCTTCACAGTCTACGGTTCATCAACGGATCGCACGCGCAGCCCCATGTGCGAATTGGGTTGGAAGTCGTTGGGAGTGCTGGAGCTCACCGCGCTTCCCAGCATCAAAGAAGAACACTGGGTCGCCGCGGTCCAGGAGGCCGACGCCCTGCTGGTTTGGGGCGGCGATCCCTTGTATCTGTGCTACTGGATGCGGGAGTCCGGACTGGCCGACCTCTTGCCGTCGCTGCGGACGAGACGGTCTATGTCGGGGCTGAGCGGCGGCAGCATGGTCGACGACCCCCGACTTCGGAGGAGACCTACGACGACAGTGAGCCGCCCACAGGCAGCGATAGGGCGCTGGGACTCGTTGACTTTCGTTGTTTCCACACCTGGAGCACGCGGACATGCCGGACACTTCCCTGGCCAACGTGGAAAAATGGGCCGCCGGGGTGTCAGTGCCTGCCTACGCGATTGACGATCAGACCGCCATCAAAGTGGTCGACGGCACCGTCGAAGTCGTCTCCGAGGGCCATTGGAAACTGTTTTCCCCCAGCCCGGAAGCAGGCTGATCGGCTCGAGGAGAGACGCGCGCTCGCCTGCGCCAGTTACGCGGGAATGTTCTCGAGCGGCGGCAGTGCCGCGCTGGCTACAGGTCTTCGTTCAGCAGCTCACGTGCGATGCGCCAGCGCCCGTCGGCGCCGCGACGCCAGACCATGAGGAAGCGCCTCCGGACTCGCGGGCCACCCGACGCCCTTCGGCCCGCGCACCCAGTGCACACGGCCTTGAGTCGCCGCAAACTCGCCCGCCCCGATGGTGGAGTCGGCGACGATCTCCATCGAGGAGATCACAACCGACGGTGCGGCGGATAGAAGCGCGTCCCGTCCCTCGATCGCCGGTACTCCAGGCCCGACGAAGATCGCATCCTCCGTGTAGCAGTCGACCCAAGCCGACGGGTCGGCAGCCTCGAACGCTTCGGCGAGAGCCTTCTCGGCACTCCTAATCGCGGCAACGTCGGACGAAGACAGCGTCACTCGGCGGATCCTACGTCCGGACGCGCCGTACGGCCTGCGTCGGAGCTGAAACCGCCGCGCGGGACGCGAACGCTTCGCCGACGGTCCCTAGATCATTTTGGCCGGGTCGAGGAGTTTGCCCGTCGCCTGGGCCAGTGTTCGGGGATGTCATCCGACGTCAGGCGCCTAGGTAGACCCGGACGTGTTCCCGTCGGATTCGGCTGGGACGGGCTCAGAAGCGCGTGTCGCAGATCGGACGCACGTCCGGCGGCGGCGCTGAGGCGAGGTCGAACCCGTGCACCTCCTGCACCATCGCGCGGAATCGGCGATCGAACGGGGCATCGGAGGTGACGATGTGACCGAACGCAGCCTCGACGTCCTCGGCTTCGATCAGCACAATCGCGAGCGTCCCACCGTCCGGGGTCCGCTCGTGCCAAAGAGCCTCGCGCCGTTATCCCAGCCGCCTTGCGCGCAGCCACATACGTCTCGTGTTCGCCGCCAACCGTGATTGCTCGAACGTCTCCGCGTCGAGCTGCTCCTTCCCTGGCAAGATCGGGCAACGAACGCAAACGCCGGCGTGGCACTCCCCTGGTAGTTGGTCGCCCGATACCACGGCAGTCAGGAGCGATCAGGGGATCTACGGGCGAAGCTGGCCGGCGCCGGTGTTCGGGAGGTCACCTGAAGCTGACGGACTCGACTGATGAACGTTCGGTCCCGGGGGTTGCTCAAGAATCCCGCCTCGGGGGAGCACCGTTCCTCTCCATTCCTCACCGTTGGACAGGACCATGTCGTTCTTGCGCTCAAAGTGTCGGGCGCCCGGGCCGACCAAGAATCTCTTGCCAGGCAAAGGTGACAGCCCGAGTTGGTTCCCCGCGCCCCCGAGCGAGAATCCCGCATTGGCCGGGCGTGCCGGGACCGACGCTCGAGGTCAGGCGCCGGAGGCGGCGAGCCGCTCCCGGAACCGCACGGCGAGCGCGTCGAGCTCATGTCCGACTGCTCTCCCCTCGCTGAGTGCAGCGACAACCGGTCGAGAGTCCTCGGATACCGCAGCTAGGAGTGAAGAAGGCTGATACTGGCCGATGCGTCCGCATGCCGCGGCCGCAAGCACCGCCAGCGCCGCAGTAAGGGAGTCGCCCGCGCTGCGCTCCTGCGAAGCCGCGAGAAACGACGGAGACGTGACGTCGTTCTGGCCGGGCCCACCGCGCGGCAGGACGACGGCCTGAGCCGCAGCGCGAGCCTCCTCCGAATACCCAACCGAGACCATCAACAGCAGCCGGAACAGCTCCTCGCTGTCCGACATGTCGGCCGTTGGGGCGAACACGAGCCGCTCGACATGTCGCTCGGCGAGCTGGCACAGATCGGCCCAGCACACGGCTAGCTGCTGCAGGGCCGCCGGCGCAGTCGCGTTGTGATAGCCGCCTGTGCTCAGCACCCGGCCGTCGGGAAAGCCGTCTGAGGGTGGCAGGTAGACCGGGTTGTCGGACACGGCTCGAAGCGAGACCGTGGCAACCTCGGCGGCAGCCTGGACCGCCCGTTCTGCTTGGCCGAGTACGCGCGGCAGGATGCGGTACCCCACCGGCCCCTGATGCCCGCGTCGCTCGCCGTCTCGATCGAGACGCGATCGCAGTTGTCGAAGCGCCTCCGTCTCGTGCTCGTCGCCCCAGAGGCCTTCGAGAGCCTCGTCGTATGCGTCCAACGGAGCCCGGAAGGCCTCGACTGACAGCGCGAACACGTCGTACGCAAGCTGCAGACGACGCGCCGCTGCAACGGACGCGTCGGCGATCAGGGCAGCCGCACACGGCGAGCCGTTTATGAGCGCGAGCCCTTCCTTCTCACCCAGGTCGCCCGTCTCGATCAGCGGGCCGAAGAGATGGCTGAGCGCCAGGATCTCCCCCGAGCCTCCGTTTCCTTGCCCCGGTACGACGGGAAGCACTCGGCCACCGTCCAGAAGCGACGCAACAGCCTCGATGAGGCGCCCGCTGGCCGCTGCATGCCCGCCCAAGAGATTCGAGAGACGAGCGAGCACGATGCCGCGCACCACGCGGGTCGGCAATGGCTCCCCGAACGACGCCGCCCGGAACGCAGCAGCACCCGCCTGGTGACGACGCTCGGTCTCGTCGAGCCGATCACCAGCACGATCGCCATACCCGCTCGTCACCCCATAGACCGTGATGTCAGGCCGGGCGACCAGACGAAGGAACGCCTCCCGTGCCGCATCGGCCGCCTCGAGAGCGGACACCTCGACCCGAACAGGCTCACCGCGCCAAGCAACCCGCTCGAACACGTCCAGAGTGATTTCGACGCGCGAGCGGAGCACCACCATCCCAAAGAACCTACAACCGTAGGCTCGACCGGACAACACGCTCGCGTGCGCCAGCGTTCAGACGTCTGACGCCTCGGTGGAAGCTGCCAGAGCAACGAATCGGGGAGGCAGCAAAGCTGCCTCCCCGATTCGGTGCCAGGACTGCAGGGCGCCTAGCGGCGGCCGCGGTCGCGGCCTCCGCGGTCCTCGCGCGGCGGGCGCGGCTCACGCGGCGGTGCGTCCTTCGCCCGCTCGATCAGGACGTCGGGCATCACGAGCCCGCCGTCCTCGTGCTTGGCGACGAGCTTGAGGCCGATGCGGCCGCGCTCCTTGTCGACCTCCTGCACGATCACGTCGACGACGTCGCCACGAGCCATGACGTCCTCGATGTGGGCGACGCGGCCGGGACCCACGTTCGAGACGTGGAGCAGGCCGTCGGTGCCCTTCTTGAGCTCGACGAAGGCGCCGAACTCGGTCGTCTTGACGACCTTGCCGGTGTAGGTGTCCCCCACCTCCGGCGACTTCGTGAGAGCGGTGATTGCCGCAACGGCGGCGTCGCCCTTCGTGCCCTCGGTCGCGTAGACGAGGATCGTGCCGTCCTCCTCGATGTCGATCTGCACGTCGTAGTCGGACTCGAGGCCGCGGATCGTCTCGCCGCCCTTGCCGATCACCATGCCGATGAACTCCGGGTTGATCTGCACCGTCGAGATCCGCGGCGCGTGCTCTGCGAGCTCGGCACGCGGCTCGGAGATCGCCTCGGCCATCTTGGCGAGGATCTCCGTGCGGGCCCGCTTCGCCTGCTCGAGCGCGTTGCTCATGATCTCGTGCGTGACACCCGTGATCTTGATGTCCATCTGGAGAGCGGTGATTCCCTCTTCAGTGCCCGCCACCTTGAAGTCCATGTCACCGAGGTGATCCTCGGCGCCCTGGATGTCGGTGAGGATGACGTAGTCGTCGCCCTCCTTGACGAGGCCCATGGCGATGCCCGAGACCGGCGCCTTGATCGGCACGCCGGCGTCCATCATCGACATCGTCGAGCCGCAGACCGAACCCATCGACGACGAGCCGTTCGACTCGAGCGTCTCCGAGACGAGGCGGATCGTATACGGGAAGTCCTCCATCGCCGGGAGCACCGCCTGGAGCGCCCTCTGTGCAAGCGCGCCGTGGCCGATGTCGCGACGCTTCGGCCCCCGCATGAACCCGGTCTCACCGACCGAGTAGGGCGGGAAGTTGTAGTGGTGGATGTAGCGGCGATCGTTCTCGAGCGAGAGGTCGTCGATCCGCTGGCCTTCCTTGGCGGTGCCGAGCGTGCAGAGCGTCAGAATCTGCGTCTCGCCACGGGTGAAGAGCCCCGAGCCGTGCGTCCGCGGGGCGAACCCGACCTCGACGCTGATCGGCCGGATCTCTTCCGTGCCGCGGCCGTCCGGACGGCGCTTGTCGACGGCGATCTTCTTCCGCACGAGGTCCTTGTAGACCGCGTCGGCCGCCTTCTTGACCCACGTCTTGGTGAATGCGTCCTTGCCTTCCGACTCGCCGTCGCCGGAGGGGAACGGAAGCTGGACGCCTTCGATGATGCTGTCGTAGAGGATGCCGCGCTTGCGGGACTTGAGCTCCTTCGAGTCCTGCTCGGCGTCGGTCAGCTCCCGCAGGCCGCTCTCGAACTGCTCGCGCACCGGGCCTTCGACGGCGACGAGGCGCTGCTTGTCGAGGATCAGGGCGAGCCCCGCCTTGACCTGCATCTCCTTGACGATGTCGTCCTCGGTCGAGTCGAGCGTGATGTCGGGGCACACCTCGGCGGTGATCTCCTCGACGATCGAGCCGGCCGCCTTGAGGCCTTGCTCCTGGATCCGCTGCCAGATCGCGTCGCCGTGCGCGCCCTCGAGCTCGGCCGTCAGGGCCGGGTCGACCCACTTCGGCTTGCCGACCTGATTGCGGAGGTCGTCGATCACGTCGCAGATGCGCTTGATCTCGGTATGCGCGATCTCGAACGCGAGCAACATTACATCCTCGGGAATCTCGTCGGCGCCGGCTTCGATCATCGTCAGCGCGTCACGCGTGCCGACCACGATCAGGTCGAGGTCGGAGTCCTCGTCCGCCTCCTGCAGCGTCGGATTGACGACGAACTCGCCGTCGATCCGGGCGACGCGAACAGCGCCTACCGGGCCGAGGAACGGCAACGCCGAGATCGCGAGCGCGGCAGAGGCGCCGTTGATGCAGAGGACGTCGTGGCCATGAACCATGTCCGCGGAGAGGACGGTGCAGATCACCTGCACCTCGTTGCGGAAGCCCTTCGGCCACAGCGGCCGGATCGGGCGATCGATCATGCGTGCGGTGAGGGTGGCGCGCTCTGACGCCTTCCCCTCGCGCTTGAAAAAGCCGCCCGGGATCTTCCCGGCGGCGTACATGCGCTCCTCGACGTCGATCGTCAGCGGGAAGAAGTCCGCATCGGGGCGGGCCTCCTGCCGGCCGACGGCCGTCGCGAGGATCATCGTGTCGCCAGAGCGGACGACGACTGCGCCGTCGGCCTGCTTGGCGAGCTTGCCGGTCTCGAACGTGATCTCGCGACCACCGATCTCGACCGACACCGTGGCTTGACGCCCGGTTGCGATGCTCATATGTGTGTTCCCTTCACTCTTCTTCTTGATTCGGAAGGTGGAGGTTTGAGCCAATCGCGCCCTCGTGCCCGGCAACGCTGCGCGACTCGATCAAACACCCACCTTCCGCCGGTGGGACGTGCGCCTAGCGGCGCAGGCCCAGTTCCTTGATGAGGGCGCGATAGCCCTCGAGGTCGTGCTTCTGCATGTAGGTGAGGAAGCGGCGCCGGCGCCCGACGAGCTTCAGCAGGCCGCGCCTCGAGTTGTGGTCCTTGGAGTGCGTCCGCAGGTGCTCGGTGAGGTCGTTGATGCGCTTCGTCAGCATCGCGACCTGCACCTCGGGCGAGCCCGTGTCGGTCGACGCGCGACCGTGCTTGTCGATCAGCTCCTGCTTGACTTCCTTGGTGAGGGCCATGGTGCCTCCTTACGTCGATGTCTCCGCACTCTCAGCACGGCGTGAAGGAAGACACGTCCGGCCGAGAGAGGGTCAGCCGGGATCGTAGCATCCATGCGGGATCGAGGCTCGTTTCGGGTCCCATTGGACCGCTCCACGCCGGGAGACCCGATGGGAATTTGAGGCACGTCCGGATGCTGCCCGGGATGCTGCAGATCGGGTCTGCGGAAAAGATCATGAAGACCGACCAGCCTCGACGACCTCCTCGTCGAACACGCTCCTTGGTGCGGAACCACCCCAAACGCACTCCCGATACGCACCAAGCCTCTAGGCTCGCGGGATGCGCGTCGTCGTGATGGAGGACTACCAGCGGGCGGTCGAACGCCTCGAAGCGGTTGCGCTCCTCCGCGGCCACGAGCTGGTCGTGCATTCCGAGCGACCGACGACGGTCGCCGAGCGCGCGGCGCAGATCGGTGACGCCGAGGCGCTCGTCCTGATCCGCGAGCGGACGCCTGTCGACGCGCCGTTGCTGGCGCTCCTCCCCGACCTGAAGCTGATCTGCCAGACCGGGCGCGGAATGCCCCACATCGACGTCGAGGAGTGCACGCGCCGCGGCATCGTCGTCTGCACCGGCGGGGGCTCCGCGTTCGCGCCGGCCGAGCTCACCCTGGCGCTGATCCTGGCCTCGACGCGCCGCGTCGTGGCCGACGCCGTCGCATTGCGCTCCGGGACGTGGCAGACGACGGTCGGCCGGGAGCTGCATGGCCGCACGCTCGGGATCATCGGCTACGGGAACATCGGTGCGCTCGTCGCCGGCTACGGACGCTCGCTCGGCATGGACGTGGTCGCCTGGGGGCGTCAGGGCTCGCTCGAGCGGGCGCAAGCGGACGGCTACGAGGCCGAGCCTGATCTCGACGCGCTGTGCGGGCGGTCGGACGTCGTCAGCGTGCATCTGAAGCTGTCTCCGGAGACGCGCGGCCTCGTCACGGCCCGGCATCTCGGGCTGATGAAGCCCGATGCTCTGTTCGTCAACACGGCGCGGGCCGGCCTGGTCGAGGAGGGTGCCCTCGCTGCGGGCGCTCGAGGCGGGCCGGCCGGGAAGCGCGGCTGTCGACGTGTTCGACGAGGAGCCGGCCACGGGCGACCCGCTCGTCTCAGAGCGACGCGGTGCTCGCAACGCCTCACCTCGGGTACGTGACGTGGGAGACCTACGAGCTGTACTTCGGAGAGGCGTTCGCGCAGGTGAACGCCTTTGCTGCCGGGGCCCCCGTCGGCGTCGCGAATCCTGCGGCGCTTGCGTCCTGACTCGCGAGTCCTCTGCCGTGCTGAGCGGCGCGCGTGAGGATCAGGCGGGTGCCACGGGTCGCACGTGCGGCGCGTGTCGCATCGACATCGCGGCCGATCTGCGCGATCAGGTCCTGCTCGGACTCGAACACCGCCTCGTCGCGGAGTCGCTCCCACACCTCGACGATGAGCCGCTTGCCGTAGAGATCGCCGTCGAAGTCGAGCAGGAACGGCTCGATCCGGCGCTCCAGACCACCGTAGTGCGGATTCGTCCCGATCGAGATCGCGGCGCGATGATCGAGCGCCGAGCCGGCGTAGATGCCGTAAGCCGGGCAGGCGAGCCGCGGCTCGAGCGCGAGGTTCGCCGTCGGATAGCCGAGCGTGCCCCCACGCTGGTCGCCGGCGACGACGATCCCGTCGAGCTCGAACGGGCGCCCCAGATGCGCCGCCGCCGCGCCGACATCGCCCTCGCGGAGCGCCTGGCGAATCGCGGACGACGAGACGCCGGGCACGTGCGTGACGTCCAGGATCTCGAAGCCGAGTCGCCCGAGCAGGTCGCGATCGCCGCGACGTTTCGCGCCGAAGCGGAAGTTCGGACCGGCCGCGATCGCCGTCGCGCCGATCGCGCTGAGGTAGCGCTCGGCGAACGTCTCGGGCTCGAGCACCATCAGCTCCGAGGTGAACGGCGCCACAAGCGTCGTCTCGATGCCCGCGTGCCGCGAACAGCTCCAGCCGTCGCTCGAGAGTCGTGATCAGCTCGACCTCGTTGCCGAACGCCACCCGCGGGTGGGGATCGAAGGTGATCACCGTCGGCGCGAGGCCAGAGTCGATCGCCGCCTGGATGACGCTCAGGTGGCCGCGGTGGACGCCGTCGAAGGTGCCGATCGCGACCGCTCGCGGCTGGCGCTCGAGCTGACCCGGTGCGTGGGCGATTCTCACTCGACGCCCATTCCGGGCACGCTGCTCTCGACGGCTGTCCCGCCCTCATCCGAGGTGAGCTCGCCGCCGGCCGACTCGCTCGTGCGGGTTGCCTCCGCGCCGCCCGGCCCCGCCGTCGCGCCGGCCTCCGCATCGGCCTCCGCGGATTGCCGCGCCTCCTGCGCCGCGCGATCGGAGCGCGCCTTGCGCTGCCGCTCGGCCTCCGCCTCGGCGATCGTGAGCCCGATCCGCCCGAGCGTCTCGTCGAGCGGAAGCACACGCTCGGCGTCTGCCTCCTCGACGGTGAACGGCCCGACTTCCGTTCGCCGCAGCGAGACACAGTGGCCACCGAGCGCATCGGCGATCGACCTCACGTACGTGCCGGAGCTGACACGCAGATCGAGTCTCGCGATGCCCTCGCTATAGGCGATGACGTCGAGCGCGTCGACCTGCGAGCGCCGGAGAGGCATGTCGACCACAACGCCCTGCCGGTGCAGCTTGTAGGCGCGCTCGCCTCCGATCTTGACGGCGGATGCCGTCGGGATCGGAAGCTCGATCTCGCCCCGGAGGCCCTCGAGCGCGGCTTCGAGCTCCGCGGCGGTCGGCGGCTCGTGCGCGTCGAGGGACTCGCCCTCGGGATCGCCCGTCGTCGTCCGGCGCGAGAGATCGACGTCCGTGAGGTAGCGCTTCGGCAGTCCGACAAAGCATGAGGCCATTGTAGTTGCCCTACCGGACAACAGAATCAAGAGGCCCGTGGCGAACGGATCGAGCGTGCCGGCATGCCCCGTCTTCGCCCGCGTTCGCGAGCGCACTCCCGGCAAGCACCGCGAACGACGACGGCCCTGCCGGCTTGTCGACGAGGATCACGCCGGTCGGCTCGAGCGCCTTGGGAATCGCCATGCCGCGGCGCGCTACTCAGACTCGCGGCTGCGGGAAGGGCCGCGTACTCGGACGACGATGAAGGCGGTGATCTCCTCGATCGGACAGATCGCTCGAGAACCCGGCCGCCTGCCGGTGACCGCCGCCGCCGGACTTGCGCGCGATCGCCGAGACGTCCACGCGGTCGGTCGACGAGCGCAGAGAGATCTTGCGCGTCGGCCTGCCGTCGCGCGGCGGCTCGCGGATCAACGCTGCGAGCTCGGCGCCCTCGACGGCGCGGAGCACGTCGATGATGCCCTCCGAGTACGGCTCGACCGCGCCGACCTCACCGAAGTCGCCGCGGAGAAGATACGAGACGACGACCCGGCCGTCCTCGTACAGCGCCGCCCGATCGAGCGCGCGGCCTAGCAGCTTCATCTTCGGCGAACTGCATCGACTCGTACACGCCCTGGAAGATCCGCTGGATGTCGGCGCCCGCCTCGACGCAGGTCAGCCGCCAGGCGCAGCGCCTTCGGCGTCGTGTTCGAGTACTGGAACCGGCCGGTGTCTGTCACGAGCCCGGCGTAGAGCGCCTCGGCGATCGCCGGCGTCAGCACGACGCCGAGCCCGGCGAACACGTCGGCGAGAACCTCCGCCGTCGACGATGCCTCCCCCACCACGAGGTTGGCGGTGCCGAAGCGCGTGTTGTCGTGGTGGTGGTCGACGTTGACGACGGTCGGCGCATCGAGCAGGCGATCGTCCGTCAGCCGCGTCTCCTGCGCGCAGTCGACCGCAACGAGAATCCGCTCGGCGGCGTCGCAGGGGACGTCGCGCAGAAGCCCGTGGCCGCCCAGCGTCGAGAAACGAGTACTCGGCGGGCAGCGGCGCCGCTCCTGCCATGCACCATGACGCTGTCCTTGCCGAGCTCGACGAGCGCGAGATGCATCGCGAGCGAGCGATCCGAGCGCGTCGCCGTCGGGGTTCTCGTGCGAGGTGACGAGGAAGCGATCACCGACGCGCAAGCGCGTCGGCGACCGCGTCCATGTCAGTCGTCGTCTGGCTCATCGATCGTCTCTTCGGGTACGTCGGGGATCTCGGGGCCGGGGTCGAGGTCGTCGATCAACTTCGTCATCCGGACGCCGTGCTCGACGGACTGATCGTATTCGAACAGCAGCTGCGGCGTTCGGCGGAGATGGAGCTGGCTGTTGACGCGCGCCTGCAGGATGCCCGGCCGCCCCCTCGAGCGCGGCGAGCGTCCCGAGCCGTCGCTTCTCGCCGCCGTAGACGCTCAGCCACACCGTCGCCTGCGCGAGATCGGAGGTCGTCACGACGCCTGTCACGGTGACGAACCCGATTCGCGGATCCTTGAGCGTCGGGATCGTCTCCGAGACGACCGCCTTGATCGCCTCGTCGACCCGCCGCATCCGCGGAGAGCGCGTCGTGCGCCTAGTCATCGAGCGACACCAGCTCGCGCTCGTGGGCGAGCAACTCGAACTCCTGGCCCGCGAGCCAGCGCTCGGCGGTGTCGAGAAGGCGATCGGCCTCGCCCGCCTCGCGCGCCACGCAGGCGAGCGTCAGACGGGACCGCTGCCAGACGTCGTGATGGTCGACCTCCGCGATCGAGCACGCGACCCGGTTGGTCAGCTGTGCCTTCACGGATCGCAGGTGCATGCGCTTCTCCTTCAGGGAATGGCTCTCGGGAAAGAGGAGCTCGAACGAGTAGATGCCGACGAACCCCGTTGCCACGGCGTCCATTGAAGCGGTCCCGGCCGTCGCGTGAGCTGCGAGGTCCTCGCGAGCCGCACCGGAGCCGCTGCCGCAGAGCGCTCGACTAGTATTCGCCCCGCCTTGCGGACGGTCTGGGTCAGCTTCGACGTCATCGGCCTCGACTGCCTCGAGGCGGCTGCGGCGTCCGGTGCGACGATCGTCGGCGTCGTCACGCTGCCTGGCCCGGTCGACCCGAACCGCGCCGGCCAGTGCTCGTTCGACGAGGTCGCCGGGCGGCTTGGCGCCGAGCTGATCGAGACCTCCGACGTCAACGCTCCAGAGACGGTCGCGGCGGTCGCAGCCCTCGAGCCGGACGTGACCTTCGTCGTCGGCTGGTCGCAGCTCGTCCGCGAGTCCTTCATCGCGAGCGCCGGCAGCGCCATCTACGGCATGCACCCGACGCTCCTGCCACGCCACCGCGGGCGGGCGCCGATTCCGTGGGCGATCCTGAGCGGCCTCACCAAGACCGGCGTGACGCTGTTCGAGATCACCGACCCGACCGCCGACTCCGGCCCGATCGTCGGGCAGATCGAGCTCCCGATCGCACCCGACGAGACCGCGACGACGCTGTTCGACCGCATCGCCGAGGCACACGTCAGGCTGATCCGCGAGGCGGTGCCGCTGATCATCGACGGATCCGCGCCACTGATCGCGCAGGACCCACGCCGCGCGAGCGCTTGGCCGAAACGGACGCCGCTCGACGGCATCATCGACTGGGAGACGCGCGCGCCGTACCTCTACGACTGGGTCAGAGCGCAAACGCGCCCCTACCCGGGCGCGTTCACGTGGCTCGACAACGACAAGGTCGTGATCTGGCGCGCCACTCCCGTCGAGGCCGAGCGATCGGCGCCCGGCCGGAACGATCGTCGAGCGGCGGTCCGAGGGGCCCGTCGTCGCATGCGGTGACGGCGCGCTGCTGCTCGAGGAAGTCGAGACACCGGGCGCGCTCGAGGTCGGGTTGGTGCTCGGATGAGCCGCGTTCTCGTGATCGCGGCGCACCCCGACGACGAGGTTCTCGGGATGGGCGGCACGATCGCGCTGCACGCCGTCGTCCGCGAGGACGCCGTGAGGATCGTCTGCGTCACCGACGGCAGCTCGACCCAGTATCCCGGGCGATGCCGCGATCCGGGCGCAGAAGGAGGAGGAGGCCCGCGCCGCCGCGGCGGAGCTCGGCGTCACCGACTACGTCCACCTCGACCTGCCCGACATGAGGCTCGACACGCTCCCCCACGTCGACGTCAACCGCGTCGTCGAGGAGCAGATCGCCGACTTCCGAGCCCGAGATCGTCTACACCGTGCACCCCGACGTGAACCGCGACCACCGGGCGCTCTTCGACTCGGTCGCCGTCGCCACGCGCCCCGTGCCCGGCCAGCCGGTGCGCCGTGTGCTCACCTACGCGCCGACCTCGAGCACCGAGTGGACGCCCGCCGGCCTCAACTGGTTCGTCCCGAACTGGTTCGTCGACGTGACGGAGACGCTCGACCGCAAGCTCGCATCGTTCGCGCGCTACGAGACCGAGGCACGTCCCTACCCACACCCGCGCAGCGAGCGCGCGATCAGAGCGGCGGCCGAGTTCTACGGCGCGAGCTGCGGCTGCGAGGCGGCCGAGCCCTTCGTGCTCGTGCGCGGGCTCGACGGCTGAACCGGAATTCCCTGGCGCGTTCGCCCGAGTCTCACAGGCCCGGGTTCGGGGACGTCTCCCGATGGGTACGCCGATTCGACGAGTTCTGAGCACCTGCTGCCCTTCTGAGGAAAGCACGACGCCGGCAGCGCAACCCGAGGAGCCGCGAGACATGACGATTCAGCGGATGGACAACGTTCTCATCGTTGTCGACGACCTCGAGGCCGCCAAAGCGTTCTTCGCGGAGCTCGGAATGGAGTTGGAAGGCGAGACGACGCTCGAGGGGACTGGGTGGACAGCGTCGTCGGGCTCAATGGCGTGCGTGCTGACATCGCGATGATGCGGACCCCGGACGGCCATGGCCGGGTTGAGCTGTCGAAGTTCCATACGCCGCCGGCAGTCAGAGCCGAGCCCCAAAGCGCAGCGGCGAACACGCTGGGCATGCGGCGCATCATGTTCAGCGTCGACGACGTCGACGATGTCGTTGCGCGCCTGCGCGGCCACGGGGCCGAGCTCGTCGGCGAGATCGCGCAGTACGAGGACATCTACCGGCTCTGCTTCCTGCGTGGCCCTGAGGGCATCATCATCGGGCTTGCCGAGCAGCTCGGCTGAACCTCCTCGAGTGCGCGTCTCGGGAGCGACCGCGCCATTCAAATACGATCCGTCTATGAAGCCGATTCGACAGACGGCCCGAGGAGGCAGGTTCGGGTCGGCTCGATCGTGATCCGCTGTCGACGTTTCGACGAGATGATCGCGTTCTGGCAGGCGGCGCTGGGCTACGTCCCGCAGGCGCCGCCGGAGGACGGTTGGGTCATCCTCACCGATCCGACCGGAAAAGGCCCGAATGTCTCCCTCGACCGGGTCGAGCAACCGCCACCGCTCGGCGAGGTCAGCCGCGTCCATCTTGACCTCTACACCGACGACGGAGAGGGAGAGGTCGAGCGGTTGCTTGGGCTTGGCGCGACTCGCTACGAGCGCGAGGCAAGCCCGGATGACGATTTCGTCGTCCTCGTCGACCCCGACGGCAATCGCTTCTGCGTCGTTGATTAGGCGCGATGCAACCGCCTCTGCGTCGTTCGGGTCGAGTTGATGGCCGGTCGCGAGATTGGCGAAGCGTCGTGACGGCTTCATGCTTCGGTGGGTCATGACCGGTCGAGCACGGGTGCTCGGGATCACGCTCGTGATCCTCATGTTGGCGCCGGCGGCGACCTCCGGTGCAGCGACGCGAGAGGCGTCGCCGGTCTGCCCCGAGACACAGGCTTCTCCAGCGCCACCGAACGCCTGGATGGGATCGCTGGCGACACACTGGCTGCGAACGAGCACTCTCTGGATGGCGTACACGCGCGCCGATCACTCGTTCCTGGCATCCCCTACGGGACAGAAGATCGGCTGGTTCAGGGGTAAGGGAAGCCCATGGGGGCGCCTTCGCGTTTCGGGTTCGCGCCTCGATGCCGACGCGCCGCCCTTGAAAGCGCACATTGGGGTGAGCTATCCATTCCGGGAGGGCTTCCAGTCCTCCGCGCTGACATTCTCAACGCCGGGGTGTTGGCAGATCGTCGCGCATGTCGGGCTGAAAGCACGGTACGTCTTCGTCGTGCGTGTCGAGCCTGTGCCGGCGCTCCCGTCGAGCTCGACGCGGTGACGCTCTAAGGTCTGCCGGCAGACGGCGTGCGGGACCCGATGCGTAGCGCCGTTGAGTGCGGCGATCCAGGGCCCTAGGCGGGGTTCGCGAAATGGGTGGGTTCGAGGTCTTGCGGAAGCAGGGAGTAGACGACGGCGTCGGCGCGGGTGCCGTCATTGCGACCGTTGTAGGCGCGGAGCACGCCCTCCCGCGTAAACCCTGCCTTCTCTGCAACGCGTTGAGACGCGATGTTCTCCGGGTCGGTATGAAGCTGCAGGCGGCCAAGCCGCATCGCCGGCAGCGCCCATGACGCCATGAGCTGGACGGCCTGCGCGGCGCATCCCTTGCCTCGGCCGTCCTCCAGGACCCAGTAGCCGATTGAACCGCGACCGTCGTCGTCTCGTTCGACGAAGACGTGGCCAAGGCATGCATCGGGCCGGGTCGCGTGGCAGATGGCGAAGGAGGCCCCGGTGCCCTCTGCCCATGCCTCGCGCTTCCCGGCCAGGTAGTCGGCAGGGCTGCGCGTGTCCAGGTCAAACCACTTGAGATTTCGGCGTCGCTCGCGGCTTGCTCGATTGCGGCGAGATCGCGCTCGTCCATAGGACGGAGGTTGAGAGCGCCGTTCGAAAATGGCGGATCGGGCGGTACGAGCCTCACGTTTCGAAACGCTACAGCGTGGTGTCGAGCAACAACGGGACGCCGACGAGCGTGTGCCTCGAGTCCGCGACTTTCCTGCCCGAGTGCCCGGGATGTCACATGCGCGGGCATCTCAACGAGCACCCTGAGTGCGCCTCACCGGCCTGCGGGTGCCGGAGACGGCCGACGGAGTTGGAGCCACCGGTGCTCGTGCGCGTTGGTTGACATGGTCCGTGGCGCACTCCACGCTGGCACGTAGGGATGGCTTCCGCTGGATTGCACAAGGGCACGGTCACCTTTCTCTTTACGGACATCGAGGGCTCGACGCGGCTGCTCAAGCAGCTTGGACAGGACCGCTACGACAAGCTGCTGAGCGTCCACGGTGACCTCTCGCGTGCCGCGTTTGCTGCTCACGGGGGGATGGTCGTCGACACCCAGGGCGACTCGTTCTTCGTCAGCTTCGCGACTGCCAACGACGCGGTGGCTGCAGCAGTCGCGGTCCAGCGCGAACTGACGGCCCATTCCTGGCCTGATGGAGCGGAGGTCAAGGTGCGGATGGGCATTCACACGGGGGAGCCCAAGGTGGGTGCCGACCGCTACGTGGGTATCGGCGTCCACCGAGCAGCGCGGATTGGCGCTGCGGGTCACGGCGGCCAGGTGTTGCTGTCTTCGACGACGAGAGAGTTGGCGGAGGAGGACCTGCCGCCCAGGGTCACGATCCGAGACCTGGGCGAGCGGCGGCTTAAGGACATCGAGCAACCCCAGCACCTCTACCAGCTCGTGATCGAGGGCCTCGACAACGACTTCGGACGGCTGAAGACCCTCGATGTCGAACTCGCCCGCAGGCGGCGACGCATGTACGCGGGCGCGGCACTGACCGGAGTGCTGGCTGCGGCCGTTGCGATCCCGGTGCTCGCGCTAGGGCAGGGGGGCTCAAGCGGCGGAATCACCGTCCACGGCAATGCCCTGGCCGAGATCGACCCCGGTACGAACAAGGTCGTCGGCCAGGTGTCGAACGTGGGGGTGCGGCCGGCTTCGATCACGTTCGGATCGGGCTCGCTCTGGGTTGCCAATCTCGACGACCAGACCGTCGCTCGCATCGATCCTGTCACACACAGCGTCTTGCGCACCATCGCGGTTCGAGACCCACCGACGGGACTCGCGACCTCTCCCGGCGCCGTGTGGGCTGTGGGCTCCGACCCGACGAGCTCGTCGGTGAGGGTCAGACGGATCGATGCACAGTTCAACACGATCGCCAGCACGACCCGTGTCGGCAGTGTGGTGCCGGGTGGGCCCGGCTCCGTGGCAACGCGGGGAGCGGCGGTCTGGGTGGCGCCTTCGTCGGGGCTCATCTCGCAGCTGAGTGCACGCAGCGCACGGGTCGTTCGCCAAATCGATCCGAACGCGGCTCCGGCGGCAATCGTCGTCGGAGCGGATGCCGTTGGGTCACCGACAGCAGCGCGAACGCGGTCACCCGCGTCGATTCGACGGGGCTGTTGACGCCGATCACGGTCGGCCGGGGCCCGAGTGGGATCACGATCGGCCAAGGAGCAGTCTGGGTAGCCGACACGCTGGGCGACGCCGTCACCCGCATCGACCCGATCGGCCGGGCCGTGACGTCGACGATCCCCGTGGGACAGGCTCCTACCGGGATCGCCTTTGGGGGCGGCTCGGTCTGGGTTGCCAATAGCGGCGACGGCACCGTCACCCGAATCGACCCCGGAACCGGAAAGCCGACCTCGATCGCCGTGGGCGGGAGCCCTCAGGCCGTGACATTTGCAAACGGGCACGTGTGGGTTACGGTCGACGCCGCTCTCGCCGAGCTCCATCGAGGCGCCACCGGCGGCACGCTGCGGCTCACCTCCCAGAGTGACGTGGACTCCATGGATCCTGCCCTGGCCTATTCCGATGTGGCCTGGCGGCTGCTGTATGCGACCTGCGGGAAGCTGCTCAACTATCCCGACAGCCCGGCGCCGGGCGCGACGCAACTCGTGCCGGAGCTGGCCGAAGCCCTGCCCGCCCGCTCGGCAGACGGTAAGACCTACACCTTCACGATCCGCAGGGGATTGCGCTTTTCACCGCCCTCGAACGAGCCGATAACGGCACAGACGTTCAAGCACACGATCGAACGTTCTCTGAACCCGCGGATGAACAGCCCCGCCCGGAAAGTCGCCAATGGGTATCTGAGCGACATCGTGGGCTCTCGGGCCTTCCTGGCCGGTAGGTCAGCGCATATCTCCGGCGTTGTGGCTAGAGGAAACAGCCTCACGATCCGACTCGTGGAGCCGGCGCCGGACTTCGTGACTGTCATCTCGTTGCCGTTCTTCTGTGCCGTTCCGGTCGCCACACCCCTCGACCCGAAGGGCGTCAGGCTCGTGCCCTCGGCCGGGCCGTATTACGTCTTCTCGTATGACCCCGGGCAGGGAGCGGTGCTGAAGCGAAATCCCAACTACCACGGCAACCGACCCCACGGCTCGACCGCATCGAGCTCGCCGTGGGCGTTGCCAAGGAGAAGGGAACGCGGCGGGTCGAGGCCGGGACGGCGGATTACGCACTTGATGGGACAGCCCCGGCGATGGACAGCAAGATCGCCGCCCGGTACGGGCCTGGAAGCACTGCTGCGAAGAAAAACCGGCAGCAGTACTTCATCCACCCGACATCGTGGCTCGACTACATCGCCCTCAACACGCACCGCCCGCTCTTCCATGACGTGCGCATGCGCAAGGCGCTCAACTACGCACTCGACCGCCGCTCGCTCGCGCAGCTGGGCGACTTTGCCAGCCCGTACCCCGACGAGCCGACAGATCAATACCTGCCGCCTGCGATCCCGGGCTTCACGGACGCCCACATCTACCCCCTCAGACCCGACCTGGCCACCGCCAGGCGACTGGCCGGGAAAACGCATCGCAGCGCCGTGCTTTACACCTGCAACCTGTCGCCGTGCGACCAGCAGGCCCAGATCATCACCGCCAATCTCGCCACGATCGGAGTCGACGTCCAGGTCGAACGTTTCCCCCCGACGAGCTCTTCACGCGCCTCGGCAGGGCAAACGAGCCGTTCGACCTGGCCACAACCGGCTGGGTCGCGGACTACGCCGACCCCTCTCAGTTCCTCAATGCCCTACTCCTGAGCGGCAGCATCCCAACGTTCGACAACACCGCATATGCACGCAAGCTCAATGCCGCAGCGAGGCTCTCCGGGCCAGCCCGCTACCTGGCCTTCGGTAGGCTCGACGCCGACCTCGCCCGAAACGCCGCTCCGCTCGCTGCAATCGGCAACGCCTCAATCCGGGACTTCTTCTCCGCTCGTGTCGGCTGCCAGGTCTTCAACCCTCTCTACGGGATGGACATCGCCGCACTCTGCATTCGCAAGCACCCAGGGAGCTGAGTCGGCGCGGCACCAAGCCTCGACCCGACACACGCTGATGCGAGCGAAGGCAAGGGCACGCCGTACGTCGGCGCCACCACGGAGGCGCGCTTTACCCTGCGATCGTAACCAGCCTCTATGTACGTGCTGTGAGAGGCCCTCGCCTGAGCACTATGCGTCTGCGTCGTCTTCGGCGTCGGCGACAACCGCCGCCGGTGCCGCTGCCGGTGCAGCGGCGACCTCGTCGAGATCCGTCCGCTCGATCTGGCGGGTCTCGTACGCCTCGAGGATGTCGCCTTCCTTGAGGTCGTTGTACCCGTCGAGCAGGATGCCGCACTCGAAGCCCTCTGCGACCTCGCGCGCGTCGTCCTTGAAGCGCTTGAGCTGCGCGATCGACGTGTCGTAGATCTCTGTGCCGTCGCGCACCACCCGCACCTGCGCGTTGCGGCGGATGACGCCGCTCGTGACCATGCAGCCGGCGATCGTGCCGAGCCGCGACACCTTGAAGAGAGCACGCACCTCGGCCTCGCCGAGCGTCTCCTCGGTCTGCACCGGGGAGAGCATCCCGACGAGCGCCTGCTGGATCTCGTCGGTGAGCTGGTAGATCACGCGGTAGGTGCGGATGTCGACGCCCTCGCGCTCGGCGAGCGCACGCGCCTCGGCGCTCGGCCGCACGTTGAAGCCGATCACGAGCGCGTTCGAGGCCGACGCCAGGTTGACGTCGTTCTCGGTGATGCCGCCGACACCCGTGTGGATGACGTTGACGCGCACCTCGGAGTGCTGGATCTTGCCGAGCTCGCCGAGGAGCGCCTCGACCGATCCCTGCACGTCGCCCTTGAGGACGATGTTGAGGTCCTGGACGACGCCCTCCTGCAACTGCGAGAACAGGCTCTCGAGCGAGACGCCACGCTTGGAGCGCTGCGCGAGCTGCTCACGGCGCAGCCGCTCGGCGCGCTTCTGAGCGAGGTCTTTCGCCTGGCGTTCGTGCTCGACGACCCGCGCCAGCTCACCTGCGGGCGGCGGGCGGTCGAAACCGAGAATCTCGACGGGCTCGCCGGGGCGCGCCTCCTTGACCTTCTCGCCCTTGTAGTCGTAGAGCGCGCGCACCTTGCCCGACGCATCGCCGGCGACGATCGCATCGCCGACGCGCAGCGTGCCGCGGTGGACGAGCATCGTCGCCACGGGGCCGCGGCCGACATCGAGTCGCGACTCGATGATCGGGCCCGAGGCATCGACCGAAGGGTTGGCGCGGAGGTCGAGCTCGGCGTCCGCGACGAGCAGCAGCTTCTCGAGCAGCTCGTCGAGATTGAGCTTCTGCTTGGCGGAGACCTCTGCGAACTGGGTCGTCCCGCCCCACTCCTCCGGCTGCAGCCCCTCGGTGGCGAGCTCGGAGCGGACGCGATCGAGATTCGCGTTCGGGACGTCGATCTTGTTGACGGCCACCACGATCGGGACGTCCGCCGCGCGCGCGTGCGAGATCGACTCGCGCGTCTGCGGCATCACGCCGTCGTCGGCCGCGACGACGAGGATCGCGATGTCGGTGATCTTCGCGCCGCGGGCCCGCATGGCGGTGAACGCCTCGTGACCGGGCGTGTCGAGGAAGGTGATCCTGCGGCCGTTGATCACGGCCTGGTAGGCGCCGATGTGCTGGGTGATCCCGCCTGCCTCGGTGTCGACGACGGCGGTCTCGCGAATCGCGTCGAGCAGCGTCGTCTTGCCGTGGTCGACGTGGCCCATGATCGTGACGACCGGCGGCCGGGCGGCGAGGTCGGCGTCCGCGTCCTCGAACACCTCCGGCTCGGAGTCGTCGTCGGCGGCGTGCTTGATGATGACCTCGCGGGGCGGGTCCACCTCGGCGGCAATGAGCACGACGGACTCATCACTCAAAGATTGGGTAATCGTGACCATCTCGCCGAATCCCATCATGATCTTGATGATCGTCGCGACCGGGATTCCGAGCGCGGCAGAGAGATCCTTGACGCTGACGCCCGACGGCACCGTGACGGGACCTGTCGGCGCTGCGATCGGCTGCTGCCGCGGCTGGACGTTGGTCGCGGCGCTGCGATCGCGCGCCTGACGGCCGTCTCGGCCACGCTGATTCCCGCCGTCGATGACGACGCGCCGCTTGCGCCCGGACGGGCCTCCGCGCGGGCGGATCGGACGGTTTGGCTTGTTGGGCTCGTCTGCCATCAGTGAGATGCGCCTTTCATCAGCAACCAGTGTAGTGGCGCGCCAGTTCCGGATCGACGACGACGGTGCGGCGCAGCACCCGATTGAAGCCGCGCGAGGCCACCGCCCGCTCGAAGCACGCGAGCCGGCGGCACGTGTAGACGCCCCGGCCGGGGATCGTGCGGCCGATCGTCAGCCGTCCGTCGACCGAGCCGAAGCGCACGAGCTCGGCCTGCGGCGACTTGCGGCCGCACCCGGCACAGGTTCTCTGCGGCGACGCGCTCACGCTCCAGGAGACTCGTCCTCCTCGACTGCAGCATCGACGGCGGCAACGACCTCGGCCTCGGCGGCCTCTTCCTGCGTCAGCTCGACTGCCGCCTCCTCGATCGCATTCTCGAGCTCGGCCGCCTCCTCGACCAGGATCTCTCCCGCGGCAACGGCCTCCTCGACGATCCCGTCGAGCAGTCCCTGCGCCTCGGCGATCTCGGGTGCGATCTCGTCCGACTCGTCGTCGGGGCCGTCCGCGGACATCGCGGGCGGCTCCGTGCCGTGCAGCGCCTGGTGGGCCGGGACGCCGCAGTAGTGCGAGCCAGGCAGGGCGGCGTTGGGGCAGCGCTTGCCGTTCGAGAGCATCGCCGAGCAGCGCCCCGAGAACTCCTGCGTATCGTCCTCGCCGGCGTACGCCGCCTCGGCCTCCGCCTGGGCGAACTCGGTGTCCGACTGGATGTCGACCTTCCAGCCCGTCAGCCGCGCAGCGAGGCGGGCGTTGAGACCGTCCTTGCCGATCGCGAGCGCCAGCTGGTCGTCGGGGACGACGACGGTCGCCTCACGGGTGTCGTCGTCGATGTAGACCTCGCGCACGCGGGCCGGCGAGAGAGCCTTGGCCACGAACCGGGCCGGCTCCGTGTTCCACGGGATGATGTCGATCTTCTCGCCGCGGAGCTCCGAGACGACCATGCGCACGCGCGAGCCGCGAGGGCCGACGCAGGCGCCGACCGGATCGACACCCTGGGTGTGCGACTCGACCGCGATCTTGGAGCGGTAGCCCGGCTCTCGGGCAACCCCGCGGATCTCGACCAGGCCGTCGGCGATCTCGGGAACCTCGAGCTCGAACAGCGTCTTGATCAGCTCCGGATCGCGGCGGGAGAGGATCACCTGCGGGCCTTTGGTGCCCGACCGGACCTCGGTGATCACGGCCTTGATCCGCGAGCCCTGCTCGTAGCGCTCGCCGTCGACCTGCTCGGAGCGCGGCAGGAGCGCCTCGACCCGGCCGAGGTCGACGAGCACGTTGTTGCGGTCGCCGGCCTGCTGCACGATCCCGGTCACGACCTCGCCCTGCCGGTCGATGTACTCGTCGTACATCATGGCGCGCTCGGCCTCGCGAATGCGCTGCTGGATGACCTGCTTGGCGGTCATCGCGGCGATGCGGCCGAAGCCGTCAGGCGTCACGTCGGCGCGCGCCATCAGGTCGTCCGGCACCTGCGACCAGTCGAGCTCGAGGTCGACGTCGTTGACCAGCGTGTGCTGGCGCTCGCCGGTCTCTTCCTCGATGCGCTCGAGCTCGTCGATCGCGGCCTCGCGAGCCTCTTCGACGAGCCGCTCCTCGAGGTCGCCAGGAATCTCGATCGAGAACACGCGGAACTCACCCTCGTCGTCGAGGATCACCTCGGCGTGCCGGGAGGCGCCCGGTGTCTTCTTGTACGCGGCAAGGAGCGCGTCCTCGAGCGCGGCAACGAGCGTTCCCGTCTCGATGCCCTTCTCGCGCTCGATCGTGCGGATCCCTTCCATGATCTCCTGGCTCATGAGCTCACCTATCCCTCGTCGATCAGGTTGCCCCGCACGATCGCCTCGTACGGGATGTCGAGCTCCTTCTCGCCGACGGCGATCCGGGCGCTCTGTTCGGTGGCGGCAACGACGGTGCCGCGAAAACGGTTCTTGCCGGCGATCTCGTCGGCGGTGCGGAGCTGGACGTCGTGACCGACGGCCGCCCGGAAGTGCTCGGGCCGCCGCAGCGGCCGGTCGAGGCCGGGCGACGAGACGTCGATCGTGTACGACCTGCGGTAGTCGGAGAGGATCTCGGTCACCCGCGCGCAGAGCGCGTGATCGACGCCGGCCGGGTGGTCGACATAGACGCAGAACCGGCTCGGCGAGAGCAACTCGACCGCCAGCACCTCGACCCCCGGGACGGCACGCTCGACCGCCGGGACGATGTCCCGTGAGAGCGTTCGCTCGGTTGTCAGCATGTCGGCCATCTTCGGTCTCCTTCGTCGCTTCGGCGACGTCGTTCTCGTGGTACGAACCACCTCTCCTCAACAAAAATGGGCGCCACGCGCCCATTTCGTCAAGCAGTGAAATGCGGTGATGTAAGGATAGCACCGGTGCGCCGCGCTAGGTCTGCACCGGCTCGGTGTCGATAACGATCGTCACCGGACCGTCGTTCACGAGCTCCACCTGCATCTGAGCGCCGAACACGCCCGTCTGCACCGGGACGCCGAGCGCCCGGAGCGCATCACAGAACCGCTCGTAGACGGGCTCTGCCTCCTCGGGACGGGCGGCGCTCGAGAAGCCGGGGCGATTGCCCTTCGAGACATCGCCGAGCAGCGTGAACTGGCTCACGACGAGTGCCTCACCGGACGTATCGAGCAGAGACCTGTCGAACCGCCCGTCGTCGGCCGCGAAGATCCGGAGCCGGGCGATCTTGCCGGCGAGGCGTTCCGCATCCGCGTCGGAGTCGCCTCCCGCGACGCCGAGGAGCACGAGCAGCCCCTCTCCGGTCGCGCCAACTGACCTTCCGTCCACCGTGACACCGGCACTCCTGACCCGCTGGACGACGGCGCGCACGACGACAGTCTTTCACCGCGCCGGGAACGGGGCGAATGTCCCTCAACCACGGCAGCCGCACTGCCGATAGGAACGTTGAATGGAGGCGGTCAGGAACCCTCGTAATCAATGGCCTGCCCTCGGGACGCTCCTCGTGCGCGACGGCGCAGTCACCCCGGAGCAGCTCGAGCAGGCTCTCATCAAGCAACGCGACCGACCGGACCAGCGCCTCGGTGAAATCCTGCTCGAGGAAGGGTTTGTGACGCCCGTCGCGATTTCGCGCGTCCTCGCCGAGCAGCACGAGCTCGAGTTCGTCGATCTCGACATGCCGTCGATCGACCCCTCCGCCGCCCTGCTCCTGACCGAGAGCCTCTCTCGCCGCTACCGGGCCGTGCCGATTCGCTTCCTCGAGGACGGCTCCGTGCTCGTCGCGGTCGCCGATCCGACCAACGTCATGTCCTCCGACGAGCTGCGGCTCGCGGTCGGGACGCCCGTTCGCATCTGCGTCGCCTCGCCGGAATCGATCGAGCTCGCGATCACGACCCTCAACGACCCGGCGTCGGTCCCGGTCGAGGAGTTCGTCGGCGACGCTCTCGAGAGCGAGGACACGGCGAGCACTCTCGACCTGCACCACGACACGCCCTCCGTCGTCTTCATCAATAGAGCCATTTCGAAAGCGCTCGATCTCGGCGCCTCCGACATCCATTTCACGCCGCAGCAGCGACGCGTGTACGTCCGCGTGCGCGTTGACGGCGTCATGCGCGAGCTGACCTCGATTCCGGGCAGTCAGGCAACCGCCGTCGTGAGCCGCCTCAAGATCATGGGCGGGCTCGACATCGCCGAGCGACGTGCCCCACAGGACGGCCGAGTGTCCATCAAGCGCGGCGACGAATCGCTCGACGTCCGCATTGCAATCCTGCCGACGACGTATGGCGAGAAGGTCACAATGCGCATCCTGTCGCAGGGCGAAGCACCGGATTCGCTCGACGCCCTTGGCATGTGGCCGCGAAGTCGAGCAGCGCTCGAGCACGCGATCTCGCAGCCGTTCGGTGCGGTCGTCGTCGTCGGGCCGACGGGATCCGGCAAGACAACGACGCTCTTCACGTGCCTCCAAATTCTCAATACACCCGACCGCCAGTTGACGACGATCGAGGATCCCGTCGAATATCGGGCCCCAGGTCTCGATCAGGTCGAGGTCAACCCGAGGGCCGGCCTTACGTTCGCAAGTGGCCTCCGGACGGTGCTCCGGTCGGACCCGGACGTGCTGCTCGTCGGAGAGATCCGAGACGAGGAAACCGCACAGATCGCCTTTCGCGCCGCCATGACGGGCCATCTCGTCCTCACGACGCTCCACGCTCAGACTGCGGCATCCGCGATCCAGCGGCTGACCGACATGAACATCGAGCGCAGCATCCTCGCCACATCGATCAACTGCATCATCGGCCAGCGGCTCGCACGGCGCGTCTGCCAGACGTGCTGTGAGCCGACGACGCCGGATCCGGCCCTCCTACACGCCTTGCGCGTGCCGGAGATGCACGGCGAGCTGGACATCTACAAGTCGGTGGGCTGCCCTGAGTGCAGCGGCACGGGGTACCGGGGACGCGTTCCGCTGTTCGAGGTTCTGACGATGACCGACGAGATCGCGCTTCTCGTCGGGGCACCGACGCGGGAGATCGAAGCGATGGCGGCCGCCCAGGGCATGTTCACACTCCGCGAGGACGGTGTGCGGCTCGCGTTGGCCGGCATCACGACGCTCGAAGAGGTTCGCCGCGTCGCAGGGGACGCCATCGGCTGAACCACCTGCTGGAGACGGTCGGCCTCACCTCCGAGGCTGACTACGCTCCGACGGATGTCCTTCGTCGAGCTCCGGGACCGACACGTTCTCGCCGCGTTCCTGCGGCGCAATGCGTCGGCCCACGTCTACGAGCTCGGAGACCTGGATGACTTCGACTGGCCCTTCACCCGTTGGTTCGGGTCGGAGGCGGACGGACGTCTCGGGCAAGTCGCGTTGCTCTACACGCAGCCGGATGTGCCGGTCCTGATCGCGATCGCCGAGGAGCCGAACGCGGGGATGGCGGAGCTGATGCGCGCGCTGCTCCCGACGCTGCCGTCCGAGCTCTACGTTCACGTCTCGCCCCCACTGCTCGAGGTCTTTTGCGAGCGGTATGCGATCGAGCATTCCGAGCCCCATCTCAAGTTGGCGCTGACGCGGATGGACGGGCTCCCGACCGCCGCGCTCCCGGTCGAGTTGCTCGAGGAAAGCGACTTGCCGGAGCTGGACGCGTTCTACCGGCAGGCCTACCCGGAGACATGGTTCACGGCCCGAATGCTCGCGACCGGGCGGTACGTCGGCGTCCGGCGCGAGGGTCGCCTCGCCTGTGTGGCTGGAGTTCATGTCTACTCGCCGACGTGGGGCGCCGCCGCGCTGGGAAACGTCGCGACGCTGCCGGAGCTCCGGGGCCAGGGCCTCGCACAGGGTGCGTGCGCCGCGCTCTGCCTGCTCCTGCTCGGCGACGGGATCGAGACGATCGCCCTGAACGTGCGCGCCGACAACGACGCAGCGATCGCAGCCTACGAGCGGCTCGGCTTCGAGACGGTCACTCCGTACTGGGAGGCGGCTCTGCGTGACCCGAGCCCGGGCTAGGTGGCGCGGACTCTGCAGCCGTTCTCCACCTCAGCGATGTCCGAAGTGGTGCGCTCGTGGCAGCGCCGACCCGACATCGAGCTCCGAGACCCGACGCGCGAGCAAGCCAAGGGTCTCGATCGAGGTGACGAGGATGTTCCGGTTCTCCCCCACCCGCTCGTAACGTCCGTGGGCGAGGAGCAGAGGCTCATTGCGGACGATCGCCCGGTGCTGCTCGTAGACGCGCTTCGGCACGATCAGGTTCACCTGCCCGAGCTCGTCCTCGAGCAGCATGAACACGATCCCGTTGGCCGTCGCGGGCCTCTGCCGCGCGATTGCGAGGCCCGCGTAGGCGACCGTGGACCCGTGCGCGGAGCGGTGCAGGCCGTCGCTGCGTAACGTCCCGTCGGGCAGGTGCGGCCGGAGCAGCGTCAGTGGGTGGGTGCCCACCGAGAGGCCGGTGCGGCGATAGTCGGCCGCCATCTGCTCCCAGCGCGTGAGGTCACGGAGCACGGGGGTCGCGGCGGTCGGATCGATGAGAGGGTGAGTTGCTTCACCGCGCCCTGGGTTCCCGGGACCGATGTAGGCCGCAGGGCGAGGCCGAGCTCCCAGAGCAGGTCTCTCCGCTTCACGCCGAGGCAGTCGCACGCCCCACCCTCGACGAGCGCGACGAGGCCATCCTGCGAGAGCTGTGCCCGCCGGGCAAGATCGCCGACGTCCCGGAAGGTCCCGTTCGCCTTGCGCTCGGCGACGAGAGCCGTAGCGTCATCCTCTCCGACCGACTGCAGGTACGCGAGGCCGATCCGCACGGCCTGAGGGCTCTCTGTTGAATCGACACAATCTTCGGCGTCAGAAGCGACGAGCGAGCACCAGGCTTCGCTCAGGTTGACGTCGGGCGAGAGCACCTCCACCCCGCGCCGCTGCGCATCGCGAACGAGGCTGGCGGGCGGGTAGAAGCCCATCGGCTGGGCGTTCAGCAGCGAGCAGAGAAACTCGGCGGGATAGTGGTGGCGCAGCCACTGCGACTGGTAGGCGAGAAGCCCGAACGCGGCGGCGTGCGACTTCGGGAAGCCGAAGCCGGAGAAGCCGACGAGCTTGTCGTAGACCAGTGTCCGCGACCTTCTCCGCCACATCGTTTCGCGACGGCACCCTCGATGAACCGCAGCCGATGGGACTCGAGCGCGGCCCGGCTGCGCTTGCGGCTCATCGCGCGCCGAAGCCCCTCCGCCTCGCCGACCGAGAAGCCCGCGAGAGCGATCGCCACGTCGAGCACCTGATCCTGGAAGACGACGACGCCAAGCGTCGAGCGCAGCGGCTCGCGCAACGACTCGTGGTCGACCGGATAGACGAACGAGGGATCCTCGCGCAGCCGCTTGCGGTGCTCGATGTAGGGATGCACCGCCTTGCCCTGGATCGGCCCCGGCCGCACGAGCGCGACCTGCACGGTGAGATCGTCGATCGTCTCGGGCTTCGTTCGCAGCAGGCTCTGCATCTGGGCCCGGCTCTCGATCTGGAAGGTGCCGACCGTGTCCGCTCGCTGGATCTCGTCGAACACGTCCGCGTCGTCGAGCGGGATCCGGGAGAGGTCGATCGGCGCCCCGTAGATCTCGGCGATCTTCTCTACGCAGTCCTCGACGGCGGAGAGCATTCCCAGCCCGAGCAGGTCGATCTTGAGGAAGCCGGCGTCCGAGCACGAGTCCTTGTCCCACTGGCAGAGCTGGCGCCCCGCCATCGCGGCCGGTTGCACGGGAACGAGGTCGATCAGCGGCCGCGACGAGATCACCATGCCGCCCGGATGCTGGGAGATGTGGCGCGGCAGGCCGGCGATCTCGGTCGTGAGGAACTGAAAGGCGCGCCAGCGCTTCGAGACGAGCTTGCGGTCGGCGTCCGGGAGGCCGGCCATCTCCTCGGCGATGCGCGAGGCGTCCCAGCCGTCGGTGAGCCGGGCGAGCCGCTCGAGCTCCGCCTGCGGCAGCCCGAGCGCCTTGCCGACATCGCGAATCGCGCCACGCGAGCGGTACGTCGCGAAGCTCGCGACGAGCGAGGCGTGCTCGTTGCCGTAGTGCTCCGTGACGGCGACGATCAGCTTCTCGCGGATGTCGCGGGGGAAGTCGAGGTCGATGTCCGGCACCGAGGCTAGCTCGTGGTTGAGGAAGCGCCCGAGCGAGAGGTCGTTCGCGACCGGGTCGACGTGCGAGAGCCCGGTCAGATAGCAGACGACCGAGCCGACCGAGCTGCCGCGCCCCCGCCCTGGTGGCAGGAAGCGGCGGGGCGAATCGTGGCCGCGCACCTGCAGGGCGCATTCACGCGCGAGCTCGAGCACCTCCCAGTGGAGCAGGAAGAAGCCGGCCAGCTTCAGCTCGTCGATGAGCGCGAGCTCGGACTCGAGACGCGCGCGTGCGCGTGCTTGCAGACCGCGGTTGCTCGGCGAATAGCGGTCGGCGAAGGCGTCGTTGCAGATCGTGGCGAGCTGCCGGATCGCCGGGTCGATGCCGTCGGAGAAATCGGGGTAGCGGTAGCCCAGCTCCTCGGTGAGGTCGAACTGCAGGCGCTCGGCGATCTCGACGGTGCGGGAGACGGCGGCGGGATCGATGCCGGCGAAGCGCTCCGCCACCTCCGCCGGAGCGCGGAGGATGCTCTCGCGGTTGCCGCGCCGCTCCTGCTCGCAGCCGTCGAGGGAGGTGCGGCAGCGGATCGCGACGAGCGTGTCCTGGAGCAGCGTGCGCCGCGCCGCATGGGCATGGACGTTTCCGGTGGCGACGGTGTCGACCCCGAGGTGTGCGGCGAGATCCTGAAGCGCGGTGTTGCGGCGCACGTCGCCGCGCTCGAACGGGCGCTGCAGCTCGACGAAGAAGCGCTCGCGGCCGAAGGCGCGGGCGAGCCGGGCGGCGGCGTTCGGGTCCCGCACCGCGAGGCCGTTGCGGGCGCAGCCCGAGAGGCAGACGAGCCCCTCGGCATGCTCCTCGAGGAAGCGCTGGGAGACGGACGGAGGCAGCGGCTCGCGATCCTCGCGGCCCGCCCGGCGGGTGCCCGCGTGCGCCTCGGTCAGGATCCGGCACAGGTTCGCGTAGCCCTGGCCGGACTCGACGAGTAGCGTCAGGTGCGCGCTGCTGTCGAGCGTCACCTCGGCGCCGGTGATCGGACGCACGCCGAGGCCCTTCGCGGCGTGGGCGAACTCGAGCGAGCCGTAGACGCCGTCGTGATCGGTGAGGGCGAGCGCCGGGTAGTCGAGCTCGGCGGCGCGGGCGGCGAGCTCTTCCGGCAGTGAGGCTCCGTCGAGGAACGAGTACGACGAATGGCAATGGAGCTCGACGTAGGTCATGGCTGGCGCACTGGTCGGAGCGCGCATCCCCTTCCGGCGTGTGACGCCAGGCTGAAGCCAGGCGTCGGGCTGCGTATCTTTGAGGAATGGACGTGCGCGACGATGGACGGGTGCGCGAGCGTTACGACGACATCGTCGACGCGATCTGCGCCTGGCACGAGGAGGCGCGGGCGTCGAAGCTGTTCTCGATGCCGTGCGTGAAGCGGGCCGGGAAGTTCGTCTTCGGGCTCTCGCGTACGGGGATGGTGTTCAAGCTGACCGACCCGAGGTGCAACGGCGCGCTCTCGCCCTGCCGGACGCGCATCTCTTCGATCCTTCCGGCCGCGGGCAGCCCTTCCGGCAATGGGTAGTGGTGCCTTCTGGGCAGGCAGGGGAATGGGAGGCGCTCGCCTACGAGGCGCTTGGCCAGGATCACGACATCTCTCCTGACTGAGCGTTGACACCGGAACGACGGAGCCCAAACCGGCGACCTGCTAAAGCCGGCCACCACGCTGGACGGCAGCTCAAGAAGCAAGCAAAAACCTTGTCATCACCGCCTGATCGCCGGTTGGAACCCGAAGGGTTCCCAGCTTCAGGATCCGCGCGCAGCGCGGCTAAAGACATCGGCAGCGAGGGGCACGAAGAAGGTGCGATACGGTTTTTCATCGCACCTTCTTCACGCCCCTCGCTGCGTAAACCAGCAACCCTTCTCCTGGTCGCGGTAGACGCACACGTTCTGGCCCGATTCGAGCACGACCTCGTAGTAGCGACGGTCGAGCGGCTCCTCCGTCCACCAGCGGTCGACGACGCGCCACTCCTCGCGCACGAAGGCGACCTGCTGGCGGTTGACGACGCAGGGAGCTCCGTCGACCCCGGCCTCGACCAGCGCCGGGCGCGGCGCGTTGAGGCGGCCAGCGGTCGCATGGGAGAGCGCGTGGGGTCGGCTTGCCCAGGAGCCGCTGGCAGTGCTCATGGATGACCTCCGACCTCGCCCGGGATGGGACGGGTGGGTGAGGCTGAAGCCTCATCCCGGCTGCACGACAGAGCCCAAACCGGCGACCGGCTGAAGCCGGCCACCAGCTGCACAGCCGCCGGAGCCCGGACGACGAGCTGAAGCCTGTCGCCGCCTCCGCGCCCCACGGCACAGATCGACGTCAGGCCCCGTCGCGGGGCACGACGAGCGCGCGCGTTTCCGGAATACGCGACCACGGTGCCACCTCCACCACTGCGCACACGGAGCCCGAGCCCGTGCTGGCCCGCACCTGTCTCAGCCCCTCGCGCAGCCGTCCGTCCATCTCGTCTCCTTCCGGGGACACGAGCGTGAGCTGGTTGCCGACGTGGTCGGCGAGCTCCACCGCCTCCAACCGCAACTCGGTCACCGGAGCCGGGATTTCGAGCAGCTTGGGACCGAGCGCCGCCCGCAGCCTGCCGCGCTCGGCAGTCGCCTCGCGCAACGTCGTCGCCCGCCGCCACGAGCCGCCGCCGACGAGCTTGGCCGAGACCGCCACCTTGCGCAGCGGCCGCCCCGCCCGCTCCGGCCGCGCCAGCAACCGGTCGAGCAACGCTCCGAACGCCCGCCGCAGCGTCAACTCGTTTGCGATCGCCTCGGGGAAGGAGAGGGCCTCCACCAGCTCTGCCGCAGGCGATCGCCCACGCACACGGGGAGCTCGAGCAGAGCCCCGCTCCCCGCCCGCGAGGCTCCACGCCCGCTTCCCCTCCGGCCCCAGCCGCTCCTCCACGGCGCCGCCGGGAAGCGACGCCAGCTCGCCGAGCCGACGCACGCCGAGCCCTTCGAGCTCGGCATACCGGTTCGACGGGAGCGGCAACAGCGAGAGGGGGAGCGGCTCCAGGAAGCCCTGCTCCTCCTTCCCCTCGACGATCACTGCCTGTCCGGGCCGGGCCACGCTCGCCGCCGCCAGCGCGACGAAGCGGCGCCCGCCCGCGCCGGCGCGCGGGTCCCAGGCAGATCCGACGGAAGCGAGCGCCTTGGCCAGCGCCGCCTCCACTCCTCCGTAGAGCCGCTCGACCCCACCGGTCTCGAACGTGACGAGACCGGGCTCGGCCGACTCGACGGCGAACCCCGCATCCTCCAGGCGGCGCAGGACCCCCTCCCACTCCTGCTCCACCGCCGCGGGATCCTGCTCGATCAGCACGAGGCCGGGACAGGTGGCGAGCGCCTCCCCCATGCGCATGCCGACCTGCACCCCGGCGGCCTCAGCGGCCGCCGTGACCGGCCCGACGAGCGCCTCCTTGCCCGGCTCCGGGGCAAGCGCTGCCGGGACGAGTGCCAGCCTCGGCCGGGTGCGCAACGCTGCGCGAAGCGTGAATCCCGGGATGAGGAGGCAGGCGATCACTGAACCTGTAGTTCTACACGAACATATGTTCGTGTGTCAAGATGGCCGGAACAGACAGGCCGAAAACCACAGGAGAGAGAACAGATGGAGATCCGCGGCATCGGCTTTGTCGGCAGCCACACGCCGGCTCATCGCGAAATGGGATCGTTCCTCCGGGACGTGCTCGGGCTGACACCGGTCACCGTCGACGGCGTCGGTGCAACGCTCTTCGCCGCCGCGAACGGCGATGTCCTCGCGGTCGCTCCACCCGACGAGGGGGACGCCGTCGGCGAGCGCACCGTCGGCCTCATCGTCGGCGATCTCGACGAGGCCATCCGCGAGCTCCACGCCGCAGGCGTCGAGACCGACGGGATCAGCGAGAACGCCCGCTGGCGCTACACCCACTTCCGCCCGCCGGACGGAAAGCTCTACGAGCTCGTCGAGGAGCGCCCGGCCTGAGCCGTCAGAGCCTCAGAGCCGTGGGGCGCGGAAGCACTCGGTCAGGTACGGCAGCTGCACGACGCCGTCATGGGCGTGCTCCGTGAAGAGATCGTCAACCTTCTGGAGCACGGGCGCCCGCTCTTCCTCGGTGAGGACGGCGCAGTAGCTGCGTGACCGCACGAGCTCGATCAGCATCTCCCGATCGACCTCGTGGACATGGCTGAAGACGGCGTGCTCGACCGGCCCGAAGAGCCCACTCGCATCGATCGGCTCGGCGGCGCCGTAGTCGATGCCCGTCCTCCCGACCATTGCGTCGCTCAGCTGGCTCACCCAGGTCTCGCTCTCGTCGCGGACGGTTCCAGACGAGCGCGATGTGGCCACCGGGTCGCAGCACCCGCGCTATCTCGCGCAGGGCAGGGCCGTGGTCGAACCAATGGAAGGCCTGGGCAGCGGTGACGACGTCGACGCTCTCGGCTGCAAGCGGGATCGCCTCGGCTCCACCCTCGACGGCCGTTGCCTCCGGCACGGCTACCCGCAGCTGCTCGAGCATCTCGGGAAGCGGCTCGACCGCGGTCACCCGGTGGCCGAGCGCGACAAGGGATCGCGTCAGCTTTCCGGTGCCGGCGCCGAGGTCGACGACGTCGCACGGCACCTCGCCCGCGAGCCAGCGGACGGCGTCGTCGGGATATCCGGGCCGCGACCGCTCGTAGGAGTCCGCGACAACCGCGAACGATGCCGCCCGCTCGCGCCGCTCGTCGTGGTCAGCGCTCATTGCTCCAGGCTATCTCCGAGACCCCGCCGCTCGCGGAACGCCGCCGCCGCCCGCGCATGGTCGACGATCGGGCGCGGATACGAAGGCGCCAGCAGGCCAGGCTCGGCGATGTACCGAACAGGCACGTCCTCGAGCTCGGGCACATACCGTCTCGCGTAGACACCATCCGGGTCGAGCTTCTTCAGCTGGGCGGTCGGGTTGTAGATGCGGTTCGGGCGTGTGTCGACGCCCGTGCCGGCCACCCACTGCCAGTTCCCGACGTTCTGTGCCACATCGCCGTCGAGCAGAAGGTCGAAGAAGTGGCGCGCACCCTCGCGCCAGTCGATCCCCAGGTCCTTGACGAGGAACGACGCGGTGACCATGCGCGCGCGGTTGTGCATCCACCCCTCGGCGCGGAGCTGCCGCATGCCGGCGTCGACGAGCGGGAAGCCGGTCATGCCTTCCTTCCAGGCTGCAAGTCCCTCCGGGTCGTCGAGCCACCGGTCGCCGCGGGTGCGCATGTCGTCGACCTGGGTCTCGGGACGTGCCAGGAGGATCTGCGCATAGAAGTCGCGCCAGCAGAGCTGGCGCGTGAAGGCGTCGCCGCCGAGCTCCCGGGCGCGCACGGCGAGGGCGCGCGCCGAGACGCAGCCGAAGTGCAGGTAGGGCGAGAGCCGCGAGGTCGCGTCGGCGGCGAGTTCGTCGTGGCCGCCCGTGCCGTAGCCGCCGAGCTGCTCCTGCAGCCAGACCCTCGCCCGCTCGACGCCCACCGTTTCGCCGCCGACTGGCGCACGCTTGGGTTGAATCCACACAAAGTCCTTCGGCTACCGGCGTCACGCCGTCGGGCAGGCGGATCGCGCGTGGCGTCGCGGCCGGAGTCCCCCACGGTGCCTCCGACCAGGCGCGGTGATAGGGCGAGAAGACCTGGTAGTGGTCGTTGCCCGTCGGCGCAACCTCGCCGCCGGGAACGACGTAGTTGCCGTCGACCAGACGAAGGTCGACCTCGGCCGCGAGTCTCCGTTGCCGCTCGATCGCGTACGGGCTGACATCAGCGCTCGCGAAGACGGTGGCCGCTCCGACGTCGCGAGCAGCGCGAACGGTCTCGGCCACCACGTCCCCGCGTCGCACGTCGAGCGCCCCGCCGAGCCCTCTCAGCGAGAGATCGAGATCGCAAAGCGAGTCGCGCAGGAACGTGAGCCGACCCGCCGCAGCGCCGTAGCGGGTGCCAAGGATCCCGTCGTCGTGTACGAACAGGGGAAGCACGCGCTCGGCCGCCTCGATCGCGGCTGCGAGCGCCGGATTGTCGTGGATGCGGAGGTCGCGGGTGAAGAGGACGATCGCTACGCGCACGCGGAGCGCTACGCCTCGGACGCAGTGATCTCGGCGGCGATGCCGTGCATCCCGACGAGGCGGGGCACGACGGTGAGCACGCTCTCGCGGGCGCAATACGGGATGTCGGCCTCGAGCTCCGGGCCGTGGTTGATCAGGTTGCGGCCGCTGCGCGAGGCGCGAAATGCCTCCTCGGCCGTCGCGTACGACGCCGCCAGGCGCACTGCCGCCTCGGCCGCGTCGCTGCGGTCGTCGCCGAGGAGACCGGCGATCCGGCCGGCCACGTAGCTGTCGTCGAGCGCGAACGCGCCCTTGACCCCGGCGCAGAAGATCGCGACGTCGTCCCCGTGCGCACGCGCCGCCTCGGTCACCGCGGCGAGGTTGAGGAGCGACGCGATCAGAACCCGCTCGCAGCGCTCGGCACCCGTGACGATCGCCCGCGTGCCGTTCGTCGTCGACATGGCGAGAATCGGCGTCCTCACGGTGAGGTACTCACGGGGCGAATTGCCGAGGTCGAACCCGTCGATCAGCACGCCGAGGCGCTCGCCACCGAGCGTGACGCCGCCCTCATCGGCGAGGGCGCGTGCGTCCTCGACTTCAGCCGCACACCAGACGCGTTCGTACCCGCTTGCGAGCGCCTGGCAGATCGTCGACGTCGCCCGGATCACGTCGATCACAACGCCGGTCGGGGCCGCTGCGGACTCGTCCGGAGTGAAGGCGACATGAACGTGCACGCCGCTACGCTAGCCGTCCATGTCGGAGACGCCAACGCCCCACTGCTACCGCCACCCGGACCGCGAGACGCGCGTGTCGTGCTCCGAGTGCGGACGCCCGATCTGCGAAGAGTGCATGACGTTCGCACCGGTGGGGATCCGCTGCCCCGAGCACGCGAACATCGGAGCGGTCAAGCAGTCGCCGCAGCGGACGCTGCAGAACATCGAGCGCGCGACGCGGTCGTTCCAGGCGCCGGCCACGATCGTGCTGATCGCCGCTCAACGTGATCGTCTACGTCTCACCGCCTCCCAGGGCGGCGGCATCAACCTGCCCGGCGGCAAGCTCTTCAGCGACTGGGCTCTGCAGGGATCCGCAGTCTCGAACGGCGATTGGTGGCGGCTCGTCGACCGCCATGTTCCTGCACGGCAGCATCCTCCATATCGCGTTCAACATGCTCGCGCTCTACTGGCTCGGGACGATCGTCGAGCAGGCGCTCGGGACGCCACGACTTCTTGCTCGTCTACTTCGTCTCGGGGCTCGCGGGATCGGCAGGAGCACTCTGGTTCAGCTCGCCGCGGCGCGGTCACCGTCGGAGCGTCCGGGTGCGATCTTCGGCCTTATCGGCGCGCTGCTCATCCTCGAGTACCTCGCGACCGGATCCCTGATGGGCCAGGCGATGGTGCTGATCCTCGTCAACCTCGCCTTCACGTTCGCCGTTCCCGGGATCTCGATCGGCGGCCATCTCGGCGGCCTCGCCGGCGGCATCGTCGCGACCTATGCGCTGCTGCGCTTCCGGATTCCGCCGAGCGGGCGCTCGGAATCGCTGATCGCGGTCGGCGTCGGCGTCGTCGGCCGTCGCGCTCGCGTACGCTCGCGTCCGCGGCTACGCCGTCTGAGCGAGCGCCGGCACTCGCCGTCGACGGGCCGCACGACGAGCGCGACCCCGTCGATCCGCACGACCTCGACCGTCGTTCCCTCGGCAATCGGCTGCTCGTTCTCGGACTTCGCGCTCCAGTGCTCGGTGCCGACCCGCACCTGCCCGCGCTCGCCCGGCCCCGGCTCGATCGTCGATCACGACGACCGCCCGGCGGCCGATCACGTTCGAGGCGTTCGACGGCACGGACGGCGTCCGCTTCATCAGCCGCAGCAGCGGCTTGCGCGTCAGCAGCAGCGATCGCGACCGTGACGACCGCGAACATGATCACCTGGACCCCGACGTTGCCGCCAAGCAGCGCCGCGACAGCGGCGGCGAGCGCGCCGAGCGCCGGATAGAACGCCACGAACGACAGCGTCAGGAGCTCGGCCCCGAAGAGGACGAGCGCGATGACGATCCAGACGACCGCCGCCACGGCTAGCGCGCTCTCGGAGGCGGGGCCGTCCGCGGCCGTGTCCTCGCCGGACTGGAAGCCGCCGCCGAGCGCCGCAACCGCACCCATCGTCGCCATCGCGTCCGACGGGATGATCATCAGCTTCATCGACTGCCCGTCGGCGACCCGCGGCAGGTTCTGGATGTACTGGTAGCTGAGGAGGTCGGGCGACGGGTTGCCGTCATGGATCGCCTGGAAGACCTGGCGTGTCGCCTCGGCCTCGCCCTCGGCGTGGAGGATCGCCGACTGCTTGGCGGCCTCGGCGGTGAGGATCGTCGCCGTCTTCGCGCCTTCGGCCGTGAGGATCGCGGCCTGCTTCTCGCCTTCGGCGGTCGTGATCTGCGCCTGCTTGACGCCCTCGGCGTTGATGATCACGGCACGGCGCTCGCGCTCGGCCCGCATCTGCTTCTCCATCGCCTCCTGGATCGAGCTCGGCGGGTCGATCGACTTCAGCTCGATCCGGTTCACGCGCAGGCCCCAGCGCTCGGTCGCCTCGTCGAGCACGATCCGGAGGTCGGCGTTGATCTTGTCACGCGAGGTGAGCGCGTCCTCGAGCGAGAGCGAGCCGATCACGTTGCGGAGGGTCGTGACCGTGAGCTGCTCGATCGCGAAGAGGAGCGAGGCAACCTCGTAGGTGGCGCGAAACGCGTCCGTCACGGTGAAGTAGAAGACCGTATCGATCGAGATCGTCACGTTGTCCTGCGTGATCACGGGCTGCGGCGGGAACGCAACCACCTGCTCGCGCATGTCGACGAGCGGCCGGAGCTGATCGAGGAACGGGCACGAGGAAGTGGAGGCCGGGATCGAGCGTGCGCTGGTAGCGCCCGAGCCGCTCGACGATGCCGGTGCTTGCCTGCGGCACGATCCGCACCGTGCGGGCGATCGCGATCAGGACGATCAGCCCGATGCCGACGCCGATGACGAGTGTTGCGATCGAGGTGACGCTCATGGGGCGAATCTAGTCGGTGGCGGCGGACGGGACGCGCGGGTGAGGCTGAAGCCTCACCGCGGTCTCGACCGGTCAGCCGCCGATCGCGAGCGCCGTCACGCCCTCTTCGGCCAGCGCAGCCTGCGCGGCGGCCAGCCGCGCCAGCGGAACCCGGTACGGCGAGCAGCTGACGTAGTCGAGCCCGAGCCCATGGCAGAACGCAACCGAGCGCGGCTCGCCGCCGTGCTCGCCGCAGATCCCCATCTTCAGCCCCGGCTTGACGCCGCGGCCGCGCTCGATGCCGATCCGCATCAGCTCGCCGACGCCTTCCTGGTCGAGCACCTCGAACGGGTTGCGCTCGAGGATGCCGTGCTCGAGGTAGTAGGTGAGGAACTTGCCCTCGGCGTCGTCGCGCGAGAAGCCGAGCGCCGTCTGGGTGAGGTCGTTCGTCCCGAACGAGCAGAAGTCCGCCACCTCGGCGATCTCGTCGGCGCGCACGCACGCGCGCGGGAGCTCGATCATCGTGCCGCAGAGATACTCGATCGCCGGCTCCTCGGCCGCGATCCGCTCGGTCAGCTCCCGCAGGCGTGCCAGCTCCTCGCGGAAGCCGACGAGCGGGTGCATGATCTCGACGAGCGGCGCAGCGCCCGGTGCGCTCTCCCACCGCGGCGGCCGCGCGGACGATCGCGCGCACCTGCATCTCGTAGATCTCGGGCCACTGCAGCCCGAGCCGGCAGCCGCGGGTGCCGAGCATCGGATTCGCCTCGTGCAGCTCCGCGATCCGGCGCGCGCATCTCGTCGGAGGTCGCCTCCTCGAGCGAGGGCAGGAACTCGTGCAACGGCGGGTCGAGCAGGCGGATCGTGACCGGGAACCCGGCCATCGCCTCGAAGATGCCCTCGAAGTCGGACTGCTGCATCGGGCAGGAGCTTGTCGAGCGCGACGCGGCGGGCGGCCTCGTCGCGCGCCATGATCATCTCCTGCACGATCGGCAGGCGGTCCTGCGCCATGAACATGTGCTCGGTGCGGCAGAGGCCGATGCCCTCGGCGCCGAACTCGCGCGCCTTGGCGGCGTCCTCCGGCGTGTCGGCGTTCGCGCGCACGCGGAGCCGGCGGAGCTGGTCGGCCCAGTCGAGGATCGTGCCGAAGTTCTCGTCGATCGCGGGGGGCACGAGCCGCACCGGGCCCACGATCACGCGGCCGGTGCCGCCGTCGATCGTGATCACGTCCCCGACGTTGAGCACGTGCTCGCCGATCGTGACCGTTCCAGCGCGGGCATCGATGGACAGGCCCTCGCAGCCCGCGACGCAGGGCTTCCCCATCCCGCGCGCGACCACGGCCGCATGCGACGTCATCCCACCGTGTGCCGTGAGAACGCCGCGCGCCTGGATCAGGCCGTGGATGTCGTCCGGCGTCGTCTCCCAGCGGACGAGGATCACGTCGTCGCCCGCCTTGCCCCGCTCCGCTGCGGTATCGGCGTCGAGCACGATCTCGCCCGATGCGGCGCCGGGCGAGGCGTTCAGCCCCTGCGCTGCCACCTCGACCTCAGCGGTCGGGTCGATCATCGGATGGAGGAGCTGGTCGAGCTGGCCGGGGTCGATCCGCGACACCGCTTCCTCGCGGGAGATCACGCCCTCACCCGCCATCTCGACCGCAACGCGGAGGGCTGCGGTCGCCGTCCGCTTGCCGGTGCGGGTCTGGAGCAGGTAGAGACGTCCCTCCTCGACCGTGAACTCGATGTCCTGCATGTCCCGGTAGTGGGCCTCGAGGCGATCGAGCGTCTCGATCAGCTGCGCGTAGGCGTCGGGCAGCTGCGACTTCATCGCGGAGATCGGCTCCGGCGTGCGGATCCCGGAGACGACGTCCTCGCCCTGCGCGTTGACCAGGAACTCGCCGTAGAGCATCGACTCGCCCGTCGAGGGGTCGCGGGTGAAGCAGACGCCCGTGCCCGAGCTCTCGCCCTTGTTGCCGAACACCATCTGGACGACGTTGACCGCGGTGCCGATGTCGTCCGGAATCTCATACGTGCGCCGGTAGACCTGCGCTCGTGGCGCGCCCCAGGAGTCGAAGACGGCGCGGTAGGCGCGGCGCAGCTGCTCGCGTGGATCCTGCGGGAAGCCGGCGCCGACCTCCTCCTCGTAGATGCCCTTGAACGTCGCGATCAGGCCCAGGAGATCCTCGGCCCCGAGGTCGAGATCGTTCGCGACGCCGAGCGCCGACTTCAGGTCGGCGATCGCCGCCTCGAACCGGTGCCCGTCGACGCCGTCGACGACCTCGCCGTACATCTGGATCAGGCGCCGGTAGGAGTCGTACGCGAATCTCGGATTCCCTGTCGAGGCAGCCTGCCCCTCGACCGCGACGTCGTTCAGGCCGAGGTTGAGGATGGTGTCCATCATCCCCGGCATCGAGATCGCTGCGCCCGAGCGCACCGAGACGAGGAGCGGATCGGACGGGTCACCGAAGCGCTTTCCTGCGTGCTCCTCGAGAGCGGCGATGTGCGCGCCGACCTCGTCGTCGAGCCCCGCCGGAACATGCTTGCCGTCGGCCATGTAGGCGCGGCAGGCGTCCGTCGTGATCGTGAATCCGGCGGGTACGGGAACGCCGAGCGCCGTCATCTCAGCGAGGCCGACACCCTTCCCTCCGAGGAGCTCCCGGCCGCCCGGAGCCTGCTCGTCGAAGTCGTAGACGTAGCGCATGGCGTGATCCTCGCACACAAAGCACCGTCTCTGAACAGGTGCCGACGAGCCGTCAGCTGCCGCTTGCCCTCGCGCCTGCGTGCGAGGATATGCCGATGCCGGGGCACGTCGTAGCGATGGGTGGTGGCGGGTTCCTCTCCGGTGATTCGAGCTCCCCGCTCGATGATCTCCTGCTCGGGCTCGCCGGGCGCGAGCGGCCCCACGTGGTCTTTCTCCCGACCGCAGTCGGGGATTCCGAGCGCGCGATCGAGGCCTTCGAGCTCGCCTGGGGTGCACGAGACTGCACGATCCACGTCGCGACCACCTTCGGGATCCCGGACCGTCCCGCGGAGCACGTCGCGGCCGCCGACGTCGTCGTCGTGGCGGGCGGGAACACCGCCAACATGCTCGCCGTCTGGCGCGTCCACGGAGTCGATGTCGCATTGCGCGATGCGCTGGGAGCGCGGCGCGGCCCTGGGCGGTGTCTCGGCCGGCGCCAACTGCTGGTTCGAGGCGTGCGTGACCGATTCGTTCTCGGAGGAGCTCGACGGGCTCGACGACGGGCTCGGGCTGCTCGCCGGGAGCTACTGCCCGCACTACGACGGCGAGGAACGGCGCCGACCGGTCTACACGCGCCTCGTCGCCAACGGGTTCCCGGCCGGGATCGCGTGCGACGACGGCGCGGCCGCGGTCTACCGCGGGCCGGAGCTCGTCGAGGTCGTGGCCGACCGCCCCGGGGCGCGGGGCTACCGCGTCACGGCCGCCGGCGAGGAACCGATCGCAGCCCGCCTGCTCACGTGAAGAGGGTCTCGATCGTCTCGACCTGCTCGGGCAACGGCAAGACGACACTCGGCAAGCAGCTCGCCTCGATCCTGGAGGTGCCGTTCGTCGAGCTCGATGCGCTCGTGCACGGGCCGAACTGGACGGAGACGCCGGACGACGAGCTCGTTCGAATCCTGGAGCCGATCCTCGCCGGTGACGGCTGGGTGATCGACGGCAACTACAGCTCGAAGTTCGGCAACCTCGTCCTCGAGCAGGCCGACACGGTCGTGTGGCTCGATCTGCCAATCCGCGTCTGGCTGCCGCGGCTGATCCGGCGCACGGCACGCCGCATCGTCCGCCGCGAGGAGCTCTGGAACGGCAACCGCGAGACCCTCAAGGACGCGATCGGAGGCAAGGACGCGCTGATCCCTTTCGCCTTTCGGATGCACTCGGCAGAGGCGCCGGACCTATCCCGACCGGCTGGCCGCGTTCCCGACCGTGCGGCTCCGGACGCCCGGCGGAGGTCGATGCGTTCGTCAGCTCCGCCGGCGGGCCTTGAACTCCGCCACCCAGGCGGCGACGCGAAGTCCGATCCAGATCGGCGTCAGGATCACGTAGAACGCCATCACGGCGACGGCGAGGCCGAAGAACCACATCGACCAGTAACGGAGCGGCACCCAGCCCTTGTCGTCGATCGACCGGCCCTCGGACCGCCAGAGGCTCTTGCCGCCGCTCACGTGAGCCGCCGCTCTCGCTGGCGGTCGGCGACCAGCTTGATCACGCGCATCGCCGTCTCCTCGACCGAGAAGTCGGAGACGTCGAGCACGGGACAGCCGAGGCGGCGATGGATTGCCGTCGCCTGGTCGAGCTCCTCGTAGACGTCGAGCAACCCGGCATAGCGCTTCTTCGGCCCGCCCATCGTGGCCACCCGGTTCGAGCGGATCTCCGAGAGCCGCTCGGCGTCGATCGTCAGCCCGACGATCTTGACCGGGTCGATCTCGAACAGGGCCGGAGGCGGGTCGATGCCCTTCACGATCGGCACGTTGGCGGCCTTGTGACCGAGGTAGCCGAGGTAGATCGAGAGCGGCGTCTTCGACGTGCGCGAGACGCCGACGAGCACCACGTCGGCCTCGTCCAGGCCGCTTCCGACACCGTCGTCGTACTTGACGGCGAACTCGATCGCCTCGATCCGCTTGAAGTAGGTCTGGTCGAGCGGCGGGCGGGCACCTGGCGTCATCCGCGCCGCCACGCCCGAGACGCGCGCGATCGAGTCGATCGGGTGGCCGAGCAGGTCGCAGTAGTGCACGCGGGCGCGGCGGCAGAGCAGGCGCATCGCCTCCCGCAGGCCGGGCTCGACGAGCGTGTACACCATCACGGCCGGCCGGCCGCGGGCGGTTGCCACGGCCAGCTGCAGGTCGTCGACCGATTCGACGCGCGGATGCCTGACCTCCGCGAAGACCTGCTCCGGGAACTGGGCCTCGAGTGCGAGAACGAGGCGCGCCGCTGTCTCGCCTGTCGAGTCGGAGACGATGTGCAGCTCGACCGGGACTTCGACCGGGGCTTCGTCGGTGCTCACGCGCAGGAGGGTACGCGATGGGAGGCTGCGCACCACCGGCGACCGGCGGAAGCCGGTCACCTCTCCCGCCCCGGTCCGTTGAGATTTCCAGCCTGGTGCTCTGGCCGACAGCTGGACGCCGGTTGCGGCCGCCGACTCTAAGATCGGACGGTGTCCGTCCCCTCGCTCCCGGTCTCGCTTGCGGACGTCGAAGCCGCCGCCGAGCGCCTCCAGCGACGTCGCCGTGCGCACACCCCTCATCCGGCTGCCGCTCGACGGCGAGGTCTACGTCAAGCCCGAGAGCCTGCAGCGCACCGGCTCGTTCAAGTTCCGCGGCGCCTTCAACGCCCTTGCCTCCACCCCCTTCGCGACGATCGAGCGCGGCGTCGTCGCCGATTCGAGCGGGAACCACGCCCAGGGTGTTGCCGCCGCGGCGGCGCTGCTCGGCGTCCCGGCCACGATCGTGATGCCCGAGAACGCCGCTCCCGTCAAGGTCGCGCGCACCGCCGCGCTACGGCGCCGAGATCGTCCGCTGCGCCAACTCGAGCGAGGAGCGCCAGCGCGTGGCCGCCGAGATCCGCGACGCTCGCTCGCTCGAGTACATCCCGCCCTTCGACGACGCGCGCATCATTGCCGGACAGGGCACGGTCGGCCTCGAGATCGCACGCGATCTTCCCGGCGTCGCCACCGTCATCGTTCCCATCGGGGGCGGCGGGCTCATCTCCGGTGTCGCGACGGCGGTCAAGGCGCTCTGCCCCGGAGCCCGCGTGGTCGGGGTCGAGCCGGAGCTCGCGGCCGATGCGCAGGAGTCGCTACGCGAGGGACGGATCGTGAGCTGGCCGGCGGCCGATGTGACGCGGACGATCTGCGACGGCGTCCGCACCCAGGCCCTCGGCGAGCTGACGTTCGCGACCATCTCGGCGCTCGTCGACGAGATCGTGACCGTGCCCGAACGAGTCCGTCCTGGAGGCGATGCGCTGGCTCGCGCTCGAGGCGAAGCTCGTCGTCGAGCCGACGGGCGCGCTCACGCTGGCGGCGCTCCAGACCGGCGCGTTCGCGCTCGACGGGCCGACGGTGCTCGTCGTGTCCGGGGGGAACGTAGACCCTGCGCTCGCGGCGACGGTGCTCGCCGGCGACCTGCCCTGACCGCGCCTAGCCGATCGGCTTCCCCGCCCGCAACTCGGGGTGAAAGCGCTGCAGCCGCTCGTCGAGATCGTCGAGCTCGCGCGTTCGCGCGATCGCCGGCCGCGCCCCGACGCGCTCGTAGTGGGCGGCGAGCACCTCGCCGCCGAGCGTGACGCCGTCCGAGTAGCTCTCCCAGCCCTTGAGCATGTAGAGGTAGATGTCCGCGACCGAGAACCGGTCACCGAGGCACCACGCGCGGCCGGCGAGCTGACGCTCCAGGTACGCGCCGTGTGCAGCGAGCCTCTCGCGGCCCTTGAGCCGGATTCCATCGTGGCCGGCCGGATCGTCGCTCAGGAACCGCGGCGCGTCGACCGGGTGATACGCGGTGTGGAGCGTGTCCGCGAGCCACGTCACCCAGCGCAGGAGCTCGCCCCTGCCCGGCTCGCCGGGGAGCGGCCCGAGGCCGCGGCCCGGCAGGCGCTCGACCAGGTAGAGCAAGACCGCACCGGTCTCGTAGACGAGCTCGTCACCGTCGCGGAGCGCCGGAACGCGGCGCAGTGGGTTCACAGCCTCGAAGCCCGGTGCCTCGTCGCGCTTGCGCGGGATGCACGTCGACGGTGGTGTAGTCGGCGCCTGCCTCTTCGAGCGCCGCGCGGGCCGCGAAGCTGCACGAGCCGGTGATCTGGAAGAGCTCGAGCACGACTCGACGCTATCCGCGTCAGCGCATGCTGCGCTGCCGGAACCGCGTATCGGACGTGCGCTCGAAGATCAGCTCCGCTCGTCCGGTGAACCAGCCGGCCGAGACCGGGCCGGCGGGAGTGTCGAAGAGTGGCACGTAGGGCTTGATGTCGAGCACGGGCGTGCCGTCGAGCAGGTCGAGCCCTTCGACGGAGATGCCGTCGGCTGTGACCTCGACGAGCGCGCACAGCGAGAGCGAGATCGGGTTCGGCCGGTGGGGCGAGCGCGTCGCGAACGTACCGCGCGGCTGGTCGTCCAGAAACGGGTTGACCGTGTCGGCCCAGCCCACGGACTCGTGGAGGTGTGCGATCACCCAGACGTGCGAGAAGCCGTCGAGGTCGACGAGCGAGCCGCGATGCGGCTCCGTGAGCACGATCCGCGACTGGCCGGAGTCGTCCGCCGCCGGCTGCAGTGGCATCCCGTCGAGTGAGGCGTGGGCCGAGCTGACATGCCCGATCGCCTCGTAGTTCACCGGCTCGCCTCCACGCTCGTCGAGCACGGCCTCGACGAACGACCGCGCCGCGCGGACGGTGGACAGGCGCCAGACGGCGACCGTGCGGTCGAATCCCTCGGCTTCGCCAACGCGCGCCGCGAGGGCGAGCTCGCCGTGCTCGAGGAGCTCGAGCTGAGCCCGCAGCAGCGGTGCGTTGTCGCTCCCGGCTCGTTCGAGGAGCAGCAGCTTGATCAGCAGCTCCGAGCGGAGATCGCGAACGTGGGCCGTCGGTCGCGCGAGCCAGCGTCGAAGGGCCTGCCGGCCGACGCGGTGTCGGAGCGAGCAGCACCCGCTGCGGGCCTGTCGCACTCGGCGTGCTGCCGCGATCGGCTACGTATCCGAGCTCGCGCAGGACAGTGATCGCGCGATAGACGAGCGGCCGACTGACAGTCCAGACGCGACCGACCTCAGCGTCCTCCGCAAATGCGCGCGCGATGTCCCAGCCGTGCGCCGGTCCCTCGCGAAGAAGCCCGAGCACGGCCCACTCGGTCAGCGACGGCTCGGTGCGGGCGACGCGTGCCACTGGAGGATCTTAGGTCGCCTTCCGGCCTCGCGCGGGATCGGTTGATCGGTAGTTATCTTTCGACTAGCATCGCCCTCGTAGAGCTCGCGCCCTGTCCCGCAGTCGACTGACGGTGGGGCAGGGCAGCTTCTTTCCATCACCGCGCCGATGCCCGAGCCTGCGACCGTTATCTACGACGTCATCGGTGTGGTGCGCTCGCCGTTTCGCACTCTCGAAGGCACTCCGACCCAGTCGGTCGCGAGCCAGGAGGCTCGTGGCTCGATCGAGATCGATCCGCAACATCTCGACGCGCTCGTCGGGCTCGACGGCTTCTCGTACATCTGGGTCGTCGCCGACCTGCACGAGCTTCCCGGTCCGACCCGCGACCAGAGGCCCTCGCCCGAGCGTGGAGCGTTCGCCACCCGGTCGCCAAGCCGTCCGAACCCGATCGGGATCTCGGTGCTCGAGTTGATCGGGATCACGGGGACGTCCCTCGAGGTCGCCGGGCTCGATCTGCTCGACGGCACACCGGTGCTCGACATCAAGCCGTATGTGCCGCTGTTCGACGCGATCGACCGAGACGCCATCGAGCTGTCCGCGACGGTCGAGGTTGACGTGACGCCCGATCGGTCTCTGGGGAGTGGCTCGATCCCGGCCACCGAAGGCGAGCTCCTCTACTTCCTCAACGACCCGCGCGCTGGGATCTCGAGCGACCCTGCCCGCACGCGCACGCGGCGACGCACGCCACGCGTTCGCGATGTCATGTTCGAGAACCCGAAGGTGCTGCCGCACAAGGCGACCGTCGGTGACGTCCGGGCACAGTTCTCGAGCAGTCGCGTGCGGGTGGCGCTGCTCGTCCATCGCGGAAGCTGTCGGGGGCTGCTCCGGCGCACCGACATCCCTGCCGAGGCGCTGGACAGCGATATGGCCGGGTGGTTCGCGCACGAGCCGCTCACGATTCCGGCCGACGCGACGTTGCCCGAGGCGCATCGGCGGTTGCGAGAGGCCGCCGATGGGCGCCTCGTCGTCGTCGACCGCAGAAACCGCGTTCAGGGCCTCCTCTGCCACAACCACTCCCGCACCGGCTTCTGCAGCGACAAGGCCCGCTGCGGCGAGCCGGATCGCGGGTCCGAACGGACTCGCTGGACGATCATCCGTAGGGCGAACGGGGGTCGCTCGCAACACGACCTGCTGCTCGCGGCGAGGGGCAAGCGGATTCACCTGGGCGACCTCCTGACGCTTCCACCCGATAGGCAAGCGCGCTGGCTCGTCGTCGACACGCGCGACGCGCCCGCCGGCGAGAATGCCGGCATCGCGGTGGTCGAGCCTCTCGACGAGACCGGGTAACCCGAAACCGCCGCCCTACTTCGAGAGCATCACCTCGGTCGACTTGATGACGACGGTGACCTCGTCCCCGACGGCGAGCCCGAGATCCTCGACGCTCCGGCGGGTAATGACGGAGACGATCTGATTGGCTCCGACGGCGACCTCGACCTCTGCCATCACCTCACCGGTGTGAATCGCGGTGACCTTTCCTGCAAGTTGGTTGCGCGCGCTGATCGGCACGTGGGCTCCTTGTTCGTCGATTCTTACGGTTGGCTAACACGTTTGCGTGGTAGGTTACTGCCCGCTTGTAGTCAATATTCATCTACCGGTCGCTCCTGCGGCGCCGGCATTCACAAGGAGCGCGCGCCAGGCATGAACCGACGACGTCTCATCCTCTCCGCCGCCGGCGCGGGACTCGCCGTGACCGGGCTTTCGACGACGAACGCCCTCGCTGCTCTGACCGCGACCGACGACGAGCTCGCCTACGCCAACTTCGGCCAGGCGACCGAGTTCCTGCTCGAGGACTTCTACGCGAAGGCAACGGCCGCGAAGGTCGCCACCGGCTCCGGCGCCCGCAGCACTCGCGCGCGGGGCGTTCAATGCGAACGAGCACGCGACCGCTCTCGGCAAGCTCCTCACCGACGCCGGCCAGACCGCTGCGGTCGAGGACGACTTCGAGTTCGTCTGGCCCGCGAAGACGTTCGCGACGGCCGACTCAACGGCGGCGACCGGCCTGACGATCACGCAGGCACTCCTCGGCACCTACATCAGCGCGGCAGGGGCCATCTCGATCGCCTCCTATCGCACGCTCTACGCGAGCATGGCCGCGAACGTCGCCCAGCAGGTCGGCGCGCTCTCCAGCTCTCCAGGGCGGCCGGATCGTCGGAGTCTCGTTCCCTGCCTCGGTCACCGTGGAGTCCGCAAGCGACGCAATCGAGGCCTACCTTGGCTAGGAGACACCCCATGAAGCGCATCACCACGGTTCTCGCGGCGGCGATCGTCGTCATCGCACTCGTTCTTTCCGCCACAGCAGGCGCGCCGACGAAGGCCGACCCGCTCACGATCTACGCGGCCGCCTCGCTGACCGAGGTCTTCAAGCTCGTACGACAACGCTCAGCACTACAGCTTCGCCGGCTCGAACGTGCTCGAGACCCAGATCAAGAATGGCGCCCCGGCCGACATCTTCGCCTCGGCGGCCCCGTTGAACACACAGCGGCTCTTCGCGGCAGGGATCGTCGAGAAGCCGGTCACCTTCACGGCCAACCGGCTCGCGTTGATCGTGCCGAAGTCGAATCCGGCCGGCATCAAGTCGGTCTACGACCTGAAGACGAAGAACGTCAAGCTCGTGATCGCGAACTCGGCCGTTCCCGTCGGCAGCTACACCCGCACGGTGCTCAAGAAGATGAACCTTTCGTCGGTGCTCAACTCCGTCGTCAGCCAGGAGTCCGACGTCAAGGCCGTGACCGGCAAGGTCGCACTCGGCCAGGCGGACGCCGGCTTCGTCTACGTCACGGACGCCCGCGCCGTCAGCGATCAGGTGACCGTCGATCCGGATCCCCGCCTGGGCACAGCCGCGCGTACGCTACGAGATCGCGGTCGTCTCCAAGTCCAGCAACAAGGCCGCCGCACAGGCATGGATCAAGACGCTCCTCTCCACCAAGGGCCAGACCGCGCTGAAGAACGCCGGCTTCCTGCCGCTGCCCAAGGCTTCCTCGTAGACAAGGTCTTCCGGGCGACGCTCGTCCTCGCGACGGGCGTCGCCCTGCTCTTCCTGCTGCTTCCGATCGTCGCGATCTTCCTCCAGGTTCCGCCGGGCGATCTCTCGCCGCCCTTGGAACGAGCGCTGCAAAGGATGCGCTCGTCGTCACCGCCGAGACGATCACGGTCGCGATGCTGCTGATCATCGCCTTCGGCACCCCGACGGCGTACTGGGTCGCGACGCGTGCCTCGCGCTTCCGCGACCTCGTCGTGACGCTGATCGAGCTCCCCCTCGTGCTGCCGCCCGCCGTCGCAGGGATCGGTCTGCTCGTCGCGTTCGGGCGCATGGGGCTCCTCGGCGGGACGTTCGACACGCTCGGGATCGACGTCGCATTCACGAAGCTCGCGGTCGTCCTCGCGGTCACCTTCGTCGCCAGCCCCTTCTACGTGCGTACCGCGGTCTCGGCGTTCGAGGCGATCGACCCGGCGCTGCCCGCCGCCGCGCCGGACGCTCGGCGCCGGCCCGGGCGCGTCTTCTTCCGCATCGCATCTGCCGCTCGCGGCTGGCGGGCTCGGTGCCGGTGCCGCCCTCGCGTTCGCGCGTGGGATCGGGGAGTTCGGCGCCACGATCATGTTCGCCGGCTCGCTCCAGGGCGTCACCCAGACGCTGTCGCTCGCCATCTACGAGCAGTTCGACATCGACTTCAACGTCGCTCTCGCGATCAGCGCCGTGCTCGTGCTCATCAGCGCCCTGACCCTCCTCTCCGTCAAGCTCCTGACCCGATGGCGCTCAGCCTCGACTTCACCCATCCCCTTCGCAGCTTCGACGCCTCTCTCGAGCTGACCGTCGCGCCGGGCACCACGACGGCCCTCGTGGGGCCGTCGGGTGCCGGCAAGACGACGGTGTTGCGGGTCGTCTCGGGGCTGCTGCGGCCGCAGCGAGGAATCCTCTCGCTCGGACGACGACGTCTGGCTCGATACGCGGTCGGGTATCAACGTCCCGCCCGGAGCGGCGGCGGGTCGGCTACCTCTTCCAGGAGTACGCCCTCTTCCCCCACCTCGACGTGCTGGCGAACGTCCGCTTCGGCACGCGGCGCAACGTCCCGGTCGACGCGCTGCTCGAGCGGTTCAGGATCTCCCACCTGACGCGCGCGCGGGTGCAGGAGCTCTCGGGCGGCGAACGCCAGCGTGTCGCGCTCGCCCGCGCGCTCGCCTTCGACCCCGGCGTGCTCCTTCTCGACGAGCCGCTTTCCGCGTTGGATGCCCACACGAAGGCCACGGTGCGCACCGAGCTGCACGAGCTGCTCCGCGACCTCGCGCTCCCGACGATCCTCGTCACGCACGATTTCGAGGACGCGGCAGCGCTCGCGGACACCGTCGGGGTGATCGTGGACGGGAAGATCCTGCAGACGGGCACCGCGGCCGAGCTGGTGGCCAACCCCGCCGACTCGTTCGTGGCGAGCTTCACGGGGGCAACGCTCCTCGAGGGCACGGCCTCGGCGGCGGCGAACGGCCTCACGGAGGTCGTGTTGGACGCCGGCGGCACGGCGTGGAGTAGCGACGCCGGGATCGGGCGAGTCGGCCTCGCGGTCTATCCCTGGGAGGTGTCGCTCTCCCACGAGATGCCGGAGGACTCGGCCGTGAACCACATCAGGGCCACGGTCGCCTCGATCGTCCCGCTCGGAAACCGGACGCGGATCCGCGTTGGCCCGATTGTCGCCGAGGTCACGGCCGCGTCGGCCGAGAGGCTCGGCCTGCGCGAGGGCGACGTCGCGGTGGCGTCGTTCAAGGCGACGGCGGCGCGGCTTCTCTCGATTTGATCCGAGCGAGGGCGTTCGCGGTTGGCCCACGGGACGGAGGACGGCCTCCTTCGGGCCGGCACCGGCTCATCCCTGCCTCGCCGATCTCGCCGAAGGTCCTCACTCTCCCTCAACGAGCGAGAGGCGCATCGCGACGAATGCCGGTCCGCCCAATGTCCCCCGAGCGTCCCCAACCTCCCCCAGGGGGCTTTGAGGGCCCCTCTTGGAACGCTACCCACGATTGCGTGACGCGTCTGCGCCGGAAGCGTGACGGGTCTGTGACGCTACCCTCATCAGTCGCGCATCCAGCTCGAGCGCCCGGCCGCTTCGGAGCTGCGGTGCTCGTCCCGGCTGGGCCAGGCGCGCGACCCCTCAGCGACTGGCCGCAATCGGCCGCGCCTCGCCGCCCGTCAGGGTCAGAAGGTCCGCGGGCGCGAGCTCGATCTCGAGGCCGCGCCGGCCGGCGCTGACGTGGATCGTCGCGAACGCGAGAGCGGATTCGTCCAGCACGGTCGGCAGCCGCTTGCGCTGCCCGATCGGGCTGATCCCACCGGCGACGTAGCCCGTCGTCCGCTCGGCGAGCTTCGGGTCGGCCATCGCGGTCCTCTTCCCGAGCGCCTTCAGGTCGAGCTGGGCGGCAACCGGCACGATCGGCAACGGTGAGGACGCCGTCGACGTCGGCGACGAGCGTCTTGAAGACGCGCGCGGGGTCGATTCCGAGCTTCTCGGCTGCCTCGAGCCCATAGCTCGCGGCCTTCGGGTCGTGAGCGTACTCGTGCACGGTGAATGCGATCCCGGCGCGCTCGGCCGCCACGATCGCCGGCGTGCCCTTGCCCGCCACGCGCCGCCTGCTCGCTAGCGAAGCGCGTCGAGCGCCGTGCGGGCGAAAACGGCGATGCCGTCGCGCAGTGCGGCCTCGTCGATATCGAAGCGCGGGTGATGATGCGGGAACGACGTACCGAGGGCGTCGTTGCCGCTGCCCACCCAGAAGAACGCCGCGGGCGCAACCGCGCAGTAGGCCGAGAAGTCCTCGCCCCCCATCACCGGCGCCACCTCGACAAGAGCCTCCTCGCCGAGCTCCGCCACGATCGCCTGCCGGACCGCGGCCGCGGTCTCGCGATCGTTGACGACCGGGTCGTAGCCGACTTCGTAGTCGAAGCGGTACGTCGCACGATGGGCGGCCGTGACGCCCGCGATCACGCGCTCCATCGCCTCGCGCACCTCGCCGCGCCGGGCGAGGGACAGCGTACGGACGGTGCCACCGATCGTGGCGGCCCCGGGAATCACGTTGCGGGCGGTGCCGGCGGACAGGGTCGTGACCGAAACGACGACGGAGTCGAAGGGGTCGGTCTCGCGCGAGACGATCTGCTGCAGGCTCGTGATCACCTGCGCCGCGACCGCGACCGGATCGATGGTCTCGTGCGGGTTCGCGCCGTGCCCTCCCGCGCCGAGGATCTCGAGCGTGAACAGGTCTGCTGCGGCCATCACTGCTCCAGGCGCGGCCGAGACGTGTCCCGTCTCGAGGGCCGACAGCAGGTGGACGCCGGCGACGAGGTCGGCGCCGTCGAGCACGCCCGCGGCAACGACCTCACGCGCACCTCCCGGAGGCAGCTCCTCCGCATGCTGGAAGACGAATCGCACCTCTCCGGCGATCTCCTGCCGGCGCTCCACCAGGAGCTGAGCCGCGCCGAGCAACATCGCCGTGTGCCCGTCGTGCCCACAGGCGTGCATCACCCCGGGTCGCGTCGAGACGTGAGGGAGAACGTTCTCCTCGGAGATCGGCAATGCGTCCATGTCCGCGCGGAGCACGACGACCTTGCCCGGCCTCGCACCGTGCAGTCGCGCCACCACCGACGTGCCCGCCGGACGCTCGATCTCGAGCCCGCCGAACGATCGCAGCGTCTCCTCGACGAAGGCCGAGGTCTCGTGCTCCTCGAACGACAGCTCCGGATTCGCGTGCAGGTGCCGGCGCCACGCGATCGCGCGCGCTTCGAGGTCGTCCGAGACGAGACGTGAGCCCGGCATCGTGGTGGCCATCGGCAGGGAAGCTACCGGGAACGTCGGCCGTCCCGCATGGGTAGTTTCTGGGGAATGACGATCTCGCAGTCCCTCACCTTCTGGGCGGTGTGCCTCTTCGTGGTGGCGCTGGTCGCCTCTGAGCTGGTGTCGCGCGGCGGCCGTCGAGAGTCTCAATCCTGGCGAGCGTCAGTGGAGCTCTCGCTGGAGCGATTGCGACGCTGATCCGTGCGGTCGAGGAGAGGCGAGCATGTCTGATCCCACCCCTTCGCACGACGCCGTCACGATGGACAAGATCGTCTCCCTCGCCAAGCGGCGCGGGTTCGTCTTCCCGTCGTCCGAGATCTATGGCGGCCTCGGCTCGTCGTACGACTACGGCCACTACGGCGTCCTGCTCAAGGACAACATCAAGCAGCGCTGGCTCTCTGCGATGGTGCAGGAGCGAGACGACATCGTCGCGCTCGACTCGTCGATCATCCTCCACCCGCAGGTGTGGGAGGCGTCCGGCCACGTCGGCGGGTTCACCGACCCGCTCGTCGACTGCAAGTTCTGCAAGAAGCGGTTTCGGGCCGACCACCTCGAGGACGCGCAGTGCGGCCAGCGACCGAGCAAGAAGCCCGGCGAGACGTCGGACTGCGACCTGACCGAGGCGCGCCACTTCAACCTCATGTTCGAGACGCGCGTCGGCGCGCTCGAGGAGACGGGCATTCCCGTCTACCTGCGACCCGAGACGGCCCAGGGCATCTTCATCAACTTCAAGAACGTCGCCCAGATCGCGCGGCGCAAGCCGCCGTTCGGCATCGCGCAGATCGGCAAGTCGTTCCGCAACGAGATCACCCCCGGCAACTTCATCTTCCGCACCCTCGAGTTCGAGCAGATGGAGATGGAGTTCTTCGTGCCACCGACCGAGGCCGAGGAGTGGTACCGCTACTGGGTCCAGGCGCGTTACGACTGGCATCGCCGCTACGGCATCCGCGAGAGCCACCTCCGGATCAGGCCGCACGACGCCGACGAGCTGTCGCACTACTCGAGCGGAACGAGCGACATCGAGTACCTGTTCCCGATCGGCTGGTCCGAGCTCGAGGGCGTCGCGAACCGCGGCGACTTCGACCTCACCGCGCACACGAACGCCTCGGGGACGAAGCTCGAGTGGGTCGAGCAGGACGGCACCAGCCGCTACACACCGCACGTGATCGAGCCGGCGCTCGGCGTCAACCGCTCGATGCTCGCCTTCCTCGTCGACGCCTACGACGAGGAGATCGTCGCCGACCGCGAGCGCACCGTCCTGCGCCTCCATCCTCAGCTTGCCCCCGTCAAGGCCGCGATCCTGCCGCTGATCGGCAAGAACGAGGACATGACCGGGCGAGCGCGCAAGCTCTACGAGGAGCTCCGTGGCGTGATCTCCGTCGAGTACGACGATGGCGGGCAGATCGGCCGGCGCTACCGCCGCCAGGACGAGATCGGCACGCCGTTCGCGCTCACGATCGACGAGCAGACGATCGAGGACGACACGATCACGATCCGCGAACGCGACTCGCTGGCCCAGGAGCGGATCTCGATCGCGCGCGCCCGCGAGCACCTCCTCGACCGGCTGACCGCGCCGTGGAGCTCGCCGAAGACGGATTAGCACTCGGGGCGACGGGCCGGTGGCCCGCTTCAGGCTGCCACCTGCCCGGCAACCCTGCGCCTATTGCGGCATCCGCTCCATCGTCCGCTCGCCCGGAGCGACGAAGCCGAGCCGCGCGTAGAGCCGGTGCATGTCGCGCGTGTGAAGGATCCACTTCGTGCCCGCAAGCGGGCCGTCGTCGACCGCGAAGCGTACGAGCGCCAGGCCAAGGCCCCGTCCGCGGGCCTCCTCCAACACGTAGACGTCTGCGAGATACGAGACCGTGAGGCCGTCGGAGACGACCCGCGCGAAGCCGAGCTGGCGGCCGTCCGGGCCGTAGAGCCCACCTACCCGCGCCGCGCCTTCGATCAGCTCGTCCATGACCTCACGTGTCCGTCCCGACGCCCAGTAGCTCTCCGTGATGAACGCGTGCACGGCCACGCGGTCGACCCGTGCGGGGTCGTCGTCGAGCAGAAAGCCGGCGTCGAGATGCTGTTGCATTCCCCAATCCTGCCCACCGCCGTAGCGTGGCGCTCCGGTACCGTCGAAGTGTGCGAAAGATCGGGATCATGCTCGCCGTGGCGATTCCGCTCGCCGTCGTCGACCTGGTCGTAAAGGCGAAGGAGCCGACCGCCTCGTGGGCGTATCACCAGCGCTCGTACGGATGGCTGGCGCTCTCGCTGGCGCTGCTCGCCGTCATGTTCGCGATCTCGCAGATCCCGTCGCGGTTCGTCGCGCCCGCTGCGGGGATCCTCGCGGCGGGCATCCTCGGCAACAGCCTCTCCGCCGCGTGGAACGACATGCAGGTCCCGAATCCGCTCGTGATCGGAGGCGAGCACGCGTTCATCGCGTTCAACCTCGCCGACGTCTGGGCCCTGACCGGCATCCTCGCACTCGTCTGCGCGATCGGTGTCTGGCTGATCCAGAATCGCGATCTCCTGCCCCAGACGCAGGAGGTCCGCGCCTCGCGCGGAGCCGCCTTCCGGCGTCTCTTCCAGGGCGAGAAGCCTTAGAGGCTGGCCAAATCTCGCCATTGAGCCGGCGAGAGGTGGGGTACGATGACGTTATGTCGCTGAGCACCGAGCCTCTCTTCGTGCCCGCGCTCGCATCGCTCGATGGGCTCGTGCCACACGACGGCCTGCTCACGCCGGACGAGCTCGAGGTCATTGCCGGCGCGATCGCCGACCGGACGGATCTCTGGGAGCCGCTCATCCACGCGCGACGAGGAGCGCAGGCGCTACGAGCTCCTCTACGAGGACGAGCGCATGGACGCCTGGATCCTCTCCTGGATGCCCGGGCAGGGGACGGGATTCCACGACCACTACATCTCGGGCGTCGGGCTCTCGGTTGCCGATGGGTGCGTGCGCGAGGATCTGATGGTCTACGGGCGTGAGCACCAGTCGCGGGAGCTGCGGGCCGGCAACACCCGCCAGGGAGGGCCTGGATACATCCACCGGGTCACGCACGAGGACGGCCTACGCCGGCCGTGACGGTGCACGTCTACTCGCCACGACTCGACTGGGTCGGCCAGTACCGGCTCGGGGAGGACGGCACCGTCCAGCGTGAGGTCCGCCCCGGGCGCAACGAGCTCACGGAGCAGCTGATCGCCGACGGTGCGCTCGAGAACGTGCTCGAGCGATTTTGAGGCCTTTGAGGCGAGCACGCTGCGAGATGCCCTGAGCGACGCGCGTCCGATCACCGATCCGCAGGACGAGCCCTTTGACGTCCTCGACGCCTCCGGCCGGCCCACCGGCGAGCGGAAGGCGCGCGGTGAGGTCCATCGCGACGGCGACTGGCACGGAGCGCTCCACATCTGGGTCGGTGGGATCGACGAGAACGGGCGCGTTCGCGCTCTTCCAGCGGCGCTCACCGTCGAAGGACACCTGGCCGGGCGCCCTCGACGTCGCGGTAGGCGGGCACCTTCGAGCCGGTGAGACGCTGGCAGAGGCAGTACGCGAGGCGGATGAGGAGATCGGGCTCGACGTCCGCTCGGACGACCTCGTGCGGCTCGGGCGCCGCTTCGCCCGCGGGACGCGCGGCCTGGACAACGAGGTCCAGGAGGTCTTCGCGCGTGCGCTCCGATCTGCCGCTCGACTCCTACGTGCTGCATCCCGACGAGGTTGCCGCCGTCGTTTCCGTGCCGCTCGAGGACGCTCTGGCGCTGTTCGAGGGGCAGCGGCGACGCTGTCGCCGGGACCGAGCTCGGCCGGGGCGAAGGTGCGCCGAAGGCGGTAGGCATCACGGTCACCGGCTTCGCCGCGGGAGAGGTCGGCGGCTATGCCGGCGCGCGCCTTGCAAGGCTTGCTCGAAGTGGTTGGCGGCGGCTCGCCGCAGCCGTTCGAGCTCCGCTGATCCGGTTCGGTTCGCCTGGGTGCCGCGTACGCTCAGGCGAGCAAGCGTCTTGAGGCGGAAGCCGCCGTGATGCTCGTACGAGGCGTTGACGACCGCGAACGCGTCCCGCTGGGCACGGTCGTCGAGCCCGGCTGCCGCTGCCGCCGCAATCGGCGAGTGGAGGAGCACGCGCATCCCGTGGACGCCTTCGGGCGAGAGCGGGATCCCACCCGGGTCGCAAGCCGCGCAGGCCCCTCCCCCGGCCGCGGCGAGGAAGCCCACGAGCGGATCCTCCGACCCGCATTCGACGCACGCGTCGAGATGCGGCGTGTAGCCGGACACCCAGAGGAGCTTGAGCTGGAACGAGAGCACGACCGGGATCGAGCGCGGCACGCGAGCCCGGGCCGCGGCGGCACGTCGTCGAGGGCGTCGAGGAAGCGGGTCAGCGCCGTGAATGCCTTCTCGTTCGCCTCCTGCTCGGTGAAGAGGCGGAGCATCGCCTCGAGCCCGATCATGCCGACCTGGAGCCGGTATGGATCAGTGCGGATCCGGTCGTGCGAGCGGACGAGCGAGGCGCCGGTGACGGTCTCGAGCTCACCGCGTCCCTGGTGGAGCACGAGCTCGACGTGGGAGAAGGGCTCGAGCCGAGCACCGAAGCGTGACTTGGTCTTGCGCACGCCCTTCGCCACCGCCCCGACGCGCCCACGATCGTGCGTGTAGACGTGCAGGATCCGGTCTGCCTCACCGAGCCGGAAGGAGCGGAGGACGACCGCCTCGGTCGTGGTCGAACGGGCCATGGCTCCAGTGTACGAGTGGCCATGGCCGGAGCGGACATGGCTTGTGGGCGTGGCTGACGGAATAGCCGCGGCCTTGCAGGCGTTTATGCTCCCCGGTGCCCGAAATCCGTCTCTATACGACGCAGTGGTGCGGCTACTGCGTCCGCGCCAGGATGCTGCTCGAAGCGCGCGGCCTCTCCTTCGAGGAGGTCTCGCTCGACGATGACCCCGCCTTCCGGCAGCGCGTCTACGACCTCGGCGGGCGGTGGACCGTGCCGCTCGTGACGATCGACGGTGAGCCTGTCGGCGGCTACGACGAGCTCGTGGCCCTCGACCGCTCGGGCTCCTGGCCGCACGGCTCGCTGCGTAGACCGAGCCTCTACTCCCCGCGCAGCAGCGTGAGCGACGGCCCGCAGCTGTCGAACACCGGTCCCTGACCCTCGCTGCGAGCGAGCCTTCGACGTTCCGAAAAAGCTGCTGCTGCGCCGCGGGGACGGCTCGCGCAGAAGGCCGTCCAGCCGATCGAGGATGACATCGGCCTGCCCGTCATCCCGGCAGTAGTTGGCACGTCGGGCAGAACGTCGTCGAGCGCCCCCCGACGAGGATGCGGACGAGCGGCGTCCCGCAGCGATCGCACGGCTCTCCCCCGCGCCCGTAGGCATGAAAGGCGTCCTGCATCGTGCCGTAGGCGCCGTCGGGGAGCGCGTAGTCGCGCAGGGTCGAGCCCTGGCGCGCGACCGCCTTGCGTAGGACGCCGCGGACCGCCCGGTGTAGCCGGGCGAGCTCGTCGTGGTCGAGGCTGCCTGCGACCCTGAGTGGATGCAGCATGCTCAGCCACAGCGCCTCGTCGACGTAGATATTGCCCAGGCCGGCAATCGTGCGCTGATCGAGGAGCGCCGACTTCAGCGGCGCCCGCCGCCCCTCGAGTCGTGCTCCGAGCTGGGCGGCGGAGAGCGGGCCGAGCGGCTCGGGCCCGAGGCGCGCCTTCAGGTACGGCTGCAGCTCGTCCTGGCCGAACAGCTCCCAGGTGCCGAAGCGCCGGACGTCCCGGTAGGCGACGTCCGATCCATTGTCTAATCTGAGAACAGCACGCGTGTATGGGTCGTCGGCCAACGCCCCGCGCGCTGCAGTTCGCAACGACCCCGTCATCCGGAGGTGCACCAGCAGAGACCGACCAGATTCGAATCCGACAATCAAATACTTGCCACGGCGCCCGACCTCGGCCACGCGCTCACCGACGAGCTCACCGGCGACGATCTCGGGGTCGAACGGCCGCACCAGTCGCGGATCACGAATCTCGACGTGCTCGAGTCTCGCCCCCTCGAGCACGGGCGCGATCGCACGCCGCACGGTCTCGACCTCGGGGAGCTCCGGCACACGGCCAGTCTAGGCACGGAGCCATGTGTGGCCCGGCCAGGGTCTGCTCTTGAACGGGTTTGCTCCCGACGCTGTCGTCTGGGCACGGTCTACTGGCGAGGCGTGCGGTCAGCGACCGCTGTTGGCCGGGATGCGTGTTCGCCCAGGATGCGTCGGCCGCAGCGTGCAGCGCGTCTAGAGCGGCGGCTCAGCTGACGACGTCGAGCAGGATGCCCTGGGCGGGTGGCGCCTCATCGGCGATCTCGTACGCAGCGAGCACGGCCTCGGCCGCGGTCGTCGGCCGACTCCTCGTCGCGCGCGTGGATCTCCGCCAGGTCGTCGCCGGCCAGCACCGTGTCGCCACGCTTCGCGAAGCAGAGCACGCCCACGGCATGGTCGATCGGGTCGGCCTTCGTGCGCCGGCCGGCACCGAGCTCGAGCGCCGCGACCCCCACGGCGAGCGCGCCCAGGCGTGAGACGACGCCGTCCCTCGGCGCCGTGACGGCCCGGCGCACGGGCGCCTCCGGCAGGACACGCGGGTCGGGGTCTCCTCCCTGCGCCCGGATCCACCGCTCGTAGGTGGCGAATGCCGTCCCGTCGCCAACGGCGCCCTCGGCGCGCCGGCGTCCCTCGGCGAGGCCGATCCCGAGATCGGAGTAGGCGAGAAGGCGCGAGCACGCGTCGAGGACGAGCTCGGTGAAATCCGCCGGGCCTTCGCCCCGCACGGTATCGAGCGCCTCCCGGATCTCGAGGGCGTTGCCGACCGCCCGTCCGAGCGGCTGGTCCATGTCCGTCAGGAGACAGGTGACCTCCTTGCCGGCTCTCCGCCCGAGCTCGATCATCTCCGCAGCAAGCACCCGCGCATCGTCGAGGGTCTTCATGAAGGCGCCGTCTCCGACCTTCACGTCGAGAACGATCGCGTCGGCTCCGGCCGCGAGCTTCTTGGACATGATCGAGGAGGCGATCAGCGGCACGATGTCGACCGTCGCCGTCACGTCACGGAGCGCGTACAGCTTCTTGTCGGCAGGAACGAGGTGGTCGCTTTGCCCGACGATCGCCACGCCGATGTCTCGCAGCTGGGCGATCATCTCGTCGGTCGAGAGCTCGACCCGGAAGCCGGGAATCGCCTCGAGCTTGTCGAGCGTGCCGCCCGTGTGCCCGAGCCCGCGCCCGCTCATCTTGCCGAGGGGGACGCCGCAGGCGGCGACGATCGGGCCGACCGCGATCGACGTCTTGTCCCCCACGCCGCCCGTCGAATGCTTGTCGACGATCTTGCGTCCGATCGCGGCGCCGATGTCGAGCGTGTCGCCGGAGCGAATCATCGCGTCGGTCAGCGCGAACGTCTCGGCGGCGCTCAGCCCCTTGAAGTAGACGGCCATGCACCACGCCGCCATCTGGTAGTCCGGCACCTCGTCGCGCGCGTAGGCGAGCACGAGCTCCGCAAGGTCGTCCGGGTCGTGCTCCTCGCCGTTGCGCTTGCGCTCTATCAGCTCTGCCGCGCGGATCATGGATCTCGTTCTAACAGAGGCCCGCGGTGGCCGCGCGGGGCAGCAGTCACGCCCGCTGCGCGACGAAGACGGTGACCCGGACCCCGGCGCGCACCGGGCCGACGCCGTCGGGAACGCGCGGAGCATTCGCGGACCAGGTGATCATCGAGCGGACGTAGCGTCGGATCGACTCCGAGTCCGGGAACGTGACCCAGCCGTCGACGTCGATCTGCTCGACGGTCGCAAAGTGCCGCTCCAGGATCTCCCGGCCGTTGTCGCGGTGGAAGGGAAGCCGACCGACCATGCTGACGCCGGCCAGGGCGCGAGCCTCGTCGAGGTGCTGCTCGGAGTTGGTGACGGCAACGAGCCGCCCGCCAGGGGTTAGCACGCGGGCGATCTCTGCGAGCCCGCGGTCGAGGTCGGGGACGTGGTACAGCATCCACGCCGCGACGACGGCGTCGAATGACCCGTCCTCGAATGGGAGCGACTGCACGTCGCCGACACGCGCATCGACTCCGCGCCCACGGGCAAGCTCGACCATGCGCTCGGACACGTCGAGCGCGACGACCTCGGCTCCGAGCTCCTTCATCATGCGCGCGCTCAGCTCGCCCGGCCCCGGGCCGACCTCGAGCACGCGCCGCGGCCGGCCGGCCGCGATCGCCCGGAAGGCGACCTCCTTTGCGTCCTCGCCTTCGACGTCCTGATAGATCGAACGGCGATCCTCGAGCCCTTGCTCCGTCTCGTACTGCTCCCGGACGACCTCCGGGTCGTCCAGAGGCTTGATGCGCATCAGGAGCACGTCTGGATGCGGCCCTGCACACGGCGGATCGCGTCCGCCGAGAAGATCATCAAGGCACCCAGCCTCAACGACCTCCTCGCCGAACACGCTCCTTGGTGCAGAACCACCCCAGCCACACTCCTACTACACATCAAGATCTCCGGTTCACGGCTCGATGATCGGGGAGCCTGGAGCACCCCGGCCCGGATGCTTCGCGCCGAGCCATGCACAGATCGTGGCCCCGACATCGCCGAACTCACCGCCCTCGTGGATGCGTCCGGCCGCGTTGCGGCCGGCGGCGTACGCGAGCAGCATCGCGTGCTCGCGCGAGTGATCGCTCGACGGCGTCGTCGGGTCGCAGCCGTGATCGGAGGTGATGATCAACAGATCGCCGTCGCGGAGCGCCTCGAGGATGTCAGGCAGGCGACGGTCGAAGTCCTGCAGGCAGCGGTGGAAGTTGACCGGATCGTTGCGGTGCCCCCAGAGCTGGTCGGTCTCGACGAGGTTCGTGAACACGAGGCCGCCGTCGATGTTCTCGAGCAGCTCGATCGTCCGGTTGATGCCGTCCACGTTCGACTTGGTCGGGAACGACTCGTCGATATCGCACCCGGCGAAGATGTCGCTGATCTTCCCGACTCCGTACGTGGTGTTGCCGGCGTCTCGGATCGCGGTCAGGTAGTTCGGGCCGCCGCGGCTCGAGCGAGAAATCGTGCCGGTTCGGTGTGCGCTCGTAGTGGCCCGGCGTCCCCAGGAACGGTCGCGCGATCACCCGCCCGACCGCGTGCTTGCCCGTCAGGATCTCGCGCGCGGCTCGACACGCGTCGTAGAGCTCCTCGAGCGGGATCGTCTCCTCGTGAGCGGCGATCTGAAAGACGGAGTCGGCGGAGGTGTAGACGATCCACTTGCCGGTCTTCTGGTGCTGCTCACCGTACTCCTGGATCACCTCGGTGCCCGAGGCCGGCTTGTTGCAGAGCACGCCGCGGCCGGTCCGGTTCATGAACGGGTCGATCACCTCGTCGGGGAAGCCGTACGGGTAGGTCGGGAACGCCACGGCCGTGACGACCCCCATCAGCTCCCAGTGACCCGCTGTTGTGTCCTTGCCCTTCGAGCGCTCGAGCAGCCGGCCCGCGACCGCCGGTGCGCCCGGCTGCGGCGGGCAGCCTTCGAGCGGCTCGACGTTCCCGAGCCCGAGAGCCTCGAGATTGGGTAGGTCGAGACCCCCGACGGCACGAGCGACGTTTCCGAGCGTGTCCGAGCCCTGATCACCCCACTCGGCAGCATCTGGCAACTCACCCGCGCCGACGGCATCGAGCACGATCACGCAGGCCCGCGGCATGCCGGTAGTCTACGCACGGATGCAAACCGTTCTCGGACTGGTGGAGCTGACGTTCTACGTCGCCGCGATCCTCTTGCTCTCGGCTGGGGTCACGTATGCGGTGGTCAAGATCTCGCCCACCAAGACCTCGAAGCCCCAGGCCGACAAGAGCTAGAGGCTACTCTCCGGCCTCGGCGGCGTCGGCCTCCTCGCCGATGCGATTCGGCTCGAGGATGTGCTCAACGTAGAACTCCCGCCGGGTCAACGGCGACGCGTCGCGCTCTGCGAGCGCGGCGGCGAGGCTCGGAAACGGAAAGATCACCGGGCTCGTGCGCGCAAGGCCCGTACGGCCCGCGACCGCATCATCGATACGCCGGCGTTGGCCCATGAAGAGCGGCGCCGGCAGGGCATCGATGTCGAACCAGCGCGCGTCCGTCACCTCTCCCGGCTGGCCGCGCAGCGTGCCGCCAACCGTCGTCGCGGTGAAGACGAGGACGTGGAACCCTCCGCCGATCCAGAGCGGGCGGGAGTAGGTGCCGACGAGGCTATCGAGCCTCACCTCGATCCCTGTCTCCTCCCACACCTCGCGCACCGCGGCCGCAGCAATCGACTCGCCCGGGTCGACGTGGCCGCCCGGCATGCACCACACATCGAAGTCCTCGCGCAGGATCAGAAGGATGCGGCCCGCCTCGAGCACGGCGACGTTGACCGCGAGCACCGGTGCGAGAGGGCGGCCGGACGTTACGCGGCCGCCGAGATCGCACCGAGGAGCGGCGTGTACTCGAGCCCGTGGGCCTGCGCAACCGCCTCGTAGGTGATCTTGCCGCCGACGGTGTTGACGCCCTTCGCGAGCGCAGGATCGTCGGCGATCGCGCGGACGACGCCCTTGTCGGCGATCGCCTCGACGTACGGCAGCGTCACGTTCGTCAGCGCCTTCGTCGACGTGACGGGAACGGCGCCGGGCATGTTCGCGACGCAGTAGTGGACGATGCCGTCGACCTCGAACACCGGGTCGTCGTGCGTCGTCGCGTGCGATGTCTCGAAGCATCCGCCCTGATCGATCGCGACATCGACGAGCACCGCGCCGGGCTTCATCAGGCCGAGCATCTCGCGTGTCACGAGCCGTGGCGCGAGCGCCCCGGGTACGAGCACCGCTCCGATCACCATGTCGGCGTCGACGAGGATCTCCTCGATCTGGAGGCGGTTCGACATCGCGAGCGTGACCCGCCCGTCGAGCGCGATCTCGAGATCGCGCATCCGCTCGACCGACTTGTCGAGCACCCACACGTCCGCCTGCATGCCGAGCGCGATGATCGCCGAGTTGAGGCCGACGACGCCTCCACCGAGGATGACCACCTTGGCCGGCGGCACGCCCGGGACGCCGCCGAGCAGGATGCCCCGGCCGCCGTGCGCCTTCTCGAGCGACCAGGCGCCCATCTGCGGCGCCAGACGGCCCGCGACCTCGCTCATCGGCGCGAGCAGCGGCAGGTGGCGTGTCGCGGTCTCGACCGTCTCGTAGGCGATGCCGGTGATGCCCGAGTCGACGAGCGCGCTCGTCAGGGGCTCGTCCGCGGCAATGTGCAGGTACGTGAACAGCGTCAGGTCCTCGCGGAGCCGGCCGTACTCCTCCGCGATCGGCTCCTTCACCTTGAGCAGGAGCTCTGCCGAGCTCCACACCTCGTCGACCGGACGCGATGCGCGCGCCGACCGCGATGTAGGCGTCGTCGGTGAATCCCGACCCGACGCCGGCGTCCTGCTCAACGGTGACCTCGTGGCCGCGCTGAACGAGCTCGAGCGCGCCTGCGGGCGTGAGAGCGACGCGATATTCGCGCTGCTTGATCTCTCTGGCGACTCCGATCCGCATCGCGGCCGGACGATACAGGAACGGCAGCTCACACCGGAGTCGCCCGGGCCAGCGAGAGCCGTCCGCTTCCCGTAGCTGTTCCCGGCAACCGTGCCGCACGTGACAGTCGATCCAGAGGCCAGGATGCACGCCTCCCGTCTCGCGGCCGCGAATCGTTCGCAACGAGCGAGATTCCACTGCAAGGGTGTCTCCCGGAGGGCGACACCCTTCGTGCCGAGAGTGAAACACTCTTTCCGACAGCAGCCCTGGCTGTGGTCGTCGGCTCTGGACCATGTCCGTGCTCTACGCGCCTGCGAGGCGCTCCACGAGTCGTCGCTCGTCGGGGCCGAACGCCGGCCCGGAGCCGGCGGCTGCATTCTCGACCACCCGCGACGGCCGCGACGTCGCCGGGATCACGAGATCGACGCGTGGATCGGCGAGACACCACTTGAGCAGCGCCTGCGCCCACGTCTCGACGCCGAAGGCGCGCAGCGGCTCGAGCGCGCCCGCCCCGGGCTCGCGCCGGTGCATCGCCGCTCCCGCCCCACCGAGCGGGCGCATCACGATCACCGCGATACCGAGCTCCTCCGCCAGCGGCAGGATCCGCGCCTCGCACTCACGCTCACGCGGATTGAGAGGGATCTGCACCGTGTCGAACTTCCCGGTCCGCAACGCCCGCTCGAGCTCATCGAAATGCCCCGGATCCCAGTGCGTCACACCGAGCCGCTCGATCCTTCCCTCGCCGCGCTCGGCCTCGAGCCACGGCAGCTGCTCCCGCCACGCGGCGAGGTTGTGGATCTGCTCGATGTCGACGCGATCGAATGCGCGCCGCTGCGCCGCGTACTGCGCCTTTCCCTCCTCGATCGAGCTCGCCCAGATCTTCGTCGCCACCACCGCGTCCGCGCGACGCCCCTGCAACGCGCTCCCGAGCGAGGCCTCCGCGGCCCCGTACATCGGCGACGAGTCGAACACCGTCGTGCCCGCGCCGAGCGCGGCTCCGACCACCTCCGCGGCAAGAGCCTCGTCGTCGAGAAAGGTCTTGTACGTCCCGAGACCGACGACCGGGCCGAGCCGCCGCTGCTCCATCATCCGAGCAGCGCCCTCGCATGGCGTCCCGCTGCGAAGGCAGCGGCGAAGAACCAGGGATCGTCGTCTGCATGGCGGCCCATGTGCGTGAGGGAGAGGTTCGCGCAGACGTCCTGCCACCCCTCGACCGCGACTTCGACGACCTCACCGAGCTCTTCGTCGTGGCCGAGCCCCTCGGGCCACACGACCTCGCGCTCGCCGAGGATGAGCCTCAGCGCCGAGCGGGTGTGGTGGGAGACGCCGCCGTGGCGCTCGCGTGGGTCGCGGCCGGAGTACCTGACGACCACGATCGCGCGGCCGCCGAGAGCGGCGGCGGCGTTCGCGGCGTCGGAGACGGCGAGCCCACCGTGGCCGAGCGCCGAGCCGCTGCCGACGATGCCCGGGCCGATACCGCAGACGACGACGTCGAAGCCACGTGCCTTCGCCCACGCGAGCGCCGAGGCCGGCGTCACCGCCTGCACGTCGCCGTCGAAGCACGGGGCCACCGCGATCGCCGTCTCGAGCAGACGGCGGGTCTTCAGCAGTCGCACCGTGTCCGACAGCGCGACCGGCAGCGCGCCTCCCCCGAGCTGCGCATACGCGATCCGCACTCCAGGCCCGATTCCGGCGACGACCGGAGCGAGCTGGCTGTGCAGGCCGCAGCAGACGACGGGAAGGCCGTCGAGGTCCTCCGCCAGAGCATCGTGCTCCTCGACACAGACAACGGCCATCTGTCCGATCGTGTACGGAAGCGCCATCACGTGGGCCGACTCGGCGGCGGCGAGGCCGAGGCCGCGTGTGAGATTCGCGTAGACGATGTCGAAGCCACCCGACCCGAGCGCGAGATCGCGACCCTGCGTGTTCACGAGGACGGTGTCACCCACCTCGACCCGGCCGGTTTGTCTCGGATACACGATGCAGGGGCTTGCGTCGACCTCGCAACGGATGATGTCGTCGAGGCGCTGCGTGACTGCCGTCACCGTCCCCCAGCGCAGCGTCAGCGCCATCTCACGACTCCAGTGCCGCCTCGACGATCGCCAGCGTCACCTCGACCATCCCGTCGAGATCGGCGACCGCGATGTGCTCGTCAGAAGTGTGGATCTCGCTCATCCCGTTCGCGAGGTTGACGCACGGGAGCCCGCGCTCGTTGAACACGTTCGCATCGGCTCCGCCGCCCGAGAACCCAGTCGTCGGCTCGTATCCGGCACGACGCAACCCCTCGGCCGCGAGGAGCACCGCCGGCTCGTCGGCCGTGAACGTGTACCCGGCATAGGTGTCCTCGATCTCGGTCTCGGCCGTGCAGTCGGACGTGCTCGCGGCGAATCCGATCGCATCGAGCATCTCCTGGACGAGGCTCGCAACCATCTTCGGGTCGCGCGAGCGCGCCTCCGCCTCGAAGGAGCACCACTCCGGAACGATGTTGCGGGCTGTGCCACCGGTGATGACGCCGACGTTGGCGCTCGACTGGTGGTCGATGCGGCCGAGTCGCATGTCCGCGATCGCCCGGGCGGCGGCGAGGATCGCGGAGCGCCCCTCCTCGGGATACATCCCGGCATGGGACGCGCGGCCGTGGAAGCGGGCCGCAATTGCCTTCTGGGTCGGGGCGCCGAGGATGATCTCGCCGATCGGCGCCGCCTGGTCGTAGACGTAGCCGAGCCGCGCCTCGAGACGCTTCTCGTCGAATGCACCCGCTCCGAGCAGCCCGACCTCCTCCTTCGGCGTGAAGAGCAGCTCGACGCCGGCGTGTGGACGTCCCTCCGCCACGATCCTCCGCGCCGCCTCGAGCATCACCGCGACCGCCGACTTGTCGTCGGCGCCGAGAATCGTGCCGCCGGCGTTCCGGACGATGCCGTCCTCGACGACGGGCTCGATCGGCCCCGCCGCGGGCACGGTGTCGAGATGGGCGCAGAGGAAGATCGGTGTTCCCTCGCCTCCCCGGCCCGGAAGGCGGCAGAGGATGTTGCCCATCGTCGAGCCGACCACCGCTCCGGCTCCGTCCTCGTCCCACTCGAGCCCGATGTCGCGGAGCTCCACGAGAACGCGGTCGGCGACGGCACGCTCCTCGCCGGGAGGGCTCGGGATCGCGCAGAGCTCGAGAAAGAGGCCGAGAAGGTCGCTCAGCGTGCGGCCTCGACGGCGACGGCGGAGCGCGCCCTCGCCCGCTCGAGCGCTGCGCCGACGAAGCCGCGGAAGAGCGGCGCCGGGCGCGTCGGACGCGACTTGAACTCCGGATGGAACTGGCTCGCGACGAACCACGGATGATCGGGCAGCTCGACGATCTCGACGAGCCTCCCCTCCTGGAACGTGCCCGAGACGACGAGCCCGTGCTCGACGAGCTGGTCGCGGAACTGGTTGTTGACCTCGTAGCGGTGGCGGTGACGCTCGTGGATCGTCGGCTCGCCGTAGATCTCGCGGGTGCGCGTCCTCTCGCCGAGCTCGACCGCCTGCGCGCCGAGGCGCATCGTGCCGCCGAGATCCTCGATCTCCTTCTGCTCGGGCAGCAGGTCGATCACCGGGAACGGGGTCTCGGGATCCATCTCGGTCGAGTTGGCGCCTTCGAGACCACACATGTGGCGCGCGAACTCCGAGACGGCGACGTGCATGCCGAGGCAGATGCCGAGATACGGGATGCCCTGCTCGCGCGCGACCTGGCACGCGAGGATCTTGCCCTCCCACCCGCGCGAGCCGAAGCCGCCGGGCACGAGCACGCCGTCCGCGGTCTCGAGCTCCTCGACCGCCTCCTCGTAGGTCATGTTCTCGGAGTCGAACCAGCGCACGTGCACCTTCGCTCCCTGGTGCATGCCGGCGTGCTTCAGCGCCTCGTGCACCGAGAGGTAGGCGTCGTGCAGCTTCACGTACTTGCCGACGAGCGCGATCTCGACGTTCTCGCGCCGCTCGATGATGAGGTCGGTGAGGTCCTTCCACTCGCCGAGCACGGCGGGCGGCGCGTCGAGGCCGAGCCGCTCGCAGACGAGCTCGTCGAGGCCCTCCTGCTGCAGGAACTCCGGAATCAGGTAGACGTCGGGCACGTCCGGTGAGCCGATCACGGCTCCGGCGTCGACGTCGGCGAACAGCGCGATCTTCTCGCGGATGTCGTCCGAGAGCACCTCGCGCGAGCGGCAGACGACGATGTCGGGGTGGATACCGATGCGGCGCAGCTCGTTGACCGAGTGCTGCGTCGGCTTCGTCTTCAGCTCTCCCGCGGCCTCGATGAACGGCACGAGCGTGACGTGGAGGTAGAGGACGTTCTCCTGACCGACCTCGCGCCGGAACTGGCGGATCGCCTCGAGGAACGGCAGCGACTCGATGTCGCCGACGGTGCCGCCGATCTCGGAGATCACGACATCGGCCGGCTGCGCGACGGCGCCGCGGCGAATGCGGGCCTTGATCTCGTTCGTGATGTGCGGGATCACCTGCACCGTGGCGCCGAGGTAGTCGCCCTTGCGCTCCTTGCGGAGCACCGTCTCCCAGATCGCGCCGGCGCTATGGCTCGAGTTGCGCGACAGGTTCTCGTCGATGAAGCGCTCGTAGTGGCCGAGGTCGAGATCGGTCTCGGCGCCGTCCTCGGTCACGAACACCTCGCCGTGCTGGAAGGGGCTCATCGTGCCCGGGTCGACGTTGAGGTACGGATCGAACTTCTGCGCCTGCACGCGGAGGCCGCGCGACTTCAGCAGCCGGCCGAGCGAGGCGGCGACGATTCCCTTCCCGAGCGCCGAGACGACGCCGCCGGTGACGAAGACGTACTTCGTCTGATGCTCGCTCACGCGTCACGCCGTCCTGCCGAGGCGATCGAGGTCGCGGAGGACGGGCGTCGACTCGATCAGCGCGCCGAGCGAGCGGCGCTCGCCGACGAGGGTCAGGAGCGGAGAGCGCTCCGATCGCGCCCCACCGCCTCCGTCCCGTGAGTTGCTCCACGGAAGAGAAACCTAGCACGGCGCCGAGCGCGTTCGATCCTGCGTCTCCGAGCATCGCCATCTCCCTCAGATCGTAGGGGGCGATCAGGACGGCCGCCGCGACGGCCCCGCGGGGCACGTTCCCGAGAAGCAGCGCCCCGATCCCGAACGCCTTCAACGCCCTCCCCGCGCGCGTGTCGAGCTGGTTGACGGCGTTCGCGGCGAGGCCGACGAGCAGCGCTCCGGAGAGCGGATCGCGTGCGGACGAGCGCGTAGAGCGGGATGCCGACGAGCTTCAGCATGCCGGTCGTGGTCCCCGCGCCGAGGTGGGCGCGAAAGCCGCGCTCCGGCCCGCTCCAGAGGTCGTCGGCCAGCCCGATCGCCGCTACGGGCGCCACGGCGGGCACCGCGACGCCGACCAGCGCGCCGACGAGCGGGAGCCGAAGGCCGCGGTGGTTGACGGCCTGAGGGCCGCACGCGAGCACGAGATCGGCCAGCTGACGCCCGCGGTGCGCGAACCCGCGCACGTCGCGGCCGGTCGCCCGATGCTCGAGCTGAGAGCTCGACCTCCTCGATCTCGAGCCCGGCGCCGACGGCGTCGATCGTCATCCGCGTCTCGACGCCGAAGCCCATCGCGACCGGGAATACAGCTGCGCGGGCAGCGCGATGCAGCCTGCGCTGCCCGGACAGCGGCTCACGCGGCGCGAGGCCGCAGCGGATCCGGATCAGGGCGCGGGCGGTCCTTTTCGCGAGCCCGAAGCCGCCTCCGGTGCGCACCGAGAACGCGGCGATCGCCAGCTCCGCCTCCGAGTCCACGAGCGGACGGAGGTCGCCTCGAACATCCGCATCGCAGAGGAGCAGCGGCCCCGGATCGAGCTGCCGCTCGGCGAGCGTGAGCGCCTGCCCCTTGCCACGCCGCGCGAGCCGGATCACCCGAGCGCCGGCCGCCTCGCGCGATCGCCGCGGTCCGATCGCGTGAGCCGTCGTCGGCGATCACGACCGCGGCAGCTGGGAAACTGCTCGTGAAGCGCCTCGATCGTTCGACCGATCCGGCCCTCCTCGTCGCGGGCGGCGACGAGGATGGTGAGCCGGTCGCTCACGCCGGCGTCCTCACGCCCGGTTTTTCATCCGTTGGCCGGCATGGGCGGGATCGGAGGCAGTGCGCCGTCCTTCGCCGGCTCGCGGATGCCATAGCTGCCGGGCTGTGCGCCACCGAGCAGAAGCACGAGCCCGAGACGACCCGCGGACGTGTCGACCGAATCCACCGTGGAGAGGCCTGCGAGGGCAAACGCGGGAATCGCGCTCGGCGACGCTCCCGACGCCTCGGTCCCGACAGCCGGCTCCCCCGAGCGGGCGAGGCCACCGTAGAGACCGGCGAGGAATGCCTTCGTGCGGCCCTGCTGCGGCTCGGCAGAGCGGACGACGACGACGGCGTCTGCGGGTGGAGTCGACGCTCCCTCGCGCTCCTGGACGATGATCTTGCCCGAGCGCATCCCAGAGTGGCGTCTTCCCCCCGGCGGCCAGCTCGAGCGCCAGTGCGTTGCCAAGCCGCGGCAGGTTCTCGACTGCCTCTGAAGGTGCGAAATGCCGGTTCGAGGCGCAGCGCCGTCCTCCACTGCGGCCGTGTCGAGCGGGACGCTGATCGAGCGCGTCCGGACGACGCTGCCTCCCGCGTCCCCGACCGCCCGCTGAACGTTGAACGCCACGCCCTGGTCGACCGGGCCGACGAACAGCACGGCGATCTTCTTGCCTTCGAGGCGGCCGGGAACGACCGCTGGATACGTCTCATCGGCGAAGTCCCTTCAGCGCCTGGGCGCCCCGCGTCGCGGATTCGAGCGACTGCTTGGCGGCGTCCCGCTCGTGCTGCAGACCCGCGATCCGGTCGTTGAGATTCGACCGTTCGGCGTCGTTGACGAACCCCTTGCCCGAGAGGCCGACCCCGACCAGGATCCCGATCACGAGCGCCACGAAGACCGCGGTCAGGGATGCGACGTGGTAGCGGAGGTCGAACATCAGAAAGGAGTGTAGGCGCCAGGCTTCAGCCTGACTGCCTGCGCGATCTATCAGATGCCCGAGCGCGTTGCCGATCGACCGTCCGAGCGACTGGATCACGTTCCGTAGCGCCGGCGAGACGAGCACGGCGACGACGACGGCGCTGAGGCCCGCCACCGCGAAGGTGACGAGCGGCCAGATCCCGATGCGTGGAGAGACGAGCCGCGAGACGCCCTTCGCGTCCACGAGCGACTCCCCCACCTTGAGCCTCGTCACGAACGTCGAGGCCATCCCGGCGCGGTTGCGCTCCATGAACTCGACGAGGTTGAAGTGGGTTCCGACCGCCACGATCAGCTCGGCGCCGCGCTCGTGGGCGAGCAGCAGCGCGATGTCCTCGCTGATCCCGGGCGCGGCCACCGTCGCGTAGGCGAGGCCGAGCGCCGTCGAGCCGCTCCGATCCCGGCGCCCGCCCGTCTGCGTACGCGTGTACGAGCAGCTCCGCGCCGGTGCGGAGAGCCGTATCGGAGACCGAGTCGAAGTCCCCGACGATCACGTGCGGCTTGAGGCCGATCTCGAGCAGCGCATCGGCGCCTCCGTCGACGGCAACGAGCACCGGCTTGAAGTTCCGGATGTACGAGCGGACGATCCGGAGGTCGCTCTTGTAGCCGGGGCCACGGGCCACGACGACGGCGTGCCGGTCGCGGAACCGCGTCTTCAGCGGCGGGAACTCGATCCCGTCGGCGAGCAGCTTGCCCTCGTCGCGGAGGTGGCGCAGCGTGTTGTCGGCGAACGCCTCGAGCGCCTCGGTGACGCGCCCCTGCTGGTCGGCGAGCGCCGCGACGAGCGCAGCGCTCGGTGAGCTCGACGCCCTCGGCGAGCCGCGTTCCGTTGCGCCACAGGTCGCCGCCCCGAACGGTGACGGTCTCGCCGTCGGAGACCTGCTCGAACAGGTCGGCGCCCGGCGCGTCGACGAGGCACACACCCGCGCGAACGAGCTCGAGCGGCCCCGGGTTCGGAAACCGCCCCGAGCTCGACGGCGACACGTTGACGACGGCGCGAACGCCCGAGTCGGCGAGCTCCTCGGCCGAGACGCGGTCGAGATCGACGTGGTCGATGATCGCAAGGTCGCCGGGACGCAGCCGCTTGACGAGGTCCTTCGTTCGCCGGCCGAGCCGGGCGGTTCCGGCGACCTCGGTCACGGGCGCTGCTCGGAGGCGATCGCCGTCAGGAACTCCTCACCGCCGAGCATGCGCTCGAGCTCCGCGCGGCGCTCGTCGGCAGAGAGCTGCTCGATCCGCGTGTGGGTCGGATCGCCGGGGACCTTCTCGACCCGGAAGTGCCGTCTCGGCGACGTTCGCGATCTGCGGCAGGTGCGTGATCGTGATCACCTGCGCCCGCTCGGCGAGCCGGCTCAGCGTCTCGGCGACCCGGTGGGCGGTGACGCCGCCGATGCCGGCGTCGATCTCGTCGAAGACGAGCGTCTCTCCGCCCGCGAGGACGGCGAGCGCGAGCGCGACGCGCGAGAGCTCGCCTCCCGACGCCGTCTCGGCGACCGGCCCGAACGGCATGCCGGGATTCGGCCGGATCAGGAACGCGACCTCGTCGGCGCCGGTCGGGCCGGGCTCGCGCTCTCGCAGCTCGACCCGGAACTCACCCTCGCCCATGCCGACGCCCTCGAGGTTCTCGGCCACGGCGGCGGCGAACGGCGCCGTGCGCCTCGTTCCTCGCCGCCCGCAACGCGGCGACTGCTGCCGCGAATCGCGCCTCGGCCTCCGCCAGCTCGGCCGCCGCGGCGGCCAGCGGGATCGAGCCGCCCGTCGAGCGCGTCGAGCTCGACGACGGCTGCGTCGCGGCGATCGAGCAGCTCCTCCAGCGTCTGAGCGACGAAACGGCGACGCGGCGTCGGCGATCAGGTCGAGCCGAGACTCCACCTCCTCGATCCGGCGCCGGATCGGCGTCGAGTGAGGCGACGAACCGGTGCAGGTCGCTTCCGACCTCGCTCAGGCGCACCGCCAGCTCGCGCAGCTCTGCGGTCGGGCCCTCGAGCTCGGGGGCGATCGCTCGTCAGCGGCTCGAGCGCCCGCTCCGCTTCGGCGGCGAGCGAGGCGGCGCCGTCGCCGTCGTCGGGAGCGATCGCGGCGGTCGCGCGCGCCGCGCCCTCGGCGAGCTCGGCGGCGTGGCGCATGCGCTCGCGCTCGCCGCGGAGAGCGTCCTCCTCGCCACGCTCGAGCCCATCGGTGCGCTCGACGAGCTCCCGCAACCCCTCGAGGCGCAGCGGCAGCGGCGCCGGCGTCCCGCGAGATCTCCTCGTTGCGCTTGCGCGCGGCGCCGAGCGCCCGCCAGGCATCGCGTGCGTCGCGGCCGCCGCTGCGCCTGCTCGGAGCCGACGAAGGCGTCGAGGACGTCGAGCTGATACGCCGGGCCGGGCGAGCCGGCGCTGCTCGAACTGGCCCGACATCGCGATCAGCCGCTCGGTCGCAGCCGCCAGATCCTCGCGCGCGATCGCCCGTCCCCAGGCGTAGGCCCGCGTGCGCCCGTCGGCGAAGACGCGCCGCGCGAGCACGAGGCCCGGCTCGTCCTCCGGCCGCAGCTCCGCGAGCGACGCCGGAGCGCCCTTCGTCGAAGAACTCCTCCGGGACGTCGAGCTCGGCCTCGACGTAGGCCTCGCTCGCGGCGGGGCCGACGGCGCCGGCATCGCCCTTGACGCCGAGCAGCAACCCGATCGCCTGGGCGAAGATCGTCTTGCCCGCCCCGGTCTCGCCGCTGAGCACGTTGAGCCCCGCGGCCGAGCTCGAGGTCGGCCTCACGAATGAGGACGAGGTTCTCGATTCGCAAGCGGCGCAGCATCGTCTGATCGTAGACCGGCGGCACGCGCCGCACACGTGTCCGCAGCGGACAGACCGCGAGCGCGGCTTCTACGACGTCCCGAAGCTCTGCCGATAGCGCCGGACGAACGTCGCCTCGGAGAGCGTCCCGAGCAGCGATCGCTGCTCACCGAGGCCGATCGATACCTGCGCGCCCGGCCCCGCATGGCCGACCGGATGACCGTCGACGAGGACGGCGCAGCCGACGTTGGCGGTGCGATTCCAGATCGAGAGATCGTTGCCGCGGGGCACGACGAACGGGCGGGCGCGCAGGTCGTGCGGTGCGACGAACGTGAGCGCCATCGCGTCGAGCGCCCCACATCAGCACCGGCCCGCCGTTCGAGAGGTTGTACGCCGTCGACCCCGACGGCGTCGAGCAGATCAGACCGTCGCACGGCACGCGGCCGAAGTCCTGGCTCGCCGATCGACCACTCGAGCTCGACCATCCGCCCGAGCTCGGCACTCGAGACGACGGCGTCGTTCACCGCGACGTGCCGCTTCCCCTCTGCCTCGACCTCGAGGGTCGAGAGCTCTACCGTCTCGAGCTCGCCGGCGAACACGCGCGCGACGCCGCTCTCCAGCTCGTCCCGCGGAATCGCGCTGAGGAAGCCGACGCGGCCGTAGTTGACGCCGATCACCGGAATCCCCGTCCCGAGGAAGCCGTGGAGCGCCCGGATCATCGTCCCGTCGCCGCCGAGCACGATCGCGACCTGGACGTCCGCGGGCGGCACGGGCCGTTCGTCGGGCTCGACCACGACGAGCTCGACGCCCTCCGCCGCGGCGACGGCCTCGAGTCGTTCCAGCCCCGTGCCGAGCGCCTCCGGGCGGCCGTGGAGGACGACGGCCGCCCGCGTGATCCGGCTCAGCCGATGGCATCGTCGATCCAGCGTTCGAGCTCATCGGCGTCTGTCGGCTCCGGGCTGTCGGTGAGGTGGACGAGGAACTCCCGGTTGCCTTTCGGCCCGGGGAGACCGGAGTCTACGACGCCGAGCACCCTGGAGCCCCACCCTGCCGCCGCCGTGCAGACGTCGCGCAGCACCCGCCGGCGCACCTCGGGATCGCGGACGACGCCCTTCGGCGTGTCGGCGCGGCCCGCCTCGAACTGCGGCTTCACGAGCACGAGCGCCTCCCAGCCGGGCGCAGCGAGCCGCAGGAGCGGCGGCAAGGCGGTCTTGACGGAGATGAACGAGACGTCGCAGACGACGATCTCGGGGGCGAACGGGAGGCTCGTGACGTTGCGGGCGTTCACGCGCTCGAGCACGGTGACGCGATCGTCCGCGCGCAGGCGCGGATGGAGCTGGCCGTAGCCGACGTCGAGCGCGATCACGCGCGCGGCCCCGGCCTGGAGAAGGCAGTCCGTGAACCCGCCGGTCGAGGCGCCGACGTCGAGGCAGTCCTTGCCGGCCGGGTCGAGCGGCAGCAGCTCGAGGGCGTGCGCGAGCTTCTCGCCGCCGCGCGAGACGAACCGCGGCGGGCGCTCCACCTCGAGCGCGACCGACTCGTCGAGTTGCGTTCCGGGTTTGTCGTAGCCCGGGACGAGGCCGGCGATCACGAGCGCCTGCGCCTGGCTGCGTGTCTCCGCGAGGCCGCGCTCCACGAGCAGCACGTCGAGCCGCTTCTTCATCGTGGTGGCAGGCTAGCCGGATGCGAGAGGAACGCATCGTGATCGGCGGCCGCGAGCTCGCTGCTCTCGCGCCCCGACGATCCCGAGAGCCTGATCGACGAGAGCCGCTTCGAGCAGGACGAGTTCCTGCCGTACTGGGCCGAGCTGTGGCCGAGCGGCATCGCGCTCGCGCGCCATGTCGCCGGGCTCGACCTCGCCGGCTCGCGGGTGCTCGAGCTCGGCTGCGGCCTCGCGCTGCCGTCGTTCGCCGCGGCGCTCGCCGGGGCTGACGTGCTCGCGACGGACTGGGCTCCCGAGGCTCTCGAGCTCGTCGCCTCGAACGCCGCCGCGAACGGCCTGCGGGTGGCGACTGCGCTCGTGGATTGGCACGCCGCTGCACCTGGCGCTCTTCCGCAGTTCGGTGTCGGATCGGCAGCAAGTGCGCGGCGCGGCGGCCAGGGCGCCGGCGACGGAGCCTTCGATGTCGTTCTGGCCGCGGACGTTCTCTACGAGGAGCGAAACGCCGTGCCACTTCTCGACCTGCTCAACGCGGCCCTGTCCCCTGAAGGCGTGGCGCTCATTGCTGACCCTGGCCGCCGCCACGCCCCCGCGTTCTTCGAGAAAGCGGCGGCCGCAGGCTGGTCGATCGAAGACGCCGCCGCCCCGGAGCTCCCTTCGGGAAGCATCGCCACCCTCCGACGGGCCATGTCCCGGGCCGACGACAAGACTTTGTGTTGATTCAACACAAGCGGTCTCTGACTGCCTCGATGCGCCACGTCCGCTCGTGAGCGGTCGACGTTGTGTTGATTCAACACTCCGTGCCGCTCGCCCCTCCGGAAGGCACCCGGAGCGTCTGGTCAGAGCAGGCGGCTGCGCGCTTGGACGGGGGGACGGGACGGACGGAGGACAGAGGGGCAGGGGGACGCCGCCAGGTGTGGCGAGACCGTGGCCGGCGACTCAGGCGGTGCGGGTGACGAGGCTCGCGACGATCTCTGCGCAGCACCGATGTGTCCGCCGGGATCGCGTCGAGCGCTGCGGTCGCGCGCTCCGCGGTCGTGCGGGCAACGTCGTGCGCCGCCGCGACTCCGAGCCGGGCGGCGTAGCCGTCGCCGTCGAGGATGTCGTCGACGACCTGGAAGAGCAGGCCGAGCTCCTCGCTGAACGCGCGCCACGGCGCTTGCTCGTCCTCCGGCACGCCGGCGACGCGGATCCCGAGCCCGACCGACGCCGCGAAGAGCCGCCCTGTCTTGAGCCGGTGCAGCTCGACGAGATCGTCGTCCGCGCCCGTGATGTCGAGGTACTGGCCGCCGATCATCCCGAGCGTCGCCGCTGCCAGCTCGCGGGCGATGTCCGGCGTCGAATACCCGAGGGCGCACCGGAACGCCTCGACGAGCAGGGCGTCACCCGCGAGCAGCGCCACACCCTCCCCGAACGCGATGTGCGCGCTCGCGCGGCCACGGCGCTCGTCATCGTCGTCGAGTGCCGGCAGGTCGTCGTGGACGAGCGAGAACGCGTGGACGAGCTCGAGAGCGGCCGCGGCCGGCAGTGCGCGCTCAGGCTCCGCTCCGGCTGCCTCGGCGGTGGCGAGGCAGATGACGGCGCGGATCCGCTTCCCTCCCGCGAGGGCGTAGCGCATCGATTCCTGCTGCGCCCCGAGGTCGGGCGCGAGATCGAGACCGGCGAGATAGTCCTCCGCGAGCCGAAGGAGTGCGTCAGGCGCCCGCATCCGCGCTCGCGCGTGCCCGCTGCACCTCGGCCTCGATCTGCTTGGCGAGCTCGGCGATCTCGGCCAGGTCGTCGACCGCGGCGTCGACGTCACCGGCCTCGGCAAGGCGCTCGAGGGCGTCGAGCTTGGCCCGCAGGCGCTCGGCGAGCTCCTGTGCACGTCCGAGGCTCTCGTTGGCGCTCATGCGGCCGTCTCCCGGTCGACGCGGCCGAGAATCCCGTTGACGAGGCGCGCCGCGTCCTCGGTTGCGTACCGCTTGGCCAGCACGACCGCTTCGTTGATCGCCACCTCGGCGGGCACCGTTCCCTCCTCGAGCTCGTACACCCCGATGCGCAGGACGTTGCGCTCGAGCGTACCGAGCCGGTCGGCGCTCCAGGCGTCCGAGGCGGCGGTGATCGTCTCGTCGAGCGCAGGCGCACGCTCGGCGATTGCCTCGGCGAGCTGGAGCGCGAAATCGTCCGGGGTGCCGTCGTAGAGCGACGCCAGCGGCTGGCCGGTCAGGTCCCACTGATAGAGGAGGAACAGCGCCGTGCGCCGCGACTGGCGCCGACCGATCTTCGCGACGGTCACGCGACCTCCGCGGACATCGATGGCAGGCGGCCTTCCATCTCGGCAAGGTAGCTGGTCGAGTAGTCGCCTCCTCTGAACTCCCGCGAGCGGAGGATGTCGAGGGCGACATCTCGCGTCGTCGGGATCCCCTCCACCTCGAGCTCACCGAGCGCCCGGATCGCGCGTGCGATCGCGGCGTCGCGGTCGTCGTCGTGCACGATGACCTTCGCGATCATGGAGTCGTAGTAGGGCGGGATCGCGGCACCCTCGATCACCGCGGTGTCGACCCGGACGCCGGGGCCGAGCGGCGGCCGGAAGCGGGTGATCGTCCCGGCGGCTGGGGCGAAGTCGCGGCGCGGGTCCTCGGCGTTGATCCTCACCTCGATCGCGTGGCCGGAGCGCGGAGCGCGTCCGGTCAACGTCAGGCGCTCGCCCGCCGCAATCCGGAGCTGCTCGCGGACGATGTCGATGCCCGTGATCATCTCCGTCACCGGATGCTCGACCTGCAGGCGGCAGTTGACCTCGATGAACGACGGCTCGCCGTCCGGCCCGAGCAGGAACTCGAAGGTGCCGGCGTTGACGTACCCGAGCTGGCGACAGGCGCGCTCGACCGAGGCCTCCATCGCCTCGCGACTCTCGGGCGTGAGCGCGAGCGACGGGGACTCCTCGACGAGCTTCTGATGGCGCCGCTGGATCGAGCATTCGCGCTCGCCGAGCGTGAGGACGCCGCCCTGGCCGTCGCAGAGCACCTGGATCTCGACGTGGCGCGCCGGGACGAGCGCCCGCTCGAGATAGAGCGAGCCGTCGCCGAACGCCGCCTCGGCCTCCGCGCTCGCAGCCCCGTACGCGGCCTCGAGCTCGTCGGGCGCGGAGACGACGCGCATCCCCTTGCCGCCGCCTCCCGAAGTGGCCTTGAGGAGCACAGGAAAGCCGAGCTCGGCAGCCGCAATACGGATCTCGGCGAGGCTCGCGACGCCCTCGGTGCCCGGCACGAGCGGGACCCCCGCGGCGCGCATCTCCGCCTTCGCGCGCGCCTTGTCGCCGGTCTTCTCCATCACCTCGGCCGGCGGCCCGATGAAGACGAGATCGCTCTCCACGCACGCCCGCACGAAGGCGGGGTTCTCGGAGAGGAATCCGAAGCCGGGATGGACGGCCTCGCAGCCCGTCGTCTCCGCCGCCGCGATCACGTTCGGGATGCGCAGGTAGCTGTCCGTCGCAGAGGGCGGGCCGATGCAAACGGCGCGATCGGCCATCTGGACGTGCATCGCCTCACGCTCGGCTGTCGAGTACACCGCCACCGCCTCGATCCCGAGCTCGTGCAGCGCACGGATCACGCGGACCGCGATCTCACCCCGGTTCGCGACGAGGACTCGACTGAACATCTACCGGCCCCTACGACAAGGTTGCGCCCGACAGGTTCCGTCCGCGAGGCGGGGCCGGTTGAGCAGCAAGCATCGAGCGGGGCTCGCTGCAACGATCGGTTCGGGTCTCACGTTGCAGCAAGCCCCGCTAGACGACGGGCTGGGTGTCGGCCGGCTCGAGCTCGAAGAGGAGCTGGCCGAACTCGACGGGCTGGCCGCTCTCGACATGGATCGCCTTGACGCGGCCCTCCTGCTCGGCCTTGAGCTCGTTGAAGAGCTTCATCGCCTCGAGCAGGCACAACGTCTGGCCCACCGTGACGACGTCGCCGACCTCGACGAACGCGGGTGCTCCGGGCGACGACGAGCGGTAGAAGACGCCGACCATGGGCGACTCGACCCTCGTGGTCGACCGGCTCGGGCCTGGTCCGGGATCCACCTCGGCTCCCTCCGGCAGCGCGGCGAGCGGCGCGGCGATCACGCCCACCTCGTCGGCGCGCCGCACGGACACGCGCATGCCGTCGTCCTCGATCTCGATCTCGCCCACACCCGTGTCCTGCACGATCTTGACGAGCTCCCGAATCCGCTCGGCGCGGGTCGCATCGACATCGCCGAGAAGCAACGACGTCTCGCGCGAGTGGCGCTGGCGGATCGACTGCAGCAGAGTCTCGGCCTCGCGACCGAACATCGCGAGCAGCACGAGGTCCTCCTCGCTCGCGGCGAGCCCCTCGGCGGCCTCACGCACGTCCTCGGCACTCGGCGGATCCTCGTCGAGGCCGCCGCCACTGCCCGAGACGAGCGCGACTGCACGCGAGACGGACTCCTCGATCGGAGCGGGCGTGACCCCGTAAGCGCCCTCCACGAGCATGCGGAACTCGTCGAGAACGGTGCCGTAGCGCCGGGCCGAGAGGATGTTGAGCAGCGCCTGCGACGCCAGGATCTGCCCGATCGGCGACGCGAGCGGCGGCCAGCCGGACTCGGCCCGGATCCGCACGACCTCTGTCAGCGTGTCGAGCAGGCGGTCACCGGCGGCGTGCGCGCGGAGATGGACGTCGAGCGCGGCAACGAGCCCGGCGGGGAGGTCGTACTCGGCGGCGCGCACCGCGATGCGCGGGGCGACGGGTGCGACGGGCTCGTCGCCGATGTGCTCGTCGACCAGATCTGACGCCTCCCAGAGCGGCGCGGTGTCCACGCCAGTCTCGCGGCCGAGCCCGTGAAGCGCCTCGACCAGAGACTCGCCCGAGACCCGATGCAGGGTCAGCGCCAGCGGGTACACGGCGGTCGCGATCAGATCCGCGCCCACGCGCGTCGCGACGACGGCGTTGAGGAGGCCCGTGCCCGCCGCGCCCTGGACGAAGAGACCGACCGGAAGGCCCGTCTCCTGCCCGATGCGCTCCACGAGCTCCTCGGTCAAATGCGGGAGCAGCGCGTCGGTCGGATCGTTGACGATCACGCGGGTCGCTCCGAGCGCCGGTATCTGCTTCGCCCGCTCGACGAGCGCATCGATCTCGCCGGTGCGGCCGGCGCTGTAGACGAGCCCGACGTGGAACTCCTTGCCCGCGGCGACGATCGCCTCGCCGGCCTCGATCAGGTTCGAGACGTCATTGAGCGGATCGTGGAGCCGGAAGACGTCGATGCCGTTGTCGGCAGCGCACGAGACGAAGCGGCGCACGATGTCGGCGGAGACTGGGCGCGATCCGACGAGAAACCGACCGCGGAGGGCGAGACCGAGCGGCGTCGTCGTACGCGCGTCGATGGCGCGAATCCGCTCCCACGGGCTCTCGACAGCGCGCCGAACGGCCGCATCGAAGACGCCGCCACCAGATACCTCGAGGTACGAGAAGCCTGCCGTGTCGAGGATCTCGGCGATGCGCAGCACCTCGCCCGTGGGCAGCTTGCCGGCGAGTGGATCCTGCGAGAGCAGGCGGATAGTGGTGTCGACGATCTGGGGCATGCTTCGGAGCTGGACCTTAGCGTTGCCGAGGCGCGTTGGTCGCACCGGACGCTCCACGCCAGGCTGAAGCCAGGCGTCGGCGGCCGTTGCCGGCTACGCGCGTGAGATGTAGCGGGCTTCGCGTGGGTCGACCTTGATCCGGTCGCCGACGTTGACGAACAGCGGCACCGCGACGACCGCACCCGTCTCGAGCGTGGCGGGCTTCGTCACGTTGGAGACCGTGTCACCCTTCACGCCCGGCTCGGTCTCGGTCACGGCCAGCTCGACCGACGAGGGCAGCTGGAGACCCGACGGCTTGCCGTTGACGGCGAGGATCTGCACCGTCGAGGACGGGAGGATGTAGTCGAGCTCGTCGGCGACCTCGGCGCGGGGAAGCGCGAACTGCTCGTAGGACTGCTCGTCCATGAAGTGCGCCTCGTTGCCGTCGTCGTAGAGGAACTGGACGTTCTTCGTCTCCGTGTGCACGCGGGCGAACTTCTCGCCGGCGCGGAACGTGTCTTCGACGACGGCGCCCGACTCGAGGTTCTTCAGCTTCGTCCGCACGAACGCGCCGCCCTTGCCCGGCTTCACGTGCTGGAAGTCGATGATCCGCCACATCGAGCCGCGGTGCTCGATGTGCATTCCGGTCTTGAACTGGTTCGTGGAGACGATGTCGGCCATCGGCGCGCGGGAGGGTAGCTGTTTGCGGCGTGGTTGAATGGCGCAATGCGAACGCCGCGGAGCAACGAGGTCGACGTCGAGGCCGCACGCAGGATCGCAATTCACGCCCAGGCGCTCGACGGCTCGGCCGGCGGCGTACGCGAGACGGTACAGCGCCTCGGCTTCCTCCAGCTCGATCCGATCGCGACGGTCGCAACGCCGCAGGAGCTCGTCCTCTGGAGCCGCCTCGGCAGCTTCGACCGCACCGAGCTCGACCGGCTGCTCTGGGAGGAGCGCGCGCTCTTCGAGTGGAACGCCTTCGTCTGGCCGATCGAGTCGCTGCCGATGGTGCGCGGCCTGATGCGCCGTTGGCGCACGTCCACCCACTACGCGCACGAGCGCTGGGGACACGAGTTCATTGCCGCGAACAAGCCCGTTCCGCCGCTACGTCCTCCGCGAGCTCGAGAAGCGCGGCCCTCTGCTCTCACGCGAGCTCGAGGACAAGGCGGCCGGGGAGCCGCGAGACCACCGCTGGTACGGCTCGCGGCGCGTGGCGCTGATGCTGACGGTGCTCCACCTGCGCGGCGAGGTCGCAATCGCGGGCCGTCGAGGCAAGCAGCGGCTCTGGGATCTCGCCGAGCGCTGGTATCCGCCGACCGAGGCGCTCACGCTCGCCCGGGCAATCGCGCTGCTCGACGAGCAGCGCTTCCGTGCGCTCGGGGTGCGGCTCGAGAAGGGGCGGCTGCTCGCGCATCCCGATGCCGACGACAGCCCCGTCGCCGGACCGGGTCACGTTGCTCTCGCCGTTCGACCGCCTGATCCACGACCGCGACCGGGCCGAGATGCTGTTCGACTTCCACTACCGGCTCGAGATGTACGTCACGCCCGCGAAGCGCGAGTACGGCTACTACGTGCTCCCGCTCCTCGACGGCGAGCGAATCGCCGGCCGCGCCGAGCCGGTCCTCGACCGCAAGACCAACACGATGCGGCTCCTCGGCGCCTGGGGCGACACCGTCCGCCTCGACGAGGCGCTCGACGTCGCTGGCGGCATTCCTCGGCGCGAGCCGCCCGCCCGCCAGCAGGCCTAGGAGACGACGAGCAGGTCCTTCGTGAAGTGCGTCATGATCTCGCAGCCGTCCGTCGTGACCGCGACGAGATCCTCGATCCGGCAGCCGCCGACGCCCGGGAGGTAGAGGCCCGGCTCGACGGTGACGACGTTGTCGACCGCGAGCACGGAGGTCGACTCGGGCCGGAGCGTCGGCGCCTCGTGGACCTCGAGCCCGAGGCCGTGGCCGAGCCCGTGGCCGTATGCGTCGGCAAGGCCGGCCGTCGGCGATCGCGGTCCGCGATGCCGCGTCGACCTCGACGCCCGACGCACCCGCGCGCACGGCCGCGAGGCCGTCCAGCTGGGCCTTGCTGACGAGCTCGTACACCTCGGCGAGCTGCGCCGGAAGCTCGCCGGTCGCGAACGTCCGCGTGCAGTCGGAGCAGTAGCCGTCGACGACGCAACCCATGTCGACGGTGACGAGCGTCCCCTCGGCGATGATCGTCGCGCCTGCGCCGGCATGCGGCCGGGCGCCGTTCTCGCCCGAGGCGACGATCGACCCGAAGGCGAGCGCCTCCGCCCCGTGCTCGCGGAAGGTGCGCTCGATCCACCAGGCGACGTCCGCCTCGGCGCGCCCGACGAACCGCTCCTTGCGCGAGCGCCTCGTAGACGGCGATCGGAGATCGCCGCCGCACGCCGGATCGCGGCCAGCTCGTCCTCGTCCTTGATCGCGCGCAGGGCCTCGACGAGCCCGCGCGTCGGAACCAGCTCGACGCCGTCGAGCCCCGATCGTCTCCCATTGCGCAAACGAGATCGTCGACGCCTCGAACCCGACCCGTCGCCCGCTGAGCAGCGCTCGCGAGACTGCCCTGCGACGTCGCGGCGCGTCTGGACGACCTCGACCTCTGCGACCGCGCTGCGCTGCCTCGAGGTAGCGGAAATCCGTGTAGAGCGTCGTCGTGCCGCTCGCGGCTCGACGAGCAGCGCGCAGTTGGAGCTCTCGAACCCGGTCAGGTAGCGGACGTTGACGCCGTTGGTGACGAGAAGCGGCTCGGCAGGCCGCGCTGCGAGGCGTTCGAGGCGGCTCATTTACGCCTCTCGGTTCAGGAGATCGAGCGCCTCGCGATAGCCGTCGAAGCCCTTGCCGACGATCCGCATGCCGCCGAGCCCCGTCAGCACCGAGTGCCGGCGCCATTCCTCGCGCTCGTCGACGTTCGAGAGATGCACTTCGACGAACGGTACCTCGAACGGCTCGAGCGCATCGTGGATCGCCCACGAGTAGTGGGTCCAGGCGCCGGGGTTGACGATCGAGCCCGTCGGCGGTGCCGAGCGCCTGGTGGAGGAAGCCGACGTACTCGCCCTCGTTGTTCGTCTGCCGGCACCGCACCTGCAGGTCGAGCTCGCGCGCCCACGCGTAGATCTGCGTCTCCAGGTCCTGGATCGACTGGTCGCCGTAGATCGCCTGGTCGCGCCGCCCGAGCAGGTTGAGGTTGACTCCGTTGAGGACGTCGATGCGCATCGAGCGACTCTACGTCGGAGATCAGGCTGTCGAGCGCCGCCCTGATGTCGGCGGCCGGGAGCTCGTTGCCCCACGTCGGCTCGCCCGTGCGCTCGAGCAGCACGAGCCGCGGCGCCCCGCCGACGGTCTTCTTGTCGCGCGCGAGCGCCGCCCAGGCGGCGTCGCGGTCGACGCTTCACGGGCTTCGGGTCGAGCTGCTCGCGCACGGCCGCCAGGGCCTCGTCGTTGCCCGAGAGCTGCAGCGCCGCGACCATTCCGAGCGCGACGGCCTGCCCGTGCGGGAGGTCGTAGCCGGCCGCGGCCTCGAGGGCGTGGCCGAACGTGTGACCGAGGTTGAGCTGGTTGCGCGGGCCATGGTCATGGGGATCAGCGATGCAAACCGCCTGCCTTGAACGCCGCGCAGCGCCGCACGAGCTCGGCGAGCGGCTGCTCCCAGACCGGGCTTCCCATCAGCAGGCCCGTCTTCACGACCTCCGCCATCCCGTTCCGGAGCTCCTGCTCGGGGAGCGTCTCGAGCGTTCCCGGATCGATCACGACCCGGGTGGGCCAGTGGAAGGCGCCCACGAGGTTCTTGCCTCCGGGCAGGTCGACGGCAGTCTTGCCGCCGATCGCCGCATCGACCTGGCCGACGAGCGTCGTCGGCACGGCCACCCAGGCAACGCCGCGCATGTAGGTCGCTGCAGCGAACCCGGCGAGGTCGGTGGTGCAGCCGCCGCCGAGGCCGACGATCGTGCCGTCCCTGCCGATCCGCAGAGCGCGCCAGAGCCGCTCGAGCACCGCGATCGCCTTCGCGGGCTCGCCGGGCGGCACCTCGTGGCACGCCGTATCCCGGTCGCCGAGCGCGAGCTGGGCAGCGACGCCGTGGATCCCGGCGACGTTCGCGTCGGCGACGATCTCGACGGCGCCATTGCCGGGCACGAGCTCCTCGAGCAGCTCGAGGGCGCCGATCCTGACGTCGATCCCGGCAGCGGCGAGCACGACCCCCTCGGCGTCGTGGGCGTGGGCGTCGGCGACTTCCTCGTAGAGCGGCAGCCGCGCGCAGGTAGAGCGCGTGGAAGGCCTCCTCGTCGATCGCGAGTGGCCGCCCGCTCTGGCTCGCCCGCTGCCACGCGGTCGCAGGGTCGACCTCGAGCAGCACCGTGAACGCGCGCCGCGAGAGCGCCAGGCGCGTCGTGGCCGAGACCACGGCGCCGCCGCCGAGGGCGATCACCGCCGGCTCCGGCGACTCGAGCGCCGAGACGGCGACCGCCTCCTCCGCGATCCTGAAACCCGTTTCGCCGTCCCGCGCGAACAGCTCCTCGACCGTCGCGCCCGCCCGGCGCTCGATCTCCTTGTCGAGGTCGATGAACGGCCGGCCGAGCCGGCGCGCGACCTCGCGCCCCATCGTCGTCTTTCCCGCGCCCATGAAGCCGGCGAGCGCGAGATGGCGGTTCAGGCTGTTCGCGGCCATCGGATGCGCTCGACGTAGGCGCGATGCGCACCGACGAAGTCGGCGATCGCGTCGCCGCCGAACTTGTCCTTCGCACTGCAGGCGATCTCCCAGGCAACGGCGGCCTCGGCGACGACGGCGAGCGCTTCCACCGCCTGCACGTCGGAGCGTTCGACCAGGGCCTGCGCCGCTTCGCCGGTGTCGAGATCGACGGAGTCGAGCGGCTTCATCAGCGTCGGCAGAGGCTTCATCGCTGCCCGCACGATGAGCGGCTCTCCGTTCGAGATGCCCGCCTCGAGCCCGCCGGCGTGGTTCGTGCGCCGCACGAGACCGGGGTCGATCTCGTCGTGCGCCTCCGAGCCGCGCACGCGCGCGAGCGCGAAGCCGTCGCCAACCTCGACTCCCTTGACCGCCTGAATCCCCATCAGCGCGAACGCGAGCCGCGCGTCGAGGCGGTCGGACTTTTCCGCGTAGGAGCCGAGCCCCGGTGGCAGGCCCTCGGCGACGACCTCCACGATGCCGCCGAGCGTGTCGCGGTCCTTGCGAGCCGCGTCCGTCGCCTCGCGCATGCCGTCGTCACCGCGCGCGCCACCCACCTCGAGCGGCCGGCCAGCGACCGAGATCCCGATCGTTGCGAGCAGCGCCTTCGCGACCGCGCCCGCCGCGACGTGCGTCGCCGTGTGACGGGCGCTCGCGCGCTCGAGCGCGTTGCGCACGTCGTCGTGCCCGTACTTGAGCACGCCGGCGAGATCCGCATGGCCGGGCCGCGGCAGCGTCACCGGCTTCACACCCTTGCCTTGCGGCTCGCCCTCGGGCTCCCACGGGCTCATCCCCCACGTCCAGTTCTTGTGGTCGAGATTGCGGACGACGAGCGTCAGCGGCGTCCCGAGCGTGTGCGCCTGCCGCAGCCCGGAGAGCACCTCGACCATGTCGGTCTCGAGCTGCTGACGGGGGCTGCGGCCGTAGCCGAGCTGGCGGCGGCGGAGGTCGGCGTTGATCGCGTCGCGGTCGAGGCGGAGCCCCGCGGGCAGCCCGGTGAGGACCGCGACGAGTGCGGGGCCGTGCGACTCACCTGCGGTGACGAGGCCGAGTGCCACGCCGCAAGACTAGACGGTGGCCTGGAACGGCCCGCCACTTCGGGGCGGGCCGATGCGAGCGGGGAAACAGAGGGGCGCGCAGACTCGTCGCGCGCCGACGGGCGCGGCCGGACGGGCACCGTTGGACAACGGCCGCCGCAAGCGCCACACTTCAGAGGTGGCCACGAACTTCGAGCGAGCGTTCGCCGAGCGGCCGGAGGTCTTCGCCGCCTGGCAGCAGCTGAACGGTGCGATCAAGGCCGGGATGGACCTGCGTCGCTACGAGCTCGCCACGCTCGCGGCCGCGCGACGGCTGCGGTCGAGCTACTGCTGCCTCGCGCACGGGTCGGTCCTGATCGAGAGCTTCGGCGAGCCCGTGCTCGAGATCGCGCTCGATCACAGAACGGCAGGGCTCGACGAGATCGACGTGGCCGTGATGGATCTCGCCGAGCTCGTCGTCGACGACGCGACGGCGATCACTGACGGCGACCTTCAGCGACTCCGCGAGCTCGGGCTCTCGGAGACCGACATCATGGACGTGATCCTCGCCGCGTCGGCGCGATGCTTCTTCTCGAAGACGCTCGACGCCCTCGGCGTGCTCCCCGACGCGAGCTACCTGGCGCTCGAGCCCGAGCTGCGTGAGGCGCTCGTCGTCGGCCGGCCGATCGCGACTGGTTGAGAGTCAGCCCGCAATCGCGGGCCGTCCGATATACAAGCCGCGACCGATCAGGCCTTCCGGATCGTGCTCGACGACAAGCCCGGCGGCGACGAAGGCAGCGCGATACTCCTCATCCGTGAAGAGCGCCGCCTCGTGGCGCTCCGAGAACGACTCGATCCCCGCGGGCGTCCCGATCAGATACTCGAAGCTCATGATCGCGAGCCTGCCCTCGCGGCCGGAGATCGTCATCCGCGCGATCTTCAGCTCGGGCTCGTCGACCGAGAGCAGGTGGGGACGGTCGGCGATCCAGTCGTCGGGGTAGAGCCACGGCTCGAGGATCAGGGTTCCGCCGGGCTCGAGATGCGCGGCCATCGTCGCGATGGCCTCGGTCGAGTCGTTCCACCGTGCCGACGTAGCCGATCGAGCTGAAGAGGCAGGTGACCACGTCGAAGCGCCGGCCGAGGTCGAACGCCGTCATGTCGGCGACCTCGAGGCGGACATCGGGAAGCCGCTCCCGCGCAATCTCGATCAGGTCCGCATTGAGGTCGATCCCCGCAACCTCGTACCGGGTCCCGAGCAGCTCGAGGTGCTTGCCGGTGCCGCAGGCGACATCGAGGAGCGAGGCTGCGGCCGGCGTGCGCTCCTCGATCAGCGCCTGAACCCGTGCAACCTCGGCGGGATAGTCCTTGAAGGAATAGACGGCGTCGTAGAAGTCTGCCGAGCGCGTGAACACGGGCTCACGCTACTCCACGATCTCGATCCCGACGACCGATGCCAGGAGCGCGACGTTCTCGATCACGTCGTTCCACGGCATCCTGGCGCCGCGCAGGGCCTCGGCTCCGACAATGCCGGCGAGATCGCAGCCGCGAAGCTCGACGTGCTGCAAGGTCGCTGCCGCGAGCGTCGCCTCACGCAACGTGCACCGCTCGAGGACGACGTCCTTGAGCTTCGCGCCGTAGAGATCGCAGCCATCCATCTTGCAGTCCCGGAACACGACGCGCTCGAGCTTTGCGTGGCGGAGCCCGGCGAGATCGATGCGGCATTCGTCGAATACGACGTCGGACAGCGTCGCCTCGGCAAGCTCCGCCCCGGTCAGCCGGCAGCGCCGCAGCTCGACCCGGCGAGCCGAGAGACCCGGCGCGCGTTGTCCCGCCCAGTCGAGGTCAGCCGCCACGACGTCGACGAGGTCACCGAGGTCGACCGGCGCCGGCGCGTCCTCGTCCGGATCCGGTGGATAGGGAGTGGTCGGCGGGCTCGACATCTCGTACCGATCAGGCGCCGCGGAGGGCATCGCGCATCGCGACGAGCGGCGCCGGGAGCCCCGTCCAGCGCTCGAACGAGGCAGCACCCTGGAAGAGGAGCACGTCGAGCCCGTCGACGACGACATCGCAACCCGCGCCTCTGGCGGCGGCGAGCAGCGCCGTATCGCGGCCGTCGGGCAGATACGCGAGATCGACGACCTCCATCCCCTGGTGCGGTGCGACGATCAGCTCCTCCTTCACCGGGGTCGCGTTGACGAGGATGTCGTACCCCTCGGCGGAGGGCGGCCAGCCGGGCTCGCGGCGGCTCGCCACCGTCACCTCTGCCCCGGCACGGCCGAGCGCCTCCACAACGGCCAGCGCGCTCCCGCCCGCACCGAGCACGAGCACGCGCCGGCCCTTGGCGATCGATCTGGGCCGTGACGGCATCGCCGTCCGTCGACGAGCCGAGGATCCGGTCGCCGTCGAAAACGAGCGTGTTGACCGATCCCGCCGCCCGCGCGATCTCGTCGAGCTCGTCGCAGAGCGGGATCACGGCCTGCTTGTGAGGAATGGTCACGTTCGCGCCCGCGAATCCGAGCGCCTGGAGACCGCGGACCGCGGCGGCGAGCGACTCCGGCGGCGTCGGCAGCGGCACGTAGGCCCAGTCGAGGCCGAGCGCGGCAAACCCCGCGTTCTGCATCGGCGGCGACAACGAATGCGACACCGGCCAGCCGAGGAGGCCCGTGAGGGTCGTCGTGCCACGGATCTCGATCATCGGGTGAGTGTAGGGGCGGTGGCGCGGGACCGGTCCCGCCCCTACGAACAGGCGTAGCCGAACTCGCACACCTTGCGGAGGAACTCGCTCTCGCTGGCGGTGAAGAAGTGCCGCTTCGTGCCGGGGATGCGGACGTAGTAGAGGTAGTCGACGGGAGCCGGGTGGGCTGCGGCCTTGATCGAGGCGAGCCCCGGGTTCGCGATCGGCGTCGGCGGGAGGCCCGGGAACCGCCGGCTGTTGTAGGGGTTGTCGCTTGCGATCGCCGCCTTCGTGAGCGACTTGTTCGCGCGGGATCTTCAGGCCGTAGCGGATCGTCGCGTCGATGCCGAGCGGCATCTTCTGATGGAGGCGGTTGTAGATCACCGCTGCCACGAGCTTGCGCTCGCTCGGCGCGGCCGTCTCCTTCTCGATCATCGAGGCGATCTTGAGCACGTCGTACGGCGTCAGGTTCTTCGAGCGCGCGTGCGCGAGGTTGACGTGCGCGAAGTTTCGCTTGAACGCCGCCAGCTGGTCGGCGACGAGCTCGCCTCCGTCCGTGTACTGCGTGAACTCGTAGAGCGCCGGGAAGAGGAAGCCCTCCATCGAGCCGCGTTTCCAGTCGGCGAGAAACGCCTTCGGGGGCCGCGCGCGAGAGACCGCGGCGAGGTACCGCGCCCGCGTCAGCTTCGGCGTCACCCCCCGCTTCGCGATCGCGATCTTCCGCACGGCGGCGACGCGCTCGCCCATCTCACTCACGTTCAACCCCTCGGGAAAGATGATGCTCAGGTTCGCGATCGGGGGCGCGGTGGTCGTCGCGGGCGGGGTCGCCTCCTCGCTCTTGCCACAGCCGGCGACGAGAAGCAGGCATGCGGCGGCCGCCGCGAGAGCGACGCGCCTCACGTCCGGCTCTCGCGATCGAGCCAGCTCTGGAGCAGGTGCGCCGCCGCGACGGCGTCTTCGGGCGCCTTGCCCCCGGTTTGCTGCGCGAGCGCGGTCGTGAAGCGCTCGTCGGCTGTTTCCACGGGCACCGTCACGACTGCACGAAGGGCGGTGACGAACAGCTGGGTCTCGTCGGCCTGCTTGCCGTGCTCGCCGCGCAGGGTGAGCGGCAGGCCGACGACGACGCGCTCCGCCTCGTGCTCGCTGACGAGCCGCGCGACCTCCGCGAGGCCGGCCTCCGTCGCGGCCTTCCGAACGACGCAGACAGGGCGCGCCAGGGTGCCGCTCGCGTCGGAGACGGCGACGCCGGTCCGCGCGGCGCCGTAGTCGAGCGCGAGGACGCGCACTCCTACTGAACCTTGCGGATCGCGCTTGCGGTCTGCGGGAGTGAGGGCGGCGATCGCAGCGAGCACCCCGACGAGAACGACGAATGGCAGGTAGCGGGTCATGGTCAGATGGCTCCCAGGATCAGGCGTTCCGCCTCGGCGAGCGCCTCGGGCAGCTTCTCCGGGTCCTTGCCTCCGGCGCGCGCCATCGTCCGACGGCCGCCGCCACCGCCGCCCACGAGCGCCGCGGCGCCCTTGACGACGTCGGAGGCGCTGATGCGCTCGGCGACGCGCGTCGTCGAAGTTCGCGATCAGCGTGACCTTCCCGTCGTCGACGCCGCCGAGCACGACCGCGGCCGGCGCATGGCGCTGCTTGAAGCGGTCGGAGAGGTCGAGCAGCGCGTCCCCGTCGAGCCCTTCGACCGACTGAACGATGAGGTTGAACCCGTTCTCGGCCCGCACGACGGCCTCCACCTCTCCCCCGCCCGCACTCTGCGCCGGCTTGCGCTTCAGCTCCTTGCGAACGTCCTCCAGCTCGGCCCGCACCGCGTCGAGCTCGCGCGAGCGTCCGTGCAGGAGCGCCCACGCCTCGCCCGAGGTGACGGCCTCGATCCGGCGCGCGCCCGATCCGACGGAGCCCTCGGAGAGGATCGCGAACGATCCGATCTCGGCCGTCGAGCGGACGTGCGTGCCGCCGCAGAGCTCACGCGAGACGCCGTCGATCTCGACGACGCGGACGATATCGCCGTACTTCTCGCCGAAGAGCATCATCGCGCCGAGCTTGCGAGCCTCGTCGATCGGGGTCTCGAAGATGTGCAGCGGATGGTTCTCGAAGATGGCGCGGTTCACGCGCTCCTCGACCTGCTCGCGCTCGTCGGCGCTGAGCTGCTTGGTGTGCGTGAAGTCGAAGCGAAGCTTGTCGGGACGCACGGCCGAGCCTGCCTGCTTGACGTGGTCGCCGAGCACCTCGCGCAGCGCCTCCTGCAGGAGGTGCGTGGCGGTGTGGTTGGCCATCGTCGGGAAGCGCACGCTCCAGGGCACGACCGCCCGCACCCGGCTGCCGGCCGCGAAGCCGGCGCCGCGGAAGACGAGCACCTGGTCGTCGCCGACGCGGTGCGCCTGCACGAGCTCCGCGCGCGTCGTTTCATCACCGTCGAGCTCGATCACGCCCTGATCGGAGACCTGGCCGCCGCCAGAGGGGTAGAACGGCGACTCGCGCAGCTTCGCGAGGAAGGTGCCGTCGCCGAGATCCTCGTACGCGTGGAGCTCGGTGAGCACGTCTGTCTTGTGGTATCCCACGAACGTCGTCGGGTCGGCCTCGCGCGCGAAGTCGGCCGCACGCTGGGTGTCGGACTCGCCGCCGGCCCGCGAGATCTCGCGGTGCTCTCCCATCCGAACGCGGTAGTCGTCGACGTCGACCGGCTGGCCCCGTTCCTCGGCGAGCTCGATCGTGAGCTCGAGCGGGAAGCCGTACGTCGCCGCGAGCGTGAATGCGTCCTCGCCCGAGATCGAGTCCTGGCCGGAGAGCTCCTCGAACACCCTGAGGCCGCGCTCGAGCGTCTCGCGAAAGCGCTCCTCCTCGGCCTTCACGACCGACTCGATCAGCTCGGCGTGCTCGACCACCTCGGGGTACCACGGCCCGACCTGCCCGACGACGATGGCGGGGAGCCGGTAGACGCCGTCGAGGCCGATCCGCCGGGCCTGCACGACCGCTCGCCGAATCAGCCGGCGGAGGATGTAGCCACGGCCCTCGTTGGAGGGCACGACACCCTCGGCGATCAGGAACGTCATCCCGCGGCCGTGGTCGCTCAGCACGCGATGCGCCTTGGTCGCGGCCGGCGTGGAGCCGTAGCCGACCCCCGACTCCGCCTCGATCCAGTCCATGATCAGCCTGAACCCGTCCGTGTCGAAGATCGAGTCGGCGTCCTGCAGCAGCATGGCGCCACGCTCGAGCCCGAGGCCCGTGTCGACGTTCTGGCTCGGGAGCGGCGTCAGCTTGCCCTCGGCATCGAGGTCGTACTCCATGAAGACGAGGTTCCAGAACTCGAGGAACCGCTCGCAGCGATCGCAGCCCGGCGCGCAGTCCGGCTCGCCGCAGCCGTGCTCCTCGCCGCGGTCGTAGTTGAGCTCCGAGCAGGGGCCGCACGGGCCGGTGGCGCCGGCCGGGCCCCAGAAGTTCTCCGAGCGCGGGAGGCCGGTGATTCGCTCGCGCGGAACGCCCTTGCGCAACCAGCCGCGCACCGCGTCGTCGTCCTCGCCGAGGCCGAGCTCGGGGTCGCCGGCGAACACGGTCGGCCAGATCCGGTCGGGGTCGAGCCCCATGTGCTCGGTGACGAACTCCCAGGCGAAGTCGATCGCGCCGTCCTTGAAGTAGTCGCCGAACGAGAAGTTGCCGAGCATCTCGAACATCGAGGCGTGCCGGGCGGTCAGCCCGACCTCCTCGAGGTCGCTGTCCTTGCCGCCGGCGCGGAGGACCTTCTGCACCGTCGTGAAGCGCGGTGCGCGGTGGCTCCTTCTGGCCGGAGAAGTACGGCTTCAGCGGCTGCATCCCCGCCACGATGAACAGCGTCGACGGATCCTCCGGGGGCGGAATCAGCGACCACGAGGGAAAGCGCATGTGAGCATTGCCCTCGAAGAACGAGAGAAAGCCCTCGCGGAGCTCGGCGACCGTACGCATCAGGCGATCGTACCGGGGGTCAGACGCGTGCTCAGGCAGCCGTTGGCGGTTCGTCCGGCGGCACGGGCGCGGGTCGGGCTTCGCCACGGGCTTGGGACGAGGCCACGGATCGGGCTTCGGCTCCGGATCGGGGAATGGCTGTGCGGCCGGGCGTTCGGTCTCCATCGGCGTGCGACCCGCCTTCCGGAGATCGTCGTGCAGGTCGGCCTCACGCTGGCGCGCCGCATCCTGCGCCGCCGTCTTCGCCTCGCCGAAGTCCTTCGACTTGCGGAACTGGGAGAACCCGTGAGCGATCCCGGCGGCGAGCCCGGAGACCTTCTCGACCGGGGTAGCGATTGCAGTCGAGACCGCGCGCACCGCGGTGTCGGCGCTGTCGGCCATCGAGACGGCGCTGTCGGTGACGGTGTCGAGCTTGTCGAGCTCGTAGTTGACGCGATCGACGGTGCCGCCGGTCTTCACGATCACGGGCAGAAGGTCGCGCTCGGTTCCCCTGATGAACGACGAAAGCCGCTCGAACGTCTGCCCCAGGCGGAAGAGCATGAACGCCGAGGCGAGCCCGATGGCGACGAGGAAGACCGCGAGCCCCCAGTAGGCGGCGTCGCCGGCAGTGAATGCGAGCTGTGTCATCGCGGTGATCCTACCCGGTTGCGCCGATGATGACGCCTGCTCCCACGATCGCGTCGTCGTCGTAGAGCACGGCCACCTGACCCGGCGCAACGGCACCGGCAGGCTCGTCGAGGAGGAGATGGAATCCGTCCGCCGTGACCTCGACCGAGCGCGGGAACGGCGTCGGACCGGTAGCGAAGCTTTGCCTCGGCCCGCTCGACCGGTAGGTAAAGGCGGCCACGTACGGCGATCTCGCGCACATCGAGCGCGCTCCGGGGCCCGACGGTCAGCGTGTTCGTGGCGGCATCACCGCGCAGCACGTGCAGCGGCTCGCGTGATGCGAGGCCGATTCCGCGCCGCTGCCCCGGCGTGAAGCGCCAGACGCCGTCGTGCCGGCCGAGCTCGACACCGTGCTCATCGACGATCGGGCCGGCCTTGCGGGCGAGGCCCTGCCGCTCGAGGAAGGTGCGGTAGTCGCCTCCTGCGAGGAAGCACGCCTCCTGGCTCTCGGCACGCTCGGCGACTGCGAGACCGGCGGCCGCGGCCTCGTCGCGTGTGCTCCGCTTTCCCTGCGCTCCGAGCGGGAACGCGACCCGGTCGAGCAACTCCGGGTCGACGGTGGCGAGCATGTAGGACTGGTCCTTGGCCGGGTCGCTGCCGCGGGCAATCAGGCGCAGGCCGTCCCGCTCGACGATCCGTGCATAGTGGCCGGTCCACAGGACGTCGGCGCCTGCGCGGCCGGCGAACTCGACGAGCGCGTCGAAGCGGAAGACACCGTTGCAGCGCATGCACGGGTTGGGAGTCAGGCCGTCTCGATACCCGTCGACGAACGGCTGCACAACGGTCGCGCGGAACGCCTCGCGAAGATCGAGCGTGACGTGTGGCAGGCCGAGCCGGTGACAGGTCTCCCGGGCCGCGATCACGGCGTCGGGCGAGCAACACGCCCGCTCCGAGCTCGGGCCGGCCGGATCGAGCCAGAGGCGCAGGGTCACGCCGATCGCGTTCGGAGCTGCACGGAGGAGCGCGACGGCGCTGTCGACGCCACCGCTCATCGCGACGGCGATGCGACCCGGCGACGCGGGTGCGCTGAAGACTGGCGCGATCGCATTCGCGAGCGCATCGGCCGCGAGCGTCTCCCCGGGAACCGCGGCGGCCTCGAGCAGCGAGAGGCCGACGAGCGACCGCTCGAGACCGGGTGCATCGGCCTCGACGATCCGGTCGCCGTCCAGCATCAACCGCACGGCGGCGTACTCCTCGCCCCGCGCAGAATCTCCGATCAGCTCGAGTGCAGGCACTCCGTGAGGCTACCGGCATGCCTGCCGGGAGCCCCTGCCGGTTTACGGTCACGAGTAGAGTCGATCGCGGTGACTGAAGCAGAGCCACAGGCTTGACCGGGCTGCGCGTCGCCGTCCTGGCGCCGATCGCATGGCGCGTTCCGCCACGCCACTACGGTCCCTGGGAGCAGTTCGCATCGCTTCTCTGCGAAGGCCTCGTGGCGAAGGGCGTCGACGTGACGCTGTTCGCGAGCGGCGACTCGGTGACCTCGGGTCGGCTGGCGGCCGTCGTCGACCGCGGCTACGCCGAGGACCCGGAGGTCGACCCGAAGGTCGTCGAATGCCTGCACATCGGGCACGCCTTCGAGCGCGCGGGCGAGTTCGACGTGATCCACAATGGCTTCGACTTCCTCCCCTTGACCTACAGCGGGCTCGTCGACACGCCGGTGATCACGACGATCCACGGTTTCTCCTCGCCGCGGATCCTCCCCGTCTACGTGAAGTACAACGCGACGACCGACTACATCGCGATCAGCGACGCAGACCGGCACCCGAGCCTCGACTACCTGGCGACGATCCATCACGGAATCGACACGGACGCGTTCGCCCTGTCCGCGACGCCCGGGGACTACCTCCTCTTCTTTGGCCGGATCCATCCCGACAAGGGAACCGCCGAGGCGATCGACATCGCAGTCGCCGCGGGGACGCGGCTCGTGATCGCCGGGATCGTCCAGGACGAGGGCTACTTCGACGAGCGGGTGCGCCCGCGACTCGACGGCGAGCGCATCTCGTTCATCGGAGCAGTCGGCCCGGACGAGCGATCCGAGCTCCTCGGTGGCGCGCTCGCCTTGCTCCACCCGATCGACTTCGAGGAGCCGTTCGGCTACAGCGTCGTCGAGGCGATGGCCTGCGGCACGCCCGTGATCGCGTTCGAGCGGGGATCGATGCCCGAGCTGATCGAGGACGGCCGGACGGGGTTCCTCGTCGCCGATGTCGACGCGGCCGTGGCAGCGGTCGACCGGGCCGCCTCACTCGACCGGGCCGCGATTCGCTCGACGACGGTCGAGCGCTTCGGCGTCGAGCGGATGGTCGACGAATACGTCGCGGCGTACGAGGAGATCGTGCGCTCGCGCGGGGCCGTCCCCGATCTGTGCCACACTGAATCACGCGTGGATCCTCCCGAGGGCCCACATCAGGTTCACGTGCAAGCCCAACGACACGGCGCCGCAAGCGCGGCAGTCAGGAGTCAGACGATGAAGGGTTCGCAGAAGCCGAAGAAGACGGGCAAGAAACCGGCGCAGAAGTCGCTCAAGGAGCGACGCTCGGAGAAGCGCGCGGCGGCGAAGACATCGCGGTCGCTGGACGTCTGAGTTCGCGGCCAAGAACCTCTCTCCACAAAGAAGCACGGGCCGTCTGGGAGCGTGGTCGTTGCGTGAGACGCTCTAAGGCGGGCGGAGCGGCAAGCACTGCGTCGAGCAGGTCGCTGAGCTGTGCTGTCGCGAGGCAGATCGAGGTGTCCGCGGCCCCGTAGTAGAGCCGGATCTCGTCAGACGTCGGGTCGTGAACGAGACCGCACGGGAAGACGGCGTTCGGCACATCGCCGGCCCGCTCGTACGGCGCGTCGGGCGTGAGGACCCACTCGGACTTCCGGTGCAGCACACGGGTCGGCTCCTCGAGATCGAGCAGGGCGAGGCCGACCCGGTAGATGCTGCCGCCGACCATCTCCTTGACGCCGTGATAGATGAGGAGCCAGCCATGCTCGGTCTCGAGCGGCGGTGGGCCGATGCCGATCCGGCTGGCGTCCCACCAGGCGCCGTCGCGCGGGCGCAGCACCAGCTCGCGGGCACTCCAGCTCACGAGATCGTCGGACCGAGAGAGCACGATCTCTCCCTTCGCGCCGCCGAACTCGGTCTTGGGGCGGTGGAAGAGGACCCACTTGCCGTCGATCCGCCGCGGCAGCAGCGCGGCGTTCTTGTCCTCGGGATGGCGGACGATGCCGTGGCGCGTGACTGTCTTGAAGTCCTCGGTGGTCGCGAGGTAGACCGCCGGCCCGGCCGGGCCGTACGAGGTGCAGGTGATCACCCAGCAGGCGAGCTCGGCGACGTAGACGACGCGCGGATCCTCGAACCCCCACAGCTCGCTCTCGACTCCCTCCTCGGAGCTGAGGAGCGGCTCCGGATCAACGACCCAGCCGTCGACGCCGTTCGCAGACGACGCGACCGTGAGGTGCGAGATGCCGCGGAGATCCTCGACGCGGGCGAGCACGACGGTGGTGTCGCCGACCTGTGCGGCGGCCGGGTTGAAGACGACGTTGGCGGGATACGGCCAGTCGGCGGCGGTCAGGATGGGGTTCGCCGGATGGCGGGTGAACAGCTCACGCCCGCTCATGCGGGCACCGATTCGCGCGCTCGCTGACGATGGACGGCCGGTAGGCCGGCGATATCGAGCAGCAGCGCCGCGCGGTGGAAGGCGAGCGTCGATTCCGCGCCTTCGTTGTCGTTCGTCGTCTCGTCCCCGAGCCCGTCGCAGCAGCCGCCCGTGGCGAAGTCGTACAGCGGCCGCTGCAGCTTGTTGCGGCCGAGGAACCAGTCGAACGACTTCTGCGCCCGGACCCCGTGCTCCGGGTCGCCGGTCACGGCAAACGCGGCCAGCTCGGCCTCGACGAACGCCGAGGCGTCGAGCGGCTGCTCGTCGCCCGTGCCCGGCGCGGGCTCGTGCACGGTCGCGCCCACCGTGGCCGGTCAGCCTGAGCACACCGTCCGCGAGGCCGGACTCGTCTCCGAGCCAGCGGAGCGCGTCGAGCCCCGTCTGCGTCATCGCGTCCTCGCCCAGCGCGACGCCACCGACGATGAGCGCGTGCGGCAGGCGGGCGTTGTCGTACGTGAGCTCGGTCCTCGAACCAGAGCCAGCCCTCGGTCCGCGTGCTCGGAGTACGCCGCCGCCAACTGCTCGAGCACACCCTTCAGCACCCCTCGGGCAACCGGGTCGAGCCGGTCCGGGTCGAGGCGTGCGAGCCCGAGGGCAGCGTAGGCGCCGGTCCGCAGCGAGGCCGTCGGCGGGGATCGTCCGCACGATCGTGTCGAGCAGCCGCTCGGTCGGCCCGACGACGGCCGGGACCCACGCGGTCGAGAGGATCTCGCCGAGCGCCCAGATCGAGCGCCCGACGTGGTCGCCGTGATGCGGGCGCGTCGAGCCAGCGCCGGTCGTAGCCCATGAAGTTCCGCAGTCCCAGGTCGTCGGGATCGGTCGCGTCCTGGAGGAACGCGAGCGAGCGGTAGACGATCGACGTCCAGACCTGCTCGTCGCCCCGCCGGGCGAGCTCGAGCGCAACGACGGCGAGGCGGGCGACGTCGTCGACGCAGTACCCGCTCTCGCGGTTCGGAATGACCCCGTTCGCGTGCTGGATGATCCCGACGTCGTCCACGAGCGTGAGCAGGTGGTCGGTTCGCATCGTGACGCGCTGCCGGTCGAGCGCCACGGATCGCCGTCGGCGCGGCGCCAGCTCGACGGCCTCGCGGAGGACAGCGGCCGTTGCCGCGGCGACCGACGGCCACGCGAGCTGCTCGCCGATCCGCCGTGCCTCGGCGCGTGCGTCCATCAACGCAGCCGGGTCCTCGATGTAGTGGCAGACGGCGCGACGCAAGGGCGGCTGGATCCGCGAACGGCACGATCGTGCCGGCGCCGGACTCGAGCATGTCCTGCGCGTACCAGTAGGGCGTCGAAACGACCCCGCAGCCGGCGGCAATCGCGAAGGTGAGCGCACCCGACGAGATCTGCTCCTGGGCGCGGTAGGGCGTGACGAAGACGTCGGTGGCAGCGAGTAGGTCGGCGATCTCGTCGATGCTCAGGAATCGGTCGTCGAACTCGACGTGGCTCTCGAGACCGAGGTCGAGCACTGCGCGCTCGAGCGACATCCGGTAGCGCTCCCCCTCGCGGTGGGAGATGTCGGGGTGCGTCCGTCCCGCGATGAGGTAGAGCACGTCCGGGTGCTTCTCGACGATCGCGGGCAACGCCTCGATCACCGTCTCGAGCCCCTTGCCGGCGGAGATCAGGCCGAACGTCGAGAGCAGGAAGCGGTCGTCGAGCCGACCCGACGAGTCGCCCGGACCTGTCGGCTCGCCGAGAGCTCGCTTGATCGCGAGCTCGCTCGCGCGGCGGGCGAGCACGGGCGGTGCGCCGTGCGGCACGACCCGGACCTTCTCGAACGGGCACGTCCCTCCGTCGACGAGCAGGTTGCGGGCCGTGTCCGTCATCACGATCACGAGCTCGGCCTGGCGGCAGACGGCGGCGAGCACGCTCGCCTGATGCGGCGTCGGCTCCGACAGCACCGTGTGCAGGGTCACGACGAGCGGCTGCGTCAGCTCCTCGACGAGCGACAGCGACGTAGCTCCCGTCGCGTCCCCCGAAGATGCCGTACTCGTGCTGGAGGAGGACGACGTCGATATCGAGCCGGCCGAGAATGCGCGCGGCGCGGACATAGTCGCCACGCACGCCCTGCGCGATCGTGGCCACGAGACCCGGGCGCTGCGGCCGCGACGGCTCGTTGACGATCACGACCTTCTCGACGCGATCGACCCCGTCGAGGCCGAGCAAGGCCCCGCGGACGTCCGCTGCAAAGGCGCCGATGCCGCAAGCCCGCGGCGGGTAGGTGGAGACGATCGCGGTGCGCACGGCCAGCCCGCGTCCCTTCCGTAAGAGGTTCCGGCGCGGGCGCCACGTCGCGCCCTCAGTCAGCCGGTTCTCCTCCACCCTAGCCGACGCGGCGCCGGGAGCCGCCGCCGGCGGCCCACGCACGAGGGTCGGCAGCCTGAAAGCGGTACGCTCGGCGACCGTGCCCGAGACTCCCGTCGTCTTCGTCACCGGCCCCCCGGCGAGCGGCAAGACGCATGTCGCAGGTCATCTCGCGGCGCGCCTGTCACTTCCCCTGATCGCGAAGGACGCGATCAAGGAAACGCTCTTCGAGGCGCTCGGCACGGGAGACGCAGAGTGGTCGCGCACGCTCGGGCGAACGACCTTCGATCTGCTCTACGAGGGGCTCGAATGGCAGCTCCGTGCCGGCCGACCCGCGATCGTCGAGGCGAATTTCGACGGCATCCACGCGCCGGCCAGACTGGCCGAGCTCCGGGGACGCCACGGCTTCCACCCGTTCGAGATCCACTGCACTGCGTCCGACGAGGTGCTTCTCGAGCGGTACGCGGAGCGGGCCGCTTCCCGCCATCCAGGGCATGCCGATGCCGAGCGCCTCCGCGAGAAGAGCGTGACCTCAGTGGAGGCATGTCCCGCGCTCGACCTCGGCGGGCCGATCGTCATCTTCGACACGTCCGACCTCGCGACGGTCGACCTCGAGCGTCTCGTGCCCGCGTGCGCGGCGCACGTCCGGGTGGCGAGCGACGTCCGTTAGACGGACGCGATGAGCTCGAGGCGATTGCCCCAGGGGTCACTGACGTAGAACCGGCGTTGGCCCGGAATCTCCGCCTCGTCGGCCCACGTGACGGTCAAGCCCTCGGTCTCGAGCGAGGCGGCCAGCGTGTCGAGCGCCTCGGCCGACTCGACGAGCAGCGCCGGATGGGCCTTGGCGGCCGGCCGGAACGGATCCTCGATGCCGACGTGCAGCTCGCCGCTCCCGAGCGAGAACCAGCATCCCCCACGGACGGCGAGCAGCAGCGGCTTCTCGATCTCCTCGAGCCCGAGGAGCCCACCGTAGAACGCTCGCGCCGCCGGCTCGGAGCCGGGCGGCGCAGCGACCTGAACATGATGCAGTCCCTTGACTCCCGTCACAGGGATTCGCGGCCGTCGTACTCCGTTCTGGCCGGGGCGCCGATGGCGATGAACGTCATCCCGTCCGGCCCGGCGGACGCCTGCCGCTTCGCATCGGCGTCGACGCGAAGATAGTCCCCGCGACCGACGGTCAGCGCCTCGCCGTCGACCGTGAACGAGCCCGTGCCCTCGAGCACGACGTAGATCTCCTCGTGCCCGGTGTCGAGCTCGTCGTGCTCAGGTCCTTCGGCCCCGGCGGGGAATCGGACCTCGTTGATCCCGATCGAGTTCGAGCCGAGCGCGCGGCGGATCTTGAAGAAGGCGCCGCGGAACGACTCGATCGACGGGTCGTCGTGGTTGATCAGTGTGTATCCCATCGCAAGAACGTATCGATTTCCTCGCGGCGCGGCATCGGCGTCGTGGTCACCCGCGAGTCGCTAAGACTCCACTGATGACGAGCGCGCCGGGACAGCCCGATGCTGCCGTTCTCGCCGCCTTCGGCGCGGCCGGAACGCCGCTCCGGCTGGGCGGCGGCCGCGGCTCGTCCTGGCGCGTCGGCGACCTCGTCCTCAAACCCGCCGACCTCGGCGAGGACGAGCTCCGCTGGCAGCACGAAACACTGGCGCGTTCTGCGCAACGACGAGTTCCGGGTCGCACCGCCACGACGCGCCGGTGACGGGAGCTTCGTCGTCGACGGCTGGTGCGCGAGCCCATGGCTCGGCGGCCGGCACGAGCGGGGTCGCTGGACTGAGATCGTCGCGGTCGGCAATCGCTTCCACGCCGCCCTCGCCTCGGTCGAGCAGACCCGCCTTCCTCGATCGCCGAACCGACGCCTGGGCGATCGCTGATCGCGTCGCGTGGGGCGAGCTCGACGCGGGCGACATCCCCGTCGTCAAGCACCTCCCTGCCCTGCTCGCGGCCGTCCGACCTGTCGCGGCGTCGTCCCAGCTGATTCACGGGGATCTGACCGGCAACGTTCTCTTCGCCGACGGGCTCGCGCCGGCGATCATCGACCTCTCGCCCTACTGGCGCCCGCCGTCGTTCGCCTCGGCGGTGGTCGTCGCCGACGCGCTCGTCTGGGAGGGAGCGGACGAACGGCTGCTGCGCGCGTGGACGAACGGGGCCGACTTCACGCAGTACCTCTTGCGGGCGCTGATCTACCGCGCCGTCGCCGACCGCCTCGCTCGGCTCGACGAGCCCCTGCGCCAGGACGACGCCGACCCGTTCCTGCCGGTCGTCGAGCTCGCCCTTCGCGCCGCGGCTGACTCCCTGCTACTGCTACGCCGCGGCGACGCTTTCGGGCAATAGCGCCCCACCCTGCCGATGTTCCCGGAGCCAATTGAGAACCTGGCGAGCCAGGTGGGTGCGCTGTCAGCCTCTGGCAAAGCCTCCGCCGAACACACGCTCCCTTGATGAGTCTTGGTTCACGTTGAAACTCCGGGCCACGTACAGGGTCGAGCACGTCGGATTCTAGTCGATCGCGATCGGAAGTGGAACGTTGCGTGGAGCCCGGCCGACAGGCTGAAGCCTGTCGGCTCGCTCCTAGCTCGAGGGTCGGGCGGCGAAGCGCCAGTCGATCTGCTGCGTGCCGTCGATCCCGAGGTCGGCGGCGAGCCGCTCGGTGAGCTCGAACTGATGGCCGGGGCTCTTGAGCTTGTTGTCGATCACCTCGGTCAGCACCGTCTGGGTGCCGAAGCGCAGCAGCAGCTTGGCGCCGCACGGCAGGACGGGATGGGAAACCCCGAGCGACTTGCCCGTGAGGATCAGCCCGCAGGTCGGTGCGCTCGGCGTCGCCGGCCGGCCCGCGCGATGCGGCGAGCGCCGAGTACCAGCCGCCGCCCGGTGCGCAACGGCGCCGGTCGGGACCGGCGTGGCGTTCGCGTCGTCGCTGCGTCGCTCGACGACCGCGAGCGCGATCACGCCGCCGAGCAGCGCGACCGCCGCGAGGCCGAGCAGCCGCTGTGCGACCGCCGCCGACACGTCAGCTTGCCGGTGCCTTTGGCGGCACGACGACCCGGATCCCGAGCTCTGCGAGCTGCACGTCCGTGATCTCGGAGGGCGCCCCGCTCATCGGGTCGAGACCGGCCTGGTTCTTCGGGAACGCGATCACGTCGCGCAGGTTCGGCTCGCCCGGCGAGCACCATCGTCGTCCGGTCGATCCCGAGCGCGATGCCGCCATGCGGAGGCGCGCCCATTGCGAGCGCGTCGAGCAGGAAGCCGAACTTCGCCCGCTGTTCGTCGGGGCTCATCGCAAGCAGGTCGAAGACCTTGGCCTGGATGTCGGGCTCGTGGATCCGGAAAGACCCGCCACCGAGCTCGTTGCCGTTCACGATCAGGTCGTATGCGTACGCGAGGGCGTTGCCCGGATCGTCGGCGAAGGTGTCCTTCCACTCGTCGGTCGGCCGCGTGAACGGGTGGTGCACAGCCGTCCAGCGCGACTCGTCCTCGTCCCACTCGAACATCGGGAAGTCGGTCACCCAGAGGAACGTGAACAGGTCGTCGTCGATCAGGCCGAGCTCGCTCCCGAGCTGGACGCGGAGCGTGCCGAGCACGCGCGAGGTCATCGCCCACGCGTCGGCCGCGAAGAGCAGCGTCTCTCCCGGCGCCGGGCGCGAGGGCTTCGATCTCCTGCTCGGAGAGAAACTTGAGGATCGGCGAGCGGATCTCGCCCGCCTCGTCGCGGATCACGTAGGCGAGGCCCTTCGCTCCGAGCTCCTTCGCGCGCTCCTCGAGCGCGGCGACCTCCGAGCGCGAGTAGACCCGCGGCACCCGCAGGAACCGCACCGCCTCGGCGCCGGCGAAGACGCCGAACTCGGAGCCTCGGGTGGCCTCGGTGGCGTCCTCGATCTCGAGCGCGAAAGCGGGTGTCGGGCTTGTCCGAGCCGTAGCGCCGATCGGCTTCAGCGAAGGTCATGTGCGGGAACGGCCGCGGGATCTCGAGCCCGAGGCACTCGCGCCAGACGGCCGCGAACGTCTCCTCCATGAGGAGGAACAGCTCGTCGCGGTCGGGGAACGACATCTCCACGTCGAGCTGGGTGATCTCCTGGACCCGGTCGGCGCGGAGATCCTCGTCGCGGAAGCAGATCGCGATCTGGTAGTAGCGGTCGAAGCCGGCGATCATCGTCAGCTGCTTGAGGAGCTGCGGGCTCTGCGGCAGCGCGAAGAACGAGCCCTTGTGGAGGCGGCTCGGGACGACGAAGTCGCGGGCGCCCTCGGGCGTCGACTTGTAGAGGATCGGCGTCTGGATATCGAGGAAGCCGGCGGCCTCCATCTGGCGGCGGAAGATCCCGACCATCTGCGCGCGAAGCCGGATGTTGCGTTGCAGCTTGTCGCGCCGGAGGTCGAGCCAGCGGTAGCGCAGGCGCAGCGTCTCGTCGACGTTCTCCTCGTCGAGCTGGAACGGCAGCGGCGTCGAGCGAGACACGATGCGGAGCGTCTCGACCTGGATCTCGACGGCGCCGGTCGGCATGTTGGGGTTCACCGTCTCGGCGGCACGGGCGACGACCTGGCCCTCTGCCTGGAGGACGAACTCGTTGCGGATCTCGTGAGCGAGCTGGGCTGCCTCGGGCGCATGCTCCGGGTTGATCACGAGCTGCGTGATGCCGGTGCGGTCGCGGAGATCGACGAAGACGAGGCCACCGTGGTCGCGGCGGCGCGCGGCCCAGCCGGAGAGCGTCTTGCGCGTGCCGACGTGCTCCTCGCGGAGCTCGCCGCACATGATGTCGCGCCAGGTCATGCCGACAGTCTGCCGACGACATCGGCGAGGGCGAGCGGTTCGTCCGCCTGCCCCGGCCGTCGCAGCATCGCTTCCTGGGCGCCGACGACGACGGTCGCGGCGGCGCCGAGGCGGCCCGCCTGCGTCAGCTGACCCTTCAGCGATCGTCCGGCGTAGTCGGTGTCCACGGCGAGGCCGCGTCCCCGCAGCTCGGCGAGCATGCGTGCGACCTCGCTCCGCGGTGCTCCCTCGTCGAGCGCGAAGAAGACGTCGATCGTCGGAGGCGCAGCGGTGACGCCCGCGTCCTCCATCGCGATCCGGAGCCGCTCGAGCCCGGCGCCGAAGCCGACCCCTGGCGTCGGCGGTCCGCCGATCTCCTCGACGAGCCCGTCGTAGCGGCCGCCGCCCGAGATGGTCGAGTTCTCGTTCTCCATCGGGCCGATGAACTCCCACGTCGTCCGCGTGTAGTAGTCGAGGCCGCGCACGAGCGTCGGCACGAGCGTGTAGGCGACGCCCGTCGCATCGAGGTCGGCTCGCACGGCGGCGAAGTGCTCCACGCACGCCTCGCAGAGCGACTCGCCGATCTTGGGTGCCTCGTCGAGGGCGGCCCGCACCGCTTCGGGCTTGGCGAGGTAGTTGTCGAACACCCGCAGCGGGCTCGTCGCGACCTTCGCCCGCGTGTCCGCGTCGAGACGATGCTCGTTCTCGGCGAGCCACGCGCCGCAACGCCTCGAGGTAGGCGGGGCGGCACTCCTGGCAGCCGATCGAGTTGAGCTCGAGGTGATAGGCCGAGACGCCGAGGCGGTGGAGGAGCGTGTCGTAGAGCTGGAGCAGCTCGGCGTCGATCGAGGGGTCGGAGGAGCCGATCGCCTCGACCGAGACTTGCCAGTGCTCGCGGTAGCGGCCCTTCCCCGGCGCGCCGTAGCGGTACATGGGCGCGATCGTGAACATCTTCACGGGCTGGGGATCGCGCTGCATCCCGTGCTCGACGTAGGCGCGGCAGATCGGCGCCGTGCCTTCCGGCCGTAGCGTCAAGGGCCGGTCGGAGCGGTCGGTGAAGTTGTACATCTCCTTCTGCACGACGTCGGAGCCCTGCCCGGAGGTGCGGGCGAAGAGCGCCGTGTCCTCGAAGACGGGGGTCAGAACCTTGCGGTAGCCGTAGAGGGCGCAGAGCCGCTCGATCTCACTCGTGATGCGCTGCCAGAGCGGCATCTCCGCGGGGACGACATCGTGGGTTCCGCGGGGTCGCTCGATCCGGCCGCTCACGGCTGCGCCCGTGCTTCACGAAGCTCGGCCAGGAACGGGTTCCCGGCGAGCTCCGTCGCGAGCGTCGTCTCCGGCCCGTGGCCCGGATGCACGACGGTGTCGGGCGGGTATGCGTCGAGGAGCGAAGCGATCGAGGCCTGCAGGGTGCCCCAGTCGCCGCCGGGGAGGTCGGTGCGGCCGACCGAGCCGGCGAAGAGCACGTCGCCGGCGAAGAGGTGGCTGTCGGCGTAGAAGGCCAGATGCCCGGGCGAGTGGCCGGGCACGCTCGTGACGGCGAACGAGATCGCGGCAGCGTCGACCGCCTCGCCTCCGTCGAGCCAGACGTCGGGCTGTCGACGGGCGGATCGGTCCAACCGGGCGGCGTGAACGAATCGGGGTCTTCGATCAGGATTCGCTCGCCGGCCGGTGCGTAGACGGGTGCGCCGCGTCGCCTCGGCGAGGTCGGCGAGGCCGACGATGTGGTCGAAGTGCCCGTGCGTGATGAGGATCGCGACACACCGGCAACCGAGCGCGGCGAGGGTCGCCTGGATCGTCGCCGCGTCACCGCTCGGATCGATCACGACCGCCTCGGTGGCCGCCGGCGAGCGTCGCACGAGGTACGTGTTCGTTCCGAAGGGCCCGAGCTCGAGCTGGTCGACCTCGAGGCTCATCGAGGATGGGTTAGAGCGTTGATGCGTCGTAGGGGTGCGCTTGGGGCGGTTCTGCACCAAGGAGCGTCTTCGACGAGGACGTCGTCAAGGCTGGTTGCCTTGACGATGTTCCTCGGCGGACGCGATCCGCAGCGTGCAGGGCCGCATCCAGACGTGCTCCTACTGCGCATCAAGCCTCTAGGCGCCCCGGCCCAGGCGCTTTTGCTGCTGGCGCCAGAAGAGCCGATCCATGAAGTAGCTGAACGGGATGAATGCACCGAGCAGGAGAACGGTCTGCAGGATCGCGCTCTGGATGTTCCCCTTGCTGCCGCCGAGCAACAACACGACCGCGAAGAAGACCGGCGCGAAGAGGGCGCCGCGCTTCAGGACCTTGGGCCACGAGGGCGGCTGCAGCTCGCGTCCCCGGCGCTTGGCCGAGGTGGCCGACGTCTTCTTGCTCTTCGAGGTCGTCGAGCCGCCCTTCCCGGCCCGGTCCGACGGCTTCCGTGGTGTCTCCTCGCGCTCGACCGGCTTCTCGACGCCGTCCTCGTCGATGAAGACGAGGTCGTAGTCGTGCCGCTTCTCCTTGGCGCGCCGGCGCCGCTGCTTCTGGGTTGCCATGGCGGGGATTATGCCGTGCGCCGGAACGCCACTGCTCCGCTCTCGATCACGGTGTGCACGACGTCGCCGCCGAGGTGGTAGGCCACATGACGCCAGTCGGGAGCGTCGAGCAGCACGATGTCTGCCTGATAGCCGGCCTGCGAGGCGGCCGATCCGGTCGTCGCGGCCGAGCACGTGAGCGGCGTTCACGGTCGCTGCTGCCAGCGCCTCTTCGGGTGCGAGCTTCATCTGGGTGCACGCGAGCGAGAGGACGAGCGGCAGGCTGTCGCAGAACGCGCTCCCGGGGTTGAAGTCGGTTGCCAGGGCGACGAGCGCACCGGCGTCGACGAGCGCACGCGCCGGAGGCATCGGCCGGCCGAGGAAGAGCGCACTCGCGGGCAGCAGGACGCCCGTGACGTCGCTCGCCGCCAGCTGCGCGACGCCCTCCGGCCCCGTCGCCTCGAGATGATCGACCGACCGCGCTCCCAGCTCGATCGCGAGGGGGATCGCGCCGGACTCGGTGAACTGGTCGCCGTGTAGCCGCAGCGCTAGCCCCGCGTCGCGGCACGCTCCGAGGTAGCGCCGTGCCTGGCGGGCGTCGAACGAGCCACGCTCGAGGAAGACGTCGGCGGCCTCGGCCAGGGCGGCCGCGTCCTCGAGGACCTCCGCGAGCAGGAAGTCGACGTACGCATCGGCGTCGGCGAACTCGGGCGGCACGGTGTGGGCTCCGAGCCAGGTCGGGACGCCGCCGGCGGCGCGGACGGCGCGAAGCTGGGCGAGCTCCGTGTCGTGATCGAGGCCATAGCCAGACTTGCCCTCGAACGTCGTCGTGCCGTGGGCTCGCATCCACGCCCGGTGACGCCGCGTGGTCGCGACGAGCTCGTCCTCACCCGCGGCACGCGTCGCCCGCACCGTCGAGAGGATGCCGCCGCCCGCCGCATGCAGCTCCTCGTACGAGGCGCCGCCGGCGCGAAGCGAGAACTCGTTCACGCGGTCGCCGCCGAAGCACGGGTGCGTGTGGCAGTCGACGAGGCCGGGGATGGCCGAGAGCCCTCGGCCGTCGATCTCCTCGAGCGCGCCCACGTCGGACGGGAGCTCCCGCATCGGCCCGATCGCCTCGACGCGGCCGTCGCGGCAGAGCACGAAGGCGTCCTCGAGCACGGTGACCTCCCGGAGCGCGGCGCCGCGCAGAGGGCCACTGCCGGCCGGCGTCGCGACCTGCGCCAGATCGCGGATCAGGAGGTCGCTCATGCGCCGCTGGACGTTGGCCTGGGCCCTGAGGCTGGCGCTTCCTTTGGCTCCGGCCGTGAGGCTGGCTCCACCGCGATGCTCGGCAGGTCGAGGTGCCCCTCTCGCGCGGCCTCGAGCGCCTCGGGGTAGCCGGCATCCGCGTGCCGCATCACGCCCGTGCCCGGGTCGGCCGTGAGCACGCGCTCGAGCCGTTCCGCCGCGTCGGCGGCTCCCGTCGGCGAGCACCACCATCCCGCTGTGGATCGAGTTGCCGATCCCGACGCCGCCGCCGTGGTGGACGCTGACCCAGGTCGCGCCCGCGGCGGTGTTGAGGAGCGCGTTCAGGATCGGCCAGTCGGCGATCGCGTCGGAGCCGTCGCGCATCGCCTCCGTCTCGCGGTAGGGGGAGGCGACCGAGCCGGAGTCGAGGTGATCGCGGCCGATCACCACGGGAGCCGAGACGCGGCCGGTGCGGACGAGCTCGTTGATCGCGAGCCCGGCGCGCGCCCGATCGCCGTAGCCGAGCCAGCAGATCCGCGCCGGCAGGCCCTGGAAGGCGACCTTGTCGGGAGCCATCGCGAGCCAGCGCTGCAGCAGGACGTCGTCGGGGAACAGTCCCTGCAGCTCTCGATCGATTGCCTCGATGTCGGCCGGGTCGCCCGAGAGCACCGCCCAGCGGAACGGGCCGATGCCGCGGCAGAAGAGCGGCCGAATATAGGCCGGGACAAAGCCCGGGTATGAGAAGGCGTCGCTCAGGCCACCTGCATAGGCCTCCCCTCGAAGATTGTTGCCATAATCGAAAACATAACAGCCCATCCGGACGAAGTCGCACATCGCCCGGACGTGCGTCACGATCGACTGGGAGGCGAGCGCGAGATACCGCTTCGGATCGCGTGCCCGCAGCGCCCGCCGCCTCCTCGAACGGCACCTCGGCCGGGACGTATCCGGTCAGCGGATCGTGCGCCGCGGTCTGATCCGTGACGAGGTCGAAGTGCTCCCCGCGCGCGACGAGCTCCGGGAACACGTCGGCCGCATTCCCGAGCAGCGCCACCGACAGCGGCCGACGCTCCGCCGCGGCCGCCCGCACGCGCGCCACCGCGTCGTCCAGAGAGGAAGCCTGCTCGTCGACGTACCGCGTCGCGAGGCGCCGGTCGATCGAGCGCTGATCGACCTCGACGCAGAGAATCGCTGCCCCGGCCATCGTCGCGGCGAGCGGCTGAGCCCCGCCCATGCCACCGAGGCCAGCGGTCAGGACCGTCCGCCCGGCAAGGTCGGCCGAGCCGAAGTGCACCTCGCCGGCCGCGCAGAACGTCTGGTAGGTGCCCTGCAAAATGCCCTGGGTGCCGATGTAGATCCACGACCCCGCCGTCATCTGCCCGAACATCGTCAGCCCCTCGGCCTCGAGTCGGCGGAACTCGTCCCACGTCGCCCACTTGGGCACGAGGAGCGAGTTCGCGATCAAGACGCGTGGCGCGCCCTCGTGTGTCCGGAACACCCCGACCGGCTTGCCGGACTGAACGAGCAGCGTCTCGTCGTCGCGCAGCCGGAGCAGCGTCCGGACGATGTCCCGCAACGCCTGGTGCGACCGTGCCGCCCGCCCGGAGCCGCCGTAGACGACGAGCTCCTCGGGATGCTCCGCAACCTCCGGATCGAGATTGTTGAGCAGCATTCGCAGCGGCGCCTCGGTCTGCCACGAAAGCGCATTGAGCTTCGTCCCCCGCGGTGCACGCACCGAGGTCAGGTCACCGCAGAGAGCCTCGACCGCCGCGGCCACGTCCACGTCACGTCCGAGTCCGCGCCCACCTCGCGTCTCACCGCCGCCCGCCGCGCCCGTTGCCGTTGCCGGAGCCGTTCGTGCTGCCACCGCGGCCGTTCCCTCCCGTCGACCGCGCGGCGGCAGCGGCCGCTCTCCGCGTCACGCGCCCGGATCCGCTTGCGGTATCCCCACCAGGTCCATGCCGTTGCGATGACGAAGAAGACGACCGCCGTTCCGAGGGCACGAAGGAAGCTGCCCGCGGTGAGCGTCGCGACGACGACGATCACGACGCCCATGCCCGCGTAGACGAACGCGGAGTCGCGGTACGGATGGGCAGGAATCGGCGGGGTGTCGCCCTTGCGGCGGCGGAGCAACATCAGAGGATCTCTCCGCACGCGGCTTCGACTGCCGCGACGACGCTGCCGTCACGGATCGAGGCAGCTACCCGCTCGATGTCGGCCGAGAGCGAGCGATCCTCACGCAGCCGCTCCGACAGCGTGCGCACGTGCGCGCGGGCTGCCGCCACCCCGCGACCGGGTTCGAGCGGCGCCAGGAACTCGACCGCCTGCGCCCCCGCCAGCAGCTCGATCGCGAGCGACCGCTCCGCGTTCGCGAGCACCTGCATCAACTTGAGGCCGGCTGCATTTCCCATCGAGACGTGATCCTCCTGACCGGCACTCGTCGGGATCGAGTCGACGCTCGCCGGATGGGCGAGCACCTTGTTCTCGGAGACGAGCGAAGCCGAAACGTACTGGAGGATCATCATCCCCGAGTTGATCCCGCCCTCGCGCGTGAGAAACGCCGGCAACCCGTCGGACAGCGAGGGATTGACCATCCGCTCGACGCGGCGCTCGGAGATGTTCGCCAGCTCCGCGACGGCGATCGCGAGGCAGTCGAGCGCGAACGCCACCGGCTGGCCGTGGAAGTTGCCGTTCGAGACGATCTCGCGCTCCTCGAGCAGGACGAGCGGGTTGTCGGTCGCAGCGTTGATCTCGATCGCGACCGTCCGCTCGACGTAGTCGAGCAGGTCGCGGCTCGCACCGTGCACCTGCGCCGCGCAGCGCAGCGAGTAGGCGTCCTGCACCTTGTCGCACCAGCGATGCGACTCGAGGATCGCCGACCCGTCGAGGAGCTGCCGCACGTTCGCCGCCGATGCCACCTGGCCGGCGTGCGGGCGCGCGGCATGGATCGCCGGGATGGAAGCTCGTCAGCGATCCCTGCAGCGCCTCGAGCGACATCGCGCAGGCGATGTCCGCCGTCCGAGCGAGGCGCAGAGCACGCGTCAGCCCGAGCGACGCCATCGCCGCCATGAACTGCGTGCCGTTGATCAGCGAGAGACCCTCCTTCGCCTGCAGCCGCACGGGCGCCAGACCGGCGCCGGCCAGTGCCTCGGCGCCCGACACACGGACACCGTCGACGAAGGCCTCCCCCTCGCCGACGAGCGGCAACGCGAGATGCGCGAGCGGTGCCAGGTCGCCGCTCGCGCCCACCGAGCCCCGCGCCGGCACGTACGGGACGATCCCCGCGTTGAGGACGGCGAGCAGCAGCTCGACGGTCTCCACGCGGGCGCCCGAGTAGCCCTTCGCGATCGCGTTCGCGCGCAGCACCATCGCGGCGCGCACGACCTCGTCGGGATACGGCTCCCCGACGCCGCACGCGTGGCTGCGCAGCAGGCGCAGCTGCAGTTCCTCGGCCTGCTCCTCCGGGATCGACTCCGAGACGAAGCGGCCGAAGCCGGTGTTGACCCCGTAGGTGTGCTCGCTCCCGAGCCCGTCGACGAGCGCCCGCGAGCGGGCCATCCGCTCGACCGCACTCTCGCGCGAGCGTGACCGTTCGACCGCCGATCGCGACGTCCCAGACGTCCTCGATCGTGAGGTCGTCACCGGTGAGCGGGAGCAGACGGGTCACGGATCGCGAGTGTAGTCCGATCGCGGCGTGCGATCCGACCTGGCGACAGCGCTACCCGCTGGCCGGAATCTCCTGCACGGCCCACTTGTTGCCGTCCGGATCGCTGAAGAAGACGAACGCGCCCCAGGGAAACTCCTGAACGTCTTCGACCTCGACGCCTCGCCCGAGGAGCTCGGCATGCGCAGCGTGGATGTCCGAGACCACGAGCTGCATGCCCTGGACCGATCCCGGCGTCGCGTCGGTCACTCCAGTCCCGAGCGCGATCGAGCACGCCGACCCGGGCGGTGTCAGCTGCACGAAGCGCAGCTCGTCGCTCACGTGGTGGTCGTGATCCAGGTTGAAGCCGACCTTCTCGGAGTAGAAGGCGATCGCGCGATCGACGTCCGAGACGGGGATCGACACCAGCTCGAGCTTCCAGTCCATTCGATCGCTCGCTTCCTCGTGCGACAGGGACGCTCCCCGGCACGCGCGCACGCCTCGCGCCGTAGAGGAAACGCTACCTCCTCACAACCGTCGAAACCACGCTCCCACGCGTTGCTAGAGAAGCGTGATTGCCCGCTCCAGCACGCGATCGTCGGCCAGCGCGTCCAGGCCGAGCAACGCCGGATCCGCTACCGCGCGCTCCGGCAGCAGGCCGACGAGCTCGCTCGGCCCCACCTCCACCCCGCGCTCCGCCGCAGCCTCCCGCACCCGCGCGACGACCTCGACGAGCGGCGCCCGCTCGACGTCGATCACGTTGATCGACACCTGCACGAGGCCGCTTGCGGGATGGAGCAGGCCAAGCGCCTGGACGCCCGGCATGCCGCCGCTCGACGCACGAATCGCGGCGGCAATCGCCCGCGCGTCCTCGAGCGAGCCCGTCCGCAGCTCGACATTGAAGGCAATCAGGAGCGGGCGAGCGCCGATGAGGACGGCGCCGGCTCGGGGGTCGAGCTGAGACGGCCCGAACGCCGGCGCGAGCTCACCGGAGTCGATCCGCTGCTGCAGCTCGGCCGGGCCACCACGCCGGAAGAACGCCGGCCGCTCGCCGGCGGCGCTCTCGCCGTAGAGAAAGACAGGCAGCCCGAGCTCGCCGCCCACGCGCTCCCCGAGCTCGAGCGCGACCCCGCGCGCTCGCGCCATCTGGCCCGGCTCGAGCGGCACGATCGGCACCACATCTGCCGCGCCGACACGCGGGTGGATGCCGTCGTGGGTACGCAGATCGATCAGCTCCGCCGCGCGAGCGATCCCGGCGAACAGCGCCTCGGCCAGCTCGCCCTCGTCGGCCACGAGCGTGACCACCGACCGGTGGTGCTCGGGGTCCGAGTGGATGTCGAGCACCCTCCCCGCCCGGCGAATGCACGCGCGACTGCCTCGATCACCGCCGGATCGCGGCCCTCGGAGACGTTCGGCACGGATTCGAGCAGGGCCACGGTTCTACTCTACGGTGCTCGTCGTGACGCCTCCGTTCGAGCGAGCCTCCAGGGCCAGAGTGACAAGATGAGCCACTCCTCCGCCGATCACCGCGCTCCAGCGCGACCTCGCCATCCTGCCGCCTCTGCCTCGACGCCGGCTATCCGATCGAGTCCCGGCCGGTCGTGCACGGAGCGGCCGGCCGGAGGGCCTATCTCTACGGCCAGGCGCCGGGGATCGTCGAGGGAGAGGAAGGCGCACCCTGGCGCGGCCGCGCCGGGCGTACGCTGCGCCGCTGGCTCGAGCTCGACGAGGAGGCGTTCTACGCCACCTTCTACTGCGCCTCGGTAACGCGCTGCTATCCCGGCCGCACGCCAGGAGGCCGCGGCGATCGCACGCCCACCCCTCGCCGAACGCCGCCTCTGCGCCGGGTGGCGCGAGGAGGAGCTGCGCCTCCTCCAGCCCGGCGCTCGTCCTCACGGTCGGCGGTCTCGCGGCCCGTGCGATCATCGGCGCGAAGACCCTCACCGAGTGCATCGGCAAGAGCTACCTCGTCGACGACGCGATCGTGATCCCGCTCCCTCATCCCTCCGGCGCCAGCTCGTGGCTCAACGACACGACGAACCGCGCCCGCCTCGGCAAGGCGCTCACGCATGCCCGCCGCGAGCTCGCCCGCCTAGAAGCAAACGACAGCGGGGCGGTCACCTGACCGCCCCGCCGCAAGATCCATCAACAGCAGGCTGCTGTCAGCCGGGCCACTTCTCCACCGGATAGTCGGCGACCGGGACGACGACGGTGGTCGCGATCTTGTCGCTCCATGTCTGCTTCTCCTTGTCCCACAGCATCCAGAAATAGCCGAGCAAGCACGGGATCGCCGAGATGATCTGGCCGACGTACCGCAAGGCGCCACGTCCGAACCCGATCGGGCCACCGGTGTTGAAGTCGATGATCCTGATCCCGAGGAGCTTCTTGCCCACCGTCTGCCCCGATGGGCTGCCGCCAAGATAGGCAACGTAGACCAGGCCGACCAGAATCGAGACCGCCGATCCCGCGGCCTGGCCCAGGATCAGCCGGATGACCCAGCCGATCACGGCCAGCACGACGCCATCGACGAGGAGCGCAGCCAACCGGCGACCGAAGCTCGCGCGAGGGCCGGATGGGCCGGACGACACCATCGGCGCCGGGCTCGGTGGTTGCGGTGGAGCGGACATCTCTGTCATCAGGACCCTTCGTTGGCAGGGAGGCTCAGACGAGCCCGAACCGGTGAAGCTCGAACGCCCACATCGACACGAGTGCGATGGGGATCACGAAGGACGGCAATTCGACTCTGCGCGGACGCACCACGAGCAGGACCAGTGCGAGGAGGACGAGGGCGATGCCGGCGGGATTCGCCTCGAATGCCGCCCGGAAGTCGAATCGCACCACGGCTTCCACGCTGGTCGTCATGCCGCACAGCGGACACGGCACCCCCGTGACCGTTCTCAGCGGGCAGGCAACGCCGTTGTGGACCGGAAGCACGGGCAACGCGACCGCAGCAGCGAGCATCACCGTGGCCGATGTCCGTAGATCCCGAGGATCCAGCAGGGTTGTGCGCATTCGTGCGAGGAGCCTACAAATGGTGTCGGAGGGCGTCTACGGCGCGCACGCGCGCACCCACGCACCTCCCTACTGAAGCGTGCGCTGCCCGAGCTTCGCGTCGACGACGGCGATCAGAAAGGGCTCGCCGCGGAGATCGTCCGGAGCTCCGCCGACCTTCGGTCGCAGCCGCTCGGCCATCGTCTGTGCGATCTCCCGGCGAATATGCGCTTCGAGCTGCGGCCGGCGCTCGAGGTAGTGGCGCACTGCGGCGACCTCCTCGGCCGTAACGAGGCTGACGTCGAGCGTGCCGACTGAGAGCGTCGGAGCGGTGGGAAGCCGGGCCGGTGGCTTCCATGGGGGCTGTGAGAGCGAGGCCTTGCGTTCGCGCACCACGATCGAGTCGGCAGCAAGATCGCCGAGCCGCTGATTCTTGTGCGTGCTGAGGATGCTGGCGATGCCGACCATGTAGAGGGTCGGCAGGAAGTCGATGAGTCGCATGACGTTGCGAATCGTGCTCGCGACGAACTCGATCGGCTGACCCTGTGAGCGAACGACTCTGAGGCCGTTGGCACGCTTTCCGGGCGTCTGGCCGCCGTTGAGCACCTCGAAGAGCACGTCGTAGGTCATCACGATGAGGAACGCTCCGATCGTGCCGGCCGCTACGGCAAAGCCGTTGCCGACTGACACCGCGGGTATCGTGACGGCGAGGATGAGGACGATCTCGATCGCCAGATCGATGACCGCAGCAGCGCACCGCGAGCCAACGCCCGCGAGCGTCAGGCTCAGCTCGACCCCTTCGGGCGTTGCGATCGTGAGGCGATCGTCGTAGTCCATCAACGGTGAACGTACGCACTTTCACTGCCGAGCGAAAGCCCCGCTGGACCGAGTTGGGCGAGCTCGCGGATCGGGCCGGCCGCCGGGCACGGCGCCTCGGCGCCGGAGAGCTCCGACGGATGGGCGCGCTCTACCGCGCATGCGTCGCCGATCTGGCGCTGGCACGTCAGGCGTACCCCGGCGATCCCGTCGTCGCCCAGCTCGACGGCCTCGATCATGCGCGTGCGGCCGCTCGTCTACGCGACCCCGACGCGGAGGTTGTCGTTCATCGAGTTCGCGACCACCGGGTACTGGCGGCTCATCGCCGAGCGCTGGGTCCTGCTCGCGCTCTCGGCCACGCTCCTGTTCGGCTCCGCCTTCCTGGCGGGCGGCTGGGCATTGCGTGACCCGGGGGCGGCCGGCGGATTGGTGCCGTCGGAGTACAGGAGCGTCACCGAGCCGAGGAGCAGCACCGACCTCGGGCTCTCGCCCGCAGACCAGTCAGCTCTGTCGAGCGAGATCTTCACGAACAACATCCGCGTGACGCTGCTCACGTTCGCGGCCGGCATCACGTTCGGTATCGGCAGCGGCCTCCTCTTGTTGTTCAACGGCGTGCTGCTCGGCGTCGTCGGCGGGTTGTCGATCGGAGCCGGGAACGGCCGGCCGTTCTTCGAGCTCGTGACGGCACACGGCGTCCTCGAGCTGTCGTGCATCGTCGTCGCGGGAGCGGCCGGGATGAGCCTCGGCTGGTCGCTCCTCGAGCCCGGGCCGCAGACGCGGTTCGCGTCGCTTCGCAGCGAAGCGCGCAACGCGGTACTGCTCGTCCTCGGAACGGCTCCATGGCTCGTCGTCGCCGGGATCGTCGAAGGCTTCATCACGCCGGCGGGCCTCGGCCTCACGACGGTCGTGTCGGTCGGGCTCGTGCTCGGGATCCTCTTCTGGTCGCTGGTCGTCTGGCGCGGAGGCGGAGTCCTCAGAGCCGAGCGCGCTGCTTCGCACGCAGATACGCCTTGATGCATGCCGACGCCGAGGCGCCGATTGGCGTCTCGACGACATCGGCTCCCGCACGGGTGAGCAGATGGCGAACCCGGGCCCGGTCGGACAGCACATCGGTCGCGACGACCTGGCGATAGACGTCGATTGGCGCCACAGGCCCGTCCTCGACGATCCCCTCGAAGATCGGGGTCGGTGATGCTGTGCACGGTGACCGCATGGCGCCGCGCCAGCACGGGCAATGCCTGTAGCAGCGACCGGGCTGCCGATTCGTCGATGAGGTCGGTGAAGATGCAGCACGAACGCCCGCTTGGCGCCGCTGATCTCTGCGAAGGCGCGGGCGTAGTCGCTCTCGACCGGGCGTGGCTCGAGGTCGAAGAGGCCGTGGGCAAGCGTTGCCGCCCCGCGCCGGCGAGGTGCGAAGCGCGCCCGGATCCCGTCGTCGAAGGCGATTGCGCCCGACCTGTCGCCGAGCTCGTCGGCCGTCGCGGCGACCGCCAACATCGTGTCGAGGGCAACGTCGAGCCGTGTGCTCCCTCCCACCGGCGCCGCGGTCAGCCGGCCGCAGTCGACGAGGAAGTGCACCTCTCGCTCGCGCTCGACGCGGAACTGATTCGACATCGGGTGCCCGACGCGCTGGGTGGCGCGCCAGTTGATCTGCCGGACATCGTCGTCGTCGTGGTACTCGCGCACCGCCTCGAACTCGGTGCCCAGCCCGAGCGGCCCGCGACGGAGCCCGGCGCTCCGATAACGGCCTCCTTGCGAAGCGCGCGCGAGGCGCCGCGCGCCCGGCAGGTCCGGGAACACCCGGATCTCGGTGTCCTCGCCCACGCGACGGATCCAGCTTCCGACGCGAAGCGGGCCGTCAACGCGGGTTGCGGGTGCCGGGAGCGTGTGTTCACCGCGCCGAATCGCCACGACCTTCGTCGTGAGCGTCCCCACCGCCTCCCTCGGCTCGACGCGCAGCTCGGCCGTTTGGGGCTGGCGCACCGTCGTCCGGAGATCGCCGAACGCCTCGAGCACGAGCGGAGCACCGACGCCGCGCGGCGACCGTCTCGGGAACGGTGCGCTCGACGCTCGGTGGGCGTCGCGCGACGAGGCAGTCGACCACGGTCACGACGAGAATCGCCAGCGCCGCGAGCAGCGCGAGCTGCCACGGCACGATCAGCGCGCTGAGCGCGACGACCGCGAGCGCGACCGCCGCACGCGGCCTCGGGGTCACCGGGGCACCGGGATCGTTCGCAGCACCGACTCGATCGCGTCATCGGGCCGGAAGCGGTCGAGCTCAGCTTCGGGATGAAGGATGATCCGATGACGGAGCACCGGTAGGGCCGCCGTTGCGACGTCGTCCGGCGTCACGTAGGTGCGGTCGTCGAGACGTGCGAACGCCTTCGCGGCGGCGAGGAGGTGCACCGCCGCGCGCGGGCTGGCCCCGATCTCGACACTCGGCAGCTCCCGGGTCGCCCGCACGACCGCGAGGACGTAGTCGAGGACGTCGTCGGCGATCGATGTCTCCCCGACGAGGGCCCGTGCGGCCTCGATGTCCTGCCCGGAGACGACGGGACGCACGTCGGAGAGGCCGGCCGGCCGGATCCCGGCGCTCTGAAGCTGGAGAATCCGTCGCTCCTCGGCTGCGTCCGGATAGCCGACGTCGACCTTGAAGAGAAACCGGTCGAGCTGAGCCTCGGGCAGCGGATACGTGCCCTCGTACTCGATCGGATTCTGGGTCGCCACGACGAGGAACGGGTCGGGGAGCGGATGTGCCTGCCCGTCCACCGACACCTGGCCCTCTTGCATCGCCTCGAGCAACGCCGCCTGGGTCTTCGGCGGCGTGCGGTTGATCTCGTCGGCGAGGAGCACGTTCGTGAACACGGGGCCGGGCCGGAAGCTGAGCTCGGTGCCGCGAAGCACCATCGTCCCGGTGAGATCAGACGGAAGCATGTCCGGCGTGAACTGGACGCGACGGAACTCGAATCCGATCGCTTGCGCCGTCGCGTTCGCGACGAGCGTCTTGGCGACGCCGGGAACGCCCTCGAGGAGAACGTGCCCGCCGACCGCAAGCGCAACGACGAGGTAGTCGATGACGTCGTCGAGCCCGACGACCGCCTTCTCGACCTCGCTCGCAATCCTGTCCCGAAGTTCCTTCACGTCGTCCTCCCATGCGTCAGGCGCTCGAGGGCTGCCAGTGCCTGCCCGGCGGCTACGAGCTCGGTGTCGTTCGAAGGTGGCCGAACCAGAGCGCGGGCGTCCTCGGACGCGAGCCCTGCTCGCTCGAGGCTCCGGCCGAGGCCGTCAGGGTCGTCTGCAAGGTCATCCTCGAGCAGGATCGCACGCGCGCGGGACCGCAGCGCTTCTCCGGCGTTCCCGCGATCTCGGCGCCGCGAGAGCGTCGTCGCCAGGGCGTCGACGTAGTCGCGCCGGGGTGGCGAGAGCTCCCGCTCGGCCGGCTCGGGCGGTCCGAAACGGCGGCCGCGAGCGACCATGAGGACGATCACGGCGAGGAGCCCAAGACTCAGTGCCACCTTCCACGACGCGGGAATCGCGGCGAGCCCCGACGACGAGGAGCCGTACCCGTGGTACGACTCGGCGAACACGACCCGGCGCGAGGCAGCTCCCGCGAGGGCGAGCCCGAGCTGCGCGTTGTCGGCCGTCGCGAGGCGAGCGTTCTGCAACGGACCGGCGTCGGCGAGGAGAAGCGCTCGCCCCTTCCGGTCGGTGGTGATCGAGAGCAGGCTGCGCCTGCCCGCCGCGAGCGCAGGCAACGCGGCGCCGTCCGTCGTCCAGGAGCCGGCGGTCCCTCCGACGACGCGGTCGACCCCGTCGACCTCGGGAACGGGCAGCCTGGGGCCGTGGTCGGCGAGCCGGATCCGATTGCCACGTCGGCGCGTTCGGCACTGCCGTCCCCAACCATCGGGACGGATCCTCGCCACCGACCACGAGGCGCCCGCCGTCGCGCACGAACGCGCGCAGCGCCTCCGCGTCGGTGCGCGTGACTCCGTCGGCATCGAGCACGACGACGGTGTCCCGAGGATCGAGCCGGGAATCCGCGAGCGAGGTGCGGAGACGGTTTACGGGGTGCCCGGCGCGGCCGAGCAGCGCCGCGTACGCGGCCAACCCGTCCTCTCCGGTCGCGTAGGACGACGAGGTCGGACCACCGGGCGAGCCGCCCTCGAGGCTGTTCACGACGGCAGTGACGACGTTCAGGCCGACGATCACGCCGCCGATCGCAAGGATTGCCTTCGTCCGTGACGTCACGCGGCGCCGGCCCGGTCGAGGATCACGCGCCAGTCGCTCCGCGCCGCCTCGACGTCGCCCTGTGACGGCGTGCGGCGGCCGTAGACGATCTCGTCGAACCTCCGCGACACACGATCGAACTCCACCAGCTCGAGTGCGCGCCGAAGCTCACGGCTCGTGCGCTGCCCTCGGGGGATCGATCCCGCCTTCTCGAGGCGCATGAGCCCCGCGCGGAAACGGAGGCGCAGCGCGAGCTCGAGGTCGCCTCGTCGTTCTGCCTCGTCTGCCTGTCGCTCGAGCGCGACAGGGTCGCGACCCGATCCGCGACCGTCGCCCTGAGACCACGACCGCTCGACGAGCACGCCTCCCGTGCGGCGGGACAGAAGCGACGCGGCGTAGGCGACGGCGCCGAGGACGCACGCGAGGAGCACGACCTCGAGCCCGCCCTCGCCTCCGGGGAAATGCCCGCCCAGCCAGGAAAAGGGCCTGCCGAACACCGTGTGGAGAATGCCGCCAAGCCAGCTCAGGACGCCCCTGAACGGACGCACGCCCCTTGTCGTCCTGGAAGCGCCGGCCCGAGAGGATGTCCGCGGCGTCGGCCGAGGCAGAGCTGGGCGTGCTCGTCGACGGCGACGGCGCGCTCCCCGCGAGCACGCGAAGCCGCTGGGCTCAGATCGGATCCGCTCGCACCTGCGAGGGCGGTGCCGACAGCCACCGGCCGGCCGTCGACCTCGTCGATGCCACGGAGTCGCGCCAGTGCAGCCTCGTCCCCGGCGACGGCCTGCTTCGCGAGCTGCCTGACCTGCCCGGAGGTCTCAGCGAGGGCCTGCCCCGGTCCGATCAGCGCGACCGCGAGCGCCGCCGCGACCGAGGCCGTGCCCTTCCTCATTCGCGTGGCTCGGGAGGCGTCTCGGGTGGAGTCGGTGGCGCCTCGGGCGGAGTGGGTGGCGGCTCCGAGGTCGGCACGTCGGGTGCCGGCGGAGGCGTCGGCTTCCACCCGGGCGGCGGTGGCCAGTACGGCGGCTGAGATCCGTCTGCCGGCGGAGCGGCCTCCGACGCGGCGAGCGGCGCGTCGCCTGGCGACGGAGGCGTCGGCTTCCACCCGGGCGGCGGCGGCCAGTACGGCGGCTGGGATCCGCCTGCCGGCGGTGGGTCATCGACGAGCGGCGCGTAGGGCGACACCCCCATCTCGGGCGGGTCGACCCCGAGCTGCCCGGCGAGCAACTGCAGGTCAAAGGCCTCGTGGCGCACGCGGAGATCGATGTAGATGACGACCACGATCGCGGCCGTGAGCGGCGTCGTGACCACCGAGGCGACCGTTCCGGTGAGGAAGGAGATGGTGAGCGCACCGATACTCGTCGGGTCGTCGCTCGTCACCGCGACCACGCCGTCGAGCGCCGAGAGCGCGCCCGAGACGATGGAGGTCAGGATCCCGCCGATCAGGACGACGGCGAAGACGCTCCACCACCTTCCCTTTACGAGCGACCGAGACCGCGAGAGGGCGTGGTACCCCTTGATGCGCTCGGTGAGGAGCACGGGCACCGCAACGGTGAACCCGACCCACAGGTAGACGCCCGGGATGATGCAGAGGATGAAGCCGAGGATCCCGATCAGGCCGGCGAGGAAGGTGATCCAGAGGATCGAGTGGATCCGGCGCGACACGAAGCTGAGCGCTTCCCGCCAGTTGCTCGGCGTGCCGAGATACGCATCCACGATTGCCTTGAAGCACAGACCCGATGCGAGCGTCGCCGAGATGACGGTCAGGAGGACGAGAACGCTGCCGCCGGCAATCGCCGTCCAGATGCCTTGGTCGAAGTGGAACTCTCCCGTTTCCGCGTTGTAGTTGAAGTCGTCCTGCGTCGGAGTCGCGGACGCGGCAAGGAGAACGCTCACGAGCTGCACCGGCGCGACGACCAGCAGGACGAGCCGGAACAGCGTCCACGCATTGCTCAGGTAGATCTTGATCGCGACGTCGAGGGTCTCGCCAATCCCGAGCGGTCGAAGCGTCGGGGGCGTCATGGCGAGGAACATAACGTGCGCGTCGGATCGGACAGGTGTCATCCTCGCAACGCGAGCCGGGTCGACAGAAAAAGACGTTGTGCGAGGATGCGCCTATGACCGACGACCACTCGGAGGAGCTCGATCCCGAGATCGAGCATCGCATCGACGGCCCCGTCTCGGCCGAAGCCGTCCGCGAAACGCGCCTCACCCCGGCCGAGGCGATCGCGGGGATGCGGATCCGTCTCCCCGAGCGCGGCAACCGCAAGCTGCGGCGCGTCCTCGACCGCGTCAACAACGACCCGCAGCTGAAGGCGTGGTGGCACGTCTCGAACGTGAACGCGGTGGCGCGGATGAAGATCAACGACCACTCCTGGGTGCACATCCAGATCGTCGTCAACATCGCCCTCAAGCTCCTGCGCCAGCTCACGAAGCACGGCGTCGAGCCCTCCGCGGTGCGCGACTACGGGTTCACGAACGAGGACGCCGAGGTGATCGTCGTGCTCTCGGCGCTGATGCACTGCGTCGGCATGTCCGTCCATCGCCGCGGCCACGAGGACTTCAGCCTCTTCCTCTCCGAGCCGAAGCTGCGGGAGCTGCTAGAGGGGATCTACGACGAGCCCGAGCGGACGGTAGTCGTGTCCGAGGTGCTGCAGGCGATCACGAGCCACCGCTCCGACGGCGAGCCGCTCGCGCTCGAGGCCGGGATCCTGCGCGTCGCCGACGCGCTCGACATGGCGAAGGGCCGCTCGCGGATCCCGTTCGAGGCGGGCTCGGTCTCGATGCACTCCCTCTCGGCCGCTGCGATCGACGAGGTCACGATCGAGGACGGCGACGACAAGCCGGTCAAGATCGGAATCCTCATGAACAACTCCTCCGGGCTCTACCAGGTCGACGGGCTCCTGAAGGCGAAGCTGCGCGGCTCGGGACTCGAGCCGTACGTCGAGGTGATCGCGCACATCGACACCGAGAACGAGAAGCGCCTCGTCTCGGTCTACAAGCTCGACGCCTAGAGGCTCGAGGCCCGAAACCGGCCGAGAGCGAGGTTGCTACCATCGAGGCCGATCCCTGCGGGATCGTCTAATGGTAGGACGCCGGATTCTGGTTCCGGAAGTTGGGGTTCGAGTCCCTGTCCCGCAGCTCGCGCGTCTCGCCCCCGGAAGGGGGCTTTCTTGTTTCTGCGCCCGGCAACGCTTGTAACAGCGAATTCAAGGATTTTGTAAGGATCGTCGACCTGGCTTGTGCACTGTTGGCTACGGTGATTCGTAGCGAGAGACACGAGCGGCCGCTTTCCGTGCGCGCCGTGAGCCCTGTCCCCGAGATGGAGGTCAGATCCTGAAAGCCCTAGCGATGGGTGCGTGCGCCCTGATTCTGTTGATCGTCCCGGCGACCGCCCAGTCGCAGTCCGATGCAGACCTCGGTGCGCAGTTGACGCACCACCTGAGCAGCATGAAGAAGGACCAGCAGGTGCTGCGCTTCCTGCAGAGCCACAAGTGGCTGTTCAGCGACCCGCGCTTCTCGGCTTCCGCGAAGCGCCAGCTGCGGATCCACACGCTGAGCCTGGCGCGCACCAAGAGGAAGGCGGCTGCCGCGAAGGCGGGTGCTCGCGCAACACGCCAAGCATCGCGCGACAGGTGCGCCGGCTCGCCGCCGTCGAGGCGTCCACGCCGCGCAGCGTGATCTGCCGCGTCTTCGCCGACCGCTGCCAGGAGGCGCTCGCCGTCTCCCGCTGTGAGTCCGGCTGGCGCACCGATGCCCAGAACGGCCAGTACCTCGGCCTGTTCCAGATGGGCTCGAATGAGCGCCGCATCTTCGGCCATGGCCCGTCGGCCGCGGAGCAGGCTGTCGCCGCGCACAGGTACTTCATCGCGTCCGGCAGCGACTGGGGCCCCTGGTCCTGCAAGCCCTGGTAGGAGCGCGGCTCTTCACCATTTCTGTGCAAACTGCGGGACCCGGCCGCGCGGCCGGGTTCCCACGGCGCGCGCGGCATGGTAGAGGTGTCCCCCTGTGACATGGCTACGGCGAAAGAGCGATCGCCTGCGGCCCCTCGACGAGGCGGCTGCGTACGCACGCTGCCATGGCGACCGTGACGAATCCGTCCGGATCGTGAAGCTCCCACCGCGCCGCGCCCACTACGACGCGGTGCTCGCAACCGGCGAGGACATCCGCCGCAGCCTCGAGGCGAGGATCGACGGCCGCGACGGCGACGCAACGCCCGCCGTCGCCCCGTAGGGGCTTCCGGCAAGCGTCCCGTCCCGGTTCGGTACACTCCCTCGCCGCACGGCCCATTCGTCTAGTGGCCTAGGACACCGCCCTCTCACGGCGGCGGCACGGGTTCGAATCCCGTATGGGCCTTTCTCGATCCGACCGAAACCCGGAGGTTCTGTTCCAGGAGAGATCCCGGACAGCCTTCATCGCAAGATCACGATTGAACGCTCGCAGGTAGTCCTCGGCCAGGTCGATCCGTGACCCTCTCACCGGGACTGGCGACGGAGCTATCCATGATCCGGCCGGCTACGTCGTGCGTTGGTGTGTCCACCAGGCCGCAAACGCGATCAGAGCGAGCGCCGTTCCGCCGAAGAGCGCCGTCTCGATCCCCTGGAAGAGCCAGAACCGACTCGCCGGGTGGTAGACGGCGTGGATGTAGTCGGCTCCGTTCTGCAGGAGGCAGTTCCCGTCGACCATCACCTTCTTGACGTGGCCGGCTGCGACGCGGGAGCAGTCGCCGATCTGGAGGGAGACGGGGTGGCCGAGCTTGTCGCTCGGTCGTTCGCTGATCACCCACGCGTTGTGGAGGCTCGCGGGCGCCTCGGCGCGGGACGGCCCGCGAGTCCCGGGGGCGACGGCGCGCCAGGTGGCCGTGAGCGGGGTGACGAAGTGTTGGCGTAGCCACGTGTCGACGAAGATCCGCGCGGCGAAGTAGCCGGCGAACCCGACGACGACCGCGGGGACGGTGCGGCGCCAGACGACACCGACGGCGAGGGCAAGCCCGAGCGCGAACAACGTGTAGCCGAACACGACGATGCCTTCGGAGTCGAACGCGTTGCCGTCGAGTCGGCCATGGAGACGGTCGAGCGGAGTGTGCCACCAGGTCATGAGCAGCGTGAGCGCGAGCGCGCTGAGAAGTGCGACGCCGACGGCGACTCCGAGCTTGGTCGCGATCCAGCGGCGGCGGGTAACGCTCTGTGTCCACGCGAGCCGGTAGGTGCCGTTCTCGAGCTCGAGCACGAACGGTGCGGCGAGCAGAACGCCAATCAGTCCAGGGACCAGCGTCAGCCAGCCAAGGAGACTGCTGAGCCCTTGAAAGCGCTGCGTGAATCCCTCAACCGCCTGGCTGCAGCCGTCCGTGCTGGTCCGGGTGAGACAGGCCGAGAGGCCGTCGTGGTGGTATGCGTTGGCCATCTCGATCCCGGTCGGGACGAGGAGCACCGCGATGAGGGCGAGGATCGCTCCAGCGATAGCGATCTCCGTGCGCTGGAGACGCCAGCTGACCCAGGTCATCTCGCCACCGCCTCGCGGATCGAGTTGCGCGCCGAGCCGCGCGCGCCTCCGTGGCCGAGGTACCCGAGGACGATCTCCTCGAGGTCGACCTCGTGCAGCTCCCAGCTCGAGTCGTAGACATGGCCGTTGGCGCGCACGAGCAGCGTCGTCTGCCGCTCGGTGTGGCTCTCGCGGATCACGTCGTGCATCCGCGCGACCTCGGCCGGGTCGCTGCGCGGCCCAGTCAGAAGGCGGTGGCCGGCGAGGATCTCGTCGATCGACCCGACGAGCTGCGTGTGCGCCTGGGAGAGGATCACCAGGTGGTCGCAGACCCGTTCGAGGTCGGCCACGATGTGCGACGAGAGGACGACCGTCATCCCGGTCTCCGCGACGACCTCCATCACCGACTGCATGAACTCGCGCCGCGCGAGCGGGTCGAGCGACGCGACAGGCTCATCGAGGAGGAGCAGCTCCGGTCGTTTCGCGAGCGCAAGCGTCAGCGCGACCTGCGCCTGCTGGCCGCCCGAGAGCTTGCCGACCTTCTGTTTGAGCGGCAACCCCAGTCGCTCGATCCGGTCAAGGGCTGTGCTCTCGTCCCAGCTCGGGTTGAGCTTCCGGCCGAGCTTCAGCGTCTCGCCGATCGTGAGCCCGCGATAGAGCGGGTGCTCCTGCGCGACGAAGCCGATCTGCGGAAGCACCGAGCTCGCGCCGTCGCGAGGCGAACGGCCGAGCACCTCCACGCTGCCGCTGCTCGGTTGCGTGAGGCCGACCGCGAGCTGGAGCAGCGTCGTCTTGCCGGCGCCGTTCGGGCCGACGAGCGCCGTCACCGACCCGGCCGGGATCTCGAGCGTGCAGTCCTGGAGCGCCCACTTCGAGCCGTAGCGCTTGCCGAGTCGGTCGGCGTGCAGTGCGACCGGATCGCTCATGCCACCCTCGACACGACCGGCGGTCGCACGGTGTCATCGAACAGCGCCGCCATGTTCTCCTCGTCGAGCCCAGCCGCGCGTGCCTGGCCGATCCACCGCTCGAGCGCCGAGCGAAGATCACGCAACCGATCCGGCGGCAGAGGCGGCAACGTTCGACGAGACGAATGTCCCGACGCCGCGCCGACCCTCGACAAGACCGTCGCGGTCGAGCTCGCGGTAGGCCTTGAGCACCGTGTTCGGGTTGATCGCGAGGCCGCTCACGACATCCTTCACCGTCGGCAGCTGATCCCCGGGGCTCAGAATCCCCAGCCGCACAGCCTGGCGGACCTGCTGCACGAGCTGAAGATACGTCGGCACCCCCGATCGCGCATCCAGATGAAACTCGATCATGCACGCCTCCATTTATCTAGTCTGCTAGATAAATAACTATATAACGCCGGCATGATCGGATGTCAAGGTATGCGGCTGGAAATGCGGCCGAAAAGAGTACGGCTACCCGTAGATCTGGACTCGCTCCCAGCGCGTTGACCTAGATACAGACGACCGCATGAAGCTCCAGAGGCGGTCTGCGGCAAGGGAGAGCAACGTGACCGAGCATCACTACTTCCAGAACATGCTTCACCACATCGAACAGGAGCAGATGGGAGAACCCCGCCGAGGCGCGGAGACGCGCAGACGTCCGAGAGGCACGGGGCGAAACGCGAAGGGCGACGACCAGCAGTCTGCGAAACACGATCAGCGGTCTGAGGCGCCGACCATCACGGAGGTCTTCGGCACCCTGCCCGGATGCCAGCGCTCCTTGCTGACCGGCGGCGGCTACACGGTCAGGTCTTCCGTCTTCCATCACCCACCCGGCGCGAGCGCGCGGCGTGTCGACGATCGGCCTAGCCGAACGTGAACACGTACGCCTCGACGCCGGGCTCGGCAAAGGCGATCTCGAACGTCCGGTCGGCGATCGGTCCGCGCTGGCGGATGAGCTGGTACAGCCGCTGCTCGCCGACCGCTGCCCTGGCCCTGCTCGTCCACGTCGAGGCCGTGCGCCTCGCCGGGAGGCTCGCCGTCGACGAGCACGCGGAACGGAACGGAGCTGCCTCGCGTGCTCGGGCCCATGACGAGATTGACGTCGCGCGCGTGGAAGCGGAACGCGATCCGTCCGTCGGCGCGGTCGAGCACGCAGGCGCGCCGCTCGATCGTCCACTCGCCGGCGAGCGCCCACTGGTTGAGCCTCAGCGTGTCCGGCGCCGTGTATGTCCGAGGCTCGTCGAGCGCGACGCCCTCCGCTGAGCGCGAAGCTCCGGCCTTGCTCGTAGCCCAGGTAGCTCTCGGGCGACTCCAGGTTCGTCCAGTCGGCCTGGGCCTCGAACCCCTCCGGCGCGACGGACGCGATGTCGTCGGGGATGCCGTCGCGTCCGGCCTCGCGCAGCAGACGCTGGATGACCATCTCGCACTCTGCGTATCCGCCCTCGCCGAAGTGGTGATGCCGGATCCGGCCTTCCGCGTCGGCGATGTACACGGCCGGCCAGTAGTTGTTCGCGAACGCCCGCCAGACCGCGTAGTCGCTGTCGAGCGCGATCGGGTAGTCGACGCGCATGTCCTTCGCGGCGCGCCGCACGTTGTCGATGTCCCGCTCGAACGGGAACTCGGGCGTGTGGACGCCGACCACGACCAATCCATGATCCTCGTATCGCTCGGCCCAGGCGCGGACGTAGGCGAGCGTCCGCAGCCAGTTGATGCAGGTGTAGGTCCAGAAGTCGGCGAGCACGACCTTTCCCTGCACGTCGGCATCGGTGAGTGGCGGCGAGTTGAGCCAGCCGGTCGCCCCGTCGAAGCCGGGCAGGTGCCCCTCGACGGGAAGCGAGCCGAGCTGCGGAGATTGCTGAACAGGCTCACGATCCACGGCTCGACGTCGAGCACGGCTCGGCGAACGCCTGCGGAGCCTCCTGGGGAAGGTTGTGCCCGATGCCGCCCTCGATCGTCCGATGTGCGTACGGCCCGGAGAACTTCCTGGCGTAGGCCTCGGGTCCGGATGCGGCGCGCCGTTGGCGTCGCCCTCGAGCGTGATCGTCGGGCACCGCGATCGCCGGCCCCGCGGCGAGCTGCTCCTCGAGCTCGGCGTACTCGGGCTCGCCGTCGGCGAGCCCAAGCCGCCAGCGGTAGTTGTGGATCACGATCGCGACGTGATCGGGATTGTCGAAGGACGCGGCGCTGCGCTCGAAGGTTGCGTCGTCGAACTTCCACTGCGGCGACGCAGTCCGCCAGATGAGCTTCGCGAACTCGTGCCGGTACTTCGTCGTACCCGGCCTGCCCGCGCTCGGTGGCGAAGTAGTACTGGTACCACCACTGCAGCTCGGCCTCCGGCGGCAAGGGCGTCCTACCGGCTTGCCTGGCTGCCGATCAGGTAGCCGCTGACCGACACCAGCCCGCTGCAGCGGTCCGGCCAGAGCGCCGCGACGATGTCGGCGGTGCGGGCACCCCAGTCGAACCCGGCCACGACCGCACGCTCGATCCCGAGGGCGTCCAGCAGCGCGATCGTGTCGAGCGCGAGAGCGGCCTGTTCGCCGTTGCGGAACGTCTCGTCCGACCGGAAGCGCGTCGACCCGAATCCGCGGAGGTACGGGACGATCACCCGGCAGCCAGCCGCCGTCAGGAGCGGGACCACGTCGACGTAGCTGTGGATGTCGTAGGGCCAGCCGTGCAGGAGCACAACCGCAGGCCCATCGGCCGGGCCATCCTCGACATAGCCCACGTCGAGGAGGCCGGCCGCGATCTGCTTGACGCTGTCGAACGACCTCGTCGAAGGCGAGGCCGAGCTCGTTGCGGACATCTACTGCTCCGACACCGAGTCGACGAGCCGCTCCGAGGCGTCGGCGAACGCACCGTGCACCAGAACGACTGTCGGAGCGCTGGTCATGACGACCCCCCTCCGTTCCGCAGCGACCTGAACGCGGCTCGGATCTCGGTCGCGAAGAGCTCCGGCTCCTCCCAGGCGGCGAAGTGGCCGCCCTTGTCGACCTCGTTGTAGTAGCTCACGTTGGGGTAGCTGGCGTCGACCCAGCTGCGTGGTGTGCGCCAGATCTCGCCCGGGAACGACGTGAAGCCGAACGGGATCGTGGGCGCGGGTAGTGGCGGGTTGCCGGCGGCGGGGGCGTCTGCCCCGTAGGCCTCCCAGTACGAGCGGGCGGCGGAGGCGCCGGTGCCGGTGAGCCAGTAAAGGGTGATGTTGTCGAGGACATGGTCGCGGGTGAGGTTCCCCGACGCCTGCCCGTCGACGAAGGCATTTGCGATCTTGATGTAAGCGTCCGTGTCGTGGTCGATCATCCACGCAGCCAACGCAACAGGAGAGTCGAGCAGGGCGTAGCCGATCGTCTGCGGCCGCGTCGCCATCTCGACGAAGTAGCCGTTCCCGGACTGCCCGAAGGTCGCGATCTGCGCCGCCGCGGCGCGCTCCTCGTCGGTGTCCGTCGGCATCGTGCCGCCCAAGGCGGGCACCAGCAGGTTCGTGTGGATCCCGACCAGGCCCGTCGGGCGCCTGGCGGCCCATCACATCGGTGACGCCGGCACCCACATCGCCACCCTGCGCCACATACCGCGTATAGCCGAGGCGGCGCATCAGCTCGGCCCACGCCCGCCCCGTCCGGGCCAGATCCCAACCGATCTCGGCCGGCTCGCCCGAGAACCCGTAGCCGGGCAGCGAAGGAAGCACCAGATCGAAGGCATCCTCGGCGCTGCCGCCGTGGGCGGTCGGGTCAGTGAGCGGGCCGACGGACTCGAGCAGCTCGACAACGGAACCGGGCCAGCCGTGCGTCATGATCAGCGGCAGCGCGTTCTCCTGCCCGGACTTGACGTGGATGAAGTGGATCTCCACCCCGTCGATCTCCGTCGTGAACTGCGGCAGCGCGTTCAGCCTCGCCTCAGCCCGACGCCAGTCGTACTCGCTCGTCCAATACCGCGCGAGCGCCTCAAGCGCGGCCAACTGCACACCCTGTGAGCGACCGTCAACCAGCTCCCTCCTCGGCCACCGCGTCGCGCTGATACGGCGACGCAACTCCGCAAGCTCCTCATCAGGGAACTCGACCTGGAAAGGACGAATATCAATGGCCGTCTCGACGGGCGTACTCATGAGGACCTCCGTGGTCGGCGCTGGGGCGCGACTTCCACCCGCGTTAGGGCGACCTCATCGAATCTACTCCCTCCCGTCGCGCCTGAGCAACACGAACTCGACACGATGACGTGGAGAAGTGGTGGGCCGTGTCGACCCGGCTATGCGGTCGGTGCGACGACGACCTCTACGTCGTGTCGTACGGGATCTCTTCGTCGAACGGGGGAAGGCCGAGGTCGCGCATGAGCTCGTCGCGGATTGCGAGCATCACGTCGGGCATGCCCGCGGTTCCTTCCGCGATCAGCCAGGCGTTGATGGCATGCACCGCTCCATGTTTCCCGTCGTCGGACCACCTGACGTCCTGGGTGCCACCGCTGTCGATCGCGGCGACAACGGGTGCCTCGGCTGCTTCGCGGTTCTGTCCGCCGGCTGACCTGATGTGGGCGAGCAGATCCGCGGCCGCGTCATCGTCGAGAATGAATGTCTCGGTGCCGGTGAGGACCGTGATCTCTGTCATGCCTCGAGCATACGAGAGAACAGAACCCTCGACCAGTTCGGTTGGCTTAGCGGATGACGGTGATGACCCGCACGGCGGCGCTGATCCAGCTCGACTTCTGCGCCGGTGTGATCGTCCGGTGAAGCTGACCGATCTGACCGAGGAAGAGCCCAACTGTGATTCGCCTTGCCTTGCGCACCGGCGCGCATGTCGAGTCGGCGCCGGTGGGGCAGCGAGAACGCGTCGCCTCGCTCGACGGAGCGAGATGGCCGGCCGCGTTGTGCTGCGCTCGAGAGCGACCATCTCGTCGTGACCCCCGAGAACGGTGACGGCGACGACATCGGCGTCGCCACGTTCTGCGCCAGGTCGTGCGCGCGACAGGTCACGGTCGTCCTCCGTGTCGAGCGGCGGGCCGAGCCGAGTCGACCGGCGGCCACGCGCGTCTAGGAGCCCCAGCTCATCCGCCGCCGGCCAGCCGCTCCCAGCCGACCGGAATCTCCCGCCTGACCACCGCCGCCGCCCACGCATCCGGCTCCCGTGCCGCGGCCGTCGAAAGCAACGCCGGATCGAGCACGAACCCCGGGCCGAGCCTCGTCAGGTGGAGCCGATCAGCGTCCCAGCACGTTCCGACCGTCCGCTCGGCGCTGACCTGCCCGTCGGCGTGAAGCTCGATCGCGAGGCACAGGAGCTCCAGGCGCTCCTCGTCGAGCATGAGCACGCCGTCGGCTGTGCAGCTCGCGCGCGAACACCGCGGCGCGCGGCCCGTGGCCCGGGTCGCGACGGTCGTTCTCGCGCCTCGTATCGTGCAACAACCCGAACGCGAAGACGATCTGCGGATCGGCGCCCGTTTCGGCTGCGAGATCGAGCCCGGTCGTCGCCACCGCAAGCCAGTGTGCCTCCCCATGGAGAGGCGAGTCTCGGCGCCATGCCTCGGCGAGGACGCGGTCGAGCAGCATCACGAACGATACGGCGCGTCACCACGTGGCCGTGCGCAGAAGGTTTCATCGAGAAGGCACCGGGCATCCCTGAGGCATGCCCAGATTCTCAAAGATCGTGCGCCGGGTCGGTCTGGCGCTCGTTGCGCTGACTCCGATCTTCGTCGCCGCTCGCTCTGGCGCTCGCTACGACGGGCACCGGTTCGGGCGCAACCGGGTCGGAATCGGTGTGCGCGAAGCATGTGATCACCGACTGGGCCAACGATGGCGTCGTCGAGGGCAAGTACCGCCCGACGTGCCTTACAGAGGCGATTCGCAGCCTTCCCGAGGATCTCCGCGCCTACTCGAGCGCGGAGGAGGACATCCATAACGCTCTTCAACGCTCGATCCTCCGTCGCGACAGCAGCTCGTAGGCGGGAGAGCCCCGGGCAAAGGAGAGGGGGCGGCGCGGGCTCGCTCGACACCCCGTGCGCCTCCGTCCGGAACACGTTGTCGCTTGACGAGACCGAACGCTAATCGATAGCCTGGCTAACGATGTCCTCCGACCTCGAACAGCGAATCATGGACCGTGTCGACGAGATGGACACCCATCTCGCCGCGCTCCTCTCGTCACGCAGCGAGCTCGGTCGCCCCAGCGATCGCCGCCAGCTGCTGCTCGCGCTCGACCGGCGGCTCGCTGCGATGGCAGCGGCCCTCGACGACGAGTGCTAGCCCGCGAACGCCGAGACTCAGCCGTCGTAGTGCAGCTGTAGGCGCTCGTCGTTCGCGATGCGGTCGGCCAGCGCGCGGGTGATCTTGAGCCACAGCAGCGGCATCCGTTCGAGCAGGTCGAGGAAATCGGCGCCGCCGATCCGCAGCGCTCGAACAGAGGTCGCCGCAGTCACGGTGGCGCTTCGCGGCTGATTGGAGAGCAGCGCGATCTCGCCGACGACCTGGCCGGCGGCGACCTCGGCGAGATTCCCCTCGCCGCCGCGCGAGACGTCGAGCGTGCCGTCGACGATCACGAACACCTCGCTGCCTCGCTCGCCCTCGCGCATCACCACCGTCCCCTCGTCGAAGGCGACCTCCTCCGTGAGCCGGGTGATATCGCGCAGATCCTTCTTCGAGCACTGAGCGAAGAGCGGAATGCCCTTCAGCAGCTCGACCTTGTCATCTCTCCGGAGCACCATCCGACGCAGCCTAGCCTCGGAGACCGGCGGTCCGCGTCAGGCGGTCACGAATGGTCGATCGCGCACGCGACTGGCAAAGCGCGCCAGCGATCAGCTCAGGGAGTCGTGCAGGTCGTACCAGTAGTCGGCAGCCGGGGGCGTGAACGCGGAGGGATCCGCAACCTCGCCCATCACCCGCTCGAGGACCGGATTGAGCACCTCGGCCATCCACTTGTCGCCGGCCTCACGGCTCTCCCACACGTCGAAAATGCGGAAGACGCCCTTCTCGTTGTCGAAGCCGGCGGTGTGGACGATGCAGCCTGCCGGCGCGCCGTCGAGGCCGAGTGCGGCGACGACCGCGTCGTAGTTCGCCGTGCTCGTGTCTCCGTCGACGATCGCGAACTCCTGGACGTAGGCAACAGCCATGACGGTTCCTTCCAGTCGGGGTCGGATCGATCGTAGAGGATCGTCGGCTGCGTCAGTCCGGGGCAGGCGCCCGCCGCACGAGGCGGGTGACGAACGTGCCGGCCGCGATGACAGCGCCCGAGCGCGAGCGCGATCAGATTGGTCTGAACGCAGGTGCGGCACGCGTTGCAGCACGTCGCGGCCATGGGCGCGTTCTCGCCGTATTTCGCCGCGGCCTGTGTGAGGCGGCCGTTCCAATTCATGTCGGCCATGACCGAAGGATAGCTCCGCCGGGCGAGATTGGCCTCAGGCAGCTTCGACGGCCCGCGTCACCGGGACGACGCGATCCTTGCCGAGCCGCTTCGCCGAGTAGAGCGCCTTGTCGGCATCGCTCAGCAGCGCCGACTCGTCGGGCGAGGTCGGGAAGTCGGCGACGCCGAAGCTGGCAGTCACGACGAGCTTCTCTCCACCCTTGAGGCGCACGCCGTTGAGCGAGAACGCGATCCGCGCACGCTCGGCGACGGCGATGGCTCCGGACAGGTCGGTCTCGGGCAGCAACAGCGCGAACTCCTCACCGCCGAGACGCGCAACCGTGTCGGCAGAGCGCACGGAGTCGCGGAGCCGATCGGCGAGCGTGACGAGGACCTCGTCACCGACGGCGTGCCCGTGACGGTCGTTGACCTGCTTGAAATCGTCGAGGTCGACGATCACGAGGGCGCACGGATGGCCACGCCGGGCCGACCGCTCGAGCTCGATCTCGAGCGCGCGGTCGAAGCCGCGCCGGTTCGCAACGGCGGTCAGCGGGTCGACCATCGCCTGCTCGGCCACGACGGCGACGCGATTCAGGCTGCGTAGGAGCGGGCGCGTCAGTGCGGCTGCGAGAAGGCCAATCGCGAGCAGCGAGACGAGCGCCACGAGCTCGAGCCGGCGCTGGAGAGCGCCGAGGTCATCGCCGACGTACGACGTGTCCGTTGCAGCGACGATCCTGGCGGGCGGGTCGTATCCGGGCAGCACCACCGTCTGGGCCTGGTACGAGGTCTCGCTCGAGTGCAAGCGGCCGTCCTGGGCAAGGATCAGGCCTTTCAGCGGCTTCGGCCCGGCAACGACGACACCGTCGCTGAGGAGCGCCAGTCGGCTGCCGTTGACCGAGATCGCGGAGCGGAGGACGCGGTCGAGCAACGCCTTCCCTGCCGGAGCCGAGACCGAGACGGTCGCCAGCCTGTGATCTCCCGACGTCATCACGACACTCACAGCCGGTGCACCGCGGACGGGTTGTCCCACCCATTGGCCGCCGGACAGGTGCACCGCCTCCCCCTGCCGAAGGAGCCGCGCCAGCGCCTTGCGGTCGTGCCGTCGTGCGGCGCGCTGCAGTGCCGGGCTCTCGGCCAGCGCGATAGCCCGGCCGCGGGTGCCGGCAAGGATCGCCGTCGCCTCCCGCGCCGCCGACCTCGCCGCGAAGGACAGGCGCACATCCTGGTTGACGCGCGCCTCGTCCTTCACGTAGGCATCCGCGATCCACCACGCCGCCAGAAACGGAAGCAGGGCCGCGAGCAGGACAGAGGCGATCAGCCGCCCTCTCGGGATGCCGACCTGCTCGTGTCGCCAGTGCATCCGCAGTCTCATCTGCCGTGTTTTCCGCCGTCCCTGTCGCCGTGATGACCGTCGCCGTCATTCCCGCTGTTCTGCCAGTGACCTGCGTCGGGTGGCGGCCCGTTGTCCCCATAGTCTTTCCAGCCGTCCCTCCAGGCGTTTCTGCCGTCCTGCTTGCCACCGCTCTCTTCGTCGTCCCTCTTGCCGCCCTTCGAATCTCCTCCGGGAGTCTGCGCTGTGCCCGTATCAGGCGGCGGCGCTGACGGCGCCGGCGGTGGAGTCGGGGTCGGCTTTGGCGGCTTCAGCGCCTCCGGCGGCTTGGGTGGCTTGGGTGGCTCGGCGGGCCTGTCCTGCTTGGGAGGCCTGTCCTGCTTGGACGGCCTGTCCTGCTCGGACGGCCTGTCCTGCTTGGACGGCCTCTCCGACCTTTCCGACCTTGCCGACCTGTCCGACCTGTCCGACCTATCCGACCTGTCCGACCTGTCCGGGGTGTCCGACCTGTCCGGCCGGTCCGGCTTCCACTCCCGCTCGGCCCTTCCGGCGCCGTTCTTGCCCTTGCCGATGCTCGCCGTCCGTCGTTGCACGCTCGCGACCGCGAGCGTGTGCAGTGACGACGAGAGCACCGGCTCTGGTTGGGTCGGCGCCGGGGTGTTCACCGGGACGGCGGGCGTAGCCGGCGTTGGTGGAGCCGGCGTTGTGGATGCAACGGGCGGCGTCAATGCTGCGGCGTCCTCCACCGGAACGGGCTTCGTGGCGGGGCGTGGCAGCGAAGGCTGGGACCGAACGGTCGACGCGGAAGACGGAGTAGAGGTGGTGGGTGAGGCGACGACCTGCGTGACCGATGGTTGCGTGGCGGCCGGGGACGGCGTCGAGACGGACGCTGCTTCCGGGGCCGAGTCGGCTCTTTCCTGGCCCTTGGCCCGAGGCGCGGGAGCAGGCAGTGCCAGGACTTCCGGAGCCGGCTGGCCCGGCAACAGGACGTTCGGAACGCCTAGCGCCGTCGACGGCCCGTTTGGGACATGTACGGCGAGGCCAACCGCGAGCACGCCAGCGGCGACGGCGGAGAGCGGCAGGAACGCGGCGGCGAGATGCCTGAAGAGCGCTGGCACCCTACAGATTCTTGTCCACGCGAGGCTTCGCCGCGTCCCTGCAATGGGGGGTCGTGCTCCCCTGCTAGGGGGACATGGCCCGACACCGAATCGTTCGGAAATCGTCCCGTCCGCGGGTAGGTCCTCCCTACGCCGTGGCCGCCTCACGCCCCGATCCGCCCGCCGGAGTCGGGATCATAGGCTGCAGCCGGGCCGCCGAGAACCCTTACCTGCCGACGATCTCCCGCACGGAAGCGGCTACCGCCGTCGCTGCACCGACCTCGACCCGGCGCTGCTCTCCCAGGTCGCCCCGGCTGGGCCGAGGAGCGACGTCGGATGGAAAGCAGTGGATCGCGCGGCGGCTCTCGCGCCGGAGCACCCAGCCCGTTTGATGGTCGCCGCCGACCGCCGCTCAGCTAGTCGGCCAGTGGCGGCGGGCGGAGCTCGTCGAGCAGTCCGAGAACCTCGCCGCTCTCGACCTGGGCAAAGGCCTCGTACCAGAACCCGACCGCGGCGAGCCGGCGCTTCTGGTGCGGGCAGACGACCTCGTCCGTCTCGGCGAGCAGCGCCTGCACGCCCTGTACCGATGCAACGGGCACGGCGACGACGACGCGAGCGGCGCCTGCTGCTCGCGCCCAACGCACGGCCGCGATCATCGTCGCTCCCGTCGCGAGCCCGTCGTCGACGAGCACGGCCGTTCGTCCGTGGAGGCCGAGTCGCTCGTGACTCACGTGGAGCTGGCGGTCGAGCACTTCCGCCTCGGCCTGCGCCCGCTCGACGACAGCGCGCAGCTCGACCTCGCCTAATCCTTCGTCGGTGCGGAGATAGACGCCGCCCTCTCCGGGAGTCGCTGCGCCGATACCGTACTCGGGCTGGCTCGGGTAGCCGATCTTGCGTACGGCCAGCGCGTCGAGCGGCAGCCCAATGCGGCGGGCGACCTCGGCCGCGACCGTGACTCCTCCCCGCGCCAGGCCGATCACGACCGCATCGCCTTCGACGTGGGCGAGCGTTGCCGCGAGCTGCCGGCCCGCGTCGATGCGGTCACTGAAGAGAGGCTGCACGTCGTGATCCTGCGCCTTCGGACGACGTGACACAACGGCAGCGTGCGATGGGCCACCGGCTGAAGCCGGCAACCGTCTCCTCGGTTGCTACGGTCCCGGACGCCATGGCCGACGATCCCGACGCCCTCTTTCCTTCCGGCCCGACGACGAGACGGGGACTCTTCTCGGCGTTCGGCCGCCGCTGGGCCGAGGCACTGCCCGATCCCCCAGCCTCGCTAGCGCCACGCCCGACGGGACGCGCACCCGACGAGTTCCACGAGGACCCGCCCGACTGGGTCGATCCGGTCCTCGCGGGCGAAGATCTGGTCGAGGAGGTCAAGGCATCCGCCGACGAGCCCGGCCTCCACATCTGGTGGCTCGGGCAAAGCGGCTTCCTCGTGTCGGTGGGCGGCGAAACCATCCTCTTCGACCCGTATCTCTCCGACTGGCTGACCGAGAACGGCGACGGCAGCGGGACGCCGCACGAGCGGATCACGGGTCTCGTGGCGGAGCCGTCGCTCCTCTCCTTCGTGGACGTCGTCACGTCGAGCCACGCGCACCTCGATCACCTCGACCCGGGGACGCTGCCGGGCGTCCTCTCGGGCGATGCCGCCTTCGTCTGCGCCGCCGGCAGCGAGGACGTCGCCGCCGAGCGCGCCGGGCGGCTACCGGACGCCGCGCTCCATGTCGGCGAGTACGCGTCGTTCGCGGACTTCTGGCTCGAGGCGGTCCCGGCCCATCACGACGGCGCCCCCGAAGCGGTCGGCTACATCGTCCGCAACGGCCTCTACACCGTCTACCACGCCGGCGACAGCCGCAGGGTGCAGGGCATGGCCGAGGCGGTTGCGCCGTACGGCGTCGATGTCGCGTTCGTGCCGATCAACGGCCAGAACGGCAACATGGACGGGGCCGATGCCGCCCGGCTCGCGTATGAGGCCGGCGCGGGCATCGCGATTCCCTGCCACTACGAGATGTTCAGGCACAACACGGCAAGCACCTCGCGGTTCGTCGCGGAGTGCGTCCGGATCGGCCAGGAGTACCGGCTGCCGCGGGCCGGCGAGCGGATCACGATCGACTACGGCTTCTAGAGGCTGGTGCGCTAACGCGCAGTCCAGCCGCTGTCGAGTACGACCGGTGCGCCGGTGAACGCCCGGCCGGCCGGCCCGAGCAGGAAGGCGGCCACCTCGGCCACCTCCTCCGGCTCGATCAGCTCCTTCAGCGCCTGTGGCTCGAGCAGGACATCCCGCAGCGCCTCCTCCTCGCTGATGCCGCGCTGCTCTGCAAGCGCCGCCATCTGCCGCTCGACGAGCGGCGTGCGGACGTAACCCGGGCAGAGCGCGGTCGCCCGGATTCCGTGCTCCGCTCCCTCGAGCGCCAGCGTCTTGACGAGTCCGATGACACCGTGCTTCGCTGCGACGTACCCCGCCTTGAACGGCGAGGCAACGAGGCCGTGGACGGAAGCGACGACGAGGATCCGCCCGTCCCCACTCGCGCTGCAGGTGCGGCCAGGCGTAGCGGGCGAGCAGGAACGGGCTCGTGAGGAGCACCGCCAGGAGCGCGTCCCAGCGGTCCTCGTCGAACTCCTCGAACGGGGAGACGTGCTGGAAGCCCGCGTTCGCGACCACCGCGTCGAGCCCCCGAATTGCTCGACCGCGGCCGCCACGCGACGCCCGGTTGCCCTCGCGCGTCGCCAGGTCGGCGGCGAACGGCTCGCCCGGGCCGTCCGGATCCGGCGCGCGATCGACCGCCAGCACCTGCCACCCGTCAGCGACGAGCCGCTCCGCGATCGCACGGCCGATGCCGCTCGCGGCACCGGTGACGAGCGCGCGGCGTCCGGTCACGGGCCTCCGCGGACGTAGATGACCTGGCCGCTGACGTACGAGGCGTCGGCGGAGCAGAGAAATGCGATCACGCCGGCGACGTCGTCGGGCTGGCCGACGCGCCGCGCCGGGGTCTCTGCCGCGACCGCCTCCGTGAACTCCTCGAACGTGACCCCCATCCGCGCCGCCGTCGCCTCGGTCATCGCCGTCACGATGAAGCCCGGAGCGACGGAGTTGACGGTGATCCCGAAGGGGCCGAGCTCGATCGCGAGCGTCTTCGCGAGGCCCTGGATCCCGGCCTTCGCCGCCGAGTAGTTCGCCTGACCGCGGTTGCCGAGCGCCGAGGTCGACGAGATCAGCACCATCCTGCCGCTCTTCTGCGGCACCATCAGCTTCTGGGCCGCCTGCGCGGCGAGGAACGTCCCGCGCAGGTGGGTGGCGATCACGGCCTCCCAGTCGTCGTCCGTCATCTTGTGGAAGCAGGTTGTCGCGGATGATCCCGGCGCACGTGACGAGGATGTCGAGCCCCCCGCCGGGCTCCGCTGCGACTGCCATCGCCGCCTCGACCTGCTCGCGCGAGGTGACGTCGCACTGGACGGCGCGGCCACCGATCGCAGCGGCCGTCTCCTCCGCCGCAGCGAGGTCGAAGTCCGCGATGACGACGTCGGCGCCCTCGGCGGCGAGCCGGGCCGCGGTCGCGGCGCCGATTCCGCTGGCGCCGCCCGTGATCAGCGCCGCCTGGCCCGTGAAGCGGTCGGCGACGCTCATGCGTACCTCCGGCTCACGAGCTCGGCCACGCAGACGGGCTTGTCGCCACCCTCGCGCTCGATCGTCGCAACGGCAACCATCTGCTCTCCGCCCGGCACGTCGTCCACTGAGGCAACGGTGACCCGCGCCCTGATCCGCGATCCCACGGGCACGGGGCCGGGAACCGCACCTTGTTGGTGCCGTAGTTGATGCTCATGCCAGAGCTCGGGATCCCTGCCAGCGCGCGTGAGAGGAGCGGCACGCAGAGGGAGAGCGTCAGGAACCCGTGCGCGATCGTGGTGCCGAACGGCCCTTCGGCCGCGCGCTCCGGATCGACGTGGATCCACTGGTGGTCGTCGGTCGCGTCCGCGAACGCGTCGATGCGCTCCTGGGTCACCTCGAGCCAGTCGGACGGCTCGAGCTCCTTGCCGATCATGTCCTTTAGCTCGCTCATGCCGGCTCACATCGTATGGCGCCCGCCTCGAGGGTGTCGCTCGTACCGCTCATGACGGCGCTCCCTCCAGGAACCCGGCGATCGCAGGCGTCAGGACCTGCGCCCCGGGGCCGAACACGAACGTGAGGTGGTTGCCGATTCCGTCGACGACCCTGCAGTCGGCCATCGCCGCAGCCGTGCGGTCGGCCGCCTCCCGCGAGAGGAGAGGCGGCGGCGCCCGGAGGTCCGAAGCTCCCCGGAGCGCGCAGGAGCAGGGTCGGCTGCGTGATGCGGGCGGCGAGCTCCGGCCAGTCGACAAGGAACTCGCCCTCGAATCACCTCTTCGATGTGCTCCGGTCGACAACGTGCCTGGACGGTCCCGTCTGGCCGCACCCGCACGTCGGCCCGGAAGTACTGCTCGACGTCGTCGTCCCAGCCGCCCTCGGCGAAGTACGGCATCGACTGGACGAGCGCGAGATAGTCGTCCCACGACGGGTAGATGCGCTCGAGGCGGTCGAGCGAGGGCTTGATCTGCTCGATCATCGCGGGGTCGAGCTCCGCGGGCGCATCGATCGCGACGCATCGATCGACCCGATCGGGATGGTTGGCGGCGAGCCAGTAGGCCAGCAACCCGCCGAACGAGTGGCCGACGATCACAACGCGGTCGAGCCCGAGCGCGTCGAGGAGGCCGAGGACATCACCTGCGTGATCCTCGATCGTGTACCCCGACGCCGGCGCGTCGCTCTCGCCGCGACCGCGCATGTCCAACGCGAGAACGCGTGCCACCTCCGTCAGCCCCGCGTGGACGAGCCCGTCGAAGGAGTGCGCGTTCGCGGTGAGGCCGGGAAGCATCACGAGCACCGGGCCTTCGCCACCGTGGTCGAGGTAGTGCAGCCTGATCCCGTTCGTCTCGACGAAGCCGTCTCTCACGATCGTGCCTCCTCGCTCGCGACCATTGCCCGCAACTCCCGGCGCAGCGTCTTTCCGGCCGCGTTCCGCGGGAGCCCGTCGAGCACGATCACGCTCGAGAGCTTCTGGAAGCGCGCCTCCACCCTCTCGTTGACCCATTCCCTGATCTCCTCCGCGCCGACGGCCCCGCCCTCACGGAGGGTCACCGCAGCGACGGGCGTCTCGCCCCACTGAGCGTCCGGGACGCCGAAAACTGCGACCTCTGCGACTGCCTCGTGCCGGGCCACGACGTCCTCGATGTCGCGCGGATAGACGTTGACGCCGCCGGAGATGATGAGATCCTTCTTGCGGTCGACGAGATACAGGAAGCCGTCCTCGTCGACGCGACCGAGATCGCCCGTGTGGATCCACCCGTCCCGGATCGTCTCCTCGGTGAGGTCAAGGCGCTTGTAGTAGCCGGGCATCGTGATCGGGCCTCGACCCACGATCTCCCCGATCTCGCCCGCCGCCAGGTCGGCGCCCGCCTCGTCGACGATCCGCATCTCGTAGAGCGGCGGCGGCACCCCGACCGAGCCCGGCTTGCGGCCGGCGTCGTCCCGGTCGAGCACCGTCGCGAAGCCCTCCGTGAGCCCGTACAGCTCGTAGAAGCGGCCGGGCAGGCGGCGCTCGAGCTCCTGCTTGCGGCCGACATGGAGCGGAGCCCCGACCGTGCAGATCATCTCGAGCGAGCCGCACTGCGCCTCGCCGAAGCCGGGCCGCTCGAGGAGGGCGATGAGCTGCGACGGGACGAGCATCGTGTGCGTCACCCGCTCCCGCTCGACGAGCTCGATCATGCGATCGGGGTCGAATCTGGGCATCAGCACGTACGTGCAACCGAGGTAGAAGGCAGGCATGAGGGTGACGAAGGCCCCGTTGAAGACGAGCGACCCGGAGTGGAGCACGACGCTCTCCGGATGGATCCGGAAGGTCGACGCGAAGCCGGTGCAATACGCCTCCCGGATCGCGTGCGTGTGGACGATGCCCTTCGGGAGCCCGGTCGTGCCCGACGAGTAGATAATGTTGAAGGGGTCGTCGCGATCGATCACGGCCGCGGAGGTCACGACAGGAACAGAGTCGACGAGCTCGCGATACCCGCGGTAACCGGGTGCACCGCCGTCGACGAGCAGGTAGCGGTCGGCGGCGATGCCATGCAGATCCGCCCGCAGGCCCTCGAGCTCCGCCACCATCGCGACGCTCGTGATCAGGGCGCGGGCATCCGAGTCGCTGACGAGATTCGTCAGGCCGGTGCCGCGCAGGAGCGGCGAGAGCGGGACCACGACGAGACCCGTCCGCGCCGCCGCGTGGTAGAGCTCGATCACCTCGACGCAGTTCTCGAGGATCGTCGCGACCTTGTCGCCCTGCTCGAGGCCGAGCCCGGTCAGCGCGCTGGCGACGCGACCGACACGCTCGTCGAGCTGCGCAAAGGTCAGTCTCTCGTCCTCGTAGACGAGGGCCGTGTCGCCGGGCCGGTAGCGCGCGTGCCGCGAGAGCAGCTGGTCGAGCGGCATCAAGCGCCCCAGCGGACCACGGTCGCGGCCCACGTGTAGCCGGTGCCGGCGGAGAGGAGCAGCACGGCGTCCCCGTCGCTGACGCGGCCCGTCGCGCACCGCGCGGTCGAGGCCGAGGAGCGAATCGACGCCGCTCATATGGCCGGTGTCGTCGAGGTAGACGGCCTGGTCCTCCGTCATCCCGAGCTCGGAGAGCACCGCCTCGAACATCGAGCGCTTCGTGTGCAGGAGGCAGACGAAATCGAGGTCGGCGAGGCGTCAGGCCCGGAGCGCTCCGCGGCGCCGCGCGCGGCGGCGACGAAGTTCGGCAGCGACTCCTGGTCGAGCCCTCCCTTCATCTCTGCCGGATCCTGGACGTCGAGAAACCGGTAGCCGTCAGGCTCGACCGAGCCGCCGCCGGCGACCTTCACCTGCAGCGAGTACGCGCCGTTCGTGATCGCGTGCGAGCCGAGCACCTCGTTGCGCTCGCAGTCGGCGACGAGGAGCCCCGCAACGGCGCCGTCGCCGAAGTTGAACATGAACCGCGACTTCTCGTTCGCGTAGTCGAGGAGATACGACTCGCGGCAGGCGGCGACGACGAGGACGTTTCGCGAGCTCCGGCTCTGCTCGCAAGCATGTCGCGCGCGACGCGCAATGCGATCGGCGTGCCGTGCGAGACGTTGTCGTACTCCACCGCGAAGGCGTTGGTGGCGCCGATCGCGATGGGCGATGTGCGGCGCCGCCTGCCAGACGGCGTGGTCGCGCCACATCGAGCCGTAGTACATGACGACGTCGATCTGCTCCGGATCGAAGCCGGTCTCGTCGAGCAGGCGTTCGATCGGCCTTGACCGAGAGGTCGCTCACGTGCTCGTCGGGTGCGGCGATGTGCTTTCCGCGCAGCCCGAACTTCTCCACGATCACCCGCTCCGGAATGCCGGAGAGCTCCGCAATCTCCGCAGCGGTCATCCACCGCTCCGGCAGGTACGAAGCGGTCGCGAGCAGGCCCAGCCGACCTCACTCCTTGGCCTCGAGGATGCAGCGAATGATCCGCGCCAGCTCGTCGGTCACGCGCTCGGGCATCGGGTTCCCGTCGCCCCAGAGAATCCAGCGCATGCCGACGAGCTCGCCGAGCGCCCATCAGTGCGTACGCCGTTACCTCGGCGTCGATCTCGCCGATCTCGCCCGACTCCATCGCGGCTTCCAGCGCCGTCGATGTATCCCTCGGCAACGCGGTCGTAGTGGTAGCGCAGCATCTCGGGCGCGACGAACTCGCACTGCCGGATGATCCGGTAGAGCGCCGGGTGCTCGGAGGTGAAGCGGAAGAACGCCTGGAACCCGAGGAGCTCCGACTCGAGCGGGTAGTCCCCTGCGCCGCTCCCTCGCTCATCGTCTGACGGATGCGGCTGGTTGAGGTCCATCATCAGCTCGACGAAGATCGCGCGCTTCGAGTCGAAGTAGAGATAGAACGTGCCCGTTGCGACACCCGCCGCCTCGGCCACCTTGACCACGGAGGCCTCCGGGAACCCGAGCTCGCCGAACACCGCCTCGGCCGCATCGAGCAGGCGGCGCCGCGTCTCGAGCCCCTTCCGGGAGAGCGGCCTACCCTCGACGGTTGTCAGGACGTCCGTCATGCGATCACTCTCAGCTCGGACTTCTGGATCTTGCCCATCGAGTTGCGAGGCAGCTCGTCGACGAACGTGAACGACTTCGGCACCTTGAAGCGCGCCAGGCGCTCGCGGCAGTGGGCTTGCAGCTCGTCGTCGGAGACCGGCGACGCGACGACCACGAACGCGGCACAGGCTTCGCCCCAGCGCTCGTCGGGCGACGCCGACGACCGCGGCGTCTGCGACGGCCGGGTGATCGTGGAGGACAGCCTCGACCTCGGCCGGATACACGTTCTCGCCCCCCGAGACGATCATGTCCTTGAGGCGTCCCAGGATCCGGTAGTTGCCCTCGTCGTCCCGCTCGGCGACGTCACCGGTCAGCAGCCAGCCGTCGCGAAAGGCGCTGCGCCGTCGCCTCGTCGTTGCGCCAGTAGCCCGGGAACACGTTCGGCCCGCGCACGAGCAGCTCGTTCTCGGCTGACAGGTCACAGGTGACGTAGGGGTAGGGCTTGCCCGCGTAGCCGGCCTTGCGCCGTGCGTCCTCCGGCGGCAGGCAGAGCACGTTCGGGGCGGCCTCGGTGAGGCCGTAGCCCTGCACGATGTCGACTCCGCGTGCGGCCCAGATGTCGAGCAGCGCCTCCGGCATCGGAGCACCCCCGACGACGGCGAGCCTGAGCGAGCCCAGATCGGCGTCGGCGAAGCGGGGCTCCTGCGCCATGAAGAGGTAGTTCGCCGGGACGCCCATCACCGTCGTGACGTGCTCGCGCTCGATCACCTCGAGCGCGCGCGTCGGGTCGAAGGCGCGCTCGAGCACGATCTTTGCCCCCTTCCACCACGCGAGGATCGGCTGCACGTTCCAGCCGCCACAGTGGAACTGGGGCAGGATCTGCAGTGCCACATCGTTCGGGCCCGAGGCCGGTCGCCAGGTCGAACGAGAGGTTCGTCCAGAAGCAGTTCGCATGCGTCAGCAGAGCGCCCTTCGGCTTCCCGGTCGTCCCCGACGTGTAGATCAGGAGCAGCGGGTCGTCGTCCGAGGGGGGCGCCGGGTCGGCCCCCGAGTCGGCGGGCACCGCCAGGGCAGGCCGCACCTGCGCGAGAACGAGCGCAGCCTCGCCGAGATCACGGTACTCGTCCTCGATCAGGAAGAGCGCGGGATCGGCGTCGTCGAGCTGGTACGCGATTTCGACGGGAGCGAGCCGCCACGAGATCGGGTGCAGGATCGCCCCCGCCTTCGCGCACGCGAACATCAGCGCCACGTGCTCGCCGGAGTTGCCGGTCAGCGTCGACACGCGGTCTCCGCGAGAGAGGCCCCGCGCCAGCTCGTCGGAGCGCGCGTCGAGCTCGGCGTAGGTCCACGTTCGACCGCCCTCGTCGATCGCGATCCGGTCAGGCGTGATCCGGGCGCGGTCGCGGATGATCTTGTCGATGGTGTGCTGGTTCATCTGGTTCATGCGAGAAACTCGTTGACGATCCTGACGCACTCGTCGGGCCGCTCCCAGAAGAACAGGTGACCGCAGCCCTCGAGCAGCTCGACGCGCGGAGCCCGCGATCCGGGCCGCGAGCACCTCCGCGTTGCGATAGTCGACCACGTTGTCGGCGGTTCCGGTGAGGATCAGCGTCGGGGCCGTGATCTCGGCGGCGACCCCCATGAACCCCATCCCCGCAGCGGCCTGGGCCTGCCAACCGGCCGGGTCGGGCGGGTTGGCGACCCTCAACGCGAAGAGCTCATCGACGAGCGCAGTCGGCGGGTTCGGGCCGAGCGCGTTCTCGACGAACCGCCGCAGGGCCACTTCCGGCGCGAGTGACGGAGCCTCCGCAAACAGCCGCAGCGTGACCTCGGGCATCGGCACGGTGGTCCGGCCCGCCGGGGGTCGTGCACGCGAGCACGAGCCTGTCGACGCGTTCCGGCGCAGCGACGGCGAGCTCCTGCGCGATCATCCCACCGAGGCTTGCTCCGAGCACGTGCGCACGCTCGATGCCTGCCTCATCCATGACCTGCAATGCGTCTCCCGCCATCTGCGCGGCCGTGTATGGGCCTTTCGGCTTGTCCGACTCGCCGATGCCGCGGTTGTCGAAGAAGACCACCTGGTGGCGGGCAGCAAGGCCCGGCACGATGGGCTCCCAGCTCCAGCGACCGTAGCCGAGCCCCTGGATCAGGAGCAGCGGCGGGCCTTCTCCCCGCGATTCCCACGCGATCTTCACGGGGCCCCCTCCTGCACGGCGGGCTTGCGCAGGATCCGGTCCAGTCGCACACCGACCTCGCCGATCCGGGTCAGGCCGCCGGGAACGAAGAACACGACCAGGATGAACAGCACGCCGAGGATGAAGAGCGGCTGCTGCAGCGGCGTCCGGAAGATCGGAGGGAAGGCTGGAGACGGTTCCGGACGACGAAAGATCGCCGAGCCTGTGGTCGGCGTAGGTGTAGAGGATGCCGCCGATCATCGCGCCCCAGCGCGATCCGGTTCCGCCCAGGACGACCATCAGCAGGAGCGTCAGCGTGAAGCTCGCGGTCGTCACCTGAGTGTTGGCTCCGCCGAGCAGCAGCAGATAGATGACACCGCCGGCCGTCGCGAGCATCGACGCGAGCAGGAACGACATCAGCTTGTAGGTGTACGGCTTCAGGCCGAGCACCTGGACGCGCAGCTCGTTCTCGCGGATCGCCTGCCACACATGGCCGGGCGACGAATTGACGGCCCAGCGGACGATCGCGAACACCGCGGCAGCGTATCCAAGCGCCAGCCAGTACAGATTCTTGGTGTTGAGAATGCCGACCGCCCACGTCGGCAGCTGGTGGTAGTCCACCCCGAATCCCTCCTCGCCGCCGGTCCAGCCGTGGGGATTCTTGAGCACGAGAATCGAGCCGGCCTGCGCGAAGGCGAGGGTGACCATGGCGAAGGCGATCCCGCCGACGCGGAGCGACACCGCACCGAGCACGACGGCGACGAGGAACCCGACGACCGCCGTGAAGAGGATCGCCTCCCAGAAGCTCCAGTGCCACCTCGTCATCGCGATCGCGGCGACGTAGACCCCGATCGCGAAATAGAGGGCGTGCCCGAACGAGAGGAGCCCCGTGAACCCGAACAGGAGGTCGTAGCTCAGCGCCAGCCCTCCGAAGAGCAGGCAGAGCGCCAGCAGCTGCAGGGTGCCCGGCGTGTTCATGCCGCCACCGAAGACGTACGGGATGTCGATCGTGAACTTCGGCACCAGGGCGAGGGCGACGACGATCGCAACCGGGACGACAACGCGCTTCACGCGAAGCTCCGCGAGAACCCGCCCGGCCGCACGATCAGCACGATCCCGAGCAGCAGCACGACGCTGAGATCGCCGAGCCCCGAGGAGGCGTAGTAGTTCGCGTACTGCTGGACGAGCCCGACGACGATCGCAGCCCACGCCGTCCCGCGGATCGAGCCGAGGCCGCCGATCACGACGACGATGAACGCGAAGATGACGAGTGATGTCCCCTGCTGGGGATCGATCGTCGTCGAGTAGAGCGTGTAGAGGACGGCGGCGATTCCCGCCGCGAGACCGCCGATGACGAAGACGAGCGTGAACGACTTGCGCACGTCGATCCCGAGCGCGGTGACCATGGCGCGGTTCTCGACGCCGGCGCGCACGATCAGCCCGTAGCGCGTGCGGCGCAGGAACGCCTCGAGCGCGAAGAGCACGATCACCGCCGTGATGATCTCGAGCCAGCGGTCGTTCGGGATGTGAGCGCCGAAGATGTCCGTCGTCTCGCTGACCCACGGAGGCGCCGCGACGACATGTGCGTCGCTGCCCCAGATCGCCGTCACGAGGGCGGTGACCGACAGCGCCAAACCGACTGTGACCAGCACCTGCTCGATGTGCCGGCCGTAGAGCGGGCGGATCAGGACGAGCTCGGTCAGCGCGGCGAAGACCACGGCGGCGACCAGACCGACGAGCGACGCGATCAGAAACCGCGGCACGATCGGCACACCACCGAGCTTCGACTCGGTGAACCACAGCGCGTACGCCGTGACGGTGATGAAGACGCCGTGGGCGAAGTTCAGCACGCCCATCAGGCCGTAGATCAAGGAGAGCCCCGACGCGACCAGGAAGTACATCGCCCCGAGGCCGAGGCCGGTGATCGTGAGGAGGACGAAGGTGCTCATCCCACTCCGAGCATGCGGTGGATCGCGGGCTTGTCGTCCAGCAGCTCGCGGGCCGGCCCGACGTGCACGACGCGGCCGGTGTCGAGGACGACGGCGTCGCGCGCAACGCGCTGCACGACGCCCAGGTTCTGCTCCACGAGCAGCACGGTCGTGAGCTCCGAGACGCGCTCGAGCGCGAGCGCGACCTCGGTGACGAGCAGGGGCGACAGCCCCTTCGTGGGCTCGTCGATCAGCAGCAGCGCGATTGTCGTTCAGGAGCGCGCGGCCGATCGCGAGCATCTGCTGCTGCCCGCCCGAGAGCGTTCCCGCCGCCTGCTTGCCCCGCGTCCGCAGCTCGGGAAACAGGTCGTAGACGAGGTCGTAGCGCGGCTCGGCATCCCGCTCGGCGAGGCGCAGGTTCTCGTCGACGGTGAGCGTCGAGAACACGTCGCGGTCCTCGGGGACGTACCCGACGCCGCGGCGCACGATCCTGTGCGTGCGCAGGCTCTTGATGTCCTCGCCGGCGAGCTCGACCGTGCCGCGGCGCTCGACGAGGCCCATCAGGGCCCGCAGGGTCGTGGTCTTGCCGACGCCGTTGCGTCCGAGCAGCGCGGTGACGCCGCCTTCGGGGACGTCGAACGAGATCCCTTGCAGCACGTGGGACTCACCGAGGTAGACGTGCAGATCGTCGATGGCGACGAGAGGCGGCACTAGAGGTCCTCCCCGAGGTAGGCCTGCCGCACCGTTTCGTTGGCCATGATCGCGTCGGGTGTGTCCACGGCAAGAAGCTCGCCGCCGTGCATGACCGCGATTCGCTGGGCGAGGCCGATCACCACCTCCATGTGGTGCTCGACCATCAGAACCGTCTTCCCTTCGTCCGCGTGCACGGACCTGATCAGCTCGACGAGCTCCGGCACGTCCTCCATCGACACGCCGGCCATCGGCTCGTCGAGCAGGAGGACGCGCTTGTCCGCTGCGAGGAGCATCGCGAGCTCGAGCTTGCGCTTGTCACCGTGCGACAGCAGCCCCGCGATCCACCACTCGCGGTCAGGGAGCCCGACCCGCCCGATCGCCCAGGTCGCGCGAGAGACCGCGTCGCGCACCCCGGCGGCGCGCCGCCAGATCCGCATCGTCCCGCCCATCGCCGCCTCCGCCGAGAGGCGCACGTTCTCGTGCACCGACAGCAGCGGGAAGACGTTCGAGACCTGGAACGTGCGGCCGATCCCGGCCTTCGCACGCTTGTACGGCGGTTGCTCGGTGATGTCGACGCCGTCGAGCTCGATGCTGCCGGTCGTCGGCGCTCGGAGACCGGAGACGAGGTTGAAGAGCGTCGTCTTCCCGGCCCCGTTCGGGCCGATCACAGCGAGGAGCTCGCCGTCGAGGACCTCGAGCTCGACACCGGCGACGATCGTTGCGCCGCCGATGTCGAGCCCGAGGTTCCTCGTCGCGAGGATCGGGGATGCGCTCACGCGCTTACTCTTTCGGTCTCAGCCCTCTGCCTCTCAGCCCTTCATCGCCACGATCGGCGGGGCCGTGTCGTACGGCGAGGCGGTACCGGTGATGACCGCGGCGAGGCGGCCGTTCTTGCTCACGAGCTTGACGCGGAACATCGGCTGCAGCATCGCGTGATCCTGCGGCCTGATCGCCTGGAAGCCCTTGGGAGCGAGGAACTTGTAGCCCTCGAGCGCGGTGATCATCTTGTTCACGTCGTAGTCGCCCTTCTCCAGCGCGTGCACGAGCATCTGTGCCTGGACGAAGCCGTCCGGGGTGAAGATGTCCGGCACCTGGTTCTTCTTGCGCAGCTGCGCGGTCAGCCAGGTGTTGATCTTGTTGTTCGGAGCGGTGTAGACGTAGTGCGAGAGGAAGTTGATCTTCGTCGCCGGGTCGCCGAAGGCGCCCCACGTTGCGCGCTCGGCGAGACCTGTGACGACCTGGGTCCCGGTCAGGACTCCCTGCTGGTCGAGCGTCTTGAACATTGCGCCGCCCGTCGTGCCGGCCCACGCGATGTAGATCAGATCGGGATTCGCGTTCTTCGCCTGCTGGGCGAACGGCGTGAAGTCGGTCGCGCTCAGCGGCACCGAGATCTCGGTGACGTTGTGACCGTTGAAGAACGCCTTCACGGCCGCGTAGTTGCCGTGGCCGAACACGCTGTCCTGGTCGAAGACGACGACCTTCTTGCCACTCGCCTTGCCGAGGTACGACTTTGCGGCGAGCACGTCCTGGATCGTCTGCCGGCCGGCGCGGAACGTGAACTTGTTGATGCCGGTGATCGCATCGGCGGCCGCTGGGCCGGAGATGTAGAGCACCTGATTCTGTGCGGCGAGCGGAGCGATCTGCACCGCGACACCGGATGAGCCGGTGCCCATGATGATCTTGGTGCCCTGCCCGATCTGGTCCTTCGCCGCCGTGACGCCGGTCGCGGCATCGCCCTTGTCGTCGATGTACGTGATATCGAGCGTCTTGCCGTTGACCTTGTTCGTTCCCTTGGTCAGGTACTGGAGCCCCAGCTTGAAGCCCTGGATCTCCTCGCCGCCGTAGCCGCCGAGAGCGCCGGTGCGCGGGTAGATGAAGGCGATCTTGTACGACGAGGCGGCCGAGTGCTGGGACTTCGCGGCCACGGTCGCCGTTCCGGCGAGCAGCGTGAACAGCGCAGCTCCGAGCATGAGCTTCGTGAAGCGATGGCGCATGAACGCATCCTCCTGATGGAATGATTCCTAAAAACTGAGACCCGATTCAGGTGTCTCTTATACGGCCCGCCCAGTCGGAAGTCAAGCCCTCCGCTCAACAACCGATGTGCTTCGACCCCGGGCGCCCACCTGAGAGAGACGCCCGGCGATGACCTTTGTTAGGCGGCGGGAGAAGAACCCAGAGCAGAGGCTGAAGCCTCTTCCCCGCCGAGTTCGGCTCCGCGGCGCAGGCGCGCGAGAGAGACGTCGCGGCCCAGAAGCTCGAGGCTCTCGTACAGCCCGGGCGAGATCCGCGAGCCCGTGACGGCGACGCGGATCGGCAGGTAGACGGTCCTCGGCTTGGCGTCGAGGCGTTCGCACAGCGCCTTCAGCGCCTCTTCGATCGCCGCTGCGTCCCAGGGCTCGAGATGCTCCAGATCGGTTGCGGCCTCGGTGAGGATGTGCGCGTCGAGCAGGGACGGATCGGGCTCCACGTCCTCGAAGAGGAAGCGGGTGAAGTCCTCGAACTCGCCGAGCCGGCCCATCTTCTCCTGCACGATCGGCGCCGCGGCCCGGATTCGTGCCTCGTCCCACTCGTTCCCCTGCTCGCGCAGGTAGGTGACGAGCGTGTCGGCGTAGGCATCGACATCGAGGGCGCGCAGGTACTGGCCGTTCATCCAGTCGAGCTTTGCGTAGTCGAAGGTGGCCGGGCTCGCCCCCACGCGCTCCAGCGTGAACCGCTCGACGAGCTCGTCGCGGGACATGATCGTGGTCTCGCCGTCGGGCGCCCAGCCGAGCAGGGCGAGGAAGTTCATCAGTGCGGGTGCGATGTACCCGGCGTCGCGGAACTCGGCGATCGACTGGGCGCCGTGGCGCTTCGACAGCTTCTTGCCGTCGTCGCCGAAGATGTTCGGTGCGTGCGCGTAGACGGGCAGCTGGGCGCCGAGGGCCTCGAGCACGACGATCTGCTTCGGGGTGTTCGAGACGTGGTCGTCCCCGCGGATCACGTGCGTGATCTCGTCGACCCAGTCGTCGACGGGCGAGGCGAAGTTGTAGACGGGCCGGCCGTCGGAGCGCAGGATGACCATGTCCTCGAGCTCCTCGGCGGGGAACTCGATCCGGCCCTTGACCGCGTCGTCCCAGCCGATCACGCCCTCCTTCGGCATCCGGATTCGGATCGCGCCGTCGTCCTCGTACGCCTTGCCCTCCGCCACGAGCCGCGCCGCCTCCGTGCGGCAGCGCTCCGCGCCGTCGAGCTGGAAGCGGGTGGCGCCGTCCCACTCGATCCCGAGCCAGCGCAGCGACTCCTCGATCTGCCCCACCGCCTCGGCCACCTCACGGCTGGTGTCGGTGTTCTCGATCCGAAGCAGGCACTCGCCGTCGCGCCCGCGCGCGAACAGCCAGTTGAAGAGGAACGTCCGCACCCCACCGATGTGGAGGAAGCCGGTCGGGCTCGGAGCCATGCGGACGCGGACGGTCATCAGGGCAGTGTAGGCGCCGCCGCACTTTCGGCCGACGGGGCACGGATGCGCGCGCACGGACGGGATCGAGACGATGATCGCGGTCGCGGCGAGGAAGATCGCCACGCTCAGCCACAGCGTCTCGTCGATCCCGATCAGCGGCCGAGACCGGACCGGCGAGCGCCATCCCGACGGGCATCAGCACGAACGAGCCGAGCGCGTCGTAGGAGCTCACCCGGGACTGCGCCTGCTCGGGGATCTCCCGCTGGAAGACCGTGAACCAGAGCGTCAGGTGGATGCTGAGACCGATGCCGGCGAGCACGTTCGTGACAGCGATCAGCCACACGGGCCACGCGAGCGCGAGGGCGATGAGAACGATCACCATCGGCAGCGGGGCGAGGCACGAGACGAGAAGCGGCCGCGAAGGCCGGATGCGCATCGCCACGAGGCTGCCAAGGATCGCCCCGACGCCGTTGGCCGAGAGGATGATCGCCCAGGCGCCGGCGCCGCCGAGCTCCATGTCCGCGATCTCGGGGCCGAGCACCGCCCAGGAGCCCACCCAGAACATGTTCGAGATGCCGAAGATGAACACCGTCGACCACAGCCACGTGTGCGCCGTGAACTCCCGCCAGCCCGCGCGGAGCTCGTGGAAGTAGCTCTCGCGCGCCGCCTGCTCCTTCCGCGGCGCAATGCGGATGCGCGCGAGGAGGAGGGCGCAGACCCCGAACGAGACGGCGTCGAGGCTGAGCGCGATTCCCGGGCTGCCGAGCGCGACGAGCGTGCCGCCGATCGCCGGCCCGGCCACGCCGACGATGTTGCGCGACATCCCCTGCAGCGCGTTCGCCTGCTGCAGCCGCCCCGCGCTCACGGTCTGCGGCACCAGGCCGACCTCGGCCGGGATCACCAGGCCCGCGCCGACGCCGTACAGCGACTGCAACGCGATCAGCATGCCGATCGAGGCGCTGCCGCTGAGCACGAGCGCCGCGGTGAACGCCTGCGCGACGCCCTGCACGGTCGAGGCGCCCACGAGGATGAGGTTGCGTGGCAGCCGGTCGGAGAGGACGCCGCCGAAGACGAGGACCGCCGCCTCGACCGCCTGGCGCACCCCGAGCACGATTCCCAGATCGGTGACGGAGCCGAGGTCGAGGATCGCGAACACGAGCGCGATGCCCGCCAGGCGGTCTCCGATCGTCGTGATCGTGGTGGCACTGAAGAGCAGGCGGTAGTCGCGCTCGGTCAGGGCGCCGAGGCGCGCACGCCAGGGGATGGCTGTCTCGGCGGCAGTCACGATCGCATAGCGTAGGCGCCATGCTCTACGGCGCCCACGTCTCCTCCTCCGGTGGCATCTGGACCGCGATCGACCGCGCCCAGGAGATGCGCTGCGAAGCGGTGCAGGTGTTCACGCAGAGCCCGCGCATGTGGCGGCCGACGAACCACACGCCGGAGGCGGTGGCGCAATTCCGGGAGCGTCGCGCGGAGGCGAAGATCCGCAGCGTCGTCTGCCACGCGCTCTACCTCGTCAACCTGGCCTCGCCCGACCCGGTGATCTACGAGAAGTCGGTCACGGCGATGCGGGCCACGCTCGAGGCGGCCGACGCGATCGGAGCCGAGGGTGTCGTCTTCCACGTCGGCTCGCATCTCGGCGCCGGGTTCGAGACGGGGCTGGAGAAGGTCGTGCCGGCCCTTCGCGAGCTACTCGAGCTGACGACGGACGATCTCTGGCTGCTGATGGAGAACTCGGCCGGCACCGGGGGGACGATCGGCCGCTCGACGGACGAGCTCGCCGTGATCTACGACGCGCTGGACGGGCACCCGCGGCTCGGGGTCTGCCTCGACTCCTGCCACTGGTACGCGTCGGGCGTCGACGTCACCGACGCGGCAGCGCTCGACGCAGCCGTCGCCGACCTCGACCGCCGGATCGGGCTCGACCGCCTCCGCTGCCTCCACGTCAACGACACGAAGGACCCGCTCGGCTCGAACCGCGACCGCCACGACTCGATCGGCAAGGGACGGATGGGCAAGGGCCTGCACACGTTCCTCGCGCATCCCGCCTTTCAGGAGCTGCCGGCGATCCTCGAGACGCCAGGCCCGGACGGGCACGGGCCCGACGCAGCTCGCTGGCGAGATCAAGGCGGGCTGAAGCGGATGGGCGAAGCGCCCGGCTCAGCCGAGCCGCGCTCAGTCGCCGAGCCGCGCGAAGACCCGGAAGCTCGGGCTCGCGACCGGAAGCTCCGAGAACTCCGGATTCCTGCAGCCCATCTCGTCGGCGCGCTGCTCGTAGCACGGCTCGACCTCTGCGTGGCACATCGGCAGTGGCGCCTTGCGTGCGACGACGGCGCCGAAGCCCTCACGCCTGCGTGACGCCGCCTGAAGCAGGTCGAGGTCGATCTCGACGTCGAAAACGCGCTGCATGCAGCCCATGTACGTGTGCCCGAACGCCTCGTACGCGTAGACGAACGGACACGAGCGGTCGACGCACGACGACGGGTAGACGACCTTGTCGCAATGCACCTCGCAGCGCCGGCACTCGACCTCGTCCTGCGGCCGCAGGGGCAGCTCGGTCGGTGTCGTCGGCGCGAGGCTGTCTGTCATGCCCGGGATGGTGACAGCAGCGGTCCGCTCTCCGCAAGTCTTGACAAACAGCCGATTTTCAGGTTGTGCCGAGAAATCGCAAGACGTCGGCAGGCTCGGACGCACGTGCATCCGGCGTCGCGAGGCCCGACTCGTCGTCCGCGAACCATGTTGCCTGGATAGACGTCATCCCCACAGCCTGCGCACCGCCGACGTCCTCACGCAAGCGGTCGCCGACCATCACCGCCTCCTCCGGCGCGACTCCGGCCTGAGCAAGCGCGGCCTCGAAGATCAGCGGACTCGGCTTTCGCTTGCCGACCTCGGCGGAGACCGCGATCGCATCGAGCCGATCGAGGAGGCCGATCTCGGCGAACAGCTCCCGCATCAGCTGCGGCGGGTCGAAGAGGTTGGAGACGAGCCCCACCCTGAGACCGCGCTCGCCGAGGGCATCGAGCAGGTCGAGCACGGTCGGCTCGAGCGCGTGCCGGGGCCGCCAGACGAGGTTCTCGGCCCGGACGAACCGATCGAGCGCGTCGTCGTCGGCTGCGGCGCCGAGCGAGTCGAGCACGGCGGCGACCTCGCGGGCGTAGTCGATCTCGTCCTCCCCCGGGCCGAGCAGGAGCGGCAGGACCTGCTCCCCGAAGGCGGCTGTGAACGCCTCCTGCTCCGGCGCCGGCGAGCCGAGCGCCTCGAGGCCGCGACGGTGCCCCTCGAGGTAGAGCTCGGGGTCGAACTCCCAGGCGACGAGGGTGTTCCCCCAGTCGAAGAAGACAGCCTTGATCACGGCGCGGGTAACCTAGCCGTGGGACATGACACGACGGATCCTTCTCGCCGGCCTGGCCCTCGGCCCCGTCGTCATCGCGCTCCACTACTTCACGAACCTCGGCGACACTGCGTTGTTCCTGCTGGCGGCAGTTGCGCTGATCCCGCTTGCGTGGCTGATCGGCGAGGCGACCGAGCACGCGGCCGAGTACACGGGGCCGGGGATCGGCGGCCTGCTCAACGCCACCTTCGGCAACGCTCCCGAGCTGATCATCGCCCTGATCGCGATCAACGAGGGACTGACGCAGGTCGTACGTGGATCGCTCGTCGGATCCGTGGTCGGCAACCTCCTGCTCGTGCTCGGCTTCTCGCTTTTCGCCGGCGGTCGCGGCGAGATCGAGCGGTGGTCGAGCTTCCTCTCCTGCGGGATCATCGCGATCGCGATCGGCCTGTTCCTGATCCCGTCGATTCCGAGCTGGACGAGCGACCCCGACGCCCAGCGCATCGTCGACCTCTCCGTTCCCGTCGCGATCGCGCTCCTCGTCGTCTACGCCGTCGTCACCGTCTACAGCCTGCGGCGCCACAGCATCGCGCACATGTCGAGCGACGAGGAGATCGAGGGCTGGTCGCTGCGGCAGGCTCGATCATCGCGCTCGGCATCGGCACGGTGATCACGGCGCTCGTGGCCGAGATCCTCGTCGGCTCGCTGGAGACATTCGCCCACAAGGCTCACCTCTCGGACTTCTTCGTCGCCGCGGTGATCGTCGCGATCGTCGGGAACGCGGCCGAGCACGGTGGCGCGGTGATCGTCGCCTACCGCGGCAAGATCAAGCTCGCTGCCGAGATCGCGCTGTCGTCCTCGGCCCAGGTGGCGGTCTTCCTGATCCCGGCCGTGGTGCTGCTCTCGTGGCTGATCGATCCGTTGGCGCTCGGCTTCCGCAAGGTCGAGATTGCCGCTCTCGTGATCTCGCTCGTGGTCGTCCTCGCGACGATCTGGGGCGGCGTCTCGTCCCGGTTCCGCGGCGCCGTCCTCATCGCGGCCTACATCGGCGTCGCGACGATGTTCTTCATCGCAGGCGACTCGGTTAACCAAACGTCTCCGGCTCGCGCGTCAGCGGATAGGTCGCGAAGTAGAGCTTCGTCACCATCCCGCCTCGGCACGCACGGCCCGGAGGAGCTCGCCGCGCTCGCGGCCCTCGGCGACGCGCCAGCGATCGACGCCGTCCGGCTCGAACCACGAGATGTTGCGGCCGACGGCGCCGCCGACCAGCTCGGCCTGGAAGCGGCCGCTCGCGGAGCGAGAGCACGATCTGCGCTCCCTCCGTCCACCAGAGGCCGAGCACGCCTTCGAGCTCCGGCGGCACCGCCGCCTGCGGTGACCCACGGCTCGGGCACGCGCGGCAGGGCATCGAGGGCGGCCGCGGCCAGGTCGAACGCGAGCGCGAGCGGCGCTCCGCCCTGCCCCGGTGTTCATGAGGACCGCGGCGGCCGTGCGCTCGCGGCGATGAACCATGAGGCCGGCGAGGAAGCCCGGCATCGCGCCGTCGTGGCCGACGAAGCACGCGATCTCCGCGCCGCACCAGGCAAAGCCCGAGGCCCCACCCGATCGTCCAACGCTCCTCGTCGACCAGCGTCTGCAGGCGTGCCATGCGATCGAGCGCCTCCTTCGGGAGCACGTCGTCGTTGCCGTCCGCGAGGAACGTGCCCCAGCGCGCCAGATCGGCGGCGGTCGACCAGAGCCACCCCGCCGCGCCCGTCGACTCCGTCACCTCGGGATCGGGCTCGTCGCGCGCCATCTCCGTGTACGGGTCGACGTAGTACGGGCTCGCCTTCGGTCCGTCCGGGCGCAGGCTCGTACGCGTCAGGCCGAGCGGGTCGAGGATGCGCCGCTGCAGCACCTCGGCGTAGGGCTCGCCCGTGGCGCGCATCACGATCTCGCCGAGTAGCGCGAACACGAGGTTCGAGTAGTGCCACTGCTCACCGGGCCGCAGGACGAGCTCGGCGTCCTCGAGGCCCGCGATCAGCTCCTCGCGCGACGGCGGCACCATCGACTCCCAGATCTCGCCCGGCGGCTCCCGCTGGACGCCCGTCATGTGGCTCAGCGCCATCCGGATCGTCGGGCCAACCGGAGCCTCGGGCAGGTACGTCCGCATCGGCGCGTCCAGCTCGATCCGGCCCGCCGTGACGAGCTGCATCACGAGCACGGCCGTGAACGTCTTCGTGATCGAGCCGATCCGGTAGACGTCGTCGCTCGTCGCGCCACGTCCGTCGGCGACGTCGGCGACGCCGAGCACGCGCTCCCAGATCACCTCGCCGTCGCGGAAGACGCAGGCCGAGACCGACGGCATCCGCTGCTCGGACTGGGCGGTCGCGAGTATGCGGTCGAGCTCCGCGCCGAGAGCGTCAGGCGTGGACATGGGCCCCCAACGCGGCGGGCACGAGCTCGAGGGCGCGGTCGATATCCACGTCGTCGAGATCCATGTGCGTGACGGCGCGAATGTGCGATGTGCGTGTAGGTCGGAGACATCCCGACGCCCGCGTCGCGGAGCAGGCTGAGCACCTCTGCGCGAGGGATGTCGAGGCGCGAGGTGTCGATCTGGACGAAGTTTGTCTCGACGCGGTCGATCTCGACCGGAACGCCTTCCGCGTGCCAGCCCTCCGCGAGCCGGCGCGCCCGCTCATGGTCGAGCGCGAGCAGCTCGACGTGGTTGTCGAGCGCGTAGAGGGCGGCCGCGGCGATCATCCCTGCCTGCCGCATGGCGCCACCGAAGAGGAACTTCTGGCGCCAGGCGACTTCCATCAGGTCGGCGGGCCCTGCGAGCACGGCGCCGAGCGGGCAGCCGAGGCCCTTCGAGAGGCAGAGCGTGACGGTGTCGACTCGCGATGCGATCGCGGCCGCGGGCACCCCGAGAGCAACGGCGGCGTTCATCAGCCGGGCACCGTCCATGTGGACGCCGACACCCGCGGCTCGGGCGACGGCGACAACGGCATCGAGCTCGTCGAGTGGCCAGACGCGCCCGCCCGCGACGTTGTGCGTGTTCTCGACGACGAGCACGGCCGGGCGCTGGTCGACGACGTCCTCGACGGTGGACGATGCCGCCTGCACCTGGGCCGGCGTCACCCGGCCCGCGATCCCCGGTAGGCCGACCGTGAGGAGCCCCGCATGCGCGGCTGCGCCTCCGAACTCGTAGACGAGGACGTGCGAGTGCTGCTCGGCGAGGAGCACGTCACCCGGCCGCCCGTGCAGCTTGAGGGCGATCTGGTTCGCCATCGTCGCGGTGGGAAGAAAGATCGCGCGGTCCTGTCCGAGGAGGTCGGCCGCGCGCTCCTGGAGCTCGTTGACGGTCGGATCCTCGCGCATCTGCTCGTCGCCGACGACGGCCGCGGCGATGGCGGCACGCATCCCCGGCGTGGGTCGCGTGACGGTGTCGGAGCGAAGATCGATCACGGCCGTCCATTCTGCACAGGTCGAGTGCGTGGTGGTACGTTCGAGCCATGATCGTGATCGGCGTTGACGGGTCGGACGTGGCCAAGGAGGCGCTGCAGTACGGGCTCCACGAGGCGTCGATGCGTGGCACGCGGGTGCGCGCGGTGCACGCCTGGATGATCTCGCAGGCGATGCCCGCCACGGGCCCGACGCATGATCGCGCCGATCGACATCACGCCGTACGAGGAGGCGCAGGAGGAGCTGCTCCGGACGACGGTCGAAGGCGGTTGCGGGCGACAAGGCCGACCTGATCGACCTCGTCGTCGTCGAGTCGCCGGCCGGGCCTGCGATCGATCGACAACGCCCACGATGCCGAGCTGATCGTCGTCGGCCGCCGCGGCCGCGGCGCCGTGAAGTCGCTCGTGCTCGGCTCGGTCAGCAGCTACGTCGTGCAGCACGCGACCTGCCCCGTGCTCGTCGTGCAAGCGCCCCACCACGACTGACGGCGGCGGCGACAGGCTTCAGCCTGTCGTCCGGGCTTCCCACACAAGCTCCGCACAGACGGCACCTACACTCCTCTGATGGACATTGCCCTCCTCGAGTCGACGATGAGCGACCGCGGCGAGCCCGCCTACCGCACCCGCCAGGTGTGGGAGTGGGCTGCGCGCGGCGTCGAGGGCTACGACGCGATGACGAACGTCCCGGCCGGCCTGCGGACGGCGCTCGCCGACAACGTCCCGTTCTCGACGCTCACGGTCACCGGCGAGCAGCAGGCGCGTGACGGAACCGTCAAGACGCTCTTCCTCACGCACGACGGCCACCCCGTCGAAGCGGTGCTGATGCGCTACAAGGACGGCCGCCGCTCGATCTGCGTCTCGTCCCAGTCGGGTTGCCCGCTGACGTGCACGTTCTGCGCCACCGGCGCGATGCAGTTCGGCCGCAACCTGACGCCCTCCGAGATCCTCGACCAGGCGCTCCACTTCCGCCGCCTCGAGGAGATCGACCACTGCGTTTTCATGGGCATGGGCGAGCCGTTCATCAACTTCGACAACGTGATCGCGGCCGCGCGACGCCTTCCCGACATCGGGATCACGCCCCGCCGCACGACGATCTCCACCGTCGGCTGGATGCCCGGCCTGACGCGTTTCATCGACGAGGTCGACGAGCCGATCCGCCTCGCCCTGTCACTGCACGCCGCGAGCCCGGGCCTGCGGTCGTCGCTGATGCCCGTGAACGACCGCTACCCGCTGCCCGACGTCCTCGCCGAGTGCCAGCGCTACGTCGCGCTGCGCGGCCGCAAGGTCTACATCGAGTACGTGATGCTCGAGGGCGTCAACGACACGCCGCGGCACGCGGCCGAGCTGGCCGCGATTCTCGATCCGAAGTCCTTCAAGGTGAACCTGATCCCGTACAACCCGACCGGGATGTACGGCGGCTCGTCACGCGACGCGATCGCCGCCTTCAAGCACGTGCTCGATCGGGCGCGGATCCCGGCGACGGTGCGACTCACGCGCGGCCGTGACATCGCGGCGGCGTGTGGACAGCTCGCAGCAACTCGCTGACGACGGCCGACGCTGACGACTGGCGTCTCCCCGCGTGGCCGCGTAAGGTTGTCCAACATGGCCGACGACCCAGACCTCATCCAGCCGGGAGAAACGGCGTACCGCCTGCAGTTGAATGCGGCCGAGCTGAAGGTCACTCACACCGCCCTGAAATCGCTCTTCGACGATCTCGGCCACGACGAGGCTGACGTACGCGAGGTCGTGCGCGCCGTGCTCGCAAAGCTCCCGGATGAGCACTCGATCCGCGCCATCGATTTCGACAGCAATCGCTGAGGCGGCTCGACTGCTTGCGCGCAGTCGGGCCACGGCTCGCTAAAACAGCATCATGAATCGTCGAGGATCCGCCTCTGCGCTCGTCTCGCTGCTGCTGCTGGCTCTCATCGCCGCCGGCTGCGGCGGCAAGGACAGCGACCACGCGACGTATACCCCGGACGAGGTCGTCGCAGCGTTCGCCGATCACGGTTTCACGCTTGCCAAGGTGAAAGACGATTCGCCCGCAGCGGCAATCGAAACGGTCTTCGCGCCCCAGAAGGCCGAGAAGTTCGCGGTCGTCGTCACGACGGACGCTGCAGCGGCCGACACCTGGAAGCAGTACGTCTCGATGGGACCCGACGCTGACTCGCTCGATGTGAAGCGGGCGAACGTCCTGGCGATCTCGGACGGCGGGCTCACCGACGCGCAACGGGAAGCGGTGCAGGCGGCCGTCGCCGCGCTCCCCGACCGAGGCCACGACGTGGAGACGCTGCAGAAGGACTAGGAGCCGGTCACCGCCCGGTGGTTCGGCGCCGGTACAGCCAAAGCGCCCACACATAGCCGCCGACCGCGATCGCGGCCAGCCAGCCGACGGCCCAGAGTGAGTCGCTCGCTGTCGGGGCGCCGGCGAGCAGGCCGCGGATCGTGTTGATGATCGGTGTGAAGGGCTGGTGCTGAGCGAACCCCTGCAGCCAACTCGGGAAGGAGTCGACGGGGACGAAACCGCTGCTCACCATGGGTAGGATCAGGACGATCAAAGGCAGGGTGCTTGCGTTCTCCACGCGGCGGGTGACAAGCCCGAACGCTACGGCGAGCCAGGACAGCGCGATGCCGATCAGCACGATAAGGCCCGCGAGGGCGAGCCACTGCATGCCGTTCGCGTCCGGGCGATAGCCGAGCAGCACGGCGAAGCCGAGCAGCGGCACGGTCGAGACAATCACAAGGACGATGCCGCTGTACGCGTGGCCGGCGAGCACGGAGCTGCGGGCGATCGCCATGGTGCGGAAGCGGGCCACGATCCCCTCGGACATATCGAGGGCGACCCAGACGGCGATCATCTGCATGATCCCCACGCCACCCATGAGCACGATCGCCGGGGTGATGTACGCGAGGTAGTCGCTGCGGGTACCGCCCTCGATGAGCCCGGCGCCGAGGGTGCCGCCGAAGACGTAGACGAACAGCAGCAGGATGACCATGCCGCCGACGATCGCGAGGATCGGCCCTGTCGGGTTGCGAACGTTGTGCAGGAGGTTTCGCCGCGCCATTGTCAGCGTGTCGCTGAGCGGGCGTGGGCGTGCGTGCGTAGTGATGTGGGCTGTGGTGCTCATTCGTGGTTCTCCTTTGTCTTCGACGCGCCCGGTGAGGGCGAAGAAGACGTCGTCGAGGTCGGGGGTGACGATCCGCAGGTTGCTGATCGGCACGCGGGCGTCGTCGAGGCGGACGAGGATGTCCCGGACGCTGTCGGCATCGGTGCCGCCGGCAACGCGGAAGGTGAGGGCATCGGTATCGACGGTCGCCCCCGGCAGCACCTGCGCAGCGGCTGCGAGCGCGCCGGCGGTGGGCACGTCGAGGACGAGGCTCCCGGTGCCGACGCGGCGCTTGAGCTCGGCCGGAGTGCCGTCGGCGATGATGGTGCCGCCGTCGAGGACGGCGACGCGTGAGGCGAGGTCGTCGGCCTCCTCCAGGTACTGGGTGGTCAGGAAGATCGTGATGCCACGGTCGGCCAGCCCGCGCACGATGTCCCACATCACTGCTCGGCCGGCCGGGTCGACGCCCGTGGTCGGCTCGTCAAGGAAGACGATCGCAGGATCGAGCATCAACGACATGGCCAGATCGAGTCGCCGGCGCATCCCGCCGAATAGGTCGCGGAGGGCTTCCGCGCCGCCCCGGTGAGGTCGAACTGGTCGAGCAGCTCCGCGATCCGCTTCTCGGCCGCTCTGTTGTCGAGGTGGGCGAGGCGGGCCATCAGGCGCAGGTTCTCCTCGCCGGTGAGCAGCCCGTCCACGGCGGCGAACTGCCCCGTGACGCCGATGGACGCCCTGACCTGATCGGCCTGCGAGACGACGTCGAAGCCTGCGACGCGGACCGTTCCGGCGTTCGGGGTGAGCAAGGTGGTGAGGATGTTGATCGTGACCGTCTTGCCGGAGCCGTTGGCGCCAAGCAGCGCGAAGACGATGCCGGCAGGGATATCGAGGTCTACCCCGCGCAGGACGTGGTTGTCCTTGAACGATCGGTGCAGGCCTTCGATCTGGATTGCGGATTGTGCGTGGGTAGTCATTGAGGACTCCTTTCCATCACGTTCTGGTGTCGGTGCCCCGCAGGCGGGCACGGCGAACACGCCACTCTTCCTTGAGCAGGGGAAGCTTTTCGGCGAGGAAGTCGTTCAGCTCCGCGAGCTCCTCCAGAGCCTCCCGTCGACCCGAGTCATCCGGGGCGAGAAGGTCTGATCCCCGCCGGAGCAACGCAGCCTGATCGACGTAGCTGGTCGCATCCAGATCGCGCTCGAAGATCAGGACATCGAGCACCACGGCGACCCGATCGACGCGCTCCCCGCGGGCCCGGGTGCGGCGCGCCAACCCGTGGCCTTCGAGCAGCCCGACCGCCTGCGTTATCGCACTCCGGCTGGCGAGCAGCGCGTCGGCCAGCTCGTTGATCGTCTGCTCGGCCGGATCGCATACGGCCAGATAGCCGAGCAGCCGCCCCGCGACAGGCGGGAAGCTCATCTCGCGAACGCAGTAGCGGCCCAGGTGGTCGGCGAATCTGAGTTGTTCGTCGGTTGGCATTTTCAAATAATAGCACGGATAACTGTTATGACACGAGAATGTGTTGTTTATGTCGTCAATCAGTTCTGCGCGGAACGCCTCCGAATAGGCGTGTTGTCACGAGCGCCCTCGAGCAGGCATGATCCCGGCATGGATCCGGCAGCGAGGTAGCGGTTCGACGCGGCGAGGAGCCGCGCGTTTCCGGCGCACGCGTTTGACGACAGGCCGAGGCCGGACTCCGGCCTCGGCGCTGTGCGCGTATCCGCTACGACTCGGAGGTACCACGCATGACTCGTCAAAATCTCTTCTCCGACACATGGGACGGAGAGAACGAAGAAGACCGGACGCGGCATCGCGTCTTCTGGCGGCCGGACGACGCCAGGATGGGGGCGACGCTGTACGAGCTCGATCCCCACGCGCCGGAGACGCGGATCCACATGCACTTCGGAGCCGAGGAGATGTTCTTCGTCCTCAGCGGTCGGCCCCTCTTCCGGAACCAGCAAGGAATCGAGGAGTTGGCTCCGGGCGACTACGTCTTCTGCCCCGAGGGCCGCGCCGGGCTGCACGTGTTCAGCAACCCGACCGAGGAGCCCGCTCGGATCCTCGCCATGAGCGCCGGGGGCTTCCCGGACGTCGTCGCCTACCCGGAGCACGGATATGCGTGGGTGGCGACGCGCGATCCCGATCCCGAGCTCCTCGCGAAAGGCGGCGACCCCGGCATCATCGCTCGCTTCGAGATCCCGATCGAGTAGGCGTTCGGGCCGCCTGCTGTTCGACGCGAAGGGGCCGCGAGAGCGGCCCCGTCGCTTTCCCCCGCCTCTGGTGGCTACGCCGAGATCTCGCGTCCCCGCACGGTCATCATCGTCGCCGTCATGATCGCGACGAGGGTCTCCCCCTCGACGCCGTGCGCTACGACCTCGCCACGGCAAACGGTGATGGTCCGTCCCGGCTCGCACGACGCGGCCGCGCGCGACGAAACGATCGCCGACGGCGGGCTCGAGCAGGTTGACCTTGAACTCGACCGACAACACCGCCGCATCAGCCTCCATCAGCGTCGACGCGGCGTAGCCGCACGCGCTGTCGAGGACAGATGCGACAGCGCCGGCGTGGATGAACCCGTGCTGCTGCGTGAGCTGATCCGAGAACGGCAGGTCGATGTCGATCTCACCGGCGGCGACGCGTGCGAGCGAGGCGCCGAGAAGCGCCATGAAGTCTTGGCGCTCGAAGCTCTCACGCACCCGGCGCTCGAAATCGGGATCGCGTACCTCGAGCGTCATCCCTGTTCGCCGGGCCGGGCCGGCCAGGCGTTGCTGTATCTCCCGGATGAAGCTCTCCCACACGGGGTAGTCGCTCCCGTCCCAGATCGGTGCGCGGAACGCCTCGGCCTCGTCGACCGACCAGCCCAGCTGCGTGATCCCGTAGAGCCCGTAGAAGGCGCTGACGCGGAAGTTCGCGGCGCAGTGCAGCAGCGTCCGGCTCTCCGGCGGCAGCGCGGTCATCACCTCCTCGAAGGCGGCGAAGTCTGCTTCGGTCGGGTTGTCCCAGTCGACGGGGATGTGGTGGTAGGTCATGCCAAGCGTGTGCACGAGCGCGGCCTCGTCGGGAAGCGCGGAGCGCGAGTCGGTGGGCGCGAGGTTGATGACCGTGTCGATCTCCTCGGCCGCTGCGGCACGCAGCTGCTCCTCGGTCGGCTGCCCCGCCGTGATCAGGCGGTCGTTCACCTCGACGACGTTGTAGATCTCGCTGGTGCTCATCTGCATGTGAGCGTATCGCCCGGCCGAGGCGCTCGCGGCGATGCAGCTGGCAAGGCCGGCTGCTTCCAACCGGCGACCGGCTGAAAGCCGGCCACCAGGGCGCCCGCCTGGGTTCAGGGGTCGGTCTGTGGCGCGGGTCGTGCGCCTTTCGGCTCCAGCGGGCTCGGCGAGGTTCGGAGCAGCTTCGCCGTCCAGGCGGGCAGCCACCAGTTCCAGCGGCCGAGCAGCTGCATCGACGACGGCACGAGCAGCAGCGCGGATCAGCGTCGCGTCGATGATCACGCCCGCGGCGAGGCCGATCCCGAACAGCTTGATGTCGAGCCCCGGCCCGGTCGACAGCGCGAAGAACGCGAACATGAGCACGCCGGCGCCGCTCGTGATCAGCTTGCCGGTGCGTGCGAGGCCGAGCGAGATGGCGCGGCTTCGTGTCGCGCGTCTCGTCGTACGCCTCGCGGATGCGCGTGATCATGAACACCTCGTAGTCCATCGAGATCCCGTAGAGGAACGCGAAGATCATCAGCGGGATCCACGAGATCACGACGCCCGTCGCCTGCACGTTCCAGAGCAGCTCGCTGCCATGGCCCTCCTGGAAGATGAAGACGACGACGCCGTACGCGCAGCCGAGCGAGATCAGGTTCAGGATCACTGCCTTGGCCGGCAGCACGATCGAGCGGAACGCGCGCGCGAGAAGGATGAACGTGAGCACGATCACGAACAGCAGCACCCAGCCGAAGTTCCCGTAGACCGCGTGGACGAAGTCGCGCTCCTCCGGGAGCTGCGCCGCCGAGCGTCGACGTCGACGCCCGGCCCGGCCGCGGCCGCGGCGGCCGGAAGCACGGTGTCCTGGAGGTTGGAGATCACCTTCCGGCTCGCCTTCGACGATGCATCCGTCGTGGAGAACGCCTCGATGAGCGCGTCGTTGCCGCGGCCGCCACCCGTCGCCGGTGGGCGCCGTGACGCCCTCGACACCGTCGGTCGCGCGCACGGCAGCAGCGATCGCGTCGAGCTTCGCCGGGTCGGTCGTGCCCTCGACGAGCACGGCGAACGGCTTGAAGACACCCTGCGTGATCCCCGCGGCGGTCAGCGCCTTCCGCCCGGCGGCGGCGTCGGCCGCCGCCGGCTGCCTCGCGGTCTCGGCGTCGCTCGGGTTGATCTGGAACGCCGGGATCAGGAGTAGGACGACGACGAACATCCCGAGCAGGAAGATCACGAGCGGGCGGCGCGAGACCGTGGCGGCCCAGCGCGTCCAGAAGCCGGACCCCGCGTCGTCGTTCGACATCAGGCGCTTCGGCATCACGCGGACGCGGTTGATCTTCGGCCCGAGGATCCGCAGCAGCGACGGCGTCAAGGTGATCGATGCGAGCACCGAGACGAGCGGGATCAGCATCCCGCCGAGCCCGATCGAGCGGATGAACGGCAGCGGCAGGATCACCATGCTGACGAGGCCGATCGCGACGGTGGAGCCGGAGACGATCACCGACCGGCCCGCGTGCTGCATCGTCTCGACGATCGCATCGTCGGTCGCTGCGCCCGTGGGCTATCTCTTCTCGGAAGCGGAAGATCATCAGCAGCGAGTAGTCGATCGCGATTCCGAGCCCGACGAGCGCGACGAGGAACTGGACGATGATCGAGACGTCGGTGATGTACGTCAGCCCGAGCACGCAGAGGAACGTGGTCAGGATCGACGAGACCGCGACGAGCAGCGGCATCAGCACGGCGGGCAGCGTGCCGAAGACGAAGAGCAGGATCAGGAGGGCACCGACGCCGCCGAGCGAGCGTCTCGGCGAGCACGCTCGGGCCGCCGGCCCCACCCTGTGACTGGAAGATCGCGTCGACGCCCGTCAGGTGCGTCGTCACCCCTGGTGGAGCGTTGGCGGCGATCGCGGCACGCGTCTCCTTGATCGGGAGCACGGTCGTGAAGCTGGTCTCACCGGCGGGATGGATCGCCGGCGAACATCGTCTTGTGGTCGGCCGAGACGAACGTGTCGTCCTTCGTCGAGAACCAGGAGCTGACCCGCGACCCCTTGTTCACGGCCGCGACCGGCCGCGATCGCCTTCTCGATCCCGGCCTGCTCGCGGATGTCGCCGTTCGCGACGGTGAAGACCGCGACGCAGCGGGTACTGCCGCCCGTGCCGAACGTCTCGAGCGTGCGCTGGTTGGCCTCGTAGGCGCTGTAGCCCGGAATCGAGAACTGCTCGAACCAGCGGTCGGCGAGCTTGCCGGTCGCCATCGCTCCGGCGATCGGTGAGGAGCGATCCAGAGGCCGACGAAGAGCCAGCGGCCGCGGATCGTTGCGCGGGCGAGGGTCTCCATCCGAGCGCGGGACTCTACCATCCGGCCGGACAGCCGTGCGCCAGCACGTCCGACGCTCAACCCGGGGCGATCGTGGCGTGCCGGCGCACGATCTGCCAGCGCGCGTCGCGACGCACCCAGATGTCCGTCACGTGCATGCGATGAGAGAGGTCGCGGCCCTCGAGCCGGGCCGTCTGCCGGTAGCGCGAGACGAGCACGGCGGTGTTGCCGTAGATCTCCGGGTCGATCTCCTCGTAAGCCCAGTCGTCGATCTCGTACGGGCCCGACGCGGCCTCGAGGAACGCCTCGCGGTCGAGCTCGCCGGCGGCACCGTTGAGCGTGAACTCCGCGGCGAGCAGCTGCTCGAGGCGCTGCCGGTCGTGCGTCTGCACGGCTGCGACCAGCTCGTTCGAGAGAGCGATCAGCTCCTCGAAGATGGGCATCTCCACGCCTCCGTCTCCGATGCGCGGGTCGCTCGTCGAACGCATGCTTGACGATCGGCTCCTTGGCCGCCTTCACCTCGTCGAGCCGGCGCACGGGCCGCGACTGCGGCGCCTCCTTCAGCAGCTCGGGGCTCTCGGCCGCCTCGCGGGCGATCTTCTTCATCACCTCGATGAAGGCGTCGAGGCGCTCCTTCGGCTCGGTCTCGGTCGGCTCGATCATCAGCGCCTCGGGCACGACGAGCGGGAAGTAGATCGTCGGCGGATGGACGCCGTAGTCCATCAGTCGCTTGGCGATGTCGAGCGCCGTGATCCCGTACTCCTTCTTCAACGCGCGCGCCGAGACGACGAACTCGTGCATGCACAGACGATCGTAGGGCAGCTCGTAGTCGTCGCGCAGCCCGGCGAGCACGTAGTTCGCGTTGAGCACGGCCGTCTCGGACATCGCCTGCAGGTCGGTGCCGTACGCGCGCATGTACGCGTACGAGCGCACGAAGACCCCGAACGGGCCGGCGAAGCCGCGCACGCGGCCGATCGACTTCGGGCGGTCGCGGTCGAGCCGGAAGGCATCGCCCTCGCGCACGACCTGCGGGCGAGGGCAGGAACGGCTCCAGGTCGGCGCGCACCGCCACCGGCCCGCCGCCGGGCCCACCGCCGCCGTGCGGCTGCGAGAACGTCTTGTGGAGGTTGTAGTGGACGATGTCGAAGCCCATGTCGCCGGGCCGCGACTTGCCGACGACTGCGTTGAGGTTGGCGCCGTCGTAGTAGAGCGAGCGCGCCGGCGTCGTGGAAGATCTCCGCCACCTCGGCGATGTCCTCGTCGAACAGCCCGAGCGTCGAGGGGTTCGTCAGCATCAGCCCGGCCGTGCGCTCGTTCACCTTGGCGCGCAGGTCGTCGAGGTCGAGGTTGCCGCGGTCGGTCGTCGCGACCTTGGCGAGCTTGTAGCCCGCCATCGTCACGCTCGCCGGGTTGGTGCCGTGCGCCGTGTCGGCGGTGATGATCGTGTCGCGCTGCTCGCCCTCGCCCCGTCGGCGAAGTACGCGCGCATCAGCATCAGCCCCGTCAGCTCGCCCTGCGACCCGGCCGCGGGCTGCAGCGTCACGGCCGGCAGCCCCGCCACCTCGGCCAGGATCTGCTGCAGCTCCCACATCAGCTCGAGCGCACCCTGCGCGCCCTCGTCCTCCTGGTGCGGATGCAGGTGCGCGAAGCCCGGCAGGCGCGCCGCGCGCTCGTTGACCCGCGGGTTGTACTTCATCGTGCAGGAGCCGAGCGGGTAGAAGCCCGTGTCGATGCCGAAGTTGCGGTCGGCCAGGTTCGTGAAGTGGCGCACGATCTCGTTCTCGGCCAGCTCGGGCAGCCGCGGCGGCTCCTTGCGGGCGAGCGCTCGCCGGTACCTCCGGGCACGGGCAGGCCGTAGCCCGGCACGCGACCCGCCCTGCGGCCCGCCTGGCTCTTCTCGTAGATGAGCTCCATCAGCCGCACACCTCCGCGAGGACGTCCGCGAGTCGGTCGATGTCGGCCGGAGTGCGCTTCTCGGTCAGCGCGACGAGCAGCACGTCGTCCATGCCCTCGTAGTCGCGCCCGAGCGCGTAGCCGGGATGGACGCCGAGCGCACGCGCGTCGCGGATGACCTCGCGCGCCGGCCGCGGCGTGCGCAGCGCGACCTCCTTGAAGAACGGCTGGTCGAACGCCGGCGGGAAGGTCGATGCGCTCGCGCGCGTACGCGGCGAGGGCCATGCACGTCTCCCCGAGCTCGCGCAGCCCCTGCGGGCCGAGCCAGCGAGAGGGTGACGAGGCCGCCGAGCGCGAGCAGCGTCTGGTTCGTGGTCATGTTCGACGTCGCCTTCTCGCGGCGGATGTGCTGCTCCCGCGTCTGCAGCGTCAGGACGAAGCCGCGCTCGCCGTTGAGGTCGGTCGTCTGCCCGACGATGCGGCCGGGCAGCCGGCGGATGAACTCCGTCCGCGAGGCGAGGAAGCCGTAGTGAGGGCCGCCGTAGCTCTGTGCGTTGCCGACGCTCTGGCCCTCGCCGATCGCCATGTCGCAGCCGTAGGCGCCGGGCGCCTCGAGCACGCCGAGCGACGTGAGGTCGACGTGCGCGACGGCGAGCGCTCCGGCATCGCGCGCGGCGGCCGCGAGCGCCGGGCGCATCCTCGAGGCAGCCGAAGAAGTTCGGCTGCGGGAAGATCACAGCGGCCGCACTTCCGACGGCCGCTGCCGCGATGCGCGCGGGATCGGTGACGCCACCGTCGTGCGGCACCTCGACGACCTCGAGCCCGAACCCCGGCGCGTAGGTCTTCACGACCTCGCGCACCTGCGGGTTCAGCGTCTCGGCGAGCACGATCCGCGTGCGCCCGGTCGCGTGCTTCGCGATGTAGCAGGCGTCGGCTGCGACCGTGAACCCGTCGTAGCCGGACGCGTTCGAGACGTCCATGCCCGTCAGCTCGCAGATCGCCGTCTGGTACTCGAAGATCGCCTGCAGCACTCCCTGGCTCATCTCCGGCTGGTACGGCGTGTACGCGGTCAGGAACTCGCCGCGCTGGAGGACCATGTCGACGATCGCCGGGGTCATGGTGGTCGTAGATGCCCGCGCCGAGGAACGAGAGCTCGACGCCCGTGTGCGCGTTCTTCGCCGCGAGCCCTTCGAGGTGGCGGATCAGCTCCACCTCGGTGAGCGCCGGCGGCACGTCGAGCTCGCGGTTGAAGCGCACCCCCTCCGGGATCTGCTCGAAGAGATCGTCGATCGAGGAGACGCCGATCGCGGCGAGCATCTCGTCGCGGTCGCGATCGGTGAGCGAGAGATACCCGTCCGTCATTGCTCGGCCACGACCGCCTGATACCCCTCGACGTCGAGCAGGTCGTTCGACCTCGCGTTGGATCGGTGAGCCGGATCCGGACGAGCCAGCCGTCGCCGTACGGGTCGTCGTTGATCGATCTCGGGCTCCTCGATCGCCTTCTCGTTGACCTCGAGGATCTCGCCGGAGAGCGGCGCGATCACGTCGGAGACCGCCTTCACCGACTCGACCTCGCCGTACGCCTCGTCCTTCGACGGTGATGCCGCCGACGGCCGGCGCCTCGAAGTGGACGAGCTCGCCGAGCGCGTCCTGCGCCCACCAGGTGATGCCGAGCACCGCCTCGTCGCCCTCGATCCGCGCCCAGTCGTGCTCGGGGTGGTACTTCAGGTCTTCCGGGTAGCTCTCTGCACCTGCCACCTAGCTCTCCTCCTTGACGTAGATCGGCTTCTTGACGACGTGCGCCCGCTTCGGCTTGCCGCGGACGTCGATCACGAGCTCGGTTCCCGGCACCGCGCGCGGCCGCCGGGACGTACCCCATCCCGATGCCGACGTCGAGCATCGGCGAGTGCGTGCCCGACGTGACCACGCCGCCGCCGTCGATCGGCATTCCCTGCCGCGGCACGGCCTTCTCGTCCATCACGAACGCGGCGAGCTTCCGCGCCGGGCCTTCCTCCTTGATCCGGCGCAGCTCCGCCGACGCCGCTGAACTCCTTGTCGAGCGCGCACGTCCAGCCGAGGCCGGCCGAGATCGCGTCGGTGTCGCCCGTGATGTCGTTGCCGTGCAACGGATAACACACCTCGAGCCGGAGCGTGTCGCGCGCGCCGAGGCCGCACGGCGTCGTCCCGTTGCGCGACGATCGCGTCCCAGAGCTCGACGGCATCCTCGGCGGCGCACATCAGCTCGACGCCGGCCTCGCCGGTGTAGCCGGTGCGGCAGACCATCACCTCGACGCCGTCGACCTCACCCATCGCGTGCGTGAAGGCGGGCGCGTCGGGCAGGCCCGAGCGCGGCGATCGCGGTCGGGCCTTGCACCGCGAGCAGCGCGTACTCGTCGGAGGCGTCGCGCACCTCGGAGCCGCGGATCTCGCGCTCCTTGAGCCAGCCGTAGGCGGTCTCTCGGTTGCCGGCGTTGACCACGAGCAGCGTGTGGAACGGGCCGATGCGGTACGCGATCAGGTCGTCGACGATGCCGCCGCTCTCGTTCGTGAGCAGCGTGTACTGCGCCTCGCCGTCGGCGAGCCGCGCGAGGTCGTTCGAGAGGAGGCCCTGGAGCAGCTCGAGCTGGGTCGGGCCCTCGACGTGGATCTGGCCCATGTGGGAGACGTCGAAGACGCCGCGGTCGCGGCGGACGGCGAGATGCTCGGGGATCACGCCCTCGTACTGGACAGGCATCTCCCAACCGGCGAAGGGCACCATCCGCGCGCCGAGGGCGACATGGCGATCGTGCAGCGGGGTCCGTCTCAGAGCCTCTTCGGTCACGGGGCCGACTCTAGCCGACTGCCGGATGGCGGTGCGGAGCAGTCGAGCGTCGCGATGCTGAGCCAGGCGTGATCGGTCGTGCTCGGCGAGCGAACGCGAGGCACGTGCCTCACCGCTCGATTTCAGTCCTCGCGCAGGAAGCTCGGGATCTCGATGTCCGCGTCGGACGTCGACGGGCCGCTCGAAGCGGCGCTCGCGCTCGCGCTCGCCGCTCCGGTCGCGACCGCGACCGGCGCCTCGACGCGGCGGCGGCGCGGCCGGCCGCCGAAGCCTGTCGCGATCACCGTCACGCGCACCTCGTCACCCATCGACTCGTCGATCACGGCGCCGAAGATGACGTTCGCGTTCGGGTCGGCGTGACCCGTGACGACCTCGGCCGCCTCGTTGACCTCGAACAGGCCGAGGCCCGAGCCGCCGGTGATGTTGAGCAGGACGCCGGTGGCGCCGTCGAGCGTCGTCTCGAGCAGCGGCGAGGAGACGGCCGCGTTGCGCCGCGTCGGCCGCGCGCGTGTCGCCGGACGCGCTGCCGATCCCCATCAGCGCCGAGCCGGCGTCGCGCATGATCGTGCGCACGTCGGCGAAGTCGAGGTTGACGAGGCCCGGCACGGTGATCAGGTCGGTGATGCCCTGGACGCCCTGGCGGAGGATGTCGTCGGCGATGCCGAACGCCTCGGTCACCGGCGTCTTCTTGTCGACGACCTGGAGGAGCCGGTCGTTCTCGATCACGATCAGCGTGTCGACGCGGTCGCGGAGGTTCTGGATCCCGACCTCCGCCTGCTCCGCCCGCCGCCGGCCCTCGAAGCCGAACGGCCGCGTGACGACGCCGACGGTCAGCGCCTCGAGCTCGCGCCCGAGCTCGGCCACGACCGGCGCCGCGCCGGTGCCCGTGCCGCCGCCCTCGCCCGCGGTGACGAAGATCATGTCGGCGCCCTTGAGCGCCTCCTTCAGCTCGTCGCGCGTCTCCTGTGCTGCCGCGAGACCGACGGTCGGATCGGCGCCGGCGCCGAGGCCACGGGTCGCCTTCGAGCCGATGTGGATCTTGACGTCGGCATCCGTCATCAGGAGCGCCTGCGCGTCCGTGTTGACGGCGATGAACTCGACGCCGCTGAGGCCGGATTCGACCATGCGATTGACCGCGTTGGTGCCGCCGCCGCCGACGCCGACCACCTTGATCACCGCGAGGTAGTTGCCACCTTGTGTGCTCATGAATATCTCACCTCGACCTACCTGGACGTCAAGCTCTCATCGAGCTATGGAGTGTGCTGCAACCCGCATTCGGAGCCAGGGTACGGACTCCTTGTCGGCATTGTCAACGGAAACCTCAAGGTGTCGTCGAGGGTGAAGCCATCAACCTCGACCTGAGAGTTGAGGGTTCCGGCGACCGGCCGCTCGGGCACGGCGACGTCGAGATACGCGGTGCCGTCGTCGAGCAGCGGGATCACCCTGGCGGCCACGGCGAGCTTCAGCGCCACGTCGAGCGGGTCGCCGAGGCGGAGCTCGAGGCCCGAGCGGAGCCGGAGCGTCAGCGCGTCGGCGGTCGCCGTGACCGAGGTGACGCGGCCCGGGAAGCGCGAGCCGACGAGCGGCGCCACGGCGCCGACGGCTGTGCGCAGGTCGCCCTCGGTCGTGGGCGCCGACGACGAGCTTGACGGAGCGGTCGACCCAGATCCGGGCGAGCGCGGGATGCTTGTGCCGGTCGGCGGCGCCCATCACCCGGCCGCTCTCGGCGACGAGGTAGCGAGTCGGCGCCCTGGCGGACGACCGCGACCGGCGCGCTCGGGCACGACGACGACGCGGAGCGTGTGGGGAAAGGCGCGGTCGAAGTGCGCGCTCGCAACCGTCGGGCAATGCCTCCACCGTCGCGCAGCGACGCGTCGAGGTCGACCTTGAGCAGGCTCGTGCCGCGCGTCGGGGCGAGCGCCGTGCGCACCTGCGATTGCACGGCCGGCCGGCGCTCCGCGACGTCGATCGTGCGGACGGCGAACACGCCTGTCTCGCGCGCGCCGAGATAGGCGACGGCGGCGCCGACGAGGATCAGGAAGGCGATCCCGAGCGAGCGGCCCGAGGGGACGAGCCGGGCCAGATCGAGGCGCTCGCCAGAGATCCGCCGCGGAAGCGGGACGACGACATTCGCCGCGCGCGCACGGGGACGCGATCCACGTTCGACTCGTCCCCTGGTGGCCACGCGGCCCACTCTTCGCCGCTGCCACGCGCTCAGGCTCCTACTCGACGCGCGATCTCCCCGAGCAGCACGACCTCGTGCTCGAGCTCGACGCCGAACTGCTCGCGGGCGCGCCGGCGCGCCTCGGCCATCAGCGCCAGGCAGTCGGCGGTCGTCGCGTCGCCCGCGTTCTCGATGAAGTTCGCGTGCTTCGGCGAGATCAGGGCGCCGCCGATCCGGTGCCCCTTAGCCCACAGCTGCTCGAGCATCGCGCCGGCGCCGAGCTCGCCGGCGGGTTCTTGAAGACGGAGCCGAAGGTGCGCTTGGTCGTCGGCTGCGTCGCCTTGCGGCGCGCGACGAGATCGCGGACGGTGGCCCGGATCTCGCTCTCCGTCACGCGGGGTCGAGCCGTACTCGACCGCCGCGACGACCTGGCCGTGGCTGGAGGCTCGAGTGGCGGTAGGAGAGGCCGAGCTCTGCGGGCGTGAGCCAGCCGGACCCGTCAGGGGTCGCGACGAGCGCGCGGACGAGGATCGCGCTCCAGTCGCTCCCGTAGGCGCCTGCGTTCATCCAGACTCCCCCACCCGCCGTCCCGGGGATCGCGCACGCGAACTCGAAGCCGCCGAGCGCGGCGGCACGGGCGCGATGCAGGCAGACCGCGTTCGTCGCTCCACCGCCCGCGGCGAGGATCGTCGCCGTCGACGCGCGCCTCGGCGAGCTCCCCGGCGAGCCGAAGGACGAGCAGGTCGACGCCGGCGTCTGCCGCGAGCAGGTTCGAGCCGAGACCGACCGTGGCGACGCCGAGCCCGCGCTCCCGGGCAGCGCGCAAGACGAGCTCGAGCTCGTGCCACCGTCGTCGGCTCGGCGAAGGCTTGCGCGGAGCCGCCCGTGCCGATCGTCGTCAGGCGCGAGAGCGCAACGCCTTCCTGGAACGACGGCTCGCTCACGCCGGCAGCCCGTCGACGATCGCCCGCGCAATCTTCCACGGCTCGCCGACGCCGAAGGTGATCACGAGATCGCCCGGACGCGCCCAGGCGAGCGCGAGCGTTGCGGCATCGTCGAGCGAGGGCGCCCACCCGGCGCGGACCTCCGGCGGCAGCGCGTCGACGACGAGCTTCCCCGAGACACCCTCGCGCGGCGCGTCACGCGCACCGGTGATGTCGGTCACGATCGCGGCGTCGGCGAGGCCGAGCGCCTGCCCGAGCTCCACATGCAGCTGGCGGGTGCGCTCGACGACGTGAGGCTGGTAGACGGCGATGACGCGGCCGTCGGTCAGCGACCGCGCTGTGCGCAGCGTCACCTCGAGCTCGGTCGGGTTGTGGCCGTAGTCGTCGTAGACCGTGACGCCGCCTCGCTCGCCGACGAGCTCGAGCCTCCGCCCCGCTCCCGTGAATCGAACGATTGCCGCCTCGGCCTCGGCACGCGGGACGCCGGCGAGCTCGAGCGCCGCGAGCGCGGCGGCGGCGTTCTGGCGGTTGTGATCGCCAGGGACGGCCAGCTCCAGGTCGACGGGCGCCAGCTCCCAGCTGAGCACGACCTCCGGCACCGTCGCGAGCCAGTCGTCGAAGAACGCGCGAAGCTCGGCCTCGGACGCGTACGAGGCGTGATGATCGAGCTCGATGTTGGTGACGACGGCGATCTGCGGCGCCAGCGACCCGATCGAGCGGTCGGACTCGTCGCCCTCGACGACGAGCCAGCCGCCTCCGACGCCCGCATTGCCGCCGAGCTGAGGGACGATGCCGCCGATGATCCACGCCGGATCGCGCCCGGTCTCCTGCAGGACGAAGGCGATCATCGCCGCCGTCGTCGTCTTGCCGTGCGCGCCGCCGACCACGATCGCGGGCTGTGCGGCGACGAGCTCCGCCAGGAACTCGGCCCGGCTGATCCCGTCGCTGCGGTGCAGGTGGGCGGTCGAGACGACCACCTCCCACCCTGCCGGTGGCGCAGGATCCCCGCCGATGATCGACCTCGATCCCCGCGAGCGAGCCCATGAAGATCGTCTCACGCAGATCCCAGCCGCGAACCTCCGCTCCGAGCGCCCGGGCGATATTGGCGTACGCGGACATGCCCGACCCACCGATCCCGACGAAGTAGAGCCTGCGCCCGGAGAGGACTTTGTGTTGATTCAACACAAGCTCCCGACCGCGCGGCGACCGTGACCGCTTGAACGCGGCGTCCGACCGACGAGATTGTGTTGAATCAACACAAAGTGCCTTCTAGCGGCGCGCAAGGGCGATCACCCCGTCGGCGATCCTTTCGGCCGCGTCCACGCGGGCCATGGACAAGCATCGCCGAGCGCATCTCGGCGAGCCGGACGGGATCTGCGAGCAGGGAGGCCACGAGACCCGGTACCGACCCGATCTCGTCGTTTGCAACCACGACGGCCCCACCCCCGCGCTCGAAATGCCGCGCGTTGAGCGTCTGGTGATCCGCGGTGGCGTACGGGTACGGGACGAGGATCGACGGCAATCCGGCGGCCGCGAGCTCCCACACCGTCCCTCCGGCCCGCGAGACCGCAACGTCGGCCGCGGCGAGCACGTCTCCGAACTGGTCCGTCTGCGGCATCAGCAGGTAGCCGGGCCGGTGCACCCGCGAGGCGAGCGACGCATAGTCCCGCTCCCCGGAGACGTGGAGCACCGTTGGCCCCTCGTCGCCCCACGCAGCGACCGCCATCTCGTTGAGCGATGTCGCGCCCGCCAGCGCTCCGAAGACGGCCACGACCGGCTCGTCCGGCCCGATCCCGAAGCGGGCTCGCGCGTCGGCTCGGATCGCGCCGAGGTGGGCCGTCGGGATCGGCCGGCCGACGACCTCGACCTTGGAGCCCGTGCGGCCCTCGATGTCGTAGGCGAGGAAGAGCTTCGACGCGAACGGCGCGGCCAGCCTGTTCGCGAGGCCGAGATGGGCATCGGCCTCGGTCAGGGCGGCTGGGATCCTGCTCAGGCGCGCTGCGACGACCATCGGCCCGGCCACGTAGCCACCGCCACCGAGGACGACGTCGGGCCGGCGCTTGCGGAGGATCGCCCGGCACGCGAACGGCGCCTTCGCAGCGCGCACGAGCGCGCGCACGAGCTCGAGCGACGGCTTGCGGGGGAAGCCGCTGATCTCGAACGTGTCGAGCTCGAAGCCCGCCTCAGGAACCAGCCGCGACTCGACGCGGTCGGGACTGCCGGCGAACGTCACGGTCGCTCCGCGCGCGCGCAGCGCTTCCCCGACCGCGAGCGCGGGTCTGATGTGACCGGCTGTTCCCCCTGCCGCTATCACGACTACGAGCTTCGACGACGCGCTCATTCACGGCGATGTTAAGGAGAACGCCGACCGCAGCGAGCAGCACGATCAGCGACGACCCTCCGTACGACACGAACGGGAGCGGGATTCCGGTCAGCGGCGCGATCCCGAGCACGGCGCAGAGGTTGATCGCGGCCTGCCCGCAGATGAGGGTCGTGATGCCCGCAGCGAGCCGCTTGCCGAACGGATCGCGGCAGTGCAGCGCGACGCGGAAGCCCGCCCAGGCAAACACGCCGAAGGCCACGATGACGGCGGTGCACCCGATCAGCCCGAGCTCCTCGCCGACGACGGCGAAGATCATGTCCGTGTGGGCCTCGGGCAGATCGAAGATCTTGGAGATGCCTCCTCCGAGCCCCTCGCCCGTGAAGCCGCCCGAGCCGATCCCGATGATCGCCTGCACGGTCTGGAAGCCTGCGCCCTGCGGGTCCTGCCACGGGTCGACGAAGCTGAGGAAGCGCGCGCGACGGTACGGCTCGACGTAGATCGCGGCGGCACCGAGAACGAGCGCGATCGAGCCGCCGAGCGCGAGCAGGCGGAACGGCACCTCCGAGACGACGAGGATGCCGGCGACCATCACGCAGAGCGCGATCGTCGTCCCGAGATCGGGCTCGAGGAGAACGAGGATGCAGAAGAGGCCGACCACGAGGCCGAGCGGCTTCATCAGCTCCCCCATCGTCCGCGGCGTCGGGCGGCGGGCGAGAAGGGCGCACGTCCAGACGAGCACCGCGATCTTCGCCACCTCCGACGGCTGCACGCTGATCGGACCGAGCAGGAACCAACGCCGCGCGCCGTTGATTTGCGGCGCGGCGACGAGGACGGCGACACAGAGAACGAAAGCCGCGACGCAGCAGCATCGGCGCCATCATTCGGAGCCGGTGGTAGTCGAAGCGCGAGGCGAGCACCATCAACACCAGGCCGACGAGAGCGTAGGAGCTCTGCTTGACGAGGAACGTCATCGGGTCGCCGGCATCGAGCGCGGCGGAGGCCGACGTGGCGCTGAACACCATCACGAGCCCGAACGCAACGAGCCCGAGGGTGACGAGGACGAGGAGGCGTTGTTCGAGCTGTCCGGCGGGTTTGGACGTCACCCCCGCAGCTTCTGCACCAGCTTCCCGAACTCCTCCCCGCGCTCTTCGTAACTCGTGAACTGGTCGTAGCTCGCGCAGGCCGGCGAGAGCAGCACGACATCGCCTGCCTCGGCGTCGCCCGCGGCCGCCGCGACGGCCGTGCGGAAGGTCTCCGCTCCGTTCGAATCCGACTCCCGCTGCCGCGAGCGCCGGGGCGATCTCCTCCGTCGCCTCGCCGATCACGATACGCGTGGTCGCCGGCGGCGAACGCCGCCGCCAGCGGAGCGTACGGCTCCGCCTTGCCCCGGCCGCCGAGGATCACGAGCTTCCGCGAGCCCGGGAACGACTCGAGGGCGCGCAACGCAGCCGCGACGTTCGTCGCCTTCGAGTCGTTGATGTAGCGGACGCCCGCAATCGTGGCGATCTCCTCGATGCGGTGCTCGACGCCCGGGAACGTCCGCAGCGCCTCCGCGATCGCGTCGTCCGGGATCCCTGCCGCGCGCGCGGCCGCCGTCGCTGCGGCGGCGTTCTCGCGGTTGTGCGCGCCCGGGATCCGAGGCTCGGCCGGCAGCTCGTCGTCCCCGCCGAACTCGATGCCGCCGCCCCACTCCCGGGACCGGCCCGAACCCCCGCGGCACGACCGCGTCGTCGCTCGCGACCTGGGTCTCGAAGATGCGCAGCTTCGCGTCGGCATAGGCCTCGAACGAGCCGTGGCGGTCGAGGTGGTCCGGCTCGAGGTTGAGCAGCACCGCGATGCGGCAGTGGAGGGTGCCGATGTCCTCGAGCTGGAACGAGGAGAGCTCGCAGACGACCCACGTATCGTCGGCCGCGTCACCGACGAGGCTCGTCAGTGGGCGGCCGATGTTGCCGGCGACCTCGGCCGGCATCCCCGCAGCGTCGAACATGGCGCCGAGCAGCGCGGTCGTCGTCGTCTTGCCGTTCGTCCCGGTGATGCCGATGATCGGGTTCGCGAGCAGGCGGGCTCCGAGCTCGATCTCGGAGATGACGGGGATGCCGAGCTCACGCGCAGCCACGACCGGCGGCGCCTCGGCCGGGACGCCGGGGCTCTTGACGACGAGCTCGACGCCGAAGAGGAGGGCGTCGCTCCACTCGCCGAGCGAGGATCTCACCGTCGATCCCGCCGACGTCGAGATCGCTCCTGGCGTCATAGCCGACGACGTCGCTGCCGCAGGCGTTGACGGCGGCGGCAGCCGCACGGCCGGAGCGCGCGAGGCCGACGACGAGAACGCGGCTCGGGATCGGCGCCATGCCGCAAGCCTAGAGGCTCCGGCTCAGGTGCGCTGGGCGATCACGATCCCGCCGACGATCAGCGCGCTCCCGATCGCGATCGGGAGCGTCACGTTCTCGCCCGAGCACGATCGCGGCGAGTGCGAACCCGGAGACGGGCTGCAGGAACTGCAGCGTCGCGATCCTGGCGATGCCGCCGCGGTCGAGAGCCCAGTACCAGCCGAGATAGCCGACGATCGAGGTGACGAGGGCGAGGAAGACGACGGCGGCCCACGCCTTCGCTCCAGCGTCGGGCACGCCGTCGCGGACGAACAGCCCCGCAGCGAGCGGCGCCAGGACGATCGTGCCGAGGAGGACGCCCCACAGCGTCGTGGCGAGGCTCGAGAGCCCACGCGGCGGCAGCATCGCGCCCGCGACGTAGCCCGCCGACACGCAGAGCGCTGCGGCGAGCACGATCAGGTCGCCGCCGAGGGTGGCGCCGCCGGTCGAGGTGCCGCGACCGCCGATCAGCACGGCTTCGCCGACGAGCGCGACGGCGCAACCCACGAGCCACGCCCGCCGCGGCAGCGTGCGAACGACGATCGCCGCGTAGATGCCCGTGAAGATCGGCAGCGCAGCCAGGATCATGACGCCGTGGAGCGCGGACGTGCGCTGCTGCCCGACGGTGTAGACGACCGGGAAGACGACGAAACCGACCGCGGCCGAGATGCCGAGCAGCGTCCGCGACTCCCGGTCCGACGGGAGCCGCTGCCGCATCGCCGCCGAGCAGCGGAATCGCCACGAGGCCGGCGATGATCGTCCGCAGGCAGGCGACGACGAGCGGCGGCAGGTCGTCGAGCGCGACGCGCGTCAGGATCGGCGTCGCACCCCAGATCACCATGACGCTGATCGCCACCGCGACCGGGAGCCGGGCGGCTCGCGCCGCCGACCACACGAGGGCATTAGAGCTTGAAGCGGAGGTAGTAGCGGTAGAAGAGCACGAACCCGGTCGTGCAGAAGATCGCGCCCACGATCCAGAACCGCACCATGATCTTCGTCTCCGACCACGCCTTCATCTCGAAGTGGTGGTGGATCGGCGCCATCAGGAAGACACGTTTCCCGGTGCGCTTGAAGCTCGCGACCTGGATCATCACCGAGAGCGCCTCGATCAGGTAGATGCCGCCGATGAAGATCAGGAGCACCTCGGTCTGGGTCATCACGGCGAGGCCGGCGATCGCGCCGCCGAGGGCCATCGAGCCGGTGTCTCCCATGAACAACTCGGCCGGGAAGGCGTTGAACCAGAGGAACCCGATCACGCCGCCGATCATCGCGGCCGCGAAGATCGCGACGTCGAGATAGTTGTCGCTTCGGTGCCCGACGGTCCCGGAGCGGATCCAGGAGATGGCCGCGATCGCGAGGAAGGTGAGCAGCGAGATCGCGCACGAGCCCGCCGCCAGGCCGTCGATGCCGTCCGTCAGGTTGACCCCGTTCGCGGTGCCGGCGATGACGATGAAGAGGAACGGGAAGTAGAACCAGCCGAGGTCGATGTTGACGTCGACGATCGGGAAGTAGATCTCGGTGTCGAGGTAGCCGACCTTCGTCACGACCCAGCCGACGCCGATCGTGATCAACACGAGACCGAGCATCTTCCAGCGACCCGAGAGGCCGAGCGAGCGGCGCTTGCGCACCTTCAGGTAGTCGTCGGTGAAGCCGATCGCCGCGCAGCCGAGGGTGAGGAAGAGCAGCGCCAGGCCGGGCAGCGTGTACTTCGAGAGCACGAGGAACGGCACCACCGCGGTGGCGAGGATGAGCAGGCCGCCCATCGTCGGCGTCCCCTGCTTGACGATGTGCCGGGCCGGCCCCTCCTCGCGGATCTGCTGCCCGACGCCGGCGCGGCGCAGCCACTCGATGAAGGTGGGGCCGATCACGATGGCGATCACCATCGCGACGAGGCCGGCGATCAGGACTCGGACCATGCCCTAGCCCGTTTCTCGATCGAGTGCCGGGATGCCTTCGAGGCCGACTGCGCGCGATGCCTTGACGAGGATCGCGTCGCCCGGCTCGAGGTGATCCGCGACCGCGTCGAACGCATCGGCGCCGGGAATCGCATTGCCTCGCCGTCGGCGAGCTCACCGTTGCAGATACGGGCGCGCGTCCGTCGCCGACGGCGACGACGAGCTCGATCCCGAGCTCGTCCAGCGAGCGCGCCGACCTGCTCGTGATAGCCGGGAGCCGTCTCCCGAGCTCGGCCATCTCTCCGAGGATCGCCACCCTCCGTCGGCCGTCCGCGCGAGCGACGAGGTCGAGCAGGGCGGCACGCATCGAGGTCGGATTGGCGTTGTAGGCGTCGTTGACGACGAAGCCGCCTCCCGGCAGCGGCAGCTCCTCGCCGCGCCAGCGGGAGAGCGACGATCGCGTCGGCGCCCGTCCTGGGCGCGATCGAGCGGAAGCCCGAGCGCCTCGTAGGCAACGAGGGCGGCGAGGGTGTTCTCGGCCATGTGGCGAGCGGTGAACGGCAGCGTGAGCGTGACCTCACCGGCGGCGAGCGCGAAGCGACCACTCGTGACCATTCCCTTCGACAGCGTGCCGGTCGAATCTCCGGATCTCGATGTCGGAGCGGTCGAGGTGCGGCGCCAGCTCCGGCGCCTCGGCGGGCACCACGGCGATGCCACCGGCCGGGAGTGCGGCGATCGCCTCGGCGTTCGCCTCCGCGACGCGCTCGACGGTGCCGACGAGCTCGAGATGCTCGGGGCCGATCGACGTGACGACGGCGACGTCCGGACGGGCGATCTCACACAGCTCGGCGATCTGGCCGAGCCCGCGCATGCCCATCTCGGTGACGAGCACCGCGGTGTCCGGCTCGAGGCGGCACACCGTCAGCGGCAGCCCGATCTCGTTGTTCTGGCTCTCGGCCGCCCAGACGGTCGGCGTCGCCGCGCTGCAGAGCGCGCCGAGGATGTCCTTGGTCGACGTCTTTCCTGTCGAGCCGACCACCGCGACGACGCGCGCATCGCTCTTCGAGCGCACGAGCGAGGCGAGAGCGGCGAGCGCCGGCCTCCTGGTCGCGCGGAACGAGCGTCGCTGCTCCGCTCGCCGCCGCATCCGCCACGTAGTCGACGCCGGTGTTGAGCGCGACGAAGAGGTCACCCGGCCCGACGGCGCGCGAGTCGGCCCTGATCCCGGTGATCACCGCGGACCCGGCGCTCGCAGGCTCGAGCGCCCCGAGGTCGAGCGCCTCGATCTCCTCCCATCGACACGGGAATCATGCGCCGAACCCCGCCTCGTGCAGCGCCTCGCGCACGACGACCCGATCGTCGAACGGCGCCACCACGCCGGCCGCTCTCCTGGCCCTGCTCGTGCCCCTTGCCTGCGATCACGACGACGTCGCCCGGCTCAGCGAGCGAGACCGCACGATGGATCGCCGAGCGCCGGTCGGGATCGATCTCGACGCCGACCCCGGCGCCCTGGAGGATGTCCTGGATGATCGCGAGCGGATCCTCGCTGCGCGGGTTGTCGGAGGTGACGATGACGTGATCGGCCCGCTGCACCGCGACCGCGCCCATGATCGGCCGCTTGCCCCGGTCGCGGTCGCCACCGGCGCCGAAGACGCAGATCACGCGCCCTTCGCCGAGCTCGCGCGCCGCCTGGAGCACGATGTCGAGCGAGTCCGGCGTGTGCGCGTAGTCGACGATGACCGCGATACGGCTGCCCTTCGTCGATCGCCTCGAACCGCCCGGGCACGCCGGTCATCGCCCGAATCCCTTCCGCGATCTCGTCGTCGTCGACGTCGAGCAGGATCCCTGCCGCGATCGCACCGAGGACGTTCTCGACGTTGAAGCGCCCGCGGAGCGGCGTCTCGATCTCGATCCCGCCGGCCGTGAAGCGGCTGCCGGACGGCGCCGACCTCGAGCCCCTCGGCCCGGATCTCCGCCGCATCGGTGAGCCCGAACGTGACGAGCGGCGCCCGGCCGCGTCTCCGCGAGCTCGAGCGCGAGCCTGCGGCCGTGCTCGTCGGCGACGTTCACCGCCGCGGGCGGCGGCTGGGCGCCGGTGAACAGGCGGCGCTTCGCCTGGTAGTAGTCCTCCATCGTCCCGTGCAGGTCGAGGTGATCCTGCGAGAGGTTCGTGAAGACGAGCGCGTCGAAGCGCACCCGGTCGAGTCGGTGCAGCGTCGATCCGTGAGACGACGCCTCGACGGCGACGCTCCGGTCGCCCGCGTCGAGCATCTCGCGGAAGAGCCGCTGGAGGTCGATCGCCTCCGGCGTCGTGTGCGGCGCCGCGCGCACGGCGCCGCCGACGACCCACTCGACTGTGCCGACGAGCCCCGCCGAGCGGCCTGCCGCCGTCGAGCAACGATCGGAGCAGGAACGTGGACGTCGTCTTGCCGTTCGTCCCCGTCACGCCGGCGACCTCGAGCGATCTCGGTCGGCTCGCCGAAGAAGGCATCGGCGGCGATGGCCATCGAGGCGCGGACATCGTCGACGAGCAAGCTGCGGCACGTCGAGCTCGAGCGGCCGCTCGACGACGAGCGCGACCGCGCCCGCAGCCACAGCCTCGCCGGCAAAGTCGTGCCCGTCGGCGCGCGAACCAGGCACGCAGAAGAAGACCGCGCCCGGCGAGACGCGGCCGGCGTCGTACGCGAGGTCAGCGATCTCGACGGCTCCACTGGCGCTGCTCTCGCTCGCCGCGAGCACGCGCGTCAGGTCGTCGAGGTTCACGGAGCTTCATTCTACGGCCGCCCACCGGTTGGCCCGTCCGGCGACCCGCTAGCGAGCCACGGCCGCCTACTGGCCCGTGACCTCGCCCGTCGCCGACAGCGCGGCCTTCGTCTCGGGCGCATCCGGCGGCACCTCGAGGTACTGAAGGTCGAAGCGCGCGATGTCACGGAAGGCCGGCGCAGCCACGCTGCCGCCGTAGATGTCGCCGTGCGGCTCGTCCACCATCACGAGAATCGCGAGGCGCGGGCTCTTCGCGGGGACGAGGCCGACGAAGGAGGCGACGTACTTCGTCACGTAGTGCCCGTTCTCGGCCTTCTGCGCGGTGCCGGTCTTGCCGGCGACGGTGTAGCCGGGGATCGCGGCCTGCGTGCCGGTGCCCTCGAGCACCACGTCACGGAACATGGCCATCATCCGGTCGGCCGTATGCGTCGAGACGACGCGGGTGACCTTCCCCGAACGCACGCGCTTCGTCCCCACCTTCTCGACGAGATGAGGGGTGACGCGGACGCCGCCGTTCCCGATCGTCGCGTAGGCGGAGACCATCTGCAGCGGCGTCACGGCGATGCCCTGCCCGATCGGCACGGTGCCGATCGTCGAGCCCGACCAGTCGGGGTACGGCAGCACGAGGCCCGAGCTCTCGCCGGGGTAGTCGACGCCGGTCGGCTTGCCGAAGCCGAAGCGATCGATCCAGGCCGACGAGCTCGCCACCGCCGAGCTTCTCGGCGATCGTGATCGTGCCGACGTTCGAGGACTGCGCGAGGATGTCCTTGACGCTCATCACCTCGGTGCCGCGGAGGTGGGCCTCGTGGATCACGCGGTCGGCCACCTGGATCGTCGGCGCCAGCGTGAACGTGCGACGTCGGCGAGACGACGTTGTCCTCGAGCGCGCCGGCGATCGTGACGATCTTGAAGGTCGACCCCGGCTCGTAGGCATCGGTCACGGCGCGGTTGCGCCGTGCGTCCGGCGAGGAGGTCGAGAAGTCGTTCGCGTTGAAGGTCGGGTAGTTCGCCATCGCGAGAATGGCGCCCGGTGCGCGGATCCATCACGATCGCGGCTCCGCCGCGCGCGCCGTAGTTCCGCACCGTCTGCGCGAGGATCTGCTCCGCGTTCGACTGGATCTGGTGATCGATCGTCAGCGTCACGTTCTTCCCCGGGCGCTCCGGTCTGCGAGTTGACGACGTCGATCGCGTGGCCCTGCGGATCCTTGATGATCGTCTCGAAGCCCGGCCGGCCGGACAGCGTCTTGTCGAGCGAGCGCTCGAGCCCGTCGAGGCCATGGTTGTCGGTGCCGGCGAACCCGAGCACGTGCGACGCCACCGCCCCCTGCGGGTACGTGCGCAGCTCCTCCGGATAGAACCCGAGGCCGGGGATGTCCCGCTTGCTCAGCAGCGCCGCCTTGGCCGGATCGGCCTTGCGCGCGAGGTAGACGAACCCCTTCGTCCTGTCCTTGAGCTCCGGGTACAGCGTGCCGGGGTCGAGGCCGAGCGCCTTGCCCGCGACGATCGCGGCGCGCTGCGCGTCGATGATGTTGCGCGGATCGGCGTAGACGGTCGTCGCCTGCTCGCCGATCGCGAGCGGCTCACCGGTGCGGTCGTAGATCGTGCCACGGCCCGCCGGCACCTCGATCGTCTCCCGATGCTGCGTGATCGGCCATCGCCGCGAGTCGGTCGTGCTGGGCGCCCTGCAGCCAGGCTGCCCGCCCGATCGCTATGACGAAGACGAATCGCGAAAGCGAAGAGCAGCAGGCGAATCCGGTGATTCGCGCGCCGGTGCTTCACTTGCCGCTGAGCCGGACGTAGGTGGTCGTCAGCGGATCGGCTGCCTGGAGCCCGAGCTTCGAGGTCGCCGCATCCTCGATCCGCACGCTCGCCGACGCGCTCGAGAGCTGCGAGCGCAGGAGCGCGTTGTCGGCCTTCAGCTGCGCGCGCTCACGGCTGAGCCCGTTGAACTGCATGTTGAGCTGGAGGACGACGACGTTGACCGCGACGATGCCCGGCGAGCAGAGCGCCGACGAGGACGATCCAGGCGACACCGCCGGCGAAGGGAGCCCGCGGCCGCGCGGCCGGTGCTGCAGCAGCCGCGCGGCGTTGCTTGCGGGCGACACTCCCTTCGGCGATGGTCGACATCTAGGCCTTCACCGCCACGCGCAGCCGCGACGAGGCGGCGCGCGGGTTGTGGTCGAGCTCGGAGGCGGACGGCCGCACGGGCTTCCGCGTCAGCAGCCGCAGCTCCGGCTCCTTGCCGCAGACGCAGATCGGGAAGTCGGGCGGGCAGGTGCAGCCCTTGGCGCCGGCGACCATGAACTGCTTGACGATCCTGTCCTCGAGCGAGTGGAAGCTGATCACGGCGAGCCGTCCACCGGGGCGCAGCATCTCGACGGCGGCGGGGAGCGCGGCCTCGAGCTGGCCGAGCTCGTCGTTGACGGCGATCCGCAGCGCCTGGAACACGCGCTTGGCGGGATGGCCCTCGCCGAAGCGCGCGGGCGTCGGGATCGCCATCTTGATCACGTCGACGAGATCGCCGGTGCGGAAGAACGCCCGCTCCGCACGGCGGCGCACGATCGCGCGGGCGATCGGCCCCGAGTAGCGCTCCTCGCCGAACCGGCGGAAGATCGTGGCGAGCTCCTTCTCGTCCCAGGTGTTGACGATCGTGGCCGCGGTGATCTCGCTGGAGGGATCCATCCGCATGTCGAGCGGCGCATCGGTCGCGTACGAGAAGCCGCGCTCGGGCCGGTCGATCTGCATCGACGAGACGCCGATGTCGAGCAGGATCGCGTCGGCCTTGATCTCGTTCGCGGCGAGCTGGCTGAGGACGATCGCGAAGTCGCCGCGCAGGAAGCGGACGTCGACGCCCGCCGCCGCCTTGAAGCGGTCGAAGTGCGGCTTCACGCTCGGGTCGCGGTCGATCGCGACGAGCTTGCCGCTGCCGTGGAGATCCTCGGCGAGCAGCCGTGCGTGCCCGCCGGCGCCGAAGGTCGCGTCGACGACCGTCTCGCCCGGTTGCACGGCGAGCAGGCGGCGCACCTCGTCCGCGAGAACGGGGGTGTGATCAGTTGCGCTGTTCGGCAAGACGTTGGGCTGCATTGTCCGCTCTCCCTTCGAACCCTTCCAGTTGCTCCGCCCAGGCGGCTCGATCCCAGATCTCGAGGTGGTCGTTGTTGCCGACGACGGTCACGTCCTTGACGAGCTTCCCGTGACGCATCGAGCGACGCCGGCAGGTGCACGCGCCCTTGCTTGTCGGGCACGTCTTCCGAGGCGCCTCCGAAGAACGCGCGCGAGAGCAGGCGGCTGTCGGCGAGCAGCGGGTCGAGACCGCCGATGCGCTCGACGATCTTCACCTCCCAGACCTCCTGCGGATAGACGTCGACGCTGCCGTCGAGCCCCTTCGAGAGGACGACGCCGTCGGCGAGGGCAGCGCGAAACCGGGCCGGCAGGGTGAGGCGGCTCTTGTCGTCGATCGCGTGCTCGTACTCGCCGAAAAACATGGTCGGGACTCCACGGTTGCTCCCACGGATCCCCACTTTAAACCACTATCCCCCACTTTGCAACTCCGGCGTCCCACCGGCCTCTCCGGAGGGCGCCGTGCGTTGTCACGAGATCGACTGTTCGCCGTCGCAGGACGGCAGAAACAGAGCCTGTTCGAACGCGGTCGTCGCGGACGTTCGCAGATGCAACCGTCAGCGGTCTTGCGCGAGCCGCACAGCGATCAGCTTCTCGACGAGGTCCTTCGGCAGCGGCTCGTCGAGCGCGAAATGAAGGGCGCCCTTCGTCATCGTGTAACCCTCGAGCTCGTCAGCCAGCTGCGGCAGGACCGAGCCGCTGAACGGCAGGTAGCTCAGGTGGTTCCGAAAGGCCGCGAAGCCTGCGACGGTCCTGCCTCCTACCCGGAAGGCAGGTACCTGATACGAGATGACCTGCTCCGCCTCGGGCACGATCTCGAGGATCGTGCTGCGGAGCGTTTCGAGCGTGCCGCGCTTTGGCTCCTCGAGCCCTCGCAGGTAGTCGTCGACGTCGGCGGTGGCCACTATCGCCGCAGCTCCTAGCGGAGCCGCCCCTGCTGCTGAGCCCGTTCGAGCAGTCCGGCGGGCATCGGAACGCCGGGAGCCTGTCCGTCGACGAGGTAGTGAACGAACACGTAGAGCAGGGGCGCGAAGGGCGCTTCGAGCCTGAGGAGGGGCCGGTCCGCGGGTTGGAACTGCACTCCGGGCGCGCCTCCACTTCCGGGCGAGAGTTGAAGAGGCCCCATCTCCGCGTACCAGAGCGATTCGGTGCGACCGCTGCCGGTCGCAATCAGCCGCTGGTTCGTCACGACGACTTCTGCGGTACCGAGCTGATGCCACCGTCGGCACGGCAGCTTTCCGCGCCTCGGCCTTCTTCGAAGAGTTGTAGGCAAGGCTCGCGGCGCCGGTGACAGCGAGTCCGACCGGGCCGCCGATCAGGAAGAACGACGATCGGTACTGCTTGTCCTCTCCGAAGTACCCGGAGATGGCGACGGGCCCGATCCGGGCGTGCGCAACCTCGCCTGGCCCGAGCTGAACGGTCGCCGCCTCCTGCGGCAGCGCGGCCCCGCCGGCGAGCGCCTGCGACCACTGATGCGCATTGAGAAACCCCTCGTCGAAGGCCGTCCACGCCACCGAGCTCATACGCCAGACGCTACCACCATGACGTCCCGCCTCGGATGCAGCTGATTCGCATAGGATCGGAAGCGTGGGACGCCGTAGAAAGTCTCTCGCTCTGGCTGGGTGCTTCGCAGCGGGGATCGCAGTCGCTGGCCTGCTCGCGGTAGGCGGAACGGCGGCCGACACGACGACGACGGCGGAGACGGTCACGGATGTCACAACGACGGCGCCCGCGGAAACGACGCAGGACGTGACGACGGTGACGATCGCCAGCACCACAACGGTCGAGCGCACAACGACCGAAGCGACCGTGCCGACGACGACGACGACCGCCGCCTCGTCGTCCGACGACGGAACGCCGGTCTGGGTGTGGGTGCTGCTTGTGATTCTCGCCGTCGCGCTCGCGGCCGCGATCGTGCTGCTGGCCCGGCGCGGCGGCAACACCCCGCTCTCGCCGGAGGAGCGCGGCAAGCGGCTCGACAACGCGGTGGGTACGTGGGCAGCACAAGGGTGGGCGGTTGAGACTCAGACCCTTGATTCAGCCGTCTTGCAGCGTGCGGGCGAGCGGATGATCGTGGCCGTTGATGCATCCGGTCAGATAACGACCCGTCCCGGGTAGCGCAGGCACCAACGAGCCCTCCGTGGATGTGGGTTCCGGTGCCACATCCGCGGAGAGCTCGTCGTCCTTGGGAGGGTGATGATCAGCCGCCGGTGGGTCTACACGTCACCCCCACCTCACCTCTGACGTGTATTCCCTCCGGGGAGTGGCCTCTCATCACTCGAGGGTAGGCGCGCGGCGGACGGCCCGGCATCGGCCGATCGGTGGATCGTCAGGTCCGGACCGCGGTCCTCCGCCGGCGACGCGCCTAGCGGCCCGCTACCGCCATCCGCCGGCGGGAGAGCGTGTCGAGCGTCACGGCCGCGAGCAGGATCCCACCCGTGATGATGTATTGCGTCGAGGCGCTGTAGCCGACGAGGTCGGTGCCGTTCGCAATCATCGCAATCACGAGCGACCCGAGCACCGCTGCCCTCGGGTGACCGCGGCCGCCGAAGAGGCTGACGCCCCCGATCACCGCTGCGGCGATCGCGTCGAGCAGGATCGTGCCGCCGCCCGCGCTGAGGTCGACCGAGCGGAGGCGAGAGGCGAAGACGACCCCGCCGAGCGCGGCCATCGCACCCGAGATCATGAAGACGATCATCCGGATCCGGATCACGTTGATCCCGGCGCGCCGGGCCGCCTCGGCGTTTCCACCCACGGCGTAGACATGGCGTCCGAAGGTCGTCCGGCGCGCGACGAAGCTCCACACGACGAGGAGCACGATGACGAGCAGGCCGGCGAGCGGCGCTCCCCGGCGCGGGTCGCTGTTCGACCAGTACACCACCCCCAGCGTGATCAGGCCGATGGCGGCGATCTTCCCGAAGGTGAGCACGATGCTCTCCCGGGGCAGCCCGTAGCTTCTCCGCGTGACGATGCCGCGGACGACGGCGAGGGCCGAGCATGCGATCACGAGCGCGGCGATGATCCATCCGCCCGTCGGCGAGAAGAAGTAGTTGGCGACGTTGTTGACCGTGTCGTTCTGAATCACGATCACCCCCTGAGGGAGCGCGCGGAGGATCAGCCCCTGCCAGGCGAGGCTGCCGGCGAGCGTGACGACGAACGATGGCACGCCGAGGAACGACACGAACGCACCCTGGAACGCACCGATCGCGACGCCCACGAGGACGGCGACAAGGATCGCGGCGAGCCCGGGGAGCTGGTGCGAGCTTCCAGGCAGCTGCAGCTCGGCCACCGTGATCCCGGCAAGGCCGCTGACGAAGCCGACGGACAGGTCGATCTCGCCGATCAGGAGGACGAACACGACGCCGAAGGCGATCGTCGCCGTCCCTGCGGTCTGAACGATCAGGTTGTTGAAGTTCGTCGCGCTGATGAACTTCGGGTTCTTGGAGTCGAAGAGCACCGTGATCAGAACGATGGCGATGACGATCGGTGCGACTCCGATATCTCCCGAGCGGACGCTCTCCCGCCACCGCCGCACGACGACGGCGATCGGGCCCGGGCCACGAGCAGGAGGTGGCTCCGTCGTCTCCGGGAGCATGCCCTCGGCGGTCGTCAACGTGCTGCTTCCGTCGCCGCCGGCAAGCGGAGAAACGGGGAGGCGCGCAAGACCGCCCCTCCCCGTCGCTCTCCAAGCCTCTAAACGGCCGGCCCGCAGAGCTTCTTGTACTGGCCGACGCACACCTGGCTCCGCTTCAGGAAGCCCGAGGTGAAGAGGACCTTGTAGTTCCCCTTCGTGATCCAGATCGGCGTCTCGAGCACCGACGGCACCCTTCGCACGCCGTTGCTGGTGACGCCGTTCGTCTTCACGGGCGTACCCTTGATCATGTCGATCGCGACCTTCGCCGCGGCAGCGGCCTCGACCGGGACCGGCTTGTAGACCGTGCCGCTCTGCCAGCCCGCGAGGATGTACTGCAGGCCGCCCGGCGTCGCATCCTGTCCCGTCAGCGGGATCGGCTTCAGCTTCGCGCTCTCGAGTGCCGAGACGACCGAGCCTGCGAGCCCGTCGTTCGCGGCGAGCACCGCGTCGATCCTGTTGTTCGTCTTGGTGAGCATCGCCTGGAAGTCGGTCAGCGCCACCTGGTTGTTCCACCCGGTGACCGACTGGTTCGGGCCCTTGACGAACGTGCCCTTCTTGTAGAGCGGGTTGAGGATCGAGTTGTAGCCCTGCGCGAACAGGGTCGCGTTGTTATCCGTCGGTGCCCCGTTCAGCTCAGCGACGACCGGATGCTTGCCATACATGCCCTTCGTCTTCAGCGCGGCAACGAGGCCCTTGCCCTGGAGGACGCCGACCGCGACGTTGTCGAAGGAGACGTAGTACGACGCCTTCCCCCTCAGCACGAGGCGGTCGTAGTCGATCGTCTTCACACCCGCCTGCGCAGCGTTTGCCTCGATCGCAGCCCCCGTGCCCGAGTCGAGCGCGTCGACCAGGATCACCTTGGCGCCGTTCGTGATGCACTGCTGCGCCTGCGAGACCTGCTTCGTCGTGCTGCCCTGTGCGTTGAGGGCGGTGAAGCTGATCCCCGCCGTCTTGAAAGCCTTCGAGAGGTCGGGGGCGTCGAAGAGCACGTACCTGACCGACGTCGTCGTATCGGGCAGCAGCGCGCACACCTGGACGCTGCTGCTCGCGTGGGTGCTGCTCGCGAAGGCGCCGGCGACACCGACCGCCAGAGCCCCGACAACGCCGAGGGCGAGTGACACCGCTCGTTTGCTCATCGTTTCGTCTCCTTGTCGTGATCCGGAGCCCTGCGTCCGCAGAGCCTCGCTCGTCGGGTCCCACTGTGCGTTTCGTGAGGCCGTAGCGGGATCGGTCGATCGGGCGAGGCCGGAGATGACGTCCTCGACGGCGATCGCACGAGCGCCCCAGGCCGCCATCAGTCGCTCTCGATGACCTTGCCGGAGGGCGCGAGCACGTACCAGAGCCCGCCGTTCAGGTCGCGGGCCTGGCCTGTTGCAACGCCTGCCTTCGTGTCCGAGACGTAGGTGTAGAGCGGCCAGCCGTCATAGGTGACGACGCGGCCTCCCGCGGGATTCTTGTCACTGCCGAGCAGCGATGCCTTCACCTTTCCCGCCGCGACCGCCTTGCCGCCACTCGGCAGCTTCACCGGCGGCCAGATCGCCGCGCAGGTGCTCTTGCACGTCACGGCGTGGTGCTTGTCCGGCTCGAACATGTACAGCGTGCGGCCCTTCGAGTCGACGAGGACCGTCCCGATCTTTGGGACGGCCCTCGTCGTGATCGTCACCGCCGCCTTCTTGGCTGTCGCGGTCCGCGAGGCGGCGCGGGCGACGCCCACGCCCGCTGCAGTGAGGGAGAGGGCCGCGACGAGCACTCCGGCAATCGCGGTCCATCCAAGGCGTCGTGGCATGAAGATCCTCCGATCGTTCGACGAAAGTTGTCGCCGTCCATTGCAACGCCCACGAGGGCAGGCGGGGATCGTCCGCCCGGAGGACGCCGCCGCCGGATGGGCCGACCGATCGGATGAGCCGTAGACCGTCTTAGGTCGCGCCCGGAACCCGGACGTCGACGCGCGTCCCGGCCCCGGGGGCGGAGACGATCTCGATCCCTCCACCTGCCGCCTCGATGCGCGATTGCTGGGCCGCGAGCCCGACGTGCCCCTCCCGCAGGCTCTCCGACAGGCGGGCAGGCGGGAAGCCCTTGCCGTTGTCCGCGATTGTGAGCGATGAGATCGTTGTGGTCGGCGACGAGACCGACCCTCAGCTCCGTGGCGTTGGCGTGCTGGACGACGTTCGCGAGCAGCTCCCGGGCCGCCGAGAAGATGAGCTGCTCCTGCGGGTGGCGCCCTGGATAGCGCAGGTCGAGCTCGAGATGCAGTCCCCCCGCTCGGCGGCGCGTTGGGCGAACGAGCGCAATGCCGCCTCGAGACCTGCCTCGTCGAGCACGTACGGATGCAGGTCGAAGACAGCGTCGCGGAGCTGCCTCACGGTTTCCCTCAGCGCCTCGTCCGCGCGCGCCAATCCCGGATCCGAGACCGTCTCGCCGACCTCGGCGAGCAGGTGCCGGACCGAGAGCAGGTTCTGGAGTGCGTTGTCGTGGAGTGAATGGGCGAGCGCCTTCCGCTCGCGCTGCTCGGCCTCGAGTGCGTCGTTGAGCAGTTGCGAGCGCGTCTCGGCGAGCTGCTCGACGAGCCCGGTCCGGCGTGCGAGCATCATCGAGAGGATGACGCAGGCCACCCCGACCCAGGCGAGGAACCCGGCCGTGGTGAGAATGAAGCGTGCTGCTTCCGGTTGGTGCACCGCCGGGTGAGCGACCGCCTGGATCACGTAGGCAGTCGTCGTGACGATGGCGGCCGCCGTGGTGAACCCCGGCCGGAACCGAAACGCCACTGCCACCGGCACGAGAAAGAAGGCCAGGCGGGCATTCGAGAAGGCGCCTCCGGAGAGCACCGCCAGAACGCTGATGGCGGCGATGTCGACGCCGGTCGTCACGAGTGCAAAGCGCCGGTGCGCGGGCCGCAGGTAGACGAGCGCCAGCACGACAAGGCTCCACACCGAGAACAGGCTCAGCGCGATCACGAACCCCGTCCGCTCGGGGTTCGGATGCGCGAGGCCCTGAGCGAGGGCGATCAGCGCGATCGCGGGCAGCCGCAGCCAGGCGACGATTCTCTCCGACTCGGAGGTGGCGTCCCCGTCGTAGCCGGGGACGACAGACGGGGTGGTCATTGCCGCTATTCGATCAGGCCGCGTCGCATCGCGCTCGCGACGGCCGCTGCGCGATCGGAGACGCCGAGCTTCTCGTAGAGGTGCTGGACGTGCGTCTTGATCGTGGTCAGCCCCAGGTAGAGCTCGGCCGCGATCTGCGGGAGGCTCTTCCCGGCGGCGATCAGATGCAGGATCTCCTGCTCGCGAGGAGTGAGCACGGGCGCGTCGCTCTGCTTGCGGAGACGAATCTCCGACACGAGCCCACCCGCGATCTCGGGCGGCACGACGTTCTCCCCTCGCGCGCACGCCAGGACCGCGTCGACGATGTGCTCCCTGCTCGCCTCTTTCGAGATGAATCCCGTCGCACCGGTCTCGATCGCCTTGTAGACCACGCCGCTGTCGGTGAACGCCGAGACGATCAGCACACGCGTGCGCAGGCGCTCCCTGATAACGGCGTGCGTCACCGCCACGCCGTCCAGGCCCGGCAGCTTGTAGTCCAGGAGCGCGACGTCGGGTTGATGCTCCTGGATCGCAGCCAGGGCGACCCGTCCGTCGGGAGCTTCCGCCACGATCTCCACCTGGCCGCAGGCCAGCAGGGCCCGGACGACACCGTCACGGTAGAGGGGGTGATCGTCGGCGACGACGACCGTGATGCGGGTTCGTGGCTTGCCGGGCATCGGAGCTCCGCTCGTCGTGCCTTGGCGAACGTCGATCTCGTCCTCCCCCATTATGCGGGTGCCGTCCCGGGCCGGGTCGCGTGTGCTTGTCCCATATGTGCCCAATCATCGTCGGCACCCGGGCCGGGTCGGCATCGGCCAATCGCCCGAGGCGCAGGATGAACCCTGTTCGCGTCAGGGCCTGTGTGAAGGAACTGCCGACCTCCCACCGACGACCGTCCGTAAGCTTTGCCGCATGAAGGATGGCGCCACAGATCCGGCTCTCTACGCAGTCGTCGACCCGAACGACCGCGGCTACGTCGAGAGCCTCGAACCAGGCGCCGAGCGCGACACCGTGATTGCGAGCCTCGCACGGTACCGCTCGCCGGAAGCGCTCGAGCCGGGAGACCCGCTGCCCTCGGTGACGCTCCGGCGCGCGAACGACCTCGCGCTCGTCGACCTCGGATCGCTCGTCCGCGAACGCCCGCTGCTGCTCGTATTCGGCAGCTTCACCTGACCGCCGTTTCGTCGCCGGTCGGGCGACGTCGAGAGCCTGTACCAGCGCTTCCGCCACCGGGCGGACTTCGCGTTCGTCTACATCGCGGAGGCGCACGCGGCCGACGAGTGGCAGATGCCGGCCAACCTCGAGGACGACGCCGTCCTCACGCAGCAGACGACGCTCGCCGAGCGCCGGGAAACCGCGCTCGCGAGCGCCGACCGTCTCTCGCTCGGCATGCCGCTCTTCCTCGACGCAATGGACAACCACGTGAGCACCGCGTTCGCCGCCTGGCCGGAGCGGCTCGTGCTCGTAGACGCGGACGGGCGAATCGTCTATCCCGGCAGCCCGGGCCCGTTCGGCTTCTCCCCCGAGGAGGCGGAGGAGCAGCTCGTCGCGCTGCTCGACGGGTAGTGCGCTCAATCCGGCAGATGCGGCATCTCGAAGCCGCCGTCCCGCCCGAGCAGAACGCCGCGTGTGATCGCAGTGGTGCCGAAGCGGTCGCGCACCGCGTCGATCGCAGAATCGACCGCATCGGCGCTGCTCTCGGCGAACGGAAGCGTGAGCTGCATCGCGCCACCGTCGTCGAGGTTGGCGACTGCAATCCCGACGAGCGTGAGGCCGCGGCTCTCGATCTCGTGCCCGGCCACGGCCAGGAGCGTGCGCGAGGTCTCGAGGATCAAGGAGGTCTGAGCCGTCGGTCGGGGGAGCGTGTGTGAGCGCGTCGCCCGCGAGAAGTCGGCGAAGCGGAGGCGGAGAACGACCGTGCGTCCGGTGCGGCCGGCGGTGCGCATCCGGCGGGTGACGCGGTCGACGAGCGCAACGAGGGTCGCATCGATTGCCTCCGGCGAACGGGGCGAGCGGCCGAGCGCGCGCTGCGATCCGATCGAGCCACGCCGGCGTCCAGTTCGCACGCGCCGCACGTCGTCGTTGCGAGCGAGTGCGTACAGATGGCTTCCCGAGGCCCGACCGAGGAGCGCCACCAGCGCGTCCTTCGGCAGCGCCGCGACATCGCGGACGGTGACGAGACCGGACGCACGGAGCTTGCGGGCCGTCACCGGCCCGACGCCCCAGAGCTGCTCGACGGCGAGCGGGTGGAGGAAGTCGAGCTCGCGGTGGGGCGGCACCACGAGCAATCCGTCGGGCTTCGCGACCGCGCTCGCAACCTTGGCCAGGAACTTCGTCCGGGCGACACCGACCGTGATCGGGAGGCCAACATGCTCCCGGACGTCGTGGCGAAGCCGAACGGCGATCTCGCGCGGCGACCCGGCAAGCCGCTCCATCCCACGCACGTCGAGAAACGCCTCGTCGATCGAGAGGCCCTCGACGAGCGGCGACGCGTCGTCGAAGACCTCGAACATCGCCTTGCTGGCCTCGGAATACGCCTTCATCCGCGGCTGGACGACGATCACGTCGGGGCAGCGGCGCCTGGCCTCGGCGGCGGACATCGCCGTCCTGACGCCAAACGCCTTTGCCTCGTAGCTCGCTGCGAGGACGACCCAGCCGCCGACGACGATCGGCCGCCCGCGCAGCCTCGCGTCGTCCCGCTGCTCGACCGAGGCGAAGAACGAATCGACATCTGCGTGGAGGATCGTGGCGTCACCCGACACGAACATATGTTCTCATATCGACGGACCGGCCACGCCTATGATCGACGGATGACCTCGTTTCGCGCCTACGTCGTCGACCACGAGGACGACTCGACTCCCGACGGCATCCGTGAGATGCCGCTCGAGGCGCTCGGGGACGACGAGGTGACGATTCGCGTCCACTGGTCGAGCGTCAACTACAAGGACGCCCTGGCGGCGAGCTCGAAGGGAAGGGTGGCGCGGGTCTCGCCGCTCATCCCCGGGATCGACCTCGCGGGCGAGGTGACGGAGAGCACGTCAGCGGAGGTGAGTGTCGGCCAGCAGGTTCTGGCGCACGGGTACGACCTGGGCGTCTCGCATCACGGCGGCTTCTCGGAGCTCGCGCACGTGCCGGCCGCTTGGGTGGTGCCGCTGCCGGAGGGGCTCACCGCCCGAGAGGCGATGGCGATCGGCACGGCTGGATATACCGCTGCGATGTGCATCGTCGCGCTCGAGGAGCGCGGCCTCACGCCGGGGGACGGCGAGGTGCTCGTCCTCGGTGCGAGCGGTGGGGTCGGGTCGGTTGCCGTCTCGATCTTGTCCGGCCGCGGCTACACGGTCGGGGCGGTGACGGGCAAGCCGGAGCAGGGAGACTTCCTGCGCGAGCTCGGGGCGGCCGAGATCCTCCCACGCGACGAGGTCACGGCCGAGGGCAAGCCACTCGAGCGCGAGCGTTGGGCGGGCTGCGTCGACGCGGTCGGCGGGGCGCCGCTCGCCTATGCATTGCGGACGCTCCGCTACGGCGCGTCCGCCGCGTCCTGCGGCAACGTCGCGGGCGGCGACCTCCACACGACGATTTTCCCCTTCATCCTGCGCGGCGTCTCGCTGCTCGGAATCGACTCGAGCCAGACGCCGATCGCGCGGCGGAGAAAGATCTGGAACCGGCTCGGCAGCGATCTCAAGCCGGGCACGCTCGGCGACTCGCTCGTGCACGAGACCACGCTCGACGGCCTCGGGCCGATTCTCGCCGCCGGGTTGACCGGAGCGGGCGTCGGTCGCACCGTGGTCAACCTCGGCGCGTAGCTCGGGCGAGGCTTCAGCCTTACCGCAGAGCAACCGCCTGGGGCGCGACGCCGCGGCCCGTCAGCGCCGCCGCGCCACAGCGGGCGGCGAAGGCGACCGCGTCGTGTGGCTCGAGCCCCGCGCCGAGGCCGAACGTGAGTCCGGCCATGAACGAGTCGCCGCAGCCGTAGGTGTCCTCACGCGGGCCTGGAAGCGGCGCTGCTGTGTACGGGCCGCCGGGCTGCATCCAGCCGCCGAGCGCGCCCGAGGTCGTCACGACGAGGTGCGGCTCCGGCTCCAGGTCTCCTGCGTGGTAGCGCTCCGCCTCGTCCTCCCCGCTCCCGATCAACGCATCCAGCTCGACGGCGGCACGCCGGAGAATCTCGAGGTCGCGGGTCGTCGCCGTCAACACGGGCGCCCGCCGCGCGCGGCGCAACGCCTCCACGTCCCCGGCGATGAAGAGCACCGCATCCATCTGCTGGAGGTTGCTCCACGGAAGCCGGTCGTCGCCTCCCGACGGTCGCAGCTTCGGGCCGACCGTTGTGATCGTCCGCTCCCCCACCTCGTCGATGTGCGTGAACCCCCAGCGCTGCGGGCGGGGATCAACTGGCGCGTGCACGTGAACGCCGCGCTCCTCGAGCTCTGCACGCGACAGGCGGCCGAGCTCGTCGTCGCCGAGCACGGTGAACAGATGTGCCTCGTCAGCGAGCAGCGCGAGCTGGATCGCAGCAACGCCCCCGCCGCCGCCGGCCTGCTCCCACTCTTCGGTGGAGTGTGCGATCTCGCCCGGCGCGGGCACCTTCTCGACCCGCACGAACCGGATCCACTCGACGTGCCCGACAACAGCGACCTTCATCTGCCGTGCAGTCTCACAGATGCCGCCGCCCCGAGCGGAGCGGAGCGGATCTCACGGAAACGCCCGTGCGGACGTTTCATCGATGATGCACGGAGTGACGATTCCGCCCTTCGAGACGTTCTACGACGAGCACAGCGCAGAGGTGCTCGGGCTGCTGCGGCGCAAGCTCGGACGCGACCGTGCCGACGACGCCTTTCAGGAGACGTTCCTCAGGGCACTGCGTGCATACGACCGCCTCGAGCACGGTGAGCACCTGCGGGCGTGGGTGTTGACGATCGCCTCCCGCGTCGCGATCGATGTGCATCGACGCACGAAGCCGACCACCGAGGTGCCGGACATCGCCCACGAGGACACGCGCCCCCCGTACGAGGACCTCGGCGAGCTCACCGACGGGCTACCGCCCAAGGAGCGGGCCGCGGTGGTGCTGCGCTACGGCTACGACCTCACCTACGAACAGATCGCAGTGGTGCTCGACTCGAGCCCTGACGCGGCCCGCCAGGCCGCGTCGACCGGTGTGCGCCGGCTGCGGAAGGAGAAGACCGCATGAGTATTCCAACCGATCTCGATCGCCGCTTTCGCGACGCCGCGGCCCGCAGCGGCATGCTCGACGCGGGCTACGACCTCGTCGACAGCCCCGTCGGAGAGCTGCTCGTCGCGGCGACGGAGAAGGGCCTGCTGCGCATCTCGTTCGATCCCGATCCGGCTGCCGAGCTGGAGCGGATTGCGGAGCTCGCCGGCCCACGGGTGCTCCGATCACCTGCCCGCGTCGACCGCGTGCATCGTGAGCTCGACGAGTACTTCGACGGCCGGCGTCACGCGTTCGATCTCGCAATCGACCTGCGCGGCCTGACGCCGTTCAGCGAGCGCGTCCTGCACGAGCTCGCACGCGTGCCGTTCGGCCAGACGGCGACGTACTCGATGCTCGCCGAGCGCGCCGGCAACCCGAAGGCGGCCCGCGCCGTCGGCACGATCATGAACCGGAACCCGGTGCCGATCGTGCTCCCCTGCCACCGGATCATCGGCGCCGACGGCAGCCTCGTCGGCTATGGCGGCGGGCTCGACCGCAAGGTCCAGCTCCTGACGCTCGAGGGCGTGTTGCTGTAGGCGCGGCCTTCACTCGAGCAGGCGATAGCCGCGGCCCCAGACGTTGATCACGTAGGGCAGCTCGGCGCCGGCGGCGCGGAGCTTGTTGCGCAGGCGGGAGGCGTGCGAATCGACCGTGCGGGTCACCAAGCGGCCTCGGTAGCCCCAGACCTCGCGCAGGAGCTCCTCTTTCGTGAATACCCGACTCGGGTCGCTGGCGAGCCGAACGGCGAGGTCGAACTCCCGAGCTGCGAGCGACACCGGCTTGCCGTTGACGCGCACCTGCCGGGCGCGCCGGTCGACCAGGAGCTCGCCCGCCTCGAGCACCTCCGCAGGCCCGGCCGCCGCGCGACGCAGGACCGCCCGGATCCGCGCCACGAGCTCGGGATAGAGCTCACGCTCGGCGACGTCGTCCGCCCCACGCTCGAACGCCCGCACGCGCTCGACAGGATCGGCTGCCCGCCGCCGTGAGCACGATCACGGGGATGTTGCGATCCCAACGCCGGCCCGGCTCACCCTCGCGCAGCCGCTCGCAGAGCTCGGTATCGCCGGCGAGGACGATGTCCGGCCGCGAGCGCTCGACGATGTCGAGCGCCTGCGAGCTCCAACCCGCCTCGACGACGTCGAACCCGTCCGAGCTCAGATTGCGCTCCAGGTAGCCCGGCTCGAGCGGGTCGGGATCGGCGAGAAGAAGGGCTGCACGCATGGCCTCCCAGGCTAGAGAGGCACGTCGCGCGCCACCAGTTGTCCATTCGAGCGAATCTGTGACGATCGCTCCCCAGGCGTCTGAAACGGGCCTCAGCAACAGCGGCAGCCCGACGCCGGCTACAGCCAGGCGTCACGACTACACCCTGCTACAACCTCCCGGACCGCGCGATCCCCCACACGAGCCACACCGCGAAGATCCCCGAGATCATGAAGCCGACGAACGAGAGCAGGTGCAGCCCCATCACGTGCGGCCCGTCCTTCGCGAGCACGCCCACGATCGACGAGCCGACGAGCCCACCCAGCACGATCAGCGCCACCGCGATCCGGTTCACGGCATGGTCGATGTGGTACGTGAGGTCGTCGAAGCCCGGGTTGCGGATCTGGATCTCGAGCTTGCCCTGGCGCGTCTGCTCCATCACGTCGCGCATCTGGTACGGCAGCTCGCGCGCGATGCCGCCGAGCTCGCGCACCTCGTTCTGCGCCCGGAGCGCCATCCGCCGCGGCGAGAAGCGCTCCGCGATCAACCCGCGCGCATACGGCCGGGCGACCTCGAAGACGTTGAAGTCCGGGTAGAGCTCGACCCCGACTGCGCCGAGCGTCGCGATCGCCTTGTCGAGGATGACGAACCTGCTCGGCAGCCGCAGGTTGAGCGAGTAGATCAGGTCGAGCCCCTCGCGGATCACCTCGATCGGGTCGATGCTCGAGAGGCTCGAGCCGTAGTAGCGGTAGAAGAGCTCCTCGATCGCGTCGTGCAGCTCCTCCTCCCGCTCCTTCGGGTAGCGCAGGCCGAGCTCGGCCAGACGCCGCGGGATCGCATCGACGTTCTCCGTCGCGGCGTCGACGAAGAGCCGCGTCAGCTTGTTCATGTCCTCGTCCGTCAACCGGCCCGCGAGCCCGAAGTCGACGAGGCCGATCCGGCCGTCGTCGAGCAGGAGGATGTTGGCCGGATGCGGGTCGCCGTGGAAGAAGCCGTGCCGGAAGATCATCGTCATCCAGGCGTCGGTCATCCGGTAGGCGAGCTCGCGGCGCTGCTCCGGCGAGCGCGACTCGAGGTCGAGGTCGGCGAACTGGATGCCCTCGAGCAGCTCGAGCGTCGAGCACGCGGCCCGAGGAGTAGCGCCAGATCACCTTCGGCACGGCGACCTCGGTCGAGTCGCCGAAGTTGCGCCGGAACGTCTCGGCGTTGCGGGCCTCGTGCTGGTAGTCGAGCTCCTGCCGGATCGACCGCGCGAACTCGTCGACGAGCGCCTCCGCGTCGATGAAGTCGAGCGCGCGCACGCGCTCGCGCACGACCCGCGCGGCCGAGCGCATCAGCTGCAGGTCGGACTCGATCTGACGCGGCGCCTCCGGCCGCTGCACCTTGACGACTACCGCATCGCCGGTCGGCAGCGTTGCCCGGTGCACCTGCCCGATCGATGCCGCTGCGATCGGGATCTCGTCGAATGCGAGGAACGCCTGCTCGATCGTCAGGCCGAGCTCCTCCTCGATCACGCGGCGCACGTCGGCGAATCGGAACCGGGGAGACGTCGTCCTGGAGGCTTGCGGAGCTCGACGATGATGTCCGGCGGCATCACGTCCGGGCGGGTCGAGAGGAGCTGGCCGAACTTGACGAACGTCGGCCCGAGCTCGTCGAGCATCTCCCGCAGGCGGCGGCCGCGGTCGGCGAGCTGGGTGTTGTCGTTGCTGCGGCGCCGGTCGATCAGGTAGCCGAAGCCGTGGCGCGTCGCGACGCGCCCGATCTCGGACAGGCGGCCGATCCGTCGCTGGGGTTTCGCCGTCTCCATGGAACATTGTGGCCATGCGCGTCGCGCGTGGCCAGGGAGCTACGCGGCGGGCGGCTCGACAGGCTTCTCGAGCAGGCGCACGCGGTGCTCGAGCTGCGCTACCCGCAGAGCGAGATCGTCGGCCTCCTCGCGCCGAACGAGCCCGAGCCGGCGCATCGCCTTGTCCGAGGCGTCGGAGGGAATCGATCCGATCCGCTCGGCCTCGGCCCGCCAGCTCGCGACGACGTCCCGCACCGCCTGGCGCATCGCGTCGCGCTCGATCCCGACCCGGCGGGCGAGATCGTCGGCGACGTCGTCGGCTGCCTCGGCGGTGAGCGAGAGCCAGCCGAAGCCGGCGAGCAGGAGCTGCTCGATCGTGTGCGGCCGCGGCGCTGCCGTTGCTTTCCATGGCCGCAGTCTACGCGGTGGCGCTCGGCGCGCCGAAAGCGTTGCGGTTAACGCGCGCGGCCGTGCGGGCGGCTCGAGCGGCGCGCGCGGCGGCGGTCGCGAGCCGTCGAGCTCGCCGGCGCCGGGGTGGGTGTCGCGACCGGCGCGGCCGGCTCGGGCGCCAGCAGTTCGTCGGCCTCTTCCACGAGCGTCGGGTTCGTGACGAGCACGGTGCCGCCGACCGACTGGATCTCGCCGGCGTCCTCGTGCTTGCGGCGGGCGTACTCGGGCTCGCGCTCCTTGATCCAGTCGAGCAGCGGCGCGGCCACGAAGATCGACGAGTAGGCGCCGGAGGCGATGCCGATCAGCAGCGCGAACGCGAAGTCGTTGAGCGTGGCGCCGCCGAAGATGAGCAGCGAGACGATCGGCAACAGCGTGATGAACGTCGTCGCGAGCGACCGCGGGATCGTCTCCCACAGCGACACGTTCGTGATCTGGCGGAACGAGCCGCGCTTCATCAGGGGGATGTTCTCCCTGATTCGGTCGAAGATGATGATCGTGTCGTAGATCGAGTACCCGAGCACGGTCAGGACCGCGGCGACCGTGGCGGTCGTCACCTCCCGCCCGAGCAGGGCGTAGATGCCGATCGTGATCAGGATGTCGTGGATCAGCGCGACGATCGCGGGCACGGCGAACTGCCACTGGAACCGGATCGAGATGTAGCCGACGATCAGGAGCAGCGAGACGATGATCGCGAGGATCGCGCTCCTCGCGATCTGGCGGCCGAAGCTGGCCGAGACGTTCTTGACGCCGAACGCGTCGGCGTTGAGCGATCTTCTTCAGGTCCTGCTGCAGCTTGAGCGGCCTCGTCGCTCGTGAGGGACTCGGTGCGGATCTGGAAGCTCTTGTAGGCGCCGTCCGTCGAGGGGCCACGGCCCTGGATGACTGCGTTCGCCTGACCCACCCTCGCGGCCTGGGTGCGGACCTTCTCGATCTGCGTCGGCGCGGGCGTCGTGAACCCGATCTGGGTGCCGCCCTTGAAGTCGATCCCGAGGTTGAGCCCGCGGATCCCGAGGGCAAGGATCGAGACGACGATCACCGCTGCCGAGATGCCGAACCAGAGCTTGCGCTTGCCGATGAAGTCGACCTTGAGCCACGACTTGATGCCGCCGCCCGAGGTGCCGATCACTCGCGGGTTCTCGAGGAACTTCGAGCCCGCGAGCAGCGAGAGGAAGGCCCGCGTCGCAAGCACGGCCGTCAGCATCGAGATCGCGGTACCAATCAGCAGCATCAGGGCGAATCCGCGCACGGACGAGGTCGCGACGGCGAAGAGCACGAGGGCGGTGATCGCGGTGACGACGTTGGCGTCGACGATCGTGTGGAAGCCCTTGGTGTAGCCGGTCTGGATCGCGGCCCGGATGCTGCGCCCGGCTCGCGCCTCTTCCTTGATGCGTTCGAAGATGACGACGTTCGCGTCGGCGGCCACCCCCAGCGTCAGCACGAGGCCGGCGAAGCCCGGGAGGGTCAGCGTCACGTTGAAGATGAGGATCGCGGCATAGAGGAAGGCGGCGTAGATGCCGAGGCCGAGGACGGCGATGACGCCGAGGAAGCGGTAGAAGACGAGCAGGAAGAGCGCCACGAGGAAGAGGCCGACGATCGCCGCCTTCTTCGCCTCGTTGAGCGAGTCCTTACCGAGCGTCGCCGAGATCGCGGTCTGGTCCAGGGTCACGAACTCGACCGGCAGGGCGCCCGTCTGGAGCACGAGCGCGATGTCCTTGGCCTCCTTGACCGAGCCGATGCCGGTGATCTGGGCGTTGCCGGAGATGCCGCCCGAGAGCTGGCCGTCGGTGGGGTCGATCTGCGGCCACGAGCGGATCTCGCGGTCGAGCACGATCGCGAAGTGCTGCGGCACGTTGCGGAGCTTGCCGCGCACGTACTCGGCCCTCGTGATCTCCTGGAAGCGATCGCTGCCCTTCTTCGTGAAGTCGAGGAGCACGACCGGCTGGTTGTTCTGCGTGTCGAAGTCCTGCCGCGTGCCCGAGAGCTTGAGATCGGCGCCGGTCATCTGCGGCACGGCGGGCGGCTCGTACTTGAAGAGGTAGTAGGAGTTCCCTGTCGGGGTGCCGACGCCCGGGCAGACCACGGCCTGGACGCCGCACGAGATCACCACGGTCCCGTTCGGGGTCCCGAAGAGCTTGTAGCCGTCGGGCAGCTTGCCGTCGAACTTGGAGAGCGCCCCCTTCTTCGGTCCAGTCGGCCCGACGACGAGCTTCTTCTTCTTGTCGAAAACCCACCACTGGTCGGACTTGCCCTTGACGATCGCCTGCTGGCCCGCGAGCAGGTCGTAGACGCTGGCGCGGGCGATCGGGTTCCCGTTGATGTCGATCGAGGGCGGCACGAGGCTCGTCTCGAGGTCGTAGAGCTCGAGCGACGCCGTCTTGCCGATGATCTTCGCCGCCGCCGCCGGATCCTTGACGCCGGGCAGCTGAATCGAGATCTGATTCGAGCCCTGCGTCGTGATCAACGGCTCGGAAACGCCGAGCCGGTCGACGCGGTCGCGCATGATCGTGACCGAGCGGCTCAGGTCCTCCTTCGTCAGCTTGTGACCCTTCGGCGGCACCGCCTGCTTCGTGATCTCGAGACCGCCCTGGAGGTCGAGCCCGAGCGTCGGCTTCTTGTGCAGCGGAGACGCGGGCACGACCATCAGCACGACGCCGACAAGTGCGGCGACGACCAGGGCAACGACGACGATGGCGGTACGACGGGTCATGGATGCGGCGGGAAGGCTAGCTGCGCTCGGAGGGCGCCGCTTGCTCTGCGGCACCCGGATTTACAGTTTCCCCTTCGTTCGTAACCTCCTCTACGCCGCTCGGAGCCACGGCTGCCTCGGCGGCGTTCTCCGGGTCGGCGTCGTCGACGTCGTCGCCGTCCGGCTCGGCGTCCTCGTCCTCTTCCTCGTCATCGTCCTCCTCGGGCTTGATCACCATTGCAAGCGCCTTGCGGGCCACGCGCACGTGAATCCCGTCGGCGATCTCGACGACGAGGTCTCCCCCGTCCTCGTCCGGCTCGAGCTCCTGCACGATCCCGTAGATGCCGCCGACGGTGAGGATCTCGTCACCCACGGCGACCGCGTTGAGCATCCGCGCCTGGGCCGCGGCCTTCGCCCGCTGCGGGCGGATCATGACAAACCACAGCACGCCGAAGAGCGCGATGATGATCAACAGTCCTGGTGACACTAGTCCTCCTGTGGGCCGCCGGCGAGCCGCGAGAGCGCCTCCGTCCGGTACTCGTCGAACGCTCCGCGCTGGATCGCGTGGCGCGCGCCTGCGGTGAGTCGATGAACGAGCCATAGATTATGCAGAGAGAGCAGCCGAAGACCGAGAATCTCTTCCTGATTGACCAGGTGGCGGATGAAGGCGCGGGAGAAGCCCGTGCACGCCGGGCAGCCGCAATCCTCCTCGAGCGGCCGAGGATCGCGGGCATAGCGCGCGTTCCGGAGGTTCATCTTCCCCGTTGCCGTGAGCGCCGATCCGGTCCGCGCCGTGCGGGTCGGAAGCACGCAGTCGAACATGTCGATCCCGGCGGCGATCACGCCGAGGATGCCCTCGGTGTCGCCGAGGCCCATGAAGTAGCGGGGCTTGTCCGCAGGGAGCAGCGGCGCCGACCAGCCCACCGTCTCGAGCATCTCGGCTCGGCTCTCGCCGACCGCGAGCCCCCCGAGCGCGTTGCCGTCGAACCCGAGCGCGGCGATCTCCTCGATCGAGCGGCGGCGCAGCTCGGGGTCGGTTCCGCCCTGCGTGATCCCGAACCGCAGCTGGCCTGGAGCGCGAGGAGCGTCGATCTGGCGCTCGGCCCAGAGCAGCGTGCGCCGTGCCGCCTCCTCGTGCTCGGCCCGCGTCGCGTCGGCCGGCGAGCAGATGTCGAGGCACATCGCGATGTCGGAGCCGAGCCGCCGCTGGATCTCGGCCACGCTCTCGGGCGTGAAGCGCTCGGCGGCGCCGTCGTAGACGGACCGGAACGTCACGCCCTCGTCGTCGACCGCGAGCAGGGTGTCGCGGAGCGAGAAGACCTGGAAGCCGCCCGAGTCGGTCAGGATCGGACCGCCCCAGCCCGAGAAAGCGTGCAGGCCGCCGAGCTCCTCGATCACGTCCTCGCCGGGCCGGAAGTGCAGGTGGTAGGTGTTGCCGAGAATGACGGCGGCGCCCATCGCGCGCACCTCGTCGGGGTGCAGCGTCTTCACGGTGGCCTTCGTGCCCACGGGCATGAACGCCGGCGTCGGGATGTCGCCGTGCGCGGTGTGGACGGTTCCGGCGCGGGCCGCGCCGTCCTGGGCGTCGAGCGTGAAGACGTCGGCAGCGGTCACAGGATCAGCATCGCATCGCCGAAGGAGTAGAACCGGTACTGCTCCTCGACCGCGATCCGGTAGAGGTCGCGAACGGCGTCGACGCCCGCGAACGCCATCACGAGCGCGAGCAGCGTCGAGCGTGGCAGATGGAAGTTCGTCAGCAGCGCGTCGACGCGCCTGAAACTCGAAGCCCGGGAGGATGAACAGCGATGTCCGGCCCTCGAGCCCGCCGTCGCGGGCGACCGTCTCGAGCACGCGCACGGTCGTCGTTCCGACGGCGAGCACGCGCTCGGCAGACTCGATCCTGGCCCACGCCCGCGGCTCGACGCGGTAGCGCTCGCCGTGCAGCGGGTGCTCCTCGAGCTCGTCGACGGCGAGCGGCCGGAAGGTGTCGAGCCCGACGTGGAGGGTGACGTGCTCGACGTCGAGCCGGGCGAGCAGCTCGGGCGTGAAGTGGAGCCCGGCGGTCGGCGCGGCGGCCGAGCCGGGATCGGCGGCGTAGACGGTCTGGTAGCGCCCGGGCTCGGCGAGCGGCTCGTGGATGTACGGCGGCAGGGGTGCTTCGCCCGCCGGCTCACCGTCGAGGTGAATGCGCCAGCGTCCCTCGCCGAGCGACTCGAGCAGCTCGACCGGGCCGAGGCGCTCGCCGGCGCGCAGGCGGCGGGAGGGGCGCGCGAGCGCCTCCCAGACGCCGTCGCCGAGCGGCTCGAGCAGGAGCACCTCGGCGCTGCCGCCGGACGACCGATGCAGGTGGAGACGGGCGGGAACCACCCTGGTGTCGTTGACGACAACGAGCTCTCCGGTCAGCTCGTCGGGCAGCTCCGCGAACGTTCGGTGGCGCACCGCGCCCGATGCTCGGTCGTAGACGAGAAGCCGCGAGGCGTCCCGGCGGGCCGCCGGATGCTGCGCGATCAGCTCGGGCGGCAGCGTGTAGTCGAGCTCGTCCGATCTCATCCGACGGCCAGAGTAGCCTTGCGGCCATGGATGAACAGGCATTGGAGCGGGCAAAGCAGCGCATCGCGGAAGCACGGGCAGGCCGGAACGAAGAGGGGCGGTTCGAGGCGGCGCTGCGGCGCTCGCGAGAGGAAATCGAGGCGCTCGGCGCCACGGCACTCGCACTCGAGGCCTCGATGCCGGAGCGGATCGGCGAGGCAGTGCAGGACGGGATGCGCCGAGAGGTGCTCCCCGTCGCACGCAACATCGGTGAGATCAAGGGCCTGCTCAACAACGCGATCGGCCGCCTGGAGCGGCTCGAGCAGGAGCTGATCGCAGAGCGCAACGCGCGCCTCGACGACCTCACGCTCCTCGTGGACCTCGTCTCGTCGGGCTGGCAGGGCGTCGACCGGCGCCTCGAGCGGATCGAGAAGGGTCACACGGCCGAGATCGTCACGCTGCACGAGCACGTCGCCGCCGCGTCGTAGCCGACCGACACCGCCGTAGGGGAGGCGTGCGTCTCGCCTACGTGACCACGAGGATGACCGCGCACGTGACGGCCCACGCCGCCACCGTGGCGAGAATCGGCCAGTCGCCGAGCAGCACGTTCTCCGGCTCCTCGCCTGCGTCGTGGCGATGCAGGAGCTGCAGGTAGCGCCCGAGGCCGATCACGACGAACGGAACGGTCGCGACGAGGGCGTATGAATCGCGCGCAGTGACGGTGTAGAGCGCGTACGCGACGATCGTGGCCCCGGCCACGGCGGCGAGCAGCTGGTCGACGAGCGAGAGCGAGTAGCCCTCGAGCACCGCGCGTCCAGGCGTGCGGTCGGCGCCGACGAGGACGAGCTCGGCGCGACGCTTGCCGAGAGCGAGGAAGAGCGCGAGCAGCGCCGTGCATACGAGGAGCCAGAGCGAGATCTTGACGTCGACCGCGATCGCTCCCGCCGCAGCCCGAATGACGAACAGCGCAGCGATCGCAAGCACGTCGACGAGGACGATGTGCTTGAGCCGCAGGGTGTAGGCGGCCTGGAGAGCGGCAAAGCCGAGCAGGCAGGCGAGCGAGCCCGGGCCGAGCACCGCCGCGATGGCGAGCGCGGTGACGGCGAGCGCACCGGAGAGCACGACAGCCGCCCGCGGCCGCAGCTCGCCCCGTGCGATCGGCCGCCGCCGCTTCACCGGATGCAGCCGGTCGGCCTCCACATCCCGGAGGTCGTTGACGAGGTAGGCCGCGCTCGAGGCGGCGCAGTAGGCGACGAAGGCGGCGATCGCCTCGAGCCAGCGGGTCGCGTCTCCGATCTCTGCCGCGAAGATGATCCCGGCGAAGAGCAGCAGGTTCTTGAGCCACTGCCGCGGCCGCAGCGCCACGAAGGCGGCACGGAGTGGGCTGCGCCTTGCCGGGAGGTATGCGACCTCGGGCAATCGTGCGGGCTCGACCATCCGGCGGATCGTAGTCGGGCGGCGCCAGCCCGGCTATCGGGCGACGGGCTCCGAAGGCGATAGCACCAACGGCAACACGAGCCGAAACCGACTCCCCTCTCCGACGGTGGAGTCGAGCTCGATCCTGCCTCCGAGCGCGACCGCGAGCTCACGCGCGATCGGGAGCCCGAGCCCGGTGCCATGGTTGTCGCGCGAGATGAACGGGACGAAGATGCGCTCGCGCTCGTCGGGCTGGATGCCGGGGCCGGTGTCGCGGACGTCGATCTGGACGATGCCGTTCTGGGTCGAGGAGCCGAGCGAGACGACGCCGCCGTCGGGCGTCCACCTGAATGCGTTCGCGAGCAGGTTCGTGAGCACCTGGAGGACGCGGTCGCCGTCGGTGACGATCGTCGGTGCGTCGGGATCCTCGTCGAGCCGGAACTCGATCTCGCGACGCCGCGCCTCCTCGCCGAAGCTCGCATGCGCCTGCTCGACGAGCGCGCCCATGTCGACCTCCTCCGCGTGCACCGTGAAGCGGTGGGCGTTGAGCTTCGCCAGATCGAGGACGTCGCCGACGAGCCGCTCGAGCCGGATCGTCTCGGCGGCGACGACGTCGAGTGACGCGCGCTCGAGCTCGGGGTCGTCGAAGAGCCCGTCGCGGATCGCGTCGACGTGCCCCTTGATCGCCGTCAGCGGCGTTCGCAGCTCGTGCGAGACCGACATCAGGAACTGGCGCTCGCGCTCCTCGGTCGCCGCGAGCCGCGCCGCCATCTCGTTGAACCGCTCCGAGAGATGGCTGATCTCGTCCCCTCCCCCGCCGGTGGGCACGCGGACGGCGTAGTTCCCTGCCGCGATCTCGTTCGCCGCGCTCGAGAGCGCGAGCACGGGCCCGGTGATCTTCCGCGACAGCCACCACGCGAGGAGCCAGGCGAGCAGCACGCCGACCGCGACTGCGGCCGCGAGCCGGGAGACGAGTGGCAGCCACTGGTCGCGCAGCTCGGTGCGCGGCTTGGCGACGATGATCGCGCCGAGCGCGTCGCTGTCGGGCTCGAGCCGCACGGGCTTCGCGGCCGCGAGGTACGAGCGGCTGCTCCCGGGCGGCGTGAAGTCGAACGTCACGGGCCCCTTCAGCTCGCGCACCTTCTCCGGCACCGAAGCCTCGGCGAGCCGCTTCAGGCCGGAGTCCTGGCCGGGGAAGAGCGAGGCGCCGACGTAGAAGATGTGGTCGCCCGTCGCGAGCTCGAGCTTCGAGGCGGCGAAGTCGATCGCGCCCGGAGCCCTCGTCCGCCGCGCGAAGAGCGGCGTCGGCGTAGAGCGCGGAGAGGCCCGACGCCTCGCGCTGAAGCTCCTGGATCGACTGGCTGCGCGTGTAGGTCTGGAAGAGCCGGAGCGAGATCAGGGCCGCGACGACGCCCGCCAGCACGATCCCGAGAAGGAACAAGGCCGGCAAGCGGAAACGCAGCGACCCGAGCACGACGAAAGTCTAGGGTGCGATCTCTAGGCCGCGGGCGCGGTCGTGCTCGGTCCGGCGCGACCTTGTAGCCGACGCCCCAGACGGTGACGATCGGCGAAGCATCCTCGAGCTTGCGCCTGATCTGACGCACGTGCACGTCGACCGTGCGCGTGTCGCCGGCGAAGGTGTAGCCCCAGACGCGCTCGAGCAGCTGGTCGCGCGTGAGCACGAGCCCGCGGTGGTCGAGCAGCTCCCAGAGGAGGTCGAACTCCTTCGGCGCGAGCTGGATCTCGCGGTCGCCGACCATCGCCTCACGACGGCCGGCGTTGATCACGAGGTCGCCATGGCGAATCTCCTCGCCCTCGTCGCGGCGGCGCTCGGTGCGACGAGCGGCGCAGCACGCTCTTCACCCGCGCCACGAGCTCGCGCGGATTGAACGGCTTCGTCAGGTAGTCGTCGGCGCCGACCTCGAGACCGATGATCTTGTCGACGTCCTCGTCGCGCGCGGTCAGCATCAGGATCGGGACGTCCGAGCTCTTGCGCACGCGGCGGCAGATCTCGAGCCCGTCCATGTCCGGCAAGTTGAGGTCGAGGACGATGAGGGCGGGCGGCTCCGCGGCGATCGCATTCAGCGCGGCGCCACCGGTGCCGACGGCCTTCACGATGTAGCCGGCGTTCTTCAGATAGAGGGCGACGAACGACGCGATCGACGTCTCGTCCTCGACGATCAGGATCGTCTGGGGGGCAGTCATGCCTGAATCTTGGACTACGGAGACGACGGCGTGCTCGGATCAGTCGGCCCGAACGTCGTCTTCGTCGCCCCGGGCGGCAACGGAATCGGCGTGTCATCGCCGATCGCGTACATGCCCGTGTCGCCCACCGCATCCGGATCGCCGTCGAGCGTGATCGAGCCAGAGCCGCGCGCGGAGATCGAGATGTCGGTGCCGCGAGCGACGACCTTGTACCTGCCGCCCGGCACGTAGAACGACACGTTCTTGCCGCGCAGCGTCACGGTCTTACCGCGCGGAATGCCGTAGACGCGCGGGCTCCACTGGTCGTTCGGCGCTGAGATCGATGATCTCGAGCGAGCCCTTTCCCATCCGCCCGACGAGCACGCCCTTGCCGGTGATCTGGACTGACGCCGCGTCCGCCCTCGACCGAGAGCGAGCCGCCGGCCGTCTTGGCCGAGCCACTCGCGACGCCGACGGTCAGACCGATGGCGAGCAAGATGAATGCCACGAGGCGCATCACGTGCATCAGTATCGGTCGCCGGCATGTGCCTGTAATGAGACACCCGTAAGGAATCTGTTAGCGCCGCACCGGGTCGGCTCGCTCCGCCGGAACAGGGAGAATCGAGCGCGTGGCGGACATCATCGATTTCGGGCGGATCATCCTCGTCGTCTCGGGTGCGCTCTCGATCGCGATCCTCGTCCGTGTTTTCGCCGGCCGGATCGGCCTCCCGACGGCCGCGCTGCTCCTGACCGTCGCCGCCGTCGCCTCCGACCTCTCCGACCGGCTCGCAGGCCTGCTCTCGTTCGAGGACGTCCAGCGCGTGGCGACGCTGGCGCTGATCGCGATCCTCTTCGACGGCGGCATGACGCATCGGCCTGAAGAAGTTCCGCACCGCCGCCGTGCCGATCACGATCCTCGGCGTCGTCGGCACGTTCGCTGACCGCCCCGCTCGTCGCCGTCGCCGCCCACTACCTGCTCGGCTTCGACTGGACGGTCGCTCTCCTGATCGGCGCGGCGCTGGCTCCGACCGACCCCGCCGTGACCTTCTCGGTGCTCGCCGGCAAGGAGGTCGAGGGCCGCTCCGGGACGATCCTGGAGGGCGAATCGGGGTTCAACGACCCGGTCGGGATCGCGTTGATGATCGGGATGATCCAGCTCGCGGTGGACTCCGATCGCGTCGGCGTCACCGACGTCGCGCTCGAGTTCCTGCGCGAGATGGGAGTCGGGCTCGCCGTCGGGGTGATCGCGGGATTCCTCCTGCTGCAGCTGTTGCGCCGCTTCCCGCTGCCCGACCGCTCGCTGTATCCGCTCGCGGTCGTCCTCGCCGCCGGGGTCATCTACGGCATTGCGGCGGTCTCCCACGGCTCCGGCTTCCTGGCCGTCTTCGTGGCGGGAATCGTGATCGGCGACGCGGAGTTCCCGCGCCGGATCGAGATGCGGCACTTCACAGTCCGCACTCGCGGACCTCGGCGAGCTGGCGGTCTTCGTGGCGCTCGGGCTCACGATCGACCTCGGGTTCATCTTCTCCGGGTCGATCTGGTGGCAGGGGCTCGTGCTCGCGGTCGTGCTCGGGTTCGTCGTCCGCCCGCTCGTCGTCACACCGCTCCTCTTGCCCTCGAAGCTGTCGCGCGGCGAGCGGCTGTTCGTCACCTGGGCCGGCCTCAAGGGGGCCGTGCCGATCCTGCTCGCATCGCTCGCGGTCGTGGGCGGTACGGAACAGGCACCGGAGATCTACGGGATCGTGTTCGTCGTGGTGCTGTTCTCGGTCGTCGTGCAGGGAACGCTCGTGCCGCACGTCGCCGGCCGGCTCGGCGTGCCGATGGTCGACGCCGACCCCTAAGGAGGGGACGAGCCCTCAGGCAGCGACGCCGTGCAGCTGCACGGAGCGGAGCCGCAACAGCGCGACCAGATCGCCAGTGGCGCGGAATGGATCGCTGACCACGTCGCCGGTCACGGTCGAGAGGGCAACGACGACCGCACCGTCGCTCTCGGCCAGCAGCATCGGCCCGCCTGGCATGGGTCGATCGACGAGGGCGGCGAGGCGCTCGATCTCTCCCGCGTCAGCCGGACGGGCGGAGCGGATCGAGATCTCGCCCCGACCGCCGACCTGACGCGCGAGAGCTGCCGGCAGGTGGTCGGTCATCCGAGGTACCGACGCGTGCGGGCCTTCTCGTCGATGCGGGAGTCGCGGCCCGAAAGGACCGCCCCGATGCCGACGAGGAGAATGAAGACGATCAGTGCGATTTCCATGCCCGGATGATGGCTGAGCAGGTACTATCAGCACAAGTCGAGGTTTTCATGACATCCATTACTGCAGCTGATACTCATCACGACCCTCGTTCCTGGCTGCCGAGAGCTGGCTCGGCGTCGAGGTGCGCCATCTCGCGGCGCTCGAGGCCGTCGCTCGCACCGGCTCGTTCGGGCGCGCCGCGCTCGAGCTCGGCTACACCCAGTCCGCCGTCAGCCAGCAGATCGCGGCCCTCGAGCGGATCGTCGGCGAGAAGCTCGTCGAGCGGCCCGGCGGTCCTCGCGCGATCTCGATGACCGAGGCCGGCGAGCTGCTCCTGCGCCACGCGGAGGCGATCGTCAACCGCCTCGATGCGGCGCGCGCCGACATGGCTGCCCTCCGGGCCGGCGAGACCGGGACGCTCCGGGTCGCGACCTATCAGTCGATCAGCGCCCGTGTTCTCCCGATCGTGATGCGCCGCTTCATGGGCACCTGGCCCGGGATCTCGTTCGAGCTCTCGGAGCCGTCGAACGACGACACGCTCTACCGCGGGATCGAGAGCGGCGCCATCGACCTCGGCTTCTGCAGCCTCCCGGTTGCCGATGGGCCGTTCGATGCGATCGAGCTGCTGAGCGACCCTCACGTGCTTCTCGTCTCGAGCGACAGCCCGCTCGCGGCGCGCGACTCGGCCTCGCTCGCCGATCTCGGCGAGACGGCCATGATCGGCTCGAACCAGTGCTCGAGCGCCGCCGTTGTCGAGCAGGCGCTCCACGAGCGGGGCGTTCCACTCGACTACGCGTTCCGCTCCGACGACAACACGACCCTCCAGGGCCTCGTTGCGGCCCGCTTCGGCGTCGCCCTGATGCCGCTGCTCGCGATTCAGCCGGGCGACGACCGCGTCAAGGTGATCGCGCTCGACCCCCCTGTCCCGGCCCGTCGCCTCGCCGTCGTCTGGCACCGCGATCGCCACCGCTCGCCGGCAGCGCGCGCGTTCGTCGAGATCGCGAAGACCGTGAGCGCGGACGTCGAGCGCGAGCTCGTCGCGCCGTAATCGACGGCCGCGCCGCGGCCTCCTCCTCTAGCTCGCGGGCGTCGGTGCGGCCTCCGGTAGCACGCTGCCGGTTCCTGCGGCCTCGTCCCAGTAGCGGTTGAGCGAGCCTTGCACTTTCACCGCCCAGACGATGCCCGGGATGAGGAAGATCCCGAAGGGGAACAGCCAGAGCCCGGTCCAGCCCGTCACCGGCTTCGGCTTGCCGTCGCCGGCATACATGTTCCCGAGCTCCGACGGGATCACGAAGGCGCTGACGGCAGCGACCACGATCCAGACGACGAGCCCGAGCACGCCTCCGAGCCCCTGGCCCGTGCGCGCCTTCATCTCCTCCTGGGTCTTGTACACCCAGTAGAGCCAGTAGAACCCGAGAGTCACGATCCCGATCAGGATCACAAATGCCACACCGCGTTTCTGCCCGAGTGGTCCGGAATTCATTGCCGCCTCCTCCACGCTCCGATTGCGCCGGACGATAGACGGTGGCACGGTCGACAGAGCCTGCGCGGCCGCATCGCCCTCGAACCCCGGGCGTATGATCGGAGCACCGGCCCGTCCGGGTCCGCCTACCACTGCGAGGAGACACCATGCCCACCGTCATCGGCCACCACGACGTGAAGGACACCGATCACTGGCTCGCCTCCGCGAAGCGCGAGGAGTTCTTCGCACCGCTCGGGATCACGAACATCCGAACGTTCGTCAATCCGCAGAACCGGACGCAGGTCGCCGTGATGATGGACGTCGCCGATATGGACGCGCTCGCAGCTGCGATGGAGACCCCGGCGGCTGCCGAGGCGATGGAGCAGGACGGCGTGCTGCCCGAGACGCTCGTGATCCTCGTCGAGGCGTAGGGAGCTCGAGGCTAGGGCGTAACGAGGATCCCGCCCCAGTCCTCCGGCGCGACGTCGTCGAGGGTCTGGGAGAACGTCCACCGGTGGCCGGCGAGATCCTCGGCTGCGTACTGCCGCTCGCCGTACTCGAAGTCGATCGGCTCCATCACGATGAGTGCACCGTTGGCGCGTGCGTGCTCGCAGTGCGCGGCGACGTCGTCGACCCGCACCATCACCGAATGCGTCACCTCGCCCGGGCGCGGTGGCTGCCGCTCTCCGTGCGTATCGCCGATGATCACCCCACCGTCACCAACCTTGAGCTGGGAGCGGTGGTCCTCGCCGATTCGGACCCGCTCGACGAACCCGAATGCCGCCCCGAGCCAGGCGACCGCCTCCCGCACGTCCGGATAGATGAGGACGGGAACGACCGTGGCCGATGGGATCGAGCGATTCGTTTTCATGGCTCGGCGCGGCAGCGATCCCTCGCGGTACGGAATGAACCGCGACCGCGGCAGCTCGGCCCAGATCTTCTCGTATGCCTCTGACGGGTTCGTCGTCTCTCGCGCGACGCTGGCGCCATGCCGCGCGGCGACCTCCGAGACGGGATAGACGAGCCCGCCGCCGACGCCGCGACCCCGTGCGCCGACCGCCACGACGATCGCCGGCTCCTCGCCCGACGCGACGATGATGTGCGGCGTGCCGCCGGGGCAGTGAACGAAATCCCAGGCGACGAGTCGGCGCTCCTGCTCCTCGATGATCAGAGTGCACTCGCCGGCCACGACGAGGAAGTCTTCCTGCGCGTTCTCGCGGTGGTACATGCCGAGGGATTGGCCCGGCTCGAGAATGTTGATGTTGATCCCGAGCTGTGGGAAGCGCCGCTTGCCCTCGAAGTTGCAATAGAGACCGAGCGGGCCCTCGTTGCGCCAACGCGACTCGCGCGCGTTGATCACGAACCAGCCTTCGACGTCGACGACGAGGCCGTTCTTGCTCATCCGGGGTGAGGCCTCTGGCGTCACCCCCACAGTGTGACGGAGCCACGTCGGTGTGCGCCAGCTCCCTCAGTAGAGTTGCAGCAATGGCCGTCACGATCGCCGTCGAGAGCCCACTGCAGGACGACGTCCGCTCCCTGATCGCGGCCCTCAACGCCACGCTCCTGGAGCTGACGCCCGCCGAGTTCTGCACCCACCTGACCGTGGAGCAGATGGCAGACGCCGACACGACGGTCTTCATCGCGCGGGACGACGGGCAGGCCGTCGCGTGCGGCGCGCTGAAGCGGCACGGCGACGGGATCGGCGAGGTGAAGCGCATGTACACGGAGCCGGCCGCTCAGGGGCAGGGAATCGGCGGCCGGATCCTCGAGCTGATCGAGACCAGTGCCCGTGAGGATGGGCTCACGGTCCTCGTGCTCGAGACGGGCCACCTCCACAATGCGGCCTGGCACGTCTACGAGCGGGGCGGCTTCACCCGCTGCGGCCCGGTTCTCGACTACCCGGACACCGGCTACTCGGTGTTCTACGAGAAGCGCCTCGGCGGCTGAGCCGGCGCCGGCTAGACCGTGCCGCGCGCCGCCCAGGCTCGTGCCGAGAGCGTGAACGGCGCCGGCGGGAGCACATCGCGCAGCCGCTCACGCAGCCGCGTCCGATCGTCTTCGTCGAGGCCCGCCACGTAGGCGCCCGCCGGGCCGACGCCGAGCGTGAACGGCTCCCACCATTCCTCGAAGGTCGGATGCTCGACGCTGACCGGCAGCGCGGTCTCCTCGACCTCGCGCAGGCCGACGGACGCGAACAACGTCGCGAGCTCACCTTCACTCGTCCCGACCTGCCGCCCCTCGCCGGTGACCGCCGGGTCGAGCGCGCGCGCGGCATCCCACAGAGGACTGAGCGGCCCCTTGCCACCTCCGTGATCCCAGACGCACGCGACGACGACGCCGCCCGGACGGGTCACGCGCTTCATCTCGCCGACTCCCTTCTCGGGGTCCGTCATGAACTGCACGACGAGCTGCGCGAGCGCTGCGTCGAACGAGCCGGTCGGATACGGCAGATCCTCGGCCGACGCCTGCTGCACCTCGACGCTCGGGGTTCCGCTCGCGGGCGGCCGCGACGAACGGCGGCGAGGGATCGACGGCCGCGACCGATGCGCTTCCGAGCCGTGCCACGAGCTCGGTCGTGAGCGCGCCGGGGCCGCAGCCGACGTCGAGGACGCGCACATCCTGTGCCCCGGCCTCGATGCCGGCCAGGTCGGCGAGCAGGGGCGCGAGCGGGACCGCGTACCGGCCCATGAAGCGGTCGTACGCCTCGGCTGGGACGGCGAAGCCCACGCGCTACCTGGCTACGGTGTCGATCTCGAGGAAGTCGGTCACCTCGGGGAGCCACCGCTCCTCGACGAAGCGGACGTGGGACGGATGCTGGTTGTAGCGCTCGTAGGCGCCGTCGTCCGCGAACTCCATCGAGATGCCGAAGCTGTAGGCGTTCTTCGGGCTCACTTCGGCCAGGAGCTCGAACTTCTCGACGCCGGGGATCGCCGCGAGCTGCTCGGCGGCGGCGAGAAAGTCGAGCTCGGCGGCGGATCCCGCGGGATGCGCGAGCGCGAAGACGACGCTGTGGCGAATGCGGCCGGGCTCCATCCGGCAAGACTACTCCGACAACGCTCGACCGATGAGTTCCGCCTGCCGGACCGGTCTAGACGCTTGACATCACGAAAGGAGAACGACGTGCCACAGATCACGCAGTTGGGCCGGGTCATGGTTCCCGTGTCCGACCAGGACAAGGCGATCAGCTTCTACACGGACACGCTCGGCTTCTCGCTCGTCGCCGATATCCCATTCGGCGACGGCGACCGTTGGGTCGAGGTCGGGCCGCCCGGCGGCGGCGCCGCCGTCGCTCTCGTTCCGTCGCGAGACGAGTACGCGGTCGGGCGGATGACGGGAATCGCGCTCGACTCGTCCGACCCGCGCGCCGACCACGCCGAGTTGCAGGCGAAGGGCGTCGACGTGGACGAGGAGCTGATGGGCGGAGACGGCACCGTGCCGCTCCTGTTCTTCTTCCGCGACGTCGACGGCAACCACCTGATGCTCGTCGACGGCCAGTAGATCGCCAATCGCCCAGACTGACCAGACCGACCAGACCGACCACGTCAGATCAGACGACCAGATCGACCGACCGACGGCCGAAACGCACTCGTCCACCCGGTCGACGGCCGCGCTGTTGCCTTTGTGGTGATTCAACACAAAGGCAACGCGCCCGGCCGCGGTTGCGTTGCGCCGGGTGAGGCTTGTCGGCAGGGGCCCTCCCCGGCATCAACACGGGCCGACGAACGACGCATGCTCGGGGCAAGGACATGGCCGGTCGCACCGCGATCGGACGTGTCGCACCGAGACGGGCGTGCGACGAGCCTTGTGTTGAATCAACACAAAGGCACCAGCCCCGAGCGGCCGCGACGCCGTGTTCACTGACATTTCTGCGACGGGCGCAGGCCTCGATCGGTCGGATTGGAATCGGAGGCCACGAAGGCCGTTGCGGCCCGATCGCCGCCCTCGAGCTCGCGCTCCGAAGGCCGAGGAGGTCGCGGAAGAGCCGAGCACGACGTCCCGCTTATCCCGGCAGTCTTATCCCGGCAGCCAGCCGTCCTGGTAGCGCGTCGTGACGACGTCCGGGAACCGGGCGTATGCCTCGCGCGCGTCGGTCGTCTCCTCCTCGACCCCTACTCCGTGCCGCAGCGCGGCCTCGTCGACGGTGTAGCCACCCCAGCCGCGGCCGTCCTGATGCTGACGCGCCCCGACGGCGAGCACGGCACACGGCGCCGGCCCGGCGCCGACGATCATGTGATTCGTTCCGGCGGGGCAGTGGACGAAGTCCCATTGCCGGAGTGGCCGCTCCTCGCCCTCGATGATCAGCAGCGCCTCGCCCGCGAGCACGAGGAAGTCCTCCTGGTCGGCCTCCCAGTGGTACATCCCGATCGGCTCGCCGTCTCCGAGCACGAAGAGGCACACACCGAGCTGCGGAAAATCCGCCTCTCCGTCGAACGGAAGCGACTTCCCCCGCGGCCCCCGATCGCGCCAGCGCGCCTCCTGCGCGTTGAGGACGAACCAGCCGGAACCGGTGGGCAAGAGCCCCGCCTCGGTCTCCCTCGGTGGCGTCTCGCCGGTCATGCGCCAAGCCTATCCGGGGCGGCACTCCGGCTGCCACGAGCGATCAACTAGCCTGTCGGGAACGGCATTCGACAAGGAGACGCGTGATGGCTGCAGTGGCAACCGGGGTCGAGGAACGGCTCCTGATTGGCGGCGAATGGGTCGAGGCGGGCGACGGTCGCACGGTTCGACGTCACCGACCCGGGCACCGGCGAGATCGTCGGCTCCGTGCCCGACGCAGGCGAGGCGAAGTCGCCGCGGCGATCGACGCTGCCTCCGCCGCGCTCGACGAGTGGAAGGCGCAGCCGGCGATTGAACCGCGCGCGCATCCTCCGCCGCGCCGCCGACCTGATCCGCGAGCGGCGCGACCGGATCGCGCTCGTGATGACCTCCGAGCAGGGCAAGCCGCTCGCCGAGGCGGCCGGCGAGGTCGACTACGCCGCGAGCTTCCTCGAGTGGTTCGGCGGCGAGGCCGAGCGCGTCTACGGACAGGTCGTGCCGCCGATGAACACGGCCAACCGCGTGCTCGTCCTGCGCCAGCCGGTCGGCGTGACGGCCGCGATCACGCCCTGGAACTTCCCGGCCGCGATGATGACCCGCAAGCTCGGCCCGGCGATGGCCGCCGGCTGCACGAGCATCGTCAAGCCGGCGAGCGCCACGCCGCTGACCGCCGCGCTCATCCTGCGCGCGATCGAGGACGCGGGCACCCCGCCCGGCGTCGTCAACCTGATCACGTCGCGCTCGGCGGGCATGGTTGCCGAGCAGCTGTTCACCGACAGCCGCGTTCGCAAGATCTCGTTCACGGGCTCGACCGAGGTCGGCAAGGACCTGATCCGGCGCTCGGCCGACCAGATCAAGCGGCTGTCGCTCGAGCTCGGCGGCCACGCGCCGTATCTCATCTTCGACGACGCCGACCTCGAGGAGGCGGTCGATGGGCTGATCGCCTCGAAGTTCCGCAACGCCGGCCAGACCTGCGTCTGCGCGAACCGCGTCTACGTCCAGAGCGGCATCTACGACAGCTTCGTCGGCCGCCTGACCGAGAAGGTCTCGAAGATGGTCGTCGGCCACGGCACGACGGACGGCGTCACGATCGGGCCGCTGATCGACGAGCGCGCCGTCGACAAGGCCGACGAGCACGTCCAGGACGCGATCGCCCACGGCGCACGGCTCGTCGTCGGCGGCGAGCGGCTCGATGGCGCCGAGTACGCCGGCGGCTCGTTCTACGCGCCGACCGTGCTCGACGGCGTCACGCCGGAGATGCTGATCTCGACGGAGGAGACCTTCGGCCCCGTCGCCGGGCTGACGCGGTTCGAGACCGAGGAGGAGGCGATCCGGGTCGCCAACGACTCCATCTACGGGCTCGCGGCGTACTTCCACACGCGCGACTACGCACGCCTCCTGCGCGTGGCCGAGAAGCTCGAGTACGGGATCGTCGGCGCGAACTCCGGGATCATCAGCGCCGCCAACGCGCCGTTCGGCGGCATCAAGGAGTCCGGCTACGGCCGCGAGGGCGGCTCCTTCGGGATCGACGAGTACGTCGACGTCAAGTACGTCCTCGTCGGCGGCGTCGGCGTCTGACCACCTCGGCACGCCGGGCTTCGCCGATGCTCTCGATATCCTGACGCCGTGGCGATCTTCTCCAGCAAGCCTGCCGCGCCCGCCGCGAGCGACCTCCGTCGCGAGCGCCGGGCGCTCCTCCTCCTCCGCGAGGACCGGCTGCGCGAGCTCGGCGGGCTCACGCTCGAGATGTACCGCCGCGATCACTTCAACGAGACGCTGATCATCGAGCGGTGCGCGGAGCTCGTCGCGATCGAAGCGCGGGCGAGCGAGATCGACGCGCTCCTGCAGGGTGCGCGCGGCCTGCGGCGCCGCGGCGCCGCGATCTGCATCTGCGGCGCGCCTCTTCTGATCGGCGCCCGCTTCTGTCCCGAGCTGCGGCCGCTCGCTGATCGACGAGGCGGCCGTCGTGGAGGCCGAAGGGTGACGCGGTGCCCGCGCTGCGGCGAAGGCGTCGCTGCGGGCCAGGAATACTGCCTCGAGTGCGGGCTGCGGCTCCCGGGCGGCGATCGTCTCGGCCCCGCCCCGACGAGCCCCCGCAAGGTTATGGTGCCCCTCGTCGTGGCGGCTGTTGTCGCCGTCGGCGGCGCGGCGGCTGCGATCGCGCTGACGCGGGATACGGCGACCGCCACGCCGATCGTGACCGCCACCGGCGGAAGCGAGGCCGTTCCGGCCACGACCGTCGGCTCCGAGACGGCGCTCGCGGAGTGGCCGACCGGCACGAGCGGATGGACGAATGTCCTCGTCTCGGTCCCGAAGATCGACGGCCGGGACGCCGCGGTCGCCCGCGCGGAACAGGCGCGGCGAAGGGGCTTGCGACGCGTCGGCGTGATCGATTCGTCACGGTACGCGAGCCTTCATCCCGGTTACTGGGTGGTGTTCGCCGGCGTCTACCCGAGCGAGCCGGAGGCGACGAGCCGCCTGCGCGAAGCCCGCGGCGTTCAACGCGGCGCGCACACGGCGAGAATCAGCCGCTAGGCCTCCGTTGCCTTTAAAGGCAATTTCGAGGCCGAGTTTGTAACACGGACACAAACCGGGTAGACTGGTGCTCAGAGAGGCCGAAATGGCCCGACAATCCCCTACAGACACCGTTTTCGAGGGAGTGAGACTCGCCTGATGGAAGATCATGTCGCGTATTTGCAGTCCTGCATGTATCAATATTCACGGGCGATCTACCGATCGATTAAGGATCTGATAGACCCGTACACCGACCAGCAGACGCGCCTCGAGTCCCGGCGCACCGTGCTGGAGGAATGCGAGCTCACGATGTCCCGGCTGGCAGCCGATCCGCAATATTTCGCGCGCCCGGACCGGGCGCTGTTCCAGGACATCCGCCGCTACTTCCCGATCACGGCGCAGGCCCGCGTTGCCTGGGCGGTTCGTGAGGGTGTTGGCGCCGCGATCGCGTTCATCGAGCAGCAGATCGAGTCGGGAGCCTTCGACGGCGGCGTGGCCCGCTGCAAGGCGACGACGCGCAAGGGCAAGGCCTGCCAGCGCACCCCGCTCCCGAACCGCGACTACTGCCCGTCGCATCAGCATCTCGAAGCACGCACGTCACTGGCGGCCTAGCCGCCGCCGGCGGTGAGGGTGAGGCTTTAGCCTCATCCCGCATGTCATCTCCCGGCGCGCCTTGCGGGTGAGGCTGAAGCCTCGCCCTACGTCCGCGCCCTCACCACCCTCATTCCGGGGGTAAGCTCGCACACACGATGTCGCACGACACCGACAAGCTCATCCGTCAGCTCTCGCTCGTCGCCTTCCTGATGGCCGAGCGCCGGCCGCTGACCGCCCGTGACGTCAAGGGCAACGTCGAGGGGTACTCCGAGATGTCCGACGAGGCCTTCGCGCGGCGCTTCTACTCCGACCGGGCGGAGCTCACGGGCCTCGGCGTGCCGCTCCATTCCCAGCGGGACGAGTTCACCGGCGAGGAGCTCTACACGCTGCGCTCCGAGAACTACTTCCTCGACCGGCTCGACCTCAAGGACGACGAGCTCGCGGCGCTCCAGACGGCGCTGTTCTACCTCGACGGCAAGTTCGCCTACGCCGAGCCGCTCCGGCTCGCGCTCCAGAACCTCGCCCTCGGCCGGCCCGGCTTCGACGAGACCCGCGTCGACACCGAGGAGCGCGTCCGCGTGAGCGCGCCCGACTACTCCGCCGAGCTCGCAGGGCGCCTGTCGAAGCTCGAGGCAGCGATCTCGAAGCAGCGCACGATCAAGTTCAGCTACTGGACGCCGCAGCGCGACAAGGTCGCGGAGCGCACCGCTCAACCCGTACGCGCTCCGGCTCGACGAGGGCATCTGGTACGTCGTCGGGCACGACCTCGACCGCGCCGCCGTGCGGACGTTCCGGGTCTCCCGCATCCGCAGCGACATCCGCTTCGCCACGCGGCGCGAGCGCGACTTCCGGCTCCCGCCCGAGTTCGACATCGAGGCGCATCGCGTGCCGCGCCCCTGGCAGATCGGCGACACCGTCGGCACGGCACGGATCCGTGTCCAGGACGACACCGCCTGGTGGGTGCACCGCACCCTCGCCGACGCAGGCTCGCTCACCGACGGCGTCTTCGAGACACCGTTCTCGCGCATCGAGCCGCTCGCCGGCTGGGTGCTGCGCCAGAACGGGCGTGCGATCCCGCTCGAGCCGAAGGCGCTGCGCGACGCCGTTGCCGAAGGCCTCGCCCGCCTCCGCGAGGGCCACGACGGCGAGAGCCCGGTGCTGGCCCGCGAACGGCGCGTCGAGGCGCCGAGCGATCGCGGCGACCGCCCCGTCGGCCCGATCGCTCCTGAGCGGTTCGGCGTTCTCCAGGCGCTCCTCGCCCACGTCCTCTCCGCCTGCGGCGAGGGCCGCGATGCACGACTCGACGCGGACGACCTCGCAGAGCGGTTCTCGATTCCGCGCGAGGAGCTGCAGGAGACGCTCTCGCTCCTCAACCTCGTCAACTTCGGCGGCGGCTGTTACACGGTCTACGCGGAGGTCGACGAGGACGCGGGCATCGTCCGGGTCGACAAGGAGCTGTACGGCGACGTCTTCCGCAGGCCGCCGCGGCTGACGCCGCTCGAGGCGCGCGCGATCAGCCTCGCGATCGACTACGTCGGGCCGACGATCGCGGCCGAGTCGCACACCACTCTCGACCGGGTGCGGAAGAAGCTCGAGGAGACATTCGGGCAGTTCGACGTTCCCCAGACGCTCAGTGGCGAGTCCGAGAACGCCGAGGAGAAGCTCGTGCGCACGCTCTCCGACGCCGTCGAGAAGCGGCGCGTCGTCGAGATCGAGTACCTGAAGGAGGGCGACGAGACGCCGAGGACGCGCGCCGTCGAGCCCTACTCGTTCGTCCGCGAGCTCCCGCACTGGCGCGTTCACACCTGGGACCGCACCGTCGACGGGCCGCGCACCTACCGCCTCGACCGGATGCGCTCGGCGCGCCTCACCGACGAGCAGTTCGAGCCGCGTGAGGGCTTCGATCCGGAGTACATGAACGAGCCGCGGCTCGCGCGGGTCTGGCACTCACCCGTCGTCGCACGCTGGAAGCTCGAGCGCGGCGCCCGACTCCTCACCGACAAGGCCGCGCTCGTCGGAGCTGCCCTTCAAGACCGACGAGTGGCTTCTCTCGGAGGTGCTCGGAGATGCCGGCGAGACGGTCGTGCTCGAGCCGGCCGACATGCGGGTGGCCGTCGCTGCCCGCGCCCGCGCGCTGCAGCAGGAGCTGGGCGCTCAGTACCCGGCGGAAGCGCCCGGCAGCACGAGCCTGAACGTCGTTCCCGACCCCGAGGCCGACTCGACCTCGACCTCTCCCCCATGCGCCTCGCGCGATCGCACGGACGACCGCCAGCCCAAGACCTGAGCCCGGCCGGTCCGAGGTCAGCCGCACGCCCGGCTCGAAGACACGCACGAGGTCGTCAGCGGCGATTCCCTCTCCCTCGTCGGAGACGGCGATCACGACCGAGGCGTCACGACGACGCCACGCTGACGGTCACCACGCCGTCGGGTGGAGAGTGACCGATCGCGTTCCCGATCAGGTTGTCGAGAGCCTGGCGCAGCCGCTCGCGATCGCCGTCAACCGCAAGGCCGTGGTGCGTCTCGGCGCGCAACGAGGACTGCCCGGCGAGAGCCGCTGTCTCGGCAGCGTCGCTCGCGAGCTGCGCCACATCGACGCGCTCGACGCGCACCGATGCCGTGGCGGCTCCGGCGAGGAGGCGCTCGATGCCCTCGAGAGCGGCGCGCGCAAGCTCGAGCAGTCGCCGCCGGCGAACCGCGTCCGCCGTCGGAGTACGCGTCGGTGATCGCGACGAGCGCCGCGACCGGGCTCCGGATCTCGTGGGCGAGGATCGGCGAGCTCGGCCCGGGACGGCGCCGCCGCTCACGAGGCACGCTCCCTGATCCGCTCGGCGGCCCAGCCGCCGGCATCGGCGAGCACCGGATCGTCGCTCTGCGGCCCATTCCTCCGCCAGTGGCAGCTCGTCGGGCGAGCCGTCGTTGCCCGAGCGCGTAGAGCGCGTTCCGCCGCAGCCAGCGGGGATCGTTGCGGGGCACGTAGAGGCGGTCGACCTCCTCGATGAGCTCCTCGCCCGTCGCGCGTCAGCCAGTCGAGCAGGGAGACGTTCGGCGTCGGCGTCGTGCCGGGAGCGGCAGCTCGTGCGCGCCGCTTCTCGATGCCGCGATTCCAGGGACAGACGTCCTGGCAGATGTCGCAGCCGTAGACGGACGAGCCCAGCTCCTCGCGATACGCCTCCGGCACCGGAGCGGGAGCCTGCGTCCAGAACGAGAGGCAGCGGTTTGCGTCGAGCACTCCCGGGCTCGTCGAGCGCGCCCGTGGGGCACGCGTCGATGCAGAGGCGACAGCGCCCGCAGTCGAGCTCGAGCGGTGCCGTGGCCTCGATCTCGACATCGGTCACGAGCGTGCCGAGCACGACCCACGAGCCGTACTCGCGCGTGATCAGCATCGTGTTCTTGCCGTAGAAGCCGACGCCCGGCGCGACGGGCGCCTTCGCGGTCGACGTGCTGGTTCTCGTCGACGAGAACGCGGTAGCTGCCACCGAGCGCCCGCCCGAGGGCCTCGAGCCGGTCGCGCAGGAGGGCGTAGTGGTCGCGCCATGCGTAGCGGGGCAAGCGGCCCTCACCGGGCTCCGGCGTCGGCCGCGTCGCTCCAGTAGCAGAGCGCCGCCGAGACGACGGTGCGCGCCTCGCCGTCGAGCAGGAGCTCGGGGTGACACGAGACCTCCGGCTGCGCCATCGTGAACTTCATCCCAGCGAAGAGGCCGCGGCCGTGCCGCTCACGGATGTGGCGCTCGGTCTCGGTCGTACGCCTCGGCCGGAGCCGCGCCGACGACATCGAGCCCCAGCTCGTCGGCAAGCGCGTGCGAGCTCGGCGGCGGTCATGAGAGGATTGTGCACGTGAAGGCGATTCGCATCCACGCCGAGGGCGGGCCGGAGGTGCTGCAGTACGAGGACGTTCCCGACCCGGTCGCCGGCCGACGGTGCAGGTTCTCGTCCGGCTCGCCGCAGCATCGCTCAACCACCTCGATGTGTGGGTTCGCATGGGCCTCCCTTCCGTGCCGAAGCCCAGGATCCTGGGGGCCGACGGCGCGGGTGTCGTCGAGGCGCTCGGCGCGGGAGTCGACGGTTTCGCCGTCGGCGACCGCGTCGTCCTCAATCCGGGGCTCGAGCACGGCCACACGATCTCGGTTCTCGGAGAGCATTCCGACGGGACGCACTGCGAGCTGATCGCGGTCGCCGCGGAGCAGGTCTTCCGCCTCGACGACGCGCTCTCGTTCGAGGAGGCGGCCGCGTTCCCGCTCGTCTACGAGACCGCGTACCGCCTGCTCGTCACGAAGGCCGCGCTGCAGGAGGACGAGTGGGTCCTGATCTGGGGCATCGGCGGCGGCGTCGCGACCGCGGCCTTCGAGATCTGCCGGGCGCTCGGAGCACGGACGATCGTCACCTCCGGCAGCGAGGAGAAGCTCCAGCAGGCGCGCGCCTGGGGCGCGGATGTCGCCGTCAACCACCACACCGGCGACGTGGTCCAGACGGTGAAGGAGGTGACCCGGGTCGGCGTCGACGTGGTCGTCGAGACGGTCGGAGAGGCGACCTGGGCCCGATCGCTCGGCGCTGTTGCGGCCGGAGGGCGCATCGGTGTCTGCGGCGCGACGAGCGGCCCCAACCCGCCCGCCGCCCTGCACCGCTTCTGGTGGAAGCAGCTGACGGTGTACGGGACGTCGATGGGCTCGCGCGACGACTTCCTCGGCGCGTACGACCTCGTGCGCAGCGGCCGCGCGCGCGTGCACGTCGACAGGGTGTTCCCGCTGGCCGAGGCCCGCGCCGCGCACGCGCGGCTCGAGGCGGGCGAGCAGCTCGGCAAGATAGTTCTCTCGATTCCGTAAAGCCCGGGAGGAAACGCCGGCGGGAGACTGAAGCCTCTCCCCATGCGCGATCCCGTCTCTCGCGGCCTCGCTCTCGCCGCGCTCGTCGTCGCGGCGCTCGGGTTCACCGGAGTCGGCGAGGCGGTCCGGAGCGCGATCCTTCCTCCCGGGAGCGTCGGCACGGCGCAGTTGCGCGCCAACGCCGTCACCTCGGACAAGCTTCGCTCGGGCGCGGTCACCGGCTCGGACATCAAGAACGGGACGATCAAGGCCGGCGACCTCGCGACGGGAACGATCCCGCCCGGGCTCGCATTCGTCGTCCGGCGGGCGACCAAAGACCTGACCGCCCTCGGCGAGGCCCAGCTCCTGATCCCGTGTGACAAGGACCAGGTGCCGGTCGGCGGTGGCGGCGGCTTCCTCTCGACGACGACCACGGACTACACGGGCAACGACTTCTACGGCAGCCTGATCAACTCGGCGCCGAGCATCGGCACGAATGCGGTCGACGACCGGGCGCAGGCCACCGGCTGGGTGATCACGGCGCGGAGCTCGGGCGGCAAGAAGCGGCTAGCGGGCTACGTGATCTGCGCGTATACGCCGGCGGCCGAGCCGGCGAAGGCCGCGACGCCGCAGCCGCCGACGCCGTAGCGCGGCGCGTCGTCTCAGGCCGGAGGGATCCTCGACCGTTGCTCGGGCCGCTTCGGCGCTGTGTCGGCGGAGGGCCGGGATGCCGGGACCGGCGGGACGTGTCGGCCGATCGCGTCGAGCCACGACCCAGAAACCCGTCCACTTCCAGCCGAAATAACCGGAGCACCTCGTCTACGGCAGAAGGGTTCCGCTGTCGGAGCTGTCGCGTTGCGCCATGCTCCCATGATCGACGCCAGGCAGATGAACGTCTCCTGAAAGCCTCTAGGTGTCGCGGCGCAGCATCAGGAAGGCAGCGACCGCGAGGGTGACCGCGGCGTAGCCCGCAAAGAGCGCGAGCCCGACCCAGGGCGAGAGGTGGTCTCCGGGCGTCGATCGACATGATCGCTTCTCCGGCTGCGAGTGGCAGATAGGGCGACGCTGCGTGGTTCCAGCTCGACGGGCAGCACATTCATCAGCGGCGGCAGGACGAACATGATCCCGGCGAACGTTGCGATGCCGCCGGCGGTGTTCCGCGTGATGGCGCCGAGTCCCGAATCCGAAGACGCCGACCACGACGAGGTACAGCGCGGCCCCGACGACGGCGCGGCTCACACCGGGCGCGCTGAACGCGATGTTGATGTGCTGGGACGACAGGAACGCCTGTCCCACGAAAAAAGCGATCAGGGTCGCCGGGAAGCATCAGCGCGAGTGTCACGAGCGCGTAGACGGCGGCCTTTGCCCAGAGGACGGGGAGGCGCCTGGGCACGGCGCACATCGACGAGCGGATCATCCCGGTCGAGTATTCGCCGCTGATCACGAGGACGCCGAGAACGCCGATTGCGAGCTGGGCGAGCTGGACGCCGACGAAATTGACATCGAGCGGATTGAAATCCGCCCGGTCGGACGGGCTCATCCGGCGGGTAGTGGTGCGCGACGACGGCGCAGGCGAGGGCCGCGAGCCCGATCGTTCCGACGACGGCGACGAGCAGCGACCAGCGCGTCGAGCGAACGGATCGGAGCTTCGTCCACTCGGACAGAGCGACATGAAGGTACGTCACGCGACCGTCCGGAGGGAATGCCGAGCGGACCGATTCGGGAGCGATCGTGGTCACGCGACTGACCTCATCGGGGCCGGTTCGGTGGTCTTGAACTCGACGTCCTCCCGGGTGATGTCCATGAACGCCTCCTCGAGCGAGGCCTGCTGCGGCGTCAGCTCGTGGAGCGGAGATCTGGTGCGCAGCCGCTACCTCACCGATCTGCGCGGCGCGTGAGCCCGCGCACTTCGATCAGACCGCCGGCGAGCGCGTCGACGACCACGTCGGGCCCGACGAGCCGTTCCTGCAGCTGCTGCGGCGGATGGGGAGCGGACGTGAACGATGTTCCCGGAGGCCTGCTGGAGGAACGCCTCGGTGCTCATGTCCGCGATCAGCCGGCCGCGTCCGACGACGATCAGGTGGTCTGCCGTCAACGCCATCTCGCTCATCAGGTGCGAGGAGACGAAGACCGTTCGCCCTTCGCGCTGCGAGCCCTCGCAGCAGGTTCCGCATCCAGTGGATTCCTTCCGGGTCGAGCCCGTTGACGGGCTCGTCGAGCATCACCGTCTGAGGATCGCCGATCAGCGCCGCCGCGATCCCGAGCCGTTGCCCCATCCCGAGCGAGAACTTGCCGGCCCGCTTCCGCGCAACCTCGTGAAGACCGACGAGATCGATCAGATCGTCGACACGAGATCGGGGAATGCCATGTGTCTGGGCGAGCGCGAGCAGGTGGTTGTAGGCGGAGCGGCCGGTGTGCACCGATCGCGCCTCGAGGAGCGCGCCGACCTCGTGCAGCGGAGCCGCGTGGTCGCGATACCGCTTCCCGTTGACCGTCGTTTCGCCCGAGGTCGGAGCGTCGAGCCCCAGGATCAGCCGCATCGTCGTCGACTTTCCGGAGCCGTTCGGTCCGAGAAACCCGGTCACGACGCCTGGCTTGACGGTGAAGCTGAGCCCATCGACGGCTCGCTTCTCGCCGTAGTCCTTCGTCAACTCGCGCGCGACGATCATGACGAGGTTGGTCGCCGGCGTTGTCTCATTCCGCCAACGTAGCCAACGCAGGCGCTCTCGCGACGCTCAGGGGCTGTGTTCAGGGCGCGTTCAGCTTCGGGATCGACGTCCCAAGGCTCAGGCCACAAGGCCGTGAGTCAGGCTGAAGCCTGACCCACCTCTGGGTTTCGGCTTAGCCGAAACCCAGGATGAACTTGGCGTCGTCCGACATCCGGTCCGGCGTCCACGGCGGATCGAACGTGAGCTCGACCTCCACCTTCTCGACGCCCGGCAGCGCGGCCACGGCGTCGTGGATCCCTTCCTGGATCATCGGCCCGGCCGGGCAGCCCATCGAGGTGAGCGAGTGGATGATCTTCACGTTCGCGCCCTCGATCTCGGCTTCGTAGAACAGGCCGATCTCGACGATGTCCATGCCGAGCTCGGGATCCTCGACCCCGTGCAGCGCTTCGACGACATCGTTCTCGGTGACCATGCGGCCACTCTAGCTGTGCGACGGCAGGCTTCACCGCGACAGGCTTCGGCCGTCGTCCGGGCTCAAACCTTCGCCAACCGCTCCGCCCCGGTCAACACCAGATCCAGCATCTGCCCGACCGCGTCGTCGAGCGAGGTGTTCTCGATCACCGGGACGTCGAAGCGGCGGGCGCGCTCGAGCAGGACGTCCTGGATCATCCGGATCTCGGTCATCCCGTCGAGGTACTTCTCGAGCGGCCGCAGGCCGTCCGTCGCCGCGTCGCGCACCCAGAAGTGGCTGCGGTGCAGATCCTCGTCGGTGATCGCGACGACGCACTGGACGATGAGCGCGTCGGCCCGGTCGACGGAGAGCATCCCGGGGACGATGTGCACGCCTTCCAGCACCATCGACCAGCCCTCCGTCAGCGCGCGATCGATCGCCGCCTCGACGCCGACGAGCACGTTGCGCGTCTGGTCGAGGAAGCCGAGGAGCGCCGCGTCACCCGCGAGATCCTCGTCGGCGCGGCTCAGTCCCAGCTCCGCCTCGAAGCTCGAGTAGTGCACCGACGGCATGAACTCCCGCGAGAAGAACGCCCGCATCGTCTGACGAATGAAGTCGGTCGAGGTCACCCTCGTGATCCCGAGCCGGTGGGCCGTCTCGGTCGCGACGGTCGACTTGCCGGTGCCGGTGGCGCCGCCAACGAGGAGGAAGACGGGCTGGTCGAGATGCTGCAGCGCCTGCAGGCGGCGGAGCCGGCGCATCGTGCGGCCGGCGTCGGGATCGCCCAGCACCTCGTTCGCGATCTCGGCGAGGCGATCGAGGTCGAGCTCGACCTCGCGGCGGGTGGCAAGGTCGGCATCGGCGCGGCGCGCCAGCTCGTAGGCGCGTGTCGGCGTCAGCCCCGTGGCCGCAAGCGCCCGCGCCATCAGCCCCTTTGACCAGGGCGGGCCGTCGTCGCCGCCGAGCGGGAGCGGCGCCAGGTAGCGGCGTTCGCTCACGCGACCACCACCGCGTTCTCGATCGCCTCCACCGCAAGCTGCTCGAGCAGGAGATCGAGATCGGCCTCGCCGGGAAGCGGCACGACATCGTTGCCGGCGAGAACGACCGGGATCCCCCGACTCGCGGCCTCCTCGGCGACGACGTCGATCGCCGCGGCCTTGACCTCGACCACGACGACGTCGGCGTCGAGCTGCGTGAGCTCGCGCCGCAGGGCACCGCGGTCGGAGAGGCTTCCCGAGACCTGCACGACCTCGGCTCCGTGGACGGTCTCGAGATGCTCCGCGATCCGCTCGTGCTGCGCCGCGGGCGCCGTGCCGAAGAAGGCGACCCGCTGTCCGCGCACGTCAGCGAGCGGCCGCGGCCGCAGCACGGCGCGCACGATCGGCACGCCTGGCCGCGTCAGGCCGCCGAGCTCGAGGGCGAGCGCCGCGTGATCGACTTCGTCCTCGGCCATCGCGACGACGACGAGGTCGGCGAGGAGCGCGCGGTACGGGTTGAGGTAGCCGGTGGCGACGTGCGGATCCTGGTGAGCGCCGACGACGAGGATGCGACGGTCGGCGGCGACGGGCGGGATTGCAGCGCCACTCCCGTCGAGCACGATCAGGTCGGGCTCGAGATCCTCGGCGAGCCGCGTCCCGGCTGCGACGTTCGAGATTCCGACCGCGCCGGCGAGGCCGCCTCCGCAGCGCCTGCAGCCGACGGTCGGCAGTCCGGTGAGCGCCGCCGTCTCGAGGTGGTCGGACGCCGCGTGACGGCCCGCGCGCGAGAGCGCCAGCAGGTCGGCGACCGTCGGCCTGACGCTGGACGACCTCGGGCTCAGCCGGCCCCCCACGCCCCATCGCGACGACGACGACCTTCCGCTCCCGCGCCAGCACCCGCGCCGACGTGACCGGTGACGGCCGTCTTGCCGACACGCTTGCCGGTGCCGATCACGGCCACGGAGGGTGTCCTGATCGGCTCGAAGCGCGGAGGCTCGAGCCGGAAGTCGGCGCCCTCGTAGGGCACGCCGAGCGCGAGCGCGCGCGCCGCGAGCCTGAAGCGAGCAGGCGGCCCGAGCACCGGCTCGTCGGAAAGGTCGAGGACGACGTCTGGTGTGTACTCGGCGATTGCCTCTTCGAGCGAGCCGGCCAACGGGACGCCGTAGTCCTCGCCGCCGCGGAGCTTCTCGGCCCCGCCGACGAAGACGCACGCAACGATCTCGTGGGGCAGCTCGACGAGAGCATCCCTGACAACGGAGGCGTAGTGCTCCCCGTCGATCACGGCGACGGCCCTCACGAGCGAGACGTCACCTCGGACTCGATCCGGCCGGTGTACTTCTCGTACTCGAACGTGTCGATCGAGAACTGAATGATGCGCTCCTGCCCGTGGAAGGGATGGCGGCGCCAGATATCGACATGGCTGCCGGTGATCTCGATCACGTTGTAACAGGGTCTTGAGTTTCCCCGCAAACGCAGGGACGAAACCGTCCCCGTATTGACGACGAAGAGGTTCTCGAGCCGCCACGCGTAGGGGACGTGCTTGTGCCCGGAGAGAACGAGGTGGACACCGGCACCGCTGCAGGCACTCGATCACGTCGCCGGCGTCGTACACGACGTTTCGCTCCCGACCGGTACCGGGTACCGGAAGCAGGTGGTGGTGGAGAACGAAGATCCGCAGGTCCGCAGGCTCGGCGAACTCGCTCTCGATCCAGGCGTAACGCCCACGGCCGATCGAACCGTGGTCGAGATCGGGCTCGGTCGAGTCGACGGAGACAACGGTGACCCCGCCCTTGCGCAGCACCCGGTTGCGCTCCCCGAACAGCTCCTCGAAGTGGACGTAGCCGACGTTCCTCGAGTCGTGGTTGCCGGGGATCACGACGAGCGACTCGCACGCGATCTTGTCCAGATACTGGCGAGCCAGCTGATACTCGTGCTTGAACCCGAAGCTCGTGAGGTCCCCGGAGCAGACGACGATGTCCGGCTCGAGCTCGTTGATCTCCGCGATCGCGCGATCGAGCAGGGTCGGCTCGAAGTACTGCTCCCCGCAGTGGAGGTCTGAGAAGTGCGCGATCCGGAAGGCCGTGGCCCCACTCGACATGGCCGCAGTCTAGGTCGTAGGGCCTCGGCGGTCGAGCGGGCCGTCCGAGACCGTGAGTACCGTGGCTCTGTGCCGTTGGAAAACCACCGGTTCCAGGCCTATCGTGGAACGGACCCGCCACGGTTTGCGAACCGGATCGAGCTGGAATGCGCCAGGATCCTCGACTGGTACGGGATCCCCTGGGAGTACGAGCCCACCTCCTTCGTGCTCGAGCGCGACGCCGAAGGCCGCGTCACCCGGGCGTTCACGCCCGATTTCTTCCTGCCGGACGAGAACCTCTACATCGAGGTCACCGTCATGAAGCAGTCGCTCGTGACCCGGAAGAACCGCAAGCTGCGGGAGCTCCGGGAGCAATATCCCGGACGTCAACGTCAAGCTCTTCTACCGGCGCGATCTCGAGCGCCTGGCCCAGCGATACCGATTGAAGCTCGCGTCATAGGACACGACCCCGCCGGCGACGTGGTTCTCTCGGCCGGCGAGATCGCTGCGCGCGTCGCCGAGCTCGGCGTCGCGATCGCCGCCGACTATGCGGGCCGCGAGCCGGTGCTCGTGGCGCCCCTGAAGTCGAGCGCCGTCTTCCTCGCCGACCTCTCGCGGGCGCTGCCGATCCTGCACACGATCGACATGATCGAGCTCGCGAGCTACGCAGACGGCAGGCGCGGCGGCGTTCGGCTGCTCAAGGACCTCGATCAGCCCATTCAGGGGCGCGATGTGATCCTCGTCGCAGACGTCGTCGACACGGGCATGACGCTCGCCTACCTCACCCGCACGCTCGCCGAGCGCGGCCCGAAGAGCATTGCCGCGGTGACGCTCCTCGACCGCCCCTACCGCCGCCTCGTCGAGAACATCGGCCTCAACTACATCGGCTTCACGGTGCCGGACGAGCTCTTCGCCGGCTACGGCCTCGGCCTCGAGGAGCGCTGGCGCGCGCTGCCGGACATCCGCATCATCCCGGCCGAAGCACTGCCGGCCGCAGCGACCGACGCCGCCTAGGCGGTTTCAGGCGTCGAGGACGCTGGCGCAGGCGAACGTTCTGGATATTCCCTAAGGATCACCAATCGGACGCCGGCGCAGTTCATACCACGTCAGACCGTCGCGCTCGTCCTCGAGAACGAACCCCGCGTTCTCGAGGACGCGACGAGCGCGAGGTTGTCTGCGAGGACTTCCCTTGCCGTCACCGCTTCGACATCGGTTTGGGCGAGCAGCCATTCTGAGAGCGCGACCACGGCCTCTGTCCCGTAGCCGCGGCCGCGATATTCCGCGGCAAGCCCGTAGCCAATCTCGATCGCCCCGGTCTCATCCAGACCACCGACCGTGCCACAGTCGCCGATCACAAGCCCCATCGACCATCACCAACCAAACGAACGACGTTGCGCGGGAACCGTCGCCATCCGGATCGCATCGATCGTGTCGTCATGCGGCCACCCGGCCGCCCGTGCGACTGCCGAGAGATCGCCGTTGACGACCGCGCGTGCCACGCCACCTTTCAGCGGTGTGAGGACAAGCCGAGCTGTCGTGATCGACGTAGGCCGCAGCACCGCCTAGCAACGTACACCGAGGACACGAGTAGACCATTCCCGTAACCCTGGCTCAAGCGACGAAGAATTTGCCCGGTGGGGTTATCGGCCGTTGCGTGCCTTCCGTTTCTTGCGAGTGTTCTTCTCGCCGAGCGCCAGGTCGCCGAAGGAGCCGCCTGGCTCTGGCGTCTCGTCACCGTTCAAGGCTCGCCGGAGGAGCCACCACGCTCCAACGATGAGAACGACCACGAACACAACCATGAACACGCCGTACACAGCCACCACCTCCCGGTGGGACGACTTCGGTATCCGACTGCTGTATCGGTCGGCTCGTGACAGCCTACGCCCTGACCCAGGCAACCTCTCTCACGCGCCGACGCCCCGCTCCCGTCCAGGGGACATTCCAGCATCACGCGCACAGCCGACTCAGCTCTCACCAGGGAGCGACTGTCACCCCACCCCATTCCTCGGGGGCGACGTCGCGCACGGTCTGCGTCAGTTCCCAACGGTGGCCGCCGAGATCCTCGACGACGCCGGAGCGCTCACCGTACTCGTATGTCGTCAACTCCTCGATGACCTGTCCGCCTGCCGCACAGGCCCGCGCGAACGCCACATCCACGTCCGGTACACGCACCTTGACGATGTGGGTCACCCCGCCGCCGCTTGGCGCAACCCGATCGGCACCCGCTTCGGCCACGACGACCGCCCCGTCTGAGCCGACGCGCAACTGAGCTCGGTGCCCGTCACCAATTCGCACCCGTTCCCCGAACCCGAACGCCGATTCGAGCCAGGCAACCGCCGCGCGTACGTCCTCGTAGACGAGTACCGGCGTCACGGTGGCAGGCGGCGCCGAACGATTGATCAACATGAGCGCACCCTATAAGAGCGCAGAGCTCGCAACCATGCTGGATTCTCCTCACCCCTGGAAGGCGTCCCGACGTCCAGGCGACGGCGTGTCGGCGTAACGTGCACGGCTACGGCACCTGGACGAGAACGCCGAGCTCGAGCGGCCCCGGGTGACAGCGACGGTCTCCGATGGACGGCCTCGAAGAGAGATAACCGCTCTGGTTCCCGAAGGCCGGCGCCGAGGCGGCACCCCGACGCGGACGGGATGTGCTGTCAGGAAGTAGACGAGGTACAGCTCGAGGGCTTAGGCGTTCAGCGCCGCCAGGACCGCCGCGAGGTTCCTGCGGTGGACGTCCTCCGGCGTCGGCGGCAACACGTCGTCCCAGATCATCGCAAAGCCGCTGGCCGTCTGACGCAGGCCCGTCTGGCGGGCCATGAACCACCAGTGCAGATGCGCAGCCCCCTCGCCGTAGCGGAGGATGTGGACGCGCTCGACGTCCTCGATTGCGAGCACCGCGCGCTCGACGCGAGCCAGCATCACGCCCATCTCGGCGAGCATGTCGTCTGGCAGGTCGCGCGGGCCGTCGACATGAACGCGCGGCTCGAGGATCACCACGGCCGGTAGGCCGCTGGGCGGAAACGCCTGCAGCCGCCAGCGCTCGTCGGTCCAGAGATACTGCTCATCGCCTTTGCCGCACGCGGTGCAAGCGCGCGCGCCCTCACCATCGCGGTCGGGCTCGGGCTCCGGCGCACGCAGCGTCTTCGGCGTGACCGCGCCGGCGAACGGCCACGAGTCCCACTCCTCGACCGGTGGCGTTCGTAGGCCCCCAATGTCCGGTCGGCGTGGATCCTGCGCGTGCTCGGGCACACGGTCAGCCTAGTCGTTCAATACGATCGATTCGTGGAATGGCCGGAGCAGTGGTACGCGTGGCGGGCGGGAGATGGCTGCCCGTCGTGCGCCGAGGGCAGGCTTGACGAGCTGCCGATGGGCGTCCGGTACTACGCCGGCGATGTGGCCGATGCGTACCTCGTGCGTGCCGACATCCAGCGGGGGTTGTCGATCGTCGTCTGGCGCGGGCGGCACGTGGTCGAGCCGACGGAGCTCAGCGACGAGGAGGCTGCTGCCTACGGCCGCGACGTGCTCACAGTCGGTCGCGCGCTCGAGCGGACGTTCTCGCCCGTCAAGCTGAACTACAACCTGCTCGGCAACTGGGTTCCGCACCTGCACACGCATATCGTTCCGCGCTACGCCGACGACCCGCGCCCGGGTTGGCCCTTTCCGTTCCCGGAGCCTGACCCAGGGCCGATGCCGGAGGAGCGCCTCGCGCGGGACGTGGCAGCGCTGCGTACCGCGCTCGCGCCCGCGTAGCGCGCCCCTTACCTCTCATCAGCCGGCTACAGGTAGCCGAGCGGATCCACGGGCACCCCGTTCACCCGTACCTCGAAGTGCACGTGCGGCCCGGTCGAGTGCCCGGTGCTGCCCGACAGCGCGATCACGAAGCCCTTGCCGACCGTCGCACCCTGGCTCACGATCAGGCTCGAGTTATGGCCGTAGGCGGTCGCGACCGACGGGCCATGAGGGCGACTTCGCGCCCCGGCCGGTTACCCCTTCCCGGGCTTGTCGAGTGCTCGCAGCGCCTCTGCCGCCTCCCGTCGCAGCGGCCCGATCGAGGCCCGGTAGTCCTCGTCGTTGACCCGCCCCGCCCGGTGATCGGCCTCGAGCTCCTTCAGAGCCGCGAGGGCGCGATCGCGCTCCTCCGCGAGCGCCAGCCGTTGCCGCCGCTCGGGCGTCAGTGCGTCGAGCTCGTCCGAGAGCGGCTCGGGCTCGCGCAGAAACGGGAGCGCGACGAGCACGACACAGAGGACGGCCAGCGCCGCCCCCAGGATGAGCGCCGTGCTCACCGGCCGCGAACGGGGATGCCGGCCTCGTCATAGCTCGCAGCGAGGCGGCGCTGCTCGCGCGCGTCGGGCCAGAGCGCGATCACGGAGCCGAGCAGGAAAACAAGTCCCGCGAGCCAGATCAGGTTCACGAGCGGCTTCACGAAGATGCGGAAGTAGACGCGTGCCGTCGTCGTTGATCTGCTCCGGGATCACGAACAGGTCCTCACCGGTGAGGTAGTTCGTTCGGATCCCGACCTCCGACGAGACCTGCGGATCGGGGCCGGCGATCTTGTACGAGTTCTTCCCCGCCTCGAGCGTGCCGAGGCTCGAGCCGTTCCGGCTCACGAGCAGATGCGCGCGGACCTCGGCTGCGTGGGGCGTGTCACGCTCGGTCAACCCCTGGTAGGTGACCTTGTAGCCGGAGACGGCGAGTGATTGCCCCGCCGCGAGCTTCCCTTCGACGACGGAGTCGTAGGAGTTCGAGCCCGCGATCCCGATCGCGAGCAGGACGATCGCGACGTGGACGACGTAGCCCCCGTAGCGGCGGCGGTTGCGGCCGATCAGCGAGAAGAAGGCGCCGGGCCAGGACTCGGTCGAGAGCGCCTTGCGCGCCTTCGTGCCGCGCACGAACTCGAGCCCGATCGCGGCGAGCACGAACGCCGCGAAGGTGTAGGCGATCAGTCCGGGGATCGACGACCCCGCCCCGAGCAGGAGCAGCACGATGCCGGTCGCGACGGCCACGATGAACGGCCAGAAGAACGTCTTCCCGAGCCCGCGGAGCGAGGCGCGGCGCCACGCGATCAACGGCCCGATCCCCATCAGAAGCAGCAGCGGCAGCCCGAAGATGCGGAGGAAGAAGTCGTAGTACGGCCGGCCCACGACGACGGAGGTGCCGCGGACCGCCTCCGAGAGGATCGGCCAGGCGACCCCCCAGAGGATCGTCAGGCAGAGGGCCACGAGCAGCAGGTTGTTGTAGAGGAAGACCGCCTCGCGCGAGACGAGCGACTCGAGCCTCGTCGTCGAGCGCAGCAGCGGCAGGCGCCAGATGATCAGCGTCGTCGAGAACACGACCGCGATCACGATGAAGCCGAGGAACCACGGGCCGATGTCGCTCTGCGAGAACGAGTGGATCGAGTTGACGACGCCCGAGCGGGTGAGGAACGTGCCGAAGAGCGAGAGGCAGAACGCGAGCGAGACGAGCACGACGTTCCACACCTTCAGCATCCCGCGCTTCTCCTGGATCATCACCGAGTGGAGGAACGCGGTCGCCGCGAGGAAGGGCATCAGGGCGGCGTTCTCGACCGGATCCCAGGCGTAGTAGCCGCCCCAGCCGACCTCGACGTAGGCCCAGTGGGCGCCGAGCAGCTGGCCGACGCCGAGCGCCGTCCAGGCAATCAGCGTCCAGCGTCGCGTCGCCACGATCCAGCGCTCGTCGGTGCGTCCCGCGAGCAGCGCTCCCATCGCGAACGCAAATGGCACCGCGAGCCCCACGTAGCCGAGGTAGAGGAACGGCGGGTGGGCCATCATGTACGGGTTCTGCAGGCTCGGGTTGAGGCCGGCTCCGTCGAACGGGGCCGCCTGGGTATCGAACGGGCTCGCGACGGCGACGAGCAGGAACGAGAAGCCGACCGCGATTCCCGCGAGCACCGGAGTCACCCAGACGACGAGGTCGCGGGCGCGGTTGCGGTTGACCCACACGGCCAGTGCCGCGTATCCGGTCAGGACGAGCAGCCAGAGGAGCAGCGATCCCTCCTGGCCGCCCCAGAACGCGGACAGCTTGTAGGGGCCGCCGAGCGTGCGGTTGGAATGCTCGGCGACGTAGGTGAGCGAGAAGTCGTTGCGGAGGAATCCGGCGGCGAGCACCGCGGCCGCGACGAGCGTCGAGCCGAACGCGGCGATGAGCGCGTTGCGGGCCGAGTGCGCGAGCCGGCGTCGTCTGCGTGCGGCAGCGTACGCCCCGGCGACCGCGGCGTACACGCACAGGCCCAGCGTGACGACGAGCGCCGCCCGCCCGAGCTCAGCCATCTACTGCGTCGTCGGCTTCGCCGAGTACTTCGACGGGCACTTCGTCACCATCGAACCGGGCGAGGCGACGAACGTGCCGTTCTTGAGCTGGCCGTCGACGACGATGTCCCGGCCCGAGGCGAAGAGATCGGGGACGCTGCCCTTGTAGAGGACGGCGACCGGCTGCGCGGACGGGTCCTTGACGTCGACGAGCCTGAACCTCAGCCCGGCCGCGTGCGAGTCACCCGCCGGCTTGCCGACGACGCGCCCGACGAGCGAAACCGTGCCCGTGCGGCCCGCGAGCTGGCTCGGGCGGAGGGACGGCGTGCCGCCACCTGCGATCGAGGTGTAGAGGAGGAAGACTGCGAGCACCGCCGCGATCGAGAGGGCGATGACGAGCCGCGCCGGTGAGCGCCTTCTGGCCACCCAGAGAGGATAGCTGCGGCCACCCCTTCTGCGGGCAGGCACCGCGGCACCCGCCGTGGACTGTTATCGCCCGGGAGCCGTTCCGGTCGGCGGGCTCCCCGACTTTCAGTCGGCCCAGAAGTTGTTGATTGCCGCCTGGTCGTCGGCGATTCCCCAGAACTCGTAGGCGCGGCCGTCGTTGTCGAGATGGAATACGTTCGCTTCCTTGACGTCCATCGTCTTGTCGGGGCGGTCGGGACGCCCGGCAGTGAGCCGCACGAGGGACAGGGCGTGCGTCTCGTCGGCGAACACGTCTCCGAGGACGAGCGCCATGGTCCCGCCGGTCGACTCCTTGAACGCGTTGAACTGCTGCACGACCTCGTCGCGGCTACTCGGGCCGACGCCCCAGGGGCTGCGCCAGTGGACGTCCTCACGGAGGAACTCACCGATCAGCTCGAGGTCGGCGGCGTCGAAGGTATTGCGCGCACGGGCTTCCTCGGCGGCACGGAACCGAGCCACGTTGGGATGCTCGCGCACCGGCTCGCCACTCTCGAGCGCCTCGCGGATCGCGTCGTCGCTCGGCATCGACCAGACCGCGGTCGCCTTGCCCTGCATGTCGAGGTGGAAGAGGTTCGCCTGGCGGATCGTGCGGCCTCCCGCCGGCGGCCGACACGTCGAGCACGCCGATGACGTGCTTGTCGTCCGCGTAGACGTCGACGACCTCGACCTGTGTTTTTCCATCACCCTGGCCAGAGATGTCGCTCCAGCGCTTGACGAGCTCGTCATTCCCCCATGCTGATCCGCTCGGAGCGCCGTGCCACGCGACGCCGTCGGTGACGGCTCCAGCGAGCAGCGCAGCGTCGTCAGCAGTCAGCGGGCGTCCGCGCGCGGCAAGCGCGGCGCGGAACGTCTCCGCCACGGCCGCTGCCGTGGCGCCCGACGCGCCGGCGTAGAACATGAGCTCATCCGCGTACGACGGCGAATGGACCGAAAACCCGCCATCGACGGGGACGGCGATTCCGGTGATGAAATTCGCCCGGTCGGAGGCGAGGAACAAGACCGCGTTCGCGATGTCCTCAGGCGTCGGGAGCTCGGGGGTCAGATGGTGCCGCTTCATCATCGCGATCATCGGCGGCGGCATGTTGGCGATGACGGTGGGGGTCATGATCAGGCCCGGCACAACTGCGACGCACCGGATGCCTTGCTTGCCGTACTGCGTCGCCACGTTGCGGGTGAACCCGATCACCGCAGCCTTCGACGTTCCGTAGGACGAACGCATGACCTCGGCCTGCATGCCCGCGCCTGAGGCGGTGTTGATGACGACGCCGCCGCCGCGCCCGAGCATGTGCGGGAGCGAGTACTTCGTGCAGAGCATGTAACCCCGGAGGTTGACGGCCATCGTCTGATCCCAGAGATCGACGTCGAGCTCGTGGATCATTCCGTCGCGCATCAGGAACGCCGGACTCGTGATCGCGGCGTTGTTGTGGAGGATGTCGATCCCGCCGAACCTGCGTACTGCGGCTTCGAACGCCTCGGCCACCTGTGCCTCGTCGGAGGTGTCGAACCCGACCGCGAGCGCCTCTCCGCCGCTCTCGCCGATCGAATCGGCGACGACCTTTGCGTTCGCCTCGTGCTGGGCGGCGACAACCACCTGCGCGCCGGCGGCGGCGAAGGCGCGCGACGTCGCTTCCCCGACCCCGCTGCCTCCTCCGGTTACGAACGCGACCTTTCCCGCGAGCTCACCCATTCGTCTTCCTCTCCTCGACGGCTCGCTGGACATCCACGCCCCAACAGGTCGACCCTAGTCTCCCATCTCTCACAAGAAAAGGGGAGAACACGCGACAGAGGATGACTGGGCACTCATGCGGCGGTCGCTGCACACAGAACGCAAGCTGGGGATATCACGCTGCGAGATCGAGGTCGACGCCGATGCGGTCTCCACACTGGAGAATGTGCTCGCGGGGCCGAGGATGGGCTCACGCGAACGCCGCCCCCCGAGGAGGCCCGGGGCTTACGCGGCGCGGACGGAGTGCTGACCCGGGATCTCGTATCCGTGGTCGTGGCACAGCGAGCCCGGCGAATCCTCGGTGAAGGCGTCGCAGTAGCCCTTGCCATAGGCGGCCCGCATGAAGGCGGAGACGACCTCGAGATTCCACTCGTTGACGTCCGCGGCTTCACGCCAGAGGTCGGCGAGGCGAAGGTCGATATCGAGCTCGAGGAGATCGATGCGCGTAGGCTGTTCCATGTCAAAAAGGGTACGGAAGCAGTCGGACGGCATTAGAAGTCCCGCAAAAAGGCATGTTTTTCGGCCGACGGAACGCGTCGGGACGAGAGTGCGCGGGTTCGGCTGAGTGGGCTCGTTTCTGCGACTATTCCGCGATGGCTGGTGCCCGTCGGGATGGAGACGAGCGGGGCGAAGGTGTTGCCGACGCAGCCGCGTTCGCAGGCGGCGCCTCCGAGCTCGTCGACACGATGCGCCAACCGAGCTGGGTGAGCGAGGAGCCTGAGCTTCATCTCCTCCCTCACATCGAGCAGGCCATTCGGGCGTTGCCCTTCGAGCTCGTCGACGCGAGGCCCTCGGTCGAAGGGTCATTCGACCTTCAGCTTCGCTGGACCGGCGAGGAGCCGCGGGTCGGGCAGATCCGTGCGGCGGTCTTTGCACTCGTCGGCAGCTTCGCCGAAGCCGCCACCTACGTGAGGCAGCGTCGGATCACGGTCACCACCGGAGAGACGCTCATCTTCGAGATCGCCGCCGGGAGCCTTAGCGACGGCACGTTCGCGCCGCACGGCGACACAGTGCGCATGACCGTGCCCCTGTAGCCCGGTAACTTCCCGCTATGGCCCGAACGCGTGTCGGCCTCCCCGGCATTCCCGCCCGCGACGACCCGGAGCATGCGATCGAGCTCCTGCTCGAACGCGGCTACGACGCCTGCGAGATCGACTTCGAGGGCGGCTTCTGGATGGACTATCCGTGGGCCGAGAAGCTCGGCGAAGTCGCCCTCGCCGCGGACGTGGCGCTCTCGGTGCACGCACCGCTCTTCGGCTTCATGGGGCACCTCGAGGCGAGCGGCCGCAAGTTCTCCTCCGCCGTAGGAGCTCTCGACCGCAGCGCGGGCATTGCCGCCGCCTGCGGCGCCGAGGTCGTCGTCTTCCACCCCGGCTTCCTGCTCGGACGCGAGCGCGAGGATGCGATCACGTCCGTCGTCGAGCAGCTCGGCACCCTGCGCGAGCGGCTGGAGGGCAAGAACCGGGCAGTGCCGTTCGGCGTCGAGGTGATGGGGCGCGTCCGCGACCTCGGCTCGCTCGACGACGTCGTCGAGATCTCGGCCCGCGCCGGCTGGGTGCGCCCCGTGCTCGACTTCGCGCACATGCACGCGACGAGCGACGGCGCCTACCTCGAGGCGAGCCTGTTCACCGAGGCGCTCGAGGCGGTCGACGACGTCCTGGAGCCCGGTGTGCCGTTCCACATCCACTTCTCGGACATCGCGTACGCGAACCGCAACGAGAAGCACCACCTTCCCTACGGCGAGGGGACGCTCCGAGCCGACCCGCTGCGCGAGGCCCTCGACCGGTTCGAGCGCCCCGCGACCGTCGTCTCGGAGTCGCCGGACGAGGTCTCGAGCCAGGCGATCAGGGAGATCCTGCAGGCCCCGTAGGGGCGGATCCGTCGCGGGCTCGCTGGAGAATCTACGAGGCCGGCACCGCGTCCCGTCCGACGAGCGCGCCCAGCATCTCCTCGACCTCGGCGGCCTCGTCGTCGCGCTCACGCTCGCGCAGGAAGGCGGCCAGAGCCTTCAACGGATCGATCGATGCCGGCGAACCCGGTTGGGCGCAGGATCTCGTCCGCCTCCCGCAGCAGCCGCTCGGCCTCGTCGTCTCGGCGCTGCGCGGCCCTGACGAGACCGAGCGCGAGCCGCGTCGTCGAATCCGAGGCGACGTCGAAATCTCCAACTGTCTCGCGTGCCTCGAGCGCGAATCGCTCGGCGTCGTCGAGCCGGTCCTGGTCGAGCAGCACCTGGGCGAGGATGCGCTGGCTCTCGACCAGCGTGCCCCTGTCCCCGAGCGGCTTGAGCACGCGGATCGCCTCGCGGAGGGTCTCCTCGGCCTTTCGCAGGTCGCGGCGCTCCCACTCGACGGTCCCGAGCCAGTTCAACGTCCGTCCGAGCGTGAGAGCGGCGCCGCTCTCGGCGAAGATGATCCGCGCCTGCTCGAGTGCCACCTCGGCCTCGGCGAGTCGCCCCTCGAAGGCGGCCTGGCGCCCGACCCCACGCAGCACCCATCCACGGGTCGTCGGGCTTCCGCTTGCCTCGGCGAGCTCGACGGCGCGTTGCAGCGGTTCGAGCGCCTTCCCGAGCTCGAGGCGTGCGTTGTACATGTCGTTGAGCTCCAGCAGCACGCTGCTCTGGAGGTCGAGCCGCTCGATCCGCTCGGCAATCGCGATCCGCTCGACCGCCAGGCGCTCGACCTCGTCGAGATCGCCCTCCCACCAGGCGAGCGTGCCGAGAACGTCAAGCGCATCGAACCGGCCGACATCGTCGGCCTCCTCCACGAGATCGAGCGCGGCCACGGCGAGCTCGCGGGCGCAGGTGTTGTCGGCATCGACGTACAGCGCCACCTGGGAAAGCGCGATCAAAGCGCGGCCCTCGATGTGCCGGTCGCCCTCCGCATGCGCCGCCTCGCGCACCTCCCGCATCTCAGTGCGCACGGTCGGGAAGTCGGTCAGCTTCCATGCGGCACGCGCAGCCAGGTAGCGGCGCTCGAGCGTCGGGTCGAGCTCGACGGCTCGCACGAAGAGCCGCCGCGAAACTGCGTTCGCCTCGCGCGGAGTGCCCTACGCCCAGCCTGCTCGAGCGCCATGGCTGCCTCGGTCGCGAGCTCCTGCGAGATCCGCCCCTCGAGCTCCTCTTCGAGCGTGACGGCGTCCTGCAGGTGATGCGCTCGAATCTCGACGAGCTCGTCGCCCGCCATCCGCCCCGCGAGCCAGCGCGCCATCTGGAGGTGCAGCGCGGCCCGGGACGACTTCGAGAGCCCCGCGTACGCGACATCGCGGATGAGGATGTTCTTGAAGCGATACGCCTGCTCGCCGCGGATCGCCGAGCGCTGCTCACGGACGAGGAAGTCCCGCTCGACGAGGTCCTGCAGCTCCGCCTCGAGCGACTCGGAGT